>CAWHXP010000021.1:0-26698 GCA_963833425.1 uncultured Methanosarcinaceae archaeon | reverse complement strand
CGTTGGTTCTGAACCAACATAAATACCTATATTGTTTATCTATGATTAATTCTATCAAGTTAGTATGGATAATTCAAAGATCTTAAAAGATTACTTAAGGAAGTGTCAAGCAGATGGACTGACGGAAGAGACAATTGCAACTGCTGAATATACACTTATAAAGTTCATAGAATGGTGTGGAGATCGAGAATTAAAGGAATTTACTACAGACGATGTTTACGATTATCTGGATTTTATAAATGCCTATACATACATCAAAGCTGGTAAGGCAGTTAAGTACTCGCCTGGTACACAACAAAAAATCCGAACGGTTTTAAAAAAATTTTTGACTTTTATAAATCATGAACTCGGAGCCGTAATAAAATTGCGGACGCTCAAAAATGGGAAAATCCCAGAAGATATTTTGACTCGCGAAGAAATTGAAAAATTAATTGATTCATGTCTAAGTAACAGAGATCGGGCTATAATTGCTACCTTTTATGAAAGTGGAGCTAGAAGGGGAGAATTACTAGCGGTTCAACTTAAGCATGTGACTTTTGACGAGAATGGGGCAATTCTTAATATACAGAAAGGGAATACAGGAAGTCGCCGCGTGAGGCTTGTATTAGCTTCGTCTTACCTTAAACAATGGATTGACACGCATCCATTTAAGAATGATCTCGATGCTTACCTATTCTGTTCAACTAATTCTCCTTTTGGAGTCGTCACATTTGTAGGACTTGCAGATCGACTCCACCAAATAGCTAGTAGAGCGGGTATTCAACAAAAAAGGGTTTACCCACATGCTTTTAGACATGCCAGAGCAACCCACTTAGCCGAACAATTACCCGAACAACTTTTAAAAGAATATTTAGGCTGGACAAAATCGAGTAATATGGCGAGTATATATGTGCATATGTCAGGCCGAGACGTGGATAATGCTATACTTAAATTACATGGAATCGAAACTGAAGAAGCTACCAAAAAATTCACTGTTAACAAATGCCCACGTTGCAAGGAAATAAATCCAGATAATGCTTTATTTTGTTTTAAATGTGGACTGCCACTTACGCAGGAAGCTTCATCCACTGTAGAATCCGTAAAAACCGATTATATGCAATTTGCAGATCTGAACGAAATCCGGGAAATGAAAAATGTGTTAAAACAGGAACTTGAAGAAATTTCTAAGTTAAAGGAGATGATGCTCAAAGCAGGAAAATAACTTTCTCGTAGAGCTGATCCCAAAACTCAAAATTACATCTCTTGATTTCAAATTCCAAATGACTAACAAGCATGGACGGCTCATAACGAAGCTTAAAATGTGGAAGTCGAGCTATTTGATGAATTGCTGAAAGATTTAGTTGTGGCAATCCCTGAACCAAGGCAAACAATAGGAAGGCCAAGCTTGTTAATTCATGAATCTCTATTCTGTGCCATTCAGAAAGTGTACTCTCAGTTATCCAGCCGTCATCATTTAGTCTCTTTCAGAATGCAACTGAAAAAGGACAAATAGAACACGCAACCCATTTCAATGCGCCATCAAAACTCTTCAACATCTAGATATTACTCCAATTTTACAGAAATTGGTCTACGTATCTGCATTATCAGTAGCCGGATTAGCTACTAATTTCGTCGTCGATTCTACGGGATTCAGATCAATCACATTCCTCATATGCAACGAAATGGAACATGGACAGAGCAAAGAACAATAAGTGCCTTAAGGCTTATATGTGTGGGTGTAAAGATCAACACAGTCGCTTCTGTGATCATAATTGATGGGATTACAATGACTCTCCACAGTTTAGCCAATTGATTAATCAGGCATCAGAAGGCTGCGCAATGAATGAGATTTCTGCTGACTTAGCTTATTCGTCTCGCAAAAATTTTGACGCAGCAAATGTATTGGTGTGAGCCATATATCCCTTTTAAGAAAAATGTGACTGGAAGGGCAACTTGTTCTGCTATTTAGTCATAACCTACCCTAGTCCTTAACTGACAGGTGAGAATTAGAGTATAACAAAAGCCTCTCCATCTTTAAGTACATATTCAAAAGAGTTTCGGTAACAGTACGGAGAGAGAGTTCAAGCGGGTATAGAAGTTTGGTAGGGGATTCATAAGCATGATTTTTGAGATTTTCACAACAATATGCACGTTTACCGAGTCTGTAAATATCTTCGACATCATCGTATAAGGTTTTAAAGTTATCTTTCAAGCACTTATCAAAAAAGTGAATCGAATGGGACAACTGAATACGAAGCTCTTTGGCATGAATAGCATCTATACATGGATATCCTTTAATGATTTGCTCTTTAAGGATTAGATTTAAAGCCTGATCATATCTATTTAATTGTATCTCAGGATAGAGTTTTCGTATATTCCGCAAAGTTCCTAATTCTTCAATTTTCCATTTATGATATAACCCCGGATCTCGTGGAATTATTTCGATACAATGTTTTTGTCTTAAACCTTTCAAGTGAGACCTAATGTTGTTCTCATCTACTAGATTACATTTTTTCTGGATATATTTTATTATATCTGGCCCTGATACCAAATCATTTTTACTGAGAATGTACTTGAGAATTTCGATTTTTGCTTCGTTTTTATTTAAACGCTCGCCTGGGCTTCTCCTCTTTTGTTCATTTTCATCATCATTCATATGAAATTACATAAACTGCTGGATCTTAAGCTTTGTTATTTTACATTTTATAGGGGTACTGGATATAGTTTAGTTCTAATATCCAGGTGATATTCAACCTGAAGAATATCATTTTCAGATATTTATACATGTAATTTCATAAGTAAGAAATAGTGGTAGTAAAATGTTTAGATTTAAAAATAAAAAAATTCAACAGGTAAGGGGTTCGTTTTTTGTCTCTCTACCTAGTGAATGGATCACAAGCAACGAAATGAAAAAAAGTGATCAAGTACGAATCGAACTATTAGAAGACGGAAATTTACAGATTTGCCCGGTCCCTCAGTCCGACCAAGGCTCTAAGGGGACCGGAACACCGACAACAACCACCGTTTTAAGGAGATGTACCGGCTATGGAAAATATGACCCAAAGTAATTTATTATTTGTGGAATGGTCAAAGCGTGTAAACTCTCGATATCCTGACATCTTGGAACATATGAGGAAGAGCACTGACCCCCTGGAAAGAGTCATAGCAAAACGAATTATACAAATTGCGGGTGGCAACAAAGAATGACTAAAAACCATAATCCGAAAGATTTCAGGAGAGCATGAGAGTGGATTTCGATTTTGATAGTGTCAAATTGTCACCCACTTTTGTGGCTGGAATGATGGTCGAAAAATTGATCACTACCATTCCAATAAGAAAGCCGAATGCATACGAATTTTTTAGGATTAGAGACGACTCGGAGTGGACTTTCTCACTGTATCTTCTCGATTTGAATGAAGGGGATGAGGAAAAATATATCGTAGCTCCGGAGCTGATCTCAGACGTAATGGATATTGGAAGGTTAAAGCCTGTAATGATCTACACTTTGATAACACATACCCACAAAATATTTTTCCTTTCAGACGTCCCACTCCCCGATCAAGACGGTAAAGATAATGGATACAACCGAACTCGAAGAGAATCATACGCAATTGGCACGAAAAAATGGGTTCGGATCAAGGCTAACAAGGCTCTAGGTGCTTATGAAATATCCCTCGCAAAAGGCGAGTTGCCTGAACCTAAATGGCCAAAGGAACCAAAAACAATAAAAGATGCTTTAAATATTGCTTTTAAAAATAAGATTATTGATTCGATAGATCATCCAGTCTTGAAGCAACTTAGAGGGGAGCTGTGAAAATGCTCCTATCTTTTAAAAATATTTTTGTAATAGATTTTGAATTTATCGCTGATTCGGGAGAAAAGTCAAAACCTGTATGTGTTGTAGCGCACGAAATCATTTCTGGGGAAACTAAAAAAGTATGGATAGAGGGAAATGACCCTTTGACCATTAAGCCACCATACCCTATGGATGAAACTGATTTATTCATTGCATATTTTAGTTCTGCCGAGTGGGGCTGTCATTTAGCTCTAAATTGGCCTTTGCCCGTTCACGTGGTTGATTTGTACCCTGAATTCAGAATAATTACTAATTGGGCTACCTGGTGTCTCAAAAAGTCTGTTGGGGGCTTGTCAACAATATGGAATCGCAGCTATAGCGGAATCAGAAAAGGAAAGCGCTAGACAGAAGATATTGCAAGGCCCTCCCTATACTGACGAAGAAAAAACCTACATTATGGATTATTGTGCATCTGATGTTATGGAAACAGTAGAACTATTTAAAAAAATAGCAGCTGAAAGCAGTTTTGATATCGGTACAGCACTTTTTCGCGGTAAGTATATGGAAACGGTAGCAATAATGGAGTATAATGGGATTCCAATTGATATTGAAACTTTAACAGGTTTAAAGGAAAATTGGACTTTAATTAAAGAAAAATTAGTTCAGGAAATCGATAGCTCTTATGGAGTATATGAAGGCACCACATTCAAGATTTCTAAGTTTGAACAGTATTTGAGTACAAATGGGATTTCTTGGCCTAGGACTGAGAAGGGGTATTTAGAGCTAAAGGAGGAGACTTTCAAGGACATGGTGAATTCTCATCCTCAGCTCCAGGGATTGAAAGATCTTCGGTATATCTTGGGACAATTGAGACTTTCAGAAATTCCTGTTGGGTCTGACGGTAGAAATCGATGCTTACTTTCGCCGTTTGCTTCTAAAACTGGAAGAAATCAACCAAGCACAAGTAAATTCATATTTGGTCCAGCTGTCTGGCTTAGAAGCCTGATTAAACCTGAAAAAGGTAAAGTGCTAGCTTACATTGATTATTCTCAGCAAGAATTTTGTATTGCGGCTGCTTTGTCGAAAGATCCTGAAATGAAAGCAGCCTATGAGTCAGAAGATCCTTATTTAGCATTTGCAAAACAGGCCGGAGCAGTGCCACAGGAAGCAACAAAATCGACTCATAAAGCTGCAAGAGATCTTTTTAAAGCTTGTGTATTGGGGGTTCAATATGGTATGGGTCCCGATAGTCTGGCTTTGCGTATAGGCAAATCAACTCCTTACGCCAAAGAATTACTAAGGCACCACAAGAGAGTTTACCAACAATATTGGGCTTGGGGTGATCATGTCCTGGATACCACTCTTCTTTTCAGAAGGATAACTACCTGTTTTGGGTGGCAAATGCACATTGTTGGGGGAGAGAAGAAAGAAGGGAGAACAATCAAAAATTTCCCTTGTCAAGCTACGGGTGCGGAAATTCTCAGAGTCGCTTGCATTCGTCTTGTCGAAAATAATATCAAAATGATTGCTCCAATCCACGACGCAATTCTCATTGAGTGTGATGAGGAAGAAGCCGATGAGACTATTTTCCAAGCCCAGAAATTAATGACCAAAGCTTCTTCCATAGTCTTGGGGCCTGGCAATTCCATTAAAACGGAAGCTACTGTCATTAAATACCCCGATAGATATTCTGACCCTAGGGGAGTTGAGACTTGGAATAAGATCCTAAGAATTATACAAGAAATCAAAGCCAAAAATTCTGGTGCTTGATAAACACAACATAGGAATTTATGACTATTTACATCGGAATCTGTGACTATTTAAATAGACATGGATTCTACTCCGTCCTATTAATTATTTTTAGATCTTTCTATTATTTAATATTATATAGGTAGATAATATGGTAATTAAGAAAAAACTCAAATATCATTTTGTACCCAATACTCCACTTTCTTGGATTCAGAACGTTTTGCTGCTACAAGGTAATATAAATGCTACTAAATTAGCTTTGTATATCTGGTATGTTAAAGGTTTAAAGCAAACAAAAACAGATCTTGTTATTTCCAGTTCTACAGCAAAGGATATTTTTGGTGTTAATAAAAGATCTTTCACAAGGGCCCTACAAGAATTGGTAGATTTGGGAATGATAACAACATCAATTCGTGAGCGTGGTAAAAGTCCTAGAGTTACGGTGATATGGGAAGATTCTGAAAGAGAATGAGTGATGAAGTTGGAGAAAGATCAGATCAATATTGAGCCTTCAAACTAAATTTTTGGTTTCGTTTTCTTGGGATCCCTATAGCATTGATAGCACAATAGGTAACTCTCTCCAGGCCATTAAGTAAATAACTGAATCTCGGCCCCTACAACAGACTTATACTTCATCTGTTGAGAAATAACCCTACTCTACTCAAGAAAATGCCTTACATCGCCCCACAATCGGTCGTTTTTGCTCGATACTTATCACAAACCTGTGTCTATTAAGCAGTTTGACTTTTTTGAGTGTATTCTTATTTCACGACCTAAAACTAAAGAATATGAAATTTATGTGAAGTCCTATTTCAAAATCTAAGTAATTATAGCTCATTACATATTTTATATTATTTAAAAGTAATAAAAGTATATGCAAAATATCTCGAAGGTACTTACCGTGCTATGGTAGAAAAAACATGGGGATTTAGTTTTGCTAAAAACGACTTAATCTTAGCTCAACAGAGAGACTTTTACTGAAAACTATAATACTCATTCGCAGAGTCAAAAAACGTTTAAAAACGCCTGAGTATAGCCCATAATCCGCTCCATGCCTAAGGGAACTAAAGAAACATTTAATACAAGATTCACTAATATTAACTCTAAGAAAATAAAAAACGGTGTTATCATGCCACGTCCTTCGAAACTCACGCCTGAAATACAACAGAAAATCGGTGAAAATGTATCGCTCGGGTTGACTTATAACCTTGCTGCTTCTGCAGCTGGCGTAACCTACCAAAGTTTCAATTCCTGGCTTAAAAGGGGGCAGACAGAGAAATCTGGGAAGTGTTATCAGTTTTTCAAATATATCCAAAAATGTAATGCGGAAGCGGCTAAAAAATGTCTTGAGAGACTAAATGAAGCAGTTGATGCAGGAAATTGTCAAGTTTGCATGTGGATTTTGGAGAGGCGGTTCTCAGACGATTTTGGCAGGCGGGTATATCGTAAAATGAATGTTGTTTCAGAAAATATAAACGAAAATGTTGAGATAACAGTCAAGGAAGCAGATATACTTAGAAAACAGATTCTAGAGAAGTTTGAGAAGGTTGGAGAAGGTAATAGGTCTTTAACTAGTTAAGATTCTTCATACGAGAATCCTTATTTAGGAAGCTTAAGTTCTTTTATTTATGAGTTATTGCTGCCCTGTAGAACCTACGAAAAGACAAACTTGCATGAATCCTATGAATAACAAAAGGATAAATTAATATATTGTTGATAATTCATTACTACTAGTTTATCTGCGTTAAGCTTTTTTTAACTACTTTGTATTCAGGTTCCGTAAAATTCCATTGCAAGGTATCAGATTTGTTAGAAAAGTTTAGAAAAATCCAGCGAGCTTTTATCTATGCACTAATTCTAAATCTCGTAGTAGCATTTGCAAAAGTTATTTATGGGACTCAAACCGGCGCTTTAAGCATGATTGCAGATGGCTATCATTCTTTTTTTGATGGGATCTCCAACATTATAGGATTAGCTGGAAGTGTTATTGCATCCCACCCACCGGACAGAGATCATCCTTATGGACACCGAAAATATGAAACAATAGCCTCTGTTTTTATTGCATTACTGTTAATTTTTGTAGGCGTTGAAATTTTCCGAAACGCTCTAGACCATTTCCTTATATTAAACAAGCCCGAGGTTACTGCTGTGAGTTTCCTCATAGTGCTTGGGACAATGTGTATTAATTATCTGGTTACAAGATATGAGTATAGACAGGGTCAATCTCTCAGAAATCAGGTGCTTATAGCAGATTCTATACATATGAAAAGTGATCTTTATACCTCTCTATCGGTCATAGTAAGCCTTGCTGCCATAGAGTTAGGTTTTCCTATCATTGACCCTATAGTTTCTTTAATTATCTCTTTTATAATTTTCAGGGCCGGGTACAAAATTATAAAAGAGGGCTCTAGATCCCTTCTAGATATGTCCAGGATTGAAGAGAAGGAAATAAGGGAATTAATTATCAGAATGGAGGGAGTAAATGATTGTCATAAAATCAGGACACGTGGGAGTATGGGAGATATCAGGGTCGATATGCATCTACTTGTTCAATCTGAGATGTCTCTTAGAGATGCCCATATTATCTCTCACAGGGTCAGCAAAAAGCTGAGGGACAAATATAAGGATATTTCTGATGTAATTGTACATATTGAGCCGTCTTTACAACACTCCCGATGATCAAATAGCAAAAACGAGTTAAAACGCATGGCTTTGAAGTAACTGCCGTTCCTCGAGTTACTTTGATATTGTAGATTTTCCAAAATTTCCTTACTACCTTTAAATTGACAATTATGAATTCTGCTGCTAATACTGTCGTCTGCATTTATTTTTTTATCCGGTAAAATTTAAAGTGGGAATTAGGATCACACAAGTTTACACTAATTAGTTAAAATATAACTATATATGCTATATGCAAAAAATATATATTTATGTCATGTTCAGTTAATATATCCTGATTCATAAATGCACTTTAGCATAGACCCCTTAATAAAATGTTTGAGTGTATTTATGTATCTGAGAGTAAAAATTGTCAAGGAACTCTTTGATGTATAGTGTACCTTACCCACAATTTATAAGATCTATTTTTGATACTTCATTGATGTTCATAATGCCCCAGTTCCACTCAGTTTTCATGGTCAAGGACGGAGATTTCATCTCTCTAGAATAACCCTGTGGGATCAAAGAGCGCGGAATCTTAAGGGTCAAGAATGATAACATTTTTTCAAATTAGATCGTGCTTTAAAATTTATAAACTCACATAGTTATATTATGAATAACCTTAGCTTTAAATGCAAATGAGAAATTGTTCCAATATAATTCCCGGGACAATAAAGCGATTTTATATCGTGGAGAGTAACGAATGGAAAATTACGACCTGATGGTAATAGGTACTGGTTCTGCAATGAACTATATAAACCCCATTATAGATTCGAATCCAGAAATAAAAATTGCTGTTATCGATAAAGATGAACCCGGTGGAATCTGTCTTACTAAGGGGTGCATTCCTTCAAAAATTTTGCTTTATCCTGCGGAACTTATCAGGGAACTTGGAACTGCATCTCTTTTTGGAATAAAGGCTGAAATAAGGGATATTGATTTCATTGCAATAATAGAAAGGATGAGAAGGATTACAAGAGAAAATATAGAAGCGGTTCTGGAGGGGGTAACCGGAAACCCGAATATTGACTACTACCATGAAAGTGCAGAGTTTACTTCTCCTTATACCTTAAAAGTAGGCGACAAAAAGCTTTACTCAAAAATGATTTTCCTATGCACTGGTTCAAAGCCTGCCATCCCGCCTATTAAAGGGCTTGAAGCAGCTGGTTATCTTACAAGCGATACTGTACTCCAACTTAATGAATGTCCCCGAAGTCTAGCAATTCTCGGAGGAAGTTATATTGCAGCCGAATATGGGCATTTTTTCTCGGCTATGGGAGCAGAAGTCACTGTAATTGGAAGAAATCCCCTGTTTCTCCCGCAAGAAGAACCAGAAATCTCCAAACTTGCTAGGATGAAAATGTCAGAATATATGAAGATCCTTACAAACTATGAGGCCATAGAAGTTAGAAAGGAAGATAATAGGCAAAAGACCGTAATTGCAAAGGAAAAAAATTCAGGAGACGAAGTAAAGATTACTGTAGATGAGATCCTAGTAGCAACTGGAAGGGCTCAGAATACTGATATTCTTCATCTGGAAAGGGGCGAAATCAAAACAGATATACAGGGCTGGATTTTGGTGAATGAGTATCTTGAGACATCTCAGCCAAATGTCTGGGCTTTTGGCGATGCAACCGGAAACTATCAACTCAAGCACGTTGGAAGCTATGAATCCAGAATAGTTTACCTGAATGCCATCCTGAAAGAAAAAGTGAAGACAGACTACCATGCTGTACCACATGCAGTATTTTCTTATCCTGAAATTGCCGGGGTAGGTATGGGAGAGAAAGAAGCTGTGGAAAAGTATGGAGTGGATAGGGTGAGCATAGGCCTCAAATTCTTTGAAGACACTGCAAAGGGGATAGCTTTGGAAATTAAGGACTACTTTGTAAAGGTAATTCTGAATGTAGAGAGTAAACAAATTCTCGGTGCTCATATTATAGGGCCTCATGCCTCAGTTCTGCTCCACCAGATAATTCCTCTCATGTATACTGAATCAAGAAGCATGGAACCAATAATGCGCATTATGGATATTCATCCTTCTCTGAGTGAAGTTGTAACCCAAGCCTTTTATTCCAGGATGCCACCGAAGAACTACCATTACGTCATGAAACTTCGGGGGCTTGAGGACTGAAAAATTTTCGCTGGAGGAGTGGAGAAATTCTGCTGCTTGCAAAGTATAGAATAAGGAATCGAAGAAAAGAAGTGAGGATGCAACTGGAAGATGACAAAACTAAAAAGAACGAAAATCTTCTGGCTTGCTGAACTTCTCAAAATCCAGATGCAGGGACGATCGCAATGTTGATCTAATTTATGCCCAATAATAGCTATATGGTTACAAGTATAGGATCACAGGTGAAGAAGAAGATTCTCTTTCTGTGCATGCATAATTCAGCGAGGTCCCAGATGGCTGAAGGTCTTTTAAGAGCTATTTATGGAGATAGATACGAGGCTTACAGTGCTGGAGTCGAGACCACATCTGTTAATCCTCATGCTATTGCAGTCATGAAGGAAATAGGTATCGATATCTCCAGTCAGCATTCAAAAACTCCTCAAGAATTTCAGGATATCATATTTGATATGGCGATCACGGTCTGTGATCGGGCTAAAGTGGCCTGTCCTATCTGCAGCACGAATTTTGAGCTTCCGACCCAGTTTCCCAGAGCAAGAGAAGTAATTCACAAAAGTTTTGAGGACCCTGCCGCAGCAGTAGGATCGGAGGAAGAGAAACTCAAGATTTTCCGGCGGGTCAGAGACGAGCTAAAAGACTGGATCTCTCGGACATTTGGGAAATGACGCCAGTACGTTATTTCTGGTTCTTTTTGATAGATTTCATAATGCCAGAAGTACTTATTTTTTACTTTTCTTTAGGTAGCTTTGTAACCTTTCATAACCTTGTAACCTTTCGTAAAATATTTCTTTCTCCAGTAGAGTGCCACATTCACAAGTCCTATCATAACTGGGACTTCAATCAAAGGACCTACTACCGCTGCAAATGCCTGCCCTGAATTAATGCCAAAGACTGCGATTGCTACTGCAATCGCCAGCTCGAAGTTGTTACTTGCCGCAGTAAAAGCAAGAGATGTTGTTTGTGCATAGTTAATACCCATTTTTTTAGAAACAAAAAATGAGATACTAAACATAACTACAAAATATATTAAGAGTGGAACAGCAATCCGCACGACATCTAAAGGCAACGTAACAATATATTCACCTTTTAAAGAGAACATTACAATGATCGTGAATAGTAGAGAATAAAGCGAAATCGGACCTGCTTTAGGAATGAATTTGCTATCATACCATTTTGCTCCTTTTGAAGGACGCAAGAAGTAACGGGTTAAAAAGCCAGCAGCAAAGGGAATTCCCAGGTATATTGCAACACTTTGGGCTACCTCTCCAATAGAGACATTTATTTCCATGCCACTTAATCCCAGCCATTCTGGCAGTATGGTTATAAAAATATAAACAAAAATGGAATAGAAGATTAACTGAAAGATGGAATTGAAGGCAACTAAGGCTGCAGCATACTCGTTATCTCCATCTGCTAGGGTATTCCAAACGATTACCATTGCGATGCACCTGGCCAATCCAATTAGAATAACACCTACCATATACTCCGGATAAGCTCGAAGAAATATAATTGCCAATGTAAACATCAAGATAGGACCAATGATCCAATTTTCTAGTAAGGATAAACCTAGTACCTTGTGATTCTTGAATACCTTGCCTAATTCCTCATATTTGACCCTTGCTAGGGGAGGATACATCATAACTATCAAACCAATGGCAATAGGAATCGATGTAGTACCAATAGATAGACTCTTTAAAAAGTCTGCAAATCCTGGATAAACAAAGCCTAAGCCTACACCAATAAACATAGCTAGAAAAATCCATAGAGTCAAATAACGATTTAGAAAAGATAATTTTGATAAAACAGAGTCTTCCAAAAAAAGCACCTTCTATTTGTGATTATAACTGACTACATATCATCAATCGCAAGATCTACAACTTGCTTTGATCTTCTTCAGTATTTCTAAATCTTCTTTACATACGCTGATTTTTCCTATTTCGTCGCTGATGATGATTGAAAGGAAGGGAAATTTTTGAAAAATTGAACTATTGAGTCGATAATAGACCCACTGTGACTTTTTTGTAGAGACAATGATTTCTGCTATTTTCAGCCTGTTTAAGTGTCTGGAAGCATTGGACTGTTTGACGCCCAGGACTGATTCAATATCACAGCCACACAGTTCGCCGCTTCTTAAAAGATTCAGAATTCGTATTCTGTTTTCATCAGCCAACGCCTTAAATATATAGACAATATCCACAGATATCACCGAAAGTATATGAGTATATGCAAGTATACTCACATTATATTTAAAAATGCTTTTTTGGCTCTTTAGGCTCTCTCAATTTAAAGACTTTTAAATACGGTATATAATATAATGACTGGGCCAGTGGGAACCGTATCAAGCCATTAGACTTTCCCATCTCAACATACGAACTTTTATGCAAAAACATCCACATCAGTATAATAACGATAAATGATATTTTTATGGATAAAAAAGGACATAGTAAAAAACTCATCTTTGATAGCTTGAAAATACTTTAAGGTATAGCTGTGAAATATAAACATAGATTCTTATAATTAGTCTAAAGCATAATTTTTAACTAGTTGATGAATAAATATTGGCGTGATGATTTAAACTTCACCATGGGCTTCTAATGAGGTCATAAAGTTTATGTGTATTTCCCGCTCCCTACCTGTATACTTTACAACATGCCATTAATGACTTTTCGGATAGAATCTAATCTATATGCATATTCACTTTTGAAGCAAGCTGAATCTCTTTCAAATGCATGGACTAGTTGAAGGGTGGTGAAACTTTAATCAACCATAGCTTATATTAGGGAAAAGTGAAGATTTCGTTAGTTTTCGCTCACCCGGAGATTAAAATGAAATCTATCCTATAGTTTTACTATAGAAACTGCAACCAAACTTAACCAGTTACATATGGTCAAGCAGAGATTCATAACTAGTAGATATATTGAATGGGTATATTCTATTTGATGCCCTGCGAAGTACAGAATAAATAGAGGATTATTATCTTGATAAAGAAATATTATTTAATTTTCAAGTAATAATTAAAGAAAGCTGTAGACAATATAGGTATTTATGGTAGTTGGTTCTGAACCAAAATATACTTCTTCGAGAGTGATGTAGATAATAAAAAGTATCAATAGCAAGAAAAATCTTTGAAGGATATTCTGAGCTTGAAAAAAATTGTTGTAGTGCGTGCTCTGGAGCGATGGAGGTTACGCTGGAAATGTGAGAGATGGTACAACTTTCTATTTAATTAAAAACTATATCGAAAGTCAGAAACCCATGAAAAAAGAATATACCAGCAAATGAAAATATTTAATTTAGATCATTTTCTTTATATCCAGAGCAATATCGAGAACAAATCCAATTTGCATAGCGGCACGCCACCGAAACTTTGATCATCCACACTAAAAACTAATGCTTCCAAGGCAATTGGATTTTATATAATTAAAAATAGTATCAGCTAAATAAATTTTTTTGTGGTATTTTTGACCTTAAATCATTAGTTGCAGTTTAAAATAATTAAAATAAGACGTTGCAGAGTGGAATAAAATATCCTCATTTTGGCAGCTACAATTTGCTTCATCAAATAACGCCATTATATCAACGATACTCCATAAATATTATGGATCAGTCCAATTAGTATTAAAACGAAAATGCAAAATTTTTCAAAAATTTGTAAATTATTTATATGGAGGCAATAACAGAAAGAGTTTAGGAGGAAATTCTACAAAATATACTGACCTAGATCTCGCAGAAATCATTTTTTGATCTCAAATATCCTTTTCAGGTGATCGCTGAAGTTCTGTAGATTTCTCTATCAACTTATTAATCAAATCCATATCTTTAACCACCTTCAAACTTATGAAGCCTCCTATTAAAAGATTCATGTAGTATGTTAAGGCTCTCCATGAGATCACTGTAACTCCAAGTATGGATGCATCTACAAAAACAGAAAAGATGGTAGCTGCTCCTAATTCAGCAATTCCACTTGCTCCGGGAGTTGAGGGCACGATCATGACAACGACCAGGAGTACCTGAGCTGCAAAGGCAGTTAATATAGAAGGTATTTTTGAAAGACCCATGAGAATCAGTACGAGCTGAAAAAACTCAACTGTCCAAAATAGGATGGTAAAAAACATGCCCCATAAAAGACCTTTTTTTCCTTCCGAAATAAGGATCCTGACACTTTCATGGAAAATATCCATTTCCCGATCAACCTGCTCTATGAAATGAGCAATTTCATCATCTGCCCATTTTCCTAAAATAGTAGCAAATTTTCTAATGACCTGGAATATTATGTTTTTTATTTTTTCAGGCTTACACAGACCATAAATAAATAAAATAAGGGCAAAGAAGGCCAGGCAACTGGCTGTTAATAATGCCACATCGAGCTTATAATTAGAGAGAATATCTCCCATTATATAAAGTGCAAAAGGTAGAGACGCAAAAATTAAAAAGGCATCAAGCAGGCGTTCTCCTATAATTATGCATGTAGCACGGCCAAAAGGAATTTTGTTCAGGTATAACATATGGATCCTGAGTGGCTCTCCACCTACAGAAGAGGGGGTAATTCCAGCTACAAAGACCCCTGAAAGAATTATCTCAACTATTTTTAGATACTTTACCTCGTAACCTAAGGATTTGCATAAAGCTCGTGTCCGTGCTCCCCAGATAAAATATGAAAAAATATGAAAAATAGCAGATGCCAGAATGTATTCCAATTTGATCTTTCTCAGAGTTTCAATAGTTTCTGAGTCAAAAGTTAAACCGAGAACCAGCGCAATTGATGCTACACTGATAAACAGCGCTCCAATAAGCCATTTTTTGTACCTGTTCATGGCAATCTATTTGAATTTTCTTTTTTAGTAGATTTGTTATTCTATTTAAGTGGATCTCACTTTATAATATTTATGTAAGACAGAAGGAAAAAGCAGTATGTTTGATAAATCTTATACTATAAAATCTTTCAGACAAATTCAGTATTTACAAATCTAATAAGTTTCGGAATCATTTCTACAAATCAGAACGAAAGTCAAAAAAATTACTGAAGGCACTAAAGTCGTTGATTAAGATAGCGGAAAAAGACTCAGCTTCTGGTATAAACACAGCCAATTTACGCCTCCAGCATCTGAATTTTATAACATCGTTGATATTATGGCTTTATGCTAACATTTGATGTCATTGACATGAATGGACTAAGCAAACAACATTTGAACCTCATGAAATACTTCTTTGAAAAAAATTGAAACAATAGAATTAAAAATGGAAATGATAACTTGAATAGAAAATTTTTTAGAAAGGGTGAATATCTAAATATTATATAGAGTAAAAATAATGTTAAGGTGCCGACGTCTTTTAAATTAATCAATGAGACATTATTAGACTGGTACCAAATGAAATTGAGTTATATACAATATTCAAAATCACTCCTGAATTACATGATAAAATTTAATCTAGAAAGAAATCTAGTGATTCGTTCTCGATTAATAGAGATATACGCTCAAAAATATAATAACAAAAAAATTATAAAATAGTTTTGTGGATGCTATGCATATTTTTTACTTCAGAGCTCTAAAACTTTGAATTTTCGAGAAGCAATTTCAAAAAAAATGGAACTAAGATTTATGGATGAATCTTTTTTCTTGTGAAATATTGAAGAAAAATTGTAAACAAATAAGAATCATCATTCTAAAATGAAGCAATTCGGAGCCACCTATCTACAGGATTAGGTATATATGCTAGTTATATCGTAATCTTATTGCTTCCAATAAACGTAGAGTCGTTACAGAGGATCAACTGTGAGTCGACTCAAAATATAATTGGGAAAATCTAAGTATATTTCGAATAAAAAGAAATGCCAATATGCGGGAGTAACCAAGCGGTCAACGGTGAACGACTCAAGATCGTTTCGCGAAGGCGTTCATGGGTTCGAATCCCTTCTCCCGCACCAAGTTTATTGTAGAGAATTTCGGTGAATCCTTGTATTTCGCCATATGCTTAAAAAATGGTATTTTTAAGACTTCAATGAAAATTTACTAATTAGTTTTATAACGAGTCTTAAAAGACTAAAATTAAAACAACCTTTCTGTCTAGATAGTGATGAAGTCAATGGTCAAAAAAGGTAATTTGAAATGTACTCTCATTTAATTGTGCCTGTTATCAAAAAATTTTATGTTTTTATTACACCTAATTTTTCCTCAGAACGAAGAAAAAAATCATTTTAGCTCTTATCAGAACATATGGATATTATTTTTTACTTTTCATTCCGCCACTGCTAGAAACTAATTCTCCCGGAAATTCATGTATATCAATCAAATTGATCCTTATAATCCTTGATTTTTAAGATTTTAGCTATACATTGATTTTATGCCTTGTTAAGAGTTTAGTCCCGAATGCGGAATAAAAATGTCAATTGAGGGATTTGAATATACTTTACTAAGAGTTGCAAGATTACGTTCTAGTTCGAGCTTGTTTTTTGGTATTTTCTTAAAGAAATAATTAGGAGTTTCTTTGCGAGTACTTTCGCTACTGCCGAAGTATAAGCCACTCCTTTGAAATTCCCGAGTTCTAATCACTGTATAGCCTTTGTATTGTTGAATTTTGTTTACATCACCGATTCTATAATCTTTATAAGGTGCGAAATTCATTTTCGCAGAGGTACGAGGAATCAATGGGAGATAAAAAAACCTTGTAGTATAATAATCTGAGTAAATGGAAGAATTAATCGGACTATAGTTGAAAATATGTTCAAAACCTCTCAATTCATCAAAAGTGAAGTATTGATGCTCTGCGTTTTGGCCAAGGATGCTCGAATCACCAATACTGTAGATCAAAGAGACCAAGACAAATACAGAAAATAACAGAAATATTACAAAGAATAAATTTAGTTTTTTAGGGGTGTATTTAGCGATATAATTCCATAATACGTACATTCCATAACCCATTACGAAAGCCATAAAAGGGCTAACAAGAAGCATAAAGCGGTCAAATCTAAAGAGAACATTGAGCTGCCATATAGTGTTGAGAGGATTTGGTATATAAAATATCAGGGTCAAAAAGGCAAATAAACCTAAAACAGAAGCATAATTATTCTTATAGTTTTTCAGGAGAAACCCTATTCCGATTAAGGCAAAAAATAAAAATATAGATTTATCCAAAAGTCCTATTAAACTAATCAAACCCTCTTGAATTATCTCTGCACCTCCAGCAGTTAAAATCATAGAATCCCAAAGCTGGCTCTGTAAACGGGGGGTCAGACTCCTTTGAACAAACAAGTAGGCTACATAAAACCAGTATGAAACGAAAGTAACGTTAAGAAATACAAAAAACGGCTTACTAATGTATTTACCGTCTCCTATGATATATTCGGAAACAAACAAAACAACCAGCAATAAGACTATTTGGGGAAAGGAAACATTGTGAACCAGGGTTAAAAAAATCACAACGATTACTGAAAGTATTTTTACAGATAATTTATCCTTCTTGAAATTGACACTAAAAATAAGGTATATTAATATCACAAACATTATAAATGCCATTGTGCGAGTGATTACATTTGCACCGTAATATAGTACAATAGAACTCACTGAAAATAATAGGCATGACAGCAAGGAAATTTGACGATTCTTTGTTATGAAATTAAAAATATAGTAAAGGAAAATTATGGTAATTGCATAAATCGGCGCAGTTATCAAAAAGAGTGATATCTTTGTACTTGTGTTAAGTAGCTCTGAGGCTTCTGCAACAAGTATATGGTACAGTGGAAAATATGCGTAATCACTTACTGAAGCCGGAATTATCTGCCCTGAAAAAGCGATAAGTTCTGAAAGAAATATATGTGGGAGTATGTCTGTAGTTCCAAAGTAATAATCGTAATTAAATGTAATACTGTAAATCAGATTAATCATGATTAAGAAAGATTCTACAAGGATTAGGGAAGAACTTCCATTTTTAGAGAATATTTGCAAGACTACTGAAAGGTAAAGCATTAGAATAAAAATGAAATAATACCATGGTCTATCTCCAAGAGAAAGCAGTAGTACAACCAGGGAACTGATATAAAATATCCCGAATATATACGTAAGGGATTTTGTGTTTAGGGATAAAGGAAAGTCTATTTCATGTAAATTTGTATCTTTTTTGTAAATAAACAACACAATTAGGCAGGAAAGTATTGCTGGTATTCCTGTAAATAATCCACGAAGTGCGTAACCAAACCTTCCAATTATAAACATCCATAAGAACGTGAATAATACTGCCAAAATTATAGCTAATGGAAAAAGAGAGGAAATTAACTTCATTAAGTGGTCATTATCCACCTTTAATCCTTTCTCTTTACCCGATCCAAACATACTATCTCCATAACCTTAAACAAACATAACATTAAAAATTGAATTCGGCTTTCTGCAAATGTACACATATGTAGAATTTATTTACCTATTTGTCTATATTATTCATTGAAAGTTAAATTAATTTTTAAATGCTGTTATATTGAAAAAAATAGCTGGCATTCTAGTGTACATCTACAGAAAATGAAAAGAATAATTATATTATCCGAGTTATTAGGTTTAGAAAACCCATCAAAGTTATAATCAGGCTAGTATTGATTAAAAATATTTTGGCCCGAAAAGTATCACATACGTTGGTTTTCAGTCTTTATTCCTTAAAGATATTAATAAACTCTTGAATATTAAATATCAGATCGAGAGTTGAATCTATCACGATAGAAGGAATTTGCAAAACTATACAAAAACCCCAGTCCATAAGTAACGTGTTGCACAGGGATCACAAAAAAGGCAAAAAGACCGTATTTGGATCTCATTTTGCGAGTAACCTGGATTGAGGTGACAAAGACCAGAACAAAATAGATCGTAATCAGTGCATACAAAAACAGTATCGGAGTGTAGTAAATAATAGAAGATATCAACAAAGCTACTGATAAAACAATGGCAACTGAAGGCAAAAAAGCATACCAGCGCACAAATTCTCCATGTTTTTTGAAAAGTTCCGCCATCCACATACCATATTTAAACATTCTTACTGAAAAAGAATACAAAGTCCCTCTTCTGTGATGCAGAACCTGCGCTTCAGGAACATACAAAAACTTGTGGCCCTTCTGACCTATTCTATAATTTAGATCTCCATCCTGACCTATCAGAAACCTTTCGTCAAAATAGCCGACGTCCTGAATTACACTTTTTTTATACATGGCATTACAGTTTGGTAGAGAGCTTACGTAGTGTTTTTTTGTGGAATTTTTGGACTGTGCCGAGCCGCCTGAGCCCAGAAAAGTTTCCTGGGAATACCCCACGACTCTGCCAAATACAGGGTCAGTTTCAAAGATCAAGTTAGGTCCTCCAAAACACACTACATCATAGGGAGCATTTTGCATTTCACGGACAAGTATTTTCAACCACTGGGAATCAACCTTACAGTCCCCATCGGTAAACGCAACAAGATTGCCTCTGGCATTCTCCACGCCAAGATTCCTTGCCGCAGCAACATTTTTTTTATTATTTAGAAGAAGCCTTACAGGGTATTTCTGTACCAAATCCCGAGATTTATCGGAGGACATTCCATCAACGATAATAATCTCATAACGATCCAAAGGATAGTCTAGCCTAAGAAGTGATTCAATACATTCTTCGATAAAGATTTCTTCGTTGCGAATGCCTACTATCACCGAAACGAAAGGAGATTCCATAAATTGACCCCAATTTGAAAGTTATTGTTTCCGAATATGCTCATTTAGAACTATCATCCTTGATATTGCATGCAGTATTATCCCAGTAAATACCATGAAGGCTCCTATAATTGTCAACATCACCATAAGGAGTGTAGGCCCGAAGCGCAAATACCCTCCCATGTAATAATCCTGTAAAAATTTCAGTCCCATAAAAAAGCCCGTAGATGCCATAATCATCCCAGGGAGGGCAAAATAGTAAAGTGGCCTTCGATATTCCATATCTTTGAGAATACGAAAAAGAACTATGGATCCATGTATGAAGGGATGTTCACTTGAGCAGTTGTCAAGGTCATACCTACAATGGATTTCCACTTCAGTAAATTTTAAATTGTAATCACCTGCCTGAATGAGAATTTCGGAGCCAGCGGACATATCGGTGCCATACAAATGTATATTTTCAATGGCCTTTTTTCCATAAGCCCGAAAACCACTCTGAGAATCAGTAACATTGAGGCCACCTGCAACATAGGTCGCAACGTCAAGGATCTTCATCCCAAACTTACGATAAATTGGGACATTTTTGCCGTTACCGTTGACAAACCTGGAGCCGATTACCAGATCAAATCCGTTATTTAGAGGCTCCAGAAGCTTTGGTATCTCGGATGGATCATGTTGACCGTCAGAGTCAATTATAACCATAGCACTTGCACCTAGGTTGCGAGCAGTTTCGAAACAGTTCTTAAGGGCTGCACCATATCCAATATTAGTTTCATGACGAACTACATAGGCACCGAGGGATTCTGCAATATCGACGGTATCATCAGTGCTTCCGTCATCTACGACCACTACCCTATCGACATAGTTTTTGCAACCTCTGATAACTTCTGAAATTACGTGAGCTTCATTATAGGCAGGCATGGCTGCAATTGTAATGGACATCGAAAATTACCCACCTCTTTGTTGATGAAACTCACAAGTCTTTCGAATAAGGGGACTTATTAAAGAGGAGTATGCAATAAATCTAATCTTAGAAAATATTATTCTCAGAGTCATCGCTCCCTAAATTACAAAGAGTTTCAAAATATATTCCAACTCTATATTTACAAGATCACCTTTACAGATTATTGGACTCCTTTTAGCAAAAAGGAATAAGCTGGGCACTTTACAAAATAGTCATTTTGTTCAGTACAAGATATATCTGTTTTAATATATACTAGCTATATAAGCATTTGGACACGAAAAATAATTTATCAGATAACCGATAACGAAAAATAAATCAGTTCATTTAAAAGCCTGTTAGTCTGAATAACAATAGGAAAACTTATTTTATTATTTAACAGGAGTAATTATAAGGGAAAGAATCAAACTAATATGAAGAGCCAACTAATTTTTATAACTATTGAGAGAGGGAAACTCAATATAGATAGCAGTAACTATATTGTCTAAATTCAATTTACAAATTTGATGGGTTTATTTTACCAATTGTTGGCTATTGATAATTTTTTAATTGTCCATAAGTCAGCAATTAGAAGTATATATTGTATCAAAATAATATATATCAATAGATTTTATTTTTAGGTTGAATAGTTACGAATTTTATATGATATTCAATTAACATTAAAAAGATCTCAAGCTCAGGTTAGAAAATTTCTTCAAAAAGAGAATAAAAAATGGATTGAAGAGTTGATAATTTCTTTCAAGAGGATCAAAAAAGGAAAAGTATTTGATATAGCAGACAGGAAAGGAGAAACGTACTTTATACAACTAAGTAACGAATAAACCGCTTTATGAGGATTTATATGCCCGGAAACCAGAAGTTTCCATCTGACCTGCTGTTTGTAGCAGGCCTTGTGATTCTTACAAATATTTTCATACTTGTTTCTCCACTCAACGAAAGTTTCATCCGTACTACTCTTAGTTTATTCCTGCTAATTTTCCTTCCAGGATATGCTCTTGTATCCGTACTCTTTCCAGAAGAAGCCGGGCTTGAAGGGATGGAAAGAATAGCTCTTTCGGTCGGGCTAAGCGTTGCGATAGTACCTCTAATAGGGCTTGTACTTAACTTTACACCCTGGGGTATCAGGGAAATTCCCCTACTTACAAGCTTATCTGTATTTATTCTAATCATGTCCGGAGTAGCGTACTCGAGACGGAGAAGACTACCCGAAAATAGAATATTTGGAGTTTCTTTCAGGGCCTCTGCTCTTACCCTACTGAGTAAAATTGGAGAAAATTCGGGATCAAAAACTGAAAAGATCCTCAGGACATTTCTAGCCATTTCTTTCCTGTTTTTGATCGGAACTCTGGCTTACATTACCCTCGCACCTCATGAGAAAGTTCCATTTACGGAATTCTATATTCTCGGACCTCAAAGGATGGCTGAAAATTATACAACAGAGTATTTACAAGGTGAAAGCGGGACCTACATTATAGGGATAGTAAACAATGAGTACAAAACAATGAATTACACACTGGAAGTCAGGATTGAAAACGAATCACTCCCCTTTCAGAAAAATCTGAAAAATATTAGGCTTGCCCATAACACGATCATTGAAGAGCCCCTTAAGATTACACCTTTTATTGAAGGAAAAAATCAGAAGCTCGAATTCCTTCTTTTCAGCGAAACAGAAAAGAAAATGCCATACAAAAATCTGCGCCTCTGGATAAATGTATCAAAGAGAGTCTGAAAATGGAAATATCTGACAATTTTAGGAAAAATCCCGTTGAGATTAGGAATATAAGGTATTATATCGGAATACCAGCTGTGGCAATTGTCTCTGCGGAGATATTGATATTTTGGGGAATGAAGATACAAGCTCTGGAAATGCATGCAACGATCCTGCTAGGTCTATCCTTCTTCATGATGTTTGTCAAACACACGGAGATCCAGAAAACTTATCTAGCCCTTATTCTCTTGCCGATCTTACGCTTAGTTAACCTTTCAATGCCAGTTTATTATGAGAAAACGCTTTATTCCTTCATTTTCATATACGGTATCCTGGCAATTCCTGTAAGTATTGCAGCAACCAATCAGGAAGTTACTCGCGCACAGCTCGGAATGACCTTCAAGAAAATATGGTTCTATATTCCACTTTCAATATTATTAGGCCTTATTCTTGGAGGAGGGGAATATCTGATAATCAAGACAAACTATCTAATTTCGGACCTCTCAACTTTTAACCTCCTGATGCTCAGCATAGTTATGATCTTTTTCGTAGGTCTTGTGGAAGAGATAATTTTCAGATCAATCCTTCAGAATAGGTTGCAGATAGCACTCGGCAATCGATCTGGGCTGATAATTACAAGTATTTTATTCGGATTTATGCATACAGGATATGGGAGTATTGGTGAAGTTCTTTATGCATCATTTGTAGGCATCTTTGTAGGTTATATGTTTTATAAAACACATAGCCTTCCCCTGGTTGCGATGATTCATGGCTTCATAAATGTCTTTGTTTTTGGGATAATTCCCCTCCTCCTTTAAACATACCTGTACTCGTAAGTAAATTTAGATCGGAAAAACAAGTAAAGCCAAAAATAGAAAAGGGATATACTACAAGCAAGATCAAGTTCCTGAATAGATTACTACAGCCCCGATAACTCCGGAAACACATAGATACAAATAAAAAACTAACTCCAGGTTCTTAGCCCGTGGAAAGACAGGGAAAATCAACATATGCATTTGATAATTAAGCACTTGGTTCCCACTTCCTGCAGATTTACAACTTGACTGCCATCTATTTTCTCAATCATGAAAATAGCTAAAAAATTAATCTAACTTTCAATGAATAACAGAGCTAAATAGGCAAATAAATTCTATATTTGTGTACTTCTGTTGAATGTAGGTTCCCTAAAATATATCCCCACTTTTATTCCATCAATTTACCCTATGCTCTCTATTATTACCTAAACCTTGACTTCAGTCTCAGCCATTACTCAACGATGATATCAAATCTTTACCTCTCTAACCGTACTGACCTATCTTGGAGATCATTTACCCAGAAGGCCATAAAAAAGTACTCTTACATATCTCTTTATCTTTTTTTCCTTTCATTTATAGTTGAAGTAGCTAGCGATGCTCAAAAATTTTAGGATCCAATTTACATTTTTTCATTTTTTTTCCGCGGATTTATTGTCCAAATTTTTCTCTCTAAGTTATGCATTTGACATTATTTTTTACTTTTTTGTTCATCATCCTTTGATTTTAAAGAAAACTTCCACTATTCTTGAAATGCGCCTTTTCAATGCAATCAAATTATTGAGATTAAAAGAGGATTTAGATAAAACTATGATTTTCATTAGTCATTTATATCATGTTTAGAAGGATGTAACGAAATCTTGGATTTCTCAGAATTCTCTTAAATCCTTTTTTTACATGATTGAATTTGTCTTTTATTTGCCGATTACGATAAGCTACTATTCATCTGCTTGTATTAACCATGTAAGTTCTTTCATTAACTTAAAAAATTGCTCTCCTATTAAAAAATAATTACTACCTGACCAAGTTTGTTATCTAGGAGAGAGCAAGCCTTTTTCCTCAGAAAACTTTATCCAGAAATAAACCGGTGAGCAATAGATTAAAAAATTTTATGCAACTTTATCTGGACTCAAACTATTGTTAACCATTAATAAGACTTGAGGCATACGCACGTTTTTGTTTTAGAAACTAATGTTTGCCCTGTAAATTATTACTTAGTAAACATATTTAAGAAGCTAATATAATTTTTAAATTCAAAATATTATATTTAAAAATTAATATTTTGTCTTGGAATATAGGAGAATCAGTCATTAAAATCTTCAATATGCATTTAAACAATAGACGAGGCTTCTTTTAAAATGGAAATCAAGATGCCTTTTCAAAAAATATTTTCTGACATAAATATTGCTCGACTTGATAAAACCGCTCTTCACACGATTCACAAATTTAAATATATGAAAATAAGATTATATTTCGTGATAAATATAAAAATGTGACAAAATCGATGCAGAACAAAGTCCCAAAATGTTCAATATTTTATGTGACATTTATGCCGCAAAATTGCGCTGATCAACATTCAGTATAGTATATCATAATTTTGAAGGTTCTACAACAAAGTCATCCTGCTAGCCTTACTTACTGACTCCGACTCTGAGCTAAGACTATGACTCGAGAAGGAAAGTGTACGGGGATCTTCCATCGAGCCTGGATTTTGTCTCCTTCATTTTCAGAGGATAGCACTTAAAAGTGTATGGGTTTTATGGGTTTACTTGTCTTGATTTTCTGAGTTGTTAATACAGTTTTTTTACAGTGAGAAAGGTTAAATCCTGGACTTAGTACCAATAATTCCACTGGAGATTAGCGTGGGGAGATTAAAAATACATCATAGGACTCGAAGACACTCACCAGTATGTAAGAAGAAACCCAAAACAAAATTATGGGTTTAAGAAATATGCTTCTCGAAGAACGTCTTTTGCGATCCTATTTTCCTGAACTATGCCTGTTCAAAGGGGACCTGCCCGGAAAATGATAATCATGGCCAATTGTGAGTTATAGCACCTAAAAACAATACTGCTATGCCTACAATTGTGCCAACAATGATTACTACTTTAGGCTGGATATGAACTGCATTTTTGTCAGCTTCATAGTAGCGCATGAGCCCCGCAGAAGACTGAAGCCCGTTGCCTGATTTTTTAGCCATGAGTTAACACCTGTGCGAATAAGCTGTAATTGAATGCGAGTTTCAAGCATTTGATAATACGGATTGCTGTAGCACATTCTAGAATTTGTCTATAAAATTGAAAATTCAGCGTAGATTCTAAGTTTTCTATTAACTCTAGTGACCATCACATAATAAAGTTATCTTATGATACTACCGAGATTCCACAAATGTACATAGTTGTAGAATTTATTTACCTATTTGAAAACTATTATTTTTTGAAAGGTAGATTAATTTTTAATAAAATGCCTTATTGAGAAAATAAATCGCATTTTTGTTACATCCGCAGAAATTGAGGATAAGAAAATCGCATTCTATTTATTCGAAAGTACTAAAGAAAATTAGCATCATGCATAATTTATAACGAAAATTATATAAAAATCAATGCCAGAAAAGCTGATTTGTATAGATTATTAAACGTATTTTTTAAAAAAGTGGCAGGGATGATTCAGAATAACAATCGTAATCTTTATATTATATTAATGAAATTTAAATTTACTTTTTTATATATAATTCAGAATTTGCTCATTTTAATCGAATTCACTCCTTATATATAACGAATTGTGTGCTAAATTAGTTGATGAAAATCGTTTAAATGCACCCAAATTTCGAAAGGTTTATGAATGATCCTCTCTAATCAAAAATTCAATGTTTGTCATTCGTTATTTTTCGTTGCATAAAATGACAAATAACTTCAGAAAATATACAGCGTTTTTTCATTCCGGCTTATTACATGTAATAATATAAGGAGGAAAATGAATGGAACCACTCGTAAGCATGGGAGTGCTTGCACTTATTGGAGCCGCTGCTACCATTGCAGGTGCTTCAGAGGACTTGGAATCCGATGTAGGATCGCAGAGTAATGCGAATTCACAAGTGCAGTTAGCTCCTCAGATGGGTTACGTACATCGATATTATAATAAAGCTATTGCTGGTGAACCAGTCTCTAACGCATTGATGTGCACAATCGGTGCTACTGGATCTCTTGTATTAATAAAACATTTTGGAATGTCACCTCTATTTGCACT
>CAWHXP010000020.1:0-127387 GCA_963833425.1 uncultured Methanosarcinaceae archaeon | reverse complement strand
ACATCTGCATAAGTACAAATGAGAAAGACACAAAATTTATAGGCATAACCATTGATTTAACATCCTGTTTTTTGTAGTAAAAGTAAAGGATACAGAATCAATCGTATTCTACAGCGCTTTTGGTAGACTGCCGAAATTTGGAACAAATAGAAAGCTTCTTTGAATATATTGGTCAATATGATTCAAAACTAGAAGCGATAAAAAACTCAAAAATTTTCGATTGTATAAGGGCGAGAATTATATCTCATAGGTATTTCTACAGTTTTAATCCCCCCTTCAAAATTAATTCTATGAACAGAGGATTACCAATGACAGAAGCACTTTACTTCCTTAACTGCTACATAAAAGAATTTGAAGCAACTGTCACAAAAATAACAGATGACAAATTCGTAGTTCTTGACCGTACAGCTTTTTTATCCCGAAAGTGGTGTTCAGCCCAGCGACACTGGCAGATTAATCAGAGACTCTGACAGTGCTGAATTTGAAGTCTTATATGTAGGTAAATTCGATGGATACATCAGTCATGAAATTGTTTCTTCTGATAATAAATGTTATGGGCCTGAAAGCTGGGGATAATGTAAAAGGAATAATTGATTGGGATCGCCGCTACATGCATATGCGGATGCATACTGCAACTCATGTGATCGCAAATGTAATTGAAAAAGAAGCAGGAGCTCAGATAACCGGAAATCAGCTTGGTATTATTTATGGCAGGTAAGATTCAGCCTTGAAGCATTTGATAGAGATAAATTTATTGAGTATGAGAAGATTGCCAATGACATAATAGCCCAAAATAATTCTATTAATTTCTACTTGGTAAGCCGCAAAGAGGCTGAAGAAAGCTCTTAAGGTTAACCACATTGGCGAAAGGTTTTTCAGATGGAATTCAAGAAATCCGTATGGTAGAGATCGAAGGAGTGACAATCGAAGCCTGCGGGGGAACACACGTTAAATATACAAATTAACTAAGAGGAATGAAGATCGCCAAGCTTCAAAATAAAGGAAAAAACAATCGTAGAATGTACTTTACACTTGAGGAATGAGCAGGGTTATCCTTTTAATAATCGATCTAGTGGTCCATCATTGATTAGTTGATATCAAAATATCATTTATCTCCTTTACAGTAATGATTTATGCTGTTGAATTCAGGAATCAATAACATTAAACCTTTAACTGTCTAAATAATATATTTTCTCTTAGCATATCATTTTCTATTGGTGTAGTTTTTGATTCTATTCATGCAGATAGGCTTAGAAAACTAGTGTATTTAAGCGAAGTTAATTCTAAGATGAAAAATAGTTTGTGATATCTAAAATATACTATGAGTTCAGATTGTTATCATTTGCTAGATGCAAATATATGGAAAGAGATAGCCGATCGAAAAATACAACCAAACGTGTATGCACATGCTGGAAGAAAAATAGTTGATAAATACAAAGTTAAACTCATTGATTAAGAAAACAGAATGATATAGAAGTTGATGGTTGTATTCCATCATGAAATAATAGGGCTTAGTCTTCTAGACCCCTAATTTCAGTAGCAATGCAATCGGCTGCTATGCTCCATTTTTCGTGCAGTCTACAAAAATACCGACAAATGCAATCATATGGAACTTGGAGTTTAATGACGGGGTTAAATCAATTGATCAAAAACCAAAGAATACTTATTATGCATGAAAACGATATAATAAATCTACAATAAACAATCAAATGGTAGAACATCAAAAGATGCTATAATAATCATTCTAAAACGAGCAGTTTATTCTGAAGCTAATTTCAGTAGCTATGCAACTAGTGATCATGTTCCTTTTCTGTGAAGTTTACAGGCTAAGAGAGGTTTTTTATTGAATATTGCACAGGTTTGCCCGAGATATTTTCCATATATTGGAGGAGTTGAAACCAATGTCAAAGAAATTAGCGAAAGACTAGTTTTAGATAACCATGATGTAGAAGTAATAACTACGGATCCCAGTGGAAAACTCAGAAAAAAAGATATAATAAATGGAGTGAAGGTTACAAGATTCAAATCATTTGCCCCTGGAGAAGCATATTACTTTGCCCCACAAATATGTATTTATCTGATGAACCGTAGCTACGATGTTATTCATGTGCACAGTTATCATGCGCTTCCTGCTTTTTTCGCCGCTCTAAGTGAGCGTAATAAACGATTTATATTCTCCCCTCATTATCATCGTGAGGGACACACCCCATTAAGAACTCTGCTCCATAAGCCCTACAAACTATTTGGAAAAATGATATTTTCTCGTGCAGATGCTATTATATGTGTATCAGAATACGAAAAAGAACTTGTAGAGTCTGATTTTAATGTCAAAGAAAAAACTATAACGATCCCAAATGGTCTTAATCTCTCAGAATTTGAAAATCTGAAACGTCAAAAAAATGAAAACAAAGAAAAGATGCTTCTCTACGTTGGTCGCCTGGAAGAATATAAAGGGGTACAATATATTATCCAAAGTTTACCTGAACTCCAAGATTTTCGATTAAGAATTGTGGGTAAAGGACCTTATGAAGATGAACTTCATAGTATAGCAGAAATGATTGGAGTAGCTGAAAGAATAGAATGGCTAAAGATATCTCAAGGAGAGAGCTTCTCGAATGTTATGCTGATGCGGATGTATTTTTGATGCTTTCTTCCTATGAGGCATACGGATAACGGTTGCTGAAGCACTGGCTTCAGGTACTCTCTGTGTGGTTGTAAAAGGGAGGGCACTTGAGGAATTTGTGGATGGAATAAATTGTATTGGAATAGAGTGGGCTTAACAAAAGAAAAAATTATCAAAGTGCTGCAAGGAATGGAAAAGGTAAAAAAACAAAAGAATTCAGGAAAAAAAAAGGACTAATAACTGGAAAAAATGAATAGTCGATAAAATTGGCGAAATATACTTGAAAAAATAAAAAATATTTGATTCAAAATTAAATCAAAATATCTGATGTAGCTATTTAGCCTTGGGGAAACAATATCAATAACCATCTTTATTGCCATTAAATGCACAAATTTTGGTGGAGCTAATCTATATAATTTTTGGATATTGATCATTTTTTATTATCCAATTAATTTATAATCAAAGGTATCTAATGCATCGAAACAGATATCCTCCAAATGATTTTAGGTGATTGTACAGTTACAAAAGAAGGAAAAAGAAGATCAAATATAGAAATCGGCAAGAAATTTTGGGACAGAATTCCCGCGAAATGAAAATCAGGGGGTAAATCGGAATTCTCTGAAAAATAAAAAGTACCGGGAATTTATTTGACAGAACGTTTTATACACTGGCTCAACTTATTCTTTTTAGAATTTTTTCGAAATATTTCTAGCCTAATGGACTCTATAGAATCAAAACCATTCTCTTTAGACTAGACAAAAATACTTTCACTTCGCTAGGCTGAAATTAATAAGTACTAGGGTAGTTTTTGTGAATGGAGGTGAAGACGATGGAAGAGATATTCAAAGGATTGGTTTAAGGTGTTCAGTACTATGAGCAGTTCGAAATCTTCAGAAACATAAATTCTCCGGAAGTTTAGAGATATATGGATACTTGACCTTAGCATGAAAGCTTCAATAGTATGTATGTGGGATTAATTTGGTGACGGAATGCCTAAAAATAAAAGCAATTAAATAATAAAACTAATTAAAAGCTGCAAAAATCTCTAAAAATTGTTATCATTAAAAGTGGGACTGAGATAGTTTTTTAGAATTAGGAAAAGAAGGTAACAAACAAAAGGCGGAAAGAAAAATTACCTTCCAAACTAATATTAAATTCTTTTAATAATAAAGTACAAAATAATCCCTTCCTCGAAGGGTATCAACCCCATAGAAAAAGGTAGTTCACTACTCCACTTTGGTTCAAACTATGTAAGAATTGTTCTTATTTTTTGTATTTCATATCTTAAAAACTCTCTTATTGCAGTTTTTTGATCCCTTTGCACATTAGATATCAAACGATAATCATGATTTTTCCGATCTACAAATAAGGGATCCATGTATATATCAGTCTTCGAATTGGTGTTTTTATAACATCCAGCCATATTATTGTAAAGTAAGTTATTTTCCAGCACAAAGGTATGTGTTTCAGGCAGATAATTGATTACCCCGTACCCTGTTCCATCGTGAGTCTTTTTTTCGTTTCTGGGTATTTACGATAATATTATTGCGGACAATTGTTGTATACCCCACTCCTTTAGGTGAAGATCTATGTTATCATCTACACTTTTAGGGTACATATGAATAATCCCAGCATGATATACACCATCAAACACATTATTCTCAATGAGGGAATCATAAAATCCACTTGTCACTATACCCCCTACCCAGTCAATACTTGGGTTATCACCACTAATATAAAAAGTATTATTATAAATATGTATATTTTTAGCATCTTCCTTAAAATAAGGTTTCCCATAACCTATCAGCCAGATTCCTGTTGGAGAAGCGTCATGGATAGTATTGTTATATACATCTACATCGTTAACTTTGTTTTTTGACTTCTCTATTTGTATTCCCGAGCTACCCGCACTCCAGTTATAAAAGGAGTCAATTATATTATCATGAAATTTTATGTGGTTTGAATCCCGTACTCTAAGACCACTATCAGTCCTACAGGTTATGCGATTGTTCCAAGCTGAAACATTTTCGCACTCAATTGCATAAAGACCATCATGCCCTAATTTATACACTTTATTATTATAAAATTGAATATTGGAACTATTCCTGATTCTCAATCCGTCTCCATGCCCATCATGCATGTACATATCATGAACCTGTACGTCTTTAGAGAACTGAAGCGGATCATATTGTAATATCCTTCCCCATTTTTTTTGTCCTCATTATTGTCATGATTTCCGTAAATTTCAAATCCTTTTATAGTGACTCCATGGATTCCAGAACTGTTCATTCCCGTTATCATTGGCTTACCAGCTGGCCAATTCGCTCCGTTTTCAAGTTTAATCACGGCTTTAGGATCGCCTTGCAGGACTGTATTGTTTCCAATAAAAATGCTATTGGAGATGACGTATGTATTAGGACCCCTCAAATAGACGGTGGTAAACTGTGGATTTTCTGCAACATATACAAGAGCTTGATTTATTCCAATTTGGTCATTAGTCCCATTGCAGTTGAAATCTCCACTTCCATCCCCAGCTACATAGACCGTTTTATTTGATGGTACAATGGGAGGATTTATGTGTATTCTTGAAAGGACGGCTATACCCAGTGCAATCAAAAAAATCAGAATTACAACGGAAATTTCTATCTTCTTTTTATTTTGCCTTATGTAATCCTGGACTTTCCGTCCATTTTTATCACTTATATTCACTTATATTCAATCATAGATAATTTCAATAGCCTTCGATTTCAACAAATTACTGATATGCACTTTATGAATAATCAGCCAAAAATTGAGGTTCAGTTCAATACTCTATAAGCATCAAATATTTAAAAAAATCTTGATGACAATTCATTAATAAAATCTGAGAAAGCGAACAAATCCATTTTGTTTTGATAAAATGAGGATGAATTCTTCTGCTTGCCATTTTTAGCAACTTACCCCAACAACCAATTAATGACTGCCGTGGAGTATCATTCATCTTAAACATTCTCTAACTTCTTTATACAATATAACATAATAACTTATTCATATCACCGTAACTGCGACTACTTCCCTCACGAAAGTGAGAGATATCTATCAATTTTACGAACAAATTGTAATCCCAATCTGAAAATGTTAGTAGAAACATTATGATCTCGATTAAGAACAAGACTACAGAAAGGACAACTATGTGTTCTTTCCAATAATTTTTTTAACAATTTAACCGCAACCTGAGCATATTTGAGATTTATTTCTTGGATTAACCTTCTACACCCCTAAATCTCAATAATTGTGGTAAGACAGTGAGATTAACCAGTGTAGTAATCCAAAATACACACCTGAAAACATTTCCTTCCATACATCTTAACTGGTTTTTTTGCTATTTGATTCTTGATGTTGTTGTAAGGTGGGTTCAAGATGTACAACAACATCAGAAATATCTCTATATTCTTCCCTCAGCTTTTTGCTAACCTTGTGAGAGAGAATATGGGCATCTTCAAGAGACATGCCAGATTGAACAAGCAGATGCATATCGACCTTGATATCCCCCATACTTCCACGTGTCCGAATTTTATGACAGCCTTTTACTTTATCAATTTTCATTACCAATTCACATATTTCCTTTTCTTCAATTCTGGACATATCTAAAAGGGATCTAGATGTCTCTTTTATAATTCTGTATCCCGTCTTGAAAATTATAAAAGAGATAATTAAAGCAACTATAGGGTCAATTATGGAAAGACCTAACTTCATGGCAACAAGGCTCACTATAACCGAAAAAGAGATGTAAATATCACTCTTCAGATGCATAGAATCCGCTATAAGCACCTGGCTTCTGAGATATTGCCCCTGTCTATGCTCATATTTCATGGTCAAATATGCAACACCCATTGTCCCAATTACTACGAGAAAACTTACAATTGTAACCTCGGGCTTGTTTGGGATAAGGAAACTATTGAAAGCGTTTTTGAAAATTTCAACTCCCACAAAGATCAGCAGTAATGCGATAAAAAAAGAAGCTATGGTCTCATATTTCTGATGCCCATAAGGATGATCTTTATCCGGTGGGCGGGATGCCATAAAACTTCCAACCAAGCCTATAATGTTAGAGACGCCATCGAAAAGAGAATGATAGCCATCTGCAACCATACTTAAAGCACCTGTAAGAGTCCCATAAATAATTTTTGCAAGTGATATTACAATATTTATAATTAATACATAGACAAGGACCCGCTGGATTTTTCGGAACTTCTGTAACAAATCTGATACCCCTATCATGGAATTATACGGAACCCGGCTATGAAGCAGTAAAAACTTAATGCAAAAAACCATCAGATATATATTAATTTATCCTTTCATGCAGTGTTTGCAAATCTCTTCAGTTCCGAAAACATCTATAAAAATCAGAAGAACATCACAGAAAATAAGGAAAAAATAAATCATAGTTCCAAAATTTTCGTGCTACTATAGTTTTTATGTGGTTAAGAGTTGGATAAGGGTTTTCGTTTTCTCATTCGATATAGAATATAAAGGAAGCTAGAAACGCTCAAAAGTTTGTCCTATACCTATATGGTTAAAAAGTGCATTTAATTCATGCGATGACTACAAACAAAGTGTATAAAAAAAAGCAAAATGTCTTATATAAGAAAAACATTATTCTATTATATAGGTAGTTGATATCATTTTAGATGAAAATTCCAATTTAATCTTGCTTTTGGGTGTATTAAACACAATATTAAAACAGTTAAATTGCACTGAGGTGTAACAAAATTAGAATCTACGCAGTTAAACTGAAAAAAAGAATCACTAAGCACTTAATCGTTTGAATCACAATTAAAATGAAGAGGTTGCATGTACTTTATTCCATTCGTCAACTACCTAAGTTTTAAAAAATAAACAAAATAAAATTCGTTGAATAAAAGGCACAAATAGATGAAGATAACTGCAAATTAACATAACGTTCATTCTAAATTATATAACCAAGAGGAAAAATAAATGGATAAACAAAAATTTGCTAGTATTGGAAAGATACTAATTTTGTTGTTATTATTCTTTTTTGTAACGTCAGTGATCACTACAACTGTGTATGCAACTATTACACCACTATCCTCAGATGCAGGCATATCTCCAGCTATGGGGGCATACCCATATCCAGGATCTCCAGGATCACCACTGTCTCCAAGCTCACCGGGATCTCCAGGATCACCACTGTCTCCAAGCTCACCGGCATCCCCAAGCTCACCGGGCTCACCAGGATCACCACTGTCTCCAAGCTCACCGGCATCCCCAAGCTCACCGGGCTCACCAGGATCACCACCGTCTCCAGGCACACCCCCAACACCCCCATATTATTATTAAACCACTAAACCTTGATTTATTTGGGTGTACTTTGTAGGAAAACAATTTTTTTCGATGAGCACATTGCTCTTTCCTACTAATTTATATAAAGAAGCGTAAAACCCGTGAGTCTTTAGCTCAGTAGATACAAGCATCGGCTTTTCGATTTAAATTTTGCAAATCATAGGGTTTCTGCAAACATTCTTCGTTAACTTTATATTATCATTATTCTATAATTTTCTATTGAATATGACCTTTCTTTTTCCGGTTTTTTCCTTTTGGCTATCCAAATCCACTTCCATAAAATCCTTATTACCAATCAAAAATACTTAGATCTACGTTTATTTTTCTAAAATGAATTAATTTATATCAAACCAAAGCAGTGAACCTGTATGAGTGAAGAAATACAAAAAGCTTTAAAGGCTTCAGGTCTTGATGTGCTTTCATGCATGCAATGTGGAACATGCACAGGAAGCTGTCCGTCTGGATGGAATACCGGATTCAATACCCGAAGAATTATTAGGGACGCAGCAAAAAATAGGGTAACTGTCCTCTCAGATGATAACCTCTGGCTATGCACCACTTGCTATACCTGCCAGGAGCGCTGCCCACGCGGAATACCAATCACAGATACAATTCTTAATCTCCGAAGACTTGCAGTCAGAGAAGGTTTAATACTACCTGAACACCGGAAAGTTGCAGAAATGGTGATGGAACGCGGACATGCCGTTCCTCTAGACGAAGAAACAATGAAAAAAAGAGAAGAACTAGGACTTGAACCTATACCCGAGACTGTGCAGAAGTGTCCAGAAGCTCTCGAAGAACTGAAAATCCTTCTCAAGATTTGTAAATTTGACGAATTGATAGCTGAAAGATGAGGGAGCAAATATTACAAAAGAGCTATAGATGTTTCTTAGCTGCATTGCACCTAATAATTAGAATCACAATAGCTCCCAGGGTCAATAATCTCGATATGGCGAGATTTCTAACAAAACATTCCTATTTTTCGGATTCCCCATAACTATTAAACCTACCAAAAATCAGTTAACAGCTATTTATTTTTATACAATAGATACTTTTAATTACTAACTAACTGAAAAATTAAAACACTATCCTGCGCCGATAGTTAATAAAAATAAGCCCACTGAAATTTTCAATCGCACCACTTTCAAACGCTCTGCTATGCATATCAAATATTCTATATTTTACATAAGGTATCTTTTAAACCATTCTCCTGCTAGATATGCAACCTTCTCTAAAGTCCCAGATTCTTCAAAAAGATGAGTTGCACCCGGGACGATCTCGAGTTTTTTTTCTTTTATAGTTAATCTTTCAAATGCCCATTGATTCATACCTATGACTTGAAAATCATTGCCACCCACAATAAGCAGTGTTGGTGCTTTTACATAAGGAAGAGCTTCTTCAGCTAAATCAGGCCGCCCCCCTCTGGAAACAACTGCTTTTACAACATTAGAATTCTCTTTTGCAGCTATAAGCGCAGCCGCTGCCCCTGTACTGGCACCGAAGTAACCGATGTTAAAATTTTCAGTAACAGGATTTATTAAAAGCCAGTTTGTAACATCAACAAGCCGATTTGCAAGCAAGTCAATATCAAACCTTAGATGAGCTGTTACCATATCAATTCGTTCCTCTTCGACTGTCAACAAATCAAATAATAGTGTTCCAAAGCCTTTTTTCTGAAGTTCCCATGCAACATATTTATTCCGTGAGCTGTGACGACTGCTCCCACTGCCATGTGCAAAGACCACAATTCCATGTGCTCCTTCAGGAATAACAAGGTTTCCTTCAAGAACGATCGAATTAATTGGGATTCGAACCTCACTATTGTTTTTACCGTTGCTTGATGATTCTGTCATATTGAACCCCCAAATAAGTTACTTATGAATAGCAAATTTACTGTAAGTATTACTTCGATTGAAAATCTGTAGCTTTGTCCAGTAATTCACAAACCTCTTCATCGGTAGTTTGCCCGAAGTCTTCGTACCAAGCCCCTACACTATAGAAAGGTTCCGGAGTAGAAACACATATAATTTCATCTACCTTTCCTTCAAAAGACCTGCAAGTATCCGGTGCACCAGTTGGAACTGCAATAACTATTTTAGTCGGATTTTTAGTTTTAATAGCTGAAGCAGCTGCGCTCATTGTTGCACCCGTTGCAAGCCCATCATCTATCAAAATTACTGTTGAACCACTTATACTTGGTTTTGGACGTTTACCTCGGTAAATACGTTCCCTACGTTCTAATTCCCTAAGTTCTCTAGCAGCTACAGCGTCAATTACCTGTTTAGATATATGGAAAGATCTCACTATATCTTCGTTCAGCACAATAATATTGTCAGAAGCAATCGCTCCCATTGCCAACTCTTCATTTCCTGGAACACCTAATTTCCTTACTACAAAAACGTCCATTTTTACATTCAGTTCCTTTGCAACTTCAAAAGCTACAGGAACTCCACCCCTCGGAAGTCCAAGTACAAGTATATCTGAGCGGTTTGCATATTTTGAAAGTTTTTTTGCTAGTTTTCTACCAGCATCTAGCCTATCTTTAAAAAGTGCCATCCTTTCATCAACCCCATATTGAACTGGATTTAATTGAAAGATAATCTATGTTGATTTATAGTATCTATCTTCAAAGCTTTAAATGTGTAGAGCATAAAGGGGATTTCAATTTACCTCTTATTTTTTTCTTCGTGAGAATTTTGTTTAAATCTTTCTCACCAATTCCTATATTTGATCCGATTTTTTCGTTTCTGATTTATTATTCTTTGATTTCAAATATAGTTTCCTCTAGCCGTAAAATATTCAATTTATTTTCGATGTCATCAATTGATAGTGATTCTAACAAAAAGCTGTAAATGATACCTTCAGATTAACTCTGTGAACAACGACGACAAGAGAGTTCCCTGTTTTGAATATCTTTTTAGTACTGAATAAACTCATTCTTCATGAGAAGAAAACAAAAAAGATGGTTTTAAGAACACCAGTTTTACCTTGAAGGTCTCAGATAACGGAGTGAGTATTCCAGATAACTTTGAAATTGAAGATCTTAATCGTCTTGGATTTCGGCTGGTAGCACCCGTGTAGATCAATTAGATGGGAACTTGACTTGAAAAGGGACAATAGGATGAAATTCACTATGAAGTTCATATTAATAGAAAAATAAAAGGCATCAACTAACATCAGATGCATAGTTTCTGCTATAAAACCTATGCATCAATAAGACCAAATAAAATTATTATAAATAACATTAATATAAAAATATTGTTTGATGTTAAAATATTTTATAGGGAAATTAATTGTATTCCGAAACTATTTTTTTGACAGTTTATTTAAAATAATGTTGTGAATAATATTTTACTTTGTAGCTTAAAGCTACCAGACAAAGAGTTAAAGAGTTTAAAAGTAGGGGCTGATCGGTAAGATATGTGAATATACTGGGTAATTGAAGAGAAATTTGTTTTATGGCAAAAAACTAAAAATTGGGCTTTATATACAATTCTAAGTAGATTAGAAATCAGTTCCAATATAAAGAATGAGGTGTAATATAAATTGGATTTAAAAGGACAATGGTAATTTTGATAACAGCTTATTTTGTAGTTTCTTTAGCTACAACAACAATAGCTGTCGCTAGTAGCCACAGTGGACACAGTGCCCCCACAGTCACCCCGGCAAACGGTGGCGCGCACGATAACGGTTACGGTAACTTCGGCTTCAATAACGGTGTCGGTAACGATGGCCTTGATGACGGTTACGGAAATTCAGGTGTCCCAGGCTCAATAAAATGATGGGGGCTCTTCCTGAAATTTAGATTTATCCAAATTCTCACTATTTTCTACTTTTTCATGCATAGTTTTTGTGATTAAATCTATGGATTTCCTAAGCTCTTTTTGGAATAAAAAAATTGAAGTTCTGTTACTTCTTGAAGCTTATGGGACTTATAGAACAGATGGAGCTTATGGAACATCTGGAACTAATATAAACTACAATCCTAAAAAGAAGATATCAGAAAAATAATTGTATAGAGCTCTAAACAAAACTAAAATATAGAGAATTCAATAAATCTCCGATTTGTAATAAATTGCTTATGTAGGTTTTATAAAGCACAACCCCTAAACTGAGATTTATTTAAAATTCTCTTCAGTATTTATAAATTTTTAATTGATTATTTCCAAAATTGAATCTACTTTTACCACTCATTACTTAACATATTTTTTTACAGAATTCGGTGGGCAGCAAACAACTTCTTTGACAACTTCTTTAACAACTGGTTGTTCTTGTTGCATCATGGGTTGTTCCATGGGTTGTTGATACCCATAACCCATGCCTGGATAGCCATAACCCATGTAAGGCCAGCCCCAGCCCCAGCCAGGCCAGCCCCAACCACCGCCCCAGCCACCACCGAAACCGCCGCCAAAACCGTGGTGACCAAAACCGCCACGCATGCCCATACCACCGCCCATATTATGGCGTTGGAATGCACTAGCTGACACTGCTGTCAAGGATACTACGAAAAGAACTGCCAGCAGAACAGCCAGTATCTTTTTCATTTTACTAGGTGATTGTTTTAACATTTATTTCACTCCTTTTATCAAATTCACAACACAAAAATTTAGATCATATCTGCTGTGAATCATTGTTAACTAAATATATTTTATATAATCTATTGAATAGCCAGCCAAAAACTAGAGTTTATTGAATAAAATGTTTTTAATATTAACGGAGAAGGTATCAAATGTTGTTGAACTGGGTATATTTTTCATTCTCACACAGATCTATAATCCACATCATAAGCTTTTGATTTTATCTTAGTTAATTAATTTATTAGAGAGATTCAATAAACTCTGTTTTTGACTGGTATGTAACATCACTCTGATTTATTATGTATATGTATTTATAAAAAAAATAGTTTCTAAACAAAAAGTATTTCCAAATGGAATGTTTTAACACTGAACAATAATTAAATACAAATTATGTATATTATAATTTAGGAATAATACTCATGCCTTCATCAAATGCATAGTTTTTGTATCTAAACCTATGCATTTTCTCAGTTTCAGCTGGAATTATAGGATATTTTGAGTCGAATTTAGAGAATGATAAATAGTTTTTATCAAAATGACTGCATTAAATAATTGCTTTCTACAGATATTCTTTTAAATTTAACATTTGCTTTTACATTTTTAAATACGTTTTTATAGTTCTAAGTGACTATTAATTGTTAAATATTTCTATTAATAATTTAACTCCCATATGTATTGCTTTCCAGAAGGGTAAAATAAATGGTAAATAAACACAAGTTGTATTCTATAGCCTTAGTTTCAGCAGCTATGATTTTAATGCTGACAAGTATTGAAAGTGCAGCGCCATATACATATATTACTAACTATGGAAGCAATACTGTCTCTGTAATTGACACTTTAACTAACCAAGTAATAAAAACAGTTTCCGTAGGAACCGGTCCTTTTGGAGTTGCAGTCATTCCGGTTGGAACAAAAATTTAACTTTTAGTATAGGTGCAGGAATCAAGACAACCACGAGAAGATCCCTGCAATGTATTCACAACTGCAGCAACTTATTATAACATATTCATAGGAAAAAGATATTTTGTTTAAAGAATAATCCCACATGATAATTTTTATAATCAAAAAAAATTTCAGTATCAATAATGATTTTTTATCATTTGTGGAGTCTTCCGGATTTAATGGTATTCTTTTGAAGATGTGCGCGAAGAGTAGTTTAGAATTAGCAAACAGTTTCAGAAAAACAATAGCAGAAATAATTGTGAAAACTGGAATGACATCGGCGGGAAATCAGTTCATAGCGCATCAACTACTGTTGCTGACAGAAATGCAGAACAAAGTTGTAGACAACGATTAATCTTGAAGATGTCTTTACATAAGCCATTGTTAAATTATATCAAGAATTTTAAGATTTAATTTAATATCCTTAATATTCAAATAGAAAATTATATAAATCTCATAATATACATTATGTTTGTGATGCATTTTTGTTATATTCTAATGTGAACCTTTATATCTAATTTACTTATATTCCATGATACTGGAAAGCAAGTGAATAATAAATAGCAAATTGATTTTTCCGTGTCTTTACGTAATTAATTTCTACGTATTAACTGGTGGAAAATTCTGAGATTTATCTATAAATATAAATAATAAAAAGGTTAGAGATAATGAAAAAATCGGAAAAATCATTTCTAATTTATTCAGTTTTAATAATCCATTTTTTATTTTTAATGATCATTATGTCCATGGTATCTGTAGTTACTGCACAAAGTAACTCACCTGCACCGCAATATGCATACGTTACAAACTTAAAAGATGAAACTGTCCCTGTAATTGACACAGCAACTAATACATTTACAAGCAAAGTAAAAGTAGGACAGTACCCTATTGCACATGGCCATTTTATGGCTACTTCCCCACTTTCTCCAGATCAAAGAGTAATTAACATTAACCCACAGGGTTCAGAAGTTTTGGATCGTAACGGGGTTGCTCTCGTTGCATTGAACAAACATAATGAAGCACTAGAAGCGTTTGACAAAGCACTTGAAATTAACCCGCAAGATTCCATAGCTTTGGACGGCAAAGGCTTAGCTTTAAGTAAATTAGGGAAATCAGATGAAGCCATAAAAGCATATGACAGAGCACTTGAAATTAACCCACAAGATTCAATAGCCTTGAAAGGCAAAAGTGGTTTATCTAATATAGAATCTAAGTTCGATACAATGACTGAATTAACTTGTTCGGCAAATCAATATACATTTGGCCAGACAATAACATTTACCGCTAAAATTGATACGACCTCACAAGAAACAGAAAAGCCTTCAGGTACCGTTACTTTCACAGACGGGAACGTGCAAATAGGAACTGAAACTGTAAATTCTGGACAGGCAATTTTGACTACTTCATCACTTTCAGCTGGCTCACATTCGATTACAGCCAAATACATCGGTGATAATAACTTCAAACCTAGCACATCATCTGCTTTTACACTAACAATAAATCAGCCTGGTATAGATCCACAACCTATTTACGTAGAGAATCTTGTAGATACAATGACTGAGTTAACTTCACCAACCAATAAATCTACATTTGGTCAGCCAATTACATTTACTGCTAAAATTGGCACGCCGTCACAAGGAGTGAAAAAGCCTTCTGGAACCGTTACTTTCCTAGATGGGAACACGCAAATAGGAACTGAAACTGTAAATTCTGGACAGGCAATTTTGACTACTTCATCACTTTTAGTTGGTGCACATTCAATTACAGCCAAATACATCGGTGATAATAATTTCAAACCCAGCACATCATCTATTTTAACACTAATGATTCTAAATCAGTCTGATTTAGAACTACAACCTATTCGAATAGAGAATCCTATGTTGGATACAATAACTGCTGTAACTTCTTCGGCTAATGAGTATATATCTGGCCAGCCAATAACATTTACTGCCAAAATTGATACGACGTCACAAAGAACAGAAAAACCTTCGGGTACCGTTACTTTCATAGACGGGAACACACAAATAGGAACTGAAACTGTAAATTCTGGACAGGCAATTTTGACTACTTCATCACTTTCAGTTGGCGCACATTCAATCACAGCCCAATATATTGGTAATAATAACTTCAAACCTAGCACATCATCTGCTTTTACACTAACTGTTAAAGAAGAGTCAATGTTTAAACACCCATTATTTCCAGTAGCATGTGGTATTGTTGCTACAGTAATTGGTGGCTTCATACGCTCAAGAATACAGAAAAAATATTAAAAAAGCATAGCAAAATTCAAAAAACTTGCTTGCTATCTACTTTTAATTAGGACAGTGTACCTAAAGTTCTATAATTCCTGATCGACTCTATACTCCTTTCTTTGCCACAAAAAATAGGAGTTTATCTTTTTTACGAATGCATAGGTTTTATAGCAAAAGCTGTGCATTAAAATATCAGTTTTGTAAGCCATGAGCGCTGATATGATTACTTTCTCAAAATACATGGTATTTGAGAAAATCTTTAATAGCGCATACAACCTTTTTTCATATATGCAAGAGACCTATAAGTTTTCAGCAGTAATCCATAAAGAAGGGAAATGGTACGTATCATGGTGCCCAGAACTTGACGTGGCAAGCCAGGGGGAAACTATTGAAAAAACGATTGATAACCTTAAAGAGGCTGTAGAACTTTATCTTGATGATGAAGATGTTCAAATCCCTGCTGCAGGCTCGATCCTTACCACAATAATTGAGGTTTCCCATGACAAAGCTTCCGATACTGTCAGCACGTGAGATTATAAAAGGTCTCAATAGCCAGGGATTTAAGGTGGTTTCACAAAAGGGCAGCCACATCAAAATGAAAAAGAAAACCTCGGAAGAAACACGTATAGTCATTATCCCTGACTATAATGAAATTCCTGTTGGAACTTTGCAGTCAATAATCAGGCAGTCAGGCTTGACACCTGAAGAGTTTATCGAACTGTTTTAGAGCCAATTCGAAAAGTTTTGTGATCTGCTGTAGTTGTTACAATAAGCAATGTGCACAATCAGAATGGAGATTCGGATATTATAGACCTATTATAATTTTTTCCAACATGCTATTCTTGACTTTTCGGATATGCTTTTAATTTTTATTCATTGTTTCCCCTCAAAGAGATAAATATAGCAACTTTTTTGCTTTCTAATGTAATATATATTTTAATTAAAAAATTGTTATTTTTTGCACAATCAGGTAAAATATTCCATAAGTTCGGCTGAAAAATGAGTATAATACATAGATTTTCTCACAAAAACTATGCATCAAGATATATCCCCCTGGATGGAGTGAACTTTAGTCCAGGGGGATATATAACCGATGATGCAATAGTTTTACCCAAACTATGGTGGCAGGTAGGGAGACAACGAGAAACCCACCTGACAAATAACAATCAGGGGCATAATATATAACTGTATCAAGATAAATTAAATTTGATAGTGTTGGGCAGTGAAACTTTGGCTGGTTTCATGACCCAAAAATGCAGATATTTTGCCACAAAAACTATGTATTTTTTCAGTTTCAATCTAAATTGTAAGGGCATTCTTATCTAAATATAGGCTAAATATATATGTTTTAATGAAATCACTGAATAATAAAAACCTAAATTGTTACTGTTAGATTAAAATAAAGTCCCATACCGGATTTATTAAATTAAAGCCCTAATACTGGATTATAGTACGCTGGTAGTCCAGTACTTTGAGATACCGGTTGTCCAGTATTCCAATATTCTGGTTGTCCAGTACTCCAATACTCTGGTTGGCCAGTACTTTGAGATGCCGGTTGTCCAGTATTAGATAAAGCTTCTTTGCCTTTCAAAGCCATTGAATTCTGCGGGTTAATTTCAAGTGCTTTGTTATAGGCCATTATTGCTTCATTGTACTTACTTAATTTTAGTAGAGCATCTCCCTTATTTGTCCAAGCTAGTGAATTCTGCGGGTTAATTTCAATTGATTTGTCATATGCTGTTATTGCTTCATCAAATTTATTTAAGTTATATAGAGCAAACCCTTTATTGTTCCAAGCCCGTGAATTCTGCGGGTTAATTTCAATTGATTTGTCATATGCTGTTATTGCTTCATCAAACTTATTTAAATTAAATAAAGCAAGGCCTTTCATGATCCAAGCATCTGAATACTGGGGATCAGTTTCAATTGCTTTGTCATATGCTTTTATGGCTTCATTATACTTGCTTAAGTTGCTTAGCTCGTTTCCTGTATTGATCCAAATTTTTGATTCTGACGTCCAGGCGGTTGTGATACTCACTAGCATTAAAAGCACCAGTGCAGTGATTCCTAAAACAGTTATGATTGTATGCTTTCTACTTGCTTTATCACATTGAACTTCGTTCATTTTCAATCTCTCAGTGTCTTTTCAGATATTTAATGCTTAAGGATAACTACAAAAAAAGATTACTATTAAAATACTCAGTCCCATTTTTTGTTGTATCAAATGTTTGTTTTCCTATTAATTATACACTTATTTTTATTCAATTCCATACAATTTTAAGGATGCTGATTTTGAAATAACCGCGTCTTCATAAGTACTGAATCATCGGTTTACCAATTAATCATCTAAATTTATCTCTGAAAGGATGTGGTGTTGTACATTCTATTATCATTTTATGTGCTGATGATATACATGCTTGGTGATGTTCATTTTTGCCACCGTAATTATTTTAAATTAATGATACGAAAAAAAGTTTCTAAAAAAAAAATAATGCCGCATTAAATATTTCACAGTCAAAGAACAATTAAATGAATTCCTTTGCTATTTATTCTGATTAAATGGTAATGTATTAAAAGTTCTGTAAAGATGATTATTCTCATTCTTTTCTTTTATTAAAAAACAGGATTTTTAGATTTCCTTGTTCCATAGATTTTACCACAAAAACTCTGTATAAAAGTATCCTCCTGGATTAAGGTGAACTTAAGTCCAGGGGGATATGTAGTCACTGATGCAGTAGTTTTACCCAAACTAAGGGGACAGGTAGGAAGACAATGAAAAACCCACCTGACAAATAACAATTAGTAACATGGTATATAACAATATCAAGATGAAATAAATTTAATAGTGTTAGACAGTGAAATTTTGGCTGGTTTCGTAATCTACTAAGATAGTTAAAATTTCACTAATTTCGAACACTTTTCTTGGAGCAAAACTTTTGATAAAGGAGTATTTTTCAAGACGGAAATGTTAAGGAATAAATTAGACGGCGAAAATTTTGTTAGGTTCAGAATATACTAAGATAGATAAAACTTCAATAATTTCGAAACTTTTTTTTTGAGCAGAATTTTTGTTTAGAAACTATTTTTCAGGACGGAAATGTTAAGAAATATAGAATTGTGATTATATTTGCATGTAAATGCACACCAGATAGCATCAAGCTCCCATAGTGAACTAACAATAAGACACACGTTACTTACGAGTGTATACTAAGGAGAGTTTGTATTGACGGAATCAACTAGGAACGGGAAAGAGACAACGACTCTTTTGATTGTGATGGGAGTATTACTCTCATTAACAATTGCTATTGCAAGTGCCAATGGCGGCGTACATGGCATAGGCAGCCATCTCATTCGGCATTATGGCTATGGCTATGGTGAAGGCCATGATGGAGACGGTCATGGTAATGGATATGGCAATGGTTATGGAAACATCGGCGAAGGTAACGGCTATGGCAATGGTTATAGAAATCGCGGCGTAGGAAACGGAAACGGGAATGGAAACGGGAACATAGGAAACGGAAACGGGAATGGAAACGGAAACGGGAATGGCTGGCAATAGAGAAGTTGAATTCCCAACATAAATTACATAAATCGATATGAACCCATCATTTCATTGATGGGAGGAAACCATTCTAATGATGGGGACAATCTAGAATAATCATTGAAATGATGGATAACTATGACTACAATTAAAAAGACAATGACCCTACTGATAGTCTTGGGGTTTATAATTTCATTAACAACTGCCGTCGCAGCTGCTGGACATAGTGCTGGACACGGTGCTAGACATAGTATAGTAGGCAGTTATAACGGAAACGGAAACGGAAACGGAAACAAAGGTAACTACAATGGAAACGGAAACGGAGACGGAAACGGAAACCATAACTATGTTGGATACGGTGTAGTAGGCAGTTTTAACGGGAACGGAAACGGGAACGGAAACGAAGGCAACGAGAACGGAAACGGAAACGGAGACGGAAACGGAAACGGAAACCATAACAGTGCTGGATACAGTGTATTAGGCAGTTATAACGGAAACGGAAACGGAAACGGAAACAAAGGTGACGGAAACGGAAACCAGAACGGAAACGGAAACGGAAATCATAACTATGCCGGCTGGACAGGCGGCGGCAGCTATAACGGGAACGTTAACGGTAATGTAAATATTGGAAACGATAACGGAAACCAGAACGGAAACGGAAACAAAGGTAACTATGACGGAAACGGAAACGGAAACGTAAATACCGGATACGGAAACGGAAACCAGAACGGAAACGGAAACAAAGGTAACCATGATGGAAACGGAAACGGAAACGTAAATACCGGATACGGAAACGGAAACCAGAACGGAAACGGAAACAAAGGTAACCATGATGGAAACGGAAACGGAAACGGAAATAAAGGTGACGGAAACGGAAACCAGAACGGAAACGGAAACAAAGGTAGCCATGATGGAAACGGAAACGGAAACGGAAACAAAGGTGACGGAAACGGAAACCAGAACGGAAACGAAACAAAGGTAGCCATGATGGAAACGGAAACGGAAACGGAAACATAGGTAACGGAAACGGAAACCAGAACGGAAACGGAAACAAAGGTAGCTATGACGGAAACGGAAACGGAAACGGAAACAACGGAAACGGAAACGGGAACACAAACGGAAACGGGAACAAAGGTAACGACAACGGAAACGGAAACGGAAACGGAAACAACGGAAACGGAAACGGGAACCAGAACGGGAACAATAATATAGGATACGGAAACGGAGACAATAACGGAAACGGAAACAAAGGAGACGGAAACGGAAACAATAACGGAAACGGAAACGTAGGATACGGAAACGGAGACAATAACGGAAACGGAAACACCGGAAGCAACAACGGAAGCAACAACGGGAACAATAATATAGGAAACGGAAACGGTAGTGGAAACGGAAACAATGTAGCTGCAAGCGGAGTTGGAAACGACCATGGTAACAACAACATAGGTAACGGAAACCAGGGTAACAACGATATCGGTAGCGGTAACACCGGTAACAGTGACATTGGTTACGGAAATACTAAAAATGGTATTATCGGCTATGGTGACGTTCCAGTAGCTCCCCTAGGTTCCTGAATATCATAAATTAATCACAAAAATAAACACACAGGAGACGATATAAAATGAAGAAAGCATTAGTCCTTTTGATGGTAGTAACACTTGTAGTGGCATTTACAGCAGCAACAGCATCCGCTGGTGGTAAGGGTCGTTCAGTTAGTTTTAGTCACGTTAAAACTATTGGAAATGGTGCTCTTAGCGGAAACGGAGACGGGAACGTTGTCGGACTCGGCGGAAAATCAAACACAATAAATAATGTCGGAAGCGGAAACGGAGACGGTAGTGGAAACGGAAACGTAGGTATAGGAAACGGAAACGGAAACGGGGACAATGACGGAACCCATAACACCATAAAATGAAGCATAGAATGAAAAATTAATAGTTGATCCAGAAATAGAACCGACCTTAATAATGGGAGATTTTTGATGTTATCTGAAAAACGGCCTTTAGTAGGGGTTTTTCTGGAACCCCTAACCCAAAATCTTTCACCCATTAATTAAAGTCAGTCCGGTAACGTGCTAGATCCAGACTCAATGTATTTAGTACGTTACATAATCCACTATGACTCAAGCTTATTTATCTCTTTTTATGATTAAACATTCATTTTAGCATCACGTTCTGCGTTCCATGCATATACTTTGTTACTCCAATCACTTGATTCTGAATGGAACTATGCATAACTTTTCTTACTACCGTCTGAATTATAAATACCTGGACTATTTGGGAAATCAGATTCAGCTGCAATTGGCATCAAAATAGTTCCGATAATTAAAAGTAATAATCCAATTTGAATTATTTTGTTCTCCATATCACGATCTCCTTAGAAAATGAGATACACCCATATTATGTAAATGATTGATATCTTGGCGGTACCTCTAATAATTTATCTTCTTCATCACTTATTTTTTGTACATGTTTTAAGTGAGAGAATTTATCTCTAGCTTTCTTTTCGTTAGGATAATTATTAATAATTTCTTGATATTTGTCCATTGCAGCTTCGTCTTCATCTTGACTTTCAAACCATTCTGCATCATTACATGCATTCACTATATACTTTTTTTTTGATTGGCGTGAATCTTGTGGTCTTCAATTGCATCTTCCTGTTCTATAGTCATTGGTTTAGATAACGATTCATGCGAATTTGATGAACTGAAGAGAGCAGAAAGCACCACCGATATTAATAATACGATCCCTATGCCAACATTTTTATTGATAGATATATCCCCTTTACATGTAATTAGTAGTTGTAGGTCTATCAATGGAATATCGACAAATTGACCTGTCTGTTCCATTAGTTTATTCCGTTTCTCTATGATTAAACTTTTAGTTCCATCACTCAAGAATGGATTTTTTAAGTGCTTCATTATATGCATCTATAGTTTCGTTATGCCTTCCTAAAAAGATCAGACCGTCTACCTGATTCACATGTGCATCAGTAAACATATGATTAACTAATAGTTTTATCACCAAAATGCATATTTTTCGTTAGTGCTCGTTGTTTCTGCAAATCATCCTCAGATACTTATGCAGAATGTTGAACTTTATTCTCATCCATAATTAAATTATTATTGTCTGTAGATTGGGTATTATTTGAGAGTTCTGCACTTTCAGCATTTACTAATAAATGAATTGAAAGCGCACTTCAATATATATTTTTTATTAGTCGTTTGTCTCACACCGATTTATCTGCATTTTCGTCATCAAAATTGTTAGGAGATCGAATGAGAATCCACATACGATAGTATGCTTTATCCTTCGTTCCTTCAGGAAGATCATTCGCAGAAAAAACTAATTTAGTTGTGTTTTTGAAAGTGAATGGATCCTGGTACTTGTTTTCTCCATCTATAAGATCAAGCCCGCTAGTCAACTTTTTGAAATGCTCAGACTTATTCATTTTGATGTATGGGATATCTCCACAAATATTAACCAGCTTTCCAAACACTTTAGCTGGTCTAAACTTGTCGAATTCAAGTTTCTGAAGACTTCCCTGCTGAAGTATTTTCTTTACCTACTAGAGCTTCTAACCGTGCAAGAAATACACTTTTGCCATTTGAGCCCACGCTATGTAGCATAAATGCTTTTTGTTGTGAGCAATCTGTCGTTAAACAGTAGCCTGCTATCTCGCACAACAAATTGATTATAGATTAGCTCCAATAGTGCCAAAATCACGAGGAAATAAAGAGCTGAAAACTATATTCCGATTATTTTAGAATAATATCAATCGACTACTTGCAAGCTACTAGAAAATCTGGAAACTAAGAAATAATAAAAGTCTCTGAAAGCGTCATTCATTTATTAGTGTACATGAATCTCATCAGGCCTTTAAAATTCAGAACGGATTTAAAGTTAAATGGAGATTGCTTTTTTAAGAAAAAGTTAAAGTTAAATTCTGAAGAATTCGGAAACAATATAAAAATTATTATCAATATTTAATTGTTTTTTGGCTGTGAAATATTTTATGTGGTATTATTTTTCTTTTAGAAATTAGTTTTCATATGGTTAATTTGAAATACTGGGGATGAGAAAAATAACCTCCCTAGGTATAGTACATCATCAGTACATAAAAAAAATGGAATCTATAACATCATATATTTATGAAAATAAATAGGAAGTGCAAATTTCATGGGAAAACAAATAGTTAACAGAACAAAAAAGATACTGTGTGTTTTACTGGTAGTTTTTTTTGTAGCATCAGTAACAGCTACGGCAGTAAGCGCCGCAGATGGGAGAGAGCACCGCGAACACCACGGTGAGCACCGTGGATTCCACCATCACCACGGATATAGGGGTGATGGTTATTATGGTGGTTATGGTGGTTATTATGAAGAACCAGTTGTTGTTGGAACACCCATTGTAGAAACACCCGTTGTAGAAACACCCGTTGTAGAAACACCCGTTGTAGTAGGCGGATATGGCGACGGATACGATGGAGATGGATACTGGGACAGCTATCATCACTGGCACCATCACGGCGGCCACCACGGCGACCATCACGGCGACCATCACGGCGACCATCACGGCGACCATCACGGCGACCACCGTCATCGCTGATGGAGCCGTAAGAACAGTCACTGAATCTGGAGCTAGGGCGTATGAAATAAAACAGCATAATAGCCATTTTCAAGGCATTTAGAATAAATTTCTGATAAACTGCCTTGAATTGATGGCTATATTTTGATTTTCCTATAAGATTGGGTCCCTATTCAATAAAAATAGATTTTACTGATAATCCAAGATTTTACAATAAGAAGGGACATAAATCTTCCATGTTTTTCTCAGATTGTATTATATGCTTTTTTGCTAGTTGTATCTTAGTTTAGATCTTATCCAGCTATAGCTTAGATATTTCAAAGCTAGTCCTACTGTACCATTTATTGGAATACGATTGGATTGTCGTTGATTATTGTTTACAACAAAAATTATGGATCCTACCTTGTTCAGATGGGTATTTTTTTCAAAAAGCAAGCTGCAACACTCCAAGTACCGTTATAAGCTTCATTTCACTTTCTGCGCGGTATATTTCTTTGGTTCTCTGAATACAGGTAAGGTTAGAAAACAAGTGCAATTGATGAAAATACGTTATAAGATGAAAATATCAGCCGGCTAATATGACATGACCTTACTGTTTTAAATTTCGTAATCTTGCTCGATTTTTCCCCATGTATTTGAAAAGTAGGACAATCTATAGGCTAGAGGAATGTAGAGTATTTGGCTGATTACATCCCAGTAAATGCAAAATAAGTATTCGAAGCATATGGTAAATCAATAAATCCACTTTAGATCTATTTCACTGAAATTATAAGGTAGAGTACCTGCATTTGAAGCAATGGGTATCCGACTTTATAATCATAAATATAACCAAGGAGTAGGTTACTTATAGGCTCAATGTAAGGTTCTCATTCAATGGCAATGGGAGAAAAGTATGCTAGCCCCCACAAAATATATTGTAGAGCCGCTGAATTTATTGGTTTTCCAAAAAAGAGAGGGGAGTTGGAGGAAATTGGATTAAACCCAGCTCCTTTAATTAGCACCAAATGAATTTTAATACTTATTTCATTTACTTAGCATGTAACCGGTCACAAGTAGTATATTCCTGCATATAACGGAATGATTGAGTTTACAAGCACATGGGCAAGATTAATGAAACTTTCATTTTTTGCAGTGGGAACTACAGTTTTCCAAAAATGGGTGATATAATCGTTAATCAGATTTGTTCGATGACCCAGGGACACGACATCAAACTTAAAAAAACTTAGAACTAATCTAAGGTTAAATATAGATTGCTTTATTAGGAAACAGTTAATGTTAAATTCTGAAGTACTCGGAAACAATAAAAAAATCATTATTAATATTTAATTATTTTTTGGCTGTGAAATATTTTATGTGGTATTATTTTTCTTTTAGAAACTATTTTTCGCACAATTAATTTAAAATAACTGGGGCAATCAAAATAAATATCTTTAGGCATGTATCATCAGCACATAAAAATTGTGCAAAAATAGGTGTATAATAAATGGGAAAACAATCATTCGAGAAGACAAAAAAAATACTGAGTATTTTCATGATAATTCTTTGTTTTTTGATTTTGGCAACTATTCCAATAGCTTTGTGTTATGGAAAAGCGCCAATAGGAGTTGCAATGCCAGTTCCTACCCTGGCTCCTATACCAATAAATGAAACAACAAACTATCAAGATTCTCAATGGTTGACAACGTATCTATCAAATTCGCTTGTTGTAAGTAATGATATGAAATACCTAGGTACTGCGCTAATAAACACCAATTTCACATCAGCTAACAACAATTTCACGTCAGTTTTTACATATGCAAATACTTTGTATAAAGATAGTCAGAAAGCTATAAATGATAGTGATTTGTACAATGTATCGCCTGATTTACAAAGTGCAAAAGATGAATATCGACTAGAAATGGTACAGGCAAATAGTGCAGCAATTCATATTTATCATGGAGTCAAAGCTTATAAGAAAGGAAATGTTGAAGCTGGAAACTCTGATATGGAACAAGCTACTCTAAGTCTTTATTCCGTCACAAAACATGCTAATAAAACGGAAAAACTATTGAAAGCTTATGTTCCTACCCTGGCTCCTATACCAATAAATGAAACAACAAACTATCAAGACTCTCAATGGTTAACAACTTTTATAGCAGATTCGCTTGTTGTAGCTAATGATATGAAATACCTCGGGACTGCGTTAATAAACACCAATTTCACATCAGTTAACAACGATTTCATGTCAGCTTCTACATATGCAAATACTTTGTATAAAGATAGTCAGAAAGCTATGAATAATAGTGATTTATATAATGTATCGCCTGGTTTACAAAGTGCAAAGGATGAATATAAATTAGAAATGTTACAGGCTCAAGGTGCTTCAGTTTATATCTATTATGGAATCGAAGCATATAAAAAAGGAAATATTGAAGCTGGAGAATCTGAGATGAAACAAGCTCTTCAAAATATCAATTCCGTCACAGAACATGCTAATAGAGCGGCCAGTCTATTGAAAGCTTATAAGTCCAAAAATTAATCGGCTTACTGGTGTTTTCGATAGCTGACCTGCCTTTCGGATAAAATGTGCATATGAAGCATTTCATCCTACTCCAAACCCGTAGACATACGGTTATCTCTAATACGAAGCAATTTACATAAATGAATAATATCAGTAGTCACTGATTTTTTTCTTTTCTCCGATCTACCTATTGTTCCTTTGATGCCCATTAAAGGAGCCGGATTTAATTCCATTTCCCACACCCCCTTCTTTTTTGGAAAACCAATAAATTCAGTGGCTCTATAATATATTTTGTGGGGGCTAGCATACTTTTCTCCCATTGCCACTGAATGTGATTTTTAGAACCTAGAGAGCTTATTAATTCCAGTAACTTATTATATTGAGTTCTATATCTTTCATTTTTGTTTAAATATATTATGTACTAATTACTGTATTACTTACTAAACAATATACCCTTGTTAATATTCTACATAAAATTGATTCTTAAACTTCCATTGAACACGTTTTTTGGATACGAATATAATTATCGAAATACAATAAATTAAAGTAAAAAAAGAAAACCTCTGCAGAAGAATACTTTCATCTCAATAAAATCGACAGCTTTTGGTTGCTGAAAAAATATCAAAAAGTACAAGAAGTTATGGAAAAATTTAAGCATTCGATAAGCTTAAGATGGTTATCTAAACAAAGAAGCTGCTAAATTTTTTTAATCAGATATAAATACAATTTCAAGTCGAACATTTATTTAGTCAGTGTACCAACTTTTCTGTGGGATAACAAATATCAAGAATTTGTGATAAAGGAAATCACACCTCGGAAGAACGCGATCACACAAATTGCATAAATTTAGCATTGGCTTCACAGCAGATTTTTCAGCGCTATTCAAGTTAGCAGGGTAATGAAAGTTCCGTAAAAATGACGGTGCTTCATCCTTTTCTTTCACTGCAAAACAGAATTTTTCGGTTTCACTGTTGCATATGTTTTTTAGGGAAAATCTGCAATAAAAGATCAGTTTTATAAGTCTGTTCGCTGACTCTGGATTCAATTGTGTAGGAGAGAAGACCAAAATTAGGGATAAAAACCAGAAGTAGGGACAAAAACCATAATCATGGAAACCAATGGGAAACCCATGAAATATTATTGTGGTTTGTAACATCTGGGAGAAGCGGAGGCGTCAACATTTGCAACAGAAACCATAATATATAACCGTCAGTAGTAGTAAAACAATAGCTATACGACTAATTTGTTTGTGAATAGCAACTTGAAAAAGTAGATAAAACGACTTGAAATGTATCCAGTAACCTAAGAGTATTTCAATAAAATTCATTAGTTTAGCCGGTTGTTTATAGCGCCTATATAAATGATTTATTGAGTTCGGAATTTTTCGAAATTCTTTTTTTTATAAAGAGTATACTAAAAACACATACCAAAATGATTTTAAACAAAATAAGTGCAGTTTCAATTTACATTTATATTTAAAAGCAGGATACAAATTGTTGTCTCTTTATCACGATTATAATGTAGGTTACCGATTACTTAGATGTAGGGCCTACCTTATAATCGTAATAGAATAGACATCAAGTGGATTTATTTTTACCTATATTTTTTTAATACTTTTTGAGGTTGCTTATTCCAAAGGTGCTTTGGTTCCATATGCGACTACTTCGTGCTTCCTGAGCTGTTAGTTGCTGTACCTGTACTGCTTGTACCTGCACTATAAACATTACCTCGCTCCAGCAGCGATGCCTGGTGCTTGGGCTTCAGATACGCCTGTACCATTGCCTGCACTATAAACATTGCCTACGCTGCCCAACAACGATACTGTGGTGTTGGCTGTTCTACTGGAACTGCTGTAACTATGCGAACCATGGCTACTCGCAGCGTTTACTGTAACAGCTCCAAAAAAGCCACCATGCAGACTGTTAACAAGATTAAGGTTGTCTTTTTAATTCCCATTATATCACTCCAGTTTCTCCATATTATGACTTGAGCATATTATCTGTGTGTTCAATCTGATACAACTCCAAGTCTTGGAGTTTTTTAACACATTTTCCTTAGGAAGAAATTTCATTGCATGTTTTTGAACTATAAAACTTCGTTTTTTAAATGAAAACTCATTTATTGGTAAATTTATAGTTATCTAACGTACTGAGAAATTTGACGACAGCAATATATATAAATATTTATCTTTTTATTTGATTATAAATAAATATTATATTTTAAAAGTGAGTGTTTTCATGCAGATAGATCACCATTTAATACCCGAACTTCCACCTTTTCGGGACATAAACTGACTTGATCCACTGTTTAATTGTATTCCCTGATAAACTCGACAGTATACCAAAACTTCTAGAGAATATGACTTATTCTATGCCCTTTTCTCCAATTGTAAAAAGCAAAATGCAGAGTCGATGATCGTGTTGAGCTATAATTTATTTTTTATTCCATTCGATGCAGAGTTTCTGTGCTAAAACAGACGAACTACTTAGTCTTTAAGCCAGGATGATAGAACCTTTTTATGTAAGTTTTGGATAAATACATATTTTTGTTAGAACATATGCGATGCTAAATAGACAAAAACCTTGCTAACGTAATTTATGTACATCACTAAATAGTACCCAGCTAGATACAACGATTTAAGCACCTTAAATGTTTGTCTACACTACCAGCGGAAAATACATTAAGTGCAAGTGATTACAAGGTAGCGTATCCATATATAAATCAGGGAGCTTCCTGCCTTACAGTCATGAAAATGGGGCAACATTTGATATTAAACTTATAAACAGAAAAGCAAATTAAACTGGAAAAACAAACTTGTTTTAAGAACAAATTGGTATGCATTTTTCTATAGTTTCCAGTTTGTGAGAATTAGGGAACTAGTGAATAAAATATTAATGGAGAATTTATGCTGGGATATACATAAGTTTTGTGCTAAAATCTATGCATCGATGAAATCAAAAAACCTTGGTTTATAATGTAAGAAAAGGGTGAGAAATAGTCTCTTCTACATAACTTTCAGCACAATGTCAATAATAAATAAGACTGTGATGTTTTTGGATTAAGGTTTGGTATCCTACAGTAAAGAATCTATAACCAATTCTCTGATAGGCTCAATAACTTAGTACTTATAAATATCATCATGGTGATCATAATCAATCAGTGTAACGCTTCCTGATTCTTCATTTATAGAAAAAATTAGCACAAAATGTTATCAATGTGTACTCGTTTGAGATGATTCATTGGTGCTCTTAGATCTTTGTATCGATGTGGATTTTCTAGGATCTCATTGGCTTTAGTTATAATAATTTCAAATTGTTTTTTATTCTTTTTTGCTAACTTTTCAAATTTTCTATCAAGTTCAGGTTTGATTTCCAAACTGTACATAAAAATCAAGGAATAGTTTCTATTTCTCAAGTTTTCAACTAGTGCTTATAGTTGTCGTTTTTTGTTTTTTGATTCCTTTCAATTTTCCAATATATTCAGGTTTTAACTCTGGCTCCAAAATTTCTTTTTCATATTCAACTGCCATTCGATTAATGGCGGCACTTTTATCTTTTAAACCATATTTAGCTTTGATAATATTCAAAATTCTATTGGCCCAGTCATCAATGTTTATAATCGGTTGAACCATATATACCATATTAACAAGGTGTTAATATCTTATTAATATATATCGTTCCACTTCATTGAAGACAAAAGCAATATTTTTCTGAATATTTTAAGTTCTATAAATGCCTAAGTTATCAGCGCTGGGATAATAATAGAAAGATATCTGATTTTTGATTTTACAGAAAAATTGGCACACTGCCTAATATATCTTCATTGTGATTAAAATCAGGGCTATATTAAACTCGGAAATAATTAGCCTAAACAACCATCTTAGATGTAAAATGAAAAAAAAATGACATAGATATGGCAGTGTATTTCCCCAATGAAAAATAGGAACTTTCAGTCTGCTAGGAAAACGAGCTAAACTGTTAGGGAAAAATAAGTTTTAAAGTATCGGCTTTATTATCTCACTAACTGCACAAACAATATTTTTTTGTTGTTAACTTCGTGTTGATAGTTGGGATCTCCATGGATAATTTAAATGGGTTGATCACCTGATTTTCAGGGAAATAATGACATTTTTAAGACTATCTATATTGCCCTCGTTATTTCTGAATCTTCTCTAACACTCATTATGTTGTTTTTCGTTGAAATTGATGGAAAGTCAATAGTTTTACTGACCTAACTTTGATTTTATATTTTGTAGGTTTTCAATTGATTACAGTTGTTTGCTAGTTGAATTAATGGCAAATCTTGACAATTCTAGAAGATATCAAAAAATCTCAAAAAGAAAGAAAGAAATTTTGAGATACATTCTCATATAAAAATGACTTTCACTATAGTATCAAGTATGTCAGATAATTATCCGGCTATTATCTAATTTTCAAGCTCTTATTCTTTTACATGGAATTCAATTTTTAGAACTATTTTGCTCTCATAAGAGAAACTAAATTTCGTATTTTATTGGCTTCAAATCATTTGTATAAAGATTCTTAATTATATAATACGTATATATATATACCTTCAAGGTAATCAGTATATCGTCCACCTAATGGATTAATTTATAAAGGATCAAAACTGACTCACTAGAACGTTTGCAGAAGATTATTAAGCTCACTACTTACAAGACAGATTCTTGACAATTAGTGAGCTGAAAAAAACTAAATATATCGATACAAATTAAAATTGGAAAATGTGGAGAAAAGCATGAAAAAAATTACCCTAAATCAAATAGCATTGACAACTGTTATAATGCTCATTCTTACACTAGGAATTGTTGCTGCTGCATCAGACAACCCGAAGGATGCGAAGGATTGGTACAATAAAGGAGTGGATCTAGGCCGATCAGGCAAATTTGATGAAGCAATAAAAGCATTTGATAAAACAATTGAACTTAACACAAAAAATGAAGATGCTTGGTTTAATAAAGGACTTGTTCTATGCTCATTTAAATAAATATGATGAAGCAATAAAAGCATATGACAAAGCAATTAAAATTAACCCTAGGGCTTCAAATGCTTGGTACACTAAAGGAGTTGCTCTTGCCAATTTAAATAAATACGGTGAAGCCATAAAAGCATATGACAAATCAATTCAAATTAATCCGAAGAATTCAATGGCTTGGAACAATAAAGGAGTTGCTCTATATAAATCAGGTAAGTCCAAGGAAGCAATAAAAGCATATGACAAATCAATCGAAATTAACCCTCAGAATGAAATAGCTTTGAAAAATAAGAAAAGCTATTAAATAGATTAGATAAACCAATTTGTAAGTTGGATAGTCATTTAATTTTCATTTATTTTTTATCCTACGTGAGGTAAATATAGCAAGGTTTTTGCTTCCCATCATGACATAGAGTGCACCTGAGTTTAGAAATTGCAGTTTTCGCGCTTAAGTTGTAATTTTAAGTGGATCTCCATAATGTTACTTATCCAAGCCACGGACCGAATTTACTAGCGTAACTCCGTCTATTTTTATTTACTATACCATCATAAAAGTCCACTGTTATTGTGTCTGTGGTCTGGTTTTGGCTTATAACATTATTTGTGCTAGCCACCCCTATATTTTGTCTGTCTTTCATTTAATACCCTCACAATTATATTTTTACTTCAGCTCAGAAAGGTACTCCTTGGAAAACATTTCTAAGGTCAGAATAAAGTAGGAAAGGAGAAGTGGGCCTATAATGATTCCGATCAATCCAAAAAGGGATACTCCTATGATAATCCCAATAAGAGATAGAAAAGGATGTATTTCTCCAACTCTTTTCTGGATCATGGGCCTAAGAAAACTATCCACTACACCTACAAATATCCCTGCAGCAAGAATAGCACTCCCTGCAGTATAATCTCCCAGTAGAAACTCAATAACTGTTGCAGGAACCCAGACTAAAGTTGATCCGAAAACTGGCAAAAAAGAAAGGAGTGTTGCAATAGAACCCCAGAGAAAAGCTCCCTGAATTTTTACGATCAAAAAAGTGATAGTCAGAATTGCACCCTGAAAAAGGGCTATAGCCCCGTTAGAAATCATAGTTGTCCTGACAATTCTTCTGAACTCGTCCAGTAGAGTGGATGTTTTTCTTCATTGAATGGAACTGCCGCATAAATTTTGTGTGCAAAAATAGAATCTTCTCCTGTTAAGAGGTAGTAAAACAAAAAATACATAATTAAGAGGCCTATAGACTGCTGGCTCAATATCTGAATTGAACCAAGAATGAACTTACTTGTGTAATTGACAGCTTCAGAACCAATGCTCATAACCCTTTCTTGTATCTGTTTTTGGAGAACATCAGTAGGAATACCCAGCCCTGAAAGATAAGTAGTGAGAAATTGGTTTTCAGATCTAATAGATGTAATAATAAAGCCTGGTTAAGTAAAAGCTGTTGTATTTCATTAATAATTATACCTAGGAGAAAATACAATGGAATGAGTACAACACATATTGAAATAATTATCACCAAAACTGCCGCTAATTGTTTATTGAGCCTGGTTTTCTTTACAAAAAATGATAAATGGATCTGAATATAATGTAAAGGATAAAGGCCCCTAAAAAATAGTTTATATAAGGAAGTGTTGCATAAACAATAACTGCAGTTAGGAGGATAATGGTTAAAAGTGCCATTACCATTTTTACAAGTCTTTCCATTGAATCTAATTGAATCTTCTATTATAAAAATTCTATAAGCTTAAAAGTTCACCCTTTTTGCCTAAAATTATGTTATTAATATCTCGGGAATCGCAAAAAGTTACCATTAATTCCACCGTCAATTAACTGCAATCAATCAAAAACCCAGAAAATAAGAAAATGTCTCGTAAACAAGCAATACTAAACGTGGAATTTCATTCTCAAAAAATTCTTGAAATTTGTTATATTACAGACAAGTAGACACATAGCCAATTAGAAATAATTAGTAAGTATTAGGAATTAATCCAGGATGAATTAGAAAACAATTAGGAAGAATAGGAAGCAATAGGAAGTAAGAGAAAGCAATCCAGGAACAATGGGAAGTCCATAAGAAAACATGAAGGCGATATATAGGAAGCATAAGGAAGAAAATAGAAGCAAGCGAATAAAGACGCAATAGAGGTATTTAAGAGGGAATTAGGAAGCAAATAAGAAGAAATGAGCAGAAAGCAGGAAGCAAATAGGAAGAATAAGGAAGCAAGTAGGAAGTAAGAAAGCAATCCAGAAACAATAGGAAGTCATATAGAAAACATGAAGGCGATATATAGGAAGCATAAGGAAGAAAATAGAAGCAAGAAAATAAAGAAGCAATAGAAGTATTTAAGAGGTAATAGGAAGCAAATAAGAAGAAATGAGCAGAAAGCAGGAAGCAAATAGGAAGAATAAGGAAGCAAGTAGGAAGTAAGAAAGCAATCCAGAAACAATAGGAAGCCGTATAGAAAACATGAAGGCGATATAGAGGAAGCATTAGGAAGAAAATAGAAGCAAGAAAATAAAGAAGCAATAGAAGTATTTAAGAGGAATTAGGAAGCAAATAAGAAGAAATGAGCAGAAAGCAGGAAGAAAATAGGAAGTACAAGAAAGCAATCCAGAAACAATAGGAAGTCATATAGAAAGCATGAGGGAGAAATATAGGAAGCATCGGGAAGAAAATAAGAACTGCAAGCGAAAAAAGAATAGAGAAGCATTAGGAAATATTGATAAACAGTAGGAAATGTAGGAAGTTTCATATTGAATTAATTCCTAAAACTTCCTCATGACAGCGGAAGAAAACACAAAATCAATGTTTGGTGTCCCGGAGGCCTTTGGAAGAAAGTAGAAGCATTAGGATATGATAGCCCCACAAAGGCCGTAATTACAGCATTTGAAAAGCTTATCGAACATCAGGAACTGGGAAGCAACCAGGAAGCATTAGGAAGCAATCCGGAACATTGGGAAGCAACCAGGAAGCACGATTTCCAGAAATGGAAAAAAGATTGGAAGAAGCACAAAATCAGATAGAGGACTTAAAGAAGGATAAAGAGGATCTGATTGAAATGTACAATAAACATGTTCTACAGGTCCAAACTCTCATCAATCAGAAAGCTATAGAAGCACCTGGAGCTAAAAAACCGTGGTGGAGATTTTGGTAAATTCACTTACTTAAATTTTAAATGACCAAGTTTCCATTATCCGCTGTCATAATCCCAAACTCAACAAAACCTATTGCTATTTTTTCTAGATAGGATGAATTCTCTTAAAGGATTTATTTTGCAAAATAGTTATTGATATCGAAAATCGGGAGCTAATTTTCTTTTGCTTATTCAAAAATGTTTGCCTGATTTCCTAAATATTTTCGATCTCTGTAATAATCTTTTTGGTCTAGATTTTGAAAGGTGCAATTTAGCTTTATTGCGGTTATTTGAACCTTTTATTTTAGATGAAACTCTCTTCAGTAGATATTTCAATCTTTGCAGAAAATTTTTTAGATATTTAGGATTCTCAATTTTATCTCCTGTCGAAATAACTGCAAAATATTCAATACCTACATAGTCTTTCTTTCCTCAATTTGAAAATGGAGCAGGCTTGAAATCCCTCAACATCTCTAAATTATAATCCTGATATAATACTTCTTCAATTGCACTACCTGAAGGAACTGATAGCCTAATATCTTTCCATCCTCCACCCTTCCCCTTTCTCACGGAAGAGGTTTTTATGAGGCCTATCATCTTGAAATCTCCAAATTTACTAGCTATTGTTGTTCGATGCAGTGGCTTCTTATGAATTTCAAAACACATCTGATTGTACAAACTAGTTACAGTTTGAGAGTTAGTACTTGGATTTCCATAATTTGTTAGTTTTAAAATAGCAAGAAGAACAATTTTTTCATGTAGTGGAAGATACGTTGCCATATCCTGAATCCTATCGACATCTAAACTTTCTAAAGTAGCCTCTACATGTTCAGGTAGCACTTGAGAAAAATCATTCTCTTCTGCATATACAGCAGCCATTTTCAGATGCTTTATGGCTTTTCTAGCATCTCCGTGATCTTGAGCCGCATAAGCAGCGCATAAATTGATTGTTTCTTGGGGCACAACGCCATCACAAAAAGCTATCTTTACACGCTCATTCAAAATCATAATAATTTGCTCTGCATTGTACGGAGCAAAAACATGATCTTTCGGACTCATTGAAGAAATAACCCGGCTATCTAACTCCTTACCATAATCAAGGTCATTAGAAATTCCAATTATACAGATAAAATGCCTTTCTGGCAGCTTTTGCATTTCTCCAGCTCTACTTAAATTGTAAAGGATTTCATCATCCTTTAAGCGGTCTATCTCATCGAACACAACTACAAGTGACACACTTTTTTCTTTTATTACATTCCAGAGTTCTTCATAATAGTAACCAAGAGCAAAACCCTTTCGAGGCATTTTATTTGCTGGATCTACATGTTTAATGATCTCATTTAATACCCCATTTATTGTACAATTGGTCTTGCATTGGATATAGATACATTGAATATGATGATCCATGATATTAGGAGTCGCTTCAAGTCGTTCCATCAATTTTTGTAGTAGGAACTTTGTTACAACTGTCTTGCCAGAACCAGTTTTCCCAAAAATTAAGGCATTGAACGGATAACCCTTATAATCAATCGGCTTGAAGACCTTGGCAAGTTCCAATACTTCTTTTGTTCGTCCAATTAGCTTTTTGGGAATATAATCAGGAGATAACACACTAGAATCTTTAAAAATTTTTGTTTGACGTGTTTCAAAAATTTCTTCGTAATCAGTTATCTCGGTGTCTTCAGAAATCATCGTATGCTAATTGTTGGCAGTTGTATTTAAATTTTGTTGGAAAAATAACTCTATAACCAACAAATAAACAATTCACGTGGATAAGTGTGAACTTCTCCCCTCTAGCGAGTTGATACCCTCCGAAGAAGGGAATTCCTTCGAGCAATTCCTTCATCTGTTCTCAAATTTAATGTCCATCGGGAATTCTATATTATCGAAGGTCAACAAGTTATTGATATCCCCTCCATCTGTATTTTGGGGTAGGAAACATGGCTTAATAATGATAGAACTATTTCGATCCCTATCAATATAGGTATCGCAATCACAAATCATAACACGCTTCTAAGAAGGCGTATCATGAATTTTAGATTCCAGTAAATCCACTATCTATTGAACATAAATAGGTTTTCTTCTGTATTTTGCGCATGGTACAAAATGGTAGTGGAGTGCACAAACAAATAGCTCCATTGATCGAGATTGTATTTGATAGTTATCTAATTAAATAAAGAACTATAGCTATATATACATATTCTACCTTAAAAATTATATAAAGTTGAAGGCTTTAATCCACCACCTGCAACGCTGATGCTTGTCTAGGGAGAAAAATTCAATACTTAGCGTTAAACCACACAGACACTATTGCCAACAAAAGCAACTAATAGGATTGAAGATTTAGTGGCGACTCTCATGACTGAAGCCACTAGCATTTAGGCTCATTCCACAAATTAGAATCCCAGTCATAGTATGCTAATGACGGTATTATAATCTCTATCCACTATCAAACTACAGAAAAGATAACTATATGTTCTGTCTGATAATTCTTCTCATTATTCTACCACATCCAGAGCGCATTTGAGATGTATTTCTTGGGTCAACAAACTCTACACGTTTACCAGTTCATTCTGCCTTTAAAGTTGTGATAGTTATTAACTTGCTCCAAGCTGCTTCAGCCCCATTCTTTTCTAGGGCAGCGTACCTGTATAGGGAAGTAGATTCATCCAATTTAAATCCTGTTGGGGTTAAAATAAGTTCTTTTGATCTATATAGATTTTGGAAGGCGCATCGGTTGACTGTACTTTCAATTTACAAAAACCAAGAACTTTCACTAAATACCCCCTCCCCCCTCAAAGGTACTATAGAGACGTTAGATCAAACTCCAATTCCACCAAAGTGCTTATACAAGCTTTATAAGTGACCAGCCAAAAATAGGGGTTTATAGAAATATTTTATATTAATAGTAGGTAGGGTTCAGGAAGTTATGATGCTTGTTTGGAGACTAAAAGGTATCTATCAGATAAAATGATATATATCAAAAATATCTTGTTGTAGAGTTATGAAATTAATAGTATAAGTAGATATCTAATAAAATCTAAATTATCACAATTTATCCATACAAGCTTCAAAAAATTTATTTTCTTTTCCTGCAACAACTACTATATTACTTGCGGAGGGGGGGAGGGGGTCGAGTGAAAGTATCTCAATCGAAAGTAGTTATTTAATAGTGTCGCATGATGTCAAAAAAGTACTTTCAATCATATCTTCTCAAATCGTAAGTTCTATATGTTAAAATAGACTATGTAATAAGTAGGTGGTATATTGATAGATAAGATTAGAGTGCCGTATACAAGGTTTTTCGACCCTGCTAGTCCTATTATAGCTTGCGAGCATCTACTAAATAGTAGATACGTTCCTGACACTGTAATTGCCAGAGATGAACAAATGGAGGTTATAGGCCATAATCTTTCTGCAATTTTGAGACAGGGTGAGCCTAGTAACATGTATATTTGGGGAGATACAGGTGTTGGCAAAACAATCACAGTAAAATATCTTTTAAGAATCCTGACTGAAGGGTTAAAAGCAGAGGATAAAGACATACTAATTGATACGGTTGTAATAGATTGTACAGCATTCTCTTCTGAAATTCCAGCGTGTGTGGAAATATTGACTCAGTTAACTGGCATCTCTATGCAAACTGGGAGACAATTTTATCAGTATCTAAATGATATCTGGTCTATAATAGATAAAAAAGCTCATGAACATACATTTTACACATTAATTCTGTTCTTTGACGAAATAGATGCCTTCGTATCACCTGACAATATCCTTTATCAGTTCAGTAGAGCGCTTGCACATCAAAAAATAAAATCGAGTAATGTAGCAATAGAAATTATAACAGCCTCGAATCAAAAAGACTTCTTAGCTACACTTAATAATAAAGTGCAATCATCTGCAAGATTCAGGTATTGTGATTTCCCAGATTATAATGATAAAGAATTGTATGAAATTTTACAGTTAAGAAAAGATGCTTTTGCAGATGGTGTAATTTCTGATGACGTAATTTTGTATTGTGCTAAAAATGTTGCGGATAGATATCATGGAGATGCTAGACGTGCCATTGACATATTAGCCGAAGCTGCTAGAATTGTAATCCAAACGAAGGGCTCAAAAATTACAAGTGAACATATAGATATGGCAGAAAAAGTAGTCAATGATAGAGTCACAATAGATATGTTGAAAAGGATGTCATTACATGACAAATACTTGATATTGTCCGTTTATATCGCTAATAATGTTGTCAAACAAACTAATTCAAAAACTCCTGCACATTCTGGTGTTATAGTAGTAACATATCGTAAAATTTGCGAACTTTTACAGCAAAAGCCAAACGGCGAAACATACATATCAACACGATTAACAACTCTTTCTGCAAGACAGCTTATTAATGCGGAGTATCGTGAAGGCCGGGGTAATATTAGGTATATAACTTTGCCAAATGATATCGAGGCTGTAATTGAAACTTTGTTTCAGATTCAGGATATCGAGATAATTAAAAATAATTACACTGATGTTGAATCTATTGTTTTGTCAAAATTAAAAAGGCCATTAGCAAGGTCTACAAAGTTAGACTTTTTTTGAAAAAACTTATACTTCGCTTAAGATAAGTGAACTATCCAACCCTGTAGAAAGTTGGATGTAGTAGATAGTAGATTATATACATATTGTGAGGTAGTTGTATGATGGAGTATATCGTTTTAGGCGTACTGTTGGTACTTGTGCTAGTCTTTGTGTATTATTTTAACAGACTTAATGTGCTTTCTAACACAATAGATAATTCATGGGCTCAGATTGATGTTCAGCTGAAGAAAAGGGCTGACCTTGTGCCAAATCTTGTCGAAACTGTGAAGGGTTATGCAGCGCATGAAAAATCAATTTTTGAGGCTGTTTCTGATGCAAGAGCAAGGATGATGGGCGCAAAGACGATTGAAGAAAAGGATCAAGCTGGAAATATGCTTTTTGGGACTCTTAAATCGCTTTTTGCAATAGCCGAAAATTATCCAGAACTTAAGGCAAATCAGAATTTCCTTATGCTTCAGGAAGAGCTTTCTGGAATTGAGAATAAGGTTGCTTATGCAAGGCAGCACTATAATGACAGTGTGCTTGTTTTTAATAACTTGGTTACTACTCTACCGGGCTCTATTTTTGCTGGAATACTTGGTAAGAAGACAAGGACTTATCTGGAGACTGAGTCTAAGGAAAGAGAGCCTGTAAAGGTTCAGTTCTAATAGTAATATTTTCCTTCTCTTTATTTTGTTAGGGTGTGATGTCTTTGCGAACTATGGAAGAGCAAATAGCTGCGAATAAGAGAAATTCGTTTATCCTTGTTGGAATTGTAAGCATTGTCCTAGTGGGTTTTGGCTATGTATTTGCGCAAATCTATGATCCTTCGCTTGTTTTTCTCTTTTTGGTTATCGCTGTGGTTCTTTCTACTCTTGGCACGATTGCCTCTTACTGGTATTCAGATACTATTGTGCTTGCAGTGACGAAGACTCGTGAACCGAAGCCACTTGAGAATGAACGTCTTTCGAATGTTGTTGAAGGGCTTGCGATAGCAGCAGGAATTCCTGCACCACGTTTTGTGATTATTGATGATGATATTAATCTAAATGCTTTTGCGACTGGGAGAGACCCGAAGCATGCTGTTCTTGCGGTGACATCTGCGCTTCTTAAGACCATGAATAGAGAGGAGCTTGAGGGCGTGATTGCACATGAGATGTCTCATATTAATAATTATGATATCAGATTCGCTTCGATGATTGCTGTGCTTGTTGGTATTATAGTGATTGCTTCACAAATTTTTCTTAGAAGTCTGTGGTTTTCTGGTGGAAACAGAGACAGAAGGGATGGAAATATTATATTTTTGGGGATTGGTATTGTATTTGCTATACTTGCACCGATTTTCACGCAGTTGATTCAGCTCGCAGTTTCACGGCAGAGAGAGTATCTTGCTGATTCAAGTGGGGCGTACCTTACGCGCAATCCTATGGGGCTTGCTTCTGCACTTGAGAAGATTAAGGACAATAATGTTAATACCAAGGTGAATGGGGCTGTTTCGCATCTTTATTTTACTAATCCATTACTTTTTAAAAATGCGAATTCTCTATTCGCCACACATCCACCCATTGATGAGAGAATTAAGAGACTGAAAGAGATGTGAGTTTTATATGCGTGAACTGCCCTTCCTCGATGGGTCGATACCATTCGAGGAAGGAGACTATCTGCCTTAGAGTTAAAAATAGTATATTCAATTACTCGTGAGAATCAGAGGTTTATCGAAAATCCCCTATGTTTATTAAATTGTGTTCTATTTTTCCATTCTTGACGAAGGTTTTGCTGATTTTCTTCTGGTATCTAGCTATGTTTATTTTTTTGGGCTTTGACAATGTGGTTCATTGCCTCGGAAAAGTGTATTTTCTTTGTCCCGCGTTATATAAGCTACGTATTTTAGGTTACCCAAAATCTATATATACGTAGATTGTTTTTAACCGTGGTAGTGATTCGATGCCATCAGCACAAGTGGAAGAATATCTGAAAACGATCTATGATATAGCAGGCAAACACGGCGCTGCACGGACTACTGAGATAGCGAAATGCCTTAAAATATCGCCAGCAAGTGTTACAGAAGCAATTCAGCATATGGCGAAAAAAGGCCTTGTAGTTTATGCGCCTTATAAAGGCGCTACTCTTACAAAGGAAGGGTTGATAATAGCTATTAAAATTAAACGGAAACATAGGCTTCTAGAAGTATTTCTTACAGATACTCTTCACATCGATGAAAAAAAGGCACATGCTGAAGCATGTAAGATGGAGCATGATATTTCTGACGAGACGGAAAACGCTTTATGTAAGATTCTTAATGCTCCTGCGAGGTGCCCACATGGAAGTCATATCAGTTCCTGTACTATGTTTGTAGGCACATGTGATGAATGTAACGGAGTTACCAGTTCACGGAAACGTAGAGCAAATGATGGGAGCATTGTTCCGATCACTGACCTTGAACCGTGTGAAAAGGGCCGCATCAAATTCCTTAGGGGAGATAAGAAAATTGTACAGCGGTTATCTGACCTTGGATTAACGTTGCATACAGAAGTCAAACTACTGCGAAAAGCACCAATGAATGGCCCCATAGAAATCTGCGTCAGAAGGACTAATCTAGCGATAGCAAGGGAAATAGCAGATAATATTTTTGTAAACATGTCAAGATAAAACGGAGTATTTAATGGCAGGATGTAAAAGTTGTGGGCAGTGTGATTCCGCATCTAAAAAAATGAAAGATTTCAAAAGGGTGGTTGCTCTTGCAGGGAACTCTAACGTGGGTAAGAGTGCCATATTTAACCAATTAACTGGCGTGGATCAGATAATAGGCAACTGGCCGGGGAAGACTGTAGAGCGTGCCGAGGGATTATTGCATTATAAAGGTATGAGGATCAAGATAATCGACCTGCCAGGAATATACTCGTTCTCCACATATTCAATGGAAGAGATCGTATCTCGAGATTTCATCGCTCTTGAAAAGCCGGATATAGTCGTAAATGTCATAGACGCATCGGCACTGGAACGAAATTTGTTTTTCACACTACAACTGATTGAATTAGGCGTACCGATGGTCATGGCACTCAACCAGGTGGACCTCATGGAAAAAAAAGGATTATCCATTGATGTTAAAAAACTTGAGGAAATTCCTGGGAGTGTCTGTAGTCACCACTGTAGCAATCAAGGGAATTGGTATCGATAAACTGACAGAAATAATCATCGATGCAATCGAAAATAAAAAACTTCCAAACAAAATAAAATATGGTCAAGAAATAGAGCAGCGCTTAGAGAAGCTTATAGCAGCCATGGGCAATGTAAAAACTGGATATCCTTCACGGTGGATGGCTATCAAACTCATCGAGAAAGATGCTGAGATTCGCAGCCTCTTCGAAAAGGCTGACCCGAATGTTCCCATGTTAGCTGATTCACTGGCTGACGAGATCGAGAAGATACATGGTGAGCCATCTGGAATAGTGATCACAGGTGAACGCTATCATGTAGCTGATCTGATTGCTCACGAGGTCTTCAGGGACGTCATGTCAGGAGTGAAAAAAAGAACGTTGACAGAAACCTTGGATAATATCGCTCTGCACCCAGTATTGGGATATGTGACTGCTATCATGGTCATTGGGGGGCTGTTGATCTGGACGTTCCTCATAGGCGCCCGTGTTTCGGACTTTATACAAGACTTTTTAACTGCGATAGAGCAGTATGAACCAGTCATTACAGGTCCCATAGAAAATATCATATGGAATGGAGCTTTCACCGGATTTGTAGCCGGAGTAACTCTCATAATCCCGTATGTGACTACCATTTTACTTAATACTTGCATTTATTGAGGATTCTGGATACTTGACTAGAATATCATTCATGCTCGATCGCGGTATGCATAAGCTTGGATTGCATGGTAAGGCAGTAATTCCCCTTATTCTCGGGTATGGGTGCAATGTGCCAGCGGTTTACTCTTGTCGGATAATGGAAACCCCGAAGCAAAAAACACTCTTAGCCTACCTGGTTACACTAATACCCTGCACGGCGAGGACTATCGTTATTTTAGGATTGGTAGCCACATTTGTAAGTATTTGGTGGGGTCTGGCACTATATGTATTTGATATACTGCTAATTATCGTGGTAGGTCGCATAGCATTCAAAGTAATGCCTGGAGAGTCTGTTGGTCTTATCATAGAGATGGCAGATTATCACGTACCCTCTCTCAGCGTTATACTCAAACAGACGTGGGCACGCACCAAATCATTGATTATGATCGTATTCCCAGCTTACATAATCGGCAGTGCTGCAGTGCAAGCATTATATGCATTTGGAGTACTAACTCCGATTAATAATGCACTAATGCCGATAACTGTCTGGTGGCTTGGATTGCCAGCAGTATCTGGTATATTGTTGATATTCGGAATCGTAAGGAAAGAAATGACTCTATTAACACTGGCTGTAATTTTCCATACTACGAACTTTGGCTCGATAATGACTCCGGTGCAATTAATAGTATTGGCGTTGGTCAGCATGATATACATTCCATGCCTAGCCAATATACTAGCTATGGCATCAGAATTTGGATGGAGAAAAGCAACTGCTGTAACAATAGCAGAAATAGGCACAGCAATCATGATAGGCGGTATTGCATTCAGGTTACTAAGTCTATTCATGTAAGCAGTAAAAAACATAGATAAAAGAATTAAATTTCACATCTGCCACTGGTGTTTGCAACATACGCCCTTGTAACATCTGGACGATTCCGTTGCAAAAAATCCTTTCTACTGATACAATAGAATAAAAAGAAAACCAAAGATAGTAACATGCTATCTAATTCCTTTAAATGGAAGCATTATGAAGGAGAAATTATCCTATTAAATGTAAGATGGTACTTAAAATATTCATTGAGCTATAGAAATTTAAAGGAAATGATGATAGAACGAGGAAATCAAGTTGATCACAGTACTATAATGAGATGGGTACATCGATATTCCCCTAAAATAGAAAAGAAGATAAGAAGACATTTAAGACCAACAAATGATTCGTGAAGAGTTGATGAAACCTATGTCAAAGTAAAAGGTAAATGGAAATATTTTTACCGAGCAGTTGACTCAAATGGAAACACAATTGATTTTATGCTAAGTGCAAAGCGTGATAGAAAAGCTGCGAAACGTTTTTTAAGAAAGCTTTGGATTCTAATCAGAATCAAATTCCAAAGGTAATAACTGTTGATAAAAATCCAGTTTATCCAGCTGCTATAAATGAACTCAAAGATGATAAAATATTACCTAAAAACGTTAACTTTCGGCAAATCAAGTTTTTCGTTCGGATGGAGCTTAGGAAATTCAAAGATTTTAGCGCAAAAACTATTCATCAATAAACAATAGAAACATACCTTTATTAACATAATAGTTGACTCAACAGCTTGCTTTTTTGCAGTGAAAGAAAAGGATAAAGAGCTAATCACATTTTACAAAACCTATTAACTTTTTTGAATTTTTTCGTCCATTTGCAGCTTATTATCCATCTGAGTACCGAAATCGCTTTCAAAACTATTTTTTGCTCTGTAATACCCAAGAAAGTAACCAATAATTATTGCACCTGTAGCTGCCTGAAGGCCAAAAAGCAGACTTTCAATTTCATCACTTGGAGGTACCCATATAGGTTTTGCAATGGGCTTGTAAGCCCCACCTGTAATTTGATCAATAACACCTGCGGGTTTGTCATTAGCTCCACCATAGTCGGCATGTGTGGTAGAAGACATATAAAAAAACTGAGCTGCAAAAATCAAAATTATAGCCATCACGATAAATTCAAGTTTCCTGCTCATGAAGAAAGCCCCCTAAGTTTACGAATTAAAGATTCTTTCAATACTTTCATTTCAATAAGGATATCACTCTTAACTTCAATCACATACTTGAAGAGTAGGGCACTAACAGCACCTTCGATGATTGCTAGGGGCACCTGAGTAATTGCGAAGACTTCTAAAAATTTGCTGAATGAGCTGAAGAAACCCACAGAATTTAATAGTCCTTCTGCAGGAAATGCAAATGCAAGTTCCATAGAAGTTATAATATAAGTAGCCCAGTCTCCGAAAGCTGCAGCCAGAAAGACAATAAAATAAAAGTTAATTTTGGCTTTCATTCCAGCTTTATAAATTATGTATGACACCAACGGACCAACGATACCCATAGAGAATACATTCGCTCCAAGGGTTGTAATCCCGCCATGAGCTAGGAAGAGAGCTTGGAATATCAGCACAATAGTCCCAAGAACTGCAGTAATCGCAGGGCCAAACATTATTGCACTCACACCTGTTCCTGTAGGGTGAGAACAGCTTCCTGTAACCGAAGGCATTTTTAGTGAGGAAAGTACGAAGATAAATGCACCTGCGACAGCAAGGATAGGTAATATATCGCTTTTTTCTTTCACTAACTTGTTCAGTTTGTAAATACCATATGCGATCACTGGTATTGATGCTATAAACCATAATAGACACCAAAAAATCGGTAAAAAGCCTTCCATTATATGCATAGGATCACCATGAAATATTAAGTCAAGTAAATATGCTTTGGGCTCACACACTTGAAGTACTAAACCAAGTGTAATAGACTAAGTGGTTAAAACTTGAATTCTAAACAACATATGGTTTGATGCAATTGATTTTTCAGTTAAACTGTGTAAGTCTTAATATTATCTCAAGTAAAGGTTAACTTATTTAAATCAAATTTAGTTGTTCTAAACCTAAATAATGATTGTCGTTTAAAAAAACCAAGTACATAAAAATTTATAAAAGTAATTTAGTGAAACAACTGCACTCAATGCAAATAAATTCTAGATTAGAACAAGTTAAACCTAAATCAAGGGATAGGGTTCCGTTGCAAAAATAATATTTCCTTAGTTTGGGACTATAATTCTTGCCTTTGTATGTCAGTTTCTCGGTGACTAGATTAATTAAATTTCCTAATTGTAAAGGTTTATACTGATTTTGCAAGAGAGCCAGATTTTTTGCAACGGAACCCAAAAAACTATTGTCACTTTGTCACTTAGTGAAGGGCTTTATAATTCCATTTCCTTTATAATGAAAATTTAGTTCTCTATCAAGAATATACCATTAGGACAAAATCAAGTGAAATCCTAAAGTACAATAGTCTAATTTTCGTTGAATCAAGAGCAAATGATGCTCTCTCTATTTTACCTGTAAAATGAAAAATATCGAGCTGAAGTATCTGCAAATGATCTCCAGCGTATTGGGGGTAATTTATTTAGCCAAGCAACACTCCTATATACCTTGATTTTATAGTACTTTCTAAATGGGCGATTACTAGATTCACATAACTTAACATTGCTTAATTAATTCATTTTTGCAGAAATTACAATTTATTTAAATCGAATCCCCAATGGCTTGTTTCGGGACTAAAATTTTTCAGAAAACCAGTGTTATAACTAACTGAGTTTATACTTTAAGCGGTTCCGTTGCAAAAAATCCTTTCTACTGATACAATAGAATAAAAAGAAAACCAAAGGTAGTAACATGCTATCTAATTCCTTTAAATGGAAGCATTATGAAGGGGAAATTATCCTATTAAATGTAAGATGGTACTTAAAATATGCATTAAGTTATAGAAATTTAAAGGAAATGATGGCAGAAAGGGGAATAAAAGTTTACCATACAACAATCATGAGATGGGTACATCAATATTCCCCTGAAATAGAAAAGAAGATAATGAGACATTTAAGACCAACAAATGATTCGTGGAGAGTTGATGAAACCTATATCAAAGTAAAAGGTAAATGGAAATATCTTTACCGAGCAGTTGACTCAAATGGGGATACACTTAGGCATTATTGACTAAAAGAATTTTATATAAGTTTTATTGTACAAATGATGAAGCAGTGAATGCCAAGGCTTCGAATCCATATGAGGTTATAATTGTTATGCTGAACCTACTGAATTTCAAGGATGAAGAAGAAGCCAGTAAAACGATCGCTGTGAAAAAAGTCTTGAAATTACTTGAAGTAAATGGCACGCGCTTAGGCCATGCCGTTAAGGCGGCATAATTGCTTGTAGGCGATGAAACATGAGACTTATTGTACTTGTTTAGTATCCTTCATGCAAAGTTTTTTTTGAGATGGCGAACAGTTCAAAATGCAGCAAATACATTTTAACTGTGAACAAGGTTTTGAGCGTACTGTGTTATCTGCGACATCGTCAATGAGGGTAGCATAACTGTTCTCTGAATAAAAGTCGTCTATGGCTCGATTCGCAGCATATCAGATGAAATCAATTGTCAATTCGAATATCAGCAAAACATTAATCTGCGGAATCGAATCATTGTGCAATAGTTCAGTCAAATCATTCCTGGATTACTTAAATAAAGTTAATCGAGAAAGAAGTTAAGCACTATGCTCTCGATTAAAAGGTATCTAATTCCAACTATATAATTATGAATTACGAAATGAGTTAGTGAAGACTATGACGATTTCGATAAACCCCACTTTTTAATAAATAGTTTATAAAGGATATATCAGCAATTTGTTGAAATCAGAGGCTTATCGAAATCCTCTATACATAATTTTCACTTTAGAACTTTAAATTACTGAAATATTAGGACTATTGTAGAGATATCATTATTCTGGGTAAATTCAAGTCTCTTTTGCAAATTAGCCCAGAAAAACTGTATAAGAATAGTCATTAGGAACTATAGAAAATCGAAATTACTGCTATAACCGGCTTTCCACCTAAAGTCCCAATTTAGCCCGACTTTAGATGCGAATGTTAGGCATTAGGTGCAATTATCAGACATTAGATGCAAAGCCGGTTATAAACAAAACATTTAAATATTAATAACACTTACTATATGATAGTAACTACGTGGTTACTATATAGGCCCTCACTGAAAGTATGCGAAAAGATTGAAAATAACGTCAATAATAGCCTCGAACAAGCTTGTTATCTTGGAAAAAAGTATCGGAGGAATGTATACATGACACTGCCAGTAAAAAGGCCGTCTTACGATGCATGCACATGGAACCCTTTTGACGAGATCAGAAGGATGCATGAATACATGGAGCAGATGTTTAGCTCTTTCCCGATGTTTGATAATCGGTTCGGTAGCGAAGTCCTGTCTCCATTTGTCGACGTTATAGAAGAATCTGATAAGATAATTGTCACAACAGATTTGCCAGGCATTGATAGAGAAAATATTGAATTGAGCCTCAGAGATAATTCTCTCATAATCAATGCTGGACAAGGAAAAGAGGAAGAGGCTAAAAAGGAAGGTTACATCAGGAAAGAGCGGGCTCTTATGCAATACTATCGTGAGATCCCACTCACGAACGGGGTAACCGAAAACGGAGCATCTGCTCAGCTTAAAAACGGGGTCTTGACGGTTACCCTTCCAAAATTAAGTCAATTGGCAGAAAGAAAAATAATGATCGAGTGATGGAGCAGCAGGTATGAGAATGATCTCATACCCCCTAAATTAAATATAACTTTTTTGATCATATTGTATTTATTTTTGAATCTCATGATTAGCATAGCCACATGCGCTGGTTAATATAAGGGTTCCTCACCCAGTCACAACATGGTATTAATAGACAGATATTAGTGGGTATGTCAGCTGTTGTGATGAACTGTCACATGGTAATGATAACTTTTTGGCTAATTTTTATATAAATATAAAACCACAGTGTTTATTGTACTTAATTTTAGATCTCAAGTGAGTAAGTCCTAAATTCAAATTAGTAAATACCCAATTAGGTTTATTTTAATTGATATTTTTAGTCAATCAATAGAATGGACATTGGTTCAGGTTGCCCTTTAATGGGGAATTCTATGGGCATCTCTGATTCAGCGGCAGTTTTCTTCATATTAATTCCAACTCATGCTCAGGAATCCTTGCCATATTTGAATGGATACAGATTCCCTTTTCCACGTTGCATTTTTCACAAAGCCTACATGAACCGTTTACGAATGCGACTGCAAAGGTAAAACCTTCATTAAAAGCTGTCTTTTCAAGCTCGAGCATCGAGAAAGCCATCTTTTTGCTGTAGTCAAAATAATCTGACCAGAACTTAGCTGCTTTTTTCCTCGTCTCCTCAGGCTCGGTAGGGTCAAGCCAGGTTTTGTATGAAGCTTTTGCAATTTCTTCGTCTGCGACTGCAGGAGACCTGAACTTGACAAGCAGCGCATATCTGTACTCCTTGAGCATCTCTCGAAATTCATCAACAGTAGGAACATGGTGTGGGCAGGTAAGTTTTTTCCCATAGCCGATACAGCCCCTGCATTTTAAAACAAATCTTTTTTCTATAAAAATCTTGGAAGTGGGAATTATCTTAGCATCAATTGCCTCCATTTCCAGGGCCTTTTTTACAAGCAAATAAAATTTTTCAGATTTAGTGCCTCTTAACGACAAATTCCATCCTTCTAAAAACTTTTTTTCAATTAAGCGACTTATTAGCCGTTATTTTTTTAGAAAATAAGTACTATCAGGCGCAGGATATTATATACTCGTTTGCAAATAGTATTGACGATTTCGATAAACCCCACTTTTTAGTAGATAGTTTATAAAGGGTATATAAGCAATTTGTTGAAATCAGAGGTTTATCGAAATCCTCTATCATTTAAGCGCAATTTTTATGAAACTGGTTAGAACAAATCCCCTTAGGTAAAATTTTCATCATTTTGTAAAATGTGGACTTAAAAAAGACTATGTCAACGAAGGTATGCTAACAAAGTTTCTGTCTTTCTTATTTTCACTGATGCATAGATTTTTTTTGTTGCAAAATCTAGGCATTCTTTTAATTTCAGCCAAAACTTGAGAACATTTTATCTAAGAATAAGTTTATATACATATTTTTATTAAAATCAAGCAATACTAAAAACAAAAATGTTTATAAAATAACTGTGATATTATTTCGACAAACTCATCAATTAAGTCATACGCTGATATAATTTATATAATTAATTCGTGACAAATCAGAAGTTTATTGAAATTTTCATAAGTATCATTCGTCGCGCTTTCAAAATTCAGCAGTAGATATGAAATTAAAAAAACAGTCGATTTTGGAACTTAGCCTATAATTCATTAATATCATCTAAATAGTACTAAAAAATGGAATATTATGGGACTAAAATATAATATACTCTTTTTATTAATCAGCATAATTTTATTGTCTGCGATTGCGCTTCCAGAATCCTCAATCAAGAAATCAGCTGCACAGCCGTATTACATAGATCCACAGCACAATTTGTGGCTTAAAGTCAACATGAATGGCAACGCTCAATATTTCAATGTGTACAATACATCTGGCTATTCTCCCAATGGAGATACAGTCATGTGGGAATATGATAACTTTAGCTCAGGCAGGTTAAATACGTCAAAGTGGACAGCTTACAAAAAAGGAAGCAATGACTCAACAGTAGATCTGCAGAACGGACATCTGGTGTTGTCAGGCTCTGGTAACACATCTTCTGCAAATGTTGTGCTGAATAAACAATTCACGAACGGCATTGAATTGGCGGTCGATGAAACAATAACAGGGGGTACTCATGACATGGGTACATTTTCTGATGCTTCTTTTGGTTCCGGAGCACTAGTAGGTGGTCTTTAGTTGTTTCTTCAGGCTGGGGCTTGGTACTGACTACTTTTTCTCTATCATATCCAGCATCTGAGTAAGTTTCAGGTCGTGCCCGAGTTCAAAATTCCGAGTAGCCTTAATATCTCCATTTTCCAAAATTGAAGCTTTGTACAGGTTCTGAGAACCTTCCGGCTCTTTTGCGATTTGCAGATCCAGAGAAAAATAGTCCAGGATAATCACCTTTTTCAGTAACAAACGTTAGAAACCATTTACTTAAATGTTATTATTTTGTGTTGTTTATTCAAAATAATATTATAAAGATAACGATATTTCTATAGAAATCGTAGCCAAACAAAAATAGCGCTTTGAAAGTATGAAATGATAAAAATGAGAGACTATCCGAAAAGTCATTAATGGCATGTTGTAGAGTCTCCAAAAAGCTCAAGAACCATAAAACTAATGCGACGACATCGATCAAAAAAGAATAATACGTCAAGAAGGCAAAAAACCTAGCTTTAAAACATGTGCACTATTAATCTTGACCTTAATTTCATGCTCCGTTAACTGTAAACACTTCCCAATAATATGGATGCTGGAAAGGTTTTTTTTTTGTCCGGAGATTCTTCTGCCATTTTGACATGACGTTTCCTGGACCGTTCTATGAGCTCCTTTCTCTCGCCTTCCCATTAGCCTGGACAGTAGCATTTTTAGATATCATCCATCACTTGGTTAGACGTAAGGTCTCGGACCCAGATCTGAGCGTCCTCTAACGCCCATGGAATATCTATTACGCTAACAACATGATTAGAATAGAAACGCTGATCAGTATAGCTGTGGAAATGTACGGGACAGGAATACAACGACAAGAAGTGCTACTGGATGGGAATTACAATGATTGTTTAAGAGCTGAAAATGACTAACTCGAATAAACGTAGAAAATAAACAGTTTTTATTGCATCACAACTCTGCCTACTTAGTTTTTTACTATTGATACATCTTCGGATATGAGTACAAAAGACAACATGTAATGAAAGTCCTGTCCTGGCCTGTCATCGTGGGAATTCTGCTGGTCAGCAGATTCTTGAAGTTTTATTGACAGGCATAAATTCCATGTGGGATTCTAAATAAACTTAATGATATTTGAAAATCGATTATCTCATATGTATTGCAGTAACAGTTTGATTTTTCCTTTTAATGCGCCAGTTTTCGGTCATAAGTTGTATATTTTTACATGATGTGGAATGGCTGAATTAAGAAAAAGATAGTCTAAAGATAGATCGAAAACTAAAAAAGTTTCATGCAAGTTTATAATTCTCTCTGATCTGCAAAGATCGGTATGGTTAAGGGATATCTAAATCTTCTACAATTACTCCAAAGCTCATGGACCCGACCGGCCATTCCTCATTCTTTATCTATTGAATTTAAGCTACAATATTAAATTACCCACTATTTATTTTAAATTAATTATAAAAATAACCGTTTCTGAGTAAAACTTATTGTTCATGAAATGTTTTAAAATCAAATAATAATTATATATTAATTATGTTTATGTTATTTTTTTGGGCCTTCATAAATTTAACACTGTGTCTTTCCCTAAAGAAGCAACCAACATCACTAATTATCAAATTCAAGAGTTTAAAGGCTGATGAGAATTATTATTTGGCATCATATGGTTTGAATAAAAATATTTATATATTAGGTTATATTCTAAGTTTGCTGAGCAAATTCAAAAGATGATTTTCAAGATTTAGTAGTCAATTTAACGTTAATTGGAGAAAATGCTGAATGAAGGAAAACTTAATAAATTCTGGTATTGAAATCATTGGAAATGTGCCATGGGGAACTCACTTCTGCCAATTTTACCAGACAAAAGAAGATTTGATGGATAACTTGGTTCCCTACTTCAAAGAAGGACTGGAAAATAACGAGTTTTGTATGTGGATCACATCAGAACCTTCAGATGTAGAAGAGGCAAAAAGAGTCCTGAGAAGAACTATTCCTGATTTTGATACTTATCTGGAAAATAGACAAATAGAAATTATTTCTTACACTCATATAAAAAATGATGTTTTAGATCCTAAGAAAATCTGGAACGATTGGTTTGAGAGAATCGACCAGATCCTAGCTCGTGGATACGATGGCTTGAGGTTGAGCATAAACGCTTTTTGGATAGGGGATAAATATTGGAATGATTTCATTGAATATGGTAAAAAAATAGACCTAGCCACCGATAAACAGAGGATAATTTGTTGTAACTATCCCCTTGATAGATGCAAGGCATCCGAGATTATTGAAGTAGCCTCCATCCATCAATTTTCTTTGATCAAAAAGGAAGGAAAATGGGGCCACATAGATAATTTATGGTGGAAGAAAGCTGAAGAAGCAGCTTTTAGATCAATAAAAGAGTGTGAACTTACCTTTGATGCTATCCCAGACCTTATAGCCATACTCGACGATAAATATCGATTTGTTCGTGTAAACAAGGCAATGGCGACAAGATTAGGGCTGATACAAGAAGAGTGTATAGGGTTAACCTGTTATCATATTGTACATGGGATTGATTACCCCCCATCTTTTTGTCCATATAGGCGATTGCTTAAGGACAAGCTTGAGCATGTTAAGAAAGTTCACGAGGAAGCACTGGGGGGCTATTTCATAGTAAGTGTCTCGCCACTATATGATTCTGAAGGAAAACTCACTGGATGTATCCATGTTGCTCGTGATATCAATGAATGCACTCAAGCTGAAAAGGCGTTACGGGAGAGCGAGGAAAGATTCCGTTCAGCTTTTGATGAAAGTGCAGTCGGTATGGCATTAGTTTCTCCAGCTGGTCGATTTTTGAGGTCTAATGATGCTCTCTGTAAATTGCTTGGATTCAAAGACGATGAAATTATAGGCCGTTCATTTCTTGAGTTTACCCATCCTGAGGACACGCATCCAAGCTTTTCGGCTCACAAGGCAGTTATTGATCAGGATAAGCAGTTGTTGTGGATTGAGAAGCGGTATATCAATAAGAAAGGACAAATTATATGGTGCGAAGTTAGTTCGTCCCCAGTACGCGATGCTAAAGGCTGCCCGATCTATACGATCGCTCATGTCCAAGATATCACTGAGCGCAAAAAAGCAGAAGAAATTGTTAGGTTGTCAAATATTTACAATCGTAGTTTGATTGAATCTAGCTTGGATCCTTTAGTAACCATTGGGCGTGATGGGGAAATAACCGATGTAAATGAAGCCACAGAACAAGTTACTGGATATTCACGGAGAGAACTCATTGGCACCGATTTTACGAATTATTTCACTGATCTTAAAAAAGCGAAAGAAGGGTATCAACAAATTTTCAAAAAAGGAGCAGTGTTTAACTATGAGCTTGAAATCCGACATATAAACGGAAGCTTAACACCTGTTTTATTCAATGCTTCAGTATATAAGGATGAATCTGGTGAGATTATTGGTGCTTTTGCTGCAGCACGTGATATTACTGCGCGCAAAAAAGCTGAAGAAACTATAAAAAGGGCATACGACAATTTAGAAGAAAAAGTTAAAGAACGTACAAATGAACTTGAAGAAGCTTATACATCATTGAAAAAAAGTGAGAAAGGTCTTTCTGAAGCTCAAAGAATAGCTCACCTTGGAAATTGGAATTGGAATATTGTAACAAATGAATTATATTGGTCCGATGAAATTTATCGTATTTTTGGGCGCACTCCTCAAGAATTCGGCGCAACTTACGACGCATTTTTAAGCTATGTGCATCCAGATGACCGAGGCTATGTAGATAATGCCGTTAAAATAGCTTTAAAAGGAAAGCCCTATAACATCGATCATAGGATTATTTTAGCTAATGGAGAAGAACGTGTGGTCAATGAGAAAGGTGAAGTTATTTTTGATGGAAAAAATATTCCTATTCAAATGGAAGGGACAGTCCAGGATATTACAAACCGTAAAAAAACTGAAGAAGCTTTGGCAAATATTCAGAAAGCTCGCAAAAAGGAGATTCACCATAGAATCAAGAATAATCTTCAGGTTATCTCTTCTCTCCTTGACCTCCAAGCTGAAAAGTTCAGAGACCGAAAGAGTATAAAGGACTACGAAGTCCTAGAAGCCTTCAGGGAAAGCCAATACAGAGTGACATCTATGGCTCTCATTCATGAGGAACTACATGAAGGCAAAAAGGGAGACACAGTGAGTTTCACATCATACCTTAAGAAGCTTGTTGATAACCTTTATCAGATATATAGACTTGGAAATATCGATGTCAGTTTAAACCTGGATCTGGAAGAGAGCCTTTTCTTTGATATGGATACTGCTATCCCATTAGGAATGATTATTAATGAACTCGTTTCCAACTCTCTCAAACATGCATTTCCCAGCAACGCTAAGGGAGAAATTCAAATCAAACTTCACAGAGACGAAAACAAAAAAGATAGCTTTAAAAGCACTGGTTTTACCCTAGAGGTCATAGACAACGGTGTTGGTATTCCTGATAATTTTGAAATTGAAGACCTTAATAGTCTTGGATTTCAGCTAGTAGCTACCCTCGTAGACCAATTAAATGGGAAATTTGACCTGAGAAGGGACAATGGGGTGAAATTCGCGATGAGATTCACATTAACAGAAAAATAGACAAGTATCAACTAATATCCGATGCATAATTTTCTTTTGTGTTAAAATTTCTGAATTCCCTAAGTTCCATACGAAATAAGAAAATATTGCTGATCTATGACTCCTGGAGCTCTTGGGACTCCTGGAGCATAAAGAGCTCATGGAATTTTTTTATTTGGGAACTATTTGATTTCAACTATATAGAAAAGATAGAGTTAGTTATTAACAACAAAGTTGAGATAAGCTCAAGATCATAATTATGTACAGGACTTATATGGTTGAAATTAAATCAGTAGCATTAGAGCCTTAAATTGTCTGAAACACAAGTTTAGCTCTAAAGTCAATTGTACATAATTTTTGTACCACAAATGTGTAAATTTAGATAGACGGAAGAATTTTCAAGATGAAAAATTATTTTAAATGTTAAATTATATATAGAATTCCTCTTAAGTATTCTTCTTGTAAGATAAATTCAGTCGGAGGAGTGAAATATAGCTGATAAATCAGATAAAGCTGCTGAAAATGTTCCTGGACCTTATTATTGTGATTATGAATGTATCGCGTGTCAGTTATGCGTGGATACTGCACCAACGAATTTCAAAATGAATGACGAAAATTCAAATTCCTACGTATATAAGCAGCCTGAAAACGACGAGGAAAAAAAAGCTTGTGAAGAGGCACTAGAAAACTGTCCTGTTGACGCAATAGGAAACGATGGCTAAAAATAATTATTTTTTATGCACAGTTTCCTTAATTTCATTCATTGATTATTTATGCTGTTCCATCAATAATGAGTTGATGTTTATCCAGAAAAGTCACATACTTGCGCTCTAATCTCATTTCCCAAACAATGAAAGTTTTGGTTCTCTGTATGCAGAGAAGCTTAGAAAACGGGTACATTTGAACAAAATTTATTCTATGATGAAAATATCAATCAGCTAATTGTGCACTACAAAAACGAAATCATATAAAATTAATCTGTGTTTTTTGGGAAAAGGAAAAAGATTAAATTTATGAAAATATTTTGAAGTAAAATATACCGAATTAATATCAAATTGTTTTCTGATTTTAAAACATTTTATGAAGAAGTAATTTTTATCCAGAAATTATTTTTCGCATAATTAATTGAAAATAACCAAGGTGGTTATTTTATATTTTAATGAAAATTAAGTGGTCAAAAAAGTTAGGAATAACTGGTATATATGTGAATAAATAATTTTGAAAAGGCTTTGGGGTGACGAGAACCTAGATAAAGACAAACTCAAATGAAAAGGTTAATGCGAGAAATAAGCCTGAAGTAAAATTTGATAATTGATCCGATTTGGTGTTTTTCTGACATCTTAAAGTACATACCTTTTTTCTACTAAACTTAAATGCAGAGTTGGACTACGGAAAACCCGACTAACAAGAAAGAGTATCAGATGATCTTTTTATATAAATTCATTTTTTTTCTGTGGTTATAGAATTTCGAGCAATTTAAGCGTCAATAATTATGTTTACAACTAAAATTTATTTTTCAAAATGTAATTAATGCGTAAGTCGACCATAATTAGTCTAGCCACATATTAAGCTTGCAATAGAGAACCTGAGAACTAATATGGATTTACTTGGTTGAATTCGAAAATCAATAGCATTAAACCTTCAATTATCTAAGATTCAAATTAAAACATAAGTGTTTATTGTACTTGATTTTGTACCTCAAGTTCATAGGTCCCATACATCTATTGTAATGAGCAGTAATCAAAAAAGAGGATTAAAGGTGGGATAAAGCAAATTTTACATAAAATTATGCAAGCTATCGAAAAATCGAAATTTGTGTGGTTATAGTTTTAAATAGCTCATACCCAAAACCTAAGATTTCATGGAACTATAAAAATATATATTGTTATTTCAGCTGAGTTATGATTTTCCAGAAAAACAAAAATGTCCTGGTCATAAAGTATCTAATTCAATACTAGCAACACAGTAGCCTGAAATACAAAGCATATAAGCCCTGTTGACCAGCTCAAAAATATTTTTATTTCCACGCTTGATTCTTATTCCGCAAGCAAGGGAAAGATACTCAGTAAGGTCAAAGATTATTATTTTCTCATTTTTTCCAGCCTCAATGAGGTTTTGCATACAACCCCCGCAATTCGTGATGATTGCATCACATCCCAGCTTTTCTGCAGCTCTGAATCTGTCCGATGCCATGGAAAGGGATTCATAAGGATAGTTAATCCTCACTCCACCTCCAAAACCGCAACATGACGAATTTTTAGGAGTTTTATTTGCAAGTTCTGTTCCCTTAATTTTTTCAGCACATTTCTTGCTTCCTGATAGACTCTAATTCCCCTAGTCAAGTGGCAGGGATCATGATAAAAAACTTTGTGATAAGAGTAGCCTCTGGACTAAGTTTGCCATTTCTTAACAGAAGTTCTAGATACTGGGAAACTTGCATGACCTGAAAATCAAATTTTCCAAACAGCCTTGGATATATATCCTTAAAAGCTTTGAAACATCCTGGACAGGCAGTTATAAGTATTTTTGCTCCTCTTTTTCGGACTTCTTCAACATTTAGCTGCCCGTTCTTGTGGATCGGACTAGATCACCAGCACCTTAGATACAGCTCCACAACAGTACTCAATTCCACTCAAAACAGTGTAATCTACCCTTGCTTTCTCCAAAAAAGCTACTGTAGCTTTCTAAATGTTTGTATTGATACAGGTATCTGCGCAACCTGGGAAATAAACTACAGAACCGATACTATATTTATATACTGGGATCTCACTCATTTCAGCTATTTTTTTGAAAACGTTATTTTGAGCATCCGAGTCCGCTATGGTCTACCGGTCCACAAGACCGTTTTCATTTATTCACTTCTTCGGGCATGAGAAATAAGTGGCTTGATCCCAAGTTCTTCAGGACAGGCGCAGGTGCAAAGCCCACAGGTCAGAAAGCGAAGAAGAGAGTCAAAATTAATGTCTGAGTTTCCTTCTAAATACATGCAGAGTTTTTCAATCAATTTGGGATCATTATATCGAGGGCAGACTTCAAGGCATTGTCCGCAATATGCATATTTTTCCCTTTGTTTTTTTAAGATATCCATTTTTAAACTCCATATCGTCTCAGGACTTGGGTGCTTGAAGTACAAAATTAAACACAATAAACAATTAATTTAAATTTTTCATTTTAAAACTATTAAAGATTTAATGTTATTGATTTTTCAGTTCTACTGCGTAAGTCCTGTTGATACCAAATTCTATTTCGTAGAGATATCCCTCTACATTTTTGGCATTGTCATGAATTTACTATAAATTCATGTCAAATATTTGCACATTCTATGAAGGTGGATTATTCCAATATGTGATTTCCTCCTTTATAATTTACTAATATTTGTGATTTTACACAAAAATAGTCGCATTTTGAATACATAATCCATTGACTTTGGACCTTTTTTGTGGTGAAAGAAAAAGGATACAGAGTCAATCAGATTTTACAAAATTTTTGATACATTGCCTTATTAAGCTTAAAAGTAAATAGGATTAATACGCAGCTGAAATGATGAAATCGATAGTATAAAATTTAGGAAAATCAAAATAAAAATATTTAGGAATCTCCACTCATGGTTTTTTTTTTTCTTCTCAGGTACATAGGTTCTAAGAATCTCAACGAAAACAATAAACTTTCAAAATAAAGTTATGTTGTAATACACCTAAATAGGGCTTTACAGCCAGAATTTTAACTTTTGTAGAGATCAAAGAGAATTAAACAAAGAAAGCAGAAAATAGAGTTTTGGAAAAGAAGGTACCTGTCAAAAAATGTAGAAGTACTCCTAATAATGAACATTATGATAGTTGTTAAACTGCAGGTTCCTCAAAAAATAACTGGATTAATAGATCCTAGCTGGCTTAAGCTGAGCATATGGAACTTCAGGTCGGAGGATGAACAGGAATTTTCCGATTATCCGTTTCATTTTTCATATACTACTTTTTAGCATCATTTGCAAATTATTTCCACGGATACAGGATCAAAACCATATGATGACATTAAGGATCAATTGGATTTTGAATATAAAAAATTGTTTTTATCCGTGTTATTTATCGGTAGAAAGGAAGGAATCGCATGAAATTTTAGATATCCGTCACTTCAACAGCCAGATCAGCGTTGATGATATAATCAAAGTCGATCATCTTATCCCAATTCTGCTGCATGAACATAGAATGAAAACATAATCCTATAATTCTTTTTTTTCCCGAATTTTCGAGAACCTTTCTGACAATTACCTTCGCTTTTTCAGGATTTATCCCGGTTTTCGGCATTGCAAGCCCACCTAGAAGGACGATTACGTCTGCATGTGCATCTGTGGATTCTCCGAGCTGCATACCTTCAGGAGTCATATGGATTGATCTAGCTTTCTCAAAGTCTAGACTCGGGATGAAGGCAAGCTTTCTGTCTCGAACTACGAAACTTAGAAGTTCAGCAAAGGGAGTGCAAAAACCCGGAGTTCCTACAAAAGTGATTTTTTCCGCTCCTTCTGCAAGATCTCTAAAAATGTTCAGGATACCACCCACTCCTTGTGATGTGTTTATTATTGACATAAAAATGTTCTCCTTAGTGAGCTTTCATTAAATTTCTGTTTTTGAGTACTCTCTGTAGCCTTCTATATTGCTACTATGATATTGAAGCTATTGATTCAAATAATTTGAGTTGATGAACTCTTCCCGAAACAAAGGCTTGATGTTTGTTGTTCATAGATATTGGCACAAAATTAGGAAACTGCCATGGAAATTATTCCAAAATAATTATGCATTGCCTATGTTATTTAGTACAGGCATTAAATGTTTTTTCGTTCAGTTTATTGCTTAAAGTAACCATTCCATTTGAAATCTAAAAAAACTTTTTTTAAGCAGTTCCCATTTTTCACGGGTTAAAGATTTTCATTCACTACTTTGAATACAAAGTGTAGCGATTTTTCGACTTTAATGTAAGGTTTTTAGTATTATCTTTATATAAAATATTTAACATATACCATATATCAATTTTCTCGCAGAGGGCTGTACTGATAAGAGAAAAAGACAGAAAATTAAGCAGAACAAAATGCCTTATATTCATGAGCTGAAGAAGTAAGATATATGAGAGATTTTGAAGTACCAAGTTAATTGTTCTTATGTTTTTAACGCACTACTAATTCGCATCATCCATAAATTTGTATTATATACTACCTACAAGACAATAGGCAGGAGGTGATTTATTTTATGCAAGAAAAAAATAGCCAACTACAGCATCCCAGTTGCTCTCTGGAATATAAAAACTTTTTAAGGTGCGAAGCTATAAGCTTTAATTATGTATTAAAGCTTTCCAAAATTCTTTCCCGAAAAATCAGAGGATCGGGTTATACTCCTGATATAATTGTAGCCATCGGTAGAGGAGGCTATGTTCCTGGGAGGCTGATTTCAGATTTATTGCTTTTCAATAACCTTATTTCAATGAGGATTGAGCATTATGCAAGAGCTTCAGACATGCGACCAGAGTCAAATATTCGGCTCCCTATTTCTGTGGATATAACTGGGAAAAAAATGCTGATTGTTGATGATTTGACTGATACTGGTGATACACTCAACCTTGCTGTGAACTATATATGGAGTCTTAAGCCCTCTGAGGTAAGGACTGCAGTGCTCCAGCACAAGACCTGTTCTACTTATGTGCCTGACTTTTATGCCCAAAAAATTATCAAATGGCGATGGATCATATATCCGTGGGCTCGGTATGAAGATATTGCTGGATTTATAGAAAAGATCATCTTGAACAGGACCTTGGATATTCTACACATTATATCCGAGTTTAAGGCCAGATACGATCTAGATATCAAAAAAAAAGAGCTCCTAGAAATCCTGGATTATCTTACAGAAAAGGGAGAAATCGAATGCATAGATGGAAATATACCTACATGGAGAGGTTCGAGAGATAACGTTTGAGGGTCTTGCCAATAGTTGTTGGAAATAGCATATCAAGTATACTCATCGAATTTTTTAAAATGTTGTGGTCCCACTCTTTTTTAGATGCATCCTGCAGCTGCTCCTGATCCTGTACCCACTTCAAAGATTGCAGAATTTATAAAGGACCTTAACAAAGATTATACTATAGTAATATTAACTCGTAATATGTAGCAGGCAGCAAGGGTATGAGACAATATCGTATTTTTCGTCATGTGTGAATGATTGAGTCGGGCAAACGAAATAAATTTTTCATAACCCTCGAGAACGCAGTACTGAAAATTACATTACAGAGGATTCCGATAAACCCTTAAATTTAATCATGTGCGTATAAACTGGATATAAATAACTAATGAGAATCAGAGGTTTATCGAAACCCTCTACAGGTAAGTTTGGGTAATTTAGAAATATCACATTGAAATATCAAGATAATAACATATAATTTTAAAAAATCGAGTTTTAAAATCCCTTCTTTGTCTAAAACTATTAAGACTATATTGGGTTTATCTATTTTTAAAAATTAAACTTTTTTTCAATCCTATAATTCGTTCATCTCAATTTTGTAAACGTTTAGATCTTTCATCAACTCTTCATTGACCTTGCACATTATTTCGCTGCGTTAAATAATTAATTGATGATAAATATGATTTGTAAAAATGGTTTAGGAACTATGAGATTTAGAATATTGAACAAGTAACAAAAGATATATAAAAATAGCTCCTTTCCTAGAAAAAAACCTGGCACAAAATTTGGAACAAAGCTGGTACAAAAACTATTTAGGTTTTCGACAAATCCTTTAATTTTGTCATATGCTAATTATTGGTACATGTAAATTTGTGAAAATAAAAGGGTTGTAGCAATCCTCTAATTATACATACAACTAATAATATTGAGTATTTATTAACCAACTTATTCCCACAAATATTCATATTGTCAGATTTTGTGAGTTTCGTTTTTTCAAGTAATTTTCAGGAAATCGGTAGAAAAAGGATTTTAAATGACAATCAAATGCAAAAAATGTAATCATGAATCTATTATTTTTCAGAAATACTCCGGAATGCACCTATGCAAGAAACACTTTGTAGAGGATGTTGAGAGAAAGATCAAGCTGACAATTAGGAAAGAGTATAGCATCCGGAAAAATGACATAATAGCAGTCGCTTTGAGTGGAGGTAAGGACAGTTCAGTTGCCCTTTATGTGATGCACAAAATTCTAGGAGATAGACTCGACATTAAAATTGTGGCGATCTCAGTCGACGAAGGAATATGGGGGTACCGTCATAATTCCCTCGAAATTGCGAAGAATCTCGCAGAAAAACTTGAGATCCGACATATCATTAGATCTTTCAAAGAAACACACGGAGTAACTATGGACGAATTGGCTTTAACTGACAGAACAAAAGGCACATGTAGTTACTGTGGCGTCCTTCGAAAAAATATTCTCAATAGGATAGCTCTTGAAATTGGAGCAACAAAGTTAGTCACTGGCCACAACCTAGATGATGAAGCCCAGACTATCCTACTCAACCACTTAAGGGGAGATGTAAAACGTATGATCAGGCTTGCTCCGCCTGCGGCTATAGAAGGCCTAGTATTGAGGGCGAAACCACTAAGAAATATTCCTGAAAAAGAAGTAGCTCTCTATGCTCTCGTAAATTCTCTCCCAGTTGACCTCAGCGAATGTAAGTATGCAGATGAAGCCCTACGAGAAGAAGTGAGGGAGATGCTGAATAATTTTGAGATAAGACATCCGGGAACCAAATATTCTCTGCTCCGAGGTTTTGACAAACTTGTAGGATCCCTTACAAAAGAATTTTCCCTTACAAAAATAGAAAAATGTAGAATATGTGGAGAAACCTGTACTAAAGATATATGCCAGACCTGCAAACTGTTAGGCCGAGCTTAAGAGCGAATATAAAAATAGAACCGAGCGTTTCGATAATTCCAAATTTTTGGCTGGTTGTTTTTATTAGGAGTATATAACAAATTTTGTGAACTCGGTGATTTATCTACTGCTTAATAGACACATATTCAAGTACTATAAATCTTCTTTCCCCTTAGCTGGATAGGAAAGCAAATGAGATGGATCATAAAGTTTATGTCCTTTTTTACTTACATAAATATGTGTCCATATTACAGTTTTAAGAGGTTGTAGAATAACTATCTGGAGGATGGATATAAAACCTGAGATCAGACTATTTCCAGGATCAGTATACTCACTTACAAGAACGTTGATAAAAGCCAACACTGTAAAGATTATCCAGATTAAGAAAACATCCATTTTATTCTCCATAAAGAAGTGAAAACCTGTGCCTAAAGCTTCAAAAGTGTCAAGTTCATCGATTACAAGGGCATATAAGGTAGGTGAAAACACTATACTTATGGCTATTAGATATGTTCCCAATAAAGTTAAGCTTGCAGCAATTATTCCCATTCCCTGCATCTGAGCGATTGGATTTTCGATCAGCGTACTTAAATCTCCTACTATGAGGACTCCAGGTACCATAAATATGATTCCTCCCACCTCCAGAAGGGTTATTAACAAATTTGTCAAAAAAAAACTGAAAGCATTTCTCGAACCTGCGATGAACATGTCGGAGAGGGTAGTATCTCCAGTCTCAGATGCCTTCTTAGCCATCGCTATTGCACCTGCCGTGAAAAAGGACTGTATGAACATCTCAAAAAGGAAAAATGAAAGAATTAAAAGTATAGACAATATAATATTTTTCGTAAATCCTTTCCATAATGTGGAAAGAATCTCCTTTTGGGAAAGGGCAGTAGGGTCAACTACATTTCCTGTATTTGAGGCAAAAAGCAAAATACTCAATAATACTAAAAATAGGATTAAAAGAATCAAATCGACAAAAAAGTTGAGGACGAATGGAATGCAGATGTTTAAATTTCTAATCCAACTGTAGAATCCTTTTTTAATTATTGTTTCTAAATCTTCATGCATTTGCTGTGACCTTCCAATTATAATGGCAGTGCTCCTGCATTTATTTTGCAATTGTAGCCTAACTGATCACAAAAATGTAGCTCGTATGCAGGCTCATATATACTATTTTGGGTACATAAATCTTTTTGCGTATGTATTCTATTTTAGAAAGTTTTTTGAATCTTCAATTTTTCATCATTGGTGAAGAATATACTTTTTCTCGACGAGAGTTTTTAAGCTTTGTAATTAAATCTATACAGTATTGATACCAATATCGATTGTTCAGAAACAAACCCGGACAGAGAGTATCTGTTTGGCCCTGTCATCTCGTCACGTCTTAGTGGGGAGATTTTCCCCATTCCACAAATTTTGATAATCCTTAAAGTTGAGATTATGTATACTTCCAGTCGATATCTTGATGAATAATTATTTTTTAATGTGTTTATCCGCATTTCTTTTTGCAGGACTTTCATGAGAAGCAGGTGAATCTTTTCAGCTAGCTCGGATGTGCCTTACGACTTTGAGCTGAGATTGTATTCTGAAATGGTTGAAATGGATACATCAGAAAAGTATATTTGAAATTTTTCGCTTGCTAAGGAAATTCAAAATATATGGAAGTATGAAAATGGAGATTATGTTTACGACACCACTGACGGAGACGCAGGCACATGGTATTGGCATCATACAAAATATGTAAGCAGTGTACCTGGCTTCCGAGACAAGATCAACTACTATAGAACTGTATAGATTTCTTTATAAGTATTGAATATATCTGAGTATGAAGCATTTATTAGTTTATTAGAATCATACGCAACCTGGTTAAAGAGGTACATAACATGATATGGAATACTGGGGGCGGGTATAACGATGTAGATACTTTTGAAGAATTGATGCTATAGCATACACTATGAAAATGTTACATGATAAAAAACTGGACGGTAAAAACTGGGTAAAAGCGCATAAAGGATTTGAACCAAAACCAGGTTCAAATCTGTATATGGGAAGGCGGTATTAAAGGTGACTACAGCCGTTTACTCAATTGCAATAAGGTAAAACTATGGATTCAATAAACTAAAATAAATGTTGATCTTCTCTTAAAGCCTGTTCTTGTGTTATAGGTTGGCTCTCCTAACATTCTTAAATATGTCCTTTAATATGTGAGGGTTGCCCAACACAGTCAAAGGCTGCAGACTTAAGATCCAATATACATGACTAAATAAAATAATAAGTAACTCAAAGCGAAAGGATAAGTCAGACTTAAGATACTTTTACAAAATATTCGTAGGTTCGAATTTCACCCCCCTCGCACTAACTTTTTGTGATAAGGCTCATCACCAATCTACTTTTTTCATTCCTCTGGTGTAAGATTCTGGGTTAAATGATTGCTGGTTTCTTTAATAAGATCTTCTGTACTGATAAACATCCACAACTTAGCAGCATTGTCAGCACTCGCTATAGCGACATATTTTTCCATTATGACTGAACACAACGTTATTCACCAAATAATTATGGTTCGTCTGTTCCTCGTGCTGATACTAGTGATAAGCTATAAATCCTACTAGAATAAAAATAATTAAATTTAAAATAGTAATATAAAAGACCACAAAACCTTTAATAATGCGGTTTCTACTTCTTTCTTTTTCTGCCAATTCTTTCTCTAGCGGTTTATTCTCTACCAATTCATCATTAAAAACCTTGTTAGAAGCTAGTATCGGTTCTATAAACCTGTCGTGTGTCAGTTCATACCAGCGTGTACCTGCCCGCCACTCTGCTCTAATAAGGTGCATGCTTTTAATCACGTCAATGGGTACATTGAGAATATCACCCGTGTACTCTGGAGCCCGGTACACCGTCCTAGTGTTCCCATCTCCGTGATCAACACTTCACCGCACAATGTGCGAAGGCCCTTCTCATCAATGTGTGCCTTCTCTGCCGCAGCCTTTATAGCTTCGTCGTAAAAACTGTAAAGTATCTTTTCTACATTGTCATATTTTTCCAGGTGCTGAAAAGTGATTTGTTTTTCATCCGGCGGTAACTCCCGCCAGAGATCCTGACATACCACCTGAAGTTGCAAAGCCTCTATGAACTCTCCTTTTATTTCAGCGGTCTTGCCTGGCGTTGTCTTAACTCGACTTTTCAGCAAATCGTCAACAAGTTTTTCTGCTAGGCCTTCTACAAAAGAGCGAGTACTACCTATCAATGGCCTTTTGATTGCCTGCAGAGCAGCCTCACTGCGCAGATGTTCCAGTGAAAACGCGCCCGCAATCTTTCTGGTAGAACCTCTGCATAAGGGTCTAGCTGAGCTATAAAATCCTCCCGCATGACAAAAATTATTCTTACAAGGGGATCTGCTTCCAGACCAGTGCTTAATTGCTCAAAAAATCCCTCTCTATCTTTCCAGCGGTCTTGATACGAAGTGAATATTTCCTCAAACTGATCGAAGATGACTACACGGCGTAAGGCATACTATCTTCATCCAGCGTATGCTCTCGTGCACCCAAAAAATCAACAAATTTCATTTTAGCCAGGCGCTCAACATCATACTCACCTTCAGCCCAGCTTGTGAGAGTATTAAAGACGTATATGTTTGATATCGAGTCCGTTTTTATATTTTCAAAAAGTGTACCTTTAACTCTCGCCACAGGGAGAACTTCAAACCCTTTTTCCTTCAGGAGAGAAATAAGCCCTGCATTGATAAGTGAAGTCTTACCTGCACCCGACTGGGCATAGACGAGAACCAAACAATGCGCAATGACTAAGGACCGGAGATCTTGAGCTTCACGGTATCTTCAGAAAAAAAATGATATTGTGTTTCTCTTCAAAGGGTCGAGGGACCACGTAAGCCTGGAACTTAGGTGCCACTATTGAAAGCCTCCCATCGTGTTACGAATTTTGCGGCAAATTCACGGCAATCGTGTCAGTATACGTGGATATCAAGCTCCGTAAAATAGTGATCCAGATATACATGAGCTTTTTTTTTGGGCCTCAGAAAAATTCCTTGGCACGATTTGCACAGAATAGTGTTTTTTATGACTACTTATTTTTAAGTATTCAGCAAGAATCCAGAAAAAACACGGAAATCCCAATCAGCTATCCTGTGGCCTAAAAAAAGAAGAGATGTGTCTGTAAATGCCTCCTGAATACGCGGCGGAAGCAGGCTTAGATCCCCTGAAATGGCACAAAGGAAGTCCAGATAGTCGTCTTCTGTTTTATCACTCAAAATAGAAATATTTGCAATAAGGTTGTGAAGATAATAAAGAGGGCCATCTGAGCATTCTGGTTCACCTAGCTTGCTTTTAATTATGTCCATCACAGTCTTGAGGTCTTCGTAGGACCCTGCCATAATCTCGTTAAGCTGGAGTGCTTTGAAGGAAGATTTATCGATATCCTCAATTGTTACTCCAGTCATTGTAATAGGAATGATCGGAAACTGGCTGTTTGCATATTTCAACATTGTAAACATGGAACATTCCTTAAATACCCATGGATATTTCGCATTATCAAGGGCCTCCTGAGTAACCAGGACAACCGCTGCATGACAAGAACAAATAGCTGAGTAGATCTTATTTCGCCAACAATCTCCATCTTTAAGTTTCTTGCGATCACTATAAACGTAAAATCCAGCTTCCTCTAAGAGTTGAATAAGCTGATCCATTATTTGCTTATCTGCTTCTTTTGAGGCGATTATGTAATTCATATTTTCTATTACCTTGTTTTTTGTTTAATTTTCTATTTGCCGATAAGATTAAGAAAAATTATAAATTTTTACAGATTAGTTAAAATGTGTTAAAAATTAATGGACACGACCCAGAGCTAAAACCTGAATTAGAAACTAGATATCTCATTGCAGCTTTTTCCAATAATTTCTCCCTTTAGGTCAATTAAGCTTCAATAGGGAGATAGACTAAACGAAAAATTCTCTAATAATTGATATTTATAGTTATCATCTAAATGTATTCTTATAAGACCAATATCCAAATGTCTATTGGATTTTCGGAGTACATTCAAACTGTAATACGAATAATTTCAAGAACCTAATTTTTTAATTATGAGTAATGTTTATCGAGGTTGATATTTCCTTGAAAGCTAATCAATTCAATTAGTTTTATGAGATACTGATAGGTATTACTAGAGATAAATAATGTAAATAAGGACTTTTATGGTAGAAGAAGATCCAGTAAAACATCTAGAGTTCATTCAGAGCGTTGTTAGGATGGCAAATAATTCTTTTTTGTTAAAAGGCTGGACAGTCAAAATAGTAGCTGCTCTTTTCGCTCTTGCAGCTCAAAACTCAAGTCCAAGATTCGTAAATCTGACATTTTTTCCTTTTATGGCTTTCTGGATTTTGGATGCTTACTACTTATGGCAGAAAAGGCTTTTTAGAGCTTTGTACAATGATATCCGAAAAAAGACAAGAGACGAAATATAGTCTAAATATCCGTTTTCATTAGATACCAGTCCTTACAAAAGTAATGTGCAAAGCTGGGCAAGGACTGCTTTTCGAAGACATTAATCATATTTTATGGAGTCATAGTCATCACCATAGTCATAGTAATAATAGCTATGGGAATTATCCAATTTGATTTTTCTAAATTGTAAATAGATCCTACAGCAACTAAATAGGGTTAACTACTGGAGATGGAGTCGTTATTGGACCAAATATAACTATGGTGGCGGGAAATGTTGGTAAGCATACCATTCTTGCGCCAAGTTGTACGGTCTGGTTTGGAGTTTTAGGAGCGCGAAGCAGTCTTCTTGCTAATAGAAATATTTTTATGAGCTGTGTTATATCTGACCTACTTCTTTAGGATCAATTGAAGGTAGAAGTTTCGATTTTTTTAAATTATTCCTTCATTCTTCACCTTCTCTTTTTCAGCCTTAATTTTCTCAAGCAAAACCGAATCCGGTATTTCTGACATTTTCTTTGTTGCGATATCTGGCCTAAATTTTTAAACAAAAAAACAGGTTTTTTTGAACAGTTGACCATAAAAAATGCAATGTTAGAATAATCTTGGATGGGATGCTCTCGATCTTCTCTGCCATTTGCGATGTTAAGTATGGGATTCCCTGTATCGTTTCAGGTCTCGTAAGTTTTGCAAGAATGTCCTGCCTAATCCTCTCGGTTTCTTCCTGCTTTTGCTTTGGATTTATGTTGAAGTTCACTTTTTCGGATCTTGCCTGGACATTGAGGCTTTCTTTTTTCAATACAAGTATTGAAACTGGGAGAAGGGAACTTGATAGAGGAATTTGGAAAATTTACATTACTACGATTGGATCTTATAGCCATCAACGTATTGATGAACTTTTGAAATTGTGTTACTTTGCGCATATAATACATTATTCAGAGTTTAAAATGCCGAAAAAAATACTACAGATCACCTTAACTCCGAATCTATAGGCTTTTTTACCGGGAAGCCTACACTCCCTTTACAGATCCGCTCAAGACCTCGCAGCAGCCGGCATAAAATAAAGATCATAAGTGTTCCAAAAGTTCACTCTGCATTATGAAAATAATCAGCTTCTTCAAATTTCCAAACGAAGTCAAATAATGTTAACACAGCCAATTTCGTAGGTATAGTGTTTTTGTAGAATGGATTATGAAAAAGCTTAAGAAGCGAAATTTGAAGTTTTGAGAATATATTATAGGATTACAAAATAAATCATTAATTCAGCTAGCTGCAACCTGCAATTCCTTCTAAACAAAGGGGAAAAATACAATTCCCAAAGTTTGATATAAATATGTATGGTAAAGCAAAAAAATAAAATCCAGTAAATATTCATCTACACAAAATCCGTTTATTAATTCTGTTTTTTTAGTTGTCAAACTGTGTAATTTTCAACTAATGCGAAACTGAAAAACAAATCAACAGTCATCAATTGAAGAAAATTTGTTAGAACAAAATTGCATCAAATTTTAAATAAGATGGCTACAATGCTATTTTACTCCGGCTGAATAGTTATGAAATTTTGTTACAAAACTGGGAAAATATTTTTCCGATTAGAGATTGACAGTAGAATGTTTACCCTAGATAAATAGATTTAATTTATAATTGTTATTCCTCCACTTAAGGATCATACTTCTATTTCATTGGCATTTAAACATACTCTAAAAATGCTAGGATTCACTGGAGAAATTCCTGTGAACTCATAAATCTCAGGAGGCTATTGGAAAGAAAATTCATTATCGTAAGAATAACATTATTACAATGCGTAAAAATTTAACTTTTAATTTACAGTTAATTCGTGATATTGTTGATATTTTATGAGAGGATTTTGATAAATTCCTATGCAGTTGAGTATTGGAGGCCTAAAATCTCTTACCAATGATATCCACTCATAAAGGCTCTTAATAATTGCGACTGAAATTTGCTTTAGAATAAATTCGAAGTTCCAATTCTTTTTTGTGGAAAGAAGTTCTTTACGTTTACCACAATCCAATTAATTTAAGTGAATATAAACATATAATCCCTGATAAGATATTGATTGCTACAAGTTGACCTTTTATTTTCTTCCATTTTTTCGACATAATGTGATTTCCCCAATATGCCATAGAAGTCGCCAGCATTCCGGTCACAAAAGCAACAACTACATCAGGAAACCCAAAGATCCTACTGGCAACATACGCAATTCCTCCGACTGCACACACAGGACAGACCATATTACTTCTCCTTGTCTTTAGTCTTTATATCAAGCTTATCGAGTTTGATATCTGATTCTATTTCTACTAACACATCTTCTACACTCCAAAGGATGATCCAATTAGATCAGCGTTTTGCCAGTATCCAGGTAATTAAACGAGCTTCAAAGATTGTGCATCAGGAAAAATTATATGGAATAAAAAGAATTCAAAATATAAATACACATATCAAAGAGAGAGTAGAAGCAAAAATAAGAATTTAATAAATTGTTCTATATTTTTTGGAATTTTATTAGTATCTTCAAATTTTACTATCAATTACTCCTCCAGTTGACCATGATAAATCAAAAGTTTCTCTAATAATTGACAATTTAATAGCAGAAGTTATTACATTCTTTTATGTACCACTGAATGAGTTCTAAGGTGAAGATCCTCAATTATTGATCAAACTTGGAAATAGAAGTTTGAATTTTTCTGAAGATGTAATTTTTAATATTTCTGTTTTTGTTAATGCACAATATGTGGTTCCTAGGGAAAAGGAATTGGAGAATGCGACCTAAATTTTCAAAGTTTTGAATATATACTCAACAGAGGTAGGTCCCTTTTCCAGTTAAATTAAAGAGAGACTTAACATAGTTAGAAGAATAGAAATATAGTATCCAATATTTACCTAATTATAATACCCTGTAGCTCGTTGTTTGGATGAAAATTTTTTTAAGAACCTTTATTGATTTATTATTCATATTTTACGATATATTCGAACCATGCAATGGAACTACCTCATGCAAATTATTGTACCTATAAAATAAGACACCAAATCATTTTTTATATAAAGTACAGTGATTTTTTTTAGACAATGACATTATCAGCTATTTGAATATATATGCTTTGAAATTGGTGTATGGTATGTTTTGATTTTGATCTATATTTATAATGGTGGTGATAATGTACATCTCTTAGTTGGCAGTGAACCAAAATATTCTCTTTTAAGAGTGGTAAAGATCAAAGAATATCACAGAAAAACAAATATTTAGTGAGTGCTCTAATATTAAAAAACATTTGGAAGATGATGAACTACGAATTGATGAGAACTAAATTGAAATTGTTGGGGGTGGTACAACTTCCTACTTAATTAAAAAAGGTCATGAATATTAGGAAAACAGAAGAAAAAAGCATTTAGCACATTAAAACATCTGATTTTGAATAATTTCTTTATATCCATAGCGAGGGGGGACACAATCATTTGCTTACAAATGTGTGAGCCACCGAAATTTTGATTGCGTATAGCATACTCAAGGCTCTTGGTCACGTAAACTTGCACAAACCAATATCAATTCAGTTATTTTCAATTTTAAGATGAAATTTTTATGAAAAATACCTACAAGTTAGGATTATCTGAAATGACAAAATTTTCATCAAGCGGGAAAAACTCAAGGATCTATTTTTAATAAGTAGTAATTACCAATTAATAAGGAACAGAGTACAACTCGTGCATATTATATTTATAAGCACAAATTTTTTCAGGCAAGAGAAGATCCCAGTTATATAACCATGATCGAAATGTTATGGTAAGAAGCCACCGAATGGTAACTGATCTCCAATGAATTATATGTAATATATTTATATAGCATAATAAAAATGAATACCTACATTACACGAAAATTTGCTTCAGATAATCACCTAATTTCATACTTGAATTTATCATTTCAGATCTATTTCCACTTATTTTACGCACTAGGCAATACAACGTCAAATTTAATATATATAGTTATCGTCTCGAGGCAAAATAATGAAAAAATAACAATAAGATATTATTAAAGGAAGAACGAAATTCGTAAAATTAAACTAATTATATTAAATTGAAAGCTGCGGAACAAATAACCTTAAAGCTCGAAAAAAGATATATTAATACTCAGGGTCTAAAAATAAAAAGTACAACGAAATTAATCAGTATACCAAAAATCAGCTAATTGATATCTATTTTGACTCAATAGATATTTCTGGAGATAAATTGACAGAAAAATAAAAAGGATCTATAGCCGATAGTTGAAGAAAATATGCTTATATAATTTTGTTCAATGAATCTTAGTAAAGATGGTCATTGATATTTTTTCCCCACCGGCTAAATAGTTATAGCACATAATCAACTATAGATAACGAGGTATCACACTGGCAGACTTAAAGAAACCTACGTCCAAAACCAAGTCTGAAATGGAAGAGACAGTTACAAGGGTACGCACACCGCGTAGAGACAATAATGAAATTCTAGCTACAGTCGAAAGTCTTCTTGGCGCAAATCGATTGAGACTTCGTTGCATTGATGGGATCGTACGTATGGGCAGAATCCCTGGTTCAATGAAAAAAAAAACATGGATCAGAGAAGGGGATGTTGTCATCATTGTGCCCTGGGAATTTCAGAATGAAAAGGCAGACGTAATCTGGAAGTACACAAGGCCACAGGTAGAATGGCTTGAGAGAAAAGGGTACCTGAAAGGATAATATAAGAATGGATCAGGAAGAAAAAATAAGGAGAATAGATAGCTCTAGGGACAGATTACGCGCTAAGGAGAAAGACTCCGAGCGGCTTAAAGTGGAAGAAAATGTATTTGATATACCTACCCTTAAGCTCCTTTATACTATCTCCAATAAGGGCATAATAAGAGCAATGGGTGGATCCATTAGTACTGGAAAAGAAGCAAATGTATTCTATGCGGAGGGTCCGGAAAAAGAACTGGCAGTAAAAATATATAGGATTTCCAGCAGCACTTTTAGGGCTATGGACGCCTATATCATGAAAGACCCTCGCTTCACAAACATTAGAAATAACAAGAGAGATATAATTTTTGCATGGACACGTAAGGAGTTTCAGAACCTCAAACGTGCAAAAAGCGCAGGAGTCCGGGTACCTGAGCCGATATTTGCCGAGAAAAACATTCTTATCATGGAGTTTATGGGAGAAAAAGAGATACCATATTCCTCCCTGAAGAATACGTCTCTTGAAAACGATGACCAAAAACTTGTTTTTGGCACAATAGTCGAATACATGCGTCTCCTCTACAAAAAAGCAAGTCTTGTACATGCAGATTTGAGCGAGTACAACATTTTAATTGACCCAAATAATTTGGCTCCTATATTCATTGATATGGGGCAATCTGTGACCCTGGGACATCCTAATGCTCGAGAGTTTCTCTACAGGGACATACAAAATATACTTCGGTTCTTCAGACGCTATGGTATCAAAGACAAACCTGAAGAACTATTTACAAAAATACAGGCGGAATAACATGACTCAGTATGTCAAAATACCCCACGAAAGAGTTGGAGCAATTATAGGCCCTAAAGGAGAAACTAAAAAATTTATCGAGGACAAAACTGTATGTCAATTAGATATTGACAGCGACAGTGGAAAAATAGATGTCACCTGTGAAGGAGATTCGTTGAAAGAATTCAGGATTCTAGAAACTCTCAAAGCTATCGGAAGAGGTTTCAGTCCCGAAAAAGCCCTTGAACTTTTGGAAGATGACATGCTTATGCTTGAGATCATTGACCTTTCAGATATTGCTACTACTCCAAAAGAACTCCAACGCATAAAGGGCCGGATTATAGGAAGGAATGGGAGAACTAGGGAGCTTGCAGAAACTCTAATAAACGTCAAGATCTCAGTATACGGGAAAACTGTATCAATTCTTGGCCACCCTGAACAAAATACTATAATAAGGACAGCCATAAAGATGTTACTTGATGGAGCTACCCACGGTGCAGTTTATAAGTTCCTGGAAAAAAAGCATCAAGAACTTTTGCAATCGCAGCTAGACTCAATTGATTTGTATTGATAGTAATAGCTGCTCTCCGTAAACATATTTATTTTTTCACTTTAATATTCTAGCTAAACTTTTTTATGAATACATTTCTTTTTCTACTAAAAAAATATTATTCATCTTCTGTATCGAGCTTTATTCAGTTTCTTCAAAGTCTTCTTCTGATTTTTTCCCCTCCCCTTTCAGAAAATTGCCCCTCCCAGGTTTTGCATTAATAGATTCCTCAATCCATATAACCTCACCTCTGGATAAAGTATACTTAGGGAAGACTGCATCCATGCCTTCAAAAGGTGTCCAGCCAGCTTTACTATGTAGCATCTCAGCTTTAATAGGTTGAAGAGCACGGGGATCCACAATTATAAGATCTGCGTCAAAACCTGCTTCAAGCCTACCTTTGGCATGAAGATCAAGCCCGAAAGACTTTGCTGGATTCCAGCTTGTAACCATTATCATCTGTGCAAGGGGAAGGATATTTTTCCTTACTGCGGCAAGCATGAGAGGCATAAGAGTTTCAACTCCAGGCACACCGGAGGGAGCAAACCTTATATCAGTATCCTTTTCTGATTCCAAATGTGGAGCGTGGTCTGAAGCTACCATATCAATAGTTCCATCATTTATCCCATTTACTACGGCTTTGATACTTTGATTTCCCCGAAGAGGTGGATTCATTTTGCCGAAAGATCTGAGTCTCTCACAGTCCCTTATTGAAAGAAAAAGGTGATGAGGAGTAACTTCACAAGTAGATAGAGGTATTTTGTTCTCCCTTATCGCACGATATTTTTCTTTTCTTATAATACCTATAGCTTCAAGGGTGCTTATATGGCAAAGATGTGCCTTAACTTTTAGTTTGGAAATAATCTCTAAGGCTTTTTGAACAGCAACTGCTTCGCATTCATTGGGGCGTACTTTTGAATGATAGTCATAAGAAATATACCCTTTTAGAAGCCTTTCCAGCTCGATACATATATATTCGTCTTCAGCATGGATGCTTGCAAGGGCTCCTAATTTTTTAATTTCGTAGAGGGCTTCAATGAATGCCTTTTCAGTGATATTTAACCCACCTGTAGACTCAGCCATGAAAATTTCTCCAAAAGCAGTAACTCCTGATTTCCAGAGCTTTTCTAAATTATTTATATTCCCCGTTACCCCACCATTGATCCCAAAATCAATAATAGATTTTCCTCTGGCAAGTTTGAGTTTTTGTTCAAAAGATCGTCTGTCCGTTGTAGGGGGAATAGTATTTGGCTGGTCTATGACAGTAGTGATTCCTCCAGCAGCTGCAGCACAAGAACCTGTGTACCAATTTTCCTTTGTTGTCATGCCGGGTTCTCTGAAGTGAACATGCACGTCAATTCCTGCAGGTAGAGTAAGAGCACCGGCGGCATCTATGATCATATCAGAACTCGATACTCTGAGGTCTTTTCCAATTTTTATAACCTTGCTGTCTTTAATAATGATTTCTGCAGGCTGAAGGGAATTATTATGATATATTCTTGTATTTTTTATAAGAATATCAGGCATTTGCATCTATATGTTCAAAAATATACTTAAAACTGGCTCTGTAGAAATCTTTAATTTGATGCAAATTATTTCTATAACTGTTTTGTTTATGTTGTATACTATTAATTTAATTTTAATCTCTTTTATTTGATAACGGAATTTTCTTGACCTTAATGTTTCTCCTAATTTTCTTTTAACTTTAGAAAATATTATCCCCACAATATTTCTTTGATTATATTTAATTTTGTTAAATACCAGATTCAATTGTTTTCTATATTTTCCCCTTATTTTCTTCCTTTTTTTCTCTCTTACAGGTATAATTGAATCTGCTTTGATTTATTCTCTAATAATAGAATGTATTTTTTCTGAATCTTACCCATTATCCGTTGCATAACAATCAGACTTTCTCATTTTATTTGATTGCCTTATCAAAGCATTTACATGTTTGATTTCATGATCTGTTTTTTGACTAATTTTCCATCCCGACATTACCTTTTTACTTGTGTCTATTGATATTGAAGTTCTCAGGGAGCTTCTTCGAAGGGTTCCGTTGCAAAAAATTATGAGTGGGATTTACTGAAAAAGTAGAAATTTAGGAGCATATAGTATGCCAGTAAATTCCTTTAAATGGAAGCACTATGAGGAGAAATTATTTTATTAAACGTAAGATGGTACTTAAAAATACATTAAGCTATAGAAATTTAAAGGAAATGATGGCAGAAAGGGGAATAAATGTCGACCATCCGACAATCATGAGATGGGTGCATCAATATTCACCTGAAATAGAAAAGAAGATAAGAAAGCACTTAAGACCAACGAACGATTCATGGAAAGTTGATGGAACTTATATAAAAATAAAAGGTGAATGGAAATATATTTACATAGTAGTTGACTCAGATGGAAACACAATTGATTTCATGTTAAGTGCAAAACTAAATAGAAAAGCTGCAAAGAGATTCCTTAAGAAAGCATTGAGTTCAAATCACAATCAAATGCCGAGAGCAATAACAGTTGATAAGAATCCAGCTTATCCTATTGCCATACACGAATTGAAAAATGAAAAAAAGTTTCTAAAAGGGTTGAAATTAGACAAGTCAAGTATTTGAATAACATTGTAGAACAAGATCATAGGTCTATCAAGTGGATAATTGCTCCAATGCTAAGCTTTCAGTCTTTTCGCTCTGCAATTAAGATTTTAAAAGGATTTGAAGCTTTGAATATGGTTAAAAAAGGACAAATCAAGAATCTAAACTACTCGGGTCTTAATGAAGCTAAATATACCAATCAATTATTTGGAATAGTTCTGTAATATTGGTACATTTTTCTCGGATATTTTGACTTTTGTTCATCATCCATATGATTTACGTGCTTATTCTGATATTTTTGCAACGGAACCGATTGAAGTACTTTGAATGTAATTGTAGATAAATAGACGCCTGTTATTTTCTAGCAGCTCGAACAGAGAATTTTCTTTTATAATGTTTCGGCGAAGCTGACATTGCGTTTCTCCAAAATTGCTCACTAAACGGCGCAAGAAACTTAATAAATATTATGGTTAATCCTAAAGGAAGTTGATCCCTAAATCACCCTATGTTGAATGTTCTTTGACATCGTTCGGAAAAACGGTGCTATGGGTTATGGATGCTATCTGCGAATGGGAAAATGAGTCTTTGTAGATATTGTATTATAGATAAACAATGATTGTTCAACTGGATGGTCCTATATATCTGGATTTTGTTCTGAATTTTTTGAGAGATTTATTTTCTTAATTCGAAGAGCAAAAATAAAATTTCACTCAACAACTAAAAATAAATCTTATCCTTTCTATGTTGATTATTAGTATTAGGCACTGTTTTTATTCAATTAAAGAATGTAACCAACTTTGGATATATTTGACAATATTTTCAGAAATACTAACATTTTGAGAGATTTGTTCATAAAGTCAAAGGGTCTGAAAATACACAAGACTTTCGGAGTAGGGGAGATATCAGGTTAAACACATGACACAAAAAAAAGAATATATGCGTTATTTTGCTAAGAAAAACTGCTACCCAAACCAAGCAGAAGCAATGGAGAAAATTAACTCGGCTCTCTTACAGGAGAAAATAATACTTTTTGAGGGAGCGTGTGGGACCGGCAAGACTCTGAGTGCACTTGTTCCTGCACTGAATGTAAGAAAGAATCTTAATAAAATTATCATGGTAGTTACTAATGTTCACCAACAGATGATCCAGTTTATAAATGAAGCAAAAGAAATATCCTTAAATAATAATTTAAAAACTATTGTACTTAAAGGCAAGACTTCTATGTGCCCTGAAAATCTCGATTATGATGAATGCAAACTAAATGGTGAAAATACATACGAACTTCTTGAATTTGAACGGGAAATTTCATCAAAGGAAAAAGAGCTTGAAGAAATTTATAAAAAATATAAACAGACAAAAGATACTTCTTTTATTGCTCTCATGAATGAGCTTAATAAAGAAGTCGAAGAAGCTCGGGAAAGGGCTCAGTCTTTGAGGAATCATCACTGTTCCAAGCTCTATGAGGTCCTGAAATTTGAAGGAGATGAATTTTCATCCTGGCTCTTTTCCGATGTAAGGAGTCCAGAGGAGGTGATGAAGTACGCACAGGACCAAGATATGTGTGGATATGAGCTGCTCAAAAGGGAACTCAAAAATACCGAACTTCTTATATGCAATTTTCACCATGTACTCAGTGCCGAAATTTTCATGACTCTTCTGAAGTGGCTTGAACGCGACTTGGAAGATATTATCCTCATATTTGATGAGGCACATAATATAGAGGCGTCTGCTCGTTCTCATTCTTCCATAATGCTATCCGAACTGACCATCGAGAAATCTCTTTATGAAGTAGGCGAAATTTCCGAACCTGGCAGCTCTTCGGTACTTGGAATAGTCAATAACCCAAGAAATGGCATTCCACTTGACAAGGACTATGCAGTCAGACTTTATGCCAAAAGATTATTTTCTTGTCTGTTGAAAACTCTCAGTAACACGTATAACTCAAAGTTGAAGTTCGGAGAAAAGAGCAGCCTTAGTAAAAAATGGCGAGATATTCAGATCAGTGACCCCTATGAACGTCTCGACATTCTGAAAGCTCACTTTTTGCGGGATGCCAAGAAAGAAGGATTTGAAGATGAAGAGGAAATCCTGATCGTACTTAGAGAAATAAAAGAATTTGGAGTTAGGCTGGAAGCAATCTATGCAGAAAATTATAAAAAAGGGATTCATTCAGTCCATAAGCGTTCTCATATCAGGTATGTTGCAGATTTTTTGTCTTCTTATATTATACTTTCAAACAGACAAAACTACTACCCCATTTTGAATGTGCGCAGGGATTTAAAAAGTAATAGGTTAGTTAGCAGGATCGAACTTTTCACATGTATTCCCAAAAATATTACTCAACCATTGTTTGATTCCGTTTATGCAGCATTGCTCATGTCAGCTACACTTCGCCCCTTTGAGATGATCAAGTCAACACTCGGTATCTCCCGAGAGGTCGAAGAAATTTCCTATGGCATTACCTTTCCCAAAGAAAGAAGGCTTACACTTTCAGTTTCGGTTCCCCCTCTTTTTGCAAAAAATCGGGATAATCCCGAAACTCTGGAGAGTTTGAAAGAAGCTCTTCTTGCAGCCATTGTCGCATCTTCAGGAAACGTTATCATCTATTTTCAAAGCTATGCTGAGGCACTCCGCTATGCTAAAATCCTTGAATCTGAGCTTTCTATTCCTATATTCCTTGACGAGATAGGGTGTTCAACACAAGAAATCCGACAGAAATTTTTCAGAATCGGGGAGCAAGGAGGAAAATCTTTACTTATAACTTATCTCTGGGGAACATTAACTGAAGGCGTTGATTTCAGAGATAATCGTGGTAGGACAGTTATCGTAGTAGGGGTAGGATATCCGGCTCTAAACGATCGAATTAAAGCAGTAGAATCTGCTTATGATACTGTTTTCGATTGCGGGGATGGATGGGAATTTGCAATTCAGGTGCCAACAATCAGAAAAGTAAGGCAGGCTATAGGAAGAATTGTCCGCTCTCCAGAGGATTTTGGAATTCGGATCTTGATGGATTCTCGCTATCAGGGTTCCCAGATACGTAAGCTTGGTAAATTTTCAGTCTTTGAGTATTTCCCTCCAGAAGAAAGAAAAGAATTCATTGACGCCAACCCAAAAAACTTAGGAGGCCTCGTGGGGAATTTTTTTGCGTATATCGAGTTGAATGATTCAGAAAAAAATGGAGACGAAATCTGCGGCTACAAGACAGCTTAATTTTGGAAATCATACCGAAAAGTTATGAAATATTTTAAACAATATTAAAAAATAGCGAGGACTTTCTTTAAAATCAAAGAATAATGAAATAGAAAAAAGATTGTGCAAATACATGAATCAGAGAGACAGATTTGAACAGGACTTCCGCGAAGGAAAAACTTAAAGATAAATTGGTATCCTGTATAAGATGATGATATGTTTAAAATTACCATTGCAAACAACTATTTTTGTAATTCTATGTATCATGTGTAACATTTTTAATGTTTAAATGTCAGTTATTTAGATCACAGTATACAAACTGAAATCAGTAATCTGGCAGGATATTATTGACTAGTAACAGATGGAATTTAGACATTATATAATATCCCAATAAAATTACTCCTGAACTACTTAATGAAATTTAATCAAGAAAGAAATCTGCACTTCGTTTTCGATTAATAAGGTATAAATCTAAAAGATACCCACTCAAAAAATCACAAACTGATTTAGTGGAAAATATACTGAATTTCTACTTTAGGCCTTTAAAATTATTGATTTTCTAGAGGCGATTATAAAAAAAATGGAATCGTTAGATGTATAGATGAAGTTTTTCTTATTTAAATAATTGAGGAAAAATTCTAAACGAATATGAATCTTCATTCTAATTGCAGCAAATTGAAACTACTGATAATGAAGAAATTATAATATAGGACTTCTAAACTTAGGATCAAAATCGCTCACATGCACATTTTTGAAAGTGACTTTTGATATATCGCGTCTCTGATTTTGTAATTCAATGCTTAAGCTCCACATCATAACTTTCGGCAGCTTATTGATCGCAGGTAGTGAAGACATGCATAAACCATCTTGAAAAAGGAGATATAATAGATGATAATAATGATTTTAATCTGCGGAGAAGGGCTTGGCCACACAAGTAGATGCCTAGCGCTGGGGAAAGAGTTTATTGCTGCTGGGCACAAAGTGCACTTTGGAGCCTATGGCTACTCAAAAGAGTTGGTAGAAAAAACGGGGTACACTGCGCATAAAATCCCTTCAGAAATAGTACTTGTTGGAAAAGCAGGAGCCTTGGATATCAAAGGATCAATTAAAGCAACTCTTAAAAGCAGCCAAATTCTGGGTGGCCCGAAGCTCCTAAGACTTATAAAAGATAAAAAACCTGATATCGTTTTCTCAGACAGTTATTATCTGGGAGTGCTTGCTGCCTTTACGCTCAAAATTCCTATATATCTTATCACCAACCAATCAAATATGGAAGAATTTTTCGAAAACAACGGAGTATCTCTCAGAATTCTTGGGGGAATTGCAAAAAAGTTTTACAACCAGGTTTTTGAAAAAGTAGACAAACTGATTATTCCTGATTATCCACTTCCCTATACTGTCTGCAAGGAAAACCTGAGTTTTACCCCGAAATTCGAAGCAAAGGTGTTTTACAGCGGCCCTCTTATAAAAGAAAAGTATGAAGATGTTGAAAAAATTCCTCTCAAGAGACCACACATTGTTTCTCTAATAGGTGGGTTCGGATATAGAGAACTTATTTTCAAAAAAGTGCTCGAAACAGCAAAACTCGATCCATCGATTCATTATACACTCATTTCAGGCCCTTCCTTTAATCCCTCAAAACTGATTGATCTGCCAGAAAATGTGCAAATCCTTAATTTTATAAAAGATGCTTTCCCATACCTCAAAAGTTCCGACGTAGTCATAGCTCCGGGTGGGCACAGTACTATAATGGAAGCCCTTAGCTTCGGGATTCCTATCCTCTCTTTTCCTGACAAAGAACACAGAGAGCAGGAGAATAATGCTAAAGTGATCAATGAGAAAGGCTATGGTATGATGCTTGGTTATTCTACTGTTCCTGAAATCATTCTTGAATGCATTCGGGAAGTCCTGAAAAATGATATGTACCGGAACAACACTAAGAGACTACGCAGGCTCGCAGGAGAGCTAAAAGGGCCTAATGCTGTTAGAAAAATGTTTGAAGAAGAAATTAATGAGAACATTAATTAAATAATTTTTACAAAAGTTTTCTGAAAAGGTTTATCATGCTCATGTAGATTGTCATGACCAGTTTTTTGGTTCATCCCTACCTAGAGGTGGAAGTATTTTAGACTCTCAGACTCCCAAAGTAGTAAATAGCTAGCTAATCTAGTCAAATAAGGTGAATTTACTTTTTTGTCAGTTAAAGCATCAACTCATGCAACTGCAATATCTTTTTATTGTAGGAAATCGGAAATATTATATATAAATAAATAGGAAGAAGGAGAGGAATATGAGGCTTCCTAGTTACTAATATAAATTATGTGGGATGAATATATGTTAAATACTGGCTCAACAGGTTTTATGCTGCTTGCGACAAGCCTTGTGATGCTTATGACTCCTGGTCTGGCATTCTTTTACGGAGGTCTTGCCTCAAAGCGAAATATTTTAGGAATTATGATGCAGAGTTTTGTTTCTCTAGGGATGACAACTGTATTATGGTTTATAGTTGGTTATTCTCTGTGCTTCAGCGGAGGAGAAGGCGCAATCATGGGAAACTTGGACAAAATGTTTTTGCACGGCATTACTCCAACTACTATGTTTGGAAACGGTGAAATCCCAGAACTCGTCTTTGTAGCCTACCAAATGATGTTTGCGATCATTACTCCGGCTCTGATTACCGGAGCATTTGCAAATCGAATTACTTTTAAGGCTTACATCATCTTCTTAATCAGCTGGCAGCTCTTTGTATACTATCCTTTTGTCCATATGATATGGGGAGGAGGCCTTCTTGCAAAAATGGGAATCTTTGATTTTGCAGGTGGAATCGTAGTCCATGCGACAGCGGGATTTGCAGCTCTTGGATCAGTATTTTATGTGGGTTCAAGGATGTATAAACATTCAAAGCCAAACAACATTCCCTTAATGGCTATCGGAACTGCACTTCTCTGGTTTGGATGGTATGGCTTTAACGCTGGTAGTGAGCTTCATGTAGATGGAATTACCTCACTTGCTTTCATGAACACAGATGTTGCAGCTTCTTTTGCAGCAATCACTTGGATGATAGTTGATTGGTTCAAGGAAACGAAACCAAAGTTTGTAGGGCTTATGACAGGAGCAGTTGCTGGCCTTGCAACTGTCACACCTGCAGCAGGCTTCGTGTCCCTGCCAGTAGCTGCGCTAATGGGTATCCTCGGAGCCATTGTCTGCTATTTTGCGGTACATATTAAAAATAAGATGGAATGGGATGATGCTCTGGATGTATGGGGTGTCCATGGAATTGGAGGAGTGACTGGGACAATTTTCCTAGGAATCTTCGCTTCAAATGTCATAAATCCGGCAGTGACCAATGGACTTCTTTATGGCGGAACCGGTTTCTTTATCAAAGAAATAGTGGTTGTTGCTGGTGCTTCGATTTATGCATTTGTGTTTACTTATATCATGCTGATATTCATAAATCTAATAACTCCGGTCAAAGCTTCAGATGAAGAACAGCTCATAGGTCTCGATATATCTATCCATGGTGAGAGTGCTTATGACTCAATTCACCACTAAATTACGCCAAACCTCATTTGAAACCGATTTAAAAATTTATATCCAGATGATGTCTACAATTAAGCATTTTTTAACGACGAGAATAAGTTCCGAGAAGGCGGATGAAGCGTAAAACCCTGGGTTATGACCCGGGGGATATGAGCGTCAATTTTTCTATTTCCAAATGGATGTCATCCATTTTTATCCTCAATTTGACGTTTTGATTTTTATTTTGAAAGGAGGTTTTCATATTTGAGAAAAATGGAAAAGCAATATTATTGTCATAATATTTTTGACCTATTTTTATGAATTAATTGAACAAGGATCTTCTTAGATAATTATTTTTTTCAATTTTTGACGATATTTTAGCTATTAAATTTAATAGATTATATAAATTGTGAAGAAAAAAGCTAATACAGTGCAAAAATTAATTCCCTAATTTACAGTTTGATTTTTATGTTTAAAAGAGGTTTTAATATTTAAGAGGAATGAAGAAATAACAGTATGGTCAACAAATTCAGAATCTAATTTTGATTTAGGGTAGTGTACTGAAGGTTCAGTAAAATCCGATTGATTCTGTATTCTTTCCATTAGCTGTATAAAAGTGGATGCTGAGCCAACAGTTATCTCACAAAAATTCTTTCCTAAATGATGAGATTTTTTAATATCTTCTGAGATCGCCAATTTTTACATTTAATTCCACTTGCATTGACTACAATAAATCAAAAAAGCTTTTAAAATACCTAGATTCTCGTCTGAAAATCATGTTCATGATTACTTCACTTCTGCCGGATAATTACCTGGCAATTTTCTTATTTTCAAGCTCTTTTTCCGTTATAATGAGTTCAAGTTTTAAAGCTAATTATCTCCTACAAAAGAAGCTAAATTATGTATCTAATTATTTTCGGGTTATATATATCAAAAATTTTAAATAGTATTACGTTTGAATGGACACGATCAAGCTGCCAGACGACCTGAAAGAGGTCTATTAACATATGTGTAGTAGGACTATTCCTCCCGAAAACTATAGCCTCTGCACAAAGCACACACTATCTGTACAGGCTCAAATTAATAACTCCTTTGCACCCAGATATATGAGATGCTTTCAAGGAAAAGTCTCAAAGCTTCATCAATATAATTATTATCTTTGAACATCCTACCCAGGATCCACTCCTCCTGGAAAAAATCAGCCCCCTGAAACAGGAGGAAGAACTGCGATTTCATCTAAATCTGTAAGGATGGTATCAAGCCCTTCCAAGTGTCGAACATTGTTTCCATTGATAAGAACACTGACGGAGCCACAAAGAGTAAGAGTTTCATTTTTTTCATCTATCTTCTCAAAAATAAGGTTTTTTAACACTGGATATTTTTCCGTGAGGGATAGCAGAACGTTGAAAGCTTTCTCTCCAGAAAGTAGGAGTTCGTGTGTGTCTGCAGCTTCACGCAGATTTGCAAATAACTTAACCTTTACCTTAGCCATAATGAATCTTATTTTATCTTACCCCTTAAATAAATCTATCCACGAAAATAGTAGTTCTCATCAGCTGTAGTTCCGAATGACTGTTCTTATTTATTAACAATCTATCCCAAATAATTCCCAAGAAAAAAAACCTAATCCATAGATCTTAATACTATTTTTTTGTACTTGTCCATAGAAAAATCAATATTTTAGATTTATGAAATATAGATTATTCAAGTCCCTACAAAACTATTTTGGGATCATTATGCGGGTAGATTTCTTAATTTAATGTACATACTTATTATCGAGTATGAAACATTAGATCTCTTTATCTACTTAATTTTATTAAGTAATTCGGAAGTAATTTGGTATGAAAATATCTGAGATTCTTCTTACATATCTCTCCATCATTTTTTTCCTCAAAATTACGCTTAATCCACTAACTATTTATATACGTCCATCAACAAAAAAGAGAGATGTCTCAATAATCTCCCTTTGTTGAATTTAGCTCTTCTAGTTTCCTCGTTAATCTTCATAAATTTTATCATTTGCAAAAGGTACCAGATTGTTGTTTCAATTTTCCGTGCTACGATATTAATTATCTTCACATGTCCAATTTATTTATTCTCCGGTTAAAAAACCATTTTCAATTGCAATTTTCGGTCTGGCTTTACCTAAACAATCCGTATTAGAATCCATCTTTCTAATTTGATACTCTTTTGTGATACATCAGTAGTAGATTTATCAGCAGATTGATATTGGAAATACTCAAGCTATGAAAAAGCTTATCTCTAAAGAAAAATCATTGAAATTGCCTATTTTCAGCAATTAGAATTGCTGTATCAATTTTCCAAATACTTAGAACTGGCATTAAATTTCCATCTAATTTTTATCCTTTCGAAACATATAGTTGAAAATTTTCCTATTTAAATTTTCGATTTAACTATAAAGATTCTCCATTTTATTGTAGATATGTAAACTCTAGTTCTGCAAAGCAACAGCTAATTGTGTTTTTCTGAAAGTTTTCACCATTTATTTGCTGTAATTTAATTATTTTGATGTGCTTCCTTCTGGTTGCTTTCAATGAAGCTCTCAGATCTATAAGGGACCTAAATATTTTTTTCCTGGTGCTTTATAAACGTATCTAGCAAGTTTTTTGCTTTTGTTTTTGGATTATTATCGCACTTTCCTTTTTTGTGGGTTTAGATAAAGTGGATTCTATTCACTTCCTTAAATGATTGAGGATTCAAATCTCTCTTTCCACGCTATGATTTGCTAAAAATTCAACTCTTGAATTTGCTCTTTGAATTTGTCAGTATACTTGTTTGTTTCTGTTAAAGTTTATTTATCTATTTGGTCTATAATCCAAAAGTTTATAGTCCTAAATATATGTTAGATATACATGACTAAATCGGTTGATGATGTTCATTGTATTGATGTTGGTTACTTAAAAGCAAAACAGAGATTGGAAAATGCAGAGATTGGAAAAGAAAACAAAGCATTAATTGAAAATTTTTCAATTGCTCTTCGACGAGAAGGAGCTGCGAAAACAACACTAGTATGGTACCTATACTATACAACTTGGATGGTCGAGCAACTTCAAGAACTGGGATTTAATGAAACCTTGAACGAGTTGGATCCTGATACTTTTGATAGATTGCTTATTTCCTTTGAAGATGAAAGAAAATTATCTTCTAACACTATCAGAAATTATAAAAAATTGATTAAAAAGTTTTTCAGATGGTCCACAGGTGGGAACTCTCCTAAATGGGTCATGGATCTTAAGCTAAAATCAGTTGAAAGCCCTGTGCAACCTTCCGACATACTGACCAAAGATGAGTTCACCCACCTTCTTGAAGGCTGTAGGCATCCACGAGATAAAGCAATCATTGCAATTCTTGCAGATAGCGGAATGAGAGTGGGAGCTCTGGCATCCTGTAGGGTTAAAAATGTGAGTTTTAACCAATATGGGGCGATGATTTACCTTTCAAAAATGGGAGTTAACAAGACTACATCAGCAAAAGGGTTACCACTTACTTGGAGCGCTGGATATTTGAATCAGTGGCTTGCAGTTCATCCTTTTCACGAAGATCCAGAAGCTCCCTTATGGATTACTCTTAACAAAAATAAAGAAGCTGTAAGTTATAAAGCTATCCGAAAAATGATAAAGACTACAGCCGAGAAAGTAGGCATCAAGAAAAATGTATATCCACATTTGCTACGACATATGGCTATAACAAACTGGATTTTAGATGGTCTTAATGAGCAGGAAATTAAGCACAGAGCGGGCTGGAGTCGGGGCAGTACTCAAATGTTCAAAATTTATGCAAATTTCACAGATCACGAAATTAACAATAGTATTTTTGAGAAATACGGGCTCAAAACTGAAGACAAAAGACACGTTACACTTAAAAGATGCCCACGGTGTAATAATGTGTTAAAACCGGATGATAAATTTTGTAGCCAATGTTCACTGGTTCTCGATCAAGCAACCTCCCTAAAACTAGAAAAAGATAAAGAAAAACTAGATTTATCCTTCTTAGAAGTTTCCAGTGTAGACCCAAAAGTTTTGGAGAAAATAGCCATCGAAGTCAAAAAACTCTTGAACAAGCAAACTTAAAATTTAAACATAAAATGTTATTATTTATTTATGGTTATTGAATACATGTATTAATATATTAAACAAAGCTAATCAGATAGAATAAAAAGATCGCTTATCCAAAATGTATTAAAGCGCATATCTCCTTATTTTTAGAATGCGGTAGCGCAATAGTCGAGTAAATGGAGAAATATTCAATAAGTTGTTATGTTAACCTGTATTCAAAGACTATTATCCCGTTAACTTTGAAATTTTTAATGGGAATTAATTTATTCTAATCAGGTGTTCTCGTACAAAAGAGTTAACAAATCTGTTTCAATATTATATTTATCATCAGAGTTTATTAATTTCGTAATTTCTGCATCCGACATTTCGTTTTTTGTTTTTATTATGTAGTTTATGAGTACGAATCTTAAAAACCAAATATGGGCAACTATTTCTTTTAATTTCTCACTGTCTGCATCTGCTATTTCGTTTTTTATTTGGTTCAAGTATTTTATGACTTCCTGTCTTAATTTTTTGATTTGTAAATCTGAGAATCTTGTTTCTATTCGTAAGTACTCGATATATTCTTCTTGCTCTTCTTCACATGATAGTTCGCATTTCATTTGTGCTAAGTAGTTTACACCTTCTATACACATTTGTCCTTTAGATGTATCCCTCCAAACACATAATCTGAATATTTTATCGATGTCGAAGGTTATTCTATCGATTTCTATCAATTTATTCGGATCCGGATCAGATTTACGATTCGTCATGCATACCTTATTCTCTAAAAATCCATTATGTTTTTTAATGTTATTAATCAATTTATTTTTGTCAGTAGTCAAGAAAAGTCTGAAAAATTCATATGATAACTGCAATTTTTTTTTAAATGATGTTTCTATTTTTTCAAAAAGTGTCACTTCTGCATATTCATCCCCATCCTTCTTACTTGAATCATAAATTAAATCCAAATGCTCGCGGAATATATTCTCACAAATTGAATCATTTTTTTGCATTTTTGATATTAAGCCTGGATATTCTTCCAATATGTAAGTTAGATTCTGAATATTGAAACCTATTGAATATAATGTCGGATCGTTTCCATATTTTCCTAATTTTACTTTATAACCTTCAACATAACCGTTTTTTTTAAGTTGTTTTAAAGCTCTATAAATCATATTGTAACGTGCATTGCCTGCTTGATTGACATAACCTAGTTCGGTTGCTAGTTCTGCAGTCGTTTTATAAGACTCTAACAAACTGCCTAAAATTCGTTCTGCAGTCGTTTCTACTTGCAGATTATCTCGTTGCATACCATAATAGCTAGTTCTAATTCATATTAGAATATATCTATAAATAATAAATTTAATACTCGACAAATTGTGATCTTTTGTTGATTCACGCCAATTTTTTAATTATTGTCGATTATCGTCAAGTTTTTTAATTATTGTCAATTATCGCTGATTTTTTAATTATTGTCGATTAAAAATAAATATAAATGTCTAACCTCTATTAGATTTGTGCTACAATAGTAATAATTGAAAGTCTCGCGAATTGGCTATAAAGATAAAATCAAATTTTTGCATACTCTGCATTATTTGCTAGCCCGATGTGGCATTTTTCCTTAGCTTCTTGGGATTTCTCTTTACAGCAAATCAACAGGCTAGCACATAAAGGTGAAATCATGTTTAAATTCGGGAAAAGAACTGTGATAAAACAGGGAGGAAGCTTTATGATAGCTCTACCGATGATTTGGATGAAATCGTGGGATTCAGATGTGAAAAGTGTGATGATAGAGATGGACAGTGAAAATCAACTTAGAATTATAGCAGGTGATACGTGCCATGAAAATATCGTCTATTAAACTACACAAGAGAGTTCGATAGCTGCATGTTCAAAAAATGTAATGCATCTGGGAGAGAGAAGCAAATGAACGATCTAAAACCAGAAACGATAGAAATGTTTAAAAAATTTTATACAGAATTCTCTGACTTAATTGACTATAGAATTAAGTGTGGAAATGTGTATGAACAGGCACAGGCTATATTAATTAAAAGTGTTGCTAAAGGCGTTTCGCAAATACCGTCGCGGCCAAGCAGTCGGAAAGTTTGCAAAACACCCATACAGACGCCTACTTTCATCGCGAGTGACCCACAAGAACAGAGCGACCCAGAAATGAGAAGTTACGCATCATGAATAACATAGTCTACATGCTAAATATAATTTCCTTTTTTAGCTCTGCAACTAACGGTTGCATGTACAGCCTAAGGACATCTAATTCAACAAATTCGAAAATATGGATAATTTTGTAAGGTGATTACTATGAATTATAAAAAAGATTTAGCTATTCGGTGTAAAGAAAATTTGAATTCGTTATCGGACGAATATATGCTTGAAATAACTGATGCCAGTTTTAGGCATATAGATGAAGTACTAATATCATTGTATGAAATATTAGACAATTATTTATCTCAAATAAACGTTCTTCGGGAGCCTAAAATGTTTGCAGCACTTAGTTCTAAAACACTAAAAGTGGCTACATTATCAGATTTGGTCACTAAAAGTGCAGAAGAATTTGAATCCTTAGACATTCTCAAAGTGTTACTCGAGGGTAAGACAGTGCATAATATTTTCCAAGAAGGGGATTCTGTGAAAATCGAGATGCTTGGAGATAATGCATTGAAGATTTCCGGTGAACGACCTAGAGAAAATGAATAAAGGTAACAAAAATTGAGAGATTTGAGCCCAGGACAGATTGAGCCCTGTCCTAGGCAATTCAGATCGTCATCTCCAATGACTGAACTATTATTAATTATACTTTCATAGTTAATAATAATATCTTATTCAAATGATGGTTCTGATGCTAAGGGTTCTGTTGTTCTCTTCGAATTCAAGGGGGAATAAAACCCATGAAATATTCTGCGTATAAACAAAGTGGTATTAGTGTTTTTTATCACAATTTTGATAGTACCAGATTTCAAATTACTTACAATTCTCTCGTCACATCCGCAGATGGACACAGAGACAAGGTGCTTAGTCAAATTAATAATTTGTTTTATTATTGGCATAGACAGAGTTGTTCTAGACATACCGATACTTATAACCCGTGGCGTCTTCCAGAAGAACCAGAGAATTGCTCGAGAGCAGATATTACGAGATCTTGTCGCTTGGGAGTGGGATTTTGATGCCAAGTTTCTCCGATCTGGAATATTTTTTTAGTAGTAGGCAGAGACCTACGACTCATCATCTCTATGAATTCCATATGGAACCTAAGAGATGTTGGGAAGAGCAACAGGATAGAGGATGAATGAATTTTGATTCTCTTGATATGGTTTATTCTGAAAGAAGTAGACAAAACATCAGGCATTTCATAAATTTAAAACGAGCACCTGATCAGTCCTTTTCCAATGTATCGGTTACGGATCTACAGTTTGAAGGATGGCTGAAAAGATGAGTTCTGAACCTACAATGCTTGAAGCTGCATTAAATTACACAAGGTTAGGAATGATAGTACATCCTTTGATAAATCCCAATGCACCTGAGATAAACCCTAAAACAGGGGGAAAACAGAGCCCAGGTAAAGGAGTTTTGGTAAATGACTGGCAAAAAAGGGAAAGTGCCTTAACGGAAAGAGAAATAGAAAAATATTGGGGATCTAGTAGGAGTTTTTACTTTGAGAATGCAAACATTGGCTTGCAATGCGGGAAAAGATCAGGTCTTATTCTAATCGATCTGGACGACTGGAATCCTGCAATATGGAACGAACTCACAGCTGGATTAAACACAGATAATTGGTTGATGTCGAAAAGGACAACGAACCGGGGACATATCTTCTTTAAATACACCGAAGCTCTGAAAGCTCAAAAAACATCACGATTTAGGCATAGAAATTTTAACAAATGGCAATAATGCAGTCCTACCCCCAAGCAAGCATAAAAACGGGCAGATTTACTCATTTAATAGGGAAATCAGGACACTTGAAGATGCCCCAGAAATGCCTGAAAAACTCATAAACAGGCTTATAGCCCTATTTGGAACCAATAATAAGTTAAAAGTGATTTTGCAAAAGTGCAAGCCCTGTCTACGTGAAAAATTCAAAGCCCATCAAGAAAGTCCGAATATCACAGAATTGCATACCAGCACAGGCAGACAGTTAACTCTGGCACTTATGGCAGATATGAAGGCTAATGGTGCAGACCCTGAAATTTTACACCTTGCCTGTAAATACCTTTTTAGAGATGATTACACACAGTCACAAAGTGATTCTGAACTAGGTGGAGACGGATGCAAAATAAAAAGCCCTTGGAAATGTGAAACTATCCAGAGAGAGTTAGGAAGCATTACACTTGCTGATGACCTTAACTCAAAATGTGATAATTGCACTTTCAGAGGCCAGAATAAACAGATATATAGCCAGAAGAAATCCGAACAAGAAGTTCAAAAAGATAATCCCCTAAACATAGACTATGATGAAATGGACCTTAGCCCAGAACTTATCCAGCATGCAGATGAAGAATCAGATCGGGTATTGAGAGAAGGCGACCCGATAGACTATATATTGAACACAATCGCAAAAAAGCATATAGGGGACCGAAGATACACAAGAAGCGATATGTGTCTCAATAGCCTGTCAGTGTTGTCTTAATACTGCAGGCTTGCAAATATCAGTAAATGGAGCTTCAGGCTCTGGTAAATCACACGGAATAAAAACACATCTACATTTAATTCCCAAAAAATGGAAACGTGTAACCGGATTAAGCGCGAAGGCTGCTTACTACATGAATTTAGCTCCAGGTATCATTATTTTTTCGGATGACAAGGATCCTGACCCTGCATTTGAAGAAGTCATAAAACAAGCTACAACAAACTTTCAGGAAGAAACTTACTACACAACCGTTAAAGATCAAAAACAAATATCTCTGGTAATTCCACCCCGTATAAATTGGTACTTAACGAATGTGGAAAGCTTTGTATCAGATCAATTATCAAAGCGTCAACTCACCTTTGATGCAGACAGCAATCCCGAGCAGAAAAAAAGGATATTTGATGCGCAGAAACACGAAGCTGCGAATGGTGGGAACGGGCAGGAAATAAACACTGAAGTACTTATATGTAGACGAATGTTTGGAAAACTTAAACAGAATTTATTTAATGTTAAAATACCCTTTGTGGATAGGATAAATCTACATGATATGAATAATTCACGCATATTTCCAATGTTCCTTGATATGATTCGCGGTTTTGCTGCCTTCAAATGGGAGCAGAGAATCTTTGACGACGGTGGATATTTACTAGCTGAGATTGAAGACTTCGAAAGGGCAAAAAGGTTATTTGAAGCTCAAAAAGAGAACACAGTAACAAAAATTAACGAAAATGAGAGACGGATAATCCAATATATAGCGAGTAAAGGGAAATGCACAATTAATGATATATCGAGTTACACAGGCATTAATTACCAATCCGTTAAACGCGCTCTATTTGGAAGAAAAGATAGGGAAGTGGGTGGGCTTCTTGACAAGATCAAAGAGTTAAAAATGGACGAAGAAACTGATATAGACTACAAAAGGGCAGGAGATACCTTGATAAGCAGTAGTGGCAGGAAGGCTTTTAAATTCAGTATAGATAACTCAAAGTTCAATTTCTGGTCACTATTTGATAAGGAGTTTATCTTCCTGAAGGATGCCTGATTAGGGTATGAAGTCAACTGATCCTTTTATTCCCCTAAAATTCCCATTTATCCCAAAATATTCCCGTTTTATTCCCATTGAAACGTAATCAGTTGACATTTTGTTCCCAAAAACCCGAAAATGCAAGAGAGAAATAGAAAATTACACTTTTTGACATTCTAATATTTCGGCTATTACTTTAAAATATCATATATCATTTTTTTATTTTGGGAACATAATTCCCCTTTTTATTATGATTTTAATTCCCCTGTTATTGTTTTTATATTATTTTTAATGGGAATATAATGGAAAAATAACAGGAATAATTGGGAACTTTGGGGAATATAATAGTGGAAGACTTGCTTCTAATATGGAATATACATAACGAACAGAGTTAGCCTGAATATCACATTTTTGTCTGTTCTATTTTTAAAATTTCCACGGTTAAACTTCTTCCATCAAAATTTTCTACATAACCAGCTATTCAAGCATCAAAATATTATCAATAACCATTACCATTAATAAGTGATAATAAAGTATAAATACTAATAAATAGTATACAGTAGCGTAGTTTCTTGAAAAATTATGGGCTGCTAGATTGGATAATATGAAAGGTGGTAAAACAAGATTTCAACAGAAGTTTACAGAAGATATGTTCCTAAGTGCTCTTTCAATTGACAGTATCAAGTCCACTGCGACTATTATGAGTTTAGTAGGATGCAGCAGATCCACTGCTAAAAACATGCTTTATAAGCTTGTAAATGAAGGTAAAGTAAAGAAAATAGAAATTGAAGGCGACGGTTATGGTTGGCAGAAAGTGAAAGGAGAGTAAAATGAGTTTCATTGATAGCTACAGACAAGAAATTGATCCAAAAACTGCGTTGCAAATAATGCCAGAATTAAAAGAAGATTATCTCCAAGATCGTCCGTGTAAATGGGAAGAAGGTACGTTACAGCTTTGGAAAGTCGCAAGTGCACTTATTGAAGATTGTGACCCATCAATCGAGAAACATTCTTTTTTGTGTACTCCGGTATTTTTTGATAAAACAGGTAAACATAGATATTTCATATCATACGAAAAGACAATGCAAGAGCAAATAGCTGAGTTTGATCAACAACTTGGTGTTATTCATGAATTGGGTTGCACTATGACCGATAAGGATGGTAATAAAGAAGCAAAAGTTTGGCTCCTGCAGATTGAGACCGAAATTAATCATGGGTAAATCGTAGATATTTGACTGGAAAGTTGACTAATTTACTACAAATTCTATTGGTCTTATTATTTTCCATGATAATTGAATCAAATTTTTATTTAGATCTAAAATTAAATCTTCAGCCAGGAATTAGGCTTCTACTAAATTTGACTGGATTACAAAAAAACAATACTATCTATTTAAAGATCAAAAATCATTTTATTAGGTTAGCTGATCCGGCTGATCTTAGCATCTACATTTAACTTTCTTAGATGCTCCGTTGTAATTGTCTCTTATTCACAGTAAAATAAAGCTTAACCTTAAACGGTTCGATACTCTCTGTTTTTTTAGAATTAATCTCCCATGAAATGGAGTGTTAGCTTCGCAACATCTCTTTGCCTGACAACTCCGACTATTTTATTATCATTGTCTATCACTGGAAGTGACCCTAAGCCATATTTGGAAAACATCTTCGTGGCTTCATCAATAATGCTATCTTTCTTCAAGGTTATAACATTCTTATTCATGATATCTTTCAAGAGTGCTTTATTATCCGCCTGAAGGAGCTCTTTTATATCGATCATACCCAATAGGTTATTACCTTTATCTATGATATGGATATACATAATTTCGTCTTTGCCTTTTGCTATGTTGATGTACCCGTTCTGCACTGTCTCTACTGTTTCGTCAGGCTTAGCTTTCAGATATCTCTCAGTTATGAGGTTAAGTACCGTATCCTGTCGCTTCTTAAGGATAGGCGTTATCTTATCGATATTTCTTTTGTCCATTAGTTCCATTATCGTTGCTTGATCCTCCTGAGTCAGCACAGACAGTACATCAACTGCCTGACCCGGCGTCATTCTATCTATCAAGTCTGCAACTTTCTCTTTCTGCAGAGAGGAAATAATCTCCCTTTGCATATTCGGGTTAATCTGTTCTAAGGTATCAGAAGCGTGCTCTGCCTCGAGATGATTTATAACATTCAACCTCTGCCCGTGATCCAGCTCCTCAAGAATCTCCACGATGTCCACAGGTGGTAGACATTTCAGTTTTTCCTTCAATACCTTTAACTTCACGTCGCCGTCAAAGCTTCCAATATGAGAGGGTAGAGCTTGAACATAGGACCAGGAAATAAGCTCATCTTTGTTTTTGTCACTCTTCTTGTGAATTAAACTAGCAAATTTATCAAAACCTAGCCTTCGATAACGCGCATTTTTAGATGGGTCTACGTCAGTAATATAGAGTTTGTTCTTCATCAATACCATTTTGATATCGTAGACAACCTCAACCTCTACATCTTCCAAATCGAGGATCTTCTTATCCAGAATGAAATCCTTAAGAAGGATAAATTCTTCAGGTACTTTGCAGGCGTATTTTTCTACGTCATCGAGATCTATGGTTATGTTCTTTTCGCTTAATGAAATAACATTGTCCCATGGTACCATCAGTGACAGATAGCCGAATGGTCGACTTATAACGGCGTGTGTAACCTCAGCCACCTTCTCCATGTTAGTTATGATAAGGTCCAAAAGCTTTCCTATTTTTTTGCCGTTGACTATGGCGTGTGTATTCATCACTTCACTCAGAAAAAAAATGCTTTCAGGCTGATTGTTAGTGTATTGGTCCTTCATATATTCACAGCTCGCTTATCTCATAGTGTGAAGAATTTATAAATCAAGACATTTTTCCTATATTATTATGATCACAGTATCGGATCCTTAAAAGCATCTTGGATAAATTAAAAATGGTTTAATTTATCATTTTTAAGAGTATATTGAGCAGTATACGTAGTTTTCTGGAAAATACCAAATTCAACTCGACCGTAATAAGCATCTAAAAATTTGAGTGAAAAAAAATTATTCAATGACTAACATGTCAATCCGTAGATTTTGTCCCCAGTTGGAGCTATTCAAATCTATCCTACTGACTCGGATCATCACGAAATCGGTTGATGTTTCAAGCACCTGAACTGAGAATTGATCAGGCCATCCGTGATCAAGGTTGGCATTTGGGTTTAGGCGATCTTGGGACGCCTGACATAGAACTATGGTTGGAGTTGCCGTTGAAAATTTCCAGCCAATTACTTTGCAGAGAGCATCGCCAAAATTACTAGAACCTATTATAATATATCCCCAATGCACTTTTTCGGCTGCTCCTAAACGCGTGCCTTCCGGGTAGAGTTGTTTAATTTCCGCTTCCCGAACTTCAATAATACCAATGTTATCCCTTAGTAGAGTGTCATGGGAGATTGGTATATTATTCTCATGCAGCTCATGTGATTTTTTGTTTAACATTCCAATTCAATTCAGTATTATATATTTAGATTAAAATATATATATTAATAGCTACTGTTGGCATTAATCATAAACATAAAAATAAATTAAAACTATATTAAATAAATTATACAAAAAATCGTTTTCAAACAAAAGAAATTTGTATATTATAATTTTCAAGCCTGTTAAAATATCAAGTCGACAAAAATCGATCTTTTGTGATACAGGAAAAAAGTATAGAATCTTTATATGCTACCAATTGATCACAAAAATAATACATAGGAACATCAAAAAGATACGATGTTAAGCCATAAAATCAGGGTTATATATTTAAATATATTTTATTACAGTTATGTTTTATCCAAAGTGCTTAATCTGGGAATTTAAATCATCCCCCTACTTATTTCATATTCTAGTGTGATTTTCATGTATTTCTATAACCTTTAAGACTTGAAAGTGTCTGATTGACTGGACTTATCGGTGTAATTCCTTTGATTAATTTCTTGCCATATACATCGTAAACATCTATTGTAGTTGTGTCTGTATTCATTCAATAGCCCAATTATAAGTGATCCAGCTGATCTCAGATGCCAAAAAAGTGATCTTTGTTAACTGCAGGTGAGTCAATGCCTGCAGTACACAGAAGGATGGTTTGAAGGTAGGGTATACCTTTAAATAATAACCAAATTTAATTTATTTTATAGTCTTCCCACATACTCTAAATAGTAAGCCTTAAACTAATTAGTATTTTAAAATCACGTGTTCAGATCTCGCAATCATAACATAAGAAAACTGTTCCATGCTAGTCGATAAATGATTGCCTCTCAGCTTCAATAGCATGTTTATAATTTATTTAAGGTAGAATAAATCCTAACCTGTTAAAAAACACCTTAAATAGTCCCACAATCGATCTTATACTGCTTTATTAAATGAGCCTATGTGGCTAGGCTGATCTTAAATTTCAAAAAAGTTGATCTTGTAGCTGCAAGGGGTCGTTGCCTGCAGCCTGAGAGAATGCCCAATTAAAGGTTCCAGAAAACCTTGAATTATACTTAAATTTTAGTTAATATATAGTTTTTCCAAATATTATATATAGCGATATCATGAACTAGTTGTTATTTTCAAATTACGTAGTCCTAATTTTATGAATTATAATAGACTGAAGCCTTTCCCACGCCAGTAACTAAATGACTTGAACTCAAAGCCCTACGACAGGCGCGTAATTCGTCCAAGGGAATAAGCTCCAACTCATTCAAGAAAGTGCTTTAGATAGCCCTATAATCGATCATTTTTGCTCCATATTTATCATAAGTCACGGTTTCAGATTTTTCTCTACAATCAATAACTAAATTTATATAGTTCTAAAGTAATAAAAATTTATGAAAAAAAACATCGAGTAGGTAGTTACCGTTATGTAGAAGTCAAATGACGAGGATTTTTTGTTCAAACAATGACTTATTATGGGGGCTACTAGGGATACTTTTATCGAAAGTACCACGAATAATACATTACCTTAATCAAAAAAGCGTCTTAAAACGTCTGAGAATGGCTCTTATTTGATTTAAGAGTATAAACCCCGGTTTATACAGGAGATAACTAACTAACTATTAATATAAGATTCACTAATATTAACTGCTAAAAGAAATAAAAACGATGAATTTGTGGCTCGATCTTGTAAATTAACTCCAGAAATACAGCAACAAATCGGTGAAAATATTGCTTTAGGACTCACATAATCTCTTACTTCCGAAGCTTCAGGAATCACGTATAAAACTTTTAATGATTGGATGAATAAATTGAAAACATAAAAATCTGGGAAATATTACCAATTCTATAAACATACTAACAAATGTAATGCTGATGGAGCTAGATAATTACTAAAGCATTCAAGAAGCTGCTGAAGCTGGAAACATTCGGATATGTTTATGGGTCTTGAAGCGAAGATTTCCTGACGAATTTGGAAGGCGGCTATATAGGAAGACAAATGTTATTTCAAAGAATAAAAACGAAAATGTTGAGATAACAGTCAAGGAAGCAGATATACTTAGGAAACAAATTGTAGCGAAGTTTGATCCGTTGGTATAATCATAATCGGACTTACAAAATCGCTACCAAGGTTTACTTTTTTCTGCATTTTCCAGAAGTATCTTAATGTTTAGCCTGCTATTTTCTTTGATCAAACTTTGAATATGTACAGCCTGTTTATTCATATTCTCATTTAGTCTTTTGAACCGCTATTTTTGGTTAGCTACAATTTTCATATAAATAACGCTATCTTTATATTTATATTCTAGATAAACAATTAAAATAGTAACTATAACGTAACGAGCTTTTAAAGTTTGTTACTTGAAAAGGTAGCTATCCTGGATTATTATTCGCTTGATCTGCAAATTTCAAAAGAGCCGAGGTTTCAAATTTTGTTGGGTTTAAATGACTGTTATAAATGAATCCCGCCTTAAGGAACTGATTGAGAACCAATTTATCCATCGGAGTTTTCTTTATTAGCCATAGATTATTGAAAATTTTGATAAACTTCCGATTTCAACAAGTTGCTTATATAGGCTTTATAACCAACCAGCCCAAAATTGGGGTTTATCAAAATACTCTTAAGTTTAGTAGAAAAATGTATGTACTTGACGATAAATCCATTTTTTGCTCTTTATCAGGGAGTTTTCATAGATAAATCCCCAATGGTCCATCCTCAAGAGTGCGTTAGATATAGCAGGAACTCCCTCAGTAAATCTGCTCAGCCAGATAGTTCTCAACACCCATTTGTTTGATCTGATCGAGTTGGGCTTCGATCCAGTCTATGTGGTTCTCTTCTTCCTTCAGGATTGATTCGAGAAGCACCTTGGTATTATTATCTCTCACTTCCGCCGCTAGATGGATGCTTTCGTTGTAACCTTGAATAGCCGTTTCTTCGGTTCCCCGGTCAAACTCATGTATATTTGGCACTTCTGCGCCGATGATTATTTTATTTAATGTACTTACAATCGGCTTCCCCTCAAGGAAAAGGATGCGAGAGATCAGTTTCTCAGCGTGCCTCATCTCGGCGATGGCTCGTTTCTGGATCATCTCTTCCAGTTGCTTGTAATTCCAGTTTTCACACATCTCGGCATGGACAACGTACTGGTTGATAGCAGTTAGTTCGTCAGCCAAACGAGCGTTTAAATGTTCAATAATCTTCTCATTTCCTTTCATAAATAAACATCCTATTATATAGAAAATTATCCATTCACCTTTCGGAGATTATTCAATCTGTATTTTTTTTGCTGGCTCTTTTAGCTCTATTTTCGGAAGTGTTATCGTAAGGACACCATTTTCAATTTTTGCAGTACTTCCCTCCTCTTTAACGCTCGTGGGCAAGTGGACAGCGCGGTAAAAGTGAGTATATTCTCTTTCTTTACGAATATATCCTTCCTCTTCTGTTTCTTTTTCCTTTCCGGTCTTTGCACTTATCTCAAGCATGTCTTCTTTGAGGTTTATCTCAATATCCTCTTTATTGATTCCTGGTAAGTCGGTAGTTACCAAAAGCTTGTTTTCTTCTTCCTTGATGTCAATGGCAGGGGTAAATACATTCCCATCTCCCAATTTTTTCATAGGCATGAAGTCTTCAAACAGCAGGTTCAGGCGTTCCTGAGTTTTCCTAATCTCTTCAAAAGGATCCCAGCGTGTGGATCCTGAAATTGTTCTCTTAGCAGGCCAGTTCATCTAAAATTCCCCATTAAATAAGTTATAATACAATAGTTGTGTTATTTTGAGTATTTTGAAGGAGGCTATATAACGTTTTCTTTAACAATTTAACTAAAATGTGATGTAAAAAAACTTGAAAAATAGGTCATGTTAGTGAATGATCTGAAAATCATGTTCTTTAGACTTCACCTACAGTTCCAAAAAATGGTGAGTTTAATTATTTTTTAGATTTGTTTCGTGGGATTAGGATTACGCATATTTGATGCTAATTAGTTAAAGTTACTACTATATAGTATATATACAAAAAATAGATATCATACCCTATTCAGCAAATATATCATGATCCATAAATGTACTATGGCATAAATCCTGAAATAAAATGTTTTAGTGCAATTATTTGTCTGAAAGTGAAAAATTGTCAAGGAGCTCTTCGATGGATAGCGTATCTTACCCACAACTTATAAGATCCATTTTTTATACTTCATTGATGCTCATAAGGCCTAAGTCATTCATTACTGTTGTCTGGGCAAGGATTAGATTCCATCTCTCTTAGGATACATTTGCAGGATCAAAGGTCTACAGAATCTCGAAGATCCAGAATGAGAACACTTTTCAAATTAGATCGTGCTTTAAAATTAAATCAACTTGCAGAGTTGTATTACGAATAAGCTTGACTTTAAATGCAAATATGAAATTATTTCGATATGATTCCCGGGACAATAAAACAATTTTATATCGCGGAGAGTAATTAATGGAAAATTACGACCTGATTGTAATAGGTACCGGTTCTGCAATGAACTATATAAACCATATTATAGATTCGAATCCAAAAATAAAAATTGCTGTTATCGATAAAGACGAACCCGGTGGGATCTGTCTTACTAAGGGGTGCATTCCTTCAAAAATTTTGCTTTATCCTGCGGAACTTATCAGAGAACTGGGAACAGCATCTCTTTTTGGAATAAAGGCTGAAATAAGGGATATTGATTTCATTGCAATCATGGAAAGAATGCGAAGGATTACAAGAGAAAATATAGAAGCGGTTCTGGAGGGGGTAACCGGAAACCCGAATATTGACTACTACCATGAAAGTGCAGAGTTTACTTCTCCTTATACCTTAAAAGTAGGCGACAAAAAGCTTTACTCAAAAATGATTTTCCTATGCACTGGTTCAAAACCTGCCATCCCGCTTGTTAAAAGGCTTGAAGAGACTGGTTATCTAACAAGCGACACTGTGCTCCAACTTGATGAATGTCCCAGAAGTCTAGCAATTCTTGGTGGGAGTTCTATTGCAGTTGAGTATGGGCATTTTTTCTCTGCCATGGGAGCAGAAGTCACTGTAATTGGAAGAAATCCCATTTTTCTCCCGCACGAAGAGCCAGAAATCTCCAAACTTGCTAGGTTAAAAATGTCGGAATATATGAAGATCCTTACAAACTATGAGGCTATAGAAGTTAGAAAGGAAGGTAACAGGCAGAAGACCATAGTTGCAAATGAAAAAAATTCAGGAGAAGAAATAAAGATTACTGTAGATGAGATCCTCGTAGCAACTGGAAGAGTTCCAAATGCCGACATTCTTCATCCTGAAAGGACCGAAATCAAAACAGATGTTAAGGGCTGGATTTTGGTGAATGAGTATCTCGAGACATCTCAGCCAAATGTCTGGGCTTTTGGCGACGCAACGGGGAAATATCTGCTCAAGCACGTTGGAAACTATGAATCCAGGATAGTTTACCTGAATGCCATCCTGAAAGAAAAAGTGAAGACAGACTACCACGCTGTACCGCATGCAGTATTTTCTTATCCTGAAATTGCCGTGGTAGGTATGGGAGAGAAGGAGGCTGTGGAAAAGTATGGGGAGGATAGGGTGAGCATAGGCCTCAAATTCTTTGAAGATACTGCAAAGGGGACAGCTTTGAAAATCAAAGATTACTTTGTAAAAGTAATTTTGAATGTAGAGGGGAAACAAATTCTCGGTGCCCATATTATAGGACCTCATGCCTCAGTCCTGATCCACCAGATAATTCCTCTCATGTATACGGAATCAAGAAGTATGGAACCAATAATGTGCAGTATGGATATTCACCCTTCCCTGAGTGAAGTTGTAACCCAAGCCTTCTATTCCCAGCTGCCATTGGAACAGTACCATCACTTCATGAAACGTCTGGGACTTGATGACTGAAAAACTTTTGCTGGAAGAACGGGGAAATTCTGCTGCTTGCAAAGTATAGAATAAGGAATCAAAGAAAAGAAGTGAGTATGAAACTGGAATATGAAAAAACCAAAAAGAAAGAAAATCTTCTGGCTTGTTGAACCTCTCAAAATTCAGATACAGGAACGATCGCAATGTTGATCTACTTTATGCACAATTGTAGCAATATGATTTCAAGTATGGAATCACAGGGGAAGAAGAAAATTCTTTTTCTGTGCGCACATAACTCAGCCAGGTCCCAGATGGCTGAAGGTCTTTTAAGAGCTGTTTATGGAGATCGATACGAAGCTTACAGTGCCGGAGTTGAGATCACAACTGTTAATCCTCACGCTATTGTAGTCATGAAGGAAATAGGTATCGATATCTCCAGTCAGCATTCCAAAACTCCCCAAGAATTTCAGGACACCATATTTGACCTGGCGGTCACGGTCTGCGATCGGGCTAAAGTGGCCTGTCCCATCTGCAGCACAAATTTGGAGCTCCCGAATCAGTTTCCCAAAGCAAGAGAAGTAATTCACGAAAGTTTTGAGGACCCTGCCGCTGCGGTAGGGTCGGAGGAAGAGAAACTCAAGGTCTTCCGGCGGGTCAGAGATGAGATAAAAGACTGGATCTCTCAGACATTCGGGAAATGATGCCAGTGCATTTTCAGGATTCTTTTTGATAGATTTCATAATTCCATAAGTACTTATTTTTTACTTTTTTTTAGGCAGCATTGTAACCTTTCACAACCTTATAACCAGTCGTAAAATATTTATTTATCCAGTAGATTGCCACATTCATAAGTCCGATCATAACTGGGACTTCATTCTCTACACTCTTATGTAAGTTTCTGAAGATGTCGCCGTATAATTTTTGAGAAATGTGCTGCATCTTTTGCTTTTTTATCGCTTGATTTATTGATGGCATTTACTGTCATGTGGCCTCATGATTCTGAATTTCAGCTATTACTCACAAAATTAGTTCTAAAATATATTTTATGTTCCATATTTAAAATTAAGGCTTGATTAACCTGTAAAATTTAATCATAAAACACACTAAAAGGCAGTGTGCACAATTTTCTGTAAAATTCAAATCTATAGCGATTATAGCTAGAAAAAAGCTATACTCTAGAGTTCTACGCCAAGATAATGCATTTTAAGCATTCATGCCGCAGGCCCTAGTAAGTAAAGGCACCAGAACTAAATACAGAAATTAGCACGAAAGATTAAAACGGGATATCGCGAAGAAAAAAAATTAGAGGTAAATTGAAATCCTCCATAATGTGTTTTCGCTCCGATAATACTTTTTCAAATATTAATTTTGGGTTTTCCATAACCTATTAAGATCTTGATGACCTCTAACTTTGGTTATTCAAAAAGGGTGGGATGTTTCTCTTTTAATGACTTGAGGATATCTCCATTTAATTTTGTATTATGAAGTGTTTTCACTTTAGAAAGCTGACCACATGATAAATAGTGAGCCCCACTAAGGTTAGCTCCTTCAAAGTTAGCTCCTTCAAGGTTAGTTCCTTCGAGGTTAGCCCATCTAAGGTTAGCCCCTTGAAGGTTAGCCTTTATAAGGTTAGCTCTTATGAGATTAGCTTTTTCAAGATTAGTTTTTTTAAGATTGGCTTCTCTAAGATCAGCTATATGAAGGTTAGCTCCTCTAAGGTTAGACCATTTAAGGTTAGTTTCTCTAAGGTTAGCCCCCTCAAGATTAGCTCCTTCAAGATTAGCTTCCCTAAGATTAGCTCCTTCAAAGTAGGCTTCTTTAAGGTTAGCTTTTATAAAATCAGCTCTTATAAGTCTAGATCTTTCAAGTTTATCCTCTTTAAAGTTAGCTCTTTCAAAGTTACCTTCGTTAAAGTTAGCTTCTTCAATCTCATTCATGCCATAACCTCTTTCTTTTACCCCTAAATTTTTGTTTGTCTTGTGTCAAGTGGGAATTAAAAGAAGCCATATAATCATGTTCCTGAATACAGGACTTTTCCTACCTGAACCTCAAATACATATTTAATTAGATCTACTGGTCTATGTGAAATCCTCTAGATCTTGTGATCATCAACGACAGTAGTGTCCTAAAATTAATCTTGTGGGCTGCAAGTGAAGAGATACCAGCAGCCGATAGAAGGTATGTTTAAAGGTGCTTGAATACCTCTAAATTATAAAGAGATTCAATAATTTATATATTTTTTGCATATAGTATATATAGTTATAACCTAATTGATTAGTACCTTCTCTTTAGGTGAACTACCTCTCACCTAAAGACTAAGCGGCTTCTGGGTTCATTTCGCTCTCTTTTGAAAATAAGTCCCTAAGCCCATCAATCTCATTTTTTTGGAGGGTTTTGAGAAAACAATTTTTTCACTTCTTTTTATGACTACAGAATGAAACTTCTCTTCCAAGGTTTGATTTGCTAAAAATATAATTATTTAATTTGTTCTTTGGATAAATCAATGTGCACTCCACTTCCTTTTTTCATATAATTGAGATTATTCCATTAATTATTTTTATACGGCCGTCAACCGATAATCTCTCAAATATTCCATCATTAATAACAATTAACATCGAGGGGGAAATTACAGGTTAAAAAAAGAAATCGGATGTAAAAATGATAAATATCTACCAGTAGTTTCAAGTGGATTCATTAAATATTGAATAAAAGTTATCTCACAATGTGAATAAATATAAACTTACCAGGGTGGGGGAAATTAAACGCCCATTGGCAACAAAAATTATCTGGGAAGATTTAAACCGGATTTTTACGAAGGAAAAAAAATCAAAGATACATCAGAACCCTTTACATTAAATGATTTAATGATATTGGTCTATTGAAACATTAATCATTCTGGTGGGGATTATCCATACTTCCAGGCATCATTGATAAGCATCGCATTCATCCCAATACTTTGAGGTGGATAAATATCATTTTCCGGCGTATCACCAATAGAGAGCACTTCCCAGGGCTCAAGTCCAAGTCGATCAAGAGCCATCTTGAAGAGCTTGGGGTCGGGTTTTTTGATATAATAATCAGAAGACATGATTGTGAAATTAAAGCGGTCGTATAAGCTAAAAAAGCGAAGTTCCTGTTCCGTAAAAACTCTCTGAGCGTTAGAAACAATGCACTTGGGTATACTTCGGTATTTTTCAAGTAAACGCAGACTTTGGGGGTAGACATTCAGTTTTCTTAAGGACGCAGTTCTGAAAGCTTTCGCGGTTTCAATCCCAAGCCAATATGGATCTATTTTTCTAAAAGCATAATCAGCACAAATCTCAGCAAAAATTTCTTCGATACGAATATCTGGGTGCTTTTGATCCGAATTGCCCAGCCTACCTATGACTTTCCACTTGTATTCTTCCCTTAATCTATCAGGGCTAATACGTACTCCATTATAGAGTAACCAATCACTTACCCTTTTATTTGTTTCCCAGCTTCGCTCATCGGTCCTGATATCAATAAGGGTTTTGTAGCAATCAAAGATTAAGCCTTTAATTTTCCCATTTTGAAGCATAGAAATCTTTCTTATAATTTCTTTGAAGCTCATATGGATTTTGAATTTACATATATTAATTATTAATTACTAATTAGATTATCGTTTAGATATATATTCATTATCATAATAGCTATAGTAAGGCTAAATAGTACTATATATTACAGTATATTAATATTAATATCGTCTGCGTCAATTAGAAACAAACATTTTGAAAAAAAGAGTTTAATTTAGCTTGATGGTTTCCAGCCGTACTTCGTGAACAGGATATCTCTGTACAATAAGAAATTTGCGGGTTCTCAATGGTCAACGTTAGAAAAAATATCTTCAGACACATATAGCGAACTACCAACCCTTTCGGGTTGATACCCTCCGAGGAAGAAGAATGCTCTCCTTAGAGTTCAAAAGACCAGAAATACTTCTTAGGCTAAAAACTGACATACTTCCCACGCAAACTGTGGAGAAGTTTCTTTTCTGGCTATCCGTTTACCGAAATTTGCACGGTCCAGGATCCGTAGAGGGGTGTCAGTATTCCCTTTCCCTACATCTCTTTCTGCAGAGAATTGGCCATTGCTTTTTGGCGTCAAAGCTATGTTAAAGGCGGCATTGACATCGGCATGATCAACATGACCACAGTGTGGACATTCAAATTGTTTGCTGTGTCGGTTGCCTGTATGTCCACAGCGGCTACACCTCTTACTAGTAGCATGGGGATCAATATAAGCTACCTCTACTCCTAGCAGCCTGGCTTTATATTCAATAAATTGATGAAGTTGATGAAAAGACCAGCTGTTCAGGGAGTATTCACTTGAACACGTATATTTGAGGATTTTGCTTTTGTTTTTGATAGCTTTTTTGTTTATTTTTTTGTTCTCTGTCTTTGTCTCTTTTCTGTTCCCTTTTTTTGTTTTCGTGTTTATTTTTCTCACCATTTTCTACACCTCCAATTTTGCTATTGAGTTTTCTGAGTCCATTTAAATCTTCGAGTTTGATTCCACACCCATTATACAGAGCAATATTCACAATCTTTCGGCTAATCTGATGATTAAGATTATTTATAATGTTTTTTTCCCTGTTTTTTACAGCTTTTAGTTGTTCGTATTTGCCCGTATTATAAAGTCTCTTTTTTATATTTTCGTATTTTTTATGTGTGTGGTAGCGCATTTTACCTAATTTCCAGATTTTACCGGACTCTGGGTCTGCTACAACTGCAATATGACTCCTGGTATTGCGGTCGACTCCTATATAGTGCTCGGAACTTTTGAGTTCTTCGTTTGGAAAGACAACTGCCACATAAGCATATATGTGATCTATTTCTATCTGGGAAATTTTGTTAAAATCATTGGAAAAATGGTAGTTAAGTAGAAGTTTCAAGCAAGGAATTATAAGAGTTTTTTCTTTCTTTAAGACACTAACAGCTTGCGACGGAATAATTAATTTTACATCCTTAACGGATTTGAGGTCCTGGTTTCGGGAATATTTCCTAAGAATCTGGCTGGAAATCGTTGACTTCAAGCCTATGTGCTTAACATCCCCGGGATAAAGAAAATCAGACATTGGAAATAAATCAGATACAGACCGAGAATTTGTTTTCGTCCTATTTCTATGCCTCTGGTTCTGATTTTTCTCATAATTTCCAAATTGCTTTGAATGAAGAGGAGAAACAGGAAAATTATAATCATAAGAAACAGATTCTGGAGTGGGAAGCGAATCAAGATTTCGATTTTGAATCCTATGTTTGATACAAAATTCAGCAACCTTTCGAGCTTTTTGGAGTTCCTCCGAAAAATCCCGATTATGCTTTATTTTATAGGTAAGTAGCATTCTGGTTATTGCCCCATGATCAATCTTATTTATATTTTCTAATAATATAAATACTTCTGAGGAACCATATAGATTTTATTTAGTTTCTATATACATAATCGTCATAATAATATTTAAGCATTTTGTCAAAGTCAGTATTTCCAATGTGCTATAATTCAGAATGAATAACTTTATTGTTTTAGAATTTTCCTTATGTATTCCACACGACTATTTGCGACACTCAAAGTCGTTTGATAACCACAATTCTTCAGTTTTTATTGTCACTGTAGTGGTTTGTGGGATCATGACCACGTAATTTTAGTGTCATTAGTTTAAGTTAGTACTATTTAGAATATATACAGAAAATATATACTAAATCAGAGAGAAGTATAATTTAGAACAATGGAATGAAGACAAGTTCATAAAAACTTGTATTTCATATATTGGATTGAAACGCGTCGAAATCAAACAGAAAACGAAGGGGAGTTAAGAGTATAGCTGAGTTGGATTTTAGCATAAACCCTGAACTTAACGAATTCGCAGGAGAAGTTAAATGGGATATTGATTTCATAAAAGAAATAGAACTAGCAATTGCCGCAGTTTTTGTGCTCCTCGATATCGCATGTATAGACGAAAATACACATCAAAAACTTGTCAACATGTGCTTAAAGGACGAAAGATGCACAAAAAGGTGCTATAACCATTTGTATCTGCAGAATCTTATAAAAAGCGAGCTAATTGAGATGTTAAAAAATGATATTTTAAGATTTTTTTAATTTTTTCTGGTTTTTCTCCAATTTTGGAAAAACAATAAAAATTTCTCCAAATTTATAGAACAATTTCCTTTATTTGGGAAATTAAACCACTCATTCTGAACTTGTTCATATTTTTGTACAATATAAATAAATTGAGGTTCTTGATGACTGAAACTTTATTAAATATACCAAATCAACCCCAAAACGTGTCTCAACCCAATATAGAAATAGAAGACCTTAATCTATGGTACGGGGAAAAACAGGCTCTTAAGAATATCTCCATGCGGATTGCAAAAAACGGAGTAACAGCTCTCATAGGCCCTTCCGGTTGCGGCAAGTCCACTTTTCTTCGTTGCTTAAATAGGATGAACGATCTTATCAAAAACTGCAAAGTTGAAGGGAGAATTTTGATCGAAGGCAAGAATATCTACGGAAAAGGCGTAGATGTTGTTGACCTCCGGAAAAATGTAGGGATGGTTTTCCAGAAACCAAACCCTTTTCCAATGTCTATTTATGATAATATTGCATATGGGCCGCGTATACATGGTGTAAATAAAAAAGATATAGATAATCTTGTCAAGAGTTCCCTTCAGTCGGCTGCACTCTGGGACGAAACATCATCAAGGCTCAAATCTCCTGCGCTTTCCCTGAGTGGAGGGCAGCAGCAGAGGCTTTGCATAGCCAGGACCCTTGCAGTAAGGCCCACAGTTATTCTTTTAGATGAACCATGCAGCGCTCTTGATCCGATTTCCACTTCAAAGATTGAAGAACTTATCATGGATCTTAAAAAAGATTATACTATAGTAATTGTAACTCATAATATGCAACAAGCAGCCAGAGTATCAGACTATACGGGCTTTTTCTTAATGGGGGAATTGGTTGAATTCGACCAAACCAGAAAGATTTTTCATAATCCTCGAGAAAAACTCACTGAGGATTACATTACTGGCAGGTTTGGGTGATTGAAAAATGCCTCGAGAACGATATTTAAGACATTTGGACATGCTCAAGGAGTCGGTACTTTCATTTGGAAAGACGGTTGAATTGATCTTCAGAGATTCGATGATTGCAGTTATAGATTTAGATGTCGAAATGGCTGAAAAAATACTTGCCTTTGAAGCAAAAGTGGATGAATTTGAAGAAGAAATTGAGGTTTCCATCCTTGATTTACTCGCACTTCAACAGCCAATAGCCATGATCTTCGGCTTGTAATATCCGCTCTCAAAATTTCAGCAAATCTCAAAAGGATTATGGGGCTATCAATAAACATTGCAAAAATTCCCGGAAAAATCGAGAGCAGCCATATAAAACCTCCCGTAGACTCGAAAAAAATGGCAGACATTGCAGCATACATGCTTGAGAATTCCCTCAGGGCGTTCGAGATGCGTGACCAAGAACTCGCAAGGACAACAGCAGCTAGAGCTGATGATGTAGATGAACTTTTTTATACAGTTTGGAGTGAGTTGATAGAAATGATGACGAAAGATCGAAACATCATTTCCATATCTACATATCGATTTCTCATGATTCGTAACATTGAAAGGATTGCTGATCACTGTTGTAATATCTGTGAAAGTGTAGTTTATCTTGTTACCTCTGAGCATGTCAAACTAAACTAAGCAAATTTTTTGATCATCGAATTCCACGGAAATTTAATTATAGATTTGGTAAGTAGAATAAGTGCTTCCCACTAACGAAGCAAATAAGTAAAGGTTATTTTCAAGAGGGAAATATGTTTAACAGGAATCATAAGGAAAAAGTAATCGAATCAAGATTCTTCTTAGTCAGTGCCCTTACGGTCATCGTCCTATTACTTATGTGCTATTTTATATTCAGCGACAGTTTACTTTTGTTTAAAAAAATTTCAATATTGGACTTTCTCACAGGAAAATTGTGGTACCAACATCCATACACCAGCAATTTGGGTTACTACCTTTATTTCTTGGTTCCCTTCTCGTGACTGCTGGCTCAGTTATTTTTTCAGTGCCTTTGGGAATCGCTTGTGCAGTATACATTTCCGAGGTCTCACATCTTAAAGTTGCAGATTTCTTGAAACCCTTTATCGAGATTCTCGCAGGGATTCCTTCTGTTGTATTTGGATTCTTCGGGCTCATTGTGCTGGTCCCTTATATACAGAATACATTTAACTTGCCTACGGGACGCTCCACGAATAGGAACCTATGTAATATAAAGCCTTACTTAAGATTTATTATCTCAAGATTGAGTAAATAAGGGTCTAAGATCCTTCTGCTTGGGGTATCTATTATTAAGCTCCTTGATAAACTTTCATCTTCAGATACACAGTGATATATAGTTACACTAAAAAATTTTATTCCAGGATTTATGTTATAGTGTATTTATATATCATAATATATTAGCTGGATATGATTAAATATATACCTTTTGCAAATATTCTATATATTAACAAATATAACTAAATATTACTAGATGCATGTAATCCTAATCTTATGAACCATGACAACAACCTTTTGGGATTTTTCCATTTATGATTGTGATTTAATTTAATTAATTAGATTGACATTATGCCACTTTTTCTGTGAAATCTTGAACCTAAAAACGTTCATGGACTGAGAATTATTTTCAGGAGAAGCAAATTATTCAGCTCGCGAAAAACACTCTCAATAGTAGCTTTCATAAAGATTAATTGAGCAAATTTCGGTGGGCTGACTTTTATTTTATCATTTCTTTGAACTTGTTTAATTTATCTAGTGCCTGGTCTTCAGCCCATTTCGCGAAGAGAAACAAAGTAAACATTTCTATCAAGATCCCCAAAAATGCACCTCCAACCATGCCTTTAACCATAAGATGTACAGCTTGCTTCACCTTAATTTTGTCATTGAGCATGTAAATAACAACCACTGCATCGTCGAAAGCCATAAATTACTTAGCTTTTTTATCAATTTAAATGATCTAGCTGATCCTAGATGCCAAAAAGTTGACCTTCTTGGCTGCAGGTGAAGAGATGCCTGCAGCTTGTCGGAAAGTCTACTGCAAGGTATGAGTAATACCTATGAATTATATCATATTTGATTTATTATATAGTTTTTGCACATATACTAAATAGTAATAACCTTAACTAATTAGTATTTGTATTAGACATCCTTGCTTTCATGATGAAGCCAATCAAGCTCATTATGAACTGATTAATTCTCAGCCCCTACAACATGGTTATAATCTACCCAATGAAAAAAATACCCCGGTCCTACTCAAGTAAATGCCTTAAATCTCCCAGAATGGGGCTTATCTACTTTATTTAATTAGCTTAGGTGAGCAGGCGATCTAAAATATCAGAAAAGTTGGTCTTATGAGCTGTGGTGGGAATTACCTACAGCCCAATGGAAAATCTACAGAAGGTGGGGAAATCTATTAATTAAAACTCTGTTTGATTTGTTATATATCTTTTGCATATATCCTAAATAGCACTAATTAAACTAAATAGTAAGAAAATTATGCAGTCCTAATCTTTGGGCTATCTAATGTCCTTGCACCAGTATCCGCAGCAAACTTTTGCAGAGTTATATGAACACAAAGAGATAATATTGATAGATTATTACTCAAATCCCAAAATGAGAGCTCTTTTATTTTATTAGCTTAGGGGATCCTGTTGATCTAAAATGTCAAAAAAGTTGATTTTGTGACTCAGGGAGTCGTTGTCTGCAATTTGATAGAGAATCCGTTTAAGGTTTTGAGAGCCAATGAAATATAACTAGATTTAATTACATTTATATTTAAAAACATAAAAGCAAATTGGGCTGGAAAAACGTGTTTGTTTAAAATAAAATGGGTTTTCACCTCTTTTCGATTATATTCTCAAGACAATCGTTACGACTTTCGTTATATTTATCCAGGAGAACCCTTTTAATGCTGCCTTTGTAAGATTAACTTTTTCAAGGTTTGGTTCTTGAAGGTTAGCATTTGTTTGGTGCATCAATTTGAAGATTTTATTTACTTTATTATCCCCTCAGCTTATTATCTGATCCAAAGAAACTCAGAATTGTGTATAATAATTAATCTTACTGCTTCAAAAAGTCATAAATCAAAAGGGAATCGAAGACCCTAACATGAATATTTTGTTATTTTAGTTATCAGTCACTATTTTATAGTTACTCTGTAACAAACTTAATCGCATTGCTCATTAGTTCTACTAAAGTTTCGTGGTATGCATCTGAATCTTCGTATTCATCTATATTCTGTACTATTGTAAGCATAATCGATGCAAATTCTGGTGAATTCAGGTTTTTCCTCTCCTGTTACTCTAAAGCAAGCTTGTAGTTTTCAGCTTATCAATAGACCAATTATTGCATTTTTCGGCAGGGCTAGTTTCAAAATCGAATTTTATGTGCTCTAATCAACTAGATTGCTTTTAATGATTATTAGTGCGTTCTCACATTAATTTTAAGCCAATCCTGATGTCAACCCTGTGTCTTTGAAGAGAGATTCCGGGTCCAAAACAAATCAATAAGGATTCAATCAAAATACCTAATACAGAAAACTTAATTATCCATATTGTTATTTAATATTGATTGTATGAAAATTTGTTTCTGAACAAAAGTTTCAATCGGAACAAAAGTTTCAAAAAGTCTCTAAAGTAGGTGGCTTTGCTCAAAGAATCAGCACTTATCTCATTTGACCGAGAAAGAGTTGAGAGTTAGATTATTGAAAACAGTGGGCATAAGAATTTCTCCACATTTTATTTGAACATGGGAAAAGTATGTAGAGAATTTCGATAAACTTCAGATTTCAACAAATTGCCTATGTAGATATTATAAACAAACAGCTAAAGATTGGAGTTTATCGAAATACCCTTTAGTCTGTAGTAACAAAGACCATTGCAGCTATTACTGTTGTCCATTTACCATCTTTGTCACCTTTTGCAGTCTGGCAAATATGAAATGAGTCAAAGATATACCCGCTAGCTTTGTATACCTGTTCTCTCTCATGCCAGGCCATTTCGGCATCAAACTCTATGCCGAGGGTCGTTGCAAGCATTGTTGCTGCCAGGTCTTCAGCGTATTCTCCCGCAATAATTTCTTCTTCTCCAAAAGAATGATGCTCAGAAATATAGCCGTAATTTTCTTCATTCACTGGAACAGCAGTTCCTATAGCTGAAGCCATCAAACGATGTGGTTCGTTGGTATCGTTCCTTGCAAGTACACAATGGACAATGCCACCAGGTTTTAGCTGTAAAAGTCCTTCTTCCTTAGGTACGATTTTACAATTTGGAGGTAGAATGCTTGAAACACATACAAGATTGTATTTCTCTATTCCTGCAGCTCTCAATGCAAGCTCAAAAGATGCTAGTCTAGCCCTATGCACTCCGGTACCTTTTGTCACAAAAGCTTTTCTTGGGATCATATAAATTCCTTAAATATCTTTATTCATCTGCTATTCGATTTATATTCTACAACAATATATGAATGTATAAATGAAACATATCAAAAATGATAAAATAAAATATTTTTTATTATTACTAGGTTTTGATTGATTGTGATTAACTTTCAGTGGAATTAATGTAGGCATTATGTACTTGAAGTACAAAAACAAGTGTTATATGAAACTATAGAGAATTTCTATCAACCCCTGAATTTTGTCATGTGCTTATATCTGATATCTAGATTACTCGTGAAAATGAAAGGTTTATCAGAATCCTCGGTGGTTTAAAGTTGTATTTAGGCAATTAAACATTTATAATACTATCAAAATTTGAGGATTGAGGTTGGAGACTTGTTGACAACATCAGCAACACCATTGTGTACAATAACAATAACCGATCGTAAATGATGATGACTTTACATTCAGTTGTGTCAAAAATAGATATGTAAAGGATTAGTTATATTGCATATCACGACTATAAGGAATGGTATCCACACCTAAAGCAATGGGCATTCTACATTATGATCATGGAAATGAAACAACATTTAGATTTGTAAACAGAAAAGCAAATTGGACTGAATAAACTTGTTTGTTTAAAATCAAATGGATCTTCACCTCTTTTTGGTTACATTCTCAAGACATTATTTACGACTTGCTTTGTATTTATCTAGGAGAAACCTTTTAATGTTAGCCTTTGTAAGATTGACTCTTTCAAGGTTTGGTTCTAGAAAGTTAGTCTTTTCACAGTTAGCATTTGTTTGGTACACCAATTTAAAGATTTTATTTACTTTATTATCCCCTCAGCTTATGATCTGATCCAAAGAAACTCAGAATCGTGTATAATAATTACATCTTACTGCTTCAAAAAGTCATAAATCAAAAGGGGATCAAAGACCCCGGAACATGAATATTTTGTTATTTTAGTTATCAGTCACTATTTTATAGTTACTCTGTAACAGACTTAATCGCATTGCTCATTAGTTCTACTAAATTTTCGTGGTATGCATCTGAATCTTCGTATTCATCTATATTCTGTACTATTGTAAGCATAATCGATGCAAATTCTGATGAATTAAGGTTTTCATCTCCTATTAATCTAAAGCAAGCTTGTAGTTTTTAGCTTATCAATAGATCATTTCTTGCATTTTTCGGTAGTGGATAGTTTTAAAATCGATTTTTATGTGTTATTAGCTAACCTGTACTACTACTTACAACCTGCCATATTTGCTTTGACAGCTCTGAATACTGGATTTTTAGGTGACCTGTTTTATGTATAAAAGAATTTGCACCATTTTCTATTGCCAAGTGCATGATTTCTTCTTTTCCGAATCCAGTAAAAAAAATAAAAGGAATGCTAATTTTCTTATTACGTATACTTCTCAAGAAAGTGATGCCATCAATAAAAGGCATATCGTAATCCGAAACTATCACATCATAGGAATCTTTCTCCAATTTGGCGAGTGCTTCCCTTGCAGAATTCACAGTATCGGATGTTATTCCGTGAAATACTTCAAGAAAAGTCTTTGACAGTTCAAGAAATATTGGATCATCATCTACAAGTAGTACTTTCATGAAATTTCCTTCCTAGCTATATTTTAAAGATTCGATTGAAAATTTTTTCATGATCCTGAATACAGGCTTTTCCATACCTACCCTCGAAGATCTATTTGGAGATATTACAGTTGCTGTCTTTGTGAAATCCTCAAAATAGTGTGCTCATCAACGATGGTAGATATCCAAACGTTAATCTTATGAACTGCATTGAAAAAGCATGGAAAGATATACCTGCAGCTCATAGAGTTCTGTGTAAAGGTATTTAAGAACCTTTAATTTATTGTTAGATTTATTTTATTATATACCTTTTGTATAGTCTTTATTTATTTCTATTATGAACTATTTAGTAATTAGTCCTTAGAAGATGGGAACAGGAATTATAAAAGATGGTTCCACCAATGTAATTAAAAAAATATATCGATGTTGGGACAGTATTAAAAATTTGTATATTATCCTCCATATACAAATTACTTAGTTTCGCAAAGTCCATCAAAAAACCGCAAAAACAGAGAATTCATCTAATTTTATATATAAACCTCAATAAACTCAATTTATATGAAGTATGACAAAATATGGTACTTCACTGATTCGTCATCAAGGCCATCTTTATTATTTTAGCATTATTTGGTACTTCACCAACTAGGTTCAGATGCTTAATAAAATTTCACCAATTCCCTAATCGAGTTATATATTTTATGACGATCCACAAATGCTTTTTGAACTTCTCAACCATTTTTTACTTTTTTTTGCACTTTCCTGAGCACTTGTTTTATCAAATGGACATAACACATCTTTCAGCTTGATTTAATAAAAAAATTTACTGATTACTTTCTGTCCCCTTCCTTTTGTACTTATTAGAACGATTAACTTTAGAAAGCTTTAAACCTCTTTCTTTCATATAATCGAAAAGATCATCCAGAACTGGGAGTCTTAACTGTCTACTAATCTTGTTCCAAAGATCCCATGGTGAAATACTTTTTTTATCTTGGGAAGTTAAATATTTACCACTGTTGATTCTTAGTTAAACCGCATAAATCCTATGTCCTAAAGATCTCATAATTCTTTCTTTTGAGTAAAACTGTAATAAAAAGTATCTTCTCCTGCTTGAGAGGCCGTTCTTATTGATATATCCATCTCAATTATTTTGTGATATATATTGCATTTGTGGACAATAGGCCACCAACCGTATAACAAAGTATTTATTGGCTCCCACATGGCAAGCCAGCCCATTATAAGGAGCCCCTCGGAGAAAAGAGATTTCATCAAACTTTCTTCAAAGTTCGAAAACAGTCGAATTGTAAGAAGACACAAAAAAAGAAAAATAAGAGCTATTAGAAAGTTTGTTTTTCCTTGATAAAGAATTCTTCTTAGTTCGATTTCAGTAAGGAGATTCTTATAAGAGAAGTGATTCCGTATAGCTCTTGTGAGGTTAACTTCGATTTCTGTACTGACTTCGTTAGGAGGAAGATATATCATTATTTCAAGAGGTTTTTTTAAGGGAAATTCATCCACAGCATTGTAAATGTATTCTTATGCATCTGGATTCAGCTCTTTTTCATGAAATAGAGCAGGGTCAAAAGAATTGCTAAGTTGCTCTAGGTTATCGAGTTCTAGTTCGATCACAAATTTCCCGGCATGCTTTCTATAATGAGCTCCCGTTCCTTCAGATAAAATTTTTTTCTCCTGTTTTTATTAATACCTTTTCCCCTCGAATTGATTTAAAATGTGCAATTAATTCGTAGTTTAATAAAATAAAATCTTTTAGGTTTTATATAAATTTTCAAAGTTGGGTACTTATCCTATTTTTTTTATATGGCAAAGCATAAAATCATTGGATCTTTAGCTTAGTGGAGGTAAGTGTCAACTTTAACTCTGATTCATCATGCAATTTTCGGCTGCTTCTTTGCTACCATTGTCGATAGAATATGTGAAATATCCATCATTTCATAGTGTATGTTCTTTCCAATAGTATTTTTCAATTATTCTTTTTGAGTTTTCCATAGCCTAATTGTTGTCTCTGGTTTCAGTTCTCGAATGATCGTAAGAGTGCTGACTTTGGTATGTTCTTAAAGGGTATATGGATGTGGTTCTTGTCTGAAAAAATTCAAATTTCGGCTATATCCAACAATTGATAAATTGAATCAACTTAGTCAACATATAGATAGTTGTAGGTTTGTTTATAATCGGCTTTTGATCAGAAAATAGAAACATATGAGCAAATCTGGAAATCAATTTCTATGTTTGACTTAAACAAACTAATTTCGAATCTAGAAAAGCAAAATATGTGTTTGGGAGAAGTCAATTCTCAATTATTTCAGGGCATGATTAAACATATAGAATCTATATTCAATAGATTTTTTCGAGAAAAAAAATGATTTTCTTAAAATCAAATCAAAGAAGAACTCGATTCGGTCATTTCCGATACCACAACACTACAATATGGATTTTGAAAACTATACTTTTAAGCTTCCTAAAATTGGAGAAATCATAGAAGTTCTTTATAAAATATTTGAATGGGGATTAAAACCGCTACTATTTCAAAGTCTCGCACCGGAGATTACTACATCAACATTTTAGTGGACGATGGAAGAGAAATTCAGTTAAACTATGTTTTCGAAATCCACGACTACCGGGGTAGACGCTGGGAAAAAAGATTTTGCTGTTATATCAACTGGAGAAAAAATTGAAAATCCTACGCACTTGAAAAACTATTTGAAGAGGCTTTAAGTACCCTTAAAAGAGTTAGTCAAAAGCAGAACTGTTATAAAAAGGATAAAAAATCAAATAAAAACTTGCTGTACTTCATCAGAAAATAACAAATCAGAGAAATGATTTTCAATACAAATTATCCTTTAAATTTTTTAGCGAAAACTAAGCAATAGCTATTGAAACTCTGAATGTTAAAGGCATATTAAGAATCATCATTTAGCACAGGTTATATGTAATTCGGCGTGGAGTAGTTTTGTAACAAAATTCGAATATATATCAGAATGAGCAGGAAAAAACATTCTTATGATAGGTAAATTTGAACCATCATCTAAGATCTTTCATGTTTGTGGGTATCATAACTATGAGCTAACGCTAAAAGACAGAGAATGAAATTGTCCTGATTGCCAGACCAAACATAATAGACACATTACTACTGCAATTAATATCAAAGAATTTTCTATAATTGATCACTATTTAATTGTAATCTAACACCTGTGGAATGCGGAGGATGGGCATGGAGAATTGTTCTCGAAAGAGAAAGGAATTAACCAAGAGTCGCTTAGTCTTCAGCTGAGTGATAGTTCATGCTTCAAAATACCGATTTAAAAAATAGACCTTCCAGATTTTACCAGAATCTCCACCATGGTTTCTTTTCTCCAGGCGCTGAAATCTGTTTTTGCTTAATCAAGGTTTGAACCTGGAGCATGTAATTATTGTGAATTTCTTCAAGATATATTTCCCTCCTCTCCGCTTTCTCAATATTTTTTTCAAAGTCTTTGATTTGCTTCTGTGTCTCTTCCATTTTTATTTCAAGCTCTCTTTGTAATTCTCGAGTACGCTTTTGTTCTTCCTCAAGCCGATTTCCCAGTTCTTGTATCTTAATTTCCTGTTCTTTCTCGGAGCCCACTTTTATTTCAAGCTCTCTTTGTAATTCTCGAATTCGCTTTTGTTTTTCCTCAAGTAGATTTCCCAATTCTTGTATCTTGATTTCCTGTTCTTTCCCAGAACGTTTTAATTCGGGCTCACATATTAGCTTTTCTAAGGCGGTAATAACTGCTGTATTAGGACTATCAAAACCCAAATCTTCTACTTTTTCCCAAAGGTCTCCAGGTACCTTTGTTTTGATTTTTTTCCATTCTTCTGTGTACATGGAAAAGTAAAAGAAATTTGTTAGAGATATAACTTCCCATTTTAATCATCATTACCAGTGTGCTAGCAATTCAATTCTTCAACATTAATACTGGAGAATTTTCTCATTACATTCTTCCTCATAAATTTCCAGTTTATTTTTTTTCGTTGTCACTTCTTCTTTTCGTCCATGCAAATAATTCATGAGTAAGTATCTTCATGTCACGAATATGTTTGTCAGTAATTCAGCAATAAAAATTATTCACTCACAAGCTACCCGAATAGTTACAATTAATGAAATAATATTGTGCGTTCCCATAACCACATTTTCTTCATTTTATCAAGTGTTCACTTTTAGTGTGAGGACTATAAATGGCCCCTGCTTTCCCTTATAAGAATATTGGCTCTTTATACAGGTTTTTGATTGCGCTTTCAATTTTCTGTATGAACTCCTCGCTCTGGATTTTTATCCAGGCTTCTAGGAAAGTATCGAGTAGTGTGTGGAGTTCTTCTTCCCTATATGTCTTGTAGGCTTCTACTCCTTTCAGGAATTCGGGAATTTTCTTTTCTCCGGAATACTGCAGCCTTTCTGAAAGGTCCCAATCTCCTGTCTGTAGATAAGATCTCAACAAATCAATTGCAACAACATTGTCTTGTATATCTCCAAGATGATCCTGAAGAATTTTAAATTCGGTGATCATTGTTTCTGCTTCTTTTCCTAACGTGTCTTCAAAGAACTCAAGTGTATATCGCAGTCCTTTGGCTGCAATCCTCAGTCTATGCAGTCTCTCTACAGAGACATATGGTCCTTCTACCCATTCAGAATAGGCACTGATGTCTGCGAAACTGGAATATAAGATCGAAGGAAGCACATCCTTAATTCGATGTGGCAGTGCGTCGTTTTTTCTGGTTGTAGTTGGCAGAGCCCAGTATTCGGAAACAGAAAGAAAATCTGAGAACTTTTTTTTGAAATTAGCGTATTTTTCACTGTCCATGTAGAGAAGCATGTTTTTCAGAGCTTTTTTCCTCTCTTCGGCAAGAACAGTAAATAGGGGTTCAAGATCATTTTTGTTCTCAGTGGGAAGTTTTTTTAGATACTCTTCAGCTTTTTCCCGAAAAACATCCAAATCCCTTACATCCCGGAGTTCTCCAAGGGTACTTCTGAGTTCTTTCAGGTGAGGTCCAAGCTTTTCTGAATCAATATATACTTCAAAGATCTTTGCAGCAGCCCTCATCCTGCGGATCGCAACCCTCATATCGTGAAGTTCTTCTATATTTTCTCCCTTCCGAGTCCCTTTCTCATGTGCAAGCATTCTGGCAAACTGCTGGGAAAAAACCTTATGAGCTACCATAGTCATAGAGTGTTCGGGTCTAACTGCAAATTTTAGATCTCCTTTCTCTTTTTTACTTTCATTCTTTTGTTCAGTTATTTCACCAAATTCTTCTGGCCTTTTTTCAATTAACCAAACTTCATCAATTTTTTCTCCATGTTTGAAGAAGAGTTTTGTGCCAAAAAGGTATTCCCATAATTCACTTTCTTTTCTTGGTCTGAAAGCTGCATACAAAAAGCTCTTTCCTTGAAGCTTAAAATGGTTTTTTTTCCGGTAGATTATCTTTGAAGAGAAGAGCTCTTTCGAATTTGGAAAGGGGATTTTCTGCAAGGTTGTAATTTTCAATTAGGTATTCCACAATAGCCTGCAAATCTTGAGATGTCCCTTCCGTCTTCAGTTCAACTTCAAGTTCGTTGTAGAGCTTTTCCCTTTTTTCGCTTTTAAGGCTCACATGATCCAAAGATAATTCGGCTATTTGTCTTTCGCCCAGTTTCACCTGGTGTAAAACCCTTTTTTGTTTAAGTTTCAGGAATGGCAACAAGTCAAATCCTGAACTAAGGTCGAAAATTAGTTCCTTTATCCTGATATCTGGACATTCAAAGGCAGAAACCTCTTTTGGTAGAAAACTAGTATATTCTTCTCTTCTGTGCACTCCAGCTTCAAACCCACCCAGGCTCTTGATGGTCAACCACTGTCCTTCTTGTCCGATCTCTTTTCGTAGTCGCAGATAATAACCCTCAGCCATTAAAGACATTTTTTTTGTGTCCAGGAATGTATCTTCTATCAGCTGTACTGCAGCTTTGGAAATCGAATAATCTCTCAGTTGAGATAGCGCTTCAAGGTCTGGAATATCTGTTTAGCCTAATACCAGAAACTTTGATTCGATTTCCATATTTCCCCCATAATGTTCTAACACACAAAATATGATTATTAGTATAACGATTTAGGTCATTTTGTGAGTAGCTACACAATTTTTCCTCGTTCCGAGGAAAATTGGATGTAAAATGAATTATTTTTATTGTTGATTCAATATAACCTTTATATTTTCGATGACCTTAATTATATTAATTTACTTCTATCCTTAATTACTTATATTTAGAACATTAACTACTTTATATTATATAATATATAAAAAATTCTACGAATACAACAATTTAAGGGGGCTAAGATGGCTGAAGACACAGAGACATCAGAAGAAATCAATAAGCTTAAGACAAACCTTGAAAAACTAGAGGAGATCGTAAAAAAAGCAAATAGCATAAAAGATATTAAAATGGATATGTTAAAAGAAGCGAAAGAAAATAAACTTCTGGCAAAAGATGAAATAAAAAAATACGTAAGTGATATCAAAAATTTCAAAATTATAGCAGAAGACAAAACTTTAATAAAAAAAGCAAGAGCCAAATTAATAAAGCTGGAGCTTGAAATAATGCTCAGTGAGTACAACAGCTTACAAACCGAATATACAAAAATCCATACCGAAATTGAAAACCAAGTCAACAGTCAACAAGAGGGTAAACATAGATAATAGATAAAAATAGGAAAAAATGGTAAATGTGTATTTTGAATAAAGAGCCTAAAGTCAAGACAGATAGAACCTTTCAACTTATCTGATAACTTTTTTTTCGATTTTAATTTTTTCCCCTATATAGTTTTGAATATTGGAAGTCAAATTTTGCATACTATACTTTAATTGGTTTTCAGAAGATGAAATTTATTTTCTAGTAACTGCTTTGGGTCCATCATATTGTAGAAAAACTGATACAATGCCTAATTCCCAAAAAACTTAATCATCTATCATTTTGACAAGTTCTTAATCCCTTTACATTTTCATATTAAAGATCGAACTTAAAAATGAGAAGGCAAATTTCTTAATGGATTTTATGGATTCTATGATGGTAGTATCAGTAACTGAAAGCAAGTTGGTGGTGAAGACAAATCAATAGCCATAATTTCTAGGGACAGTAGTTCTGGAACTTATGCAGACTTCAAGAAAGATGTTGGATTTAATGAATACCGACCTGATGTGCTTACCCAAGCTACTACTGGTGGAATAGTCAGTGAAGTAACTCAAAACCCCAACGCAATCGGGTACATTGGCTTTGCATACGTCAATAAAGACATAAAGGTCTTAAGCCTGGATAACGAAAAAGGCTCTGTATTGCCAACTCAGAAAACTATTCTAAGTGGTGAATACCCCCTCTCCAGAACACTCCAGATCTATACAAATGGGGAACCATCGGGACTCACAAAAGAATTCATGAACTTTGAGTTGAGCCAGAAAGGGCAGGCTATTGTGAGTAAAGTTGGGTACATCCCGCTGAAGAAGTAAAAACTAAAAAATATCGTGATAAAGGGAAGGGATTATGGCATATTCGACTTTAAGGAAACTAACCTTCAAGAAGCTAACCTTAAAAGAGCTAACCTTGTTGGGGTTGATCTTATAACGGCTAACCTTGCATGGGCTAACCTTGAGGAGGCTAATCTTAAAAAAACTAAACTTCAAGGAGCTAATCTTAGAGAAGCTAATCTTGAAGGTGCTAACCTTGAGGAGGCTAACCTTAAAAGAGCTAACCTTGTAGGAGTTGACCTTATAACAGCTAACCTTACGTGGGCTAACTTTGAGGGGGCTAACCTCAAAGGAGCTAATCTTAAAGGAACTAACCTCATAAAGGCTAACCTTCAAGTAGCTGATCTTGAAGGAGCTAACCTTAAAGAGGCTCTTAATTTATCAATTGACCAGCTATCTAAAGTGAAAACACTTTATAATGCAAAATTAGATGAAAAATTTCTCATAAGACTAAAAGAAGAGTTTCCGTTCCTTTTTAAATCACTAGACCAGCATTTTCTTGAATATCAGAGCAACCTTTTAGGAGCCTAATGCAGAAAACAATCTTTAGAGAAACTAGGATTATAGAAGATTTCGATAAACTCTAAATTTCATCATATGCTTATGAATGGTATATAAATGGCTCGTGAAAATCAGAGGTTTATCAAGTCCCCTTTAATCTAGTATCACCTTTTTTTGGATCACTGAAAAGTACCCAGTTTTCTTTAAACCATCTGCAGTATTCCATCAGGACATTGTGTCTCAGGGTACCTACGTATCCACTCCAGGATATCGTGTATTTTTGCACTGGTAATTGATACTGAAACATCCTCACTTCCATAATAAATGCGAATTTCATCATCCACTAAAACCCACCCGCAAGGGAAAACAACATCATTAACGTCTCCACTGCGTTCATACATTTCACGAGGCCCGAAAACCCATCCTTCAGATCTGTGAAGCACTTTCCTGGGATTTTCAAGATCAAGAAGAGCCAATCCAAGTCGATAACTTGCTTTATAACTGGATTTAGATGTCATCTGGCGTACTCCATGGTACATAATTAACCATCCATCAGAAGTGCGGAGTGGTGGGGGGGATAGACCTATCTTGTCGGCATCACAGCCTTCCCGAGCATACAGAAGAACCTCATGTTCTCCCCAGTACTTCATATCTTGAGAAAAGGATATCCAGATATTCGCCTTTGAACTTATCCGAGGTACAGGCCGATGTAACATTGCCCACATACCATCAAATCTTACAGGAAAAACAGCAGAATTTTTATTTTCAGGAGGCATGGTAGCTCCTACTCGATCAAAATTACAGAAATCTTCTGTAAAGGCAAGAGCTGTTAAGTGACCAGAATCAGAAAGAGCCGTGTATGCTACGGCCCATTTTCCCATCTCATCAATGTAAGTTATACGCGCATCTTCAATGCCATATATCTCTTCAGGGTAGTTTATAGGATCTGGAGCAAAGGTTGGTTGGCTATCTATCTCCCAGCCATCAATTCCATTCTTACTCCGGGCTACCGTAAAATGAGAAAAGCCCATGTGATCTTCGACACATACCAGTAATAGAGTTATACTATTAACTATAGCAGCTGCCGGGTTAAATACTGAGTGTACCTGATACGGCCAATCTTCAGCAGTAAGTATAGGACTTTTCTTATACCTTTGGAACAGTTCTCCGTGGTCTCCGCAGATCATGTTATCTTCCTCCTTCCGTCTGATTTGCTAATGACAGATTCATTTTTCTCTGCGGAGCCATGGCATCCGCTTCATCCCTTATTTTGGATTGCAATAATGTACTAAAGTGTTCCATTTTCATATATTTTGAAGAAACTCAAAGCCATAAGGTATAAATTCCGGATTCTACACCCTGATTACAGTTTGAAAGGGCGTATTATTTCTATGTTAGTGATTTTAGGAGCTATTCGCCTGATTTTGTATCTGGAGGGTTTTCACTTTAGAAAACTAGTCAAATGTTAAATAATGAGCCACTGTAAGGTTATCTTCTTTAGGATAATCTCCTTTGAGGTTAGCCCCCTCAAAGTTAGCCCATGTAAGGTTAGCTGTTATAAGGTCAACTCCTACAAGGTTAGCTCTTTTAAGGTTAGCCTCCTCAAGGTTAGCACCTTCAAGATTAGCTTCTCTAAGATTAGCTCCTTGAAGTTTAGTTTTTTAAGATTAGCCTCCTCAAGATGAGCCTTTTCAAGATTGACCCCCTCAAAATTAGCACCTTCAAGATTAGCCTCTAGGGGATTAGTTCCTTTAAGGTCAGCCTTTTCGCTGTTATCCGCTTTAAAATTGGCTTCTTTAATGTCAGACATGCCATGACTCCTTCCCTGTACCAAGAATTTGTTGTGAAATCCTCAAGATCTTGAGATTATCGACTACTACTAGATGTCAAAAAGTTTATCTTGTGTGCTGTGGGAGGAAATGCCACAGTCAATTAAGTCTGTTTGAAGGTACTAAAAAATTCCTTAATTATAATTAGATATAATTTATTATATATTTTATGTATATATTCTAAATAGTACTAACTTAAACTAATTAGCACTAAAATTACGTGGTTCTGATCCTACGAACCATAACGGTGAAAATAAGTGACTGAGACCTTGTTTTTATTAAAACGGGATTAACCATCAAAAATAGTCTTGTGAGCTGTAGGTGAAATAGGCCTGCAGCCAGATAAACGACTTGGAGGGGAGATTCTTGATAAATTGGCATAATACCTAAAAATGGCAATGTGTCATTATCCTATAAAATCACAAATCTTAATAAGTTGTTGAGTAAAAAATTTCACTCCAGAAGAACTAAATTTTATGCTCATACATAAATTAGATTCTCTATTTACAGCGATTTCAAGACACTGTCCAAATTTCAGCAGATCACATAGAACATTGCAATTAACTTTCATTTGCTCCTATTACATAACTGGATTGTTTTTAGAGTGGAAGAAGTCTGTTTTTGCAGTCTTTCTATTGGACAACTTTCCAGCTTTTTTTGAAAGCTCAACATATTCTGTCTGTCTGGTACCAACAATTGTCTCTCCCATTTATCGTCGTAGACGCATTTAGCATCAACAAGCAAAATTTTGTGGATGTTTCGTAGATTTTTTTCGAAAGCTTTTTATTCACTTTTCTGCTGCCCATCCATCTGATAAAGTACTCAAAGATCTTACTTCTGACGGTAATCGAACCTAAACTGGCTAAATTTATAATCGGCCTTATTGCTTTCTTCTTTCATAATTACCCATTTCTTCTCTTTTTTCACATTATTCTATTAGTTTCTGCCCTCGATACCGCAGATTTCGATAAACTTCTGATAAAAGAGATTTTTTATATATTTTTTATAAATAACTAGCTAAAAATTTGACATTTTATCTAATTTCTCTCGAAATTTAATCCTCAAGAAAACAAAATTTATCATCAAGCAGATTTTTTTCGTTTCAGTGCATCCACCACTTTAAGCAGTTCTACAGGCTTTTCGAACTTTACCTCAACTTTGCCCTCATAGACTTCCCCGCTTGTCCCATCCAGACTTATCATGTCCCCTTCCCATGAACTCTTTTCCTCCTATTTTACATTTCCTGCCCCCCCCCCCCCCCCCCTGGTTCAAGTTTGAGCTCTCGGCAGTTGACAATACAGACTTTACCCATCTGGCGAGCTATAACAGCTGCATGAGAAGTTCTGGCGCCACTGGATGTCAGGAGGCCTACTGAAGCGTGAATTCCTAGAAGATCATCAGGAGAGGCGATTTCCCGGACAAGAATCACAGCTTCTCCAGGAGCGTAACTCTTTGCCCTCTCACTGCTAAACGCGATCTTCCCTACAACAACCCCACTTGAAGCAGAGTCACCTTTTGCCAAGATGGGTTTATCTGCCCTGATTTTCTGCACTGAAATAGAATTCAGGTTTATCCCTTCCAGCTTTCGTAGAGCCTCGCCAGGGG
>CAWHXP010000019.1:0-15568 GCA_963833425.1 uncultured Methanosarcinaceae archaeon | reverse complement strand
AAAAATAGATTGATGAAGAAAATCTCATCAAAATAAAGTGACTAAACAGTGCTCACCGAAAATAAAATGATCTTCTCATATTATTTTAACTAGAACTCATAGTTACACTTTTTCAAGAGCTTGTTCAAGATCTGAGATTATATCTTCGACATCCTCAATACCAATGGAAAGTCGTATGTAATCTGGCTTAACGCCTGTTGCCTCTTGTTCAGTTGGGGTTAGCTGCTGGTGTGTGGTAGTTGCGGGATGAATGACAAGACTTTTTGAGTCTCCTATGTTAGCAACATGTGAAAACAGCTTCAGATTATTGATAAAAGTTTTACCTGCTTCTATACCTCCCTTCACGCCAAAACCTATCAAAGCGCCATAACCACCTCTGAGGTATCTAGATGCAAGCTCGTGACTTGGATGATTCGGTAAACCTGGATAATTAACCCATGAGACTTTTGGATGGCCTGAAAGGTATTTTGCTACAACGAGAGCGTTTTCTGAGTGTCGCTGTATCCTCAGATGCAGTGTTTCAAGTCCCTGAAGTAATAGAAAAGCATTGAAAGGCGAAAGAGCAGCACCTGTATCCCTTAGAAGTTGCAGCCTTATTTTGAAAATAAATGCTACATTACCAAGATCCGGGAATTCTGAAAATGTATCCCAGTATTTCAGACCGTGATAACTTGGATCAGGATCTGTCAATTCCGGGAATTTGCCATTGTTCCAGGAGAATTTCCCGGAATCGACTATGGATCCACCAATTGAATTTCCATGCCCACCGATAAATTTGGTTGCCGAATGCACAACGATATCTGCTCCATGATCAATTGGCCGAACAAGCCCTACAGCACTCGTGTTGTCTACAACAAGTGGGATTCCAGCTTTATGGGCAATATTTGCGAGCGCCTCAAAATCAGGAATATCCAATTTTGGATTACCTATTGATTCAATATAAATTGCCCGCGTTTTTTCAGTAATAGCATGTTGATATGCTTTCAGATCAGTCGAATCCACAAATATAACTTTTCTTCCCAACTTAGGGAGAGTATAATTAAAAAGTTCATAGGTTCCACCATACAGGTTGTTCCCAGAGACAATTTCATCCCCAAGCCTGGTAATCGCTAATAGAGCATAGGTTATTGCTGCTGAACCGGATGCAACTCCAAGTGCTCCTGTACCACCCTCAATGGCAGCTATACGCTGTTCGAAAACATCAGTAGTTGGGTTCATTATGCGAGTGTAGATATTACCAAGCTCGTGGAGGGCGAAAAGATTAGCTGCATGATCCGTGTCCCGGAATACATAAGACGTAGTTTGATAGATCGGTACTGCCCGTGCTCCTGTAGCTGGATCTGGAATCTGTCCAGCGTGAAGGGCAATAGTTCCTAGTTTATAGTTATTTGCTACCATTGGAATCATTCTCCCTGTTTACTTGAATTTTGTATTTCTCAGCAATGCCCTGGAAAGTATCTACTACATAGCGAACTTTCTCCCAGGAAAGCCCGTAAGTGTTTAATTTCCATATACGTGTAGCTCCTGCAAATTCCCCAATAATGCCCTTGCTTGAGAGCTCATCTGAAAGGAAGAAACCTTTGCGTTTATGGCTCTGTGCGATGAGATCGAAGTTTCTACTTGTGTCAACTTTTGAAAGGGTATGTTTGCGTGGGTATTCTGAGAGAACTCTACCCCCTTCTACAGCAAGTAGACCATCAATCAGATAGTTTGACTTTTTTACTTCTTCTTTCCAATTATGTACTCTATTCTTGACAGTAGGGAAAGAAGCCATCATACCTATCAATGTCGAACCCATTAATGTACAGCCAAGCATCTCCACTTCTTTGATGCCAAACTTGCGTTTTGTGACATCACCAACCATCTGTGTAGTGCGGAATATCTTAGGAGCCCATTCGTCGGTTGTTGCCAGCACTCCAGACGGTGCAGGTGATGCCATGCTTTTGTGGCCTGATCCTACGACAAAATCTGCGCCAATTTCCTTTCCATCCACTGGCATGACCCCAACAGTGTATGCGCCATTATATAGGAAAGGAATATTATACTGATGTGCAACTTTTGATATGCCTTTTACATCATGTTCATTGGCATACTGATAATCAAAGTGATCGATCATTATCAGCACAGGTAGTTTGCCTGTTTCCTGCTTAACCGCTTCAATCTTCTCAGCAATTGCATCTGCAGTAACAATATTGTGCTCGTTCACAGGCACTTCCTTTACTGTTCCTTCTGCCTCTTCAACAGCCAGAAACTCTGTATAGTGAGCCAGAGATGAGACTATCACTGAATCACCTTTATTAACAAGAGTGGAAGTCACTGCCTGGAAACCACGCCTTGCGCCTGGCACTACGCGTGCAACATCCATATTAAGGAAGCTAGCGAGTTGTTCGTGAAACGTTGCGATAGGCGGAGTTTTGATTTTGTCCAGCCTGAAAGGTTTGCGGCAGGCATCACAGGTGGAATAGCCATCTCCATACGCTATAAGCGCTTTTCGTGCTTCAGGAGTAAGTCTTCCAGCTGCCTGGATTGGCTGTATATTTATATATGCTTCTTCTCTGGATCGGATATCAATATTATCTGCTATCTTCCTAACTTGTGGAGTTCCAGTACCGTTCTCTATTTCATCCAGGATATTCCTGACTTTATTTACACCTTCTTTAATGGAGTGTTCTTCTTCCAGACTTGTGATATTTGGAAGTGACTGTCTGAGGACCTCCCTAATATCTTCAAGGGCAAAAAGAGCCTCAAAAGTCTTTTGTGTTCTTATATCCATGAGATTACCTCTAAGCTAAGACCCGGAATCGAACCGGGGTAAAATGGATCTGCAGTCCATTGCGTAGCCTTTCCACAACCCTTGCAATAATTTAGTCACAATTGTGACCTTATAGCATACTATTACAGTATTCAAATACTTAAACCTATTTCATAGGGAAAAGGAAACTCAAATAAAGATGCTTTCTGCATTGAGCTAGTTCAAATGAATAAATGCTGCTTATGTCATTTTTAGTATGAGGACATTAATCCAAGTAAAAGAACTCGATAAACAAAGGAGATTCATTAAATTTTTTTGCCACACCTATCAAAAAAAGGGGGAATTAGAGAAAACAAAGGTAAGGTCAGCTTGAAAATATTCGGCACCAAAAATATGTCTTATTCTTGGAAATTATTGCGTTGATAGTAATTTTAATATAACAACAAAAAAATGAAGTTTGTAATGTTGAAATGAATTCAATCAACAACAATAGGAGTAGGGCAAGGCTTCGATTAAATGCGAAACCGAAGGATAAGCTGATGTTCTACCGGGTTCCATGAATAAAATATTATATGACGATATCTCATTCATAGAACTAGTCATTAAAGATTTCAGCACATTGATTTCTGTTTCTGAAATGCTATATGCTCTTAATATTTGCCGTAGCTGAGATTCTCCTTTTTCAAAGAAATCACCTATTAACTCCATACCTTGACCATAGTTCGGTTCAATCAGGTGAATAGGACTAGTTCTAACTTCCAGAAGCATATACTCAGCTACCAGAAACATTTGTTCTACTATACGCAGAATAATGTACAGTTCAAATAAATTAAGAGCTTCCCAGGCTATTTCAATTGTACGTTCGTCATCAAGAACTTCAGAGGCTATTCCAACTGCATGCTCATCAATGTTTCGGACAATATGCTTCGTTCTTTCAAATATCGCTCCCTTTATACTTTAACCCTTTAGATTCATGTGTTCTTACCTGCTTTAAATTCACATTTCTATCTGCTCTATATATAATGGATCTACAGTTCATTGCGTAACCAACCACCACCCCGAAAAAATCAATTCACAATAGTGAACAGACAACACACTATATTCCTCGTTAATATTAAAACCCATTTTTTACGATAAAAAGTGCCTCAAACCATCTCGCATGATCCTAAGCAATACTTTCTCTTGGTAGCTGAAAGGCAATCTAAAAGTGATCTGAGGGATATATTTGAGCCCGATGACACAGTCACATAAAGGCTCTGTCTTAAAACTAGATTTGATTCCACAATTTAGATAAAATACTCTCGTATAAGGTTAATGCGTACCTGAATTCCGAAAGAGAAGAAACCTGCAAAATAATTTATAATTATTCAGAATAAATTGGAATTAAGATAGTTGCTAAATTATAGGTTTCTCAAAATATCAACTAATTTAAATATGAATATACAATCATTTAATACCACCTCCGTAGCTGTACACAAGAAAACCCTCTATTATCTCAACATGACAGTAGCTTAGAAACAAAGATATTATTCTTCGAGAACAAAAGTCTCAAATAAAAGAATATATGTACTGTATAACTTTTTAAGATTGACTATGTAGTTATTTAAGTAAGAAGTTTGTCTTAATTTTGTTTTTTAAAACTGTCTTAAAAATATTATATAAATTACTATATAAGGCTCAAATGTGACTTTGATCACGAATGTTAAATTGGCCTTTAGGACAATTTCATCACCCAATGAATTAGTTATTTAAATTCACAAAAATAGTAAATAGGTTTCATGGTTTAGACATTCACACTTCTTTTTTCATCCCACTAACCTCAGTATATCCGATAAAAAACAGCTTCAATGTTTCTTTAGAGATGATGAATCACGCAGCTTGTTGTGGTAATAGAAATTTTCCTAAAATATAAGTAATTCTCAAATAGATTAAAATAATTAATATGTTACTGTGAATTATAAATTAAAATTTGAAAAATGGTTTTATCCTTATTAGAGTTTAAGGACCTTTGTGGCTTTTAAAGCACTGGAGACCATAGTTTCGATATCCAGCTTTTTTTCTTCGAGTGCAATCAGATCGTAATTTGCCCCTATTTCTGGACGTTCCGGAACGGCAGTACAGCTTCCTGCTGATTGATTGGAGATATCGTAGGTTCCAATTTTGCGGGCCATATCCATAATTTCTGTTTTGTCAAAGCCAATCAAAGGGTGGTAGACGGGAATCGGAAGTTGATAAACCTCAGCATACATGTTGGCAGCAGTTTGAGATGCCACCTGTCCGAGAGAAGAGCCGGTGATAATCCCACTGGCATTTTCCTTTTTCATAATTTCATAGGCTTCTCTGTACATCATGCGTTTACAGAGAAGACAGGTATTTTTCCGATTGCATTTTGCGATAAAGGATTGCAGATTAGGACCATGAGGAATCTCATAAGTTGTAAACTGATGCCCTGGAGCCCACTTATGAAGTTGGCGAATGCAATCAAAAGCACGTTCTTTTGCTTCGTTCTGGGCATAAGGAGTATTATTACAATAGACCGGGATGATCATAACTCCACGTTTCATCATAAGCCAGGCAGCAACCGGAGAATCAAGTCCTCCTGATATTAGAACTACCATGCTGCCTTGTGTACCAAGTGGAAGCCCTCCAACCCCTTTAAATGTTTTTAGATAAATATACGCTAAGTTTTGTCGCATTTCGACGAAGATTTCCTTATCAGGAAACGTCAGGTCAACTCCAGGATGTTTACCTTCTTTCTCTAGGAAATTCCAGACCGCGTCTCCACAGGCTTTACCAATATCTGCTGAGGAAAAAGGATGGTTTCCACTTTTCCTTGCTCTGATTGCAAACAACTCATCCTCACAAATAAAATTTTGAGCAAGAGTTGCACATACACTAGCTGCATCCTTAAGGCTGGGTTCTGTTGCCAACGCAGCGGAAGTTGAGACAACCCCAAAAACATTAGCTATTGCTTCGGCAGCATGAGAATCAATAGTCTCAATGAATATCCTGCCCCATTCCCGACGAATTCGAGAATATGGAATTTCTCTAGAATTTAACATTGCTGCAATATTTTTTATAAGGATTTTCTCATACCAGTTTCTAATTCCAGAACTTTTAAGAGCAAGCTCTCCATAACGGACTATAACCACATCTGTCGGAACTTCAGTCCCTGAATGGGAGGAGCCAGAACAAAATCTAGATCCATTTTCATCATACTTCTTTAGTATGCTTCTGTTTTTTCTCTGAGCATGAGCATCAAGTTCAATTTTTGTTTCAGCATCATTTGATTTGTCTGTCATGGATAATCAGTAGTACAGGTGACATGAGATTTAAAAACTTTCAGATAAATGAATTTTTGTCCCTTAAAAACCCAAAAACATAACATATCCGGCAATATATGGAATGACTCAGGTAAATTCAGATAATCATGCCAGAGTTAGAATACCGATGCCAGATTTAGAACAACAATCATACTCTGAGAAGGCTTGCAAGAAAGTCTATAATCGCATTAGTTGTCACCTATTACCTACTTCGAATAATATTAACGAAATATAGGGTCTTATCGAAATTCGCCATAACTATAAAAGATATTTTCGTATAATTTTTGAGTGTACATATTTTAATAAAACAATCTCTGAGGCAGACCTTAAACTGTTTTGTTAAAACATATGGACTTAAAAATGATATGAAAAGATTTACAATCAATTTAGGGATCAATTTAAGGAAGTTTGTTCCCAACTAACTGAAAACGTTTACGTTATTCTTTAAGAATAAAATCAGTAAGTGTTTTCATAAGTAAAAATTGTTGTCAAGAGATTTAGACGCTTCAATATTCAAATGGTAGGAATTTATCGAAATTCTCTGAAAAATTGACATTGAGAAAATTGACATTGAGAATATACATATGTTTTACTTTACAAACCTATGCATCAATGAAACAAGGAAAACAGAAACGTTGTAAGCATAACAGCAACTTTTCATCAGATTTTTAAATTGAAATATTTTAACAATGCTGTAGAAAGCAAGTTAAAAATACGTCAATAAATCGGAGTCCTGGTTTATCAGAAACTGATTTATGAAAACTCTCTCCTGAAGCTGAAATACCCTATCTACCTGTTCTTCAGGTGAGGAATATCCAGCAAGGATCGAGTAACTTAGGAGGTATTTTTGTTGAATCTTGGAATGTTTATAGTTCGTCGCGTGGTATTTCTTTCAGCCTTGTTTTAACGCTAGTCACATTGTGAGCTACAATACATAATACTCATTGATAATATTAAAACTTACATTTTGCGGCAAAAAATGCCTGAAATATCTAAGTGACCTATTCTAGTTGGCAACGTGCATAATTATCAGTAAAATCTGCTCTAGACCCTTTGAACTTCTTTGTTTATTAAATTACAATGTTTACAGTATTTGATTTTCACTTCATTTCCACTGTAAAAATGAAAATTTTAGAATTTTTGTATACGTTTTTGATAACTTGATTATTCTATAGCTTAGAGAAATGTACCATTTTCTACCGATTACATGTAGATTAAATGCAAGAAAAGCATTATAGTCCCACGGACCATGACAGCAACCTTTTGGGGTGAAAGATTGCTGTCATCTATGTTCTTTGAGGCCCTTGATGATCCAAAGTCAAAGCAAACTAAAATCAGAAATGAAAAATATGCATATATTATCGAGAAATTTATAATATTTAAACCATAGAAAGATCAAAAGTATTTAATTTATTCATTATCAGGCCGCTTAGAATAGACGTAATCAGTGTCATGATAACAAAAGCCACAAACAAGCGGTCATTGATAAGGCCACATTCCTGGCAACAGTAGCTAATATCATCTCCATTGCTCCTCTTGAGTTCAAAGCAAAACCTATTACTGCAGACTGCCTCCATGGAATCTTGCTCACACGTAGGCCAAGCATCACACCGAGCACCTTACCTATACATGCAACTAAAAGAACTGCAAGCACCAGGTTTAGGTCAAATGATGCTACGAAATTCGTCTGTAGCCCAATTGAAACAAAGTAAAGTGGGGCAAAAAAATACATGACGAACTGATAGACTATCTCATGTGCTTCATCCAGTTTCTTTAAGTTCTGGGAGAATGCAAGACCTACCAAAAAAGCGCCAAAAACAGCATGTATCCCGATAGCTTCAGCACAAGCTGAAGTCAACAATATAAGGATTGTCGTTATTCCAAGGAAGGCTCCTGGCCAGGGCATATGTGACTTGAGCCAGGTAAGAGCTATCTGAGCCAGAACCCGACCTATAGTGAGCATGAAAATAAAAAGCAAAAACACTAGAATGAAAATCATGTAAGGAGAAATATTAATGATACTATTAGGCGCGAAATTGCTCAGAATAAAAGCAAATAAAGACCATCCTACCAGATCATTTACTGTTGCTGCCCCAATAATTATCATCCCCATATCTGTATTCAGCAAGTCTAGGTCCATGAGAGTTCTAGCAATAACCGGGAGAGCTGATATCGACAACGCTGTTCCCATGAACATCGCGAAAAAAAAATGTTTCGCCCTTAAAATACCCCTCCCACATATTCGGAAACATGACGACCATACCGAAGCCAAATGTAAACGGTAGCAATATGCCCATTAAGCTAGCCCATGCTATGTGAATGCCGCTGTTCCTAACGAGCTTCAGGTTCATTTGCAGACCTGCAATGAATAAAAAGAAAAGAATGCAAATTTGGATTAGTGCATCTCTGCCCTCAAAAACAGTACCAGATGCTGGAAATAACCATCGATAAGTACCTGGACTAAACCATCCAAAGACTGTCGGACCGAGAATGATGCCACCAAAAAGCTCGCCCAGGACCGCAGGAAAACGAAGACTCCTCATTACATGACCGCACAAAAGTGCTATGGAAAGCATCACAGAGATCTCCAGGAAAAATATTACCATATCCATTGGTGCCATACTGAATTATCCTCATTACTTAAATTATAAAAGAATATGTCCAAGATTGACCTATAGCACTCGAAGATGCTAATTAAGTAAACATTTTTGCATCCATAGGTTTGTCTAAAAAACACATGGCTGGTCCATAATAAGCTATATATCAAAATAAATTTTGACCAAAGCAAAGCATTTTTATTAGGCTATTCGTGAAAGGTCTTGGAAAGATATCCAGATCCTAGAATCGACTTTCTGTAGATCTTTCTTCAAAAATAGTCTTTTTCACAATTATTCCATCAACTTTATTATCTTATTTTTAATTTAATTTAGATCTGTAATTTGGATTATCACGTTTGAGTTAATTCCAATTTTTCTTTTTGTAATCTTTCTCATCCAACTTTCAACAGATGTACACAAAAATGCCATTTCTGGTATACTGAATAGTTATAATAAATCATTCTATCCAGGGCTCAAGTCCTTTTTTCCCGAGATAGTCGTTAATAGCTTCATGGACTGCTTCTTCTGCAAGCATTGTAAGTGATATGAACTTAATGTTCAATGTACTTATATTTCATATTTTGCTCTATTAATTCTTATGGAGATTTAATCCTAGTTAGCAGACTTATTAATAAAAATTCAAAGTAATCTGTGCTTCTAGATCTCACTTCCAACAACTGAGTTTACCTAATATAAATCATGATTGACTAAAATTTCAATATTTATTAACCTGTCCACGTATTTGAAAGAGCTTCAACTTGTTTCAATACTAATTCTACAGCAACTGCATCCTTAGCTGGAACAATATCTGACAATACGGTGTTCGGGTTTAAAATTTCAGGAGTCATAATCCCGGTTTTAGATGATATCATAGCTAATATAATAACAATAGCTGAAAATGCAGGCTTTTAAACTCTTGTATTAGACGGACACATATTAGGAGAGTTGGAAAAGCTTGATCAGCGGATACTTTTATTCTGCTGGGAACCCTTGAAGCTTGGGGGTTTCTAGCAGCTTCCATAACTCTTATACAGGGAAAGCTCTAACTGCCTTAGCTATCAAGGTGCTGTATCACATGCCAAAGTCTATGGAGTTCTGATCCGATCAGCAGTGGACACCTATTATTTCGATCTGCTCAAGACTCTTCATCAACCTATGCCCCTGAACCTAGCTGAAGAGAAAAAGCTGTAGGAAAAATTGATGAGATGGATAACCTACAAGAACAGGATAATGCTCCATCATACGCATACGATCAAATCAATCCCTAATTTTATGCTCCATTAACTGCAAACGCTGCCCAATAATATGGATGCTGGAAAGGCTCATTTTCTGGAGATTCTTCTGCCATTTTGATGTAGCGTTCCCCGCATTGTTCTATGAATTCCTTGCTCTTGTCTTCCCATTTACCTGAATTGTAGCATTTTTCCACATAATCTCTCACCTGATTAGAAGTAAGATCTCGGACCCAGAGCTGAGCGTCCTGTAATGATAATGGAACATCCATTCCCTTAGCAATATGGTTGGAATAGAACCGCTCCATCAATATGGCTGTGGAAATATCTGGAACTGACCAGAGACTGCTGACCACGCAGGGAACACCCGCGAATAAAACCTGCAGGCAGGCCAACAAACTCATCAGCACTGCCTTTTACAATATCTGTGATCCCTGTTTCACAGACAGAGAGAGTAACCAACCTAGATGTGGACAAATCAACTGCATCACTTTGAAGATCTTCTAAGCTCAGAGTTCGCCCTCCAAATAAGTACAATATAGACTGGTTGGATCGTTCCAGTGATAGCTGCCATGACAAGAGAAATGGAGACATGTATTTCAAGGTACTTTATCTAAGATTGTTGCTCTGGTACCAAATTTACCAATATTTATCTGGGAAAAACTGAAAAAATTGGATATAGCTTGGCCTTCAAATCCTGAAAAGACTAGAGAAGGATCTCCCCAGGATTGATAACCACATAGAGACCGTTTTCTTCAATTGTCCCAGCCTTATTTCGCATTTCTCTGAGAGTTGAATGGAAGGAGCGTAGCTTATGCAATAACGTTCACAGAGAAGCTGGCCATCGGCTAGAGGAATTGTATGTAAGGGCAACAGAAATAGACCGCTAGAAGGCAGGAGAATCAATCTTTTTATTTGAGGTAGAAGATTTGCCAGGAGTGGATTGAATAGCTTAGCACCAAAGTTGGATAAAACATCATTTAATGGTTTTTGCCAGGCTTGGAAATCTTCATCATGGCGCTTATAAAATGGAAAGTGCAACTTAAGTCTTTATTCAATTTTTAGCAAGAGCTATCACGATAATTCCAAGAATAACTAACAATGCATCAGATAGTCTCAATATATATTCCGTTTAATTTGATCCGCTCAGCCGTAGTAAGATAAACTACACTCTCACAGATATTACAGCAGTGATCAGCAATTTTTTCAATGTACCGAATCAAAAAAAGTAAATATGTAGTTCTGGAAATGATGCTCGCATCTTTTGCCATCATTTTTATTAATTCAACCCAGATTACGTAAAAGAGCTGGTCTATATCACGTCTCGAGCTGCCGTAGCTTTTGCGAGCTCAGTGTCTTGATTCTCAAAAGCTTTCAGGGAATTCTCAAGCATATATGTTGCAATGTCTGACATTTTTTTAATATCCATGAGATATCTTACATGCTCACCTTCGATTTTCCCGGGAATCTGAGCAATATTGATTGATAGTTCACTAATCCTCTTTAGCTCTGCTGAAATCTTGAAGAGCAGATGTGACTAGCCGGAGATCGCTAGCTATAGGCTGTTGAAGCGCAAGCAGATCCGAAATAGAAACCTCAATTCCTTCCTCATATTTATTCATTTTTGCAGCAAGGACAAGCACTCTTTTAGCGACTTTGATATCCAGATCTATAAATGCATCTATCGAATCGCAGAAAATAAGTTCAACCATCTTTCCAAATGAAATTACTGATTCTTTGAGCAAATCCAACTGCCTTAAATATTGTTTCTGAACCATAATTCAATCACCCAAATCTACAGGTAATATAAATCACTTAGGGATGGTAAAACGGTCATATTAATTTTCGAAAAATAATTAATTCTTAAATAGAATTTAAATAATTTGTATCAATTGCTGTAAGTCTTCAGTGATTAATTGGAGGTAATTTATAATAAAATCATTTTTCACTCCGAGAAGTGAAGTGTTAGTTTTACGATATCTCGTTGACTGACAACTCCAACTATTTTATTATCATTATCTGTCACTGGAAGAGATCTGAAGCCATATCTAGAGAACATCTTCGTGGCTTCTCCAATACTACTCTCTTTATCCAAGGTTATGACATTCTTATTCATGATGTCCTTCAAAAGTGCCTGACTATCTGCCTGAAGAAGCTCCTTCACATCAATCACACCCAATAGCTCATTATCCTTATCTGTTACGTGGATGTACATTATTTCATCTTTGCCCTTTGCTCTTTTGGGGTACGCATCCTCCACAGTCTCTACTGTTTCATCTGGCTGAGCTTTTAGATATCTCTCAGTTATGAGGTTGAATATCGTATCCTGTCGCTTCTCAAGGATAGATTTTATCTTATTGAGATTTTCCTCATCCATCAGTTCCATTATCGCTTCTTGATCCTCCAAAGTCAGAACCGACAGGACGTCAGCTGCCTGGCCAGACGTCATCATATCAATCAAGTCTGCAACTTTTTCCTTAGTCAGAGAGGTGATGATCTCCCTTTGCATATTCGGATTAATTTCCTCTAAGGTATCAGACGCATGCTCTTCTTCGAGCTGATTGATAACGGTCAGTCTCTGCCTCGTGATCCAATTCCTCTAAAATTTCCACAATATCCACAGGTGGAAGATCGTTCAGTTTCTCCTTTAATATCTTTAACTTAACATCGCCAGTAAAACTTCCAATATTAGAGGGCAGAGCTTGAACATAGGACCATGGGATAAGTACATCCTTGCTTTTGTCACGTTCCATGTGAATAAAATTAGCAAATTTATCAAGACCTAGCTTTCGGAAGCGAGCATCTTCAAATGGATCCACGTCAGTTATATAAAGTCTGTTTTTTGACATAACCATTTTGATATCGTAGACGATCTCAACCTCAGTATCCTCTAGATCTAAAATCTTCTTATCCAAAATGAAATCTTTCAGAAGGATAAATCCTTCAGGTATTTTGCAGGTGAATTTTTCTACCTCGTCAATATCTATAGTTATCTCCTTTTCACTGAATGAACTTACATTATTCCATGGTACCATCAATGAAGAATAACCAAAAGATCGACTTACTACAATATGTGTGACCTCTGCCACCTTATCCTTTTCAAGTACGATGAGATCTAAGAGCTTTCCTATTTTTTGGCCATTGAGGAGGACATCTGTCTTCATCACTTCACTCAAAAAAAAGATGCTTTCAGGTTGGTTGTTAGTAAGATTGTCTTTCATGCACCTGTCTCCCGCTTACCTCACTATAGTGTAGAATTTATAACTTAATATTAATCTTTCCATATTAAATAATACTGTCTATGAGCGATGAACAAAACCCTGACCAAAGGGGTCGTCTTCAATTGTGGCTTACTGGGATTCTTGTTGATATTGTTTACTGCTTTTTATATCTTCTTACCACATAGCTGATCCTTCCCTTCTCATATGTGTCATCAACCTAGTCTATCATATTTCTCGTCTCCTGATCGTTTTCTATGGTATCCGCATTCATTTAAACATCTCCTGAAAGATCACGCTTAAAGCATAAAGAGTCGAGACAATAATTATAATAAATACAATCAAAAAACCCCAAATATTTTGCATTAAGGTATTCTATATTTCCCCATCATCTCTTCATTGTTGAGCAGAAGTAGCAGAAAAACCAGAGTTTCAGGAAGAAGAATAACAGTTATCACTTGCACGAAAAGAGTTATCAGCACCAACGGAGCCCCTGGGGTTATTACAACCAAGCCAGCGAAAATCAAGCTCAGGAAATAAAAGGAATAGAACATAGGGGCTTCTGAAACCTTGTTGTCGATAGAATGAGCCCATCCAAAACCTCGCCCATAGCCCATGAGCTTGTCAATGATATGCATATGGCTCCAAGAAGTCCTGCATCGAAGAGTCCTATGGCAAGGCCACTACAACGAGTGGATAGCTGCCCATGATCGCAATTGCAGCTTGAGCAGCACTTTTTATATCTACTCCACCGGGCTTGAAGAGCAATGTGCCTGTGAGAATTACGCACGCGATTGCAACTACTATTGTGAAGAATGCACCAACTGCGGTATCGAATTTCCCAAAGGGAATATCTTTCTCAGTCATACCCTTATCTACTACTGAGCTCTGCTGGAAGAATATCATCCATGGAGCTATCGTAGTCCCTATATTCGCCATGAAAAAGAAGAAAAAATCACCTGTGAACCCGCTGATAGGAATAACTGGAATCAAACCTTTGATGACATCACTATAATTGGGGTGAATAAGCAGAATCGCAGGAATATAGATTAGATTGAGTAAGCAGAAAAGGAGTACTATCTTTTCCCATGTCCAGTATCTCCCGTGAACGAATATGGTGATCATCAAGATGGAGACAGCTATTATCGTCAATATAGGCGGTACACCAAATATCTTTAGAGCAGCGGTCATTCCTATAAACTCAGTTACCATCGTAAGGAAATCCAAAATGCCCAAATCTATTAACGAGAACCAGCCCCAAAACGAGCCAAAAGCATCGAATATAGCTTCTGCATGTCCTCGTTTGGTGACCGCTCCTAGTCGCACATTCATCTCCTGAACAACATATGCTACTGGGCCAAGTAGTATTAAAAACCAGACTAAGTTAAAGCCGAATTTGGCACCTGTTGCAGCATAGGTCGTGATACCACCTGCATCATTGTCCGCGACCATCACAATTATACCTGGACCAGCAAGTGCCAAATATAAACCTAACCATTTTATAAACCTGCGATATTTGTAATAATACCATGCACCTTCCATGATTATTCACCTCCATTTGAAACTCCATAAACAGATAGTATTCGCAATTTTAAGACTTACGCACTCGATGATTGAAATCATATACTTTAGACGTTGTGATTAAATTCGCTTTTCATACCATTCACGGTTTAATTGCAGCGCTGTGAATTTGCTGTAAATTCAAAGTTAAATTTTTGCATACTTGATGTGATTAGATTCTTTAGATGTGTGGTTTTCTTTCTCAGAATTCGTTGAAATTTGTGATTTTACAGCAAAATAGGGAACTGTTGGTTTAATGCTATTGATTTTTTAGTTCAATCGCGTAGTCTGAAATTTAATACTCTCAGTATATCGAGAATTTCGATAAATCTTCAATTTCAACAAATTGCCTATATTATACATTATAAGCAACCAGCAAAAAAATCGGGGTTTATCAAAAGGTTCCATTACGCGGTGCGTAGAGGGCTAAATAAGTTATATATTTTTTCATTAACTGTTTTTTATAGATACTTTCATATTATATTTTGAGACTTTTTGATATCTTCTGGGATTGTAAAAACTTACCATTAATTCTAATAGCAATTGACTGCAATTAATCAAAAACCCAGAGAATAGTAAAAAGTTTCAAATTGACAGAACTTTGGATAGTGTCGCGAATTTGCTGTAAATATATAGCCCAATTTTTGTTGACTGTTTTTTATTCTATTTGTCTTATTTGGAATTTTTTCCCAATAACTTATTGATATTTGTGATTTTACAGGACTTTCGGTATACTGTAGATATCAGTAGCTTGCCAAATTGTCTACAAAATCACAAACATCAGTAAGTTATTAAGTAGAAAATCTTTATAGGAAGAACAAATTCATCAATGATGCATCAAAAACTAAATATTATAAACTGCAAGAAAGAGATAGCTACAGCCTGA
>CAWHXP010000018.1:0-65770 GCA_963833425.1 uncultured Methanosarcinaceae archaeon | reverse complement strand
AAGGCTCGAAGTGGAAAAAATCCCTGCAGGAAATATTGCTGCAGTTACGGGCTTAAAAGATGCAATTGTGGGTTCTACAGTAACAACTTGAAAGTATGATACCCTTTGAAAGTATCAGGCATGTAAGCGAACCTGTGGTGACTGTGGCTGTGAAGCCAAGCACACAATAGTTGCCCAAGATTTCGAGGTCCTTAGGCAGGTCGCAAAAGAAGATCCCACTCTTCATTACCCTTATGAGGAAACAGGGGAACACCTCATGGCAGGAATGGGAGAACTTCACCTAGAAGTCATTGCCCACAGGATTCAGAGAGATAAGAATGTGGAAATCACAACAAGCAAGCCTATTGTGGTCTACAGGGAAACTATAAAGAGGAAAATTGAAGCTGTGGAAGGAAAATCTCCTAACAGGCATAACAGGTTCTATATCTTTGTGGAACCCCTTGACACTGAAATTGTCAGCCTCATCAAGTCAGGAGATATCAGCATGAATATGCCCGAACTTGAACGTAGACAGAAACTCATGAAACTCGGAATGGACAAGGATGAAGCAAAGGGCATTGCTGGAATTTTTAATTCCAACATCTTCATAGATATGACTAAGGGTATTCAGTACCTGAATGAGACAATGGAATTGATTCTAGATGGATTCGAAGAAGTTATGCGAGCAGGCCCTCTCACGAGGGAACCCGTGGCAAACGTGAAATGCATACTTGTAGACGCAAAACTTCATGAAGACGCAATCCATAGAGGTCCGGCTCAGGTTATTCCTGCTGCAAGGCAGGCAATCCAGGCTGGCATGCTTATGGCGGAGGACTGTTTGCTTGAACCTTATCAAAAAGTCTTTGTTCAGGTGCCTCAGCTCACAATGGGCGGTGCAACGAAGGAATTACAAGGCCGCCGCGGAATTATCCTCAATATGACCACTGAAGGAGACCTAGCAATTATCGAATCCAGGGTGCCTGTAGCTGAGCTATTCGGATTTGCTGGAGAAATCAGGTCTGCAACCGAAGGACGTGCTATGTGGAGCACTGAATTTGGTGGCTTCGATATCTTGCCATCCAGCATCCAGACCGAAGTGGTAGGCCAGATCAGAGAGAGAAAGGTCTCAAAAGGGAATTGCCCAAAGTCACTGACTTCCTTTCAATTTAAGTACACAAAATTTTCCGTTTTTTCTTAATATTCTCAAGGTAATATCTGCTTTCCTTTGAATGGAATAAAATTTTGATTTATCTGAAAGGGAAAAGAATCATATAAATTAGAGGGTAAAGCCAATCGGAAAGCTTTAAGATAGTGTATGCCTATATTGGGGGAAAACAGTCCAAGTTGTTGGATATTAATGAAATATTGGCTCAATGAAAAAGGGAAATTAACAAGATTGATTTCACAAAAAAATATATAAACTGATGTCCCAATAGTGAGATTTGCCCTAATATTAATATAGTAAATATTTGATATACGGTTGAAACTCATCTAGAATCAAGGAGAATTATAATATGGCAGCAGAAAAACCGCACTTAAATTTAGCAGTGATTGGTCACATTGACCACGGTAAATCAACATTCGTAGGACGTTTAATGTACGATGCAGGGGCTGTAGCTCCACATATCATCGATAAGTTTAGGGAAGAAGCAAAGCAGAAGGGTAAGGAATCCTTCGCCTTTGCATGGGTTATGGACTCTCTTAAGGAAGAGCGTGAAAGAGGTATTACAATTGACATCGCTCACAAGAGATTCGATACTGACAAGTTCTATTTCACAGTAGTGGATTGCCCAGGCCATCGTGACTTCGTCAAGAACATGATCACAGGCGCTTCCCAGGCTGACGCTGCTGTCCTCGTTGTCGCTGCTCCTGATGGTGTCATGGCGCAGACAAAAGAGCACATCTTCCTTTCCAGAACTCTCGGTATTAACCAGCTGATTGTCGCGATTAACAAGATGGATGCAGTAGACTACAGTGAATCAAAGTACAAGGAAGTCGTGGAACAGGTATCCGGTATTCTTAAGATGATCGGGTTCAAGCCAAGCGAAATTCCCTTCGTTCCGACCTCTGCATTTTATGGTGATAATGTCGTCAAACTAAGTCCGAAGACCCCTTGGTATAAGGGTCCATCCATGATGGAAGCCCTCAACAACCTTAAAGAGCCCGATAAACCTTCCAATCTACCGCTTAGGATCCCTGTTGAAGATGCATACACCATTTCAGGTATAGGAACCGTGCCTGTAGGTAGAGTTGAGACTGGCATCATGAAGAAAGGCGACAAGATAATTTTTATGCCAGGAGGAACATCTGGTGAAGTCAAATCAATTGAGATGCACCACGAGGAAATTCCACAGGCACTCCCTGGCGACAATATCGGATGGAATGTTCGAGGCATCGGTAAAAATGACGTCCGTAGAGGAGACGTATGTGGTCATGTCGACAGTCCGCCAACAGTTGCTGATGAGTTTGTAGGACAGATCGTCATTCTTCAACATCCTTCTGCAATTACTGCGGGATATACGCCTGTTTTTCATGCGCACACCTCTCAGATCGCATGCCAGCTGATCGCTCTTAACAAAAAATTGGATCCGAAGACTGGCCAGGTTAAGGAAGAAAATCCAGCCTTCATCAAGGCTGGAGATGCGGCAATCGTTACCATCAAGCCGACAAAGCCGATGGTTATTGAACCAGTAAAGGATATTCCACAACTCGGCAGGTTTGCTATCCGCGATATGGGTATGACAATTGCCGCAGGCATGTGTATGAGTGTTAAACAGAAATAACACTCTCCGGTTTTAATTTTTTAAGGAGAACAAAAGGTATGCAAAAAGCTAGAATAAGATTGTCAGGAATCAGTCCCAAGGACCTGGATGGAGTCTGCAATCAGGTAAAGTCTATTGCAGAGAGGACAGGAGTTAATATTTCTGGGCCTGTTCCACTTCCTACAAAAAAGCTGGTTGTTCCCACAAGAAAAAGCCCTAGTGGAGATGGAACCGCAACATGGGACCACTGGGAAATGCGTGTACACAAAAGGCTTATAGACATCGCAGCTGACGAAAGAGCATTGCGCCAACTCATGAGAATTCAGGTACCAAAGGATATCAACATCGAAATAGTACTAGAGGGATAAACTTCAAAAGACGGGCTACAGAAATCCTCTGTAACTGGTCTTGTAAACTTCTTTTTCATTTCTGCGTCTTGCGATATAATATATTACCACTTCAATATATGTCCTGAGAAATTGATGATAGTCGTTAGTTTAGGCGCTTTGCCAAACAGACATTCTGGAAATACTTCCTAGTCCATACCGTCTTTACAAAGCGTAGTGAAACGATCGATTTTTGCTTGAGTAATTTCGATACATTTTTGTAAGTTGCTACGGCAGATGCTCCTGAAATAATGACTGTAGCACCCATAATTTTTTTCATTTTGTTCAGAAAGTCCTGTATTGAGTTGCAAAAACGGTTTAATTTTTTTTACTAAGTAAATTTTAATTTTCTCATATTCTTATATGCAATTTATAGCATATGACCAAATTTAGGTGTTCATCAAAATCCTCTGAAATTTTAATTCAGATTCCCTCTTGTTCCTATTCTTTATTTTTTGAGAAATATTTTCTTCTAAAAAAAAACACCCCTTGATTTCCACTGCAATAATTTTTCTAAATTTTCTCCTTTCGATTTTCTATTTCTGCGTGGATTTGGACTCCGTTTTTGATTCGACATAAGTTTTTTACTATTTGGTTTACTTTGCCCTCCTCACCAATTCTTCTGCGCTCAAAACTTCACAAATAATTCTTGTAATTCTCCTGACCAAGTCTATAAAGTCTTTTGCCTGGAGAAAAATTTCCCTATGGCAACATCTTGCCTGCAAAATTTTAAAAAGAATCCAATCATTTCCAAAATTTATTTTCCGATCCTACATTTGGCTTACCTGCAAGGATTACAGATGCTGGGATCATCAATAACATTTCTTTAAATTATTAGATGTTTTTTAAGCATTCTGTTTTGGTTCTAGCTGACCCAAGTTTGTCCAATCCTTTATATGTATACATGTATTTTACAATATATATCTAATATTTGGAATACTTTTATTTTCGCGTTCTTACTTCATGTCAAGGAAAAGCATCTCAATTCATTGCATTTTCTTGTGATACAGTCAAGTCCCTGTAGCATCTTGTATTCATTTTTAGCTGCTATTTTGATATTAAGATTACGAGTCAGCTAAATTTATGAAATATTCCAATAATCTGCGATGAATTTGAAAGAATGTGATCTATTTATAAATATTTTTTGTAATAAACATATATTCCAATGCAACTAATTATAACTAATTAAAATCTATTATGTTAAATCTTTAACTAAATATTTTTAACGGTTCTGATCTTAAGTAAGGATCCACACTCTCTCAGTCAGGTGGATACATGCTTGCTGAAATTTATTCCTTAATTGATCTAAATTTTTTCGTATTTTATTTGAGTCGCTATATTTTAACAAACAATTTTCTGAGAAAGATCCGAAGCTGAAATAATAATTATTTTTAAAATGCTTATTTTACAGTAGTGTTAAGTATCTTTCCGACCTTGACCTTGATAAACAATGCATTGATCGAATTTCTTTTAGGAAATTTCTTGGTTTTCCTGAGTACACACTCGACAGTACCAAAATGGGAATCCATTAAAATATTATTGATAACTGCAAAGACGAAAAAATATAACAGCAGTTGCAAAGTGAATTTAATTGCCTTAGTTTGAAAATAAAACAGATAATGCTTCAAGATACTACCTTTATTCATTCAGATATGGGGCATGCAAAAGCTGGCAATCAAGAAAATAAATCAAAAATAAGGCGAAGTAAAGATCTAACCTTGACAAAAAAAGGGTGATATTCAGGTGGTACGTCACTTAGGGTGTAAATTTCATAGCATAATGAAAGTGATTATGATCCAATCAGAAATTCAATAACTAGTATATTACTTTATTAATTAGGTAGATTTATCAGAAAAAATGTAGTGGTTTATATGGACGAAGAATGCTCTGGAGTAAAATCAAAATGTTCTAATGCAACAATGAAAAAAATAGAAAAGAGCATTATCGGGAAATTAGTGATAAATCTAGAAGATTATTGGCTCAAAAAGAGAAAAAGTGAAGCTGTATGCAGTAATTGAAAAGATCTTCAAAGCAGGAAAAATTATTGTCATCACTGTTCAAGAGTGAATTTGAAGATTTTGTGTACTGTTTTTGTGTTATAATTTCTACTAAATGATAACATTTAAAAAGAGGGATATTCTTACAGATAGCGAAACTATCTTTAAAATCGAGGAATAATGTACCAAAGAAGAATATCTCAAATAAATAAGTAGATAACTACGTAAATACATTAATTAGAGAAAGATTCTGAACTGGATTCCCATGAAAAAAAATTAGAGGTAAATTTGAATCATCTATAATTTTGTTTTATAGTACAAAAGTAGTCTAAAAAATAAATCCATTAATTAATAGTGTTTCTTGGGGGAGTTCCCATCCCTCAGCATGCTATTGGATATTCTACTGAAATAAAAAGTGTAATTAATTCGTGAGTTGACTATATCAAATAGAATTCTTGGATCCATTATACTAAGGATGATAAATTGGTGAAACTATATTAAGTGGAGATAAAATATTGGATAAAATTATTGAATTGATTTTTGAAAAAAGTTGTGGGATCAATTATAAAATTATTTTTCTAGCCTCTACATAATATCTTTTCTCATTTTCCTTTCCAATCGAAAATGATTTTCTCGGAAGGATCCCTTTCTTTATTATAAGAGAAAAAAATTCGCTCTTTTTTAAGGGTGGTAGGAAGAAACCAATATTACCTTGTTTTTTCCCAATCTTTTCCACAATTTCAGGATCATGCTCATATTCAATAGAGCAATTATCAATTACCGCATCAAGAATTTCAACCTCCAGATCACAACCTATGGTATTTAAAATAAGCCTACCAAATTTGTTTTTTGTAATATATCCAATTGAATGGCTATCAACTGAAGAATTATCGTATGTGTGACAGGTTGGAGATTCTATAATCCTCGCATTGAATTTTTTTAGTAGTTCATCAGGCTTAATTCCCATTACAACCCTGTGAATTGGTTCAAATGAAAGACCTGGATCATAGATATTAACAAGTTCTACTAATGCGTATCTTGCAGGATGGAGGTTAGAGACAATTCCTTTTATTTTTTCCCAAAAATTTTTTGCTGCAGCAAGGCTGTGATTTCCATCACCAACAAGAAACATTCCAAAATTATTAACTTTATAGGAAATTTCTTTAATTATTTTTTCGTCGCATATCTTATAGCCGACTATATGGCCACCTTTTTCCATTAGATCAAAATCATAAATTTTATTGGCTTCATAAATAGTATCTTTTGTATCTTTGGGAATAACTGAAAAATCTGGATCATTATATAATACTAAAATGTGGGAAAGCTCTAACTCAGCGTTTTCTCTGATCTTGATTCTTGCAGGAAGCCTTTCTTTAATTGTTCCTTCAGTTGGTCGGATAAATGAATTAGATCCATCAAATTCATATTCATCCAAATCAATTGCAACTACAAGGCCAGTTCTTTCTCCGCTGGAAACGGAACGCTTTACTAGAATAAAACAGGATCCATGATCAACAAGAATTTTTTTATAATCCTGACTAGCTTTATGAATTTTATTCAATCTTTCATCATCAAGAGGAAGATATATTTCCGGACAAATAAGATTAAAAGTTGAAGGCTCGTTCCCGACAAATTCCTCAACCCTTTTCCAGTATTCTATATCCTGAGTATGTTGATCACAAGCAATTACTGCCCATTTTTCCAAGTTATTATTTGGAAGAAGAATATGAGGAACATGTAGTATCATGATTACTTAAAAAAAGAAATGAGATATAAAGTTTTCTACAGCTTTTTTTTCAAAATGTAGCTTTTGTGAATATAAAATTCCCATAATAAAATTATTGTATATCTATCTTTAGCACTTTTAGACTACTGTTAAATGTATTATGGATTCCATTGATTTGTATCTCCTTATTTCCAGCCTGCTTTTTGACTGATATATATTTATATAATTTTTCGTGAATCAGGTCAATATCATCTGTTTTTCAATTTTTAGAAAGTTTCATAAAGGTTTAAAATTATTCGCAAAGAGTCTATTAGCAATCTTTTCAGCTTGCAAAATATTTACCTACCAAAATTTATTAGCTGAGAATCTTTTTTGAATGGAACAAGATTAATTATAGAGGATTTCGATAAACCTCTGATTTTCACGAGTTATTTATATACTATTTATAAACTACCTACTAAAAAGTGAGGTTTATCGAAATCCTCTATATTAAAGTTGTCTGATTTGATTACTGTGCCTTGATATCTCTAGAGTTTTAAATCTATAACTAATATGATGATACAACACTATACACGTAAATTAGATTAGCTAGGTATATTAACGAGAGAATGGTACAACAATATTAAATGTTTAAAATATTATATTATAATGACTGCGTAGTATAAATTGCGTTCTCATCTCTTTAAAACCCATTGGCAAGCAGCACCTCACAGAATACTACTCCACAGTTAAGAGATCGAAAGAGAAGTTCGAAATTCATAAATCAAAAATAATTTAGTACCACTTTCCCCACTAAAACAAAGTGAATCTATTGAATATCTTCTAAAACTCATCTTTTTTTGTGATGAGAACGCTACCTCATTTTAAATTATAGTCCCTAAAATAAAAATCATACTTTATAACATGAGTAGAATGCATTTATATAATCCTTTAATAACTCTAACTTAGGGGTAAAAATACGGAAAGCACAGAAAATAAGGGTGAAAAGGGAATTTCGGGGCATTTTTTATTGTTTCCATAATTATAGAATTTTGAGTGACTTAAGCGTGTTAAACATCTTTTGAAAATCGATTTTTAGAAATGTAATTAATTTGTGAGAATTTCGATGAATTCCTGTGCATTTCAGTACTATATAATTTAAATCTACCAAAAATAATTTTTACTCATGGAAAATTTTATTGATTTTGCTCTTAAAGAGAAATACAAACTTCTTCAGTTAATTAAAAACAAAATTACAGGAATTGGTTTCTTAATTGATTGGAAATCTGTTCGTATCATTTGTTGAGTCCATATATTCTAGCAAAACAGTTACTTAGGCAGCTCTAAAGCTGAAGTAATCATTAAGTTCAAAATGATTTTTTTATAACAATTGTGTGGTCTTTCTGATTTAAACTTGAAAAACAATGTATTGATTTAATTTTTTTCAGAATATTTCTTGGTTTCCCTGGGTAGATACCAGATAGTACCATAGGCATTCATTTTGAGGAAAAAATATTGATAACTGTAAGGAAAAAGGAATATAGAGACAGTTGCAAAAACAACTTGATTACCTTGATTTGAAAATAAAAACGGGAATTATTAGGAATGCTACCTTTATCCAGTTAGATCTTAGCCATGCAAAAGTGGATAAACCTCGGGAAAATAAAGCAAAACAAAATAAAAATCGATTGAGCATAAGTAAAAAAAAAATCATTAAGTCACACTTTGGATATAAAATTCATAGAAAAATAGACAGGGATTATGAGCTTATCAGAAGATTCAAAACAACAACTACATAGCTTAATGATTTTCAGACGAATTTATTAAAAAAGAATGAAATAGTTTACAGGGATAGGGGATACTTTGAAGGACAATAAAATGATTATGATGAAACTAACTATTCAGCCTACCCAAATTAGTTGGAATAATCTATTTTGATGCATTAGATAATTCTGATTACTGATAGGAAAATAAAATACATTATTAATAGTTGATAATTAACGGAAATAAGCTCATCTTAATTTGCTTATTGAATCTTAGTAAAGATGGCTATTGATATTTTTTTTTGCCGAGGCTGAATAGTTATATTTTTTTCATTCGATCGGATAAGCTCTCCAATGTTTAGTTTTTGAGATGGTACGCATGAATGTTTCACAAGTTACAGCTTCTATTGTCTTGTGACTGATTTAACGAATTCTTGTTGACTATCATACTCCAAATTTTATAAATATGTCTATTAATTAACCATTGATCTTTGTATTTATATATTCTTGAGAGGTTGTAATACATCGTCAAGAGAATTGATTTACTTAAATTCTGTTCTAACTATATTCTAGATTATGTACTTTAAAGGGCATCTGGAGGCTTTTTCACTACATATGTAAATAAATGCAGGCGCAGATTATGGAAAAATGAACCTTTATGAAGTACGGGCTTATAGAAATATATCTACTTTGGCAATAATTCTTTGGATGCTGGATTTTACGCTTTATTTTTTACTCTACATAAGCTTGTCTTTGCAAAGTAAGCAAAATGAGTTTTATTCCTAAAAGCTCATTTTGTGTTCTCGTCCTGGTATATGCCTGAGTATCCTTTTTCTACTTCTTTTTCTAAAGTATAGAATAGAAGCTGTATAATTCGAGCATTCCTCTTCACCCTGAAGCCTGAATGATTATAAACTACAAGCATTGATTCACTGCGTCCTCTGTATCCCGCATCCCACACAGCGGTTTCAAGAGTAGCCCCGCAACGAATAAGGCTTGATCGAGGCTTTGCTATCGCAGCTAAATTCATGGGAATATTTAAAACCTCATTGAAAAGTATTTTGTAAATCCCTTCTGGTATATGAATCCAGCCATCGCTGCGGAATTCAATAGTTTTTGAATCTGGGAGTTTTCTTCCGGTATTATCAAAATCTAAGGCTCCTGGACCGTTTATTGCTTTTATCTCTTTTAGGGTAAGTTCAAGCCCATTAGGCTGAATCTGTGTTTCGATATCAATTGCATTTTCAAGCAAAGGAGGATTTGCACGTATAAGTTTTCTAAGTTCAGTGCTGGATAAAAGTGTCATTGAATCTATAATTGCAGAGATTCTTTATTACCATTTGGATTTTCTCTTTATTGAAAGTTTATTAGTTTCAATTTATTTTCCTGGTATTGGAAAAATTAGTGCAGTAACTTCAATTGCTGAACTAGGCGATTTCAATAATTTTTTTAGATATCAGCCTGCTTTTTGGCTTGGATTAGTCCAAGATGTATGCAAATATTAACATAAATTTTATAACTGTGGGATCATAACAAGTAAAATCAACGGAAGCAAGGCAAATTCTAATACAGATTACTCAAACTAAGCGAGAAAGAAAAATAGCGACTAAGATGGTTTTTTAATCGTAAGAAGAAATAATCGGACATTCAAAGGCAATTATTGCACTGATAAGGAAAATTGTCACAATAATAAAGCATAGGATTGTAAATTACGAGATGTAGAAGATGGAATATATATCAAAAAGGAGAAATTCAAAGGAAGGGGATCGTTGTTATTGGGACCTATTCAGTTGATTAATGTATAAAAAATTCGTAAAAATTTCTCAATTATGATAAGAGTACTAGTAGTACTTGAGGAACATAATTTCATGTACTTTCAGGCTTAATTAGAGGTCAACAAAAGGAACGAGATCACAACCTGTGCATTTCAAGCACATAGTCCTTGCAAGTTTCGGATTGAGTCCATGTTTCTTGAGGATTTTGGCTTCGATTTTTGCAAGCCTTAAAAGTCGCTCTGCAGAAGGCCGCTCAGTAAAACAGTCTCCAACTCTAAGAGGATGCGGGTTTACTGGTCGCAGGATAGGAATAACTCCCATTTTTGCAAGGCTTTCGATACCTTCCATGACAGAAGTATCGTTCTCTCCAAGTCCGATTATAAAGTTACTGAAAACCTTATTTTTTCCAAAAACCTCTACAGCTTCTTTGAGGTTGTTCAAGATATCATCAAGTATGAGATCCCCACAAACTTTTTTGAAGATTTCACGATCCATCGTTTCAACATTGTACTTGACTTCAGAAACACCTGCTTCATAGAATTTTCTGGAGCAGTCTCCTGTAGGGTATACAGAAACCCCGATAGGGACATTATACTTTTTGAGTGTAGGAAGCAGTTTGAGTACACGATCGACTTCTCCTTCAACCGACGTTTCAATTCCTGAGGTTAGTGATATAGCTTTTAGATTTCTTGTGTTATAAACCTCGTCCACTATGCTTAATACCTCGTCCTCATTCTTAACATGCCCCTGTAACTTTGGTACAGGGCAGTATTTACAGTCAAATATACACCTTTCGCAAAGGGTTATGAATGCTTGCTCAGGGCAGTGAGAAGGAGCAAACTCAAGTTTTCCTCGAGCAAGCTCTTTTCCCTCATAGAAAATCGCAGCATTTTCATCATCTTCTACATTTAGAATGGAAAGCGGAGAATCATTGTTTATGCTGAGTCTTACTCTTTTTTCTCCTGACTTGAAGAAAATTGAATTGGTGCCTGCCCCTGGACCAGCAGTGGACTCTCGAGCTCTTGGAATGAGGGAGAAATCTATGGAAACTGCGCCTATAGAAATGAGGAAAGCTTTCAATTTCGGCGTAATTGGCTCGCTTTTCATGTAAATATCCTTCTAAATTATTGTTTTTCTTCAGCTATATCCTCTGTAGCTATATTCTCTGAGAAGTATATAAATAATAATGTGTATATAATTCAATTGTCGAATTCTAAATTCGAAAAAAGAAAAACTTTCTTTGGCCATAAATTTGACCTTTCGCCTGAAAAAAGCTATTAATATACGTAAGAAAGAAAAAAGCATATATCGGAAGATTTAGATGAGTCTCTGATTTTCAATAGTCATTTATAGGCTCTGTAGAAATGCTCTAAATTGAACTTTTAAACCATGGTATTATAACTATTCAGTTATAATATTCTTCTTATTTTTTCGCTAAAAATGAAGGAACATTCAATATTGAAGTTTAATAAGTACATTAAATTTGTTGGTACTAGTCTTGAAACTGTTCAGTCTTCGAGACTGAAGCTTTATTCCTGCAAGTATTCAAAACACGTTTATACTCAGCATCAGCTTCTTTCACTGGTTTTATTGAAAGAGTATTAGTACAGACTATCGAGATTTTGTAGAACTTATTGACCTTATGAGCGATATAAAAGAAAAACTTGCTCTTGATAAAATTCCACATTTCACTACCCTTCAAAAGTTTGTAACTAGGATTCCTTCCTCTCTGTTTAACCTTCTTCTGTCAAGGATTCTAAAGCTGTTTTACTCATATGGAGAAAATGTCTCTGTTGCAGCGATTGATGCAACAGGATTTACGAGTTCATATGCAAGTTGTTATTATTCCAGAAGAACAGGGAAGCTTCGAAGAAGCTTCCTGAGAACTTCAATGTCAGTGGACACAAGTAAAAAGATAATATTGGGATGGAAAATTAGTCAAAAAACAGACCATGAAATCAAACATGCAAATGCTCTGATAAGGCAATCAAATAAGATTAGAAAGTCTGATTGTTATGTAATGGATAAAAGGATACGATTCCGAAAAAATATATTCTATAATTAGAGAAGAAATCAAAGCAGATTCAATTATACCTGTAAGAGGGAGAAAAAGGGAGAAAATAATAGGAAAATATAGAAAACAGTTGAACCTGGTCTTTGACAGAATTAAATATAATCAAAGAAATATCGTGGAGACAATATTTTATGTAGTTAAAAGAAAATTAGGAGAAACACTGAGGGCAAGGAAATTCCGTTATCAATTGAAAGAGATTAAAATTAAATTAATAATACACAAATAGATAAAAAAATTATAGATGTAATTGGCATCAAATTGAGGATTTCTACAGAGCTCATTTATACACTATTTATTAGCATATGACAAAATTAAGGGAGTTATAGAGCTCCCAACAAGAAAAAAACAATTAAAACTTATAGTAACTATTCAATCTGGGAAAAAATAAGACGTAGTTTAATTCGTGTTCAAAACATGGTTTGATAAATTTGGTTGAATAATTCTCAAACATGCTTATTAAAAAAGAGAAGGTAAAGATTAAGCTGGGAGCTTCACTTTTCTACTTTACTATGTTAATTTATGCAGGTTTCCTTTTAAGCTTCTTCTTTGCAAGCTTTTCGATTGCCCCAATGTCGACTTCGCCACCTATGGTCAACTTCTTGTTGGCAACCGCGCTGTCGAGGATGTGCTGTCCTACAAGAGTACGGACGATAATTGTTGTGTAACCCTCTGGACTTCCAACAGATCCAGCTGAAATATCAGCTTTGATGGCAGTAAAGTCTGTGCAGACACCACAGCCAAGGCGGACGGTTTCTTGGAGATCTGCAAGAGGAATTACGTACTGAGTCCCATCATTACAAGTGATTTCAAGTTTGCCCTTTACATCAATACGGCAAACTTTCATAGGCTCTAGTGCGTACTCGCTTTTCAGCTTGTCTACAATTAGTTTATCGTAGTCGAAACTTTCTGTGCAGAAAAGCCCCAGCACAAAACGAATAGATTTCTTATAAGGATCCACAAGCTGGTTGTCTGTTTCAAGCATTTTGCGAACTGCCTGGACTACGCAGGGGACTCCGACAACTGCAATATTCCTATATTTCTTCTTTACGACCGCTTCCTTGAGGGAAGAGATTAGCGGGACCCACCAGTTGTAACGGCTGCCAGCCTTGGCAATTAGGGCTTCACTTCTGGTGATTATCGTCGAGTGAGGCTTAAGAGTCCAAAGGTCTTCAGTAACCGTAACCACAGCATCTAAAAGACCTATATCCAGAGCATTTGCAAGAAGGGCCGTAACAGCACCTCCACTCTGCTTTTTAGGGATATCAAATTCTGCTTTCCCAGCAGTAATTTCCAGGTAGTCCCCAAGAAGACCTAAATGCTTTTCATCGACTCTGGGGCAGACTTCGTAGCAGGCTCCACAGGGTACATCATCAACAGCTGATTTACAGTAATTATTGCTCTGTGGATGGAGGGAATTGGTGCCGATTTCGAAGTACAAGGCATCAGCAGGGCAGACTGCAATGCAGGCTCCACAACCAGAGCAAATTTCTTCGTCCCATACTCTTGATTTAAGGTCAAGGTAATTCTTACTTATTGATTTCTTTTCTGCCATTTATGATCACTCCCAAACGTATTTGTTTGCAAAAGGACGGCTGCTTGCAGGTGCGATCCTCGTGTAGTTAGTGTCCAGAAACTCTGCGGGATCAAGCTTGAAGTATTCGCAGAAATTCTTAATCACCGGAGCAATGCGTTCGAGGTCGCTCTCATTAAACTGAAATTTCTTGGCACCTACGCCAAGAAGATAGTCGTCCACTTCTCCGCGGATAATAATCTCTCCACCGTGGATCCCACTTCCGATACCCCTGTCAGTAATGGATTTTTCCTTGCCTATACCAAGCACAAGCACAAGGCCTCCTGCCATATATTCTCCAAGAAAGGAGTGAGCTGTGCCTCCAACAACAAGTATAGGCCTGGTTTCCTCTTTATACTGTTTCATGTGAATGCCGCCCCGGTATCCAATATTATCTCTTATGAAAACTTTACCTCCCCGCATACTGTGAGATACCGCGTCTCCTGCGCTCCCATGGATTACAAGCATACCGCTATCCATCGTGTTTCCTGGAGCATGCTCCGCATTCCCATTTATAATACAAATCGGCCCGCTCATGAACATTCCTAAGTCCCCTCCTGGGACTCCGTTTATTATGATCAGAACATTACTCTTTAAACCAGTTCCAATAAAACGTTGTCCTAGAACGTTGTCAAGGATAATCTCTCCTGCTCCGTCAGCAACTGTAGCCCTTATTTTTTGGTTAAGTGGAGTGTAATGCATGCCCTTTGCATCGATTCTTATTGTCTTCATTTCAATCATGCCCCTGCAGGAAGTACATCCAACACTTTAAGCATTCCTTCATCTAACATGTATCCACGCAGACGGTCCCTGTTACCACGCAGACTTTCTATACTGTTGATTCCTGCAGCTCCCATAAGCTCGCTGAGTTCCAAAGTCCACCCTTTGATCAGATTTGCAACCTGAACTGCTCCCATCTCTGGATCAATCCTGTTCATTAAATCCGGTTGTTGGGTAGCAATTCCCCAGGGACAGAGATTTCTGTAGCAATTGCCGCAGACTCTACAGCCAAGAGAAATAAGGGCAGCAGTTCCGATATAGACAGCATCTGCACCAAGCGCAATTGACTTGGCAAGATCAGCGCTGCTCCTTATTCCACCACTTCCAATAACTGAGATCTCGTTTCTGACACCTTGGTCCCTAAGTTTCTGGTCAACACTTGCAATTGCAACTTCAATGGGAATTCCTACATTGTCTCTGAAGACTTTCGGAGCTGCGCCGGTACCACCCCGGAATCCGTCAATTACCACTGCGTCTGCGGAAGAACGAGCAATACCTGCAGCAATAGATGCCACGTTGTGCACAGCTGCAATCTTTACGAAGACAGGTTTTTTCCATTCGGTTGCTTCTTTCAGGCCTCTTATAAGCTGAACGAGATCTTCGATACTGTAAATATCATGGTGTGGAGCCGGGCTGATTGCATCACTACCAAAAGGAATCATGCGAGTTCTTGATACTTCACCGTTAACTTTTTCTCCAGGTAGATGTCCTCCTATACCCGGCTTTGCTCCCTGCCCGATCTTTATTTCAATAGCAGCACCTCTTTCAAGGTAATCAATGTTCACACCGAAACGACCTGAAGCAACCTGAACAATCAGACGATCTTGGTATGGATAGAGAGCCTTATGAAGCCCACCTTCCCCAGTCCCCATATAAGTTCCAGTTTCTGTTACTGCCTTTGCCATGCTGAGATGAGAGTTCAGGCTGATAGCTCCAAAACTCATGTGCCCAATCATAATTGGTGTGTCCAACTTGAGATTTGGAGCAAGTTTTGTTTTCAGTTCTACATCACCAATCGTAGTTTTTCTTAATTTGAGTTTTGATGGTTTTTTTCCGATGTAGGTTCTGAGTTCCATTGGTTCTCTCAGAGGATCGATGCTTGGATTTGTGACTTGACAGGCATCAAGAAGAAGGCGATCATAGATAATTGGTAGATCTCTGGCGTTTCCCATTCCTGAAAGGATGATTTTACCACTACGAGCCTGGTTTATTATGTCTTCCCTCACCTCTCTTGTCCAGACAGGGTGACTGCGGTAGTCCACTGGTTTTTCAGTAATGGTTATCGCATCCCTTGGACACATAGCAACACAACGGAGACAGGCCGTACATTTCCTGGATTGTATCAGGATTTTGTCGCTTTCCCTATGGTATACTTCATAGGAACAGTTTTCAATGCAGCGCCCACAGTCCATGCACTGGTCTCGGTCAATTCCGACCTTAAATTTAGGTGGTACACTTCCAAGAGTCATTCGATAAACCTCCCTATTATGGGCTCTCCTGCCCTGGGAGTGTAAACATTTTTAACTTCGGGGTCAAGGCCCCTTATTGCAGCTTCTTCACTGGAGATATATAGTCTGTTCCCATTTTCACCAACAACTAGGGGTCGCAGTTTGATTCTATCAGTAAAACCAACAATACCATCATCAGTTCCGACTACGATTGCAAAGGGTCCATTCATAAGAGCGGATCCATAGGTAAGGCGAATTGCCTTGTTTAGTTCGGCCTCCTTTGCGGGCATATGGTCTATGTCATCCCAGAATGGCGGAGCAAGAGCTCGAACAACCATCTCATGTGGAAGCTCATGCTGCCTTCCGAGTAGGTCGAATAGGTAAGCTACAACCTCGGTGTCAGTAAACAGAGTGCATTTGTATCCAAAGCCTTCGACGTAGCGCTGATTTGTGCCATATGATGTGATTTCCCCATTATGTACTACTGACCAATTAAGTAGGTTGAATGGATGTGCTCCTCCCCACCAGCCAGGAGAGTTGGTAGGATAACGGTTATGGGCCAGCCAGATATATCCCTTATAAGTCTCAATTCTATAAAAGTTTGCTACATCCTCTGGCCAGCCTGAAGCCTTGAAGACTCCCATATTTTTCCCCGAGGAAAAGATTGTGGCTCCGTTTATATTGGCGTTTACTCGCATGACTATGTATGTAACAACGTCTTTTTCGGAAGTCATTTTTCCGTTGAAGTTTTCGGAGGGTTTGAAAAAGTATCTCCAGGGAATATGGACTTTTCTTATGCCCATCTGTGGGGTGTTCGGGATCTCCTCCTGGTGAACGATTTCTCCCCATTGCTGGAGAAGTTCATCAACTTTCTGTTTTGGTTCAGCTAGGTTGTCAAAGAAAACATGAAGGGCATAATAGTTTGCATACTCTGGATAAATTCCGTATGCAGCATAGCCAGCCCCGTCTCCACTGCCTCTTTCGTTCATGAGACTGAGGGCGGCTTTTATGCTCGACCCGTCAATTTTGGACTTTGTTCTATCTATAAATCCTATTATTCCACACATTTTGATCACTCTATAAATGAATAAAAATATAACTCTATCCAAAGTATAATTCTGTAATAATTTTCTCTGATCATTTTCCGAATTATTTATGTGGATCTTTTTTGAGAAATAGTCAAAAAACTTGCAAGCTGGATAAACTGGGTATCAAGGGCAATTTTTAGAAATTATCACAATTAAGGAAATTTTCAACTAAATTTATTTGATCTAGATGTAAATCGAGCACACGAGTTATAGGAAATCGTAACCTTAAAAACTTCTTTACATTTTCCCAAAAAATTGGAGATACTAACTATTTAGATTAAATTAATTGTCAAGGGCACTATCAAAGTGCAGTTAACATATATATTACGGCTATCTTACTCACGATTTCGCTCCATTTATATGGATTGAGAGGGACACCGCTAGGGGAAGTAAGTAAATTAGTACCTATTTAGCAATATATATATGTTTCTTTTTTTGACGAAAGGTTCTTGAAATAATAAAGCAAAGTACTGCGCTTTAACCATTCGCTTTCTTTTCCCTCCGAAATTTCTTCACATTAGGGCTTTTCACAGTATCTCACGGTTGTATGTTCAGGATTGTGATATTAGTTCTCTATGAGCAGAATCAACATACGTAAATAAAGTTCAAAAACTGAAAAGCCCAGATAATTGTTTGTATTTAGAATATGTTCAAGCTACTTTCCCTGTAAAAATAATATTATTGAAATTGCAGAGTTTCTTCCAGTATTTCAAGTCTCTTCAGTTCCGAAATCACTTCTATAAGTACCGAAGAATGTCATTTAAAAGCATTAAAAAGACAAGTAAGTTAATAAATCGGCTAGAGTGGTAACAAAAACTGCATATACTTACGATATAGACACAAACTCTATTTTTCGTGTATCTTTTGAATCATAATTATCTTTAACTATATTATACTTTAATATAAATTTGATTTAGTTGTATTTTGGTCAGCAATATATTCAGTTGTTACCAATTTAGAAACTTTAATATTAATTTCAAACTAATAAATTCCAGTTTTGATCCTTTATAACTCCAGCTTTAGAAAAGCTCTCTATTAGAATCTTAAATGTGCTCGATAGAACTCTTTTTCCCTTGCTTGCCACTTTTCCACATTACATAAATGTTTTATTTCTATATGATTTATTCATTTCTCCAAGACTTGTTGCTAGTATTTTTTCTCATGGATTCAAGCATAGCCAACATATTTTTGATTCAGTATTTCACGTTTAATTTTTCAAAATTATCATAAATATTTTTAAATCTACAAACTTTCAGATAAACAACAATTCCATCATTAGGGATTTCAAATGCTTAGAGAAGCATATATTTCTTACTATAAGGATTCACCAAAAGACTTGATTTCAATCCCATTAAAAAATGTCATTTTTTTACTGATAGCTTTGAGGTTCTTTATGCTTGAATAAAAGGCATCGAAAATAATCTAAAAATCGATTTAATTTTCCCAACTGTGTTAGGTTTAAATTTATCTACCTTTTGGTACAATTCGCTTTTCATAGGTTGCACAAAAATACCATCTGATTTCTCAATATGACAGTAGATCAAAAATTAATCTGACCTTCAAAGAATGATGGTGAGCAAATAGACTAACAATTCATATATCTGTACACATATGCTGAACATAGGATCTAAATTCTATCCAATATTTCATGAATTCACTCGAAATTACTGATAAGGGTTACATTTTTGATTCTCTGTTTTTTCCTTAACTTTTACATATAATGCTTCTCCATGGTGTTAATTGTTATACACAACGATTGAGTAGCATATCAAGTACACTAGCTCCCATTACATAGTTCTTAATATTTTCTTGATACTTCAGATGACTTGTTTTAGGTAAATCATTGATGCACTTCTTAAATAACGTCTGGATATCAGCTGAAAAAGACCGTGAAAATTCGTCCTATCCAAATTGTAAGTAGTCAATTTCATCAATTATGAGCATCTTGTAAAGTGTCAGATCTCGTTTCTTCTTTTCAAGCACTCTTTTTCTGTGTGCATTTTTCAACTTCTCTATAGGGTTTCTTGAATTCATACAATAAACATAAATTCCTACTTTTACAGCTTTAGTTTCAAACTAGAAATAAAAATATTTGAATAATTATCAATAGTTTATTTTATTAGTCATCAGGTCTTTAAACTTAATAAAATATCTCAGTTTGTAGCTGGGCATCAACTTGGAAGAAAAATTCCAAACAAAAGGAGACATACAATGTCATCGAGTCGTTTCATTATTACGGTTATAGGCAGCGACTGTGTAGGAATAGTTGCTAGGATCACTACAGTAATGGCCAGTTTCAATGTGAATATTGTTGATATCAGTCAGACCATTATGCAAGGCATTTTCACCATGATCATGCTTGCAGAAGCCCCGAAGCAGAATTTTGACCTTGCAGCTTTTCAGGAAGCTATGGATAACGGGGGAAAGAAAATGGGAGTTGAGGTCAAGGTGCAGCATGAAGACGTTTTTCATTTCATGCACAGGGTCTAATGAGTAAATCAGGAGGATTTGCATGCATATAAACCCTTATGAAATTATGGAAACAATTCGGATGGTCAGAATGGAGCACCTAGATATCAGGACAGTGACGCTAGGAATCAGTCTTAGAGATTGTAGCGATCCTGATATTGAAGTTTTCAATGAGAACATATATGAAAAAATTACTGCCCGTGCAAAGGAGCTTGTCCATACGGTTAATGAAATTCAGAGCCTCTATGGAATTCCAATAATCAACAAAAGAATTTCTGTAACTCCGATAGCCATAGTGGCCGAAAGTTGTAAAGCTCCAGATTTTGTTTCCGTTGCAAAAACGATGGATGAAGCTGCAAAGGAAGTAGAAGTGGACTTTATAGGAGGTTTTAGTGCTCTTGTCCACAAAGGCACAACTCCTGGAGATCTGAAACTCATTAATTCTATCCCCGAATCTCTTGCAAGCACTGAAAAAGTTTGCTCGTCAGTAAATGTTGCTACCACAAGAGCTGGAATTAATATGGATGCTATTGGTTTGATGGGTAATATCATCAAAAAAACTGCAGAAATGACTGCTGATAGGGATGGAATTGGATGTGCAAAACTTGTGATCTTTGCCAATGCCCCGGAAGATAATCCTTTCATGGCCGGCGCCTTCCATGGGATTGGTGAACCTGAGTGTGTTATTAATGTGGGTGTAAGCGGACCAGGCGTTGTGAACGCTGCCATTCGGGAACTTGAAACCCCGAATCTCACAGAGATCTCGGAGACTATTAAAAAAACAGCTTTTAAAATAACCCGCATGGGTGAAATGGTCGGAAGAGAGGTTTCTCGCAGGATTGGAGTTGACTTCGGAATTCTTGATCTTTCCCTGGCTCCAACGCCTACTATAGGGGATAGCGTTGCCGCCATTCTAGAAGCAATGGGACTTGAACGCTGTGGGACCCATGGAACGACTGCAGCACTTGCTCTTCTAAACGATGCAGTGAAAAAAGGAGGGGCAATGGCATCTTCTTCCATAGGGGGTCTAAGTGGGGCTTTCATTCCTGTAAGTGAGGACGCTGGCATGATAGAAGCTGTAGAAGCTGGAGCTCTCACCCTCGAAAAACTAGAAGCCATGACAAGCATCTGCTCAGTCGGCCTGGATATGATCGCAGTGCCTGGAGATACGCCTACCTCCACTCTTTCTGCAATAATAGCTGATGAAATGGCGATAGGGGTAATTAATAGAAAAACCACTGCAGTTAGGATTATCCCGGCTCCTGGAAAAGGAGTTGGGGACTCGGTTGAATTTGGAGGGTTGCTTGGACATGCACCTATTATGCCTGTAAGCAATTTCAGTTCGGAAATTTTCATAAAGCGTGGGGGGAGGATTCCGGCTCCAATTCAGTCATTGACGAACTAAAGTATATTCTTGAAAAAAATAGCCACCCAGATTGCAAATATATCGGCTAGTTGATTAATACAGAATCCTATATAGCTATTATTTGCCAAGTATCATGAAAATAAAAAATACAATTAATAAATAACAGAGGATTCCGATACATATCTAACTTTTTTATCGAGAATCCTGTCCGAACCTTTCTCATTAAACATTATATTTGACCTTATTTTTGTTTTATTTTCTAGAAATCTATTCACTTTTGCATATCCAGAATTTGAATGAATAAAAGTAGCTTCCTGAATCCTTCTATTTTTTATTTTCAAAATAAAATAATCAAATTGGCTTTTAAACGGTCTCCCGATTTTCCTTTTAGTTGCAGTTATCAATAATAATTTTTCTAAATCAATAAACTGTGATACTGTCTTTCATGTACTCAAGAAATCCAAAAAAATGCTGAAGAAATTCGATCAATATATTGTTTCTCAAGTTCAGATTCTGAACGACCACGAAGTTGTTGTAAAACAAGATTTTGAGCGTAATAATTACTTCAGCTTCAGTATGTCTCAGAAAACTTTTTTTGTTGAAAAGTATTGACTCAAAAAATATTATAGGTTTTTTAGAGTCTGCTTTTCATCTAACAATAAGTGTCAAAAATATCAGAAGTCAAAAAGTTACTCCATTCACTCGATCCGAAAGTAGTGTTTATTGTTTTTTAAAGTCACTAACTAAATGTTATGCAACTTGTCAATTAATATGATCTCTGCTTATCCATGCCTACCAAATCTAGATCTAGTTCTAGGAAGAGATCTATTTATCCGGTCCAAATTTAGATATGTTTCTTCAGATCACAAACAGAATATCAATTGTTCAGAATATCCTATATAATTTTTTCCATGTTACTCTCTAAAATTTTCAAATTTCTATAAACTACTATCTCATGGAATTTTTAAAAATGTACTGTGGAGCTAATTTCTTTCTGATTAGGCATCTGCCAAATTCCTTTCTCCTAAGATCGTCAGCGGATTTAGAGCCTATAAAGCCTATCAATGCCTGTTAAAGATCTCACAAAAATTAAGTCTTTCATAAAAAAATTGAACTCCAAGAGTCAATCTTATAGGAACGCATATTTATTTGTAAAATATCGAAGTGAGTGTTCTATGCATTGCGTTTGTATCCCTCGGATCAAATAACACAAACAAAAGGGTAATCATTTTACTCAATTGTAAAATTAGGTTAAAGAGGCTTTAAATTACATTTTTTCCTTTTTTAGAACGCAATTTTTGTCTTTTTGATCGTTTTGCCAAAAAAATGAATATCAGTGGGGATAGTTTTATAAATTACAAGTGTCTTTGTATAGCTGATGAGCTAGTCCGGGTAGCCCGGCGTTACCTGTAACCCGAAATCGTCGATACGCGGGGGACGAAACCGAGGGAAGATGCGTCGAAGAAATTCCAGCCTGGAGTCTCAACTGAGAAGCTTCGTCCTGTTTGGATGGTGCAGGTATGCGGATTTGCTGGAAAACAGATCTTCATACCCTAACTGCGGAAATCGGTCGAGGCCCGGAAGGGAGCAGACTCACTGTGGGCAACTGTCGCTTACGGGGGCACGGGGTGGAGAAGAGAATCCAGTCTCCTGGAGTCTCCAAGATTCAACGACTTGAGGCGTGCTCATCACTTGAAATTTTTTACAGCCAGTTTTAATTATATAATTTATATACAGTGGAGAAAATTGTTTATAAGAATTACCTCTCTAGAAAGAATTAAATATATAAACTGCGTTTCAAAAACACATTTTCAAATCATCTCAGTGACGAGATAGCCAAGCCCGGTATGGCGCGGGATTGCTAATCCCGTGATGTTCCACATCTCGGGGGTTCGAATCCCCCTCTCGTCGTTTAATTTTTTAAGCTTCTCGATTTTTATACATATTTAGCTGTTAATTCATCAGTTTGTTTATTTGCTTTCCTATCTATAATTTGGATAAAATTTCACTTTGTGCTCCCCATATAAGAATATAGTTTGTAAAGATAAAATTAGCTTGACAGCATAAAATACATTTGGAATAAAACCTTCTATTTTCGTCAAAAATTGTTTTAATAATTTTCATAAATTTCATCAAGATAATTTAGAATTTGCTGTTTTCCCAATCGCATAGTTTAATAACATTTTAGTAGAAAGGTTTGGTTTACTTTTAACATTTTTCTTCCTCCCCACTCTATCACATAGTTAACTCTTTTTTGATTCAATAGACACTCCTGAGTATCACCTGATGGGAAATAAAACATGATCAATAGATGATAGTTAATTAAAATCAGCTCACTGAAATTGACTCATTGGATCTTAGTAAAAATGGCCAATGACAGTATTTTTAGCCGTAAAATATTTACGAAGTTAAATCAATTTAAAATTCACTAGCATATTGAAGAAATAAGTGGAGTTCTTATGACATGCAGGAAGTGGGATTGTTCATAGATATTAACATAATTTTAGAAATAGGACATTGATGTTTGCTTCAGGCAAACTAATAATCAAATCCTTCTAAGACACCAAAATTGATCTCTATAGGACGGCTCATTTTTATAAAAATCTTATTTATATAGTGTGTATTTTGAAGAGTGGTGTTATAGAAAACTAAACGTCTTTCTTAATTCAATGATCAATCCTTATGCAATTACTTGGCTGAAAACCTTAAAAATAGTAGACGTACCTTGGCAGAGTAAAGAAATACTTTTAAGCTCTGTTTTATGTAGAGACGATGTGTTAACTACTTTCTCTTGTACGACTCAGAGAGAAAGAAAAGGTCTCTTCCAGACTTACAAAAATTGATTTTCAAAAAAGAATTGATTCATTAGTTTACTGTTAGAGGATTTTGAGAAACCTTTAATTTTCATGAGTCATATACATACTAATTTGTAGCATATGACAAAATTTAGAGGTTTATCGAAATCCTCTGTAATTTAAATCATGAATACTCGGTTTGACTATCAGAATGTGAGATGAGTTGCTAAATACCATACGCATATGAGTCTCTATATATTTTCCAAACAAGGATATGCTCATTTTCTTCTGGGTTGATTACATCCCATCCCCACTATCAAAATAGAAACCTATTTACTTACAAGTGTCTAGAATGGACTTCTTTTTCCCTCCCCTTTTTTCAGAGGGATGTATGGGTTCTACTTTAGCTTCTTCTTCTTTCTCTGGTTCAGCTTTCTTTTTTTCAGTCATATATTCAACTCCTAAATCAGCTTACAGCTTTGAAAAAATTGTTTTATTTTAGATTTCAATCTCATGTTCAAGGATCTGGTTAATCTTCAAAGGATTCCCATTTTTCAGGTCTTATTTAAATTAGTTTTGGCAATTCCTTGTTTTACTAGGACTTAAATAAGGACCCTCTGATCCTTTCATAGCTAGCAAATTATATTTTTTTGATGCCTACTTTGTAATATATGAATTTTTGAGCACCAACTAGCCGATTTTTAGTGTTACTAGTTTTTCTCTACTGTCCCTCCTCTATACCAATTCAGTATCCACATTAAACGGATTAAATTGGATTGCAAATTTGTCTCGATTTAGAAACTTTTAATATCTTCTGGGATAGCTGAAAATTATACTTATTTCCCAAATTAGATGACTTCAGTCAATCCAAAACCCAAAAAATAATAAAGTATCTATATTAAGTATGCTCACTTGATTTATTAAATTTTTGTAATAATTCAAATTAAATAAAATAAACTTCTTAACTGTTAAACTTGAGAAAAAGCATCATATCATCTAATTAAAGCATCATATCATCTAATTTAATCTATCATGGACAAATTTTTTCAAACTCGGTTTCTTAAATTATTGGTTAATGATTTTATTTATATTTTTGAATGGGTTAGCAATTACACATTTTTTACAACTAAATAAAATATTAATAAATTTATTTTGGGCGGGTGAATAATTGATAATCTTTTTTTAAGTCAACAGTTTGAATATGGAATCGTTTGCCATCTGATCTACTGGTTTCCCCAAATAAATTTCTTATAGAATTGGTATACAATACTTTCCAAAAATATCTATAAGTACATCATTTGGATTAACATTTTAGGAAAAAGATCTCTAAGTACATCATTTGGATTAAACATTTCAAAGGAAAGAACAGCTTGAACTTCAGTTTTTATAATTATTTTTTGAGAAGCCAAAAGTATTAACGGAATTCTATGATATTTTGGGAAAATTCTTGATAGTTGACTCATGTTATTAAGTTCAATTTGTGGAATGAAGTCTGAATCTATTTTATCAGTCTTTTTATGAGTAAAACGTTTTCATGTCACATTCATTTCCAATTATAAAATATAGATGCAGATATGGAAAGGACATAAATAGGAATTCAAAAAATTACTTGTTAATTCACAGGTAAAAACATTACATTTATTCTGATATCATCAAATTTTTATATAGCTAATATTCCATTATCGTCTCTATCGAAACATTATTGTTATTTTTCAACTTATATACATGAAAATGATAGCAATGGGAAAAAGTTTATGAGTGCCTGAACACAAGATTTGTTTACCGTTTTTGACAATTTAGATCATTTAATCTATTTGGCCAGTCGTATTGGTTAAAGGATCAATTCAATATCCATGATCAAAGTCATATTTAAGCCTTAGAAGGTAATTCGCTTATTAGGTTTATAGATGGTTTTAAAAAACAGAACTCTGAAAACCTTCCTTTCAAGGTAATGATGAAAATCAAAGTCAAAAAAGTGAGGTAGGAGATATGTCCCACTTTTTGTGCTTGTTTTTTGAAGGATATCATGTTTGCTTTTTAGCTATTGCCATATTGCTAAAATAATGGTATTCTTGAGAAAAGTTAGTCATATATATAATTAAGCATATATTTATTGAAGAAAGCTACAGTTATGTTGAGCATCATCGTTTAAAAGGGAGAAAATAATTAAATCTGAATAATGAGTATATTATTAATCTTTGAATAAAATAGACTAGAGTTTAATGTCCATTGTTTTCAATAAATTATGAATAAAAATAAATTTATTGCCCACTAAAATAATTAACTATCATCAATATCTTCGATGCGCTCCCACATTAATGACCTGATCCCAAAACTGGTAGTCTGTCTATAATTAGTTAAGCGCTACTTAAAAAATTCATTTATTAAATTTATGTGTTGAGTTTTATATAATATATCATTATTGCTTATCTATATGCTAGTTAGATTAGATATCGAGTAAATTTTTCAAAATGAATTATTAGATGAAAATGTCAACCAGTGCATTGGAAACAATCTTCTCCACCAAAAACTAAAAATTTACTGTTTAAATCTTGCATTTTAAGTGACTAATATAATTTTTGATTATGACAGAGATCCTAATAACTCTTAACGATTATAAGCTGAATGGCATTTTGGGCAAATTCAATGATATTGCTTCTGGCAGATTCCACATTAAAATTGGCTATAATGGCAAAAAAATTTAGATTCAATAGTCAAAAAGACTTTTTTGACTATTTCTTTTCAGAAGATAACTTACACTAACTCCCAAACGTATATATTTGTTAGAATGTATAAAAAGTAGATTAGATGGTAAATTATTTAGATTTGAAGAACGACCCTGTTATAATGCAATGGTAGACATTATTCGAAAGAAACCTATGACTGTGAATAACTACCTAATCGGTTTCAATCAATATGTTAAATTTACTGGCTTAACATCTGATGAATTATTGACTGAAGCAGAGAACGAAGCTTCAAAACAATTAGTTATGAGAAGGCGTAAAATTCTTACTCGATTACGTGGTTTCAGGAAATACTTGGAAAACAATTTTGTGCCTACTTCAATCAGGAACTATATGAATTGTGTAGTCAGTTTTTACAAAGCTTTCTATGTAGAAGTTCCAAAGTTACAAGGTAACAATGGTGCTGAGCCTAAGAAGGAGAACATGAAACAAATTTCGAAAGATTGTATTCGTGACGTGCTCAAAGTCGCTGACGTGCTAAGAAAAGCTATTGTTCTCATTGGTGTTTCAAGTGGATTAGCCGCCGCAGACATATGTAATTTGAGAATAAGCGATTTCAAGGGGAATTGCGACCCTGAAACAGGAATTACGACACTGAAATTGAAAAGAACTAAAACAGGAGTTCAATTCTGTACATTTTTGACACCAGAAGCTTCTACTGCAGTTAATGATTATACCAAGTTCCGAAACAGGGCTCCACAGAAAGGAATGAACCCAGTACGTAGGGCGCAGTTCGAAAAACAACTTATAACCAGAGAGGAGGGTTATCTCTTCGTTCTCAGAAATATTTCAGATAAATACCTTGAAATGCTGTGAAACAGATGAACAATGGCAAGCAAAGGAAGATACACTTAGGTATAATGACGACTCGTTCAATAGATTGTACGCCCGGCTCTCTGAGAAATGCGGAAAAAAAACTCAATGGATGGGCTGAGAATAAGCCATTTTTTATCAATCTGTTAATAAAATATGGAGCAAATGGAGCAATATAGTCCAAACTAATAAAAAAAGTACATGAAATCTCATTTAGAAGTTGAATATAAGTAATCATATCACATCTTTATGTGTCAGTATGCGAGTAAAAGTTGTATTGATGTTGCTTTATAGGTTCTAGATATTCTAAGAATCACACCATAACCTTCCATTTTCGTAAACTCTAGGTGAGTTCTTGAAAGTGTTAGATAGTAATTTTTATTCTTTCATATGTATAAATAATGATATATAATTTAATCGTTTATATTTTATTCAACTTTACTACTCTTTGAAGAAAAAGTAAATAAACTATATTTTATTAATTAAACTATTAACTTAAACGCAAAAAGTTGCCATATCCTATTTGTCATGGTTTGAGCTATAATTCTTATCTTTATGTAACATTTCCAGATATACGGACGTCTAACTTCCCTAATTGTGAAGGGGTAATCTGATGTTGAAATAAAGTCTTTTTTTTACCAGAACGTTCAAATTATGGGTGATCAATATGGCAATTGAAGCTATCTACCTGGTTTAGATCATTCACGTAAAATATAAACCACATTTTGATAATCACATTAAAAATTGCCTGTTATATGAGCTAGCACGTATAAAACATATACCCTGAAAGTGTGGGTAGGCAAGTAAAAACAGTTACCTTAGTGTTGGAGATACTAAAATGATGGAACTTATTCAAGGTTTATCGAAAAATGTTCTGGGTTTTGTAATAGTGTACAATAAAAGGAGAAAACTACGAACAATGTACTAATTCGGTTCTTCTAATAATGAGCTTCTAATGCACTCAGAAAAGTAAATTTCAGCCTACTAGATTCCGTATTTCAATTATCTCTCCTACAATCTTCTATATAAGGACACCCTATTTTTCGCAAATTTTATTAGTTGTTTGAACCATCTTACAATGATGTCTGCCCCAAATTCTGAAACAGATAACCATGAAAGGCGGATAGTCTTGCACGTTGACATGGATAGTTTTTTTGCATCAGTGGAAGTAAAGGAGCACACTGATTTGAGAGGGAAAGCTCTATGTGTTGTTATGGGATTTGATCCAACACTTAGGAGGGGCGTTGTAAGCTCATGTTCATACGAGGCAAGGAAATATGGAGTACATTCCGCAATGCCTGTAGGCAAGGCCCATAAATTGTGTCCAGATTGCATTTTTTTGCCTGTGAATATGGAGTTGTATAAAAGGGCATCATCTAACGTTATGTCGATTTTGCGAGGATTTTCTGAAAAATTTGAACAATTAAGCATAGATGAAGCCTACCTTGTGCCATTTAATATCAGTAATTTTGACGATGCTATTCTTTGCGCACATAAGATTAAAGATGAAATTAAGCAACAAGAAGGAATTACATGTTCTGTTGGTATTGGTCCAAATAAACTGGTATCCAAAATAGCATCTGGCTTTCAGAAACCCAATGGGTTAACAGTTGTTAGGCCTGAAAATGTCAGAGACTTCCTTTTCCCACTATCAGTATCTGTAATTCCTTACATTGGTAAAAAAACAACTGAAGCACTAAAAGAGATGGAAATCAACAAGGTAGAAGAACTTGCTAACTTTAGAGTTCAGGTGCTTTCTGAAAAGTTCGGTAAAATGGGCATTCAAATGAAGCAAAGAGCCAATGGTATTGATTTTGAAGAGGTTGAAGAGAGAGAAGGCGTAAAGTCCATAAGCAGGCATATAACTTTTGATGAAGATACAGACGACCAAGAGAAAATTACAAAAAGTGTAGATAAGCTTGCTGATAGTGTACATGAGAACTTAATGAAAAATAACTACCTGTTTAAGACTGTAACTATCCTAGTCCGTTTAAATAACTTTTCTACTTTCACACGTGCGAAGTCTGTACCTGGTTGGACTTCTGATATACATGTAATTAAAAATACAGCAATGGAACTAATTGAAGAATTTAAAGACAAAAAATTAAGGCTTGTGGGTGTAGGTGTTACTAAACTAAGGGCAAGAGACAACAAGCAAACTCTTATAGTTAATTTTTAATCAAATTATTATCTGTTTTGATTTTTGATGACCAGTATATTATAGTAATTAATTTCAAAAGGTTTAATATCTTTATATTGCATATTTTAGAATTACATTCTGAAATTTAGGTTTAATTGTTCGTATCAAACTATGTAAATATTATTTTTGCAACGAAACAGCCTGCTAGACACTTATTTAAGCTATACGCCTATAGTAATAAAGGGGACCCAATAGAAAACGTGATCAAATATCTTTACGGATGGTTGAGTTAAAACCAAGGTACTGTATTCCTTTGGTATTTCATATCCTTGGCTAGAAAGATCATCATAAATCCCCTGAAGATCTCCAGAAGTTAGGTTCATAAGGCGAATTTGTGCACATCTCAGCGCAGTGTGTGCATTCATTCCCTGGTTGATCATATTCTTATAAAATTGGGTGATTAGGATATAGGTGGCTAAGTCATCTACGCTCTATAAACTAGCCAAAACACAGTTGGAACCAGCAAATAAGATTGATCTCACTAGCCCTATCATCTCATCCCCAGTCTTTTCTTGGCTTCGAGCTGGTTCACAGGCACTCAGCGATACCAGCTTAGCCGATAGATTGAGCTTGAAGAAGTCTCTAGCGGTAATTTTCTCATTGCTGAATAACTTCACTTCTGATTTTAAAGCATCCTCGGCATTGAATTTAGCATGACATGAGAAGTGGATCATGTCCTTCCCTGGAAGATCCAAAATTACGGAATTCTTTGTTATATCTACAGTATTTACGGTGCCCCTTGAGCCCGTGATTGGAATTCTTCCCAAGATCTCTAATATTGCTTTATTCTCTGGTTCAGCAAAGGGCAAGTCATTCTCTGGGGACCTAAACACAAAGTATCTTCCCAGGTTCTTAAACGACCTGAAAAAGCAATATTTCAACACTGAAGCACTAGGAGAATAAGATACGCTGAATTTTTCTATCATTCGTTTACCGTTTATGGGCATGGAATGAATTGGAATCTGATGGAAGAAGCTATGTGAGATTATATACACATGCTCCAAATCTTTCAGTGATTCCACCAATGGATTAAGCAAATAAAAACTTAACTCATGAAGAATACTATCTGGCTTTGAGATGCTGACATCTGATGTGTCATTGACCGTAAGCCTTCCCTCTTTAATCTTTTGTATAAGATCATCCATGGAAGAAGAAAATGACATACATAGTTCTCTAAGAAGGCTTTTATCGACCTCTTTAAAATCTACCTTCAACTTTTCAAATTTAGTTGAGATAAGAAACATGAGAACTCGATCTTGCAAGATATAATGTTCAAGAATAGCAGATTTATCTTCCTTTAGAAGTGTCTTGATATCAGCGCAATTTAAGAAATCCCCTCTTCTTACCGCAATGTATTCTAGAATCTCTGGAGATGAGGAGTACTCCTCTGCTATTTTATCCCATAAATTTCTTAGCGATATATCCAGCTCATATGCTCTGCCCATGTGGCTGCCTTCTTTGATGAGGGCGTTTAGCTCATCCATGAGCTCATTCTCCCTATCTATAAAGGATTTCTCCAATCCTTCTGGCTTCATTCAACTTTGTAGTTCCTATCTGCTCTAGCAGAACTCTGGAATTTGCCCTTTCTATGAATCCCAAGGCCTTCTCATAATTACCTTTCATGAAATATAGCCTTACTACGGCACTATAAAGCGTAGCTTCTTGACCTTGAAAGCTTATTCTGAGGTCTCCTGAGGAAAACTGCGATCTGAGTGAGTCTAGTATGTCTATAGCCTTAAGAAAATGATCCAAAGCTAATTCTTCATCTCCAAGCCTTTGGAATACCGCGCCAAGTCCATAATAGTCCAAAGCTAGGTTGCTAGGGTTAGAAAATTGCAAGCTGGTATTGGGTGTGATATTTTCTTCAAGGATCTTCTTTGATCCTTTAATATCCCCCATGCCCAATCAAATCTGTGCCCTGGTATTATTAGACATCAGAATATCTTCTTGAACACCTACCTCTATATAAATTTTTTTTGCTTTATCTAAAAAGTAGATGGCATCCTGAAATTGTCCTTCTTCTTTCTTCAGCTGAGATAGATCGCTGTATGTATAAGCCTCATTTCTTTTCATGCCAAGGCTGTGGTAGATCTTCAAAGCGTTCACCAGACAATTATATGCTGCTGCTTCAGCTTGAGTACTTTTAGCCTTGGCATTATCGGCATTTGCCTTAATCTTAGTAGCTTTAGCATTGTCTATAAGGGCCTTTCTCTGAGCTAAGTAAACGTCCACCAGTTGTCTATAGGCCTCAGCTTTGATATTTTGCATTGATTCAGACTGCTAGAATCTATTTTGGCTATGGCCTCTTTAATATCGCTCTCAGCAGCTTCAAAATCTAAAAGAGACAGTTTAACAAAGGCCTTTTTCAATAATACTCTGATCATACCTCGTAAGTTGTCTATTTGAATATACTTGATAAAAGCATTGTAGTAGCTTTCGTCAGCTTTTTTATACGAGTGCAACCTGTAAAGATAAATATATCTCCTTCAAGATCAAGGCATCTGGCTTCTAGTGTCTGGCTCTTTAGCTCTCCCAGCTATCTCAAGCGCTCTTTTCGTCCTGTATAGAGCATTCTCATAAGCTCCTAAATTGATATCTTCCTGGGCGATCGAACAAAGAATCTCAATCATCTGACCTTTATCATTCAAGCTCTCATATAATTCCAGAATTCTTTCTAAGTGTTCCATTGCTTCTTCATGTTTCCCCATAAGGGAAAGAACAGCTGCTACTTGAGAGAGAGCAAATACCTCTTCTTTAGGACTATTTGACTGTTTGTAATGATCTGCAGCATCTATATCATACTTTAAAGCATCTCTGTATCGTCCCATGGACAAACTGGGTGAGCTACTTATATGAAGAGCCGTTGTTTTCTTAATTTGATCTCCAGACAAACCTATTACCTTTTGCGCCGAGTTTAGAGCTTCCTCAAACCTGTTTAAATGATTGGCATATAGATTGGCCAACGCAAGATAGTTATTTGCAGTTTTCTCTTTATCTCCTAAAAAAAAAGCGATATCTTTAGCCAGTTTGAAGCTATTTTCGGCTTCAGATAGTTTTCCGAGGCTCACGTAAGTGTAGCCTTTGCTTGCATTTAAATTGCTGGACTTATTCGAAGACTTTTGAAGTCCTGGGGAACTCAATGCTTTATCATAGCTCCTTAATGGTTCCTCGCGATCCTCAGGCGCCCAGAACTTGGAATACATGTCGCCTAGTTTCTCAAAATAAAAGACTTATTAGCCTTTTAAAGTACAGACTTTACTTTTAGGTGTCGGCCTTAAAAGAGCATCTCTGGCATTTTGAAAATGTTCCTGGAAGTCTTCCTATTTTCTTGCCATCTTGGCTATAATCCCCATTCTCATCTCAGAGCTACTCAACAGCAGAAATACATTAGCTATAGGCATTTTCAGGGAAATTTTGGCATCATTAGCGATTCCCAAGGTAGATCAAATGCCTATAAATTTTTTTAAGTCTCCAATAGCATTCTGTAGATACGGTTTTGAATTCTCCAAATTGATCTTGGATAAATGAAACATTTCCCGGTTGAAATAAGCTTGGTGAATCCTAAAATTGTCATGGATGGATTCAGCCAAATTGATAAGTAGGGCACATAAATTAAGCGAGTTCTCAATATCCATAGAGTTAACTTTTTTCAATAATTCATCGAAAAGTTCACCTTTCTGCTCAAAATCAATTTTGTCAACTATCTCAGCTATCTTTTCCTTGGAATCAATTGAAGCGTTGACATTACCAACAAGTCCTCCTATTTGCTTATTCATATATTGAATTTCACATGTGTACATATATTTATATCGCTAGTAACAATTTATTATTATGCCGTTAAGAACCTTTGAAGGACCAGTAACAAGTCTGCCTCTGGGTTATCCAGCTTATAGTATTTACTTACCTACTGGCATGGCCGAGGATTTCCAAGAAGATATTTTGGCAAAGTTACAGGTATGGGGTGATAACATGGGAAAGAATCTCTTCGTTGCCCCTTGGAATATATGAGACCAAACATACAGCGAGGTTACAAAAAAAATAAATTCCACGAACAAGCCTGCTCTAATCCTAACCAACACAAATGAGATCAATGAAAAATCGTTTATCATGATCTTGGATGATCTTCTGATTGTCACTGATGTTGGCAAGTTGACTAAGGTTCTACCCATGCTAATTGATCTAATAATAAGAAGAGATTACAATGAAGCTGCCAAAGAAGCCTTAAAAGCAGATCAAAATGCGAAAGTCAAGTCCGTTTTGAAATCCTTTACGTCGGTTCTTGAAAAAATAAAGATAAGATTTTCGTGGAATGGTATAACTTTGACTACACAATAACAAGAAGTAGTATCAGCATCCATGTAACCAAGTACAAAGTAATTGATGAAGGAGTTCCGTTGTAAAAAATTTGGCTATTTTACAAAATCAGTATAAACATTCACATTTAGGAAAGTTAATCAATCTCATCACCCGGAAAATGATACATTCTGGCAAAATTCTGATATCAAATTGCGGAAATATTATTTTTGCACCAAAATCCTAAATAGAAAAATTGAAAAATGTTTATTAAGAAAGCTTTGAGTTCAAATCACAACCAAATGCTCAGAGTAATAACAGTTGATAAGAAGCCAGCTTATCCTATAGCCATAGAATAATTGAAAAATGAAAAGAAGTTGTATTAACATTCCGACAATTATGTTTGGATGTTAGTATACATCCGAAAGTTTGAATTTATAACCATAACGCTTACAGTCCTGAAAGAGAGGCCCATCGAATCTAGTTTGGAGGCCATATATTCAACTAGTTTATATAGTGATTGAAAAATAAGCTGAATGTCAAGAGTATCATTAGGCAAAGTTGAAATCCGACTTATCTGTTCGGAACCGTTTCTCTCTTTTATTGGAGAATCATCGATTCCTGCTGCAGCTCTTTTGAGCCAAATTCAGCGGTTTTTTCCGAATGTGGAAATCAGGTGTGTAACATCATGCTCGATAAGATCCTTTATAGTAACAATGCCCATTTTCTGTAGTTTCTTGCAGTTACTTCGCCAATTCTCCAGAGTTTGGCCACTTTAAGAGGCAATAGGAAACTCTCAAGTTCATTGGGACTTACAACAGTAATGCCATCAGGTTTTTTTATAGAGGAGGCCATCTTGGCAATAAGCTTATTTGGTCCGATGCCTACTGAGCATGTCAGTTTTTCTTTTTCCTTTAGTTCATTTTTGATTTGCATACCGATTTCAAAGACACGACTAAAGTCCCCACCTGTTTTTTCAGTAATTTCCAGGAATGCCTCATCAATGCTTATTTGTTCAAAGGCATCTCTATTCTCTCTGATAGCAGCATAAATTCGAAGAATTTCCATGATCTTGTTCGAAACGGAGGTGTAAAACTCCTTCCTAACAGGCAGGAAAACAGCTTCAAGATTCAGCTTTTTTGCTTTCGAACAAGGAATACACGATACGATCCCATATTCCCGTGCGACATAGTTACAGGCCTGACAGCTCCACTTAGCTCGTTTCGTCCTGAGAGCATGCAGACTACTAAGGCTTTTCCTCGGAGTCCCGGATTTTCCCGCTCCTCTATAGCTGCAAAAAAATAATCCATGTCCACATGGAGTATAACACGTTGCATCGTAGTAAAATAGGGTGGAAAATTTGTATAATTATCTCTCAAGTTTGAAATACAAAAGATTATAAGCAGTATTAAGTTGAGATACCACGTTAAGATATACGAGAAATATATCCAAAAAAGAGTTGAGTAGAACGAAATAACCTTCCCGAAATATACTAATTTGACTGTATCAACATATTCATTGCTTCAGTATTTTCGAGCATCTTCAGTTCCGAAACTATTTCTGCAAATCAGAAAAACCTCAAAAAAATTATTTTAGGTAATAAAGTCTTTGAATACGGCAAAGAAAACCGACTCATGGTATGACACAATGAGTCTACTATTTGTATACTAGGAGTTATGTGGTACTTAAGATAATAACTTTATTTGATGTAGCAAACTATCGCTATAAAGAAGTTCTGGATATTTTGCACTATGGAGTGTGGAAGTCACTAATCCAGCGTCCTTTAGGTAAGTAATGAAGTGACCCCTCAAATCTTTTTGTGTTCGTTTAATCCTCAAAATCATTGGCTTATTAGTAAAATGAGCTTATCTTTGTCACCATGTCATAGGCGGTGCATCTGCATCTAACCAGGAGTGATATATATTGAAATTAAACAGCCCTTTTATCCATTCTATGATCAGATTACCTCTCTGATAGTGACGGTGGCTAAGTGTCGAGACAATATATCAAATTTCGATAAACTTTTATTTTAACGATCTAGATACAAACATACAATTCCTAAGCATAGGACAAAATTTAGAAGCTTCTCTAAATTCTCTAAAATAATATATTTTTTTACGTGAATTATCATGAAAAATTTCTTGTAGGCAATGGTATATTCAACGATTTTGAAATATATTCGCTTTAAAATTGGTAAAAGGTATTGTTTTGAGTTTGATGTGATCGGTAATGATGATCATGTAAATTTTTTCGTTGGTTCGGAACTAAACTATTTTTTTACAATAGTGATGCAGATTATAAAAAGTACCACAGCAAGAAAATACTTTAAAGAATATTCTGAGATAAAAAACAGCTATGAGGTGATGAACTTTAGAGCAAATGAGATTACATTGGAACTGCGGGTGGTGGCCCAACTTCCGATGAAATAAAAGCTATGTTCAAAATCGGGGAAAGTAGAACGAAAACGAAGTATACTAAGCAAATTGAAGTATTTGATTTTGAACAATTCCTATATATCCAACGTGGAGAGCTAACATACTCTGTTTTTTGAGATGGGGGCAGCACATCTATTTTGATTAATGCAAAATAATATAAACTTAATAAATTTTTATTTAGATATTTCTTACCTTGGAACATTGGATGCAGATCCAAGAGAATTGGTAGAGGAGGTAACAGCATGAAATAAAAATTATAAACTTTTTGGTACCATAATTTTCTTCATCAGATAAATTAATTTATCGAAGGCGCTGCCTAATTTCAAAAATTTAGAGAATAAACTGGTTGTGTCTTTACCAAAAGTGGAGTCATTTTCAGTTGTTTTAATTAACTACTTCATTAATTTAAATATTTTTTTTGGTGTTCTTCTGATTTGTAGAAACGATTTTGGAACTATAAATCCAGAATACTTTAGCATTGATAATTCATTTAGATTAGTTTCAAAATAGATTACTTCTTGAATTCAGTATAGCCGCACTTTCCGCAGGCAAGACGGTTTTTGTGTTCGGCAAGGAATACACCTGGTCCGCATCTCGGACAGAACTGTTTGAGTCTGGTTACCGAATCGCCCTGGACTTTATAGTATTTCTTAACTGACATGTTTATGCACCTCTGTTAAGGCTTTAAGCCTCTTTTCCCTCAACTTCTGCTACAGGAACTTGTTTTCTCTTAAGGATATATTCCAGTTCTACTTCTTTCATGCGATTTGCATTTTCGTAGAGTTTGGCATAGCCCTTACTTTCCTGCATTCCGTATTCTGTTTTGATTCTCTGGATTATTAGCATTTCAAGGGGTGCATTCAATATTGCAGCAAGTTTATTCCTTACATCATTCCTGGAAGGAGTCGGACCTTCATATTTCACTACGAAATCGAGTTCCCTTCTGTTTAAAAGTGCATTTTTTTTGTCTTTAAGGATCTTTATGTCCATCTAAAATTCTCCGTATTTTATTCAATTCTTCATTCTGATTTTCGCTGATGAGCTTTTCAAATAGAGTCCTTATTTCCCTTTTTTTTCCCTCAGTGACCTTCACAAAAACGACGCCTTCATCGGGTTGTCCATACAGAACCACAGCTCCAAGGGGAGCCAGCAGGATTACAGGAAGGGTTGCAAGATCTTCCTCTCCTTTTACGAAAATCCTTATAGGTTTTTCGGAGGTAAAAGCTTCACAAAGGGTTTTAATTAATTCGTCTGTGATAATCCCTGCTGGATTCTTCACAGAAACTTCTTCATAGACGTTGTCCATATTCCGAGCAGAAACGTATTTGGCAACAGGTACCCTTTTGGTGCGATTGTCCACAATACAGATATCAGGAAAAATCCCGGCTTCTAGTAAGTGGAAGGTAGTAACATCCCCTACGGATATAAGTTTTGTGGAGCTTGCAAGCTCCCCTACAAACTTATCTATGGTATCGCTGCCATTCCCTGCATAAAGTTTACCGAAGGGTTTTTTCATAAGAGGACGAAGTTCTTTTGGAAGCTCAATTTGAATACTCAAATCAGCGCACCTTCAGGGCAAATCTATCTGGGATATCTACACCAAGTTTTTTTGCGATTTCTGAGCGCTCAGCGTCCAGAATAATTACAAGCCCACTCCACCCCTCTGCAAGATCTGAAGTCCCGCAGATAGGGCAATTTTGTCCTTCCAGAACCCTCATGCAGTGACGACACACTTTTTCAGCCATTAAAAAGCCTCTTCTTTGTTTCTTTTCATGCAGTTCCTTCATTTAGAACTTCGTGAAGCTGTTTCTTTTTGTTGGCTTCTTCGAGCCACTGAAGTTTTCCAAGAGCAGTTTGACGCATGGTGAGTCCGATTTTGCTTTCTTTTGGCTCTCTTTCGTTGATGCTTACTGCAACAACCCTGGCTCTTACATGATCTCCCTCAGCAATTGACTTGCTTCCGTTTTTTGTTATAAGCCTCGCGTTCTTGGCATCGTATGAAAAAAAATCATCCGTAATCTGGCTGACGTGAAGCAACCCGTCCATTGGTCCCATGCCTACGAAAACTCCAAAACCAACGGTTTCCACAACTTCACCTTCAATTATTTCCTGGAGCTCAGGCACAAACATAACTGCTTCGAACGTTACATCATAGTATACTGCCCCGTCTCCTACTAGGATATGCCCTTCCCCAATTTCGCTGATTTTGCAAATAGCGACAAGGGAACCAAGTTTTTTGTCGACTTGTCCCTCAAGTTTTTCCCTTAACGCGTTTTTAATAGTTGACATCACTTCTTCCCCAAGCAAGGTAGGAGGGATGCGAACAGTATCAACTAGTGTCATCATTTTATACATCTGCTAATCACCTTTAAGCATAAACAATTGTAATAACCTGAAAAAAAATGGTGTTTCTTTATACGATGTCCAATTTGTTTTTCTGACGCAGGGAAACAGTCTGTATCCCATAATCTGCAAGCCTGCGCTTCAATTTTATATCATTTGTCAGAACAGCAGCTCCCATATTCTTTGCTAGCCTTAGAATTACATCATCTGCAGGTCCTGTAGCAACTATTCGCTCGCATCTATTCATCATGGACCTAGCTACTTTTGCGGCTGTTCTGTCAGATCCTTTTTCTCGCTTCATCAGTCTTTCTATCTCGAATATTACAGCTTCAGGCACACAAAATTCGTTAAACCCTAGACGATTCAGTTCTTCAAAAATATCCACTCCAAACTGGATAGGAACCATGAACCCGTTAGTGTCAATTATGATTTTCAACTTTTAATTACCCCTACCCCAATGAGTCGCCAGCGAGAATCAATTCTCCTGCTAATAGCCACCCTTGCTCCAATGGCTGCACTTATCGGGCGCTTAAGAGCTACTTGTGCTTCATTTTTTCTGGCACTTGTGACTACTCCTACAGTCGTTGCGGTTCCTATGTTGAGCATAAGGGGTTCACTTGTCTTAATTTCATTGATTTTTTCTTCTCTTGTAACTCCAACAACCCTTTCAAGCAAGTGTAACTCCATAACAAACTGATGCCTAGTGTCTGGAAGTGTACCTGGTGCACCTGCAATCTGTCCTGTTAAAGAATCGCCTTTTGTAAGGGTAGGATCAAGATAAGTTCCGACAGCTAGAAGGCCTCCAGGAGTTGCTTCTTCTACTTTTGTTGCGCCTGCGTAGATAGATGAAACAACTGTTAAGATGGGAATCCATCTGGTGCTTCCTTCGGTTGTAACTTTAATTCCAGGCCTTATCTCGAGTTCGTCTCCAGGGTGAAGTACGCCATCTGTCAATGTGCCTCCGATGACTCCTCCATAGATTTCATCGATTGAAGCCCCTGGCTTGTTGATGTCAAAAGAACGTGCAATCAGCATGCTGGCAGGCCTATCCATTTTGTGGACAGGAGTCGGAATTTGGGTATTAAGAGCGTCGATCAGGACATCAATGTTGATATTCTGTTGGGCAGAGATAGGTATTATAGGTGCTTTTTCGGCTACAGTTCCCTTGACAAACTCCTTTATCTGATTGTAGTGCTCCACAAGGCGTTCTTTGGATACAAGATCAATCTTATTTTGCACTATTACAATATTTTCAATCCCTATTATATCCAGGGCCATCAAGTGTTCCTTTGTCTGTGGCTGCGGGCAATCTTCATTTGCGGCAATTACCAGCACTGCCCCATCCATAATCGCAGCTCCTGAGAGCATGGTTGCCATCAGGGTTTCGTGTCCTGGAGCATCTACAAAAGACACTGTCCTATGTTCTTCAGTCTTTTCTCCGCAGTTAAGACAAACATTTTCCACAGTGTAACAATAAGGCTCAGGGCATTTTGGACACTTCATAAAGGGTGAGTCTGCATACCCCAGCCTGATAGAAATCCCTCGTTTTACTTCTTCACTATGCGTATCTGTCCAGACGCCTGATAAGGCTTTAACAAGCGTGGTTTTTCCATGGTCGACATGACCTACCATGCCGATATTAACACAGGGCTGACTCAAGTTGTAATTTCCTCCAGTAAAATGAAGCTAATCCAATATAATACAGTTATTTGATCTGAAATATGTACAATAAAAATTTTGCATTGTTTTTTTAGTGGGTCCGCAAATCCAAACCTAAAATCATCTGACCCGCAATTTATAGAGAATTTAGATAAAATCCTAAATTTTGTCATATGATTACAAATTGTATATAAATAACTCATGAAACTAAGAAGTTTCATCAAAATCCTCTGTAGTATAATTATAATTTTAAGCGGGATTTTTGCTGGATTTTGGCTTAAAAATGAACCGAAAATCCATTTTGGATCCATGGATGGAGTCTGAATTTTCGGGATCGAAAACTCGGGCTAATTGTGTAATTACATTTTTTTTATCGTGACATCAATTTCGCAGATTTCGGCGATAATCTTAAAGTTTATAATATCCTGCACACTTATATATCTACTAATGCTGGAAAGCCCTTATAAATTTATGTGACTATCATATCGAGTTTTTCGAGTTCCAGGGCGCGCCTGATCTCAAAAGCTAATCTTCTGCCTGTACTCATCGGTCTCCTCCAGAGTGAATTTCCATAAGAGTGACCTACTGACATGTGCACATTGGTTCCACCTCCTACTCTTGGGGCTACATCGTAAATATAGAAATTAAGGTCCTTGTCCACGCAGGTTTGCAGACAGAAAGGTCCTATAATCCCTGGAGGATAATTTTCCTGGGTAGCCATTACATACTTTTCTCCCATTTCAAATACCTTTTCGAGAAGTGACTCACGAAGCGTTGCAGAGTTGTGTCCGCATACCGTGTATTCAGGGTTTAGTTGATGCGTGACCAGGGAAATTTGCTGCGGGGCAGGAAGCCTTACATGTCCATCAAGGCTGGTCTCAAAGCGCCAGTCAACGCCAAGAAGTTCTAGATTGCTCATTTCAGGCTCTATTGGAGAGTAAAAAAAGTCAAGGTTAAATACAGGACCTATGATGTATCTCTCTATTCTAGCTTTTTCAAGTGCTTCTCGTTTAATGATCCCCTGTTTTATGAGGGTTTTGGATTTATCCAGGTATTCCCCGTAGTTAGAAGCGGTAAAAAATCCCCTTTCCTGTGTTTTTACTGCATGTGGAAGCTTCACTATTACTAGCTCGTTAATATCCTCAGGAGACTCTATTTTTTCTGGGAAGGGGAGACCTGCTTTTTCCAAAATCCAGTAATAACTACGCAGCTCGTTACGTTCTTCGCTCCGAAGGAGATTTCTGCTTCCTACAAGAGGTACTCTGAAGTTCTTTTCTATCTCATCTATACTACAGTAAGAGGTGAAAGACCTGTTGGGAACAAAGAGCACATTCTCTTCAACCATTTTTTTTTGATTTTCAGGCAGGAGGATCTCGTCATACTTTCTAAAAACAATTGTCTCGTCAATGATTCCCCTTTTTAATTTTCCGTGAGAGTCTCTCTGGGATTTAAAATATTTGCTGTAGGTCTTTTCCCTACCCGCTTGGCATATTTCAAGGGTCCTGAAATCCTCTTCAACTGCCCCATCGCAGATATCGAGTCCTGAGTGAGACGCTATAGTTCCTATTTTTATTTTATCGGCATATGTATAATAACCTTCGACAATTTTCTTAATTTCTTTCCTGTCAATCATGCATGGAGCCCTCAAATTTGGAAATTTTTTCCAATGGATGGCGATGAGCATTTCTCAAATTTAATACTCTAATGGAAATCTCTCAGCGTGCATATTCTAGTAATTAATGCGAAATTTGTCAAATAGAAGTTCGAAGAAATTTATTTTCAATCAACAGCGGATAGTATCCGGGAACTGTCAAAAATAATAACCCATAAAATTCTTTCTTATAGCCCCATAACCTGATATTTATACTCGCATTTCAAATTACATCAATAACTCAAGAAGATTTCGATAAACTCCTATTTCTTCATATGCTTATAAGTGTATATAATTGATTTATGAAAATCATATGTTTATAAAAATTCTCTCTAGAAATGCCCTTATAGCTTTACTCATTAAAACTCTTTCTAATAGCAGTAATCATTTATATAATAGAGGGTAGGCCAGAAAAAAATACTCTGTTCCTTTTCAGTGATATCCAGACCCATCAAGGCTCTTTAAATAAAATTTATGATTATAGGCGTAACAAAAGTTTCAATCATTGCTGCAACGAAAAGGAGGGGCACCATAAAGCTGAAGTAGAACATGAGCCCTTTCTTAATTTCTTCTCTGACCTCGGTCGGTCTACCTATAAGAGAGAGAAATGCATGATGACCGAGCCGAAGCCCTATGCTTGCAGATATGAAGATCGTAGGCAGCTCTACTACTCCATGAGGGAGAAGAGCAAAAAGAATAAAGATAAAGCCCTTTTGCTGACCTACTAAATACGAGATCATTCCAACAAAATATCCGTTTGAAGCGATAAATAGCATAGGAAAAATTCCTACAGCTATCCCGAGTACCAAGGAAACCAGGCTTAAAAAGGTGTTATTAAGGAAGATCGTAATCAATATGTAAATGGGACTCATTGTCCGGAGTGGCGCGAAGCGTGAACTAAAATTTTTCATTAAGTTATCAGCCATATGAGGGAAACTCGCTGCTGAAGCATAACCAGCGAGTAAAGATCCGAAAAATACAAAGATTATGATAATCAGATACGGCCACAGAATGTTCATGTATCCGATAAAATAGTCTTTTTTTGAGTTTTTTCTGCCAAGTTGAAAGATATTTGCTTCTGGTTTGGCGATATAAGAATTTTCTTCATTCCCAGCATATCTTCCATTTTCTATCCTTTCATCCAGAGTTTCTATCTGTACCACTCCCCCTTCACCCCGCATGCCATAATCATCTTTTCTTCCCATAATTATTCCCACCATTAATATTTGTATCTTTTAATCTTAATTAAAATGCATGTGTCCTTATTTCCGATTTAATACCAAATATCCAGTATCATCTAATTTTATTCCAGGTCGCGGGAGAAAGCTCAAGACTAAAGTAACAATTTTGATTAGCATTTTCATGGATGAGTATCAGGTTATGTTATATTGTCTTCAAAGCGAGTGTTAATGATGAAGAATTCCTATGAAGATAATAAATTTCGATGGATACATAACAATGCTGTTTCAGTGAGTTAAGTGAAATAGTGAGTCACTACATATTTTTCATGGTAGTCTGATGTATCTATTCCTATGTAAGTTGAGGAATCATCCGTCTTATTAACTAGCAGGATGTAGAGATTAAAGAAAGTCGATAAATATCGAAGAATTGAAAACTACAGGTAACTAGGTAAAGAAAGATTTCAATTTTATTCCTCTCTGAATACAAATAAGGGGATTTAAGTGGCTACAACCCCCTCGAAGTGCATCAAAATAATGATGTCTTCAAAAAATTCATAATAGTTTGAAGCATGCAAACAGGAGATGGAAATCCTTTACCAACTCAGTCTTCTGCGGCTTGATCGAGAGCTAGAACGGCCTAAAGTTACTACAAAGACCATGAAACAAATATTGGGATTTATGAACATATTTATCATAGTAGTTGAGAAATATTTGTAGGAAAATCTTTAAGGGTATTTCGATAAATCTCGGACTTTTACGAATTATTCAATGCATATGACAAAACTTAAGAGTTTATCAAAATACTCTTGAAAATACATAGGTAAAAGCCTACAAACACAAGAGACAGTAAGAAACAATAAAACTATATATAACTTTCATCTCCAGATCCTCGACAAATCTGAAAACCTGTAATATGCAATTCTATATAATATTGGACAAATAAACTTGTTTATATATAAGATTATATCCCTCATCAGTCCTTATTTGAGTCGAGATAATAGATACTGATAAGCTATACAATGTGACCTTATTAAACAAATTTATATGTCACTCATTCAAAGTGGCAATATTCTACTACAATTGAAGTTTATCGATAAATATCTTTTTTACGAATCATTTATATGCTGTTTATAAGAATATAATCAAACTTAGGAGTTTATCTAAATATTCTATAATCTAGGTAATTTTGAGTCTATATTCACACAGCTGTGGAGTAATCATATAGAATAACAGCTAAATTAATTATACATCTTGTTCTTAATTATTAATCAATTTCAAAAACTGGTTCATTTCTATATTTGAGGGAAATATAGAAAGTATATTCCTCAAGATTTTCAATAACCAACGGTCCATATTCTGTTCTGAATAAAAGGATTTTGAAAAAAATTAATCTTGAATAGTGTACTAGATTCAAGTAAATCAAGAATTGTATTGACGAATTAAGTTAACATATTAAGATAAGTACATGAAATAATGGTAGTCTACTATAAATATAAAATCTGTCTTATAGAGCAGCAAGTTTTAGAAAGAATCGATAAATTCTTTAACTTCGTCATATGCTTATAAATTGTATGTATTAATTCATGAAAATTGGAGGTTTATCGAAATCTTCTAGATTTAAGGTGTCTGTAATAAAGATTGATATATATTAACATCCCAGTAAGCAAACGACCTTCGTGATTTGTGACTTCTAACAATACACGGACTTATAAAATTCAGTTTGTTATTTATTATGATAAATACTGATGTAGGTATGAAATTGATCCTCAAAAAAAATAGCTCGAAATTGATGCAGCTTCCCAGAGATGTGCTTGTCGGACACGGGGTAATTGAGGATGTTGGCTATGTATGCAGAGACCTAAAATTGACAGGAGATGCACTAATAGTAACCGGCAGCACTACATGGAACATTGCAGGCAAGAAAGTTTGTGATGGACTCCAAAGTACTGGAAGCAATGCAGAGTCAATTATAACTTGTAAAACTACTGTGGAGGAAGTTGGAAAGGTTATAGAAAGAGCTCTTGAAACAGAAGCGAATTTTCTTCTTGGAGTCGGAAGTGGTAGGTCTATAGATCTTGCAAAACTCGCAGCAACAAGGCTAGATTTACCCTTCATCAGTGTTCCAACTGCAGCTTCTCACGATGGTATTGCTTCTTCCCATGCCTCAATTATGGATAATGGAAAAAATACTTCAATAAAAGCGAGGGCCCCGGTTGCGGTCATCGCGGATACTAAGATTATTTCAGCAGCTCCATTCAATTTCCTTGCAGCTGGTTGTGGAGATATAATCTCAAATTATACGGCAGTTCTAGACTGGGAACTCTCAAGCAGGCTCCAAAACGAGTACTTTGGAGAATATGCTGCGGCTCTTGCCCGTATGGCTGCTCGTGTAATTATAGAATCTGCAGACTCGATAAAGCCAGAGCATGAGAGTTCTGCTAGGCTTGTTGTAAAAGCTCTGGTCTCTAACGGAGTTGCAATGAGTATTGCTGGTTCTTCAAGACCTTGCTCAGGATCGGAACATATGTTCAGCCACTCCCTAGACAGAATAGCCCCTAAACCTGCGCTCCATGGAGAACAGTGTGGCATTGGCACAATCATGATGATGTACCTTCACGGAGGTAACTGGCAGGAAATCAGGGTAGCCTTAAAAAAGATAGGTGCTCCCATAAATGCAGAAGAACTGGGGATAGAAGACAAATATATAGTCGAAGCTCTGTTACATGCAAATAAGATCCGCCCTGAGCGGTACACAATTCTCGGAAGAGGTCTTACTCCCTCGGCTGCTGAAAAAGTCGCAAGAATCACAAGGGTCATAAATTGAAAAGTTGTTCTTACCCAATTGAAGCAGAAAATCAGTTATGTTTAAAATACATGAATTTAAGGCTGGAATGAAGAGTCTATCTAAAGCTTAAGGAAAATCATTCCCTTCTAAAGTGTATTAGATTAAGTCATAGTCATTTATTTTCAATCAGATCTCATCTCAAATGATTGGATTTTTTATTTAGGGATAAGCTCCAGGATCCCTCAAAATTTGGCACAGGCCATAAAAATTAAATGGAAGAGTATTATGACAGAGAGCAATACTAAAATAACACTTATCGGATCACGGCTTGCAAGGGAAGGACTGGAATTCATATTTAAAGGTGAAATGCCTGAATGCAAAAAATGCCGGTTAAAGAACACCTGTCTTAACCTTGAACCCGGACGTAGGTACAGGGTAGAAAGAGTAAGAAGCAACGATATCCATGAATGTTTCTTGCACGATAACGGGGTTCTTGCTGTGGACGTGAGCAGAGCTCCTATCTTGACTACAATAGAATCAAGAAAAGCAGTTGACGGAGCAAAAATCATTTATGAGCTTCCAAAATGCGGTAAGAAGGATTGCAGTGTGTATGCGATATGCCATCCTGAAGGACTTTCAAAAGGAGATAAATGTAAAATTGTAGAGGTGCTTGAGAGCCTTGACTCCAAGTGTGAAACCGGCTATTCTCTTAAAACAGTGAAATTAGCCTGGTAAATGAAATGGACACAATTTAGTAATAGTAAGATTGATTATTTATTAATAATACATAAAAAGGTTGAAATGGTGTTACAAGTGCCTGAACAGGAAATGAACCAGGTCCCCTATGAATTTTACACCCAAAAGCGCTGGGAAAACTGGCTCGGACGGGCAAAAGAGAGCGGTTTCCAGATAAAGGAAACGGAAGAAGAAGTCGGAAAGGAAAGCGCCATATTTGTCAATATGGTTGATGATGTCATCCTAGCTTGCCTAAAAGTGACTGCTCGCTTTGAAAAAGGCGTTCTCTTAAGAGAAAAAGCTCTACAAATTCTGAGGGAAATAAGGGACATAGTACTTTCCGAGGTTGAGCCTATTTCTGAAGATATAGATCTTATGATTGACTCGATCCAGACCTCTCTTATGGGAACGCTTGTCGCCTTTGAATGCTATTTAATGGGTGACTATGAAGAAGGAGCGAATATAGAGGAACTTGTAAAAGCAGCAGTCGAGGCTGAAGCCTCAGACAACCTTGAACTTGCTCTTGATTACACTGCACAGTGTGGTGCACTTGTGCTCAAAGGGCAAAGCTTGCCTGAAAATGTTATGGCTGAACTTCCAGATGGTATTGTTGCGGAATGGCTTGATGGCATTGATTCTATCTCGGCCGCAATGGTAGGAAGCGACAGTTACAAAGAATTTGATGTAGAGGACGAAGGGGATATTACATAATTAATTTTTATAGAAATAATAAATCCTTTTCAACTTTTTACTGTAAATTACACAAACTAAATATTACAATCCTCATTCCAAATTTCGGTACCTCATTCCTCTGCAAGCAATAGGTTTTCTAGCTCCTTTGCTCTGGCTATTCAGGAATTATTCAAAATGAAATAGTCTCATTTGCTTAATATGCTTCGTTTTCGTTCCACTTTCCCCGATTTTGAAATAGCTTTTATTTCATCGGAAGTTGGGCCATCACCCACAGTTCCAATGCAATCTCATTTGTTCTAAAGTTTATCACCTCATAGCTGTTTTTTATTTCAGAATATTCTTTAAGCATTTTCTTGCTGTGGTACTTTTTATAATCTGCATCACTATTGTAAAAAAATAGTTTAGTTCAGAACCAACTACCATAAATACCTGTATTGTCTACAGCTTTCTTTAATTATTACTTGAAAATTAAATAATATTTCTTTATCAAGATAATAATCCTATATTTATTCTGTACTTCGCAGGGCATCAAATAGAATATACCCATTCAATATATCTACTAGTTATGAATCTCTTCTTGACCATATGTAACTGGTTAAGTTTGGTTGCAGTTTCTATAGTAAAACTATAGGATAGATTTCATTTTAATCTCCGGGTGAGCGAAAACTAACGAAATCTTCACTTTTCCCTAATATCAGCCATGCTAGATTAAAGTTTCACCATCCTTCAACTAGTCCATGCATTTGAAAGAGATTCAGCTTGCTTCAAAAGTGAATATGTCTGAGCCCATAGCCTATCCAAAAGTCACTTAATAGCATGTTGTAAAGTATTTAGACAGAGGAATAGGAAAGTTCTAGATAAATGTGTGAGCTCATTAGAAGCTCACAGTGAGACTTAAATCGTAGAGTTAATAGAATTATCATTAACTTATTAAAAATTATGCCTTAGATGAATTATAAAATTATATTTTTATAATTTTTATACTATAAAGTATTTTCAAAATACCAAAGATGAGATTTTTGGATGCCAAGAGTAGTATTCTTGAGTCAGAAGAATTTGATCCTATTTATGAGACTTGTTTAATAGACAAACTTAGATAAAATTCTAAAGGTATTTTATGCATTAAAAGTTGGTTTTTGAAATTCATCGGGACGAGTCAAGAAAAAAGCACTATAAAAATTTATCTAACAACGTAAAATTGCAGTGTAACTGACTAATCAGTCAATTATAGAGATAATGCATGAAAGAAATGGATGACATTATAAAAGCCAGGTTTATTCTTTTTGAACGTTTCTATTAATACATATTAGCTAAATAAGAATCTGCCATAAAGCTGGTTAACAAAAAAGCTATTTTATCCCCAAGAAGCCGTATAAAATGCAGATTTTTTCGCACCTATTGTATCAAGTTTTATTTTTTTAGGAATTCGCGCTCTAATTCTTCGTTACATTCAAAGCGTATCTTTCCATAAGCATTATTAATCGAGTAGAATCCGAACCAACCTAAACCCACTAAAACAAAACTAAATACAAAGAGCAGATAAAGCTGGATAACCATCCATTCTTTGTGAATTAGCAACTGCTCTCTTATGGAAATCAAAGTTTTTATAATAACTATAGAAGATACCCCACAAAAAAGCAAAAAAATTGAGAGCCAGAAATGACCAAACTTTATTTTGGATTCAAATTCTTTCTTTTCACCGCTTTTACTAGATGGGAATAATACAAACCAACCTAAGCAGAATAAAAAAGGGATAAATACAAAAAAGATGGAGACATCGATAACTCCCCAGGCAGTATAAACTAGCAACCGCTGTATTAACAAAATCAAAGCAAATTTTGAAATTAATATAGACGGTCCCAAAAAAGTCAACTGAACTAATGACCAGAAACTATTTTCTCTGTAGGTTGCATATGGAATAACGTCTACCATCTTAGCGTGTTCCCACCCCATTAGGTATCTATCTCCTAGCATTTCCTTGACTTTGGATTCAATTTCCTTTCTGATGTATGTTTCAATTCCTAGAATGCTTGAAGCATAATTTCGATACCAAGAACCAAATAGTAATGACTCAATTGGAATGAGAAACAGTAGCCATAATTGGGCATTTTTATATAAAATTGCTCCAATAATAGTAGTTAAGACAGTAATATGGATCTGTAAAAGGCGACTTTGAAACTCACTTTTAGACTTAATATCTGATCTTAATGAATTATACTCTGCTAACATCACACGTAGTTTATGATCTATCCAAAAATCTGATTTTTTAGTTTCAGTCATCTGTAAACTCCATATCTGATTAATCGTTTAATTTCCAACTTTTTACCTAATACTTGCTGGTATTGTTATTTTACAGAAAAATTATAAAACCTTGTACTAAATGTTCTGTAAAAATGACTTTTCTCCATTCCTGTTTTATTTCATTCCAAAAAATAGGATTTATCGTTTTTACTTATGTAGAAGTTTTCATACAAAACCTACCTATCTCATGGTTAGATAATTCAAAGTTTTTAACCAAAACTATACAGATATCCAATTATTTCATCATAAAATCAAAGTACGCACAGCACCTATGATAGGTGATGAATTTCCACAGTTCCATCCAAAGAGGATTTTGATAAACCCCAATTTTGGGCTGGTTGTTTATAAAGTGTATATACGCAATTTGTTGAAATCGAAGTTTATCGAAAATCTCTATAATAAAAAACAGAAATTCGCAGAAAAGATTTAACCAGGATTCTCGTGAAAAAAAATTAGAAGTAAATCGAAATCCTCTTTAGATTTAAATAGAGCAGTATCATAATAGCAATAAACTATATTATGGATTTGAGATATCAATGATATAATGGGTGAAAGAAAAGTAGAAAAAGGACCTCTGCAACTGGATATAGGCATAGTTTTATCAAGTTTTGGAGGGAATTCCAATCATGATAGGGATCAAGTCCATGGTCTTGTTTCCTTGTTTGGCATTGATTTTGGGATCTATGTTGGACCATCGTATAATCTTTTTGAGACTATAGGGCCTAGTGTGGGTATTGGTTTGCTCATAGGGTCCAATGGTTTCTTGGCTGCAAAATTAGGCATCCATTTCAGAAGAACATTTGGTTTAGCTATGCTAGTTCCTATAGTTCCTATTTATGGTGCGACTGGAGCGAATGTTTTAGCCACATTGCCTATTTCAGAAGGAGCTAAAGCTGCGTCAACCATTCCATTTATGTTAGTACCAGCAGCTTTTGTATACCAAAAAGAGATCAAAGAATTACGTAGGTATGGAACAGAAACTTTAATGAAATTGAGGTCATATATGCCAGGAAAACTATGATCACCTCTAGACACAATGCAATATTATTAAGGATTTTTATTAACATCTGATTTTCACGAGTCAATTCTCTATATTATTCTGGGTGCTATGTCTATAATTATCAATTGTCTAGAAAAGTTCTCCCACTGTCTGGACACGGTAAGGAATTATTCTAAGTGCTTGGGATGATATATGTGAATATAAAATGAACCTAAGATATCCCCCTTCTTCCCATTGTCACAAGCAGTTCATTATCTCCGAAAATGGCATTCTGATATCTGATCAAGGTATATCTCTTTTTAGTCACTGGTATACGTCAGAGAATGCCAATGAAATTGCATGCCTGCATACGTTTTTTCCTGTAACTTTGCAGCTAATCTCTCTTACACTGATATTCTTCCCAAAATAATCTATCAGGTAACCTGCAAAGTAGCCGCTCATAAAGGCACAAACAGGCTGGTTAGCTGATCCGTAAACATCGACTATGAACGAGTCTTTCACAGTGATTTTTCCTTTGATACCTTTTGGATTCGAGAAAATACCTTAAATTGCCCCGCAATCAGTCATTTTTTGATGTCAAGACTCAAAACCCTTATGGTATATTCCAAAATATTTTGTGGAAAATGAGTAATGAAAAAGTGAGCAGTGTATATAAAATATATTAATACATAATTAATATAAAAATATTGTTTAATGTCAAAATATTCAAGTAGAGGGAAAAAATTGTTTAGAAACTATTTTTTGTATAATTATTTTTAAATAATATCTAGTAAGAAAATCTATACCATAGGATGGTACGGTAAATCAACCTAGAAATAAATGTGAAGCAGAAGAGGAGATTGTGTAATGACAACTTTAACAGTTCTTAAGTTTGACACCGCTAAAGGTGCCGAAAATGAACTTGAAATAATTGAAAATTTAAGTAAGAAACAACTGATTGAACTACAAGATGCTGCTATAGTCACCTGGCCTGTGGGAAAAAAGAAACCAAATACAAAGCATTTGACTGATTTAACCGGTGTAGGTGCATTGAGTGGTGCTTTTTGGGGCATGTTATTTGGCTTGATATTTTTCATTCCGTTATTAGGCTTGGTCGCTGGGGCTGCAATAGGTGCAATTTCCGGTTCCATGACCCATATTGGAATCGATGAAGATTTCATAAAATCTATTCGTAGCAAAGTAACTGAAGGCACTTCAGCTTTGTTTCTAATGACTAGCGACGCCGTTGAAGATAAGGTAGTAGAAGCTATGAAACAAACAAAGTTCGAACTCATTGCTTCTAACCTATCAAAGGAAGAAGAAGATAAGCTGCGTGCAACTTTTGCAGAAGAATAAAGTTAGCCAATAACGACTGATGATGATAAAGACGTAGCTGTGAAAGAGTCGGGGCTATGAATACCAAGGATGGTAGCCTAAATCATTAGAAATAAGAATACATGATATTGCTTTACTGCTTGCAGTTTTTTTATAGTATCGTTGACAACATTAGCAGCTGAAGCTCACAGGATATCGGCATGCCTGGCTATCATAATTTTTTGTCAACAGTATGTTTTTCAATTTAACTGCGTACTTTCCTAATCGGATTAAAATTATATCTAACTTAATAAAAATATGATGAGAGACTGTTCATGAACAATGAAGGACGCAAGGCACACTTGATCGGGTCAGGAATCGCAAATCTGGCTGCTGCTGCCTACCTGATCAAAGACGGCGGCTTTTCAGGTGCGAACATCAACATTTACGAGGAGGAGAGTTTACCGGGCGGATGTCTTGACTCAGCTGGCACTCCTGAAAAAGGTTACTTCATGCGCGGCGAGCGCATGTTCGAGGAGAATTACGTCTGCATGTACGATCTGCTTTCTTTCATCCCCTCACTGGATGACCCGACGAAAACGATCAAGCAGGACACCCTCGAGTTCACTAATGCCGTCCGCTGGAACAACAAGGCTCGCCTGGTCGCCAACGGTAAGATTCTGAACTTTCACTCTGTAAGATTCTGAACTTCCACTCTTATGGTTTTAATCCGAAAGACGAGTTGGAGCTCCTCGCGTTAACTGCCAAACTGGAAAGTGCGTCGAACGATAAGCGTATCAGCGACGTCTTCTCAGAGCACTTTTTTGAAACGAATTTCTGGCACATGTGGAAAACGCTCTTTGCCTTTGAACCATGGCACAGCGCCATTGAAATGCGACGCTACCTGCTGAGATTCATGCATCTGTTCCCGGATATGGCAACTCAAAACTTGCTCCACCACACCAGGTATAACCAGTACGATTTGATGGTGCGCCCGATCATTAAGTGGTTGACCGACCGTGGTGTGCAATACGTGGGGAAGACCCGAGTGACCGATATAGACATCGGGAACGACAATGATGGCGAAATCACCGTCTGCGGGATCACGATGGTCCAGGACGGAAAGCAAAAGAAGATTGCAGTCAGGCCGGAGGACATTGTCATAGTTACGCTGGGCTCGATGGTAGCAAATGCCTCCTTTGGTTCGAATGATTCCGCACCTGAGCTGATCACGTCGCCGACGCATGAGGGGAAATGGGCACTTTGGGAGACTCTCGCCCGAAAGCGCAAGGACATCTTTCGTGATCCTTCGGTCTTCACCGGTCACATCGACGAGTCTTCATTCACGTCATTCACGGTGACCCAGAAGGACCGGCGGTTCTTTGATTTAATGGAGAAATTCAGCGGGCAAGAAGCCGGTAAGAACGGGATCACCTCGCTTCCAGAGTCCAGCTGGTCGCTGGCTTTTATCCTCAACCATCAGCCGTATTACCAGAACCAGACAGCAGGCGTTTACGTGTTTTACGGCTTAGGTCTCTACGCCGACAAAATCGGCGACTATGTCCGCAAACCAATGGGTCAATGCAGCGGAAGAGAGATTCTGGAGGAGCTGGTGCGTCACTTGGGGTTCGACGCCGACCTGTGAAGCAGATTCTGGATTCGTCAAACGTCTTACCCTGCAGGATGCCTTTCGTCACAAGCCAGTTTCTGAAGAGAAAGGTTACTGACCGACCTGATGTTGTTCCGAAAGGCTCAACCAACCTTGCCCTCACCGGTCAGTTAGTTGAAGTGCCAGACGATTGTGTCTTCACGATGGAATATTCGGTGCGCACAGCCCAAATGGCGGTCTTCAAACTGCTGAATATCCCCAAAGAACCAAACCCGTTCCAACGAGTAAGTACCGATATTAGCGTCATCTGGAACATGTTCAAAACGATGCATCAATCGTAGGAGAGCAACAACTTTTTTGGATATTTCTTTTTATTATTGTGGTTTAGATTAACTATTTCCTATTTCTTCATGAGTTATAGATGTTCCAGGAACCCACCAAAGACTTCCATCATACGAGCATAGAGTTTCTTTTCCTCAGGTGAGCATTGGTCCCATGGCTTGACATCCGGGTCATGGCGAGATAGTTCGGTTTGTTTTGGAATTATACCAAGTCTCTTCTGCTGGGCTAAGGTTTTCTCCCGGTAAACGTCCCAACCATCATCGAACTTACTTTTGTATTTATCTGCCCACTCCTTAGGAAAGTGGTGAGGAGCATTCATAGCACCTGGACAGAAGTACATAAACAATGGTTTGGTGGGTGCGACTTTTTTGGAGTCAGCAATAAATTAAATGGCCAGCTTCACGATATCCTCATTCAATGTGTAGCTTTTTCTGGAGTTTTGGGAGAGTCTATGGAATGATTATCATATAACAGTCCTGGTCCATTCCGTCTCTCCGCTAGTCTCTAGAGGACCGTTTGAGTCACCTGCGGAAGATTCTTGTGTATCGCGACCGTGAGCTCGTTGTCGCCGAGTTCGCCGATGAACCCGTAGTCCCTCAGCAGCTCGCCGATTTCGGTGTTCGCCAGGTACGCCTCGATCGCAGGGGGCAGCTTTAGCTTCTCGCCATCCCGCAGCACGATCGCCGAGTTGAGCAGCGCACGAATGTCGTACTGCGAGCCCCACGGCTCCGGCACGCCCCGCTCGATGTCCAACAGGGTGTAGACCGCCTCCATCGCCGTCCGCACTGAGTATTCGACGGTGAAGATGACATCCCTCGGATGGCTCTCGGCGAGCTGCCCCAGGAACCCGAAGTTGACCGCTCCCTCGGGCACTACCTTGGGACGGTCGCCGTCACGCCGTGGCAAGAAGAAGGCCGTGATGTAGGGCATCATGCACGGATGCACGATCACCGACTTGGCCGCCAGCTGGTCGATCTGATCGTCAGGCACCCCCAGGTGATAGAGCCATTCCAGGGCGATCTCCTCGCCAGTGCACTCACGCATCGCCTTCTTGACGTAGTTGCCGGGCCGGTCGAGGCTGTACGTGCCGTAGGCGTGAATCATCAGCTGGTCCTTCGGCGCGTCCCTGAAGTGCGGTTTGCGCTCGACGTTCCACGACAGCAGCCAATTGGAATCGCGCACAGTCACCAAGCCACCGGTGATGGGGCTCCAGTCGAAACTGTACGGGTCGCGCTGGCAGATCCGCTCGATGTAGAGCGGAATCTTGTCGTCGAGGGTGATGATACATGCCGACTCATAGCTGCTCTTGTCAGTGTGGGTACAGAACTTGTCGGGCCGACCGAAGGCCAGGGTCCTGGGCGGCGATGTTGCGCCACATCGCCCAGATGCTGCCCTCCTGGATGTCCCTAATCCACTTGGCCGGGGTGTGGTGGTCCCCCCAAGAGGTGTTTTCGACCGCAGAGCTGTTGGTAATGAGGACGATGTCGTTCTTGGTGACGTCGCGTCCTCCGCGCTTTCCGGCCTGGATCCACTCGATCCGGCGAGCGACCTTGCGTTCCGGGGTGATATCGAACACGACGTTGGTGACCTTCGTGTCGTACACAATAATGACGCCCTGCTGCTCGAGCCACTTGACTAGCGGGAGGACCAGAGAGTCGAACTGGTTGAGGCGTGTGAACTTGATGGTGCTGAGATCCGCCATCCCACCGAAGTGCTGGACGAAGCGGTTCATGTAGAGCTTCATCTCTAGGGCACCGTGCCAGGGCCCGATGGCGAACATCGACAGCCAATACACCCAGAAGTTGCTGGCGAAGAACTCCTCGCTCACGAATTCTTCGAACCGCCTGTCGAATAGCTCTCTTCGGTGGGTGTAGAAGAGCTTCATCAGCTCGCCCTGCGCCTTGGGGGTCAGGAGCATCTTGCCGTCGGTCGGGAAAGGCTGCCCGCGCTTGTGAGTGGTCCGACACAGAGAGTAGTTGTGGTGATCCTTGTTGATCCGGTAAAAGTCTTCAAGGACCGAGGCGTCCTTGACATCGAGCGACGGGATCGAGCGCATCAGATCCCACAAGCACTCGTAGTGGTCTTCCATCTCGCGCTCGCCACGGAAGAGGTAGCCCTCCTTTGGGTGCTTGATGCCGTCTAGGCAGCCGCCAGCGATATTGCTCGCCTCGTAGATGGTGATGCGTTTTCCGTCCATCTGCCCGTCGCGGATCAAAAAGCCCGCCGCTGCGAGCGAGGCGATGCCACCACCGATGAGATAGGTAGACTTCCCGTCCACGCCCTGCGGCTTGCGGGGACGAATGAACGCTTCGTAGTTACCATTACTGTAGAACATATGTTTCTTATCCTTAGTAGGTTGTCTTTTATCAGTTTTGCAGTTTTCATTTTTGTCCTTTGATCGTGGCCTAACAAACGCATCGAGCCAATGCGGGTTACGCCTTTCTGTTTTTGCTTCAGGTTGTTGGTTGTTTCACGGTTTCAGTTCCGCATGGCTCATGCTGAGCGTTAGCTAGTGCTTCGATTTCAAAAAATGTCCATAAACCCTAGCTATAAATTCACTATCGATCAATTAATTCTTACTTCAAATATTGATCAATTTTTGAATCGATGCACTAGTGTCGCGTCAATCCTCAAAGATTGAAAGATTCCGAATAGATGTATCCGATTTAATACGACATTATATCGTTGACGAGACATTCGGTCGATATCTACTTCTCTCCAACTTTCGCAATGATCTGAACGCTGTCCTCACTTTTGAGGTAACGATTCAGCGTATACCCGTGCGTCAATCGCTTCCAGCACTGCCACTTCGGCTTCGTCAATTGCCATCATGGCAAAATTGATGGCAGCCTCGGCATACGCCTCCGAATCATCCGCCCGTCTTGTTGCTTGCTTGGCTTCCATAGCCTCTTTTTCGGTTTTAATTTTGTTCTTGATTTGCTGAATCTTCTGATGATAACCTTCCTGGAGTTCTTGCCAATGCATAGCCGTCGCTTCCTGGCGCTTTTTGACGTCAGCTTTGAACGATTCCTGCCTTGCTTTAGCATCTGCTTTTGATTTCTGGATCGAGGCTTCTACCTTTTCCTTGGATGCTTGTTCGGCGGCCGCGACTTTCTTTTCTGCATCCGCCACATGGCCTGCGAGCTCTTGCAAATTATCGGATAGCTTTTTCATGATTCACTCCTCTATTTTTGTTCTTTGCATGCGACTTATTTTCAATAATGACGAACTCGTGTATTAACTTAGAGTTCTTTTATAAAAACGATATTGTAAAAATAATAGAGAAACATAGTTAAGGACAGTCCAGATCAATCATCTTCTGCAATACCTTATAAGAGGTGACGGCTTTGCCCCCCGCGTGGATTAAAATGCTTAGCATCTTAGCTTCTACCACCCCCATTGTGAGCATGCACAATATACCATTGATGTCACTTTCGGCTAATTACAATATGAAATAATCCGTTATATCAAATTAATGAGCTGAAAAATAGTTTTTGAATAAAATTTATTCTGGATTAAAATATTTTAGAACTATAAAAATTTTTATAAATATTAAATTATTGCATCTTATTGATTAAATATAGTTCTTATCAATTTATAAAAAATTGCGCAAAATGAGTAATATCGACTTAATTAACTAAACTATCAAGAGCATTTCAGTTAGATAAATGATTCAATGTACCTATCTCTAATTCTAATCTTTTCTAAAATTTTCATTCTAATCTTTTTTGCTTCATTTTCAGTTATCGATGGGGGTGTTGTACTCCACTATTCGATAGTGCCCTTCTGCAGATAAAGACAGAAACCCTCGAGCATCTGGGCTTAGATCCAAGCACTTTACGGTCAGATGAGCATTAAGGACGAGCAGCGGCACACCAGGACGAGCAGATAGAAAAGTTAAATGAGAATATGTGCATAAGCAGGCAGTTAACATTCAAAGTTCAATTCACGAGAATAGCAGGTTGGACACAAAGTTACTGCCTGAATAATCTGGGGAAAAATCCATGGTGACGATCTTGGTAGTCCGACCGCAATTATACCACAGAATAAAATCAGAAGGAAAGTATATTCTAGTAAAAATATACCAATTTAGGATGAAAAATCTTAATCAACTGATAACTCGTGACTTTCTTAACCCCGATCAAACTTCGCTAAAATTTGTTTTCTAATTTGATCTCCTTCCTTGATTGTTAGTTCAACATTTTCATTTATATTCTCTGAAACAATGTCCATTTTACGATATTCTCTCCTGCCGAAGTCGTCACTGAAACGCCTTTCCAAAATCCACATGCAAACTTGGCAATTACCAGCAACTGCTGCTTTGTTTAAGCGTTCTAGGAGAGCTTTCGCGGCATCAGCGTTACATTTAGTTATATATTTATAGAACTCAAAGTATTCTCCAGACTTTGAATTCTTTCCTTTGTTCATCCAGAAATTTAATGTTTGATATGTAATTCCGGCTGCATTGGCAGCAAGAGCATAAGTAAGTCCAAGTGATATACCGTCACCGATTCTATTGATTATATCGGGGGTCATTTTAGTTGGTCTAGCCATTTAGTCACCGTTTTTTGCTTATTTGAAGTAATATATATGGATCTTATGTTAAATATTTTATTAGTTCTCTTCTGTATGAAATAGCCGAGCTTTTGAGTATGAAGCCATAAAAGACAGGTTTTGGGGCGATTTAAGGCATTTTTTAAACTAGGGTAACTATATTTGTCAAACAGTCTATAAAAGTCTCCCTGGTGGTCCCAGATTAAGGCGTTGTTTGGCCAAAACGAATCCCCATACTTTAGCCTTGGTTGCACGGTAACCAGCTTCAAGATATTTTATATATGTTTTTATCCAATTTAAAAAATAAAATTAAATTTATAAAACATACATACTTATTAATCGTCTAAACCTCCAAGACGAAGCTCCTATAGGATCAGCAGATTTATTAAGAAAAGTTATGTTACAGATTTGCTCCAACTTCATTACTCATGCTATCTCAGAATCTTCCCATATTACTGTAACTCTAGGACTTTTACCACGTTCACGGATTGATGTTGTTATCATTCCCAAATCTACCAATTTTTGTAGAGCTCTTGTGAAAGATCTTTTATTGACACCAAAAATATCATTAGCTGTAGAACTGGAAATAACAAGATCCGTTTTGGTTTGCTTTAAACCTTTTACATACCAGATATACAAAGCTAATTTTGTAGCATTTACATTACCTTGTAACAGTAAAGCTTTCTGAATCCAAGAGAGTGGAGTATTGGGGATAAAATGACATTTTAGTTTTTTCTTAGTTATCATATTATTTACCTATATAATATTAAATAATAGAAAGATCTAAAAATAATTAATAGGACGGAGTAGAATCCATGTCTATTTAAATAGTCACAGATTCCGATGTAAATAGTCACAGATTCCGATGTAAATAGCCATAAATTCCTATGTTGTGTTTATCAAGCACCAGAATTTTTGGCTTTGATTTCTTGTATAATTCTTAGGATCTTATTCCAAGTCTCAACTCCCCTAGGGTCAGAATATCTATCGGGGTATTTAATGACATTAGCTTCCGTTTTAATGGAATTGCCAGGCCCCAAGACTATGGAAGAAGCTTTGGTCATTAATTTCTGGGCTTGGAAAATAGTCTCATCGGCTTCTTCCTCATCACACTCAATTAGAATTGCGTCGTGGATTGGAGCAATGAGTTTGATATTATTGTCGACAAGAAGAATGCAAGCGACTCTGAGAATTTCCGCACCCGTAGCTTGACAAGGGAAATTTTTGATTGTTCTTCCTTCTTTCTTCTCTCCGCCAAAGATGTGCATTTGCCACCCAAAACAGGTAGTTATCCTTCTGAAAAGAAGAGTGGTATCCAGGACATGATCACACCAAGCCCAATACTTTTGGTAAACTCTCTTGTGGTGCCTTAGTAGTTCTTTGGCGTAAGGAGTTGATTTGCCTATACGCAAAGCCAGACTATCGGGACCCATACCATATTGAACCCCCAATACACAAGCTTTAAAAAGATCTCTTGCAGCTTTATGAGTCGATTTTGTTGCTTCCTGTGGCACTGCTCTGGCCTGTTTTGCAAACGCTAGATAAGGATCTCCTGACTCGTAGGCTGCTTTCATTTCAGGATCTTTCGACAAAGCAGCTGCTATACAAAATTCTTGCTGAGAATAATCAATGTGAGCTAACACTTTGCCTTTTTCAGGTTTAATAAGACTCCTGAGCCAGACAGCAGGACCAAATATGAATTTACTTGTGCTTGGCTGATTTCTTCCAGTTTTAGAAGCAAACGGCGAAAGTAAGCATCTATTTCTATTGTCAGATCCAACAGAAATTTCTGAAAGTTTCAATTGTCCTAAAATATACCGAAGATCTTTAAGCCCCTGTAGTTGCGGATATGAAACAACCATTTCCTTGAAAGTATCATCTTTTATTTCTAAATTTCCTTTCTCAGTCCTTGGCCAAGAGATCCCATTTTTATTCAAATACTGCTCAAACTTAGAAATCTTGAATATAGTGCCTTCGTAAACTCCATAGAAGAGATCTATTTCCTGAATTAATTTCTCCTTAATTAAAGTCCAATTTTCCTTTAAAGCTATTAAAGTTTCAATGTCGATCGGAATTCCATTATATTCCATTATTGCTACTGCTTCCATATACTTACCGCGAAAAAGTGCTGTGCCAATGTCAAAACTGCTCTCCATTGATATTTTTTTGAATAATTTCGCTGTTTCCATGACGTCAGACGCGCAATAATCCATAATGTAGCTTTTTTCTTTTTCAGTATAAGGAGGCCCTTGCATTATCCTTTGTCTAGTACTTTCCTTTTCTGATTCCGCTATGGCTGCGATTCCATATTGTTGACAAGCTCCCAATAGACTTTTTGAGACACCAGGCAGCCCATTTGTAATTTTTCTAAACTCCGGATACAAATCAACTACGTGAATGGGCAAAGGCCAGTTTAGAGCTAAATGACAACCCCATTCTGCAGAACTAAAATATGCAACAAATAAATCAGTTTCATCCATAGGGTATGGTGGTTTAAGGGTAAGGGGGTTTTTTCCTTCTAACCATACTTTTTTAGTTTCCCCAGAAATAATTTCGTGCGCTACAATACACACAGGTTTCGACGTCTCTCCCGAATCAGCGATAAATTCGAAGTCTATTACAAAAATATTTTTAAAAATAGGGAGCATTTTCACTGCTCCCCTCTAAGTTGCTTCAAGACTGGATGATTTATCGAATCAATAATCTTATTTTTAAAAGCAATATTTAAAGCATCTTTTATTGTTTTTGGGTCCTTTGGCCATTTAGGTTCAGGCAACTCACCTTTTGCTAGGGATATTTCATAAGCACCTAGAGCCTTGTTAGCCTTGATCCGAACCCATTTTTTCGTGCCAATTGCGTATGATTCTCTTCGAGTTCGGTGGTATCCATTATCTTTACCGTCTTGATCGGGGAGTGGGACATCTGAAAGGAAAAATATTTTGTGGGTATGTGTTATCAAAGTGTAGATCATTACAGGCTTTAACCTTCCAATATCCATTACGTCTGAGATCAGCTCTGGAGCTACGATATATTTTTCCTCATCCCCTTCATTCAAATCGAGAAGATACAGTGAGAAAGTCCACTCCGAGTCGTCTCTAACCCTAAAAAATTCGTATGCATTCGGCTTTCTTATTGGAATGGTAGTGATCAATTTTTCGACCATCATTCCAGCCGCAAAAGTGGGTGACAATTTGACACTATCAAAATCGAAATCCACTCTCATGGTCTCCTGAAATCTTTCGGATTATGGTTTTTAGTCATTCTTTGTTGCCACCTGCAATTTGTATAATTCGTTTTGCGATGACTCTTTCCAGGGGGTCAGTGCTCTTCCTCATATGTTCCAAGATGTCAGGATATTGAGAGTTTACACGCTTTGACCATTCCACAAATAATAAATTACTTTGGGTCATATTTTCCATAGCCGGCACATCTCCTTAAAACGGTGGTTGTTGTCGTTGTTCCGGTCCCCTTAGAGCCTTGGTCGGACTGAGGGACCGGGCAAATCTGTAAATTTCCGTCTTCTAATAGTTCGATTCGTACTTGATCACTTTTTTTCATTTCGTTGCTTGTGATCCACTCACTAGGTAGAGAGACAAAAAACGAACCTCTTACCTGTTGAATTTTTTTATTTTTAAATCTAAACATTTTACTACCACTATTTCTTACTTAGGAAATTACATGTATAAATATCTGAAAATGATATTCCTCAGGTTGAATATCACCTGGATATTAGAACTAAACTATATCCAGTACCCCTATAAAATGTAAAATAACAAAGCTTAAGATCCAGCAGTTTATGTAATTTCATATGAATGAAGATGAAAATGAACAAAAGAGGAGAATCCGAGGCGAGCGTTTAAATAAAAACGAAGCAAAAATCGAAATTGTCAAGTACATTCTCATTAAAAATGATGTGGTATCAGGGCCAGATATAATAAAACATATTCAGAAAAAATATAATCTATTAGATGAGAACAACATTAGGTCTCACTTGAAAGGTTTAAAACAAAAAGGTTGCATCGAAATAATTCCACGAGATCCGGGGTCATATCATAAATGGAAAATTGAAAAATTAGAAACTTTGCGGAATATACGAAAACACTATCCTGAGATACAATTAAATAGATATGATCAGGCTTTAAATCTAATCCTTGAAGAGCAAATCATTAAAGGATATCCTTGTATAGATGCTATTCATGCCAAAGAGCTTCGTATTCAGTTGTCCCATTCGATTCACTTTTTTGATAAGTGCTTGAAAAATAGCTTTAAAACCTTATACGATGATGTCGAAGATATTTACAGTCTCGGTAAACGTGCAGATTCTTATGAAAATTTCGAAAATCATGCTTATGAATTCCCTACCCAATCTCTAAGCCAGACTCAAGTCCCCTCTTATTTTTTAGACTTTCTTTGGGATATCTTCTTAAGGATGGAGAGGCATTCGTTATACCCTAATTACCGGTCAGTTAAGGACTATTATAGATTATGACTAAATAGCAGAACAAGTTGCCCTTCCAGTCACATTTTTTTTAAAAGGGATATATGACTCACACCAATACATTTGCTGCGTCAAAATTTTTGCGAGACGAATAAGCTAAGTCAGCAGAAATCTCATTCATTGAGAAGCCTTCTGATGCCTGATTAATCAATTGGCTAAACTGTGGGGAGTCATTGTAATCCCATCAATTATGATCACAGAAGCGACTGTGTTGATCTTTACACCCACACATATAAGCCTTAAGGCACTTATGTTCTTTGCTCTGTCCATGTTCCATTTCGTTGCATATGAGGAATGTTGTTGATCTGAATCCCGTAGAATCGACGACGAAATTAGTAGCTAATCCGGCTACTGGTAATGCAGATACGTAGACCAATTTCTGTAAAATTGGAGTAATATTTAGATGTTGAAGAGTTTTGATGGCGCATTGAAATGGGTTGCGTGTTCTATTTGTCCTTTTTCAGTTGCATTCTGAAAGAGACTAAATGATGACGGCTGGATAACTGAGAGTACACTTTCTGAATGGCACAGAATAGAGATTCAGGAATTAACAAGCTTGGCCTTCTTATTGTTTGCCTTGGTTCAGGGATTGCCACAAATAAATCTTTCAGCAATTCATCAAATAGCTCGACTTCCACATTTTAAGCTTCGTTATGAGCTGTCTATGCTTGTGAGTCATTTGGAATTTGAAATCAAAAGATGCAATTTTGAGTTTTGGGATCAAGCTCTACGAGAAAGTTATTTTCCTGCTTTGAGCATCAACTCCTTTAACTTAGAAATTTCATCAAGTTCCTGTTTTAACACATTTTTCATTTCCCGGATTTCGTTAAGATCTGCAAATTGCATATAATCGGTTTTTACGGATTCTACAGTGGATGAAACTTCCTGCGTAAGTGGCAGTCCACATTTAAAACAAAATAAAGCATTTTCTGGATTTATTTCCTTACAACGTGGGCATTTATTAACAGTAAATTTTTTGGGGGCTTCTTCAGTCTCGATTCCGTGCAATTTAAGTATAGCATTATCCACATCTCTACCTGACATATGCACATATACACTCGCCATATTACTTGATTTAGTCCAGCCTAAATATTCTTTTAAAAGTTGTTCAGGTAATTGTTCGGCTAAATGTGTTGCTCGGGCATGTCTAAATGCATGTGGATAAACTCTTTTTGGCTGGATATCTGCTCTATTTGCTATTTTGTGTAGTTGATCTGCAAGTCCTACAAATGTGATGACTCCAAAAGGAGAATTAGTTGAACAGAATAGGTAAGCATCATGATTATTCTTTAATGGATGCGTGTCAATCCACTGTTTAAGGTAAGACGAAGCTAATACAAGTCTCACGCGGCGACTTCCTGTTTTCCCTTTCTGTATATTAAGAATTGCCCCATTCTCGTCAAAAGTCACATGTTTAAGTTGAACTGTTAGTAATTCGCCCCTTCTAGCTCCGCTTTCATAAAAAGTAGCAACTATAGCCCGATCTCTGTTACTTAGACATGAATCAATTAATTTTTCAATTTCTTCGCGAGTCAAAATATCTTCGGGGATTTTCCCATTTTTTAGCGTCCGCAATTTTATTACGGCTCCGAGTTCATGATTTATAAAAGTCAAGAATTTTTTTAAAACCGTTCGGATTTTTTGTTGTGTACCAGGCGAGTACTTAACTGCCTTACCAGCTTTGATGTATGTATAGGCATTTATAAAATCCAGATAATCGTAAACATCGTCTGTAGTAATTCCTTTAATTCTCGATCTCCACACCATTCTATGAACTTTATAAGTGTATATTCAGCAGGTGCAATTGTCTCTTCCGTAAGTCCATCTGCTTAACCTTCCTTAAGTAATCTTTTAAGATCTTTGAATTATCCATACTAACTTGATGGAATTAATCATAGATAAACAATATAGGTATTTATGTTGGTTCAGAACCAACGAAAAAATTTACATGATCATCATTACAGATCACATCAAACTCAAAACAATACCTCTTGCCGATTTTAAAGCGAATATATTTCAAAATCGTTGAATATAACATTGCCTAAAAGAAATTTTTCATGATAATTCACGTAAAAAAATATAGTATCTTAGAGGATTTCGAGAAGCTCCGAAGTTTTATCACATGATTATAAGTTATATATAAGTTATTCGTGAAAATAGAGGTTTAACAAATCCTCCTTATTTTTATAAACACAATGGTTTGAATTCTGTAATTACATTTTAATTCAAAAGCGCAGCAGAATAAAATATAAATCAGTCAGTTAATAAAGTTTCTAGGGAAAATTCACGTACCAATGAAAGCTAAGGTATTCGACTGGAATAAAAAAGTGAAAACTTAGTTTTCCTTTAAGATCATAGTGTTTTATATTCCAGTCTGCATTATCCTGAATTTTCTGGATTTCTTCATTACCACCTTCCATGGTGAATAGATGTTTGAATCTTCTTTGAGTTCTCAGGTACTCCTCGACTGGCCTGGGATCCTTGATCTTTCTGACCTGCGTTATTTCTCCAAATTCCATCTCATACATAGGCCATAGACCGGTTTCTACCGCGAGTTTGGCGATTTCCAAGAATTTGAATTTTCGAATCCCCAGCCTGTAGTAAGTGGAGCGTGGGTATGGATATATGTAGGGCCTACAATTTCTGTGGCTTTTTTTACCTTCCGGATCATGTCTCTTGGGAAG
>CAWHXP010000017.1:0-31649 GCA_963833425.1 uncultured Methanosarcinaceae archaeon | reverse complement strand
CCATGTCGGGCATGGAATCCACAGATAGCCATACTTAGAGAGAGTGCTGAACCAGCTTCTGACGGAAATGGACGGTCTGGAGATTCTTAAAGATGTGGTAGTGATTGCCGCAACCAATCGCCCTAACCTCTTGGACCCTGCAATCATACGTCCTGGTCGCTTCGACAGATTGGTTTATCTGGGGACTCCTGACCGCAGAGGTAGGCTCAAAATTTTTAATATACACACAAAAAATACACCTCTTAACGAGGATGTGGACCTGGAAAACCTTGCCGACATAACTGAGGGTTATGTAGGGGCCGACATCGAATCGGTATGTAGGGAAGCTGTTTTGATTGCTCTCAGAGAGAATTTTGATATAGAACTAATAGAAATGAGACACTTCAGGGAAGCTCTGAAGAAGGTAAAGCCCACTATTACAGAAAATATTGCTCAATTCTACGAAAAAATAGAAGCACAGTTTAAGGGAGGTCAGAAACCAACAGAAACAAGTGCGTATGTTGGTTACAGATGATAGATGAAATTATTAATTTTTTAAAGGATGAGCACTTGAACAGAAAAGTTTTTAAAGAATATAGCTCCAATTGGAGTAAATTATCCAAGGCGAAAAGCCAGGTTTATCCTGATCCGCATAAGATTGAGAACGGAGATAAGATATAAAATGTCGACAGTATTTGCAAGGAACCTTCTCTTTAATAAGCAGGTAATGGCTACCGACGGAACGGAGATAGGAACGCTGAGCAACATTATATTCGAAATTAAAGGGGGAAACATCATTGACATGATGATCACTCCAAATCCAAACTTTGACACTTCCAGGTACAAAAAAATGGACAACTATATTCTTATGCCTTTTGATTCCGTAAGCGCCATTAAAGACTACATTATAGTGGACAAGATGAAAGCAAGGGCATGAGTTGAAGCATAAGAGAAGATAACAAATAGATTCATTTCTATCATGATTTTGTTTTCATTTTTTAATTCTTCTGTTTTTCAGCACTAAGGAGCCGCTGTTTTAACTCCGAAAATGATATATTTTCCAACAGATTCCATTCCTAAAGCTGGAAGATGAGAGTCATCAACTTTTCAGCTTAATATAGGCTTCTGATCATGTAGTTGTATATGAGTAACGTAGGGAATATATTGACTCATATAATTATAAATTATTATATAAATAAATAAATAAATAAATAAATAAATAAATATATAGTAGGATCTCGTTAATAGAAGTCATTCTGTATGTTCATTGCATCATCACTTTGTGTTAAGTTAAAGTGCAGAAAAATGCTCTTAAAGATAGGAATAGCGGCTCTCCTGAAAACAAAAATTCATCGCTTTAGTGATTAGTTCGAAATGGATGTAATGAATATTTAATACAATGAAGCTTATTTTCATCTGATTTATACGTCAAAACAACAATCGAAACTTGTAGAAGATTCAGGTGAGATTTTTATTTTCACGGATTGTCATATCTATTTTATAAATGTAAATTAAATTTGGATATTTATTTGAATATTTCCCAATTTGTGCAAGAGTTAAAAGAAAAAAACTAATACATCTGTTTTCAAGTAATATTCCTCCAAATTAATGATCTAATGTCCTTCAATATCGTTTTAATATTGATACATCAACCGATACATCCATTGCTTTGTTCCCTCTGTCAATGCCATCAATAATTCTTCAGTTTCCGCGTATCAAATTCCCAAGCTCAAAATCATGAGAAAACTGGTGGATCATGAATAATGCTGAAAAAGCAGGTAATTTTTTGATATGGCATGTCTGTTTTTTCAAGCACTTTTTCTACAATTGGCAGGTACTTATTATATTCATGGATAAAATCTCGTTCCGTTTCATTTTTCTTTTCGTATTCATCGATGATTAGGGGGATGCCTTTTTTTTGAATTTTCTTGAAACGATCTTCTTGCTCTTTTTTACTGATATGGAGAGAAAACTTCAATATAAGGTATCCATCATCTGAAAGCTGACGTTAGAAACAATTTATTTTTCCCTGGCATTTCTCAAGTTTGTATTTGGATTTTTCCTTCATGAAATGTTTTACGATTGCCCGGCTGTACCAACTTTGATCAAATATCGCAATTTTACCTCTTACTGGAATAAGAGTCCAAAAGTGCAGAAGAAAGGGTTTAAGTTCATCTCCATAACAAGCAAAAGTCATGGTGTGAAAATCGTATCCTCTCGAATCCAGAGGCAATATAAAACGATTGATAGCTTCTCCCAGCCCGGATGCATGCCAGCCTTCGAAAACAAAAATAATGGGGATCTTCAATTGTCGGGTCTTGCGTTTGAGCTCACCTAGCTTAATCTCAAGTATCTTCATACTTTCTTCATATTCACTGTGTTTTATTGCCAGTGGCAGGTCAATATTTTCAGGCATACTATACCCCTAAGTTTATCAATTAAGGTTATCCAATTAATTTCGGTATTTAGTTTTGATCTTTATGTAAGTAATTTTCATGACAAGGCTTAAAGGTAATATTTGAACCTACTTTCGGCAGGTCGGCATTAAATTTTGAGAATTTCAAGGTTTTTCTTCATTAAGCTATTGATATTTTTATAATTAAGTTTCCAGTGTAACGAAAATTCGCATGTTCATTTACTGAAGTAACTGGCTCCAGTTATGCTAATCGAAGTGCTGGACAAAAAAGATAGATTATGGACAGAGAGGTATCTCAAAGTGCTGCAGATGTGATATTGATGTGTTGAAGCACACTCTTTACATGGGATCCATGGTGGGACGGAAATCATGCCATCGTGGGTATGAGTGCAGTTTTGCTGGGGCTGTAAGAGCTCCTCTGACTGCTATTCGAATCTGTTTGAGATTACTAGGAGATTACAATTTGATTCTTTCTCTTATGTTTGCCTGCAGCCTTAGTAACATAATGTCAAATCCCTGTACCTGAACAATTTTTATTTTAGGACTTCGCAGAAAAGGTATCAAGATTCGAAAAGGAAGGGAAGTAGATTATGGTTTCAATTCTTGTAAAAGATGCCATGGTCAAACATATCCAGGTAGTTTCCGAGGATAAGAGTGCCAAGATCATCATTACCTTTACAAGAAAGTCCACCGGCCCACATGCCAGAAGATCCCGAATTCCATTGTGCCAATTTTTCTGTAAAATCCCGTATCTCATAAGTTATCTAGTAGAAAATTCTACCTTAAAGAAACCAAATTTATTACATTAAGCAAAAACTTAACTTAAAATTTACAGAAAGTTTTTATCACTGCTTTTTTTATGGTAATCGTCCAATTGGATTATCAAAGCTGATAAAGGTGATAAATTTTTATCAAGAAGTTGCTACATTAAAGAGTTCACATTCATTTGTTGTTAGTTTACTCGAAAGTTCATTCGCAGGTTGAGGCTTTTTCTGCTCTTTTGACCATATTCAGGCCCTCTTGCATAAGTTCCTCTGTTCTATCCTGCTTTTTTGCTTCAGCAAAGACCCTAAGAATCGGTTCTGTGCCAGAGGGACGAATAAGAACCCAGCCATCTTCGTACCATATTTTGATTCCGTCTGTAGTATCTATCTTGAACCCAAGTCCTGAAGCTTCTTGCTTCACTATTTCCATTGTGGCTGGTATATTTTTAGAGGGGACTTTTGTCTTTGCGTTGAAATATTCAGGCACACTTTTTGCAAGATCAGAAATCTTTTTTCCGTTAGCCAGGATTTCAAGAACCATGGCACAGGCCATTGCTCCGTCTCTACAATACTGATGTTTGGGGAAGATAAGACCCCCATTACCTTCACCCCCGAATACTGCATTTACTTCCATCATTTTCCGGGCAACGTTGATTGAGCCGACAGCAGTCCAATATAGTTTGATATCTGCATCCTTTGCAATGTCGGCCATGCGTTGAGAAGAGCTAACAGGAGTCACTATAGGGCCTTTTTCATGCTCAAGTATATATTTTGCCATCATGGCAAGCAGAACTTCAGCATTTATGAATTCCCCATTTTCATCTATAAGGACTACTCTATCCGCATCCCCATCTTGAGCTGCTCCCATGTCAGCACCTGTAATTTTTACGAGTTTAGTAAGTTCAGTTAGGGCTTCAGGTAAAGGTTCTGGGTTTCGCCAGGGGAAAGTTCCATCAGGCTGAGCTTCAAGAGTCAATACTTGGCAACCCAGTTTGCTGAGCAAAAAAGGAAGAGTGAGAGAACCTGCTCCACAGCCTGTATCTACAACTACTTTGAATCTGCGGCTGCGGATGGCTTCGGCATTTACTGAGTTGACAATATTTTTTATGTAGTATTCATTGACTCCAGGATCGTTACTGAAGTTGCCGGTTTTCTCCCAAGATACGATGGAATATTCCCCCGCATAATAAATTTTTTCTATGTCTTTTTCTCCATCCCTGGAAAATTCCGAGCCATCACCTGCAATAAATTTAATTCCATTATATTGCCTTGGATTATGGGATGCAGTAACAACTATCCCGGCATCGGCATGGTCGCGCACATAGTACTGGATGGAAGGGGTAGGAACAGTTCCCACATCAATAACGGTGAGGCCTGTTGACAGAGCTCCAGAAATTGCGGCAAATTTCAGCATCTGACCCGAAATTCGAGTGTCACATCCTATAGCAACCGTGCCTTTAGAACCCATGTATGTACCAAGACTTCTAGCTAAATTGACTGCCAGTTCTGGAGTTATGTATTCATTAACGATACCACGTACACCGTTTGTTCCGAATAATGCCATATAGAGTCTCCTTCCTTAATTTAAGCTAAAATTATGCTGTTTTGGAAAATTCACTCATTATTAGATGAATTTTTGTTGTCTTTCACAAAATTTATTTTCTTAATAATAACTAAAAAAGCTTATTTTATCAAAATTTTACTCAATTTGATATTTAATTAGATTCTAAGGCTTAATTAAAGAGTAACATTAAATTAGGATTACTATTAAGTTGACAATCAAAAGAAAACCACACAATGTATAAATCCGTAATAGAAATTGTTGGCAAAAGATATAAGTCGGTAGTATACAGAAAGTTCTGTAAAGTATGATGAATTTGTGTCGTTTTGTTTCGCTATAAAAAAGGATAATAGTAAATGATTATATTGACCAAGCTCCTGTCAGTCTCAAACGAAAGAACGATAATTAAAGCAATTTTTGAAAAGGCTGGAAGAGAGCCTGAATCCTAGCATTTAGAGTATTTGGCTAATAAAAAACGCGAAGCTTTGAGTTTGATAAGATAAAACCCTTTAACGGTATTTTAGATTGCTAGATTGCGTCAAGGAATTAAAACGACATTTTAAGTTCGCTACAGTTTCCTGATAAGCTGAAACATTGTTGAAAAGGCTATGAATAAGTTTTTTTTGAGGCTGTTCTGATGTTATTATCATGTAGATGATTTGGAACACGGGAAACCTGACTCAGCTCCCTTCCTCAAAGCCCTTGAAAAACTTGACATGACTAAGAATGAATGTATTGTAATTGAGAATTCCCCTCTGGGTATTACTGCTGCTAAAGAGCTGAACTCTATTGTGTAGCGGTTGCGAGCACACTTGAGCCTGAAAAGTTGCAACATGCAGATCTTGTGCTCGAAGATCATACTGTTCTTTTTGACTATCTGAAGAGACTTATCTCCAAATAGACTTTTAAGTTTTCCGAATTATTTTCCACATTCAATCCTAAAAACTTGCAGGGGCAGTGAAGGGCTTTTTCAGAAAGTTTTCATTAATAGGACTTAAGCACTTGAGATGCAAAATAAAGTATAATATGCTAGATGAGACTAGAACTCAAAATTGTGTCTCTAAATTTCAATTCCTAATAGCTAATCGAATTTCTGTTATGAAAGGAATTCTGAAACTCTTATTAATGTGAAAATAAAGTTGGTTTTGGGATAAGCGGATCCATCAATAATGAATTGGTGTTTATCCATAATAAATCACATACTTGCTCTTTTCATATCATTTTCCACTATGTATAGTTTTTGATTCTCTTTATGCAGTCATGCTTAGAAAACGAGTGCATTTGGAGCAAAGTGCATTCTAAGGTAAAAATATTAACCATCTAATAGAGCACTATTGAATCAAGAATATTATATCAAATTAATCTATGTTGCTTTTTAGGAAAAAGCTCTATGTTAAATTTCTGAAGATCGCCGAAAATAATAAAAACATCATTAATATCAAATTGTTGTTTGATGCTAAAATATTTTGGGTAGAAATATTTTTTAGTTTCAAACCATTTTTTTTATAAATTATTTAATATGATTTGAATGATTAGTATATAAACAACTCGCCAAAATTTAGGGTTTATCAAACTCCTCTAACATATCTTCTAAAACATCTTATAATTAAAAAAAATCAAGTCGTTTATGGGATAGAATGGAGCGTAGCTATATGTTGTTGAAAATCGTGAGCATAGGATTCAATCTGCATTTTCTCAAAAATTGGGGATATACTCGGTTTTCAGATTTGATCAATGATTCAAGAGCACGATCTAAAATTCTGTATTGTGAAGGTATGTGAAAGGAGTAGTTAAACATGCAACATGAACAATCAACAGGGACACAATCAATGATGTACTCTGAACCAATGTCTTAGCGCTCTCCTTTTTTCTATAAAAGAAATCTCGGAAAAAACTTGAGGTTCGCGGAAATCTCACCACTTTTAAAAATATGTATTCTACGTACATTATTTCACATAGTGGGATTAAGTTGGTTGAAGCATAAATCGTGCGTAAGAGTAGCTCAGCTAGGCCAAAAACATAAAATTGAGAGCCTGATCTTGCAGGGGTTCTGTGTTCGAATAGCACCTCTCACACTAACTAGGAGTTGAGATTATGGAAGAAACATTTTGGTATCCTTCAGAATGGAAATGTAAATGCCCGCATTGTGAAGCAACTAACATATGTTCTGTGCCTCAGAAAGATCTTGTGTGCATCGAATGTGAAAAAGCATTTGCTGCTTCTGTAGCGCATACAGAAGAGTGATTAAGCCATATATTTTAAGAGATCGAATATAAGAGATCGAATTTGTAATCAGTAGGATTTTATGCGGTTGAATGTGAAAATCAATAGCTTTAAACCTTTAACTGTATTAAATAAAATTTTAAATCCCAATGTTTATTGTTCTTGATTTTGTGCCTCAATTACGTAAGTCCCAACAAGAACAGGCTATCTGCATCTGACTTTTGCATAAATAAAAAATATAAAGGAGAATGAGAACATTAGTGAACTAATCGTTTTTGCGTTTCCTACTGAGGAAGGCGCGTATAAGATGGATGAAACTATCCATCAACTTAAAAAAGAAGAACTGATGGTTCTTAAGGATGCCGCAGTCGTCATTCGTAAGCCCGACGGAAAAATAAAAGTGAAGCAAGCCACACATCTCGTGGGTGCAGGTATGGTAGGCGGAGCCTTCTGGGGCATGCTCATAGGACTGTTTTTCTGGTTACCGTGGCTAGGATTAGCCATTGGTGCTATTGCTGGTGCAATATCTGGTGCACTGATGGATTATGGAATCAATGATGATTTCATCAAGGAAGTGGGTGCAACCATTAAACCAGGAGGTTCTGCTTTGTTTCTCTTAATCGAGAAATGGACTGAAGACAAGGCACTAGAACGACTTAACAAGTTCAATGCAACGATAATAAGAACATCTCTTACCAAAGAAGAGGAAGAAAAACTTAAAGTTGCATTCGGTGCGGGTGAATAATTGAGGAGTTGTGAGATATGGGGATAGTGGAAGAAACGCAGGTTATGGAACATGAAGCTTTTTTGCCAACAACTACAATCAAGGGGTCTAAAGTTATCAATGTCAGTGAAGAACACCTTGGAATGCTTGAAGAAATGATGATTGATCCAGAAAAAGGAAAAATAGCCTATGTAGTACTTTCTTTTGGTGGTTTTCTTGGTATAGGTAACAAATTATTTGCCATCCCTTGGGAAGTTCTTGAGTTGAATAGGGGCGAGTATATCCTTAGGATTGATAAATCTGTTCTAGAAAAAATGGAAGGTTTTGATAAAGAAGAGTGGTCTTTAACCCGTGACGAATTAGCCAAGGTATATGCACACTTTAGAATTCAACCATATTGGGAAACTAATATGGGAATAGTTGAAGAAACGCAGGATATGGAGATTGGAGATTTTTTGCCAACAACTACAATAAAGGGGTCAAAGGTCATCAATGTTAATAAAGAACACCTTGGAAAGATAGAAGAGTTGATGGTTGATGTGAATATGGGAAGAATCGCATATGCAGTACTCTCTTTTGGTGGTTTTCTTGGTATAGGTAATAAATTATTTGCCATTCCTTGGGAAACTCTTGAGTCGAATAGGTACGATTATATCCTTAAGATTGACAAATCTGTTCTAGGAAAAGCAGAAGGTTTCGATAAAGAAGAATGGTCTTTAACTCGTGATGAATTAGCTAAGGTGTATGCACACTTTGGAATTCAACCTTATTGGGGAAAGACATAAAGTATTGTTTAGGGTGATAAAGTGAAAATTGTGGTATCTGATCCTGTGTTTCTACCAGAAGAATACAGGAAAAGACTTGAGGTTCTTGGAAATCTCACTATTTTTGAAAGTATGCCATCTTCCATGGAAGGATTCATATCGAGAGTTAGGGATGCAGATATAGTCATTGTCGGAAGATATGGTTTCTCTGAAAAAGCGTTCAGTGCCGCTAAAAATCTGAAGATGATTTCTGTGTGGCAAACCGGCTATGACCATATAGATATTAAAGCAGCGGCTGAAAAAGGTGTAATCGTATCTAATGTTCCTGACTATGCATTTGATTCAGTTGCAGAAATGGTTTTTGCTTTATCCCTAAATCTCCTGCGAAAAGTGCATCTCGCAGATATCGGGATACGAAAGGGGAATTTTGATTGGAGAGACTATATTGGGAACCAACTTCTGGGAAAAACAATTGGGGTAATAGGCACCGGTAGTATAGGAGTTAGAGTTATACAGATAGCTCACGGTTTTAATATGAATGTTATTTCAGTTACAGGCCATCCGAGTGAAGAAAAAGCAAGAAGACTTGGAGTAAAATTTGTTGATCTGGATACATTACTCAAAGAATCAGATATCATCACCCTTCACGTACCACTCACTTCATCCACAAAAAATATGATAGGCACAAAAGAGCTTGCAAGGATGAAGACAAGTGCAATTCTTATAAATACAGCCAGAGGAAAGATAGTCGATGAAGTTGCTCTCATAAAAGCTCTTAGAGAAAAACAGATTGGTGGAGCAGGTCTTGATGTTTTTGATAAAGAACCTCTTCCATTAGATAGCCCGCTGATGGAATTTGAAAATGTCGCGCTTACGCCACACATTGCTTTTCTATCGCATGAATCCCTTGAGGAGTGCACAAATGTCTGTGTTCAAAATGTAGAAACATTTCTTGAAGGGAAGCCACAGAATACCGTAAACTCCGAATGATTGCCGGTTCCAAATCTTCTTAAAATCTGAGCGTAAAGAGATGTAGTTCACGAAAAATCAATGCATAAATTACAAGTGGAACCTACTTAATCCAAGAATACATTGTACTGATTTGGAAAAACTTTTCAACTAATGCATGAAATTTTAAGTTTATTCCCAAACTTTTTATTCACAATAATAATTTTAAAGGGGATTTCGGAAAATGTCTGAGATTAAGAGCAAGTACATCCGTTGGTTTCAAGAGACTACAATTGACGATGTTCCGTTTGTGGGTGGAAAGAATGCTTCTCTTGGGGAAATGTACAGGGAGCTTACTTCGAAGGGGATAAAGATCCCTAACGGCTTTGCAGTGACTGCAGAAGCTTATTGGCACACCCTCCAAGCCGGAGGAATTCTAGAGAAGCTTAAAAAAGCAATGGAAGGTCTTGATATTGCAAATGTCACTGACCTTGCAAAAAGGGGAAAAATCGCAAGGGATCTGATTCTTGGGGCAGGAATTCCTGACGATCTCTGGGAAGAAATCAAAATTGGATATGATAGTCTATGCGAGCAGTATGGAGATGATACGGATGTAGCTGTACGGAGTTCGGCAACTGCTGAAGATCTTCCTACCGCTTCTTTTGCTGGCCAGCAGGAAACTTACTTAAATATCAGAGGATATCCATGGCTTAGAGACGCTTGCTCGCGTTGTTTTGCCTCACTCTTCACTGACAGGGCGATTTCCTACCGTGTAACAAATAACTTTAATCATTTCAAAGTGGGGCTCTCGATTGGGATTATGAAGATGGTAAGGTCTGATCTAGCTTCAAGCGGCGTTATTTTTACTCTGGATACTGAAACCGGGTTTAAGGACGTGGTTTTCATTACAGGCGCATACGGGCTTGGAGAAAATGTCGTGCTGGGCCAGGTCAATCCAGATGAGTTCTATGTCTTTAAGCCGACTTTCAGAGAAGGGTATAAGTCAATTATCATGAAAAAAGTAGGGGACAAAGAGATCAAAATGATCTACGGGCGTGGTAACTCCAAAGTACTTACCCAAAACGTGGAGGTTCCTGAAGCTGATCGGCTTCGTTTATGTATTGATGATGAAGAAGTGCTCAAACTTGCAGGGTATGCAATAACTATCGAAAATCATTACTCTGAAAAGTATAGAGAACCCAGGCCTATGGATATTGAGTGGGCAAAAGACGGCATAACAGGGGAACTTTTTATAGTGCAGGCGAGACCCGAGACTGTCCAATCCCAAAAAAGCAAAGACATTCTAGAAACCTATGTACTTGAAGAACAGTCCGAAATTCTTGCAAAAGGCAAGAGCGTGGGAGACAAAATTGCTTCTGGAAAAGCTCATTTAATTCCGGATGTTTCAGATCTGCCCTCTTTTAAACCAGGAGAAATTCTGATAGCTCACAACACGACTCCTGACTGGGAACCTGTCATGAAAACGGCAGCTGCAATTGTCACAAACAAAGGGGGAAGGACCTGCCATGCTGCTATTGTCAGCCGGGAATTAGGAATTCCTGCAGTCGTAGGAACAGGCAATGCAACCGAGGTTCTTGATACAGGTAGGGAAATCACCGTGAGCTGTGCGGAAGGAGAGGACGGGCTTGTGTATGATGGTATTCTTCCTTTCCATAAAGATACTCTGAATCTCAAAGACATAAAACGCCCGAAAACTGAGATTATGATGAATCTTGGAAATCCGGAGGAAGCTTTTGCCTCTTCCATGATCCCAAACGATGGAATTGGACTTGCGAGGCTGGAGTTCATAGTTACAAGCTATATTAAGATCCATCCAATGGCTCTCGTACACCCTGAAAAGGTCAAAGATCCTAAAGTCCTTCAGAAAATCGAACAACTTACAAGAGGTTATGATAAACAAGAGTATTTTGTTGAGCAGCTTGCCCAAGGGTTTGGGACTATTGCTGCGGCTTTCTATCCAAAGCCGGTTGTAGCTCGCATGAGTGACTTCAAAACTAACGAGTATGCAAGCCTTCTTGGGGGCAGTTATTTCGAAATGGAGGAGAACAATCCCATGATAGGTTTCAGGGGAGCTTCTCGCTATTGTGATGAGCGTTATAGAGAAGGTTTTGCCCTTGAGTGCAAGGCTATGAAAAAGGTCAGAGATGAAATGGGACTTACAAATCTCATTCTTATGATTCCCTTCTGTAGAACTGTTGAAGAAGCACGAAAAGTAATTGCTGAGATGGAGAAAAACGGGCTAAAGAGAGGAGAAAATGGGCTGCAGGTCTATGTTATGTGTGAAATTCCAAATAATGTTCTTCTTATTGAAGAATTCAGCGAATACTTCGATGGCTTTTCCATAGGCTCAAATGACTTGACGCAGCTGACCCTTGGCGTTGACAGAGACTCCGAATTACTTGCTGCAGAATTCGATGAGCGAGATCAGGGAGTTATGAAAATAATGGCAATGGCTGTACTGGGTGCAAAACAAAATGGAAGACACAGCGGGATATGTGGACAAGCTCCAAGTGACTTTCCTGAAATTGCGGAGTTTCTTGTAAAATTGGGGATAGATTCCATTTCACTTAACCCAGATTCGGTTATGAAGATCACTCTTAAGGTTCTGGAAACGGAAAAGGAAATGGGAGGTAATGAAAAATATCTAAATAGTAAGTTGACGGGAATCCATCAATAGATCTCATCTAGCTTATTCCAAAATTCATTTAATTTTCATTCATTGAGAGTTTTTAGAAAAATTTTAATGACTATTATAGTTATACTAAAAGGATTTGTTGTATTTTAAACTTTTAGATAGTTTCATACTTAATACAAAAACAGACAGTTCAAAGGATTAATTTTTGAGGACATTAAAATTACAACATATGCCTATGGCTATTTATCAATAAGACTTATGCAGTTGAGGTACAAAATCAAGTTCAATATACATTGTTGTCAAATTTATTTTTTATACAATCAAAAGTTTAATGTTATTGATTTCTCAATTCAACTGCGTAAGTCCAAACTTATATGGTCGCCCAGGCGTTGCCTATTGAACATATGTTACACATCAAGCGGTAGGTTCTCTCATTACTGAAAATATGGTTATATCTTCTTTGTTTTTATCATAGAAAATGATTTCGTCGTAGTTGTGGTCACTAGATTCATTGAGTTCGATACCTACCGAAATTTCATTATCTTTGTCCTGCATGAACCACCCAATAAGATCAATACCGGCTAAATCTTCGAAATTTTTGAGAATTGCTCTATCATTTCCCCAATTCTCTTTTACAAATATGAGAAGTTGATCGAAAACGTTGGTATTCCGCTATACTCCAGAATCATCAAGCTCAAATTTTACCATGTTATATCACCTTCTAATGTATTGAAGCAATTTATATAAAAAATTTGTTTGGGCAGATGATTCGAGTGTAGGACATAGTCCTGAAATACATTGAAGTATGTGGTTAAGTTTTCTTTGATAGAGTGGGAGCTATAGTTAATCAATGATATAAATGAAACTAAAACAAATGAGACCAGTATAAATACAGATTCTCACTGTGAGGAAGTGTCTTTAGACAGTGAATCAACTAAACCAACAACATATAAATCTCGTCCTTATTAAGGGTAAGAATCCTGTCCATTTTTCAGTGTGAAAACATAGTTTGTTGAAATAAGCAAATAAATTGTGACAAAAATTCGTTAGGTTACTATCAATTTTGAATGATCTGGCTTTGTCTACCCCATCTCCAATCAAAGAAAATATCTGCTTCATTGTATTTCATTAGTCTCAGGTGTAAACCTTTTTCCCAAAAAGCTTATGTTCTTCTTGAAAATTTCTTCATGATAAATTGCCCTACTTTCTCAACAGTTTTCCAAGGTATTCATTGATGTGAAGCTGGAGCAGAATATTGATTTCAGGCTTAAGGTTAGAAATTTAGAACTCATTTTTGCTACAAAAAACGACGAATGATGAATAGAATTCACGCAATTGAATTGAAAAATCAATGGCATTAAACCTCCAACTATAAAGCACATGTTAAACTACAACGTCCGTTATATTTGATTTTTTACCTCAAATACGCAAATCCTGGATAAGTGATTTTCCTTTCATTTCCTGCGGTTTCGAAACTCTTAGGAGTTCAAGAATAGTTGGCGCAAGGTCACACAGTTTACCATTTTTAAGAGTTTTTACCTCATCATTTCCTACGTAAATGCATTTTACCGGATTTGAAGTATGTGCTGTATACGGTTCTCCTGTTTTCAGGTTTATCATCTGTTCAGCATTTCCGTGATCTGCAGTTATGAGTGCTATTCCTCCTGTTTCTTTCAGAACCGCTACAATCCTACCTATGCAGTTATCCACGGCTTCTACTGCCTTTACTGCAGCTTCAAAAATTCCGGAGTGTCCAACCATATCCATGTTTGCGAAATTAAGGACAATGACATCATACTTTCCTAACCGAATTCGCTTGATAACCTCATCCGTAACTTCATATGCGCTCATTTCGGGTTTGAGATCATAGGTAGCAATCTTCGGAGAAGGGATCAGGCAACGATCTTCTCCTGCATAACATTTTTCCTGTCCACCGTTCAGGAAATAAGTTACATGTGCATATTTCTCGGTTTCAGCAATTCGGAGCTGGATAAGTCCCTGCTCACTAAGTACTTTTCCAAGCACCTTTACCAGCTTTTCTTGAGGGAAAGCAATTGGCAAATCCAGGGTTTCATCATATTGGACCATACAGACATAGTAAACATTCGGACGTTTTTCCCTCGCGAAGCCTTCAAAATCTTTTTTTACAAAAGACCAGGTAAGCTGCCGTGCTCTATCTGACCTGAAATTGAAGAAGATTACAGAATCATTATCTTTTATGATTGTTTCTGGATTTCCTTCTGAATCAATGATTATAGTCGGTTTTACAAACTCATCAGTCTCTCCCCTGCCATAGGCTTCAGAAACTGCAGTCTCTGCATCCGGGGCTGTATAAGTGGCAACTCCCTTAGTTATAGTTTCAAAGGCAAGTTTTGTCCTATCCCAACGCTTATCTCTGTCCATTGCGTAGTAGCGTCCTGAGACCGTTGCGATTTTAGCATCCCCATTTTCCCTACAAAATGCATCTAGTTCTTTTATGTCTTCAAGAGCAGTTTTAGGGGGTACGTCCCTTCCATCCAAAAAAGAGTGTATATATATTTTTTTTAGTCCTTTCTCATGTGCAAGTTTTATAAGCGCATAAAGGTGAGTCATATAGCTATGTACACCTCCGTAGGAGGCAAGCCCCATGAGGTGCAGGTTTGAGTCGTTGACCTTTACATTTGAAATTGCATTTAGAAAAACTGGGTTTTTGAAAAAATCTCCACTTCTGATAGAAAAGTTTATTCGGGTAAGGTCTTGGTACACTATCCTCCCTGCTCCTATATTTAGATGCCCCGCTTCAGAGTTTCCCATCTGACCTTCAGGGAGACCAACAGCCTCTCCAGACGCTTCTAAAAAACACCAGGGATATTCCCTCATCAGAAAGTCAAGATTTGGGGTTCTGGCTTCCAGGACAGCATTTCCTTCTTCGTCTCCCCTGTATCCCCATCCATCGAGGATAATGAGCAAAAGGGGCCTTCTTGCCTGAGTCATTTGAATGGAATCCCACACCTGTCCATAAATAACTTGTTATGAAACTTCATTAGTACTATATGCGATTGAACCGAGAAATAAATATCATTATACTTACAAATGTCTAAAATTAAAGGTAATTATTCAGCTTACTAAAAATCAGTTGGAGGGCATCTATTTTGATGAAATCGATACTTCTGCTTACTAGCTAACGGAAAAATAAAAAACACCATCAATAACCTACAGTCATAAAAAATAAGTCCATAGAGATTTGCTTAGTAAATCCTAGTAAAGATGGTCATTAGTATTGTTTTACTCAGGCTAAATAGTTATAGTTAAAGTTTAAATTATAATGGTGATTGTACCTGATTTAATACTTCAAATGCGTAAGTCCTATAAAAAACAAAAATATTTACTTTAAAGAGTATTTCGGTAAATTTCTCATTTCAACAAGTTATTTATAAACCGCTTAAATGAGTGGTCTACTAATAATTAATTGATGTTTCTCCAGAAAAGTCACATACTTGGGTTCCGTTGCAAAAATAATTTTACTGCCTTTTTAGGCTATCACTATTGCTTTTTGTATCATTATTGACATGTATATGACATATAAATATCCCATTTGTGATGTTTTTCACTGGTTTTGTAAAATAGCCAGATTTTTTGCAACGGAACCCATACTTGCTCTCTACATCTCATTTTCTACGCAGTGTGGTTTTCGATTCTCTGCATGCAGGTAAGCTCAAAAACTAGCGCATTTGAATCAAAGTGCATTCTAAGGTGAAAATATCAACCAGCTAATGGGGCACGACTAAAATCTCCTAATATAATAAAAACTTAATTAATATTAAATTGTTGTTAGATTTTAAAATATTTTATGGGGAAGTAAGTTTTATTCAGAAACTATTTTTTGTATAATTAATTTAAAATAAACAAGGGGTAATTGTACATTGTAGTTTAAAGCGAACAGATAAAAGAAAATCAGTTACAGATGCAAAGACTAAGTCAATAATTGCCTAGAATACATTTATACTTAAGAGATATATTTTCGGAGCAACGGTATTTGGGTTTACAATAAAAAGAATATAACTCTTCGTTATTTTTTCTGATCCTTTTAATGTGCTTTTTGCTACCGGTATTTTAGTTTAGATTGTGTCCATCCATAGCTTAGAAATTTTCCAGCGACATCTAGTGTACTGTTTACTGGGTTACGCTTAAATTATCGTTGATTTGGTTCACTGTTGATAAAAAAAGCCAATAAAGTAGGTATTTCGTGGTAAAAAAGAGGTTATTGTATGATTGATCTTGGAAAAACTAACCTTTTTGGGGCTAATCTTAAAAGAATTAACCTTGAAAGAGCTAACTTTGTGGGGATTAAACTTGTAAAAGCTAACCTTTTTATGGCTAACCTTAAAAAAGCTAATCTCCAAGGAGTTAACCTTGAAGGGGCTAATCTTATAGAGGCAAATCTTGAAAAAGCTAATCTTTATAGAACTAATCTTGTAGAATCTCGCCTTACAGGAGCTTATCTTCAAGGAGCTAATCTTCAAGGAGCTAATCTTCAAGGAGCTAACCTTGAAGGTGCTAACCTTGAGGGAGCTAACCTTGAGGGAGCTCTCAATTTATCAATTGGCCAGCTATCTAAAGTGAGATCACTTTATAATGTAAAATTAGATAAAGAATTCCTCATATCACTAAAAGAAGAGTTTCCATTACTTTTTAAATCCTTAGAGCAGCAGTTTCTAGAACATCAGCGTAATTTTTTAGGAATTTGTGTAGACAACAATCTCTAGAGAAACTGGGCTTAAGGAGAATTTCGATAAATCACTAAATTTTGTCACATGTACATAAGCTGCATATAAATAATTTGTGAAAATATCGAAATTCTCTCTAATCAAAAGTGAGGATAAAATCACAGACTGAAAATTGTATCAAACTGCATACAAATTTGGAGCAAAAATAATGGGAAAACAAACATTTAACGGAACCATAAAGACATTAATTATTTTACTGGTTGTATTTTGTATAATTTCAATGACTTCTGCGTCAGCAGCAGCTCGTGGTTCTCAGAGGAAGGATCTAAAATAGCATAGGGAGCACATGAGGCTGAAAAAAAATAGGTGGGGATGAACATAATTTTGATAGAGATATCTCAGTCGCAGGAAGACATATTTACCCTAAGGTTGATCGTGTCTTCTAATTGATATTGAAAATCTATCCTATTTTTAGCTCAAATTAATTTGACAAAATTTATGAATATATCATATTTTAGGATAATATTCTACAGAATAGTGCCCTTTTTTTTACAATTAAGATATAATCTGATCAAAATTAGCAAAAATATCCTTTTTGATCCAATGATAGAAATGAGTTTTCTCTATCTAATGTTGTTCATGTGAATCAACAAGCGATGGTTGAATTTTTATTTATGATTCATTGATAGAGCATCTATCTTTTAAAATTGAAAATGCGCGAGATATGAAGGCATTTACACACAAAAAAAACAGATGACAAAAAAATTATGCGAAGAGCACATGAGGAAGATCATCTCATGTACTTTTATGCCAAATACAATCAAGATGACTCAAACAAAAATTAATTTGAAAAAATAAGAATCCGGATTACCCCGAATTTTGATTAATTATTTTTTGATTAGAACATGTATTTTAAGGGGGTTTATTAAGTGGATATACACAAATGGGAACAGCGTCATATAGAAGCTTTTTATAACGTCAAAGAAACAATTCCTTATATAGACGGGATGTTTGTAGCTTACAATAGCAATATCGATGCTATCAAACACCTTACTGAAGCAGACATTTCCAAGCTTATCGGACTTTTTAAAGAGACTGAAATTATGGAAAGGATTGAGACATATCCTAGGGAAATAAAGGACCCTATAGATTTCATGGCACGCTTACTTATTTCCATGCGAGAAGGGAAAGCTGCCGAAATCCCTACTTATAATTCAGACATTCACGAATGGTTGAAGGAGCATCTGGGTTTTGACTATGCACGGATGGGAGGCCAGGCTGGGATCATTTCAAATCTTCTTTCTTCCTTGGGGCTGAAAAAAGTAGTGATATATGTTCCCTGGCTTTCTCAAGAGCAGGCAAAATATTTTGTAGATACTGACAATCTCTGCATCCAAAGATCAAAAATGGAAAAATCTGCTTAAAGCATCCACGAGAAGCTTTCAAACCCAACATCGATTCAAAAGTCAACTGGATCCTTGAATATTCCAAAAATCTTAACGTAAGCTGTGATGGAAGAAACTTCAAAGTGCTTAGAGATAACCGTTTGATTATTTCTTCTCATCCCAAATGGCTCCGCCTGGATATGGAAAGAGAGGTTTATGAACAGCTTAATCCCATTTTCCCGATTGATGGGGCAATGCTTTCAGGTTATCAGCTGATAACGGAGAAGTATGAGGACTGGTCCACATATCAAGATCATGTTGCACGTTCGGTGCAGGTTATTGAGAAACTGAAGTCCTTAAACCCTGAACTCCGTATCCACGTAGAACTCACATCCATCCAGAACAGGGTTATAAGAAAGGCTATCCTAACAGAGATTGTCGCCAAACATGTTCATTCCCTGGGCCTTGATACTGTAGAGATAGCAAATGCTTTGAATGTGCTTGGGCATGAAGGACTCTCTTATTCTGTGATCATGAAAGAGGAATATGGGATAACATCTATTTATCAGGGAGCTGTTCAACTTTTGAAGGACCTGTCGCTTGAAAGAGTCCATGTACATTCTCTTGGTTTTTATATCTGCATATTGGTAAAAGATCATCCTCTTACACTTAAAGAACATAGGGGCTTTCTTCTCTTTTCCTCAACTCTGGCAGCTACTAAGGCCATAAGGGGAAATATTGAAAACTTTATGGAGGCAGAGGTTGGGCTGAAAGTTCCGATTTCAAGTGATGGAACTGAAGGTCTGGAAAACTTCAAAATTTATTGCGTAGGCCGAAAGCTTTGCACTCTGGAAGAATTTGAGTCTGGATATCTCTACGGACCAGACCATGATGCAGTCATTATTCCCACAAAGATCGTTAACAAACCAAAGGCTACAGTGGGAATAGGGGATGTAATTTCGGGAGGAACTTTTGCCGCCATGATTTCAAAAATAAAGCAAAAAAAGATAATAAATAGTCTATCTGTTTAAGCTGAAACTATTCATTTCGTGGAAATTAAGCAGGAACTGATTAACTGAAAATACTTTATGGATACAATGTCAACGTAGACTTTGTATATAGGATAGATGGAGCCGAGATCTCTGAATGGCTTGAAAATTTCGAAATGACTAAAATTCTTGAAAAAATAGACGAACTTCTGGAAAATATTTTCAAAACCCAATTTGTTGTCAGGTTTGTTTATCGTATGAAAACGGAGATGCTGATGTGAGTGGCTCGTTTTTGAGCAGACCGTTTTCGAGTTTCTTAAAACCCGTTATTTCGAAGAATCCTCATGATAATGGGTGAAAAAGCCGAAATAATGGCAAATACTTTCTCACAGCTCAGAGTTTCCAGAGTAATTCCAAATGTCGCTGTACCCTCAAAAATTCAATTTTCTTTGTTTTCAAGAAAATAGATTTCTTTTCCCTATGCTCCCATGCAGAGAGAAGAAAATTAAGGGGCTGAATCAGACGAAAATATGGACATTGTTTCCAGCAATCAGGATCCTATCATTTCATATTTTATTTTTTAGAAGGAGATACTTTTTCCCTATATAGGACACAGATCAGGGTTCCAAGGGAAAATCGTTTCATAGCAACTTATGACTAAAACTCCAGGCTCTTTGCTCAATCCTGCATTTGAGAAATATGCCCTTGAACACGCTTGGGGGATTGATGATGCACTTATATCAGGTTTTCATCTCCTCCTTGATACTCACTCATATCGTGACGATCTTGATCCTTGAGAATCTGTAGCTACGGTACTTCAAAAAGGTCAGGATATTGCTCTTTTAGTGACTTAAGGAGCTTTTTGTCCATTTTTGCGCTATGAAGTGTTTTCACTTTAGAAAGCTGGTCAATTGATAAATTGAGAGCTCCCTCAAGATTAGCTCCTTCAAGGTTAGCCCCTTCAAGGTTAGCTCCTTGAAGGTTAGCTCCTTGAAGATTAGCTCCTTTAAGGTTAGCTTCTTGAAGATAAGCTCCATAAAAATCAGCCCCTATAAGATTAGCAAAATGAAGATTAGCCTCCTGAAGGTTAGTTACTTGAAGGTCAGCTCCTTGGAGATCAGCTCCCTGAAGGTTACTTGAAGGTTAGCCTCTTGAAGGTTAGCTCTCTGAAGGTTAGTCAAATGAAGGTTAGCCATTATAAGGTCAGCTCCTTGGAGGTTAGACCAGCGAAGATTAGCTTCTTGAAGGTTAGTTTCTTTACCCCCTGGAAGGTAAGCATTTGAAAGGTTAGCTCCTCGAAGGTCAGCTTTTTGAAGATTAGCTCCTTCAAGGTTGGCTCCTTCAAGATTAGCCTTTATGAGGTTAGCCTCTATGAGCTTAGCTCCTTGAAGGTCTGCCTCGATAAGATTAGCTCCTCAAAAATCTTTTCTCTCTGAAATATCCATGAACAATTAATTTCTTTTAAACTAAAATAAACATTACCATTTTAGAAAGATATCTTCTGTTCTATAAGTACAGGTTTTTTAATCCACCTTCACTCAAATATATACTAGTTTGAAAATATTTACCTCATAGTTTCGGTTTCTTCTATTTTCATTTTAATCAATACTTTCAGTATTTTGGTCGTCCTCTATTAATTGATTCATGTTTTCAATGTTAAGTTTCCAGTGTGACTAACGCTTACTTTTTCATGCACTGAAGATCAGCAGTGTGCCGATTTTTCTGTAAAATTCAAAATATTGAGAAGTTATTGGGTAGATAAATTCCATACTAATAGAACCCAATTGCACTAGATACACATAAACTTGACTTTGAATTTGCTATAAATTTAAAGTCAAGTTTTTATTTACTTTGTTTAATTTGTTATTCTGAGCAGGTTTTCCTACCCAATAATTTTTTAATATTCTCGATTTTACATAACTTTCGGTACACTGCCAAGGTGTGCAATGATTTAGAATCTCTCTTATTTTTTTATATGTGTAATGAGAACGATTACCGAGACAGAGACCTTTTCAGTTGATGAATGTCTAAAAAAATTAGTGAAATAATCTTAATTTTGGGAAAAGAGGACTAAAAGAGTACTTGAGAAAGAGTCTTAGAGATCTGAGCAGGTACCATTGTCTCCTATTATAAAGGAAAATGTAACATGTTACCGAAAATGTAACATTGAAATAAATAAATGTATATGGAGCTTGCGATATAGGTTGTCTTCCAAAATACGAGTTCATTAAATACAGATCTTTTCAGGCTCTCCCATATTTATCCTCAAGTCTTACGATGTCATCTTCTCCAAGGTAATCTCCCTGAGCGATCTCAATAAAAACAAGGTTTCCGTTGCCTGTATTTCTAATGCGGTGCACTTCGTTTACTGGAAGATCGACAGAATCTCCGGCAAGAACCTTGATTTCACTCCTGCTTTTAGTTACAATTCCTTTTCCATCGACTATGTACCAGTGCTCTTTTCTACGAGAATGACGCTGAAGTGAGATTTCACCCTGTGGTAGGATTGTGAGAGTTTTGACTTTATACCCTGGCATATGCAGGAGCACCTCATAGTACCCCCAGGGTCTTTCTGACTCACGTTTACATTTTTCAATAATTGTTTCATACACTTTGATGTAGTCAGCTACCATCCTGTCAACAGAAAAACGTTTTTCCACACTTTCCCTGCATTTTTTTCGGGATATGGCAGCAACCTTTTGGACAGCAGCTGCAGCCTCATCAATGCTATTGACCAGAAAACCAGTTTCTCCATCTTTTATCAGCTCAGGCATCAAACCTCCGTTCATTGCAATTACCGGTGTACCGTTGGCCATAGCTTCAACTACATCAAGTCCAAGAACTTCATCATAATTGATCATGTGCAGTAAAGCGTATGCACTTGACAAAAGTTCTTTCTTGCTTTCAGGATCAACATGCTTCTCATAAATAATCTGTTCATTGTCTATATGGGGTTGTACTTCTTTTTCGAAATACGCCTTATCAGCAACAAAACCGACCATTCTAAGTTTTTTTCCTGTCTTTTTAGCGATTTATATTGCTTCATTTGCATCTGTATCTTTATGCAGGGTGCGCGACAAAAAGAGGAGATAGTCCAATGGGTCATCATTAAAATGAAAATTTTCTACATCGATTCCGTTTCGAACCGTAGCTATATAATCCAGTTCATGGCATCTGTCGGCATTACTTATAGATACATAAAAAGTTTTATTGTTGTACTTTTTATAGACAGGAAGAATTTTACTTAAAGAAATCCCGTGTATAGTTGTCACAACAGGAGTATTGACAAGCGCACTGTAGGTAAGAGGAATATAGCCTAAATGATTGTGTATTATATCGAACTCATTTGATCTCTCAAAAACTTCTGATATGTGCAGGCATTTGCATACTTTTGTTAATATACTCTTATCTTCCTCGTAGAGTTTAGGGCATGCTGCATGAAGTTTGGCCGAAGTGTGAGAATCTGCTGTCGCAAATAATGTAACGTCAATTCCCTTTTTACCAGTCCTTCAGTTAATAAAGACACTACAGATTCCCATGGGCCATACTTTTTAGGTGGCGTGCTCGAGCCAATTGAAGATAACATCCCAATTCTTATAATAATACCCCCAAAACTGCTCATATCCCTTGTTTATTTATTATCATTATTTTGGTCATCGGTCATTAAGTAGTTGATGTTTTTTAGCAATTATCTAGATATCAAAAATAAGTCTATTGATTCTATTTTTGAGTTGTGATATTTCTATATTATTTTGATGTTATTTCAAGAATACTCTGAATGCCATTTTTCAGCCATTGTTGTGCCGCTTTTCAGTGAGGTTACTTTAGAGTAGATCTGCTTCAGTACATAAACATACCAAAATTCTTTTCATTGGATACTTAATCTTGAAAACATCAACCACTTAATGACAGACTAACTGAGTTGTCAAAATATGTAAATTGTAAACTCATCCAAAACTAAAAAAAATCATTAACCAACAATCAAAGAAAATGAGCTCACAAAAAGTTGCCAATTAAATCTTAAATAATATGATTAATGATATCTTTTTTTCCCAAGCTGAATAGTTACGATTTTATTTTAATTTAACATCGCCTTTTTTTGGATCATTAGAAAGATCCCTGTTTTCTTCAAACCATCTGCAGTATTCATCAGGGCATTGTGTCTCAGGACACCCATTTATATACTCTAAGATATCGTGCATTTTTGCACTGGCCATTGATACTGACACATCCGCACTTCCATAATAAATACGGATTTCATCATTCACTAAGACCCATCCGCAAGGGAAAACAACATCATTAACGTCCCCACTGCGTTCATACATTTCACGAGGCCCGAAAACCCATCCTTCAGATCTGTGAAGCACTTTTCTGGGATTTTCAAGATCAAGAAGAGCCAATCCAAGTCGATAACTTGCTTTAGATGTTGTCTGGCGTACTCCATGGTACATAATTAACCATCCGTCAGATGTACGGATTGGTTGCGGAGATAAACCTATCTTGTTAGCATCCCACCATCCACCTTCTCGAGCATACAGAAGAACCTTATGTTCTCCCCAGTACTTCATATCTGGAGAAAAGGATATCCATATATTAGCCTTCGAATCAATCATACCAGATACAGGCCGATGTAACATTGCCCACTTACCATCAATTCTCATAGGAAAAACAGCAGCATCTTTATTTTCAGGAGGCAGGGTAGCTCCTACTCGATCAAAATTATGGAAATCCTCTGTAAAGGCAAGAGATGTTAAGGGACCTGAATCCGAAAAAGCCGTATATGCTACAGCCCATTTTCCCATCTCATCGATGTAAGTTATACGCGCATCTTCAATGCCGTATATCTCTTCAGGGTAGTTTACAGGATCTGCAACAAAGGTTGGTTGGCTGTCAATTTCCCAACCGTCAATTCCGTTTTTACTCCTAGCCATGGTAAAGTGAGAAAAGCCCCTGTGATCTTCAACACGCACCATTAATAAGGTTATACTGTTAACGATAGCTGCTGCAGGATTAAATACTGAATGGGCCTGATACGGCCAATCTTCAACTGTAAGTATAGGATTTTTCTTATACCTTTGGAACAGTTCTCCGTGGTCTTCCCAGATCATGTTATCTTCCTCATTCCGTCTGATTTGCTAATGACGTATTCTTTAGAGAATTTCGATTTACCTCTGTTTTTTTCTTCGCGAGAATCATGATGAAATCTTTCGTGCGAACTTCTGTATTTGATCCGTTTTTTTCTTTTCTTGTTCATTATTGTTTGATTTTGAAGATAGCTTCCGCTACCTTTAAAAGACTCCTTTTATTTTCAATGTCCTCAATTGATAGAGATTATAACAAAGGCTATACATAACATCTTCAGATTCACTCTTTGAATAGTAGTGACAAGAACTTGTCCTGCTTTGAACATTTTTATAGTCACTGCATTAACTCTTTCCCCTGGAACTCTTTTTGAGCTGATACTCTTGTATCTGAATATATCCCTTATTTCCAGGGGATGTTCTTTTATTGCTCTTTTCATTGTTTCATCATAACCTTTTGATTTTGCGCCAAAGTATCCTCTGTCCCTATAAACCACTTCATTTTTCTGATAAATCTACATACGAATCATGAAGGGATACAGTTGTTGTTTTTAATCATCTGATCAACGCATAATCCCTGTCCATTATGCTATGAAATTTATATCCAAAGTGTGACTTTATACCCTTTTATATCCAGGTTAAGTTACTGATTGTCCTTTTTTTACTTCGCTTTCCCGAGGTTTATCCATTTTTGAATGTCCAAAATCTTAATGGATAAAAGTAGAATCCTGAATCACTACCTTTTTTATCTTCAAACCAAGGAAATTAAGTTGACTTTGCAACTGTCCCTCTATTTCTTCTTATTTACATTATCAATAATTCTTTTTCTGGATGAACAAACTGTTGTACTGTCTGGTATATATTCAAGAAAACCAAGAAACTTTCTTAAATAAATTCGATAAATACATTGTTTCCATAGTTCAAAGTAAGAAAGACCATGACATTGCTGTAAAACAAGCATTTTAGACATAAGAGGATTTCGATAAACCCCCAAATTTCATCCTATGCTTATAAATGATATATAAATGGAATATAAATGATTCATGACAAACAAAAGTTTCTCGAAATCCTCTATTAATGACTCAAGAGTGATTCAAGGACACGACCAGAATGTGATATGAAATTAATCTGCGTTGCTTTTTAGAAAGAACTTAGCGCTAAATTTCAGGATGTCTTTTGAAATAAAAAACATTATTGATATCAAATTGTTATTCAAGGTTAAAGCATTTTATGTAGAGATTATTTTTATTCAGAAATTATTTATAATTAAAGTGGTTATATTATACTTTAATAAAAATTAATCGGTCAAAAAGCGTGGAATAACCAGCAGATATGTAAATTTAAAAATATTTAATTATTGCACTAATCACATAGAAAAATCGAGGAGGTTATGTAAATGAATGCAGAACACGACATAGGAAAACAAGAACATGACAGACAGGTTGACGAAGAAGAGTTTGAAAAAATAAAAGAAGAGCTCAATATAGAAATGGAAAAAGTTACGTATTTTGAGGATTTAATAAATGACGCTAATAATCTGAGGAAATTAGCAGAAGCTAAGATTATACAAACACAATCTAAAAAATTAGATACAATTACTAACAAATTAGATTCACAAATCCAGAGTATTGGAGAATTAATAAGAAAAGCAGAAACAAAAAAAGAAGAAGCGATAAACAAAGTGCTGGATGCAGAAGTTAGTCTAATAATGGTAGAAAATAAAATATTACACTCAAAGGTCAAAAATTATTAGAAGACCGAATCAAACCAATTTAGTTGAAGTTAAATCAGTCATCCTACAGATAATTCTTGTAAAATGGTAAGTGTTTGATAATTGGCGATAATAATCTCAGCTGCTCCGAGATCATAATGGGGAATCACCTTTCCCCCCTTAGCTGCCTTTCAATTATCCTATCTGCCTATACTTCAAATTCTAAAGGATTTCGATAAACATCTCATTTTCACGAATCATTTACTATACCACATCTAAACACATGACAAAATTTAGGGATTTATCGAAATTTCCTATTTATTAATAGCTCAAGGACACAATCAAAATTGGATATGAAATTAATCTGTGTTATTTTTTAGGTAAAACTCAATTTTAAATTTTAGAGAATTTCAATAAACCTCCGATTTCAACAAATTGCATATATAGGGTTTATAAATAACCAGCCAAAAATTAAGGTTTATAGAAATTCTTTTTAGAATATCTGTTGAAATAATAAATACATAATTAATATTAAAATGTTGTTTAAGGTTAAAACATTTTATGTAAAAATAACTTTTATTCCGAAACTATTTTTCGTACAATTAATTAGAAATAACTACGTGGTTGACATTATATTTTAACTAAAATTTAATCCGTTATTCGTATGTCTAGTTATCCAAGACTCGCGCCTGATTACATGGCCTGCAAAGATCACAAAATCACTTAATGCTGAAACTAATTACACATATTTTGACGAATTCATAAGATGTCATAAACTTTCACACATATAGCTAATCTGGCAACTAATCAAGCAAGTGCGACCAGTTACTTCCTGTAATTCAGTTTCGAATTTTAACTTCCATAAAAAGTAATAAGTTGGATATATGAAACAAATTCGAATAGGAATGTTTAGCTGGGAAAGTTTGCATTCGATACGTGTAGGAGGAGTTTCACCCCATGTATCTGAACTCTCGCAAGCTCTTGTGGCTGAGGGACATGAGATTCATCTCTTTACACGAAGCTATGAAGACAACGACGAAATTATCAGCGGCGTCCACTATCATGGAGTTGCTTGTGATCAATATGCAGGGATAGTAGAACAGATGAACAGGATGTGCGACAGTATGTACTGTCGGTTCCTGGATGTAAGAGAAAAGATGGGTGAATTTGACGTTCTACATGGGCACGATTGGCATCCAGTAAATGTCCTCTGCAGGATTAAAGCTCAGTTCGAGCTGCCCTTTGTACTAACTTTTCACAGCACCGAATGGGGGCGTAATGGGAATTTTTACGGAAACTGGTGGGAGGCAAAGGAAATATCTCATCGGGAGTGGCTTGGAGGGTACGAATGCTCTGCTGTGATCACGACCTCGACAATATTGAAGGACGAAATTCAGCAAATTTACAAAATTCCAGATTACAAGTTCTGGGAGATTCCTAATGGCATAAATGTGGGAAAAATAAAAAGAAAAATCGATCCAGGAACTGTAAAAAGGCACTATGGCATTCATCCATGTCTTCCAGTTGTGCTTTTCACTGGAAGGATGGCATATCAGAAAGGACCGGACTTGTTGATTGAAGCCGCAGCAAGAGTCCTGAAAAAAAAGAATGCACAGTTTGTAATTATCGGAGAGGGGGGAATGCGTTCTCATTGTGAATATCAAGCTAATAAGCTTGGAATTGGCAATTCCTGCAATTTTCTTGGATATGCTACGGATGATACCGTAATAGACTGGTTTAATTCATGTGACCTTGTGTGTATACCTAGCAGGAATGAGCCTTTCGGAATTGTCGTCCTTGAAGCCTGGGATGCAAGGAAACCAGTAGTTGCAAGCGATGCAGTAGCTCTTGTGGAGAACTTTAAGACAGGTGTTATTGCTCATAAAGAACCCTCTTCTATTGCCTGGGGACTCAATTATGTCCTTGAGGGGCTTGGCTATAGCAGAATGGGACAAAATGGGTATGATCTTCTCAAAAGTAAATATAACTGGAAAACAATAGCTGAAAAGACTTTGGAAGTATATGAAATAATAATTGAAAAACAAGATCCATAATGAAAGCCGAGATAGGACAAACTCAAATGAAGAAGTTGATGCGAGAAATAAGCCTGAAGTAAATTTTAATAATTAATCTTATTCTATATTTTTTTTCATTACAACCATTTTGAGCATTTATGAGCATGGAGAAAGCACGGATCTGGAGTCTATTTATGGGGAAAAATGTGATACTCAAAATTGAAGAAATAAAGAATTTACCTGCAAATGAAATTTTGGAAAAACTTGATTCAAGCAACAAGGGACTTTCTTCATCGGAAGCTGAGAACCGGATTAAACAGTATGGTTATAATGAACTTTACGAAAAGAAGATCAACCCACTTATAAAATTTTTAAGCTATTTCTGGGGTCCCATTCCCTGGATGATCGAAATAGCAGCTGGAATTTCAGGTATTATCCATCGATGGGAAGATCTGGTGATAATCTCCTTACTCCTGGTCTTAAATGGGGTTGTGGGGTTCTGGCAAGAATACAAAGCTGACAATGCTATTGAACTCCTTAAGCAAAAAATGGCACTGAATGCCAAGGTACTTAGAGGAGGAAAATGGGCCCAAATACCTGCACGAGAACTGGTTCCAGGAGACGTAGTCCGTATACGTTCAGGAGATATCGTGCCTGCCGACCTTAAACTCTTCGAAGGAGAATATCTGCAGGTAGATGAATCAGCTCTTACAGGGGAATCCCTGCCAGTAGAAAAAAAATCTGATGGTATTGCCTATTCAGGATCCATTATCCAGAAGGGGGAAATGACCGCACTGGTTGTGGTTACTGGAATGGATACCTATTTTGGAAAGACCACCAGACTAGTGGCCAATGTTCAGACCAGAAGCCACTTTCAAAAAGCGGTCCTCAAAATAGGGAACTACCTGATCGTCCTTGCAGGCTGTATCGTTGCAATTGTTTTATTTATAGAAGAGTTTTTCAGACACACTCCTTTTCTGGAAACTCTCCAGTTTGCTCTTGTGTTGATAGTAGCTGCAATTCCGGTAGCCCTACCTGCTGTAATGTCAGTTTCAATGGCTGTTGGAGCCACTGAACTTGCAAAAAAAGGAGCTATTGTCAGCAAACTGGTCTCTATAGAGGAGATGGCCGGGATGGACGTTCTATGTTCAGACAAAACCGGCACAATAACCCAGAACAAAATAACATTATCCGAATTCGTACCTTTTGGAAACTTTAAGGAAAACGACCTTCTGCTCTATGGCTCGCTGGCCTCAAGAGAGGAGGACAACGACCCGATTGATAATGCCATTCTCCTGAAGGCAAAGGCCTCAGAACCCCTTAAAACAAAAATAGAAAGTTATAAAATCAAGGAGTTCAAGCCATTTGACCCCGTTATAAAGCACACAGAGGCTACGGTTGAAGGGCCTCAAGGAAAGTTAAAAGTTTCCAAAGGTGCTCCCCAGATTATTCTGGACATGTCAAGCAATAAAGAAGAAATCGAGCAGAAAGTAAAAGAAAGCGTAGATTCTCTGGCTTCAAAGGGGTATCGTGCCCTTGGAGTGGGTGTGGAAGAGGCAGGAAAATATAGGTTTGCAGGGCTTCTTGGACTTTATGATCCACCACATAAAGATTCTGCAGAGACTATAAAGACAGCAAACTCCCTAGATGTGAAAGTTAAAATGATAACTGGTGATCACATAGCTATTGCCAGGGAGATAGCAGACCAGGTAGGATTGGGCACGGACATAATTACAGCTGCAGACTTCGAAGGAAAATCCGATTCTGAAGCCCAGGAAGTTGTAGAGAAGGCGGATGGATTTGCCCAGGTCTTTCCAGAACACAAATACCGGATTGTTGAACTCCTTCAGAAAAAAACATATTGTTGGCATGACAGGTGATGGAGTCAATGACGTCCCTGCTCTGAAAATGGCTGATGCAGGAATTGCTGTTGCAGGGGCTACAGATGCTGCAAAATCTGCTGCAGATATCGTGTTTACAATTTCAGGTCTCTCGGTCATTATTAATGCAATAAAGGAAAGTCGCAAAATATTCCAGAGGATGAAGAGCTATTCCATTTATAGAATTGCCGAAACTGTGCGGGTACTTTTTTTTATTGCAACGACAATAATTGTGTTTAATTTTTATCCTGTAACTGCTATCATGATCGTTTTGCTTGCCCTTTTCAACGATGCTCCTATAATGGCCATTGCATATGACAATGTTAACTATTCCCAAAAACCAGAAAAATGGAATATGCACGAAGTCCTGATAATGGCTACATTTCTGGGAATCATAGGTGTGATTTCTTCTTTCTCAATATTCTATATCGGGGATAGGATTCTTCACCTCAGTGCTGGCATACTGCAGTCTTTTATTTTCCTGAAACTTGCAATAGCTGGGCACCTGACCATATTCATTGCCCGTAACAGGGGACCTTTCTGGTCCCCTCCTCCAGGAAAGCTCCTTTTTTGGTCTGCAGTGATTACAAAATTGCTGGCAACTTTAGTTGTAGTGTATGGACTCTATGTGTCCCCCATAGGATGGAAACTGACAGGTTTTGTCTGGCTCTACGCACTGATAGCTTTTGTTATAACGGATTGGATGAAAGTGAGGTTCTACAAACTGCTGGATCATCACTAATTGATTTTTAAAAGATGAAAAATAGAGATAAATCGGGATTTAATAAATATGCCCAAATCAATGGTCTGCCAGCCCGGTGAATTTAGACTATGTTTTGAATTGAGTAGAAAATAATTGAACAGGACAGGATGACAAATGGTTAGAGCAAAGATTGCAGTAAACGGTTACGGGACCATAGGAAAAAGAGTTGCAGATGCTGTTAGGGCTCAGAAGATATGGAAGTTATCGGAATTTCCAAGACAAAGCCTAACTATGAAGCTGCAGTAGCCAATCAATTAGGGTACGATATCTATTGCACCTGCTGAAAATATCGAAGCTTTTGGGAAGGCAGGAATACCTTTAGCAGGGACAATTCAAGAAATGATAGGAAAAGCCGACCTTGTTGTGGACGGCACTCCAGGAGGGATTGGGGTAAAAAATAAGCCTTTATATGAGGAAGCCGGAGTAAAAGCAATTTGGCAGGGAGGAGAAAGTCATCAGCTTACAGGTTTCTCCTTTAATGCGGTCAGTAATTATTATAAGGCTCTTGGTCGTGACTTTGTGAGGGTTGTCTCATGCAATACCACAGGACTCTGCAGGGTAATATCCACGATAGACAATAAGCTTGGGATAAATAAGGTAAGGGTAACTATTGCAAGAAGGGCTGTCGATCCCAATGATATTAAAAAGGGGCCTGTTAATTCAATTGTACTTCACCCAGTGAAACTTCCGTCCCACCATGGACCTGATGTAAAGAGTGTGCTTCCAAACATCAATATCACATCTGCAGCACTGGTAGTTACGACAACTCTAATGCACCTGCATACTGTGAATATGGAAGTTAACACTGACTGCACTGCAGAAGATATCAAGAAAATTTTCGGTTCCCAGTCCAGGATACATTTCGTAGGACAGGGTATTACTTCAACAGCTGAAATCATTGAAGTTGCCAGAATATTGGGCGGCCCAGAAATGACATGTGGGAGAATTGTATCTGGCCTGAATCCGTAACAGTGACTGAGAAGGAGATCTACTTCTTCCAAGCAATCCATCAGGAATCTATCGTAGTTCCCGAAAATGTGGATGCTATTAGGGCCATGATGGAACTGGAAAGTGAAGGTGCAAA
>CAWHXP010000016.1:0-98931 GCA_963833425.1 uncultured Methanosarcinaceae archaeon | reverse complement strand
ATTAAAAGTTCTTGATCGTGATATTCCATTGCCTGTTTCAGACATAAACGGGCGTACTGCTCACACAAAAGTAAACTTAGGACATATCTGGGAAGGCACCGATAAAGTTATCCGGGTCGACAAGGACAGGTGTCTTAACCATCCCGATTGTCCTGCAATGCGCACGTGTCCTACGGAAGCAATTTCAGACCGTTTCGTAATTAACAGGCATCTATATATCAACTGCGGTACTTGTACCCTAGAATGTCCTGGAGGGTATTCCGTGCAAGACTTGGATCCATAGATTTGGCTGAAGGATCTGTCCCTATTTCGCTAAGACAATCAGACAGCTCCAGAGCGGAAAAGCTCTGTATGGTGCTCAAAAATCGTATTCAAAATCATAAATTCATACCAACGAAAATGATGGAACCGCTGTAACAGAGTCCAAATTTGTGAACATACTTGAGATCGCAGTGCTAGTGGAAGGTCAGTAATATGAAATTGTAGAAAACAGATCACAATAGTTTGTAATTAGTAGACATTTCTGGATCGCTGCGACACTACTCCACATAGCATGAAAAGATCATTTTATTTTTAGAAATCGTGAAGTTTTGGATCATTCACTATATATGGTTGGTATTTTTATGATAAAAGAAAAAATTGAGTCTGAAGTACATACCCTGAGAAAAAGCAGCAATACAGCAAAAGGCGATTGAGAAAATATGTCTAGACATTTTTCTGGCTCCTATCATTTAGAGGCTGAAGTTCCGACAGATGTTGTTATAGTCCGTTATGGAGAACTTGCTCTTAAAAGTCCTGGAATTAGGAACTGGTATGAAAAAATCCTTATAAAAAACATTGCGGCAATGCTAGATTCGAGAGGAATTTCCTATTCTCGAATTCGTCGGGAATAAGGCAGAATATTCATTGAGACTATCGATTCTCAAGCTGCCGAAGCGGTAGCCGATGTTTTTGGGGTTGTCTCAACTTCCCCTGCGTTGACAACGAAACCCAGCCTTGCTGATACAGCTAGTGTATGTGCAGCTCTTTGTAAAAATTTTGTTCGTGATGGTGAGTTTTTTGCAATAAGAACGAGGAAAAGTGGGAATCATCCTTTTTCCTCAGTAGACATCGGTAAAGCCTGTGGGGATGCGGTCTGGAATTCCATGGAGAAAGAAGGAAAAAAATCTAGAGTTCACCTAACTTCTTCTGATAAGGAGATCTTCGTCGAAATGCGGCAAAATTTAGCTTATGTTTATCTGAAAACATTTAAAGGGGTTGGAGAGCTTCCACTTGGCACACAGGGTAGCATGGTAGTTCTAATTTCAGGAGCTTGATTCTCCGGTTGCAGCCTGGCTTATGATGAAACGTGGAGTTATGATCATTCCGGTTTATTTTAACAATGCTCCTTATGCCCAGAACGAGGCAAATGAGCGTGTTTTTGATTGAATCCGCCAGCTCCATAAATGGACTCCAGGGCATCAGTTTACAACTTATGAGATTCCGCATGGTCCTAATCTGCAATCCTTTATCGCAAAATGCAATCGGAAAAATACGTGTCTTCTCTGTAAACGTATGATGTACAGAGAAGCTTATGAAATTATGAAAATGGAAAAAGCAAGTGGAATCATCACTGGATCTTCCCTCGGACAGGTAGCATCTCAAACTGCTGCCAACATATATGCTGAGATTTATCAACTTGCGGTTCCTATCCATCACCCTTTGATCGCCTTTGACAAAACAGAGATTATGGATATGGCTCGTAAAATTGGTACCTATGATATCCTCCAGTAGATCAGTAGGCACCTGTACTGCCGTCCCGGAACGTCACGAAATAGGTGCAAATTACGATATGATTTCGCTTGAAGAAAAAAAGATGGATATCGAAACTATGGTTTCCAGTGCTTTAAAAGCCGCAAAGGTTCTTAAACTCTGATATGGATAAAACTATTTTTCGAATTTAATTCATAATTCTAAGTAACCAAGAATTCCTACGATTTTATAGAAATTTCCATCCCCACAACTAGCTGTGTGAATCATCACTTTAGCGAAATACTACAGCTATTTTTCACTAGATATGCTGAGGATAGTAATAATGAAGAAACGGATGTGAACGTCTAAACCACAAGACTCGTTAACTATTTTTGCCAATTTGAATATCCAATTCATTGGGCTATGAAATTGTCCAGAAGGCCAATTTAGCATTCGTGAGCAAAGTCATTCTAAGGTTTAAGATAGCAATTTACGGACTCTTTTTTGACAGTTTTAAAAAACTAAATTAGAACAAACTTGTTACTAAAAATAATGGTATACTCAATGTTCAAAAAAGAATTAATTTAGAGCATATTTTCATTTATAGGAGTCTGTTGTTCGAAGAAGATCGTATTTGTTTCTAAGCTACTTTTATGTTGATAAAATAGATGGATTTATTATGCACATTTTGCGGAAAGTTGCATATAAGGATAGTATATTTATACTTCTATATTATAGATGCTCATCTTAAATTATTTGATATTTTGAGAAATATGCAATTTAGCAACGCTCTTAATGCCCATTTATTTTGATTAATTTTAGATTATTCTGCAGGTTCTTCTCTTCCGAAACTAAGGTACAAATTGATCTTATAGGATAGTATTTTATCCCAATTGTGAAATCAAATTTAGTTTTAAGACGACTTTTATGCAACTGTATATTTTTGCTTCAATTTTATTTCTCATATCGCTTTTAAATTGCCTTTCGTCCACCAAGAAAAAATTTGCTTAGAATCATGCGATTTAAGAGGCATTTCTTGCCGCAAAAAATGGGTTTTAATATTAACAAGGAGTATTGTGTGTTGTCAGTTCACTATTGTGAATAGATAATAAAAGGGTGGTGGAAGGTTACACAATAACCTGCAGATCTATTACACCTAGAACAAATAAAAATGTGAGTCTAAAACTGGTAAGAACATGAATCTAAAAGGTTAAAGTATGAAGGGAGAGATATTTGAAAGAACGAAGCATATTGTCCTAAACATTGATGTGCATGCAGTTGAAATAGCATCTGAAGTGCTTGATGACGAACGTACGATTGAAATAGCCTGGGAAGCTCTTAATTTATTTGAACTGTATCTTATTCTGCGTATAGTAGAACAAATGCTTCTGATAGCTGAGTATATGCTTCTAGAAGTTAGAACTAGTCCTATTCACTTGATTGAACCGAGATATGGTCAAGGTATGGAGTTAATCGGTGATCTATTTGAAAAAGGAGAATCACAGCTATGGCAAATATTCAGAGCACAGAGCATTTTAGAAACAGAAATCAATGAGCTTAAATCTTTAATGACTGGTTCTATTAATGAGATCTCGCCATATCACAATTTAATGATGGAACCTGGTAGAACATCAGCTTATCCTTCGGTTTCGCATTTAATCAAATCCTTACCATCCTACTGTTGTTGTTGATTAAACTAATTTATATTTACCTCCTTTTTCCTTTTTGTGTTTTATCACCTTCAATACATCGTTTCGAGGACTAAATATTTTTTGATGCCGAGTATTTCCAAGCTGACCTCACCTTTGTCTACTTCATTTTTCTTGTTTTTGATAGTGGTAAGAAAAAGGATCGAAGGTGTTCTCTGTGTTATTTAGTTCATTGACCTGTATCAATGCTCTCATGCAAAAATGCATCGGCAGTATTTGTGCATTTGAATCAACTTAATACAGATCACATCAATATTTGGATCTCCATGTCCCATATAAAAGATATTTAAATAGTAACACTATCATAGTACGTGCATATTAACAATTGTGAAATGATATCTTCTTGTTGCAAACAGGCTAGGCAACGAATTAGATATCCATATTATCTCAGTACGAGTCCAGGCACTTGCTTGGAATTCTCTCACGAAGACGATATAACCTTTGAGGCGATATTTGCTCCTTTAAGAAGGTTCAAATATGAGTAATGACTAATAACAAATCATAAATTCACAATTGTGAATTAAGTGTTGCATATTACCTGCATGATTTCACTCGTTAGGTATGTACTTAATTTACAGGGTAAGGTGATCCAACTCAAAGATACGTAAACCTCTAGTCGTAGATGAACAGACAAAAAAATTATTCTAAAACCCCAATTTTTCCAGAAGTCCACAAAATGCCACATCTTCTCAATATGGCTATATCCAAAAACTAATACTGCTTTAAAAGAGATCCATTAGGCAAATTGGCAAATAAATTAGAGAGGATTGTAGATAAAACCCTAAATTTAGTCATATGCTCTTCAAATAAATATAAATCAGGGATTTATCGAAATTCTCTATAATTGCGTCCATCTACAGAATATAAGGTACAAAATCTATGACTAAAAAATTGAATGAATGCTGAGATGGCGGAAAGGCTACGCAATGGACTGCAGATCCATTTTACCCCGGTTCGATTCCGGGTCTTAGCTTAGAGGTATTATCAATAATCTGAAGCTGTTTTCACATGTTGCTAACATAGGAGACTCAAAAAGTCTTGTCATTCATCCCGCAACTACCACACACCAGCAGCTAACCCCAACTGAACAGGAGGCAACAGGCGTTAAGCCAGATTACATACGACTTTCCATTGGTATTGAGGATGTCGAAGATATAATCTCAGATCTTGAACAAGCTCTTGAAAAAGTGTAACTATGAGTTCTAGTTAAAATAATATGAGGAAATCATTTTATTTTTGGTGAGCACTATTTCATCACTCCATCATTATAAAATTTGCTGAATCAATTTTTTTCAAATAATTTTGAAAAAGAGGATTATATTCATGGACTTTGAAAAATTAAGACATGGGACAGAACTTATCAAGCGGGGCTTTGCAAGGATGCAGAAAGGGGGTGTGATCATGGATGTAACAACCCTTGAACAAGCCAGAATCGCAGAAGAAGCCGGAGCGGTTGCTGTTATGGCCCTTCAGGCTGTTCCTGCAGATATCAGGAAAGCTGGTGGAGTTGCCCGAATGGCAAATCCTGAAATAATTCAACAAATCATTGATACTGTTACCATCCCTGTAATGGCAAAAGCCAGAATAGGGCATTTTGTAGAAGCAGAAATTCTGGAGGCACTTGGTGTTGACATGGTAGATGAATCCGAAGTGCTGACCCCAGCTGATCCTTTCTTCCACATAGACAAGACACAGTTTACAGTGCCTTTTGTCTGCGGAGCTAGAAATCTCGGAGAAGCCCTTAGAAGGATTAACGAAGGGGCAGCCATGATCCCCGGACCAAGGGAGAAGCTGGAACAGGTGATGTCAGCCAAGCAGTGAAGCATATGAAGCAGATTATGGGGGAAATACGTGCACTTTCTGGTAAGACAAGAGAAGAACTGATCCTGGTTGCCAGGGAGATTGAAGCTCCGATAGAACTCGTGATCGAAACAGCAAAGATGCAGCGCTTGTCTGTGGTTAATTTTGCAGCTGGTGGAATTGCAACCCCTGCGGATGCAGCTCTTATGATGCGCCTTGGAGCTGATGGAGTTTTTGTGGGTTCAGGCATTTTCAAAGCCGAAAATCCTGAAAAGATAGCAAAAGCAATTGTTGAAGGTGTAAATGACTATGATAACCCTGCAAGACTTGCTGAGATATCAACAGGTATTGGTTCCGGAATGAAGGGCATCAGCGTAGATATGATCCCCATAGAAGAAGCTCTTCAGGAACGAGGTTGGTGACGGTTATTAATTTATTTTTTTAATATATATAGAATTGAACTGATGTAGAGTGTTGCAAGTAGCTGATGTTCTCTGTCTTAACATTAAAATAAAAAAAAATAGTATCTTTTATCCATAAAACTATGGGAAAGTTTTCATCCACAAGCAAGCTGTGGGTTATTTGATCAAAAAAGTATGAATAAAAATCATATAATATTTATTGTTTTCTTTATAAAAATAAAAAAGAAGGCAAATACATACTAAGTGTTATGATTATGGAAAATGCCGAATTTGTGCGAATGGTCGTCAGATATATTTTTCTTAAGCAAGGACATAAAGCAATTGTATAAACGATTAAGTGGGATGGATCAAAACTGGCACTATACTTTTCTCTTGGGCAAAAGTTTATGAAAATAGGTTACTGGATTTCATAGTAAAACCTTTTGAACATTAAGGTATGGTAGATGTATTAAGAAAAATTTCCGAGCTAAACTAAATTTTTGGAGTCAAATCTGAATTAAGCAATCAACTACAAAATTAGCATCATGAAACATTAACTGTGCTGAACTTTTGATTTTCATAACTCAAGGTGCTTGATCATGCTCCAACTCACACTTAATTGACCCCACTCTTCAAGTGCATAATGTGCATAAGTTATATTTCGGATGTTTATTTGATAACTTTTTATCCGTGCAAAGTGCTCCATCTCTATCTTTGTGGAGTAATCAAAACGTGAACTCCATCGGCTGAAGACTAACAGCTTCTTGGTTCATTCCTTTTGTATCTATGCACGAAATGCAGGAATGTCGCAGATTTGCTGCAAATTCGAATCATAGTTTTGGTATACTTCATGTAATCAGATTCATCATAATTGCTATTTCCTTACTTATAATTTATTTGGATCTGAAATTTTACAGAAAAATCGGTACACTGCTCAGAATGTAAGTTGTATATCTTTTTAGGTAGTAGGTGAATAAATAATCATCAAATTTCCAGATATTTCTCAATTTTTTAGGATTATTTATAGTTTCATCGCAATATTTACTACAAAAAATTTCTGTTTAATACTAACAGGAGGATTGTTAAGTTATGAAATTATGGGAATATGATTCTCGCAGGATTCATGGCGTTCACCTGGCACAACAGATGATAGACCTCGAAAAAATCGGAAACGAGGGTTGGGAGTTGATTTTGATGAAGAACGATATCGACGAAGATGGAGCAGTGACAGCAATTTTCAAAAGAGAAAAAGAAATTGAGTAACTAAATTCAATTGATCGCCTTTAAATTTTAATGTTTCTCAGCTCCAAAAATTTCACCCCCCCTAATATTATTTCCAAATAATTTTAGGAGTATGTTCTTAAGTAGATAGATGGCTTTATAGGACAAGATAGGTAGCTTTATAGGACAAAGCTTAAAACTATAGACGATTTCGATAAACCCCACTTTTTGGTAGATAGTTTATAAAAGGTATATAAGCAATTTGTTGAAATCAGAGGTTTATCGAAATCCTCTATAGAGTATTCAGCAAAGTGGTTTTATGTTTTGTCCTATAAACCAATAGCTTTGACTCCCAAACGTCAAAAACCGTAATCATTATAACAGTACTCATCCAAACTTTTTACTTCTTTTTGCTTTAAAGCATCTGGATAATTTTTTAAAAGCCTACGTTCGGGTTTTATCGAACTCTTCTTCAGATCTCTGAAGATATTGGTGCTATTCTTTCAGCCCTATTTTCAACACTACTTTCATTTTCACGCTCCCTAAGAAGTATGTCTGACCAGCTTTCAGCCCATATTTTGAGTTCTTCAGATTCTAGAGAGGCAGGGATATATTTCAGATCGTTGTCCAAAATACTTCTTGCAAGTCTTCTGTATAATTCAGCCTGTTCCGATTCAGGTGCATGTTCTACTACTGTCTGACCCCTTAGCTCACTTCTCGTAACGTCAAGAGAACGAGGTACATATCCTGTAATCGTTGTCTTAGTTTGTTTTGCAAAGTCGTTTATTATCTCCCTTTGAATCTGCTGGTTCATTGAATTTGCAATTATTCCACTAAACAATGCACCGCCATTATTTGCATATTTCCTGATTCCTTTAAAGAGATTATTTGCTGCATATATTGCCATGAAATCAGAAGATGCAACAGTGTAGACCTGTTCTGCAACACCCTCACGAATAGGAATTGAAAATCCTCCACAGACAACATCTCCAAGAACGTCGTATATTACAACATCAGGTTTAAACTCCTGAAATACATTTTTTTGCCTTAAGAACTCTATTGCAGTAATAATTCCTCTGCCTGCACATCCCACTCCAGGCTCTGGACCCCCAGCTTCCACACAAAGAATACCATTAAATCCCTCGTAAACAACGTCGGTGATTTCAATTCTATATCCACTTCTTAAAGCATCTAAGACTGAAGGAATTGACTTTCCACCTCTTAGATTATTTGTAGAGTCACTTTTTGGATCACAACCAATCTGCATTACTGTAAGGCCCAGGTCCGAAAGAGCCGCTGAAAGATTTGATGAAGTAGTTGATTTTCCAATTCCACCTTTTCCATAAATCGCTATGTTCCGTACTTGTGTCATTTCATTACCATAAAGAAAAACAACGAAATACAATTTATAGACTTACACTTCAGCAATAATTGACACTGAAATTCTGTTTTCCTTGATTTTGCGACAAAAATTTGCCATATTAACTAGTACTTCAATCTTTTTGTCCTGCATCTGGGATAGCTAGTAACTATATGAGATGAATTTATTTAAACTCTCAATTTGACTATTGCCACAAAAATTCGGATAATGAAAAAAAAGATCCCAATTTTGCTGCATTCCCGAATTATATATCTATCAATGTTGAATGTAGAAAATGATTCTAAGAGTAGAACTTATTGAAGACAAATTCATTAAGAAAAACAGGTCTCTTATGGAGAAGTAGTAATGTCAAGAACAGAACTTACTGAAAATGAGCTGATTGAGGAGAGAATTGACTTATCTAGAGCCACATGTCCCAACAGAGAGCAAAGGGCAAACGGTATAAATGTTTGGTATGGAAAAGCCAGTGACCTTGTAAAAGAAGCAAATTCGGGTTGTTTGAGGCAAAGAGAGCGCAATTTTCAGCAATCCAGTGGTTGTGTTCTGAATTTCTATCTCTCAGTAAGAATTGGAACAATACGTGATGCAGTAGCTATATACCATGCACCTGTGGGTTGCTCTTCTTCAGCACTTGGCTACCGTGAACTCTATCGGCATGTACCTGTCGAACTTGGCCGTCCTGCTAATTACGATCTCCACTGGATAACAACAAATCTTGGGGAAAAAGATGTCGTTTATGGTGCAGGTGACAAACTTGGCGCAGCAATACTAGAGGCTGAGAAACGGTACAGCCCAAAAGCTATCTTTATACTCACATCCTGCACGTCAGGGATAATTGGAGAGGACATAGAAGGCGTTGTTGCAAAATATCAGCCCCAAGTAAGAGCAACAATAGTTCCTATCCATTGTGAAGGTTCACGATCAAAGCTTGTTCAAACTGGATATGATGCCTTCTGGCATGCAATTTTGAAATATCTTGTCAAAAAGCCGGAAAAAAAGCAGACAGATCTCGTAAATGTTGCCAGTATGCTCTCGTATACGTGGCAAGACAGACTGGAGATAAAGCGTCTGCTTGAAAAAGTTGGTCTGAGAGTTAATTTTGTTCCTGAGTTTGCATCGGTAGAGCAATTTGAAATACTCTCTGAGGCTGCAGTTACTGCACCACTGTGTCCCACTTATACCGACTACCTTGCACGTGGGCTTGAGCAGGAATATGAAGTTCCTTATTTTCTCTATCCTTCCCCTATGGGAATTGCCCATACGGATGAATGGCTAAGGGAAATTGCGAAACATACTGGAAAAGAAAAAGAATTAGAATCTCTTATCGAAGAAGAACACAAAAAGTGGCTTCCAAAACTTAAGGCAATTCAACACGAATTTGAAAATTTCAAAGGTAATGGAGAGAAGGTGGAAGTGCTGGGTGCACTTGGTCAGGGAAGACTTCTGGCCCAGATTCCATACTTTGATGAACTTGGACTCAAATCCTCAGCTGCAATGTGCCAGGACTTTGACAATCTAATACTCAAGGATCTGGAGAGATTGCTATCCCAGACAGGGGACTTTGACATCCTGGTAAATACATTCCAGGCTGCAGAACAGACGCATATCACAAATCAGCGAAACCCTGATATCGCGATGACCTGCCCGTTTCAAGGAGGCGCATTTAAACGTGATAAAGGTGTTACGAGGGTGCATGCCTTGAGGTCAGATCCACATCCTTGGAGTGCTCAGAGTGGTTATACAGGAGCTATTGCATTTGGAAATTTCCTTTTGCAGTCATTAAAAAGTCATTCATTTCAGAGAACTATGCTTGAAAAGACTAAGAGTACATATAAAGACTGGTGGTACAAACAAACGAACTCACTGTATTATCTTAAAGAAGAGAACTAAATTGGGTGTAATCATGCCAAAAAGTGAATCTTTACAGACAATTAATCTTATTTCAGGTGCCATAGAAGCACCGCGTTATTCCTGTGCGCTTGGAGGGGCCTATTCAACTGCAATTGGCATATTTGACGTTGTTCCTATACTCCATTCAGGGGCAGGATGTGGAATTGGACAGCTTTTCGGCCAATTTTATGCAGCTGGCCAGAATGCAGGTGGACCTTTTGGGGGGACAAGCACTCCCTGTTCTTCTTTAGTTGAGGAGCATGTGATTTTCGGCGGCGAGAAAAAACTTGAAAAACTTATCGAGTCTACAGCAGAACTTGTAGATGGTGATTTATTAGCAGTTGTCTCTGGTTGCGTTCCTTCACTTATTGGAGATGATGTGGAATCAGTTGTCAGAACATTTAAGGAAAAGAATCCCGAAATTCCTATTATACATGTGAATACCTCAGGATTTGCTGGAACTTCATACGATGGCTATGAATATTTTTTCAATGCTGTAGTAGATCAGCTTCTCGAAAAGGCTCCTAAAGAAAAAGGACTAGTGAATGTATTTGGAATAGTTCCTTCTCAGCATATATTCTGGAAAGGAGAAGCAAAAGAGATAAAAACACTTCTTGAAAGAATAGGCTTAAGGCCAAATCTGATAATAGGAGAGTTTGACTCTTTTATAAATTTGAAAAAAATTTCGGCTGCTGAATATAATATTGTTCTATCAACCTGGATTGGGCATAAAACGGCAAAGAAATTGGAAAAAAAATTCAATACTCCTTACATCTCCTTCCCGAGCGTACCGATCGGACCTAAGCAAACCACAGAGTTTCTCAGAATTGTCGGAAAAAGGTTAGATGTTTCAGCAGAAATTATCGAAGATCTGATTGCTAAAGAAGAAAAGCGGGCGTACAGATTTGCAGAGTATATTGGGGATGTGCTTTTGATTGCCAGACCGCATCCTTATTTTGCGGTGGTTGCAGACAGTAATTCGGCTGTAAACATTACAAAATATCTCTCAAATGAAGTCGGATATCTGCCTGATATTGTTCAGATAACGGACAATCCACCCGATGAAGCCCGTGAATTAATAGACGAGGAACTGACAGATGGACTTGAAACCCCTTCAAAGCCTGAAATAATCTATGAGGTAGACGCATACAGGATTCGGGAGAATTTAAAAGACAGAAATTTCATGTTCTTGTTTGCTAGTTCCCTTGAAACTTTCATAGCGGGTCCTGAATTTAATGCCATACATCTGACGGTTTCATTTCCGTCATATGATCGCGTTATACTTGAGCGTAGTTATGCAGGGTTTAGTGGAGGGCTTACTTTAATGGAAGACATTATGAGTAAATACGCTGGACCTTTGTGAGTGAAATTATCTTCATTTCACACTCCATTTTTATGATTCCATTGCAAAAATCGAGAGAATAAGCACGTAAATATATGGATTATGAACAAAAGTCAAAATATCCGAGAAAAATGTACCAATATTTATAGAATTATTCCAAATAATTGATAGATATACTTAGCTTCATTAAGACCAGAATAATTTAGATTATTGACTTGTTTTTTTTAACCATATTCAAATCTCCAATTCCTTTTAAAGTCTTACTTGCAGAGCGAAAAGACTGAAAGCTTTGCATTGGAGCAATTATTCGCTTTATAGACCTATGATCTTGTTCAACAATATTATATTCGAATACTTAATTTGCCGAAGGCTTACGTTTTTATGTAATATTTCATCATTTTTCAATTCATTTATAGCAGGTAGATAAGATGCATTTTTGTCAACAGTTATTGTCTTTGGAATTTGATTATGATTAGAACTCAAAGCCTTCTTAAAGACACGTTTTGAGGCTTTTCTGGTCACGCTTTGCACTTAGCATAAAAAAAATCAAATGTATTTCCTGTTGAATTAACTCTTCCTGATGGAGCTTTTTCCATTCACTTTTACCTAAGATGTAGGTTTCGTTTACTCTCCAAGAGTAATTGGTTGGCTTTAAATATCTTCGTACCTCTTTTTCAATCTCAGGAGAATATTGATGTCCCATCTCATTAAAGTAGTGTGATCGAATCCTGTGTGAATAATCTCATCGATCTCCAACTTTCGGTCCGCACGCAGAGTTTCGAGTATAGTGGGACAAACCTGCCTCCACGTAATGAATTATTAGAATCGCTTTTCGGGTCACAACCTATCTGCATAACGTTGTATCCCTGCTCGGAAAGGGCAGCACTGATGCTCGACGCTCTCGTCGGTTTATCAATTCCGTCTTTCCATAAATGGCAATGTTCCTTATTTTATTCATGTTTAGTCATGTTATCACTCACTAATTAAAGTGAAGTATTGATCCATCCGGCAAGGATAAAGCATCATAAGATCGTTTAGATTCGAGAGGTATAGGATATTATATGTTGCAATCATGTGACTGGTAAGGATCGAGATGCTTTTATTTATTATTATTATTATAAAAGAACTCTTTAAATATCATGGCAAATGAGCGAAAATGGCCACATTTTTTAGAGAATTTAAAAAATAGAGGAAAGTTTGCTTGAATTGTAGAGTTTTCATCAAAGATTAAAGAGAGGAAGCAGGGATTTCTCCGGCAAAACTTTCTGCAGGATCTACTTCCTCTCCATATAAGGGATGCCAACATAGAAAGTGCTTCTGAACACGATCAAAGATATTCATAATTCCTATTACAATTAGTATCATCAGAATCATGCCTGCAACCACTTTACCATAACTTGCAAACAGATGATAATATTGTATATACCAACCGAGACCAGATGTTGCCGCGACCATTTCTGCAACTGTTAAAGTAATAAAAGATAAAATCAGAGCTATCATTGCACCTGAAAATATAGATGGCAATGCAGCAGGCAACAGAATCCTCCTTATCATCTGGTAGTCTGAAAGACCTAGTGTGCGTGCGGAATTAATAAGGCGAGAATCTGCTGAGAAAACTCCATATACACTACCTACGAGAATTGGCCAGAATGCTCCAATAAAAATTAAAAAGATTGAAGATGCTCTAAATGTTGGCAATAGCACTATAGAATATGGCAGATACACGGTTGCTGGAATCGGAGATACCGTTTTGGCAATAGGATATGTGACATCAAACACCCTTTTTTTCCATCCGGCATAAAGCCCGATCGGGATTGCAAAGATAAGAGCAATAGAGTATCCTGCCAGAAGTATACTGAGAGAACTGATTATTCCATCTACCATCTGTTTTGTATCGGTTTGAAACACTAAAAAAACTTTTGTAGGGCCGGGAAAAAGAAATGGGTCGAGTAGTGCAAATTTTCCAATAAGTAACTCCCAGAGAAATAGTCCTGAAGATAGAATAAGAAATATATCGGTGTTTGAAACGATTTTCTTATGATTAAAATAAAGTTTTGCCCCGTATATAATCATAAGGAGAAAAATAAAAGCAACGAACATGCTATTGTCATTTACCATCTGTACAGGTGAATCAGGAAACGCAACTGTCAGGATAATAGTAGCAAATAAGATAGCAAAAACGGTGCCTGCTCTGAGGTTATTTTTGTTTATTGCACTAATTTTCCCAGTTACAGCTTCTACTTTAAAGCTATTTTCAGACATTATATATACCCTTCCAGTTCTTTTTCCTGCTTTTTGATCTCTTCTACCATCTCACCATATAATATTGATAAAAGGTTAGACTTTAGAGCAAGATAATTAGGGTCAATACTTAGATCTTTACGATTTCTTGGCCTGGAGAATGGAACATTAACTACTTCTTTTATGCTCCCAGGAGAAGGGGTCATGACTGCGATTTTGTCGGAAAGCAAAAGTGCTTCATCCACATCATGAGTAACAAACAGGACAGTCTTGTGATGTTCTCCTTCGACCATAGATGCAAAAGAAGATCCTGCATGTACATTCTGTTAAGTGAATCTAAAGCTCCAAAAGGTTCATCCATAAGGAAGACTTTAGGATCGATCGAAAACATCCTGGCAATTGAAGCACGCTGTCGCATTCCACCTGAAAGGGTGTGCGGATATTTATCCTTAAATTTTCCAAGTCCTACAAGGTCAAGAAATTTTTGTGCCATTTTCTCTACACCTTTGTGTGTCCCAGCTTCTTTTGAATGCTCAATGGCAAAGCAAACATTTTTAAAAGTGGTCATCCAAGGAAAGAGAGAGTAATCCTGAAATACAGTACCACGATCAGTACCAGGTCCTTCAACTTGGACGCCATCTAAAAGAACAATGCCTTCTGAAGGAGAAAGCAAACCAGAGATAACATCAATTATTGTACTTTTCCCACACCCAGAAGGACCAATCAAAGTGATAAATTCTCCATTTCTTATTCTCAGATTGATATTTGAGAGTGCTTTATGACTAGTGCCATTATTGCCATAGGATAACGAAATGTTCTTTAAATCAATTGTTGCCATTTTTTTCATCTCCCTGTAACAGTTTAATGTCACACAGAATGGAAATTTTTGCGAGTAATTTCCCATACTTATACATATATCGATTAAACTCATAGTTCATGCTATACACCAATATAAGCCTCTAAACATAATTTCGGGGTAATATTGCCTGAAGCCTGTCTATTTTGTAGCTAATTTGATCTTAAATTTATTTTTATAATTCTAAATTGGTATACAATTTTCATTAGTATTTGAATAAGTTTAAGAAACTTTATAGAATGAATCCAATTTTTATTACACTTTATTCAACCGAAGATACATGAAAAGTATGAAAACAAGGGATTTATATGCTGAGTATTAAGCAATTATTAGCAGTAACATTTCAGTTTTGAGTTAATTGCGGCAAAAAAGGACTTAATAATAGGATATTTATGAGAATGAATCCAATTTTTATTACTCTTTATTCAACCGAAAATACATGATAAAGTATGAAAACAAGGGATTTATGTGCTGAGTATAAAGCAATTATTAGCAGTAACATTTCAGTTTTAAGTTAATTGCACAAAATCTGTTTCCGTGTTGTTAAAGGTAATTTTTACTTAAATATCGATTATAAATTCCACATTTTCAATATGGATACTCAAACGATTGTTTTTCGACATTAGCCGAAAAAAGTAACTGGAGGAATTATGCCTAAAAAAAACAAATATGTAATTGGAATATTGATCCTTTTTGTTGCGCTGATAGGAATAGGTGCAATACTAAACTCGAGCGCACTAAACTCTTCAAATACACGTAATTCGCTTGAAGCAAATACTTCAATTGGTTCTTCTAATGCAGGAGTTTCACAGGAAACTATATCGCAGGGAGCAAATACTTCAGCTTCTGGGGTCACGACTATCAGGCACGGATATCTACCTACAAATGGGGATGCTCTAATCTTTATAGCAAAAGAAGAGGGCTTCTGGAATAAAGAAGGTCTAAATGTAGAACTGTACCAGTTCACAACGGGCACGGAAGCTTATAACGCATTATTTGGCAATAAACTCGATACAACAGGATCTGGAACATCCAATCCAGCAACATATATTGCAAAGGGAGCAGCTATCTCAATGATTGGCGGCCTAATGAGCGAGGGACAGTCTGTGGTGGCAAAGCCCGAGCAAGCAAAGGAACTAGCGGATCTTAATAACTGGAAGGATAAAAAAATTGCTACAGTTGCTATGTCCAATGGGGATCTAATCTACCGGGGTTCCCTGAAGAAAGCAGGCATAGACTGGAAGAAAGATGTGACTTTCCTGGAGTTAAACTCGCCTAACGCAGTGCTAGAGGCAGTTAAGACCGGAAAAGCCGATGGTGGAATAGTGTGGATTCCATTTGATACACTCGCTCAACAGCAGGGATTGTCTGTGGCATCACACTCATATCAATACTTTGATAAGCACCCATGCTGCCGGATTGCACTGAAGACTGATACTTTGAATAAAGACAGACCCACATATGTGAAGTTTGAAAAGGGACTGATAAAAGCATATAAATTTTTCAGCGAGAATCAGAACAATTCTGTAGACGATATCCAGAAATACGTCAATGTTGATAAAGATGTAATTCGCAAGGCAACATGGAATAATTATTTCTATGCGTCACCTGATCCTAATAAACACGGTGTAGTGAAATTCTATCAGATGATGAAAGACAGCGGATACATAAATACAGACGTCAAAATCGAAGATCATATCGATACGACAATATACAAGCAGGCACTTGATGAGTTGATTAAAGAAAATCCAAATGATTCATTCTATCAGAATTTGCTCTCTGATTATAATAAAATGAATGATTAACCAATTTCCAGCCTTATAGACAAATCGTTTAGAAAACTCATCAAAATTTAAAGCTATAGTCGCAGATGTGAAGAAGTGTTATCTAGCTCTAGAGGTAAAGTGATTTTACCCTTTAGAAATAGGTAAGAAATAACTTTATCCCACATTCCGCAAATGTACACAGAAGTAGAATTAATTTGCTGATTTGCCCATAAATATCCATCAGAGGATGGGCTAACTTTTAAGCTATTGACATATGAAAAAATTGAGGGCATTTTTGCGGGCATCTGCGGAAAGTGGGATCAATCTATGGGTGATTAGGTATCTTTCAAGCAAGTGTCGATCCTGTTGTATCCTGAAATGATTTCACAGTTTCTAAGTCATTGAATGGCATGATGCTCATCTCAGGCACGTAACTACAAATTTTTTAATTTTTTTGCAGAGATGTTTTTGAGATTGAACAATTCTCAGCTATTTTTCAATAATATTTCGAGCTTCTGGATTCTATCAAGCTGCTTGAACAAGTAATGGTTGTAATCAATTTCAAAATTCATTTTCACTTTGACTTCCGCTCTTGAAGGGTGCATGATCCAATTTCTAAATTTATCAAGACCACCGAATTGCTCAATGTCTCTTATTGAAAAACCATGTTTTTGTTTAAAAGCATCATAATTTTTCAGAGCTACCAGGTAGTCGTAAAAACTGCATTCTTCAAAAACAGAAAGCTCATACTTTTTTTCTTGCATTCTGCATCTAGGTTTTGCAAGCCTATAAAGTCAGCTTCAGACATTCTTTCTTTAAAAAAAACATTCATCTGATTCTCCAGCCTATAAAGTATCAAATAAAAGAACATCCTTACTGCTCCCTTTCTTAAGTCCGCAACAGCAACTATCCCTACTGTTTCATCATGGATTACAAAGAAAAATGAATTTCTATCCAGTATTTTGATTAAAGACATTATATCCAGCTCTTTTGAAATCGTCTTGTTCGGTAATATATAATACTTGCTGGAACCTTTACTATCTAACTATTTAATAATTGATCCGCCTTCATGCTCTATGGGGAAAATAGTTATTTCTTTATGAGATTTAGAATCTTGAGGATGGAAATAAAACTCTTTTTTTGGGGTCATTATTTGTTCTACAGTCAAGCTTTTATGAATTTGTTCAATGATATCATCATTCACTTAAACCACCAAATATTAACGATACAATCGTTGAAGGGTGCGCCTATCAATATTAATTTTGAAAATGTCGTGCTATTCGTTTCATGCTTTTTTCGTTTTTGAGTTTTATTCTTTGTTCAAACTGTATCTTAATCGATTATTTATCATAAATGAGCCGCAATCAGCGAAAAATCATCAAATAAATACTAAATGAATCCACTATTTACTGTTTTTTTAATTAGGCTTAAATAACCCTAACTAGCCCAAGAAACAGTGATCAAGCAAGCCGCCATAGCCAAACATTCAACATAAAGGACTATATAATAAGCGATTTGAGGTCTTTTTAGGATTGAAATATTGAAACTTCAATCTATCACGGTTTATATTAGGGAAAACTAAGCTATTGAGAATGAAAGGGGCTTTGAACAAAATATTAGAAGTTCTTACAATGCTCTCTAATCAAATTTGCTATGGTGCACCATGTATCAAGCAAATGGGTATATCTGCGCCACAGCTGTGGATGTGAAGGAAATTATTCAAAATAGTGTAAGGCCAATTAAGGAAACTATTCAGTTCATAAACTAGCTAACTTAGTTATTCTACTAGTATGAGGTAATTAAATATAGATGTACAAAATTTATAAGCAACTGATTATTAATGAAAAATATATAGTAAATTCAAAACTTCATAATTTCTAATAGAAACAAGTACATGCTGTGGAAGGCGTCGCAGCCTTCTCTGAAATTGGTGCATTCTTCATGAATAAGGGCCATAGATATACTCTATCCCGACTTTCCTTTAAAGCATCTATTGCTTCTGAATCCGTTATACCCTTTCGGCCTTTGAATTTATCAGCTTGAAGGTCAAGGAGTGAAGATATTACCTGTAAATTGTTCTTAACCCTGTGATGAATTTCCGTTTTACAGGAATCTAGTTATTTGTGAGTACTTTTACAACTTTTTGCGCTTAATAAATGTTGGATAGAGCGTTTCAGTAGTCTCCCGTTTATTTGTCCTTTGACTAAATATTCCTGAGCATCTTTTTTTACAGCATCGATTCCAATTTTTTCATCACTTGACCCAGTAAAGATTATGATCGGAATTCGTGGATTTTTGTATGAATAGCAAGGAAAGTCCGATTCCATCGCTATCGGCAAACCTAGATAGGTCAGAATCACATCAAATGGATATTCCTAAAAAAGAATCAAACCTTCGTTCAATGTTTTAGCGTTTATAAGTTCATATGGAAAGTCGGCGAATTCTTCAAGTATCTCTTCAATCAGAATCGCATCTCCAAGATTGTCTTCAACAATCAAGATTTCAACCTTTTCATCCATAATTTAATCACATTTTATCCGAGTCAAATTGATCTTATTTTTGGTAGCAACTACACAAAATTTAATTGATAACTTCAAGCTAGAAAAATTATGTGCACATTTATTTGACATTTGATATATTTATTTTAATATATATTTTAGAAGTATTTTTCAGATGTGTTATGGTTTAGTTTCGGAATTTATGTCAGGTTAATTGGTAAAATGAAATTAAAAGTTGAGCCTTTGCCTATTCAGATTCAACCCATAGAAGTTCAAAAACTAAATTTTTAACGAAGCCAATTTGAAATATTATTGCAAACAAATGAACCCATCTTACTGCCAGATTACATGGTAACTGCACACGTATCCATCGCAATTCTAAGTGACAGAGAGAAATTATTTTTGACACCTCATGCACAAAATATTGTGAGATCTTACTTTCTAGATGCAATGGTCTGAATTATATCTTCATTTCATAATGCAAAATTAGTTAAAAATATAGCTGTGGAGTGTCCAACTGCAACAAGCATGATAAATTAGTTATCAAAAGTTAAACCCAAACAAATTCCACAAAAGAGGCGAGAAGAATCCTTCACTCCCGAAGTGAAATTCAGGACCATAGCGCTGATATTTACAAAAAACGTACTTTCTAGTAGGTTAATCGACACTGTTAAATTTAAATTGTAGCTTCAAGGATTTCCTGAGCAATCTGGATAAGCCTAAACCAGGTATTAATAGCTGAGCGAAGGGAGACTGGATCTTCGGCTTTTATTCTTAGTACCAAATTTTTTGTGTCCTCGAGGAACAGACATATTTCAGATCTTCCTGAAAAATAATCATTAAGCTCGGGCAGAATAACCCTATAAATCAGTTCTGCAGTTTTGGTTTCAAAAGTAAATTCTGCGAAAAGTTTCAGAGAATTCCTCCTTGTAAAATTTGTTTCCCAAAATGAATCCAAAAAATAAATTTGCAACTTTGCCTTGTAAATCGATTTTTAAAAATTACGCTCAAAAATAAGGGTTCTGAGATCAATATTTTTTAAAACCTTTAATACTAAGACTAAATAAGCACTTTCCGCTATCCAAAAAATGAATATCCTTCCCGTCTGCAACTATCAAAATGAATCGAGAAGTAAATTTAGCCATTTTATCGCTTTCAATCCTCTTGAAATGGAAGAAAGACTCAAAAGCTTCCGCAATCTTTCCTTGGCCTATGAGAATGGGCTTAACATCTGAAAACCGATAAGAATCAATAATCTGAGAACACCAGTCCACAAATCGAAGAGAAAAAAGAAGCTGGCTGTTTCCATCATAAAAGTTGAGTTCCCCAGGATTTCCATGGTACTCCCCTACGACTATGAAAGGCCCACTTTGCGTGAGATTCATAAGTTCCTGCATGCCCATTTTCCCACGCGTTATGCTTCTACAGGCTATAAACCTCGAAAGCAACTTGCAAAGCATCCGGGTCTTTGCAGAAGGTTTTCGAGAAGAGGTTATTAACATAATCCTTCTGATATGGTAACAGTATTTTTTACTTTCGCTCTGTTATACAATCATTTTTATCACAACTAATCAAATATTTCACTAGCTTTCTGATCTTTGATTTCAAAAGTAGATACAATTCTTTAGTCTCATTTAAAGATAATAGGCAAGATAGTGCATCTTTTTCCAGCAAATAATGATCACGTACATTTGCGGATATCGAAACCCACTTTCCGAAGACGTGTACATAAATACAAGTCGTTTTCATTATTAAGAGAACTTAAAAACAAACATGAAATACTTTGAATAATAGGCTTAAATGAACAAAGGCATTTTCCACCTTTTTTTAAAACTGAATTCTTCGTTATTTTGGTTTGGCAGTTCAGCTAACCGCATCGCTTTCTAGCCCCTTGTATTTGCAAACTACATATTGTTATCAAAATATTCTGCATCGTCTTCATATTTTGGTAAAAAAGTACTCTCAAAGCCTATGGCAGTCCTGAAATAATATTAGTCGTAGCTGCGGTTTCAGAGAAGACTGGATGCTTTCCACATACCTGTACTTGTAGATTCTCTCTGGCCATATATAAATATACAATAGATGTATCGAAGAAAGAATTATTATAACATTTCCACCAAAAATATTTGTTTCCAATTTTCTATATATTATTTATTAGTTTTTAGTATCCTAGAGTGCTTTTGCACATATCCCTATTAACTATTAATACATAGACTTGATATTCTGTTAAGATAATTAAAGTTTAATTTACTGGTCATCAATTAAGAAATTTCTTGTTTTCTGCTGTATATTTGGACCTCAAAAATAGTCCCAAATTTTGGACACCAACTCTAAAATCAACATTTTGCCCCAATTCATATCAATGAACATAGTTGAAAATTTTTGAGAAATCAGTGAAATTTATCATGAGTCTTAACAGGCTCAAATATCTCAGAATTTTTCTTCCTTCCGGTAAAAGTCCTTGAAAAAGAAGGTTTCTAAAATGCCTTGGTCTGATGAGAATTATTCTGCAGGCAGAGTTGGAAGAAGGAGAGTATTGAAAAAACTGAAAGAAAACGAAAAGCTTTTTTTGCTTTTCTTTCTTTAGTGTTTACTTAACGCCAAATGACTTAAATGGGGATAATTATTTTCAAAATTACAGATATTATAGATATAGATATCAAATTTAATAACTATTTTCATCATAATCATTAAATTCCCTTCTAAGTTTATTGAGAGGATTTCAGTAAATCTTCGATTTTCACAAGTTTTATATATACCATTTATAAGCCTATGACAAAATAGAGGGTTTATCAAAATTTTCTTTGGTTAACTAAAAACTGAAAACACTCTGATACATATATTTAAGAGGAGTTCTCAAAGATTCCAGCATAAATTTGGATATTTTCGGGAAAGCTGGGGTTCTGAGAAAAGATATATGTAATATGTGATAATAAAATGGCCTCTGTGAAATAGGATCAAATAATATATCAAACAAATTATATTATTTTCCCATTTGCAGAATAAATTTATCGTAAATGAATTCAAGATTGAGGGATTATATTATTCGAAAACATCCAATTTCTGGATACCACTTTGAGAGATGGTGAACAAACACCTGGAGTAGCACTGACAACGGAGAAAAAGCTTTTAATTGCTCGGACCCTTGATGAGATGGGAATATCGGTAATCGAGGCAGGTTCTGCGATCACTTCCACAGGTGAAAGGGAATCTATTAAGGCTATCGCAAATGAAGGACTGAATGCCGAAATTTGCAGCTACTGCAGAATTGTAAAGATGGACATTGACTATGCTCTGGAATGCGATGTTGACTCCATTCACCTTGTAGTGCCGGTCTCTGATCTGCATATAAGGACGAAATTCAAAAAGGATCGAGATGCAGTAAGGCAGATGGCTGTAGAAGTAACTGAATATGCCAAAGACCATGGACTTATTGTAGAACTGAGTGGGGAAGATGCTTCTCGAGCAGATCTTGAATTTTTAAAAGCTCTGTATGAAGACGGGATAAATGCTGGTGCCAAAAGGTTATGTTTCTGCGATACTGTAGGTCTTCTTGTGCCTGAAAGAACTACTGAAATTTTCCGAGATTTTTCTTCTTCGGTTAAAGCACCTCTAAGCATACACTGCCACAATGATTTTGGTTTAGCGACTGCGAACACCGTGGCTGCTCTTGCTGCAGGGGCAAGGCAGGCCCATGTAACAGTAAACGGTTTAGGGGAAAGAGCTGGAAATGCATCCATGGAAGAAGTTGTCATGAGTTTGGAGTGGCTCTACAAATACGATACAGGTATCAAGCATGAGATGATCTATAGGACTTCAAGGCTTGTAAGCCGTCTCACAGGAGTTCCTGTATCTCCGAATAAGGCTCTAGTGGGTGGGAATGCATTTACCCATGAAGCAGGCATTCATGTCCATGGTCTCATTGCCGACAAGTCAACCTACGAGCCAATGAGCCCCGAATATATCGGAAGACAGCGCCATATTGTACTCGGAAAACATGCCGGTAGAAGCTCTATTACCCTTGCCTTAAAGGAAATGGGTCTTGAGGCTGACGAAGTACAGACTGAAGAGATTTTCAACAGAGTCAAACAGCTGGGTGATCAGGGAAAACACATAACTGATGCTGATTTGCAAACTATCGCGGAAATTGTGCTTGATATTTATATGGAGCCCCTTATTAAATTAGAAGAATTTACTATTGTATCCGGAAATCAGGTGACTCCAACAGCTTCTATAAAGCTTAAAGTAAAAAATAAAATCATCGTAGAGGCTGGAATCGGGAACGGGCCTGTAGACGCCGTAATCAACTCCATCCGAAAAGCTGTAAGTTCCTGTGCTGAAGACATCATCCTGGAAGAATATCATGTGGATTCCATCACTGGCGGAACCGATGCCCTTGTGGAAGTAAGGGTAAAACTTTCCAAAAATGGGAAGATGATCACCGCAAGCGGGGCCAGAACGGATATAATTATGGCCTCTGTGGAGGCTGTAATGAATGGCATGAACCGCCTTATCCATGTATAGTGAGTTGCAGAAAAGATGGAGCCTGAAAATTTTTCATGGGGACTTTACATTCCCTCTTTTTTGCTGGGAAAAATTTTTAAAATAATCAATTCCATATTTTTGTGAAGTAAGAGAGAGCCAGTATCCATATGTAACATGATTGATTATGATGTATTTGCAAAATTCAAAACAAAAGATCGTGAATTTGAGATAATCTGGTAAATATGCCCTCAAAAGAAGCATACTCACTTTCAAGATCATTAAGTCAAGTTAACATTTTGAAAAATATAAAAAGGAGTTTATAATGACAACAGGGTCAGCAGAAAAAGTTAATGGTGCAAAGGCTCTGATAAAGTGCCTGGAAAAAGAAGGGGTTGATATCCTCTTTGGATATCCAGGAGGGCAAATAATCCCATTCTATAATGAACTTTATGATTCAAACATGCGCCACATACTTGTACGACACGAACAGGCAGCAGCTCATGCTGCGGATGGGTACGCCCGTGCTACTGGAAAGACCGGAGTCTGTGTTTCAACCTCAGGTCCTGGAGCAACTAATTTAGTAACAGGCATTGCTACAGCATATATGGACTCAGTACCTATTGTAGCATTAACAGGCCAGGTTCCAACTTCCATGATCGGTAATGACGCTTTCCAGGAAGCAGACATTACTGGAATTACCCAGCCTATCACTAAACACAACTATCTCGTACAGGATGCAAAAGAACTCCCAAGGATCGTAAAGGAAGCGTTTCATATAGCTTCTACCGGAAGACCTGGTCCGGTATTAATTGATCTTCCAAAGGACGTCCAGAACACGGAAATTGATTTTTATTATCCTGAAAAGGTAGAATTGAGAGGCTATAAGCCTACTTACAAGGGAAATTTTCAGCAAATCAAACGCGCTGCTGAGGAAATTTTAAATTCCTCAATGCCCATAATTTACGCAGGTGGAGGAGTGATCAGTTCCAATTCCAGCTGTGAACTTGTGGAGTTGGCCGAAACTATAAATGCTCCTGTTACGACCACACTTATGGGAATAAGTTCAATCCCAACAGACCATCCTCTATATGTCGGGATGCTTGGAATGCACGGAAGCAAATACGCTAACTATGCAGTTCAGGAATCCGATCTTATCATTGCTGTGGGTGCAAGATTTGATGACCGAGTGACGGGCAAGCTTGAATCCTTTGCTCCAAACGCAAGAGTCATCCATGTTGATGTTGACCCTGCTGAGATCTCAAAAAACGTGAAGGTTCACATCCCAATTGTCGGGGATGCAAAGCAGGTGCTAAAATCCTTAAATAAGTATGTTAAGCGCTGCAATTCCGGAGCTTGGATTGATAAGATAAATAAGTGGAAGAAGGAGTATCCTCTTACCTATAAGCAGACGTCTCCAGATGTTGTGATGCCTCAGTTTGTCATCGAGCAAATATCCAAAGTCTGTAATGATGCGATCATAGTTACGGAAGTTGGACAGCACCAGATGTGGGCAGCTCAGTACTTCAATTACAGAGAACCTCGCACTTTCATTACATCAGGTGGTCTCGGTACAATGGGGTATGGATTCCCTGCAGCCACAGGAGCCAAAATTGGCAGGCCTGATAAAACTGTTATTAACATTGCAGGAGATGGCTCTTTTCAGATGAATTCTCAGGAACTTGCAACTATAGTTCAGAATGAAATCCCTGTTGTTGTAGTGATCCTTAATAATGGTTATTTGGGTATGGTCAGGCAGTGGCAGGAACTCTTCTATGAAAGACGATATTCCTGCACTTTAATCAAAGGAAGCGTCGATTTTGTGAAGCTGGCTGAAGCGTACGGAGCCCTTGGATTGCGCGCAGAAAAACCATCCGAAGTTGGGCCTGCAATTGAGGAAGCCATTATGTCAGGCAGGCCTACAGTTGTGGATGTGATAGTTGAGAGCGAAGCAAATGTTTATCCCATGGTGCCTGCCGGGGCTGCAATAAATGAGATACTTGACCAGGTGGAACACTGATGAAACACACGCTTGCAGTTCTTGTTGAAAATAAGTCAGGAGTTCTCTCAAGAGTGGCTTCACTTTTCTCGAGGCGTGGATACAATATTGATAGCCTAGCGGTGGGGGTAACGGAAGACCCCGAGATTTCTAGAATAACAATTGTCGTTCACGGAGATGATCATGTCCTTGAACAGGTTACAAAGCAGCTGAATAAGCTAGTGGACGTGATCAAAGTTTCGGATATCGGAGGAGAGGACACTGTAGAAAGGGAACTCGTCCTCATCAAAGTTGCAGCAGATGCGAATACGAGAGCTGAAATTATACAGATTGCAGATATATTCAGGGCAAGGATAGTGGATGTAGCCCCAAAATCATTGATTGTTGAAGTAACTGGAGATGAAAGCAAAGTTCAGGCAATCGAAAAACTCCTCCGCCAATTTGGGATCAAGGAAATGGTTAGAACAGGCAAGATTGCGCTTATCCGCTGCCCAAAGAAAGTTTAAATATCAAGGGGAAGTAAAGGAGTTAGCTGCATAGGTTTTTTTCAAAGATTAAGGCGGTTTGAAGCCCTTTAAATCCCTGAAAATCTTCACTAATAGCAGGCATGGGTTTTCAGGTCTATCTTGAAGCTTTAAAATGCTGCCTTTATAAATAGAAAGAAACTTTTAAAAATTAGCTTAAATCAATCTAATTTCCAGGAAAATTGATGTATATTATACCGAGAAGATTTTGATAAACTTCTGATTATCACGAGTAATTATATCCTATTTATAAGCCATGACAAAATTTAGAGGTTTATTGAATTTATCTCGAATACATCCCAAAATGATATGAGAAATTCTGCCCAAAAATAAATAATTTTTCAGGGGAATCAAGCAATGGTAAAGATAATTAAAGATAATGAAACCACTTTTGATGCGCTCGAAAATAAAACCATCGCAGTAATGGGTTATGGAAGCCAGGGGCACGCTCACGCACGAAACCTACAGGAGTCCGGCCTCAATGTTATTGTTGGACTCAGAAAAGGCAGTTCCAGCTGGATAAAAGCCGAAGGTGATGGACTTAAGGTAATGACTGTAGCTGAGGCTGCAAAAGCTGCAGAAGTAATAATGATCCTGCTCCCAGATGAAAAGCAGTCTTTAGTCTACTACTCCGAAATTGAATCCAACCTGAAAGCCGGAGACGCACTGGTTTTTGCCCACGGCTTCAACATCCACTATAACCAAATCGTGCCCCCTAAAAATGTGGATGTTTTCATGGTTGCCCCAAAGGGTCCAGGTCATATCGTGAGACGGACCTACACAGAGGGTATAGGAGTTCCGGGCCTTATTGCAGTCTACCAAGACGCAACCGGAAAAGCAAGAGATCTTGCTTTATCCTATGCCAAAGGTATTGGTGCAACCAGGGCAGGCGTTTACGAGACAACCTTCTGTGAGGAAACAGAAACCGATCTTTTTGGGGAACAGGTGGATCTTTGTGGAGGGCTATCAGCGCTTATCAAGACAGCTTTTGAAGTGCTTGTAGAAGCCGGTTATCAGCCTGAAATGGCTTACTTTGAGACCTGTCATGAAGTTAAGCTCATTGTGGACCTCATCTACGAAGGGGGCTTTGAGAGAATGTGGCACTCTGTTTCCAACACTGCAGAATATGGGGGCATGACAATCGGTCCTAAGATAATCAATGAGCACTCCCGCGAAGCTATGTGCAAAGCGTTAGAAAGAATCCAGAACGGCGAATTTGCCAAAGAATTCATTCTTGAAGGCATGGTCAATCATCCTGTACTCAAAGCTATGGAACGCCAGGAAAAGGAGCATCAGCTTGAAATTGTTGGAAAGCAAGTTCGGGAATGTATCCCCTGGCTCAACAAAAAAATTGACGATGATTGATTATACTCGATTGACCGTCTATTAGCAAAGTTCATAAAAAAACCAAAATAAGATTCCAAAGGGAAACTGATGCCAATAAAGGGAGAAAGCAAAGTTATTGACACTATCATCAATAGACGAAGTGTCCGGGAGTTTATGGATAGATCTGTCTGCAAGGAAGATATCAACACAATACTGAATACAGGGCACTGGGCTCCTTCCGGGTTGAACAATCAGCCCTGGCGCTTTATTGTTATACGGAACCAGGAAACTATTCAGAAAATATCTGAATGTACTCATTATTCCGGTATCGTAGCAGGGGCTCCCCTGCTTATTGCAACTTTTCTGGACACCGAAAATTCCTATAACAGAACAAAGGATATAGAAGCTATTGGTGCTGCAATTCAGAATATGCTCCTTACGTGCTGTGAATTGGGCCTTGGAGGAGTCTGGCTTGGAGAAATTCTGAATCAAAAAGAAAAAGTAAATTCTATTCTTGGATGCCCCCCAAATCTTGAGCTTATGTCAGCCCTCGCAATCGGAGAACCGTTTCCAAAGGACAGGACTTCAACACGCAAAGCTCTCACTGAAATTGCATTTGATGAAAAGTATGGAACGAGATGGGAAGAATAAATCATTCTATAGACTACTGAAAAGCATATAATTAACCGGGTTAATTCCCAGGCTAAGCTCCTGGATGATTTTCTTTTTTTCCATCACTCCGTGAAAACACATCATCCCATTAAGGATTAAATTTATAAGCCATTTGACATTATAAAGAGCTAATTTAATGCAGATTGTCTGTCAGTTAATTTATTCGGACTTTTTCACAATGAAGGTCTGTGGTGTAGAGGATATCACTGGAGCTTCCGAAGCTCTGAACCTGGGTTCGATTCCCAGCAGACCTGTTACTGGAAACAGCCAGATTTTGAGACCCAATATAAACTGTATCTTTTGTACTTAGGAAGCAATATTTCCATTATATTTTAATAATAAACATTAAGTCACTTTATGTATGGGGTTTACAAGGCACTGAATAAAAAGGATATCATTATTGAGGTTTTTTATAACGGCTCGCTGTATGGAAGGTTTATAAATGGTTCGTGGATTGCATCGTCGCTTCCTGTGTATTGGGAAAAAGAGATTCTCTTTGGTCCAGTTGATTGTTATAGCATTGATATTGTACATCCTGGTACGGATATTTTTGCCACTTTTGTGGTTGCTCATTTTGATCGCAGTTTTGATTTTGCTACTAAAAGTAGTGCTGGAAAATATTTAGAGAATTTCAATAAACTCCTAAATTCGTTCCATGCATATAAATGGTATTACACATACAATATTATGTTAATTGTGATCCAAAGTGGACATCAAAAGATTTACGGACATTTAGGCATTTTTAAATATCAGCCAAACAAAAATGGAAGACAAAAAAGTAAGATTTAAGCACTTAAGGTCCAAAATCAAGCACATCACACTTTGTGGCTAAATCAGTAGTTTAGGTATTTGAGTGTTAATGCTGTTTGTTTCCAGTCCAACTGTGTAAGTCCAGAGAGAAAAACCAGGATTCTCAAAACTGATATTTTATGGTCGAAATAGAATATGGAAAAGCCCGGATCAAGCTAGATGATACAAATCGTATCTATGAACCTGCAGAAGACTCTTTTTTACTTGCCGATGTAGCCCTTAAGGAAGCAGACCAAGGAATGCGAATCCTTGAAATCGGAGCAGGATCAGGTTTTGTGTCTGCTGTACTCCTTGCCAACCTTACGGATATTAATCTAATTGCAACAGAAATTAATCCCCATGCAGCTCGTTGTGCTAAAATAAATGGATTGGAGTTGATCCGTACAGACCTTTTTAGAGGAATAAGACCTAAAAGCTTGGAAAATCGCTTTGACCTCATCCTTTTTAATGTACCCTACCTTCCCACTTCTAAGGAAGAAAAGGTTCCTGGGTGGTTGAACTATGCTTTTGACGGCGGTACCAATGGGAGAGAAACTCTGTACCGCTTTTTGGATGAAGTACGGGATTATACTAGTCCAAGAGGAAAGATTCTGGTACTAATATCCTCAATTACCGGGTTGGAAGCTGTTAAAGAAAAGATGAAAAAAGTGGGGTTCAAGATTGATATAGTAGCAAGGAAAAAGATATCTTTCGAAGAGTTGATGGTGATAAGAGGGAAACTTTTGTGAATTCAAGGATGCTTTGTTACTATCTGATATTTTGAGGATAAAAGCAGTTTCAAATTGTTTTTTCCTATTTATTCACCACTATCCATTGAAAAATGGAATGATTTTTTTAAGGTAATAGCATATTGAGAAAATGAATGGTCTTCTTGTACACATCTGTGGAAAGTAGGCACTATCGTTATTTTCAAGAATAAAATCCCCTGATGTTTGCTCTAAGGGAGTTACAATCTAGTGCTCAAGTATTTTTCATCTAAAATACAATATTCTATGAAATCAAATATGAAATTCTTCGAATAAAAGCTCAAATTAATGGAAATATTCTTCGATTTACTTTTTATTGAACATTGATTTCATCTTTATTTTGGGCAGGAAGCCTGTTCTAATTTCGAATAATTCCATTATCTTCAGAGCTGTTTCACTAGCATATCAAGTTTCTTGCGCAGAATGCGCAAAAGAAACTTTGATTATTCAAAATTTGGTTTTGTACTCCCTTTTTTGTAAGATTCAAGCATTTTTTCATGCTTTTTGATTTTTACATTTTTCTTTTTTTAAATAGGTTATATCGAAACATATATTTTTTGTAATATAACATTATTTTAACTAATTTAATCCATATAGTTTAAGCTATTCAATGTTATTTTAGGAAGAAAACTTATATTTAGGTCATGTGGATTAATACAAGTAATGACAGAAAGAACATATTTTTCATTCAAAATATAGCTTGAATGGAAGACACTGCTAAGATCAAGTTCTTTATTAAGATTGGCTAGCATACTTTTATTTGAAAGCTTACAATATGCTTCTTTGAGAGTCCATTCAATTAAGAGGTCATGATCATTTCCGGAATCTTTGGTTCTTAAAATTGGTTTGTGCAAGTATCTTGTTATTTTTTCAAAAGAAAACAATTTTTTGAGCTCGATATCAATGCCAACTTTTATTTTAGATATTGCCAAGGAAGCAATGTTCCCGGTATATGACATGCATATATATAGTTCATCATGACTCTTCACGTGAACCTTTCCATATTTGTCTTTATAGGTGCTTATTTCAGAGATGGGCCCCTCTTTAAATAAGCAATATACAATATATTTTAAAACTGTTCTAGAACTTATATACCTATTCTTAAAATACCTGGTTTTAAATATATCAATCTCTTCCTTTTCAGCTTCATCGAGGTACTTAGTACTTAAGACATTATAATCATCCAGATCAACCAACAAGATAAGTATATCGTTTTGTTCCCATAAATGAGGTATGTTTTTCAGAAGAATATGGCATGGTAAATTTAAATATCTAATGCACATTAAAACTCACAATATATTTACTACAATAAACTTGTATATATAACCTGGTAAACAAAATTTGATAAGTTTTAAAGCCATATATCTTTATTTCAGAAAGATATTTCATGAAGGTTACTACCTAGACTGGATTACAAAAATGAATATATTGCTAGTAATTTTTAGAGTTTTGAAGATTAATTTCTCACAGCTATCTTAGGTATCAGATCTGCATTCTAATAGAAGTATCTCAAGAAGTAATCCTAAAATATATAAACGATAAAGATATAGGGTATTCGATCCTTAGCGACTCTACATTGGATTAATATATATTTAGCAGTCATAACCATAATATTATAGAGGAATTCGATAACCTCTAATTTCACGAGCCATTTGTACATCATTTGTATGCACATGACGAAATATAGGGCTATCGAAATCCTCTATGATATCTATGATATAATAAAAGATTTTTATAACTCAAAATATCGTTAACTGAGGTGTCCGAAACTGCAGACTGCGGAAGAAAGGGTAAGAGCGAGATTGATAAAGTATCTCGGCAGGGACGAAGACGGGATACGCAAGGTCGTGCTCAATCTTTTCCTGACTGGAGATAAGTTTACCACCGGTGAAGTTTATGACTTTCTGGATAAAGGAAATTTCGAGGTAAGCTATCGGGGAGTATCTGCCATGGTCGGGCTCATGAACACAAGGCTCGGAATCTTGAGCATAAATGTCACTGGGGATCATAATGTGTATTCCCTTAAAGGGAATTATAGAAACATTGTCAGCTCTGTGCTTGAGAATTACTGATTTTTGTTACTTAAGCTTTATCAAATTCACTGTTTTTAGATGAGTTCATACAAATTATTTAAATATTTGAATATAATCCAATACAAATAGTCTTTAATAAGAAGCTTAAAAGCCTCAACAATTTTTGTCGCGTCTTTAGGTCATTGATTTAATCTGAAAAACGAGTACAATTTCAATTTTTGGAAAAATGTAATAGAGTTTTAAATTAACGATTTTCAACAATTAATGAGATGCACCCATTTTATTATAACTCAAAACGATCCCATTTATATCATCATGTTTATAATGATGGCCAATTCTGGATATAAATTGACAGAAAGTTAAATTTGAAAACGAATTTCCCATAATAGTGAGAGTTGATAAAAGGAAAATTAATAAATAAAACTTTAAAAGCGAGATATCTAAAGCTGCTTTTTGATCATCCAGTCTGTCGATGTACATAGATATTCATTTATTTGCTTCTTTAGCCACTATTACTCATTGTAAGTTAAATTGATTCTTAGGTTACTATCATATTGAAAATATAAATTTATTTTGTGTGTACATCTATAGAAAATGTGATTTAGTAGAGACTGGGGATAAGTTCTACTTCCAAAATCTAAAGCAGATTCAATTTGTCTAAGAGAATTTAGATAAATTCCAATGATTTTGATTATTGGATAGTTCAAATCTCTTAAAAGTATTTTTTAATTACAAAAACTCTTACTGATTTTGCACTTAAAGAAAACTTCAAACTTCTTCAGTCAGTTGAATACGGCTTGTTGAAATCGATTCCTTAATTAATTGAAAATATTTTCGTATCATTTTGAATCAATGTATTTTTACAAAATAGTTTTCTTAGGCAGATCTGTAGCTGATATAATTATTATGCTAAGAATTGTTTTTTACAGCATATGCTTGGTCTTTTCGACTTTGAACTTTAGAAACAATTTATAGACTAAATTTTTTTCAGAAAAAACCAACAAATTTCCTGAAAGACAACCATTATCTTAGCAACCTCACAGTTTATTCGAGTACATCATTCCATAGATTTATTAGAATGTAGACACTTCTCCTGGAAACATTATTAACTAACCGGATCTAGTTAAAGCTGCCTTTGTGCCATAAAAATGAAAACCACAGCTTGTTAATACTTGTATCTATAAAATGAGATATTACTCATATATTGCATAAGTATCGAATCAAAATTATTTAGACAAAAACATAATTAATAATTTGAAATTTATGTGCTTCAGATTTGTCAAGAATACTGTTTTTGAGTTTGATTCATCGATACAACGGTTATCGTGTGCATCTTTTCGTTGATGCTAAACCAGAATATTTTAACCAGGACATTTTTCTTCAAGAGTGGCGAATCTTATAAAAATTTCATGGCAAATATAATTAAAGAGTGTCTTGAAATTACAACAGTTTTCATTGGTAAACTTTGTATTACTATAGGTTACATCTAACGATTGGTGACGTATTCATTTTCATAGATGTGTACAAGAAGACCATTCATTTTCTCAATACGACAGTCGCTTAAAGATTAATTCAGCTTTCAATGAATAACGTGGACAGATAAACAAACAAATGTTACAAGTGTGAAATCTGCGAAATGACTGAGATGTAATCTAAACATCTGAGCTAGAGACTCATAAATATTCAGAGGATTTCGATAAACTTCGGATTTTATTTCTTAGCAGTAATTTTTCAGATCTTCCCCTCAATTTCTCTATTTAATTCCTCTTTTTGGCTTCACTTATTCTCAATTCTTTGATTTTAAAGATAGCTTCCGCTATCTTCAATATACTTTTTTTATTTTCAATGTTCTCAATTGATGGAGATTATAACAAAAAGCCGTACACAACATTTTTAGATTTACTCTTTTAACAGTAGTAACAAAAACTCTTCCTGCTTTGAAAATTTCTTTCGTCACTGAATAAACTCTTTTCCCTTGGACTCTTTTTGAGCTAATTCTCTTATTTCTTAATATATCCTTTATTCCCAGCGTATGTCCTTTGACCGCTCTTTTCATTGTTGCATTATACCCCTTCGTTTTTGCTCCAAAGTATCCTCTATCCTATAAACCACTTCATTTTCCTCTGTCAAATCTACATACGAATAATGTACTGACGCAGTTGTTGTTTTGAATCTTCTGATCAGCTCATAATCTCTGTCTATTATATTATGAAACTTATATCCAAAGTGAGACTTACCTTCCTTCTTTGTCCATGTTCCGTCTCTGCTTCTTCTTGTTTTTGCCTCATCTCTCTGCTTTTGCATGTCCTGGATCTGAATGGATAAAGTAGCATCCTGAATCATTCCCCGCTTTATCTGTAAATCCAGAGCATCAAGTTGGCCTTGCAACTTTCCCTATATTTTCTTTGAAATTCTCGATAATTCTCTCCCTAAATAGCCATACAGTAGTATTGTCAGGTATGTATTCCAGAAATCCAAGGAATTTCCTAAAAGAAATTCGATCTATACACTGTTTCTCAAGTTCAAAATCAGAGAGCCCATGCAATTGTTGTAAAACAAGCATTTTGAACATCACAATGACATCAGTTTCAGGTCTCCCTCCTGAAATGGTTTTGTTAATATACATAGACTCAAGAATAATACGAAAAGTTTTCCAATCAATTAAGGAATCAATTTCAGCAAGCTTATCTCCAACAGATTCAAGAAGTTTATACTCTTCTTTAAGAGCAAAATCAGTAAGAGTTTTCATGAATAGAGATAAATATTGACAAGTTTAAAGCCAACCATGCTCAAGAGCATGGAGGTTTTCGAAATTCTCTATAATATATATTTATCCTGAATAGTCTTCATATTTGCTACAATTAAGCTACTAATTTCGTCACAATTAACAAAAATATGCTTTTTGATCACACTTTTTATGAGGTTGATTTTTAGTGTCAAGTTAATAATTTTTTTGGTTAATTTTGTGGACTCACGTTTAATTTCCTTTAATTTGCATCTTATTAGTGATATGATTAACTGAGCAATGAAGCCAAGAGAATAGCTCCATAAATGCTATTCTTTGACCACGTCTCAATGAATTAATCTGAATTTCTCTTGGTGGGTCTGGAAGCTATGGATTTGTAAAAGCGTTGGGATAGTTTCAAAAAACTAAACATAAAAAATTGGGTCACCAACGTATTGGTTAGGGATGAATCCAAGAGAAAGGATCTAGCTGGCAAATTCCGGTAATTTGAAAAATACTATAAAGGAAGGAGAAAAATATTTATGTGATGCGGGAAAGTGCCAGGCGAGAATTAAAAAGTTAAAGGGGGCACGTACAACGTTCTAGTTGAGAGTTTTCTAAGGCTGGAGTTATACAGAATAAGAAATTGAATTTCCCGATTTGAAAGTAGAGCAAAAATATGGATAGTTGCATCAACTATATAGGTATATATATGCCAAAATTTAAATAAAACTCAAATTTATTATACTATTAAAAAAATCGATATAATTAGTTGCTTAGAGCCTACTACTCGTAAGTCCATAAGTTTTGAAAGGAAATTCCTAAATTAACGAAACATTATTTTATGAAAAAGCTAATGAAATATCTTATGCTTACCCTTGGGATAGTAAATACCTACGATAAGATCAAAGTTCTCGATGCCCATTACCGTGCGATTGCAAGAGCTGCTCCAATATGCCATGCTTTTGGATTCCATCTTTCCTTTTACGACTTCCCATTCAAAATGAATGCAGAAGAATTGGTGGCCTTTGTGATGAAAAAAACTACTATAGGAGATTCAGGAGCTTATCTCAAGATTCTTTATGAAAAAAATCATTTATCAATATCTGATCTTCCAAATAAAGGGTTCCCAGCCCATTTTGGTGAAATTGTGATTACTACCTCAAAACCGGACCCCAAGAGGCAGATTTTGCCTGAAAAAATTGCTGAAAATGCCCTACGAAATCGGTCATTTCTCTTCCTTGTGGGATTGGGGCACAAAGGACTTCATAAAGAAATTATAAATAGAGGAAAATACCATCTCGACGTTACTTGCAAAGGGCTTTCTTTGGAGACGTGCACTGCAATAGGAGCTATTCCGGCCAATTTGGCTGGGCTCATGACAAAACTTGATGTTAAAAAATAAGTTATGAGTTTAAGTTTCTGGATTCAAATCTGCTTGAATATTCCATGTTAATTCACTCAAAAATTGAGATAATTTAAAAAATTGGCTCTCAGCTATTTTGTGTTGTTTGAAATTATTTTCCCGTTGGAAAGTGATAATATCAGATAGATGAAAATTGATTTTTGATGTGAGTTACATGGTAAATTTTCTTAAATACTCAAATATTTAATGTTTTGTACTCATATTTAGAAAGCGACTATAACTTATCCACTTGAAATAGGAGATAATCTATAAAAATTTAAGATAATTCAAACTGAATTTCAGTATTTTTTTCAATTAGCTGCAGTTCTAGATGATTATTTTGATTAGTTCACCAAAAATTTCGATAAATCCCTAAAATTCGTCATACGCTTATAAATGGTATTGGGAACTCTTGAAAATCATAAAGTTATCCAGATTTTCGAAAAGTGTTGGCAAAAATATTGGTAGTTAAGAATCGGAACAAAATGAAATCGTGCCTAAATCGAGTGATTTATCGGATAAGGAATTTAGAAAAAAAATTATGTATTGATCTAATTTCTTTCAGGAAATTTCTTAGTGTTCCTCAGTAAATGCCAACATTACCATAGTCTGATCATTAATGAAAATAATTATTCATAACTGCAAAGAAGATGAAATATAATCTAGTGGCAAGGCTAGCTTAATAGCCATGGTTTTGAAAATAAAAAAGGTAATAATTTCGGATTCTACTTTTATTCATTCGGATTCGACATGCGAAAGCAGAGAGATGAGGCAAAAACAAGAATAAGCAGAGACGGAACATGGACAAAGAAGGGAGGTAAGTCTCACTTTGGATATAAGTTTCATAATATAATAGACAGAGATTATGAGCTGATCAGAAGATTCAAAACAACAACTGCGTCAGTAAATGATTCATATGTAGATTTATCTGAAAAAAATAAGTGATTTATAGAAACAGAGGATAATTTGGAACAATCAAAAGGTTATGATGCGGTGATGAAAAAAGCAGTAAAAGAACACTCTATTGGAATGAGTTATGTATTGAAGAGAAAAGTGACTGAGAAAGTCTTCAAAGCAGAAAAATTTCTTGTCACTACCGTTCAAAAAGTGGATCTAAAAATATTGTGTACAGCCCTTTTTCAAATGTTTGAGTTCTAATTTATTTAATGTTAAGTTTAAATTTGTAATTGATAACTTGAGTACTTATATTGAAAAAAAATACACTAGCTTGCTCTTAATCAACATTGCCGTAGATTTGCTCTAAACTCAAAGTTAAATTATTGTGTACTGTCTATATTTTTGGTCTTCAGATGTTTATTTAACTCATCACAATTTATCGAGATTTGTGATTTTACAGAAACATCGGCATGATTCTCTTAATCATCTTATCATAATGCATCTAAATGGCCAAAAAGACAATTATCAGATGTTATGTAAAGAGATTGTAGAAAAAGTATTATTCCTAAAATTCAAGTTTTCTCCTTCAGCTTCATAAAACATTTTGGAGAAACTAGAGGAACATATGAAAGCGTTAATTATTTTATCCGGAGGTCTTGATTCCACAACCCTCCTTTACGACATAGTCAGCAGAGGATATGAAGTTGAAGCGATATCATTTGACTATAACCAAAAACACAATCGAGAAATTTTCTATGCGATTAAAACATGTTCGATGTTGAAAGTCCCTCATCAGGTTTGTAATCTTGAGGTTCTAAATTCTCTTGCTCCTTCTTCTATTACACGATATGAAATAGAAGTTCCGAAAGGGCACTATACTTCGTCAAATATGACGAGCACGGTAGTTCCTAATAGGAACATGGTTTTAATCGCATTAGCAGCTTCTTATGCAATCTCAAGAGGAATTAATACAGTACTCTATGGAGCTCACTCTGGAGATCATACAATCTATCCAGATTGCAGACCAGAATTTGTTGAAGCCATGAAATCCGTGTTGAAACTTTGTGATTATACATCAATTGAGTTAGAAGTCCCCTATTTAAACTTAACGAAAGGAGATGTCTTGAGAATTGGACTTCGGTTAGGGGTTGATTATTCTAAAACATGGACATGTTACAATGGACGTGAGCTCGCTTGTGGGAAATGCGGTTCGTGTATTGAAAGATTAGAAGCTTTTGAACAAAACAATGCTAAAGATCCGTTGCGATATGAGAATTGAAAATAGGATTGAGCCATCTGATTCATTATCCAATGAAGATAACCATTCAGTTTGGGGTGGAAAATATTATTAGTCATCGGATAAAATTAAAAAGTTATGAAGAAAATGGATTTAAAAACTATACAATGTAGGCAATTAATAAAATCTGCAATATAGAGCCAAAAAGACAAAGATTAATTTTTGAGGTATTGGTAACTTCCGTAATCTTATCATATGAATATAGATGGTATCTAAATGATTCGTTGAAATCAGAGGTTCATAGAAATACTCTTTTACATCTGAGATGCAAATATTCTCAAATTTTGTAAAAGAGTATTTGTAGAAATAGATATAAGGAACGAAAAACCTGGAAAATATATTTTACCTGTATTCTGAATCCAAAAAAATTATCAGCCATTATGAGCTAATTTTGCTCAAAGGTTTTCACTTTGAAGGATTAAGGGGTACCCTTTTGTTCATTACCTTCATTTTCGTGAATTCTGAAATGGTTCCTCTAGATTTTTTATAAATTTCGTTTTCATAATAACTCCTAATCTCGTCAACAGGAGTTATGAGGGTGTAAATGTTCATCGGTCGCCCTTTCAGAGGCTTTTTTTCCGATCGCACACTGACCCATGAATTATTGCGTATTAATCTAATCGCAAGACTGACTTCTGGTTGCCTTAATCCAGTACTTATTTCAATTTCATGAGATGAATCTTCGTCTACATCCATAAGATATGCCACGATAGTAGCCACATTTCTTGAAATCCCTAAATTCTTCAAGGTTTCAATGAATAGGTGATTTTTTTCGTCCAAGATTTTTACTTTGTAGTCTTTCATGTTAACTCCTTCGATACTTCTAGTTTTGTGGATATCTTGTCAAATAAATAAATTTCATGAACTAATATATAAATTTTCAAATTATATTTTTATAAATAACCTTTAAGCGAATACTAATTATAAATGTTTGTACAGTTATATATATTTGCTCGCTAACCCTTTAAGTTTAGACATTTTGAAGATAGTAAAAAAATTTTATTCTGAAAAATATTTTGATTAGTTATGTCAGGCTGAATCCACTTTCTGTTGTGAAGATCAATGCTAGAAAGATTATGTGGGTCCTTATCTAAAAGAAGAATGGATCAAAGATTTCCACTATGGCTGAAATTCAGGGGATACAGTTTGCAGAATTCATAGATATATAAGTGAATTTCTATCAACTCCTATGTATTTGAGTACTAGAGAGTTTCAATCTCTTAACAATAATTTTTACTCGTGAAAACTCTTCCTAATTTGCCTTTAATGAACATACATATTATACCAGAAAGCAACCCGTCTGGTAATCCAGAAAAACAACTATTGATAACTACAAAGAAAAATAAATATGTGGATTTGCAAAGCCAACTTGACTGCCTAGGCTTGAAAATAAAAAGGAGGATGTTCAGGATTTTACTTTAGCTATTCAGATCCTGGACATACAAAGCGGAGAAACATCGTGAAAATGAAGCAAAAATGAGAAAACTCAGAAATGGAACTTATACAAAAAGTGTTATAAGTTACACTTTGACATAAACTTCGCGGTATAATAGAAAGAGATCATGAGACGATACAAAATTAGAAACAACAATTGTATCACCTTATGGTTTCAAAGTAGATTTATAGAAATAAATGGAAGTTGTTTATACAGAGACGGAGAATACTTTGGAGCAAAATCAAATGGTTATGATGCAACAAGGAAAAAAGAGCAAAATAACATCTTCTGGGAATGAGTTATGTATTAAGAAACAAGAGAATTAGTTCAAAAATAGCTTAAGTAGAACGAGTTTATAGGGTAACTAAAAAGATATTCAAAACAGAAGAAGTTCTTGTCACTACTGTTTAAAAGTGGGTTTGAAGATGTTGCATAAAGCTTTGTGTTATAATATCCATCAGTTGGCTACATTGGATATAAAAGAAATATTTTAGGTATAGCTGAATCTATCTTTAAAATCAAAGAATAATAGAGATGGAAAGACTAAATCGGGCCAATAAAGAAGTTATGAGAAATGTCTGGATCGAATTCCTGTAAAGAAAAAAAATTAAATGTAACTCAATTTTTTTACATTCTTGATTAGGATAGAATGTATAAATTAATTTTGGTTTCGTTCCTCGTCTTTCATCAATGTTCGCTATATAATATGTACTTTATTATATGATTTTATCGGAATATAATTTCTCATTCTTCACTCGGAAGGATTAAAAATTCCCCAATATTTCTTTATCGTAAACTTGATTTGGTATCCGTCTGATGATACTGTATGAAAAAAATAGGTATCATAGTTACCGACCCAGAAGATTGGACAGCTAGGGCACTTATTGATGCATCGAGAAAAAGAGGCTTTTCAACTTTTGTTCTGGATCTTAGGATTGCAGAGGTCAGCATAAATTCAACAAGTATCGAATCTACAGTTTGTTTTAAAGCTGGCAATATCTCTCTCTTGGACTTTGATGCTCTTATTGTGAGGGATATGGGTACAGGGGCTTTCGATGGAGTCTCTTTCAGGTTTGATATCCTGAGGGAACTTGAGGCTTGCGGAATTCCTGTCATTAATTCTCCTGAAGCTATCCAGAATGCTGCAAACAAGTATCATGCTTCCTATCTTCTGGCAGAAGCTGGTCTGCCTACACCCAAAAACCGTGGCAGTGCAGGATCTGAGCTCTGCTCTCAGGCTAGTATCAAAATTCGGAGATTCTGTCATAAAACCTACTTTTGGATATAAAGGAAAGAATATTGCAAGGATCAAGGATGGAGAACTTCGATTTTCGGACAGAAAAGCTGAGTCTGTACCTCTGGAAACTGCTCTTGAAAAGCTGCTTGAAGAAAGGGGAATGCTATATATTCAGGAGTTTATAGAAAACCCGGGGAGGGATATCCGAGTTTTTGTTGTTGGAGATACCGCAATTGGTGCAATTTATCGGAAAGCTGCTGCAGGTTCCTGGGTAAACAATCTCAGTCAGGGTGGTAGTGTGGATCGCTGCATCCTTACCTATGAGCAAAAAGAAATTGCAGAAAAAGCTTCCATTGCAATAGGCACAACATTCGCAGGTGTCGACATCATTGAGTGTTTTACTGAGATTTCTAACGTAGAAAATGGTAAAGAATATAGTGGGATTGAACGAACACCTAAAATTCTTGAAATCAATGGAACACCTTCTGGGAAAGGAATATTTGATGCATTGGGAATAAATTCTGCAGAGTATATTCTTGATAACATACAAGAGATTTTATAGAAAATGAGTTGTAAATATTGGATAAAATAGTATATGAGGGTTTTGATAAACCTCTGATTTTCACGAGTCATTTAAATCCAATTTATAGGCATATGATGAAATTTAGAGGTTTATCCAAATTCTCTTAAGTAATGATTGATCGGAAAGAGTCTGCAATATATATAATTCAGAAATTATATATTTAAAATTCTTAGTTTTCAGCACAAAATTTTCTAATATTGGTTTTGGCTTTTGAACCAAATGTATATTTAATCTGTTTTAGGTACTTGATCGCACAACATCTATATATGCCTGAATCTAAACAAAAACTACTCACATCATTGGTAAATAATATATTATTAAAATTTAGAATCTATTTGTTGAACTTAAGATATAAATTTATTAGTCATTACTTAGTTTATTCATTTTGGTCCAAGCCTACAAGTTATTTTCCTAAACTCTAAATCTTAATAATTAGTATAATTCTTGATTCCGAATAAAATATTCTAAGTTCCTTTATTAAAAATTGGATTGAGTTTTTTTGTTTTCTAACCACGCTGATAAACATTATATGTCGTTATGGCTCTGAAAGTGTTTCTTTTCCCAAAAAGTTGTTTTTTGTTAAAATATATTTTACTCTTTAGTTATGTTTATTTAAGGCCAGAATAAATATTTTTCTTCAGCATTTTTATTTAGCAATATACAGTTGAGCAATAGCTCATCAAAAATCTTCTGCAACTATAGCTGAACTCAAGCTATTTTTATCAATAATAAGGTCTGAAGTTTTTTTAGCTTTGTCACAGAAACTAATATTAGTTTAGCTATAGCATTGGTAGTAAACATATAATACATCATAATTAATTTAATATAATTTTCTCAAATATAACAATATTGCGTTATATTTAGAGTCGACTATAGATAATTTCGATAAATCTCTAGATTTCATCGTATGCTTCTAAAATAGTATCGTATATGATTTGTTAAATCAAAGGTTAATCAAAATCTTATATAGTTTATTAGGATATCTTTTCAGGGTAAAATAGCCAGAGAAAGCAATATTAAAAACGTTTATGAAATAGGCTGACCTTGAATAAGCTTGAGGTAAAGGATGAGCGAATATAAACAGTCCATAGTTACTCGTGACGATCTTAAACTCTCGAAAGGCAAGTTTGCAGTACAGGTAGCTCATGCAGCCATTTCGGCGGCCGATTGGGCAACTAAAGATGATGTTAAAAAATGGAAGGAAGGGGGACAGAAAAAAGTTGTCCTCAAAGTTCCCACTCTTGAGGACCTTTATTTGGTCAAAGAAAAAGCAAGACGTCAAGGACTTTCAACAGCCTTGATACAGGATGCGGGACTCACGGAAATTCCTCCTGGAACAGTAACCGTTCTTGGAATCGGGCCAGCAAAGGAAGAGCTCATCGATAAAGTCACTCGAGACCTTAAGCTTGTTTGATCAGAGAAACACCAACTTAGAATTTTGAGGTCGTATCCATGAGTTATTGAAAATTTTAAGCATAAGATTCTTTCTACATTTTCCCAAAAATAAATGTTCAATTTTTCGATTAATAGGCTCAAATAGATCAAAGAGAATTTTGATAAACTTCATTTTTTTGGCTGGTTGTTTATAACGCTTTTAAAACAATTTGTTAAATAGGAGGCTCTGATCGACACTTCTGTATATCTCAGAAAGACCCTGTAGACTGGTTAAACACTCAATAGCATAATTTATATAATTTACCCCAAAAAGCACTAGTAATAATAGTAGCTTCCAAACTTAAAGATTGCGAGAACTTCACTGCTGCCATCAGTAAATCCTTACTATAAAACGGTTCACCTACTGTTAAAGAAATACCAGTAGAAATTGGCATATTTCTCCACTCGCGTGTTATTTTCAACAATGTCGGATGTGGGCTATCTTTCCCCTTTTTCTGGCAGGAAACTGTGCGATGTTCGCGCTCCACATGGCAGGAAGACGTTATAATGGATGCAAAGGAAATTACGATTAAATGTTTTTGTTGCCTTAAGCATTTTTTTTTCTGGGAGGTTTGAAGTGGTCTATAAAATATTTAATATTTTGAATCACCATTTTCACAGATTATTCTCAATATCTTTTATATGCTTACGTTATTAAAAATGTTCGACGCTCGATACATAATTTTCTATAGTATTATAGCCTCTTGTTCGTACTCGGGGTGCGGAACCCGTGCCTCTAACTTTTTAATCATCTCAATTAGCTTTGTTATATCTCCTTCAGGCACGGACAATGTAGCCTTCTGAAGATGCAATATTCAGAGGATTTCGATAAACTTCGGATTTTATTTCTTAGCAGTAATTTCTCAGATCTTCCCCTCAATTTCTCTATTTAATCCCTCTTTTTGGCTTTACTATTCTCAATTCTTTGATTTTAAAGATAGCTTCCGCTATCTTCAATATACTTTTTTTATTTCCAATGTCCTCAATTGATGGAGATTATAACAAAAAGCCGTACACAACATTTTTAGATTTACTCTTTTAACAGTAGTAACAAAAACTCTTCCTGCTTTGAAAATTTCTTTCGTTACTGAATAAACTCTTTCCCCTTGGACTCTTTTTGAGCTAATTCTCTTATTTCTTAATATATCCCTTATTCCCAGAGTATGTCTTTTGACTGCTCTTTTCATTGTTGCATTATACCCTTTCGTTTTTGCTCCAAAGTATCCTCTATCCTATAAACCACTTCATTTTCCTCTGTCAAATCTACATACGAATCATGTACTGACGCAGTTGTTGTTTTGAATCTTCTGATCAGCTCATAATCTCTGTCTATTATATTATGAAGCTTATATCCAAAGTGAGACTTACCTCCCTTCTTTGTCCATGTTCCGTCTCTGCTTCTTCTTGTTTTTGCCTCATCTCTCTTTTTTGCATGTCCTGGATCTGAATGGATAAAAGTAGCATCCTGAATCATTCCCTGCTTTATCTGTAAACCCAGAGCATCAAGTTGGCTTTGCAACTTTCCCCATATTTTCTTTGAAATTCTCGATAATTCTTTCCCTAAATAGCCATACAGTAGTACTGTCAGGTATGTATTCCAGAAATCCAAGGAATTTCCTAAAAGAAATTCGATCTATACACTGTTTCTCAAGTTCAAAATCAGAGAGCCCACGCCATTGTTGTAAAACAAGCATTTTGAACATCACAATGACATCAGTTTCAGGTCTCCCTCATGAAACGGTTTTGTTAATATACATAGACTCAAGAATAATACGAAAAGTTTTCCAATCAATTAAGGAATCAATTTCAACAAGCCGTATTCAACTGATTCAAAAAGTTTATACTCTTCTTTAAGAGCAAAATCAATAAGAGTTTTCATGAATATACATAAATATTTACAAATTTAAAGTCAACCATGCTCAAGAGCATGGAGTTTATCGAAATTCTCTTTAATTGAATCTCTTCAATTCCTGTTTTTGCTCCCGGTGCGAAAATCGTACTTTCTAATTTTTTAATCATAACATTAGCTTTGTTACATCATCTTCAGAAATCCAACGCAAAACTTATCTAGAGTTGTTTCCTTTGGATCTCGGAGAAAATTTTACGAAAATAGCTATCGTCTAATATCAAACCAATTACTTTTACAATAGTTTCTATCAGTTTTAGATCATCTCTGGCTGCAACAAATTTTTTAACTTTTTCATCAAGACTCATTGCCATTCAGAAAAACTTTCGGGCATTCTTGAGATCATGTTATTTGCACAACTTTTCAAAAATGAGGGGAGGAAATTAATAAATATAGATAAAATTCCATTATTCTTTCAACATTTAAGATGAACCAGTTTAGTCACTCGCTTTCATATTGAATTAGTTAAATAATCACACTTTTGGGGGAACGATTAAGTGGAGATTGTGTGAGGAAGCTAACATCATGCACTTTCATGCCAAAAATTTCATGGAATAATTTTAATTATGGGAAAAAAGGATCATAGAGGATGCAAGGAGCCAGTTTAGTAAGTACTTTCATGTTAACTTAACTTACTTTTCAATGAATAGTCGTAAGTAAATAGGCAAATAAATTCTATATCTTCGTAATCAGTGAAATGTAGAATTTGTGCTCCATTTAGTATCTTGTCAACGTAAGTAAATACAGAAGAACTAGCATAGGATCTTGATTCCGATACGAAGATCTGGAATATGTTTTTGAAGCTTTGTTGCCGAGCTCACTCGGAAAACTTTTATCAACCATTGGGCTGCCATATAGAGGGGTATGCCCCCCTTATATACTGAGGTGATCTGCGATGCTTGGTCTGGAAGATTTCAAACCTGTAAGACTAGAAGACCGGGCCTTTTTCGAGCACCATTATGCATTCTATCCACAGATCCACAGCAGCAATATGTTCACGAACATGGTCTGCTGGAACCATTTTGCTCATCACCGGTATGCTTATGTGGATGGAAATGTAATTATTTCAAGCACTATTAGAGGCGTGACACGATTCCATTCGCCGATAGGTCCTCGTGATCCGACCCTCATGCGTGCGCTTTTACGGCTGGCGCTAGATGTAGGCGACGACACACCACTTGTATTCATAGATTCGGATACAGCGCAATGGTTACAGAAAAACGATCCCAATCTAAAGTTAGTGCCTGACCGAAATCACTTCGATTACGTTTACAAAGCCACTGACCTCGCAGAGCTCCCAGGAAAGAACTATGTTAAGATCCGTAGTCATATTAAAAAATTTTGGAATAATTACAGTTACACTTTAAAGGATATCACAGCAAGAGACACGGAATGGATAATGAGTTTCCTAGCTAAGTGGCGTGAGTGGAAAGGATGTGATGACAATTCATTCCTTGCCCACGAAATAGAGGCAGCCTCCTATGCGATTGAGCATTTAACCGAGCTTTCTCTCAAAGGTCTCTTGATCTGGGTTAATTCGGAGGTAGGTGCCATTTCTCTTTTTGAAAGTCTCAATGCAGACACTGCAGTTGTTCATTTTGAGAAAGGATTACCGAATTATCAAGGAATCTACAAAGCTATCAGCAAGTATACTGCAATGGTTCTTGCTGGAGATGTGAAGTATATCAACCGTGAGAGCGATCTTGGTGTCGCTGGTCTTCGAGAAGCAAAGATACGGTATCATCCACATCACATGGTCGAAGTTTATTCACTCCAACGTTGAATCTATCTCGAGAGAACCAAATTTATGAATCAAAAAATATTCCTATTAAAAAGTATGGTTATTCCAAAAAAGTGAATGTTATTATGCCCCACTTTCCATATGCCTATCTTTTAGATAATATATTCAACAGTGTGTATCAATCACGTACTGTTCAGTCATCTGAATCGGCGAAAAATTCAGATTAAATGTGAAATGTTTTGATTTTATATTTCAATTTTTTTCAAACATTTACCTGTTGAAAGCAGATGATTCAGTATGCAAGTAACTTTCTTGAGATCTAAACTGCATTTTTGATTCCTTCTTGGTTGTATTCTCAAAAAAGTCATCTCTTAATTCATTGTTCAGAATATTGCATATACAAAATGAAAATCATTCTCATTATGTGCGTTGATATATGTTTGGGTATAACCAAAATTTGAAAATTGGATAAAAATGAGTGTTTTTGTTTTTATTATTTTTTCCAACGACTACGAATACAAAAAGAAAATGTCCATCCAGTTTCCAACAAGAATTTTTGAGTTCCAATCTAATTGATTTTTGCTGTTAAATTTTGTTATTAATGAAACAATTTTTATGAGATTTTAGCAAACATAAAGAAGGAATTTAGATTTTAATAAATTATTAATAGCTCATTTTGAACTATCTGGCTTTGTTATGGCTTCTATTGGTACTGTTTAGCGTTGCATTTTTAAAAAACATCTTTTCTTCCAGTATATATGTTCATTCCTCTATTTCAAAATTTTTTTGCATAAATAGATCTCAATCCAAGTTTATTTAGTCCAAGATCAGTCGTTAAACTTGAATTAAGAGTAAAATATATTAAAGAATGTTCGGCGGAGAGTGTTTGATACTGCAAACTGATGAATCCTCAGTCATCATCCCAGCTTTATTTATAAATCAATGAATATTCAGATATCTTCCATGACATCAATGGATATTTCCCTCCAAAGCACATAACATAGCATTGTTATTGTGACGGTATATAATATAACCGCAGCAATGCACCTTGCAAAACTACATATAATAATTATGCAGCTCTAGTTACTCGTCATCCTTAACTCTACGGTACCTTCCCTATAATTCATTCTAGCTCCCACTCTCTCTGTAGATATCATCCTTAGCTCCATTATTATGTAAATCAATGTGTTTAGGTTATGTGGTGAATACTTTCATTTATTTCAACTCGTCATTAGAAGAATTCCATATTCATTTCATGATATTTTTGTGGTTTTATAAATGCTTATGGAACTAAGAGATTTGGGACTAATGAAATTAAAAGAAAACCTTAATAAAGAGCAGATTAGAAAAAGGACTAGAGATTTTTCATTATTTTCTGGGCTCCTGATTCGTTGAAGCCGCATAATTCTGGAGATAATAATGAATTTTTGCGATCTTAGAGTCTATTCAGCGTCTCAAGAGCTAGGATTTGATGAAACATAGACTAAGACGTGGAGAACTTATAGAACAAAGAATAAAAGAAGCTAAAGATGCGATGAAAACTTAAAAACATCTGGAGGGTTTAGGATAAGCGAAGAAAGCGGCGAAAACCTGCTCTGTATACCTTTTTCTGAAGAGCAGCTTGAGCAAATAAAACATTATGCAGCTATTAATGGAATGGAAGTTGAAGATTTTATTAAAAAAAATTGTCTGACTCATTGCCTTCAGCAAATGGAGTATATCCAGGGGCAAGACTCTGAAGTACCTGAACATGTAGGGAGAAGTGCAAAATCAGAAAAAGGATCAAATATCGATTCAAGGAAAATTGAACTTAAGAATAAACCTACCTCAAAAGATCTACTTGATGGGCCGCTTGTTCTGGATCAGCAGTGCATAATGGATTTATTTTCAGTCAAGAAACAGTTCTGTAATACTTCGAATAACAAAATCATTACTGTAGCTCTGAAATTGGGTTTAAATCAGCTCAGTGTAGGCATTGATATGCTCAAGAATAAACTTGAAGAATGAACAGGCTGGAAAAAACTATCATAAACATTTTTTTGGCTTGAATTTTGAAACAAAACCCAACCTTGCCATTTTCTATTTAGAAGCGTTCTTGAAGAGCAGAATAGCACACATTATTTTATCCTAAAAAGATTTAGCATTAACAATAGTCTGGTTTAATATAATGCAATATTATCTCTATGAGGTAAGTATCATAAATTCAATTATAAAATTGGATATGCTTGCTACGTATGTTATTGCTAAGAAGATCAATTAGTTTCTGCAATACAAAAGAGCAATTAAGATTTCATTCTTTAAATTGGTTAAAAATGTTGTGAGTCCAGCTAAAGTTGCAAAAGATCTTACAGTATTTTGCTTGATAGTTTATTGTTGGATTTTCGATAAATCTTGCTTTGGCATATTGCTTATAAGTGGTACACAAATGAATCATGAAAAATTGGAGTTTACCAAATTTTCCATAATATTTCTTCTTTATTTTCCCCAACCCACCTTCAACAGATATACCCAAGAATTTCATCTATTTTCTCAAATGACAGTAGATTAAAAAATGAATCTAACTTTCAATGAATAAATAGAGGGCAAATAGGCAAACAAATTCTATATATTCATATATATACATAATGTAGGTCTCAAGTATGAAAATCTCATTTCAACAAAAAATAAAAGTGTCAAATAAGATACTAACTGATTTTGGAGTTCATCTCTGCAATTTTACCAGCTCTTATCAACACGAAAATCACTTCAAAGCTCATAAGCTTCCCCACGTCCACCACAATAGTTAATATTTGCAGAATTCGATCAATAAATTTAGGACAAGATATATAGATACACATTGCAATAATTGAAATAAGGAATAATCCAATTCCTCACTTTTCAGATGCAATGTCATTATTGTACATGCAGTCCAAATAATTCCTACATGCGTAACTTGGTTACTTAAGGCATCAATTATATCATTTGTTGAATCATTAAGTGTCTACTAAATATTGGTGCAAGTGTCCCAATGTTGAAGCAGGTTTTTTGGATCAATGGATAGCTTTTCCCCCGAATTCAATCCATTTGAAGTAACTAAACCTTGTACAAGAATAATCATTTGATGGATTTTCTCCATAGGAATGTGATTGAAATATTTTTTGATGCATCACTGTAGTTTGAAGCATCATGAAGTGTGAAATCAGCTTGATGTGTATGATCACCTGCGCCTATCAAAGTTTTTGATAGTGGAGTATGGACAACAGTTTTAGTGACTGACAAAGATGCATTTAAATATTATCGCTCATTGCGTTTCATAACTATGTCAGCAAGCTTACTTAAGTAATCGGAAAAGTCACCAACAGGATATTTATATTAACATTCTTTTATGCACCACTGCAGTTGTTGCATCTTTAAGGATCAATCAAAGAATAATGAAGCAAAAAAGGAAAAATAGGGTCAAATACAAAAATTAGTGAGAAGATATGGACAAGATCCCCTCGAAGTTAAAAAATAAAAGGTAAATCGGAATCTTTTTAGTAAGCCTTTAAATCTGGGTTTTATTCCTATTTTTTATCTAAAGGTCTCTTTTAAAGTGTTTCAAGTCCTTGTTTTTTGCGATAATCCCTGATTGCACTGTGAATAGCTTCCCTGGAAACTACTGAGCATTCAAGTTTTCCGGGAGGCAAGCCCTCAAGAGCCTCGGCAACATACTCATTTGTGAGCTCACAAGCTTTTTTAAGGGTCTTACCTTTTATTAGTTCTGTTGCCATGCTGCTGGATGCGATTGCTGCTGCACAACCGAATGTCTTGAACTTCACGTCCTCAATTCGGTTATCCCGAATTTTTAGAAAGATTTTCATGTAATCCCCATGTGGGTTTCCAGCTTCTCCAATGCCTTCAGCATCTTCAATTTCCCCTACATTTCTTGGGTTCATGAAATGGTCCATGACTTTTTTATTATACACAAAATTCCCTCGATTTCGATGTTTTTATTTATTCTAATTATTTATCACATGTCAATATTTCCAAATCTTATCAGTTTCGAAACCATTTCTACAAATCAGATGAATATCAAAAAAGGTCTTTGAGGTGATGGAGTAGTTGATTATGACTCCGAAAAATGACTTCGCTTATGGTATAGACACAGCTTTTTTACTTTCCGTTCTTCTGAATTATGTCGCAGTTTTATATAATAACTTATCCTGATGAATCAAGTTATAGCTCTCAAGAAATTCATAAATACTTATTCCATGCTGAAATATCTTCTACCAATAATCTTGGATCTGCAAGCAACGATATAATGTTAAAAATACAAAAAATAAAAGTCCCTAAAGAATATACTATTTTTGATCATCTAACCCTAAATTGATATAGTATAACGATTTACCTCTAATTTTTTATCTTCGAGGGGATCTTGTCCATATCTTCTCACTAATTTTTGTATTTGACCCTATTTTTCCTTTTTTGCTTCATTATTCTTTGATTTTAAAAATAGCTTCCGATATTCTCCAAATACTTGTTTTATTTTCAGTGTCATCAATTGAGAGAGGTTATATCATAAAGTTGCCCACGATGTCTTTAGATTTATTTAAGAGTAGTGGCAAGAATTTTTTCCTGTTTTGAACTTCTTTTTAGTAATGCATAAACTCGTTCCAATGTGTTTGTTTATATTTATTAATATGGTTATATATGTATATATATATTCTAAATTCATGTTATTATATATTTCAAATCTTAACTATAATGATTTAAGTATTCTTTTTCTTAAAAATAAACTACAGAAAATGATTAAGCTGGGTGTTAATTTATGATAACTACACGAAATTTGTATAAACTAGCCTTATTTTAATTAGCTATAGTTGTAGTGCTGACAAGTACAGCAGGTGCATCGAGAAATAATGAAAATTTGCTATTTAAAACAGATCCCGTTTCTACTGTGGATTTCCTAAAATTCCCAGTCGTTTGCTGTGATGATGACCATGGCTATGGTAAAGATAAGGAATGTCTAAAGTGTGATTGTCCACCAGGTCCTCCAGGACCAGCAGGAACACCAGGTTCAATTGTAGATGTGAGTATAGGAAATGTACCTGGATCAGTGGCCGGTACTCATACCTTTGTTCCTATAAAATCTGGTGACACATTAGCTCAATCCAACATAGTGTTTGGGTTACCTACAGCTAGCGCAAATCCTGGTGCAACAACCGATTCATATATAGATATAACTGCTGATCAGCTGTTTACTAGTGCAACACAAACAACACAAGGTGGCCAGGACGGTTACGATATATATTTCAAAAACGGGCAAGGAGTTAGTAATCCGTATCCTTCTTTAGGCTATATGATAATCTATACTAAAAGTTAATATATAGGGATTTAATCCCTTTTATTTTTTTACCAAATTCTCCACCAAGGTTTTTTAGTTCCTGGTGCTTCGTCTTACACAGGCTATTTGTTCTCTCCTCCCTCTTTTCATTGTTGTATCATAACCGTTTGATTTTGCTCCAAAGTATCCTCTATCAATGTAAACCATTTCATTTTTTCTGATAAATTTATCTAAGAATCATGAAGAATGAAGTTGTTGTTTGAATCTTCTTATCAGCTCGTAATCTCTATCCATTATGCTTGAAGTTTATGTCCAAATTGTGATTTACCACACTTTTTAAGGTTTTGACTCTGTTTCTTTTTGCTTTTGTTTCATTTTCTTGAGGCTTATCCATATTTGTTGCTTAGGATCTTAATGATAAAATTAGTGTCCGGAATCATTTTTCATTTTTGTTTTCAAAACCAAGGGAATTAAGTTAGCTTTGCAGATCCGTTTATTTATTCTTCTTTGAATTAACAATAATTCTTTTTCTAAATGATCAGATTGTGATACTATCTGAAATTTACTAAGAAAAATCAATTAATTTTCTGAAAAAAATTTGATCAATAAATTATTTATCAATATCAAATTCAGAAAGATTATTCCATTGCTGTAAAACAAGTATTTTAAACAAAATGATTACTTCAGCTTCCTATCTAACACTGAAAGCTGTTTTGTAAAATACGTGGATTTAAAAATTATATAAAAATATCTCCAATTAATTAAAGAAATCAATCTCAATAAGTTTGTCTCAAACTGATTGAAGAAATTTATAGATCTCTTTAAGACCAAAATCGGTAGAAATTTTCATGAGTAATAATTATTTTTAAGAGATTTAAAATCTCCAATACTCAAATGCATAGTTATTTATCAAAATTGTTCTTAATATTTAGATCTGCATTTATATCTCTTTATGCTTTTCTAATATTCAGGACAGATACTCCTCTTTTTTTCAGAGTCAAAAACCAAAATATTAGAGATGGTTCGCTCAAAGAGCTAACAAAAAAAGTGCTGAATTCAAAAAAAAATAAATGACCATATCAAGAATACAATAAAATTTGAAGTCAGAACGTAAAGAAGGTGTGTAGGAGACTCTCCTCATTACAGAACTTTATTGAATCTCACTATTTGTGCTTGCTGATTTATAATATAGGTTCAAAAAAATGAATTTGGGAAATATTTTTAAAGAAACAATTGTCAAATTAGATAATGGATTTAAGAGACAATTTAAGATCCTCTTTTTCAAAAGGATCAGATACGTAAAGCACTAGTCTTTAATGCTAATTACAGATACATGCTTATTTTGCGAGGTTATAATTTTGGTTAACGATCTTCAAGGCGCAATAGTTACCGCACATAGTACAAGTATCTGTGTCTTCAGGTGCTCTGCTGGCCCTGATTTCTCTTGCATGTTGCGGATCTATTGAGAGGGCGTACATCTTTTCCCAATCGAGTTCTCTTCTGGCTCTACCCATCTCAAGGTCCTGTTTTCTTTCTTTGCCTGGGTACTTTACCATGTCCCCTACATGAGCTGCAATCTTGGCTGTCTTGACTCCCATGATGACGTCTTCGATGCTTGGAAGGGCAAGGTGCTCTGCAGGAGTTACATAACACAGGAAGTCACATCCATATGATGCGGATACTGATGCACCGATTGCTGTCACTATATGGTCGTACCCGGGTGCGATGTCGGTTACAAGTGGGCCGAGCATGTAGAAGGGTTTGTGACCGCTCATTTCCTTCATGAGTTTTACATTGGTCTCGATCTGATCGAGTGGGACGTGACCCGGGCCTTCGACAATGACTTGCAATCCCTTCTGATGGGCTTTATCAGCTAGCTCGGCGTTGATAATCAGTTCTTGAATCTGTGCTCTATCGGTTGCATCGTGTACTGCTCCTGCTCTCATCCCATTCCCTGTGGAGAGTACAACTTCGTGTTCCTTGAGAATCTCAATCAAGTAATCAAAGTTGGCATAGAGTGGATTTTCTTTTTCGTTGTGAAGCATCCAAGAGGTCATGAATGCTCCGCCACGAGAACAGAGTCCACCGTATCTCCCATGGGCTTTAAGCCGATCCATGGTGATATTGTTAATTCCTGTATGAATTGCCATAAAGTTGGTCCCGAGCTTCGCTTGTTCTTCAGTTGCCTTGAAGAGTTCTTCTTCAGTCATATCTACAATTGAACCATACTTCCTTGCGGCCTCGATGAAAGCCTGGTATAGGGGCACAGAACCTACAGAAAGGGATATACTATCAATTACCTTTTTCCTGATTGCTAGGAAATCTCCACCAGTTCCCAGCTCCATAAGTGTGTCTGCCCCAGCGGTTTCCGCAGCTTTTGCTTTCTTAACTTCCATATCTACATCAACGATGTCTGAGGATACACCAATGGATGCATTAACTTTGGTTCTGAGTCCTTCTCCAATTCCGCAAATTTTTACCTGTCTGTAGGGGGAGGTTGGAATGACGATTCTTCCAGCTGCAACACCACGGAGGATAAATTCAGGGTCAAGTCCTTCATCTTTTGCAACGATCTTCATCTCGTCTGTAATTATTCCTTTTTGAGCATCTTCTAAGATTGTCATTTTTAGTACCTCAAGCTGTTCTTTATGAGTAAAATTTCATGCAATCCACTTTCCTCAGATGTACACAAGAATGGCATTTATTTTCTCAATATGACAGTAGCTTATAATTTAATTTTACACGAATGACGAATAGTGGGCAAATAGGAAAATAGATTCTACATCTGTGTACATATACGAAGTTTCGGATGCAATAATCACATGTAAGTAAGAGAATGTGAAATTAAATCATAAAAGCATGTAATTATATATAATACTATTTAAAAAATTAAATTTAATCTTAATCAACTTTACTTTACTTCGAGATTTGTGGATATCGAAAATACAAGATATATAACTAACTTAGAATTGTCAAATTAAATTCATTTTTGCATGTATAGAATTTATTTATTCTTAATTGCAGGCCATTTTAATAATTTTTACTCACAATCCTTATCTCTTCAATTTCCTTTTGGTGTCTACACAGTAAAAATTAACACTTAATAGACTTAGAAAACTGTATATATTGTCAAATGCATTCATTTTTGTACTAATTTCTAGAAAATTCAATACTTTAGAGCTCTAAAGTAAAAATAATGCATATAACTGTTAACATTGTTTGATTTTTTTAGTATATTTTTGGGCATATTTTGGAATTTATACACATCTTAATAAGGCAAAGCGCTACGTTTCTCCCTTGATTCAATTTTATCAGGTAATTAAAGGCTCATTTTACTGGAATATTATTTAATGCCTCAATTCTGATTGTTACTAGTTCGATAATATCCTGATTAATTATTGATTTCATTTAAATTCTGTAATGTCCTGTGGCAGTAGCTTAAAAATTAATTCAACTTTCAATGACAATAGTAGGCAAATAGGAATACAGATTTTATATCTTTGTACATGTGCGGAATGTCTGTAATGTGTCAGGAAATTAAAAAGCGAAAAGATTTCAGGATAAATATATGAGTTATTTTTTATGAAAAGTTGCATCTTGCCCTTGATAACTTTAAATCTAAGAAAAAAAATGAAAAAATAAATAAGGAAGATAGATTCTTCCGATTAAATCGGTGTAATTTTCAAAAATAACAATTTGTTAAAAGTAAAAAAAATAAGCTAATCAATAAAGGGATTTGTGTATAAATTCAATTTAGAATTGCTCTTATACTTATGCTTTAGGGCCTATTATCCAGATCACGCTTCTGTCATTTTTCGGATCTTTTGAGATCTCATAGAGCATTTTTCCATCACATATATGGCATTCACAGGAATATGTGCCTTTGTTTTCCCTACCCATATATTTGAAATGTAACTTGCAGTATCCTTCTGAGCAACTTAGTTCGTACTTGATCCAACCCTCTATATCAGCTCCACCTTCGCAGCTTCCTTCACATGCTACGAGTTCGAGTTCCTTTTCCTCATAAGATTCTATTTTAGCTGAGGCTTGATGGCCTTTTTTGTATTTTCCTTTTTCTAGTTTTTGGGCTTGAAGTACAAGATCGTCACCTGTATTATTTAGAATCTTCAACTGCAAACCTTCAAAAATTTCTGTAATTTCTGCTTCTGACATTATTAATTACTCCTCAAAGTACGAGATTCATATAAAACTTTAAATATTCTATTATCTCTAAGAAATAAAAAAGTATCTAACATATTATGTAAATGTGAATAAAAAAAATTTGAAGAAATAAAAGATCATGAATAAATTGAAAGCCTAAATCAAGTTATTCTTGTAAAATGTTTGTACTACTATATTCAGTTAATGGAAGTGCATGGTTTTTGTCTGCAGGTTGGAAACACAACTGGATACGTTTTAAGGAACACTCATTTGAGATTCACCCTATAAATGTTGGCAATTGCTAGATACATTCGAAGTAGTCTGCAAATTCTTCTCAATATTTATCATGATAGTACATGATGAAAATGGTTACTTACGTACTCTCACTTTTTCCCATAATTGTGATCATTTCACCAACTATTTTTCTGCCTGACATTCTGCAGATGCACACACGTGTATAATTTTTTGCCCATTTGTCCACTTATTCACTGAATGTTATATTAATTTTTAAGCTACTGCAACAATTAGATAACAGATTGTATTATTGTGTACATTTGCCGAAAGTGGATCACACATTCATAATCCAATAATGTATAGCTTCAACAAAATTTCTCTAGGTTGATTTTGTTTCTTTTGGTATCCAGTTTTATCTTCTTGCAGTTCATCATTTGTAATAAGATATCATATTATTGTGGCAAATTATGTGGTAAATTATTGTACCTATAGAATGAGATATCACATTTTTGTTGCATGAAATACCAAAAAATTCTTTTAGATAATGATCTCATCGATTAATTCAAATTTATATATTTTTAATTTAGTAAAGGGTATGGTTTTAAGTTTGGTATGATCGGTACTTATGATTACAATGCAAATTTTTTCTTTGTTGGAAACAAAAATATCTTCGGCAAAATTTATACAGATATCACAGCAATCAAAATCTTTAATGAATTCCCTGGGCCTAAAAAAGCTTTTAGATCGTGTGTATGATGGAATGGTATAGGTTATATTGGAATTGTTGATGATTGTACAACTTCAGATTTCATTGTAAACTATGTTGATACTAGGAAAAATAAATCATATAAATTATTTAAAATATTTTGTATTAAATTTAATTTTGTACATTCTTACTGGAAGCGTGTGCATACAAAGTTGCTTGTATTTGGGTCAAAAATCTGAATATGGATTATTTCATGTGATTTTGATTTATTGCAGTCATAGAAAGCGGTAAGTAAATATGAATTTTTGCGATCATAATTTTATATTAAAATTCGATGGAATTATCTCAACGTTTCCACTGCCCAAATTTTTGCGCTGCTACTGGGTAAACAATTATTGTATAATTTTAAATTTTTTAGACACTATAACCAGTCTATGGCTCGACACGTTAACATCAATAAATAATTCCGTTGCAAAAAATCCTTTCTACTGATACAATAGAATAAAAAGAAAACCAAAGATAGTGATATGCTATCTAATTCCTTTAAATGGAAGCATTATGAAGGAGAAATTATCCTATTAAATGTAGGATGGTACTTAAAATATCCATCGAGCTATAGAAATTTAAAGGAAATGATGATAGAAAGAGGAATTCAAGTTGATCACAGTACTATAATGAAATGGGTACATCGATATTCCCCTAGAATAGAAAAGAAGATAAGAAGACATTTAAAACTAACAAATGATTCGTGGAGAGTTGATGAAACCTATATCAAAGTAAAAGGTAAATGGAAATATTTTTATCGAGCAGTTGACTCAAATGGAGATACAATCGATTTTATGTTAAGTTCAAAACGAAATCTAAAAGCAGCGAATAGATTCTTTAAGAAAGCTTTGAGTTCTAATCATAATCAAATTCCAAGAGAAATAACCGTTGATAAAAATCCAACTTATCCACCTGCTATAGATGAACTGAAAAACGAGAAGAACATGTTAAAAAAAATGTTGAAATTAGACAACCCAGGTATTTGAATAACATTATAGAACAAGATCATAGATCTATAAAGCGAATCGTTAATCCAATGTTAGGATTTCAGTCTTTTCTATCTGCCAATAAAACTTTAAAAGGAATTGAAGCTATGGATATGCTTAAAAAAAGACGAGTCAATAATTTAAATTACTCTGTTCTTAATGAAGTCAAATACATTAATCACTTATTTGGTATAGTTTCATAATGTTGGTACATTTTCTTTGAATATTTTGATTTTTATTCATTACTCATAAATTTACATGCTTATTTTGAAATTTTTGCAACGGAACCCAATAAATTCACTCAAAAATATCATGTATTGAGGGAAAAATTAGCTGAATTTTGAAGAAAATTTAACTATTCAACCTACTGTAGACAGGTTGGTTGATATCTTTTTTAACAAAACAGATACTTCCGATTAAGAATCGATGGAAAAATAGCAAAATGATCAAAGCCGATAGTGAAATAAAATAATTCTCTGAAAATGCTCATTAAACCCTTGTAATGGTAGTTATTGCTTTTTTTTCTAGGTTGAATAATTTCAAAGAAATATACACTCTGCAATAAATTTTCTTGTTTAAAATAATTATGTCTCAGGAAATTTTCGGAACTAAAAAGAAGTGAAATTTTCCGAGGATTAAGAGCATTAACTTCTACAATAAAATGTTCTTTCTGTTATTGGGAGTATTATTTTCATGCTTAAAAAATGAAACGTTAATTAATCCTGAATATTTAATTAAGTATTAATAGGGTGAGATTAACTATTGATTATGGACATCAATATCGATAACGACTTCGAAGAAATTCACGTCAAAGATGTCTACATAGTTGATATTTTTGCGGACCCAACACCTATGGTGCTCCTTGAAAATATGGAGGGGAATATGCTTCCTATGTTCATAGGCCATTTAGAAGCTCTCTCAATAGGGAATGTGCTTAAAAAAATCTCTCCTCCTCGCCCGATGGCCCATGATCTCATGATTAATATTTTTGATAGATTGGGAATAAAAATTGAGTGCGTAATGATCGACGATAAAGTGGACAAAATATATTACGCCCGCCTTCTTATAAAAAAGGATAGTAATGTCATGCAGTTCGATGCAAGACCAAGCGACTGCATCGCCCTCGCTCTCCGTGCCGGAGCTCCTATAAGGATTAGAAAAAAGGTATTGGAAAGTTCTGAAGTGGAGATGTCCAAACTTGATGGTGCTCGTGTTATCAATATTTTCAGCTAGATCACGAGAAGTTATATATGATATGCAGAATTCTCACTTTTGAGCTTTCAACCTTCTACTCTAAAATTTTTATTTCTCTAATCCTGAGAGCTACTTTCAGATTCATTTTTATAGTTCATTGCTTTTTCTTTTAACAGGTTAAATTTAATTTAAGATATTATTTTTGTCTTAATTCCGATAAGCTTTTAATAGGATTTTATTCAATTATCCCATAGATGCTCACCAAAAGAATCATACCATGCCTTGATGTAACCCTTGACAGAGCAGGCGGCTGTGTTGTTAAAGGTGTAGAGTTCGTTGACCTTAAAGAGGCTGGAGACCCTGTAGAACTCGCCAAGCGCTACAATGAAGAGGGCGCTGATGAGCTTGTCTTCTTGGACATCACAGCTTCTGCCCACGGTAGAGAAACAATGATCAATGTTATTGAAAGAACTGCAGACGAAGTTTTTATTCCTCTCACTGTTGGAGGCGGGATAAGTTCCGTCGAAGCTATTCGCCAAATTCTCAGGGCTGGGGCAGACAAGGTTTCTGTCAATACATCAGCAGTTAAAAATCCTGAATTTATCAAAGATTCTTCAGACATATTCGGAGCCCAGTGCATTGTCACTGCAATTGACTGCAGGCGAAATTATGACATAAAAAATAATCCTGACAAGAATATTCTGGAACTTGAAGATGGGACTTTTGCTTGGTATGAAGTAGTTATCTATGGAGGTAGGCAGGCAATAGGAATTGATGCGGTACATTGGGCTAGAAGGGCAGAAGAACTTGGTTCCGGAGAAATTCTGCTTACCAGTATGGACCGGGATGGGACCTGCGCTGGCTATGATATCCCTATTACAAAGAAACTCTCGGAAGAGCTGGATGTACCTATCATAGCTTCAGGAGGGGTCGGAAATCCTCAACACATATACGAGGGTTTCTCCGATGGAAAAGCTGATGCAGCTCTTGCAGCAAGTATATTCCACTTTAGTAATTATTCAATAAAGGAAGTTAAAGAGTACCTTAGAGATAGGAAAATTTCTGTAAGACTCTGAGAACTAAAAAGGTTAGGAACTTATATTCCGAAATTCAGGGACTTGATATCCAGGGAAAAAGCATTGCAGCAGCTAGTAAGTATTCAGAACACATCGGAAGAACAAAGAAAATTTTTGGATTTCGGAGACTGATTTCATAATTTATTAGATGATGGTAGAAGAAGAGAAGACAAGCTACCATTTTCTGGATGGTTTATGGAATTGGGTAATTTATTAAATTATTAGCAGGGAAGAAATCTAAAACTAAATTGAGATTCTCAAATAGCATACACAAAAAATGAAATTTTTTTCAAATTCTCTTTTTTGGATATCGATTCAGCATTATTTTGGCCAGAAAAGTTGTCATAAATTTAGTTTTTAAAACCATTCGCAAATTAATTGATGAGTTGGTACCGAAGGATTAAATATGACTTTGATCACGGATGCAAGATCATCTTTGAGGCAATTCAGTTGCCAAACAAAATAGGTGGTTTAAATCGTGAGAAACGGTGAACAAGTTCTTCGAGCCTTTATCATATGCCTTAAACATGAAAAAATTTCATTTTTTTTATAGGCTAGAGAGTAAAATCGCTGGGTCTGCTGTTAAGTGTATCTAAGTGTCAACTTCGTCCCAAGTTCAGTATGTATTTTCAGCTGTTTTTTTGCTAAACTTGCCAATAAAAATACGAGATATCCATCACTCTACAGTTATTTTTCCAAAGCATTTTTTTAGAAATTTTTTTGGCTTTCCTTAGTACACTTTCGAATCTTTTCGTAAAACCGATAGCTACTCCTTACTTTAGTGAGAAAGCTGTCATAGAAGTGTTTCTCTACATAAACATTTTTTGATTCTATAACTTTTCATGTCATTTGCTCTGCTATATCAAATATGAGAATAAAATTATACTTTGGTAGATGGAAAAGAAATGTATAATAGTCAAGTAAAAGCCACAAATGAATCTCTTTGCCTGTATAACTTTCCTGCAGGGAGCTTTATAGAAAAGTGCCACCTGAAAAGTTAAGTATTTAGCGTTTCAAATATATATTTGATTAGATCATGATAAGAGTAATTGAAGTCGAATGTCCTTCATGTTCCCCTCAAGAAGAAGTCGGGCATCAAGTTCTAAAAGAAGGGCCAAGTGCGCTAGTTAGTTGTCTGGAGTGTGGACAGGTACATTCAGCGAAGATAAAAACACTAAAAGGCTCTGTTTTGAAGGTTATAGTCAGCAAAATGGATATTTCGCGCACATACAAAATTAAACTGGATTCCGAGATTGTTCTTCATGTAGATGACGAAATAGTTATAGACGATGAGGATGCGGAAATAGTTTTCCCTATAGTGATTACTGCCCTTGACGCAGGAGAGAAAAGGGTCAAGATGGCTAAGGCAGAAGATATTAAAACAATCTGGGGCAGATATATTGATGAGGTAACCGTAAAATTTACGGCGCAGTCAGGAACCGAAAAAACAGAGGTTATCGAAAAGTGTTTTCCTGGAGATTATGAGTTTGTTGTAGGAGCAGAAGAAATAGTTGGAAACAAGCGCCTTTTCATAAATAAAATTAAGGTAAGAGATGGTGAATTCAGGTCCAAGAAAGGTGATATTGTGCTTGCAAAACATGTGAAAAGGATTTTTGCCAAAAAGAGAGGAGAGGGCTCATATCAGCGTGCTTTCCAAAAAGGACCGTGGCGAAGAAATTCGTGAAGAAGAAATAGATGAGAAAAGGGGGTTCGAGGAACTATGTAAATATCTTATAGGAGGGAAAGTTTTTATCCCAATCGAACACCAGAGCTTACTTCGGAGATGGGAACTTCTCGAGAACCGTTTTATACGTAATTTAAGAAATTTTTGCTAAAGATTTTATATTATTTTATATATAAATGTGTATAATTTAAATTATCCCTTAAATTTAGTCATATGCTTATAAATAGTATATACCTGGCTCGTATTGATTCTTTGGATCACTATTGATCGAATTCTGTATTTCCTCTTTTCGTACATGATTTCGGATCCCTTTAACTGGGGTAATGGTTACTTATGGTTTCGTTGCAAAAAAATTATGAGGGAGATACAATGAAATAAATAAGAATTTAGGTGGGTATGGTATGCCAGTAAATGCTTTTAAATGGAAACAATTTGCAGGAGAAATTATCTTATTAAACGTAAGATGGTACTTAAAATATCCATTGAGCTATAAAAATTTAGAGGAAATAATGGCAGAAAGAGGAATAAAAGTTGATCACACTACTATAATGAGATAGGTACATCAATATTTTTCTGAGATAGAAAAGAAGGTGTGTAGACATTTAAATCCAACCAATGACTCTTGGAGAGTTGACGAAACATACCTCAAAGTAAAAGGTGCATGGAAATATCTTTATCTTGCGTTTGATTCAGATGGAAATACAATTGATTTCATGCTAAGTGCAAAAAGAGATAGAAAAGCCCAAAGAAATTCTTTAAAAAGGCTTGGGTTCAAATCAGAATCAAATGCCTAGAGTGACAACAATTGATAAGAATGCAGCTTATCCGAGAGCCATAGATGAACTGGAATATGAGTAAAAGCTGTCTAAAAAAGTTGAAATGAGATAAGTCAAGTATTTGAATAACATTGTAGAACAAGATCAGAGGTCTATCAAGCGGATAATTGCTACAATGCTAAGCTTTCAGTCTTTTCTCTCGGCAAGTAAGATTTTAAAAGTAATTGAAGCTTTGAATATGGTTAAAAAAGGACAAATCAAGAATTTAAACTACTCTGGTCTTAATGAAGCTAAATATACCAATCAATTATTTGGAATAGTTCTGTAATAATGATACATTTTTCTCGGATATTCTGAATTTTGTTCATCATCTATATTTTACATACTTATTCTGAGATTTTTGCAACGGAACCCTTTTTACCCTTGTAGAATTGCTGTTACTCTTAATAATTCTGCTCTTACTTAATGTACCTTTTACAGTTTTCCAGAAGTAAGGAGTATCAACTATCAAGTTTTCTTGAAACCTGGTTTGTTGGTTCAAATATTCTCTCTTTTGATGCTCTGCCTAGGATCCTGAAAATGGCTTAAGCGGATTGGAGCCCGATGTATGAGTGACAAGCTAAGAAATTAATGGTTTTGAATCGGCTTTGAGTCATTTTCTATGATGATTTGTTGAGTTTCTTACACGAGAATAACTAGACTTTGTAACATTTTTTTGTAGTAGTTTCACAGAAATCTGCAATATTTTAATAGCTGATGCAATAAAATTCAGTAAATTTAGCAGGGTTTATTTAGCTTAACTAAATTTTTTAAAAGAATATGTTTACAGCATAATGTAATGGATAGTATCCAATTGATTTGTAAAAAAATACTCAAACTGTCCAAGTCCTAGTATATTTCTAAAATGTCATAAAACGATATCAAGACGATATTCAAATTTTTAATGTTGACCTGTGGAAGTAGAATTTTATATTAAGCAGGACAATTTAATACTAAAATTAAGTAATTGCGTAAAGAGGGTTATTTATGGAAAATAAATTGTTATCAGGTCTTATTCTGCTTTTAGTGCTTTTTGCTGCCCTGCTTTATCCAGCAGGAGCTACGAGTGGAGACGATTTCTTCCATAAAACAAGCTCAGGAAACTTATTTGGTGCTGGTCATAAACTCCAGATTAATCAGGATATTCAAGGAGATTTATTGCTTGCAGGCTCCAGACTTGAGATTAATGGAAATGTCGTTCATGATTTCATTGGTGCAGGTGAAGAGTTAACTGTTAATGGAAATGTTTCAGGAAATATTATCGCAGCTGGAGGCTCTATACAAGTAAATGGAAATGTAGACAAAGATGTGGTAGCTATCGGAGGCGCGATTATCCTTTCCCGGAACAGCGTAGTCAATGGTGATATCTTGCTTGGCGGAGGAAATATAACCCTCAATGGAATCGTTAATGGGGATGGAAAAGTATCCGCAGATACTCTTCAAACCGGAGACAACTTCAAGCTTAAAGGAAACCTTGAACTTGAGGCTAAAAATTACCCCTCTAATCTTAAAGACAATGTCAGAGGAAACCTAAATGTCACAGCGAGAAATGAGACAGAAAAACAGCATCCAACAGCTTTTGGAGGATTTAGTGCTTTCTGGTTTATTATCAAGTTGCTTGCGTCTCTTGTTATAGGTTTTGTCCTGATCTATCTATTCCCGCAGTTTGTAAGTAGGCTTACTGAAATTATAAGAGATTCAGCATTAAAAGCTGGATTTCTGGGCCTTCTAACTCTGATCTTCCTTCCGATACTAGCGATAATCTTGCTAATTACTATGTTAGGGTGGAGCCTATCAGTTTTGTTGATTCTGCTCATGTTACTTGCCTTACTTATTGCAACAGTACCTGTAAAATTGATTATAGGTGAGATAATCTATAACAAGATCCTCAAAAAAGAGGCAGGGAAAATGATTTATTTCCTTATCGGAGCAGTTATATTTGCAATTATATCCGAAATTCCTTTCCTGGGAGGGCTTATAAATCTAATTGCACTGTTTATTGGGTTAGGTGTAATAGTATTCTGGCTTAAAGAACATTCCAGACTGGGAATTTAACCAAATTAATTTCATTCGAATACCCCGCAGCTTGCTGCGGGGATGGAAACTTCCCCGGTAACCTTTGTTAAATAACGGATTTATATTTTTAAATCTCCTTGCTTATATAGAATTCAGCCATGCAAACAATTGTGTCTAAAATTTGATATCACATGCTTTTTTATGAATATACCGTAAAAACCTTTCAAATGATGATGCATTTATTTTTTTAAAAGACTATACTTTGAGGTTGGGGAGAGATATTCTTTTGATTGATGCAATTGGCTATGATGATTAAGTACATCTTTTTGTTGGAGCTGAGTCAAAGTATTCTCCTTCAAGAGTTATGTAGATTATTAAGAGAATAACAATCAGAGAAATCTTCAAAATAATTCCCTTAAATTAAAAAAACAGTTGTGGGGTGGAGGAATATGAAGTTATGGAGGGTCTATTGGAACGTAACCACCATCAATTGAAACCGTGATTATAGGCACCGTGGTAACAGAGTTTGTGGCTGTAATGTGTTTGTAGACTCAGTGCTGAAAAATCTGAAATCACATTGATACATTGATTTAGGCAATCATATAATTGAATTTAGTCAAATATTGACCATTTAATTTTTCTCAATCTAAAGGCTCTTCATTTGTCTATTGACATAGAAAAATTTGGAATAACTGGATTTTTCAGATTAATACTTACCTTTAATAGATTGTAAATTTCATTAAAATTTTTAGCAATAAAATTTTTGTTAAATTCCAGTTTCCACAAATTACTTTTATAGGCCTTATAAACAATCAGCTAAAAATTGAAATTTTCATATATTCTATAAGAATAAGCGAGTAGTATAAATTCCTAAACATTTGAAAAATTATTAATAAGTTAAATATGTGTAATAGAAAATCATTATAAATCATCACAGTATTAAATTTATTTCTGAGTATCAGCATTTATCTTATTTTGTTGTGCTTTCACTAAATTTTGATATTCGTGATCAGTAAATGAACGGATGAGTAGGTAGATAACAAATTTCGTGGTCATTATAATACTAGTTAATTCGATGTGAAGCGCTGCAGTGCTAGAATATTACGATGCAGATTGATAACTATTCTATATCGAATATAATATTTTCTAATTTTTTAATAAAAAATATTTTGAAAAAAGAGAGAAAATACATGATAAATAAAAAAAAGTTGTGTTCGATAGCCTTAGTTTCAACAGCTTTGGTTTTTATGTTGGTGAGTATAGCGGGCGCTGCACCATTTGCATATATTACAAACTCGGGCAGCAACAATGTTTCTGTAATTGACACTGCAACAAACGATGTTACAGCCACAGTGAGTGGGTTAAATAATCCTTACGGAGTTGCAGTCACACCTGATGGATCAAAAGTATATGTATCGAACTACAACAGCAATACTGTCTCTGTAATTAACACGACAAACAACACTGCCTATTACAGTATAAATGTAGGAAACTTTCCTGTAGGAGTTGCAGTCACACCTGATGGATCAAATGTATATGTGACAAACCCTGGTAGTGGCAACGTCTCAGTAATCAACACATCTACAAACAACGTTACATCTAGCGTAACTGGTTCCTTTTTAGGAAGTGGTCCTCGTGGAGTTGCAGTCACACCCGATGGATCAACTGTATATGTGGCTAACTCTTACGAATATAAAGGCACTGTTTCTATAATTAACACAACAAACAATACTGCCTATTACAGTATAAATGTAGGAAATTTTCCTGAAGGAGTTGCAGTCACACCTGATGGATCAACCGTATTGTAGCAAACTCCGGCAGTAACAATGTCTCTGTAATCAGCACAACAAACAACACTGCCTATGCCAATGTAAATGTGGGAAATGATCCTTATGAAGTTGCAGTCACCCCAGATGGAAAATATGCTTACGTGGTGAACTTTGGCAGTGGCACTGTTTCAGTAATTGATACTAAAACTAACGCTCTTGACCCTAAAAACTCAACAATAAATGTAGGAAATGGACCTTGGGGAGTTGCAGTCACACCTATTGGAGCAAATGCATATGTGACAAACTATGGCAACAACACCGCTTCTGTGATTAACACATATACAAACAGTATTAAAGCCACAATATATGGATTAAACTCACCTTATGGCGTTGCAGTTACTCCAGATAGATCAACTATATATGTGACTAACCACGGCAGCTACTATTTTCCCGGCAACACTGTCTCTGTAATTAACACATCTACAAACAGCATTATAGCTATGGTGCCTGTAGGAAACAGTCCTATGGGAGTTTCGGTTACGTCAGATGGAACAAAGGCGTATGTTGTCAACGATTACGACAATAATGTCTCTGTAATTAACACAGCAACCAACACTGTCTATGACACTGTAAATATAAGCAGCAGTCCTGTTGCCTTCGGACAGTTTATAGGTAACGTTCCTCCAATTGTCACCAGCATCTCACCTACAAGTGGCCCTGCTGATGGTGGTACCTCGGTAAATATATTTGGGACAGGTTTTACTGGAACTACATTAGTCGACTTTGGAACCAATGCCTCTACTCCTTTTACTGTTCTCTCTGATACCCAGATCACTGGGACTGCTCCTTCTGGAACTGGAACCGTTGACGTCACTGTCACTACACCCGCTGGCACAAGCGCTACTTCACCAAGCGATCAATATACCTATACTGCACCTTCAATCACCGGCAATTCCACGGATCCAGTTACAGGGATATCGGTTGGTATTACAAATACTATTTTGGGGCCTGGGATGCATAACGAATTGGGGCATATCAAGGAAGATGCGATAGCAGTTGCAGTTGCAAATTCTGGAGCAATTAGAAACCCAATAGAGGGTACCGTAGGAGAAGGTGCTGTTAAAGGTACAGGAGGAGAAGGAGGGGCTGGAGCAGGAGGATCTGGTGCAGGATCAGGATCTGGTGCAGGATCAGGATCTGGTGCAGGATCAGTAGCTGGTGTAGGAGGGTCAGCAGCAGGAGAAGCCGGAACTAACGAAAACATCGAAAACGTTCCTGTAATTAACACATCAGGCGGTACTGGAGGAGCACCCATTGTCTCTGGGAGTATTTCTAAATCTTCAATGGCAAACTTGCCCCTAATGACTTTGACTCCTACAATCTCAATCTTATCTCCAAATAATGGTGAAAATTTTACCTCAAACACTATAACTGTAAGTGGGACTGCTTCAGAGAATACAAACAAGGTAGAAGTTAAAGTAGACGATGGACCCTGGCAGCTTGCATCAGGTACGACTTCTTGGACCAAAAGTCTAACTCTCCACCCAGGCCCCAATAAAATAATTGCTAAAGTGACTGAAGTCTCTGGAAAAACATCTGAATCGATGATAATAGTGACTCTAAAGACTGCTGGGGAATGGTGGATGTTGGGTCATGATCCATCGCATACTGGTGCTTATAATGAAGTTGTTGTAGCTCCTCTTGGTTTGTTATGGAAATATACAACCACAAAGGAACTCTTGTATTCTTTGAAAGGAGATGATGATTCCTCATCACCTGTTGTAACACACTCTGAAGGTGTGGTCTATGTCGGTTCTGCGGATAATACTATCTATAGCTTTTCACGGGAGAACGCTATACCAACTCAACAAACATTTTTATCCAACGTTGCCTCCTCACCTGAAGCTACCTCTGGAGCAGTGGCAGTTGGCACAACTTTAATTCTCGCATCAGCCGGAATGATGGCACAGGGATTACAAGCAGATAACTCCACGTTGAATAGACTACGAAAACGTTCAAAAATACTTGGTATAATTATTACAAAACTTTCCCAAATTGGGAGTAAGCTAAGTGAAGGAATACTGTCAGTTCTGGATAAATTCAAAGAAATTCTTACGGAATTTCTAGAGAAATTGACTGATATTCTTAAAGAATTTATGCAACTTTTGGGTAAACTCGGCTTTGAAGAACTTGAAGGGAAAATACTAGGAATACTAGAAAAAATATTTTCAAGCAAGGGTCTATTGGGGAAAATATTTTCAAGTGGAGGTAAAACACAAGGCGGACTAATGGCATTTATTTTTAAAGAAGAGAAAGAAATTGAAGCCATCCTATTATTAGAAGAATTTAAAAATTTGTTTATCGCAGGCGGTGCGATCTTCTTCGCTTTTGTTGTTACAGAAATACGTCATTTTAATGAAATCGATTATGAAAGCGTGAGCCCAATTACATTTTTACTATGTCTGGCCGTGTTTGCGATGATAGCCGAAATCGGTCATGATTTAGCTATCAGGTTATCGCTTAAAAGTGTTGAAGGGAAGTCAGTTTTCGAATTGTCTCCAATAGGTACCGTTATTACCATTTTATCAGGAATTTTTGGCTTTGTTGTTCCAGTACCAGGAGGCACCAAGATTTCATATACATTTAAAAATTCTCGAAAAGATGCTATTGTTGCATCTTCGGGCTCAATGTTTAATTTAATAGTGGGGATACTTGTGCTGTTAATTAGTCTATATTTTAATTCCAAATGGTTTGCATTAGCCGGTGCATTTCCAAATCTGGCTTTATGCACTTTTTGTCTATTTCCTTTTAGTCCATTTGAGGGCAAAAGGGTATTTGTTGGCAGTAAAGTTATCTGGGGATTATTGTTTTTTACATCGGTATTATTGTATTTATACACAGTTTTGTCCTTTTAATAATTACTATTTTTCCTACGAAGCCAGAAAATACCTGGGAAAAGCAAAAGAAATTTAATAAGGAGAGGTCGAGGGAAAAGAAGGATCATATTTGATAATCAGAAATGGACATTTGAGCAAGATACGAATGATCCCGTAAAGATTACTGGTTCTCTTGAAATGCTAGCTGAAAGCGTGCGCAGTACCCTTATGAAGTATCGCTTTCTTTTCAAAATAGTAAGCCTGCCAGTTAGTTTTAGGATTTTTCTACTTGTACGTCTCAAAGACTGTCTTTAGTATGGATTCCAGCAAATTTTTGCCGAGGATGCGCAGGTTTTCAGGTATGATGGATAGCCCAATTCAGGGGTGACTTCCTATCCAAAAGAATTCAAAGAGTACGGAAAATGGATAAAATACTCAAAGCTATATAATAGGGTTCTGCGATTTTAACTTTTATGACCTATTTTTAAAGGAACTTCAGATGAGTAAAACTCGGTCATGGAAGCTTTCGATGAACCCTTAAATTTTGTCAGATACTGATACATGGTATATAAATGATCCGTGGAGGTAAAAAGTTTATCGAAATCCTCTTTGAGAGTTAGTTACTAAAAGCAGTTAATAGGATATCTTTCTGCGTTTTCAACCAATTATAGCAGTGTACTAAAGGTTTATGTAAATTCAGACTGGCTCTGTATTATTTTTCTTGCCGCAAAAAAATAGGAGTTATTGTTATTTCTGATACATAGTTTGTTTTGTATGAAAATCTATGCATTTTCTAAGTTTAATTCGAAACTCTAGGGCATTTTTATCTAAATTTGGGAAAATACATCGGTTTTACCTAAATCCCAGAATAATGAAAAGGTAAAGTGTTGTTTCATATTAAATTAAGTCCCTATCTAGGATCCTAGGAAACAAGATATGATAAGAGGATAGCGATCAAAAAGAAGATTAGAGTTCACATAGGAAATTTTACAGAAAATTATGCACACTACTAACTTAGATAGTGTACCGAAAGTTCTGTAAAATCAGAAATATTAAAAAATTATTTAGTAGGAGATCCTGATCAGAGGAACAGATTAAACAAAGTAAATCGAAATTTGGCTTTGAATTTATAACAAATTCACGAAGCTGCTTTTATTTCTTACAGGATAAAAAATTTATGAAATTTGAGTGCAAGTTCTGAAAAATAAAAATTTTTTTATTTTAAAAGATGTTGTGGTTCTTGATCCTTGAGATTTTGCAGCTCGCTAATCTCGCCGGAGAGTTCCTAGGCAATTTTTCACTTTTGATAATAAATACACTGAAACATTCTATTTATGGATCTATGCCAGAGTGCATTTATAGATATAATATATTAGCTGAACATGATATCCAATTTATTTTTTGCACATTCTCTATTATCGTAATCATTTTACTAGTTAGCTTCAAATGTACGTAGTCCTGATTCCACAGATCATAACAGCAACTTTTGTGATGAAAGATTGTTATTCCACTGATATTTCCTATCTAAAAACGTAAACTTTATGGCTAAACATATTAAGAAATTCTTTTCTACTAAGAGTTAAAAAATCGTGAAATTTGTTAGGAATATATTAAGTTGGACTATGGTGCCGAAAATTGAGTTTCGGATTCAGTTTGTTCATGTTTTTAGTTTTGTTTAGAGTAAGATGTCATTATTTTTAGTCTTATTTTTCTATTCATGTTTGTGACGTTGCTTAATTAATTTCAGATGTTTCATATTTACCATATGGCCTATCAATCCAATAAGCTCCATGAGCCGTAGATCACAACTTTTTCTGATTTTGAGCGAATTGAGGAGACTCAGAAAGTTTAGTACAAAAACTGTGCATAAAAATATGCTATCATAAAAATATTGCTTCAAAAAATATCGATAGATATGGATTTTCAATAAGCATCTGATTTTTATGAGTCACTGATGTATTATTTCTAAGCATATGATAATATTCAAGGGTTTATCGTAATTTTTTATAATAATTCAGGGGCAGACCAGGATCTTGTATAGAATTAATCTGCACAGCTTTTTAGAGGAACTACGATGCAGATTTTACGACTTTTCTGGGAATAATGAAATATCATTAATGTTAAATTGTTTTTCAGTGTTAAAAAATTTTATGCAGAAATAACTTTCTTTCTGGAATTATTTTTTTAATAAGTAATTTAAAATAAAGATAAGAACAATTGTATATTGTTAAGAAAGCTAGCAGACCAAAGAGGGTCAGTTATAGATACGAAAACTAAGTTAAGAACTGTCTGAAACACATTAGTAATCTTCCGAATTAATGTATTTAAAAAATATCTATTCGTAGCAATTGTATTTGGATCTACAATATACGGAAGATAATTCTTCCGTTTTTTTCCCCCTTTTAAATTATTTTTGCTACCAGTATATTAGTCTAGATCATGCCCATCCACAGCTTGGAATTTTCCAACGCTTACTAACAATTATTTATCTGGCTATGCTTGAATAGTCGTTGATTATAGTTTACAATGATACAAAAATCAATAAAGGAAGTATTTCGTGATAAAAGAAAGAGGTTATTGTATGATTGATCTTGGCGAAATTAACCTTTTTGGGGTTAATCTTAATAGAATTAACCTCGAAAAAGCTAACCTTGAAAAAACTAATCTTACAGGAGCTAATCTCAGAGAAACTAACCTTGAAGGAGCTGATCTTGATTGGGCTATCCTTTCAGGGGCTGACCTTATGGGGACTAAACTTGAAAAAGCCAATCTGACAGGAGCTAATCTCCGAGGAGCTAACCTTTTTTTGGCTAACCTTAGAGGAGCTAATCTTTTTATGGCTAACCTTGAAGGAGCTAACCTTGAAGAAGCTATCCTTGAAGGAGCAAACTTTGGAGGAGCTATTCTTGAAGGAGCCAATCTTTTTATGGCTGATTTTGAAGGAGCTAGCTTTGAAGGGGCTATCCTTGAAGGAGCTAACCTTAGAGAAGCTGATTTAAAAGCAACCTATTTGATAAAAGCTAATCTTCATGGGGCTGACCTTAAAAGAGCTAACCTTATGGGAACAAATCTTGAGAGAGCTGATCTTAGAGAAACTAATCTTGAAGGGGCAGATCTTGATTTAGCTCTACTTGCGGGGGCTAATCTTGTGGGAACTGAGCTTGAAAAAGCTAATCTTACAGGAGCTAATCTCCAAGGAGCTGATCTTTTTATGGCTAACCTTAGAGAAGCTAATCTTTTTATGGCTAACCTTGAAGGAGCTAACCTTGAAGAAACCATTCTTGAAGGAGCGAACTTTGAAGGGGCTAACCTTGAAGGAGCTAACCTTAGAGAATCTATCCTTGAAGGAGCGAACTTTAAAGGAGCTAACCTTGAAGGAGCTAACCTTAGAGAAGCCAACCTTAGGAAAGCTAATTTTTTTATGGCTAACCTTGAAGGAGCTAACCTTGAAGGAGCTAACCTTGAAGGGGCTAATTTTGAAGGAGCGTTTAATTTGCCAATCGACCAGATGCCTAAAGTTAGAACACTTTATAATGTAAAATTCGATAAAGAATTCCTCACACCACTAAAAGAAGAGTCTATGTTAGTTTTTAAATCACTAGAGCAGAAATTTCTAAAATATCAAAGCAATCTTTTAGGAGCTAACGTAGACAACAGTCTCTAGAGAAACTAGGCCTATAGAAAATTTCGATAAATTCCTTGATTTTGTCGTATGCTTATAAACTAGATATTAGTGACTCTGAAAATCAGAGGTTTATCGAAATTCTCTTTTATTTAATATCATCTTTATTTGTATATCGAAAAATCCCTGTTATCTTCGACATATACCAGTAACAGAGCTATACCATTAACTATAGCGGCTGCAGGATTAAATACTAAGTGGGTCTGATATGGCCAACCTTCAGCGGTAAGATAGGATTTTTCTTATAAGGGTATACTAACTTTTATTGCAAAGAGTACTTGTTAGGTACTTCCCCTAATATAATTTATCATACTGAAACTTGGTTTTACCCGACTGAGACATATAATATATTTGAATCCCTATACTTCCAGTAATTCAAATTCCTTTACCTATCTCCGGTTTGTAATCCACAATATAAATAACAATTTTCATCTGCAATTTTGGATTCCGGATATTTCAATGGATCTTTAAAATGAGTATTTCCATAATCATGTTTTACTTTTCGCATTTGGCAGGTGGCTTATAAAACATAATTAATATTTAAATATTGTTAAATGTTAAAATTTTTCATGCAGAAGTAACTTTTATCCCGGAACTATTTTTTGCGCAATTAATTAAAAATAATTATGACACCATTTTTATATTTTAAAGAAAATTAATAAATTAAAAAAGTGAGGGATAACTTGGTAGATACGTGAATAAAAATTGTATGGACGGTGGTGGACCTGTTATAATCCAAATAATAATGGATCAACGATCCAATTTGACTTGTTACGCACTTGAGTTTTCAAAATCAGGTAAATCTGGATCATTGTTTTTTCATTATTAGGACTGTTTGAGGTTTAATACTAGTGATTTTTCATTTCAATCGTGTGAATTCGAATTATATAACGAGGATTAACAGAGGATCCAATAATTTTTTCCAAAAATGAGGTGTGTATTTTATGAAGTTTCACAAGCAGATATTTACATTCTTAATTCTAGTCATTTTTTTAACCATTGTCGCGAGCACGAGTGCCCAACACTACGAAGGAGCAAAGGAGAAACAAATAGCATCGTTGAAGTTTTCGAACATCATGAGCAATCCCGTAACACCCTGGAATCCTAAGTCCATCTATCCTGTGATTGATCCCACAGCTTATATTCACCCCCAAACTTCGTGCATTGGAGACGTGATAATCGGTGCCAATGTGATGGTTTCTCCCATGGCATCTATCCGTGGTGACGAAGGAATGCCTGTTTTCATAGGTAAGGATAGCAATGTCCAGGATGGAGTTGTGATTCACGGACTTGAGACGACTGAAGAACAAGGTAAGCCAATCGAAAAGCATCTTGTTGCTGTCAATGGTAAAAAATATGCTGTCTATGTAGGAGAAAATGTTACTCTTGCTCACCAGTCCATGGTGCATGGTCCGGCTTATGTAGGCAATGATACATTTATTGGCTTTCAAAGTCTCGTTTTCAAGGCAACAGTAGGAAACAATTGTGTACTTGAGCCAAAATCAGCAGTTATTGGTGTAACCATTCCTGACAATAAGTACATTCCTGCAGGCATGATCATCACTTCCCAGACAGATGCTGATAAGCTGCCAATAATTACCGAAGACTTTGCATACAAGTATACAAATGAAGCTGTAGTGCACGTAAATACAAACTTGGCCAAAGGATACAATAAAGCAGCTGAGTCTGCTTAATATCTTCTGAGATCGCATAATTTACAATAATTTCCCTAACAATTAACTGCGATAAATCAAAACTCATAACAAAGTAAAAAGTATTTAGCTTTAAAACTGACTCATAGTATTCATTAAAAACACATAAATTTGCTGGCTCTTCGAAAATCATGCCTTTGCAGAATTTTAGTAAATAATACTATGAGCAGTGAAAAATATTTGAGTATTTCTCGTTTTCTGTCCTTTTTTTGGGAACTAGATTATCCCAGAATTTATGGGAATTACCAATTTGACAATGTAACTAAAAATTTGTAAATTTTGATGGACTCTGTATCAGTTGATTTTCACATAAAAAATAAACTGTAGAGTCGATGGTTTTACTGATAAAGATTATGTTTCTATCGTTCTCACTAATGCATAGGTTTTCAGACAAAAAAAACTGTGCATGCGTGAAATGGGGAGAATACAAACACAGTCATTGATCCTAAAATTTTGCATAAAGCTGTCAATGCATCATTTGGGAGAGTTACTTGGGATTAAATTGTCATTTCTTTCTTAGTACTAGGTACATTACCTGAAAATATCTAATAAAGATAATTGAATCGTTTAAATACTTCAAATTTTTAAAAAATTTTTAATAGATTATCTTTATGTAACATCAAAACATTGTAAATTTTGACAATATAAATTTTTTAATAATAATTGGTGTTTATCTTACTTATACTGAGCTTTTGCTAGAAGCTGATATTTGGAATTAAAAATTCGTGGATGAGTCGTAAGATAACAACGTTCGTGGTTATAACTACTCTACTAGTTACTTGATATCAAGAGCAAGCTATTTTACGATACTCAGAAGCAGATTGATAAATAGTCTCTACATAATTGAACCTCTTCTAATTTTTTTGATGAATAATATATAGGGAAAGGGAAAAAGATATGGTAACTAAACAAAAGTTGTATTCGATAGCATTAGTTTCAACAGCTTTGGTTTTTATGTTAGTGAGTATAGCAGGTGCAGAGCCATTTGCATATATTCCAAGCTCGGGCAGCAACAATGTCTCTGTATTTGGTATAGCCACAGATAATATTACAGCCATAGTGAATGGATTAAGCTCTCCTTATGGAGTTGCAGTTAGCCCAGATGGAACAAAAGTATATGTGGCAAACGAAGCCAACAACACTGTTTCTATAATCAACACAACTACTAACAACATTACAACCAATGTGACTGTAGGAAGTAATCCTAGTGGAGTTGCCGTCGCACCTGATGGATCAACTGTATACGTGACAAACAATGGAGAAAACACTGTTTCTGTAATTGACACAACAAATAATACTGCCTACACCAGTGTAACTGTAGGTTACTTTCCTTATGGAGTTGCAGTCATCCCTGATGGAGCAGCTGTATATGTGGCAAACTCTCTTGATGGCACTGTCTCTGTCATTAACACATCTACAAACAGCATTACAGCCACAGTATATGGATTTGAATATCCTTATGGAATTGCAGTCACACCTGATGGAACAAAAGTATATGTAGCGAATAGTAAGGACAATAGTCTCTGTAATTGACACATCTACAAACAACGTTGCAGCCCTGGTGCTTGTAGGACTGTCTCCTGAAGGAGTTGCAGTCGCACCTGATGGAACAAAAGCATATGTGGCAAATCGGGAGACAACACCGTTTCTGTAATTAATACGACAAACAATACTTCTTATGAAACTGTAAGTGTAGGAAGCTATCCTGTTGCCTTCGGGCAGTTTATAGGTGGGAAAAATACACTACAAAAGACTCCTATAATTACCTGGAGTAACCCTGCTGATATCGTCTATGGTACACCATTGAACAGCACTCAGCTCGATGCAAGTGCTTCAGTGCCTGGTAGCTTCTCCTATAATCCACTAGCAGGAACTGTATTAGGTGTAGGTTCTGGTCAGACATTGACTACGACTTTTACACCAAATGATGCTGTAAACTATACTACAGCATCAGCTAGTGTTCAAATCAACGTCCTGACTCCTGTGCAGAAAAACCAGCAAATTATTACTTTTATACAAGGTTTGGTCACTTCAGGCAAATTGAACAATGGACAAGCTAACTCATTAATAGTCAAACTTAATGATGTGACTAAAAAAATAAATGATGGAAATACACAGGCAGCGACCAATCAGCTCAATGCTTTCATTAACGAAGTAAATGCTGACATCAAAACTGGAAAGCTTTCTTCGACAGACGGGCAGACGCTGATTGATGGAGCGAATGCTGTGATTAATGCAATTAAGAAATAAAAAATGTTTATATAATTAATCAACCTGAAAAAACAGCTAAAATTGAGGAGTTCAATAACTCCTTTCTATTTTTGAAATATATGTAATTTGATCAGATCTTTACGTTATTAATCTATGTCAAAAAATTTACAAGGCCTCTAATATATCTTTCTATCTGAAATTTGTTAACGAGATTAGCGTCGAATAAGAACTTGATTTTCCAAAATAAATTTTTGAGGGATTGTGCATTGCATATTCATTTGAGAGCAGACGTATATAATCCTAGTTAAGATAGCGAAGTGCTTATTTAATTAATAAGCTTGCTTTTTTTAGGGGAAATTGCTGTAAAATTCTTTAAAATTAAAATATATAATAACAAATGATTATTCATATTTAATTGTTTGTTTGTGAAAAATTTAATGTGGACTATTTTTTGTTTAGAAACTATTTTTCGTATGATTAATTTAAAATAATTATAAAGATCTATAATAAAAAATGTGAATTATTGCTGAAACAATGAGTTAGTAAATAAAAAGGGTAATAAATACTATTCTGTTGGCAGTTTTATTTGTAGCATCATTGACGGAAGCAGAAGAAAATGCTGAATAAGATCACGATTACGATCATTTCATGACTATCATCATGATGACTAAATGGTTGAAATTGTACAGCTCATATATGAGGCGGAGAGAAGAAGATATAGAAAGATATAAGGATTATAGGGCAAAAAGGTGGATTGTAGAAAGGATTCATTCTTAGTTTAATTAATCTTCAGAAGACTGTTTTGATGATGCGAAAAGAAACTTGACAATTACTCTTTGTGTTTAATTAAGCATGTGTATGAATAACCTTTAGAGAATCGAGACTTTCGGATAGAATCTTAATTAATTTGGATAAAATTCAAATGCCCTTTTTAAATTGGAGAAGAAATGATAAAAATTAGAAAGACTCTCCATTGATATCATTTCGAGCAACGCGGTAAAACTGCTCTACAATTTCCGTACTGCCCTTAATGGCAGTAAAGTACACTGCATATATAACAGAAGCAAGAAGCAAATTTATGCGTCATAAAATGCATGTTACTGCAAATGAGAGCTATAAAATAGGGAACTAAATAATTTAGGAGATGTTCGCAAGTGTCAGACAATGAAAGGATAAGTACTATCCAGGAACGTCAGGAAATAGGCAGGATTCTGAGAGAACAGGTACCCCGCAGCAGCCATGGGATATGGACACCTATGTCTTCCAGAGCAGATCCAATAAGCCTGCTTCAGGAACATGACAAGAACCGTCTGAAGCACCTTTTGCCAATAAAATACGGCCGTATGCTGGAATCGCCCTTTGCCTTCATGCGAGGTGCAGCTGTTGTGATGGCTACAGACCTGGCTACAACACCAGTTACAGGTTTGCTCACACAGCTATGTGGTGATGCACACCTTTTAAATTTCGGCATTTTTGCTACGCCAGAGCGTAATCTGGTTTTCGATATTAATGATTTCGATGAGACCTATCTTGGTCCCTGGGAATGGGATCTCAAACGCTTAGCTACCAGTGCAGTTCTCTTTGGGAGGGAAAAGGGGTTTGACAAAGATGCAAACAGGAAACTGGCTATGGTTGTTAATCGATGTTATCAAAAATCCATAGCAAATTTTGCCCTGGCCCCTTTCCTGGATGTATGGTATTATGACGTGAAGATGGATGAAGTCCTTAAGGTTTTTGATAGATTTCCTCGGAAAGACAAAAAAAGCGCCCAAAAAGTGGTTAAAAAGGCACTGGATAGTACGGAGAAGCATACAATGGAACAGCTCACTGAGTTGGTGGGTGGAAGGCGACAGATCCGCAACGACCCCCCACTTCTGGTACGTCTAAGTGAGGTAGTGCCCAAGGAACAAGAAGCATGGATTACTGAACAGGATGTCGAACAGCTGTTCAAAAATTATATGGACAACCTCACAGAAGAAAAGCGCCAGCTTGTGTCTCACTTTCGCATTTCAAGTGGAGCCTTGCGGATCGTAGGCGTTGGCAGCGTTGGAACGCGTTGTCTGATCCTTCTTCTCGAAGGAGCTACGAAAGATGATGCACTGATATTGCAACTGAAAGAGGCTGAGCTGTCTGTCCTGGAACCCCACGTCGCAAAGAAGGATTATACGAATCAAGCTCAAAGAGTGGTGATTGGACAGAAATTGATGCAGGCATCCAGCGATATTTTCCTGGAAGGGATTAAGGATCCATTGACCGGAATCCGTACTACTGGCGGCAGTTTAAGGATATGAAGGGCTCTTTTGACTTAGACGCACTGGACAATGCAGGATTGGAAACCTATCTCGAGGTGTGCAGCTTATGCTTGGCCCGGGCTCATGCTAGGGCAGGGGATGCGGCCTGCATCTCGGGATATATTGGCAAAAGTGATGTATTTTGTGAGGCTATCACTAACTTTGCTATTGCCTACGCAAAACAGACGGAACACGATTATCAAGCAATGAAGGGGGCAATAAAATCTGGTCATATTGAAGCCAAAAAAGGATCATGAGAACCAATTAATTTGGGTAATTATGTGGATAACTTGAGTCATCAAAGGACAAAACTACAAGTTCTGTTTACTGAACATGGAGTCTATAATTATAAATGCTCTATTCATCAGTATACTAAAAGAACTTTAGCAATTATGGCAAAAAGTTAGAGCCTTACAAAGTGCATAGAGAACTTGGTTTGAATTGCAATTACTTTCACAAATATTTATTTTAAGTTTTTAAAAAAAGATATCTACATCAGTATGTTAATTTTCGGTCAGATCCTATTAGTTGTTTGAAATTTTCATCATAGCCATAAAAACAGCTCATTTATCCAGCTCGCTGATGACCTTGATTTAGTAGGATGGGAAATCGGATTGGAAAAGTTAAGGCTTAAAAAATTAGTATCATGATCGAAACAGGTCGGTCAAAAGCTGAAATTAATAGGTGCAATGAACCAAAAAGGCGGCGTCTTGAATCTTCTTTCTGATAGAATGGTAGAGTTCAAGCCTGTTTGACGAAGCGATGATCCTTTAATTTTAAAGTATTAAAAGTACAAAACCAAAATGTTTATTGGTATTTGTTTATTTGTATTATTCTATGTTAGTGTAGTTTTCTGGAGTGTAATTCTATGGGTTATCTTATACTTGTCAGGCACGGGAAGTCAGATTTAAAGCCTGGTGACAGGTTTGTTGGCTGGATGGATGTTCCTCTTAGCAAAAAAGGAATTGAAGAAGCTCTTGATTGCGCAGTCAAACTTGAGGATATCGAACTGGATCTTGCTTTTGTCTCAAACCTTGTTCGGACACAGGAAACTCTTTTCGTTATATTATCCGGACAGAAAAAAACAGGAATTTTTATCCATGAAAAGGCAGGTTATGAAAGTGGGATAGGGAAGATTGAATGGTATTCTTGCCCCGAAAAACTCGAAAAAAATCTTATTCCAGTGTACACTTCAGATGCTTTAAATGAACGTTACTATGGAAAGCTTCAGGGTAGAAAAAAGAAGAAAATGGAAGAAAAATACGGAGGAAAAAAGCTTGCTTCCTGGAATTTGGACTTTGAGCCAGGTCTGCATGAAGGGGAAAGTCTCAAAGCTGTCTATGAGCGTGCAGTACCATATTTCAAGCAAAAAGTTCTGCCTGCAGTAAAAGAGGGGAAAAATGTGATAGTCTGCGCCCATCATAGCAGTCTGATAGCTCTGATTAAATATATCGAAGATGTTTCTGACAAGGATATCAGGGAAGTCGGCTTATCCACAGGCGAGCTTGCAATATACCATTTTTCAGAAGGTAGACTAGTAAAGGAAAACTCTGAAATAGTTCTAAAACGAAAATGATTATATTGTATTCTCTCTGAAAGTTATATCGTTCTTGGTAAACCGAGTGTTTGTGAATATCAGAACAAAATGTCTCAATCATGGCTGGATTTTGCTTTTTTCATTCTCATGAGGAACAGAATGCCTTTTGTACATTCTCATTAAAAAAGCTATGTATTTTTTATTCCGGATTTTTCTAGGGTAATGATCATATTGTCCACAAAATAAGGCCTTGGATATTCAACGATGTCTTTAGAAGGTATTCACATCTGTAAACAGAAATAGCTGGAAAAGAAGAAAACATTTTTTGAAATCAGTACCAAAAATATCTATAACTATTATTGGAACTAAAAACTGGGAATATCGACGTTAGTTATCTGAACAATGTTATTTGTAAAGCATTGGTCTTCAAGATATTTGAGGTAGATTATATGTTCAGTTTTGGGCATTTGTATAGCTCCCAAAAGGATATATTTTCTGAATTTGAATTCTATTAGAGAATTCTGTAGGATTTTCGTATCCTTTCAGAACTTTCTTAAACCCAAGCCGGTAGCCAGTACTCAATTAGATCCCGGCTGCCGACCTCCAGAAGTAGGGCGAAGACTAAAACCCGAAAACTATCCAATCTTCCATTAACTTATGTATTTTTGATTTTGTACTTTGAAATGAGACCTTCGATATACTGCTCGTATTGGCTTGCAATGGCTTCATTATGTATAGTAATTTTGTTTTCAGCATTTCGCGTAGCATTCTGAGAAAAATTATAACTCCCTGTTACAACTATCTGCTGATCGACCACTAATACCTTATTGTGCATGAAGTCATGAGGTCCATTTTCCTTATAGGGTGTAGAATTTTTGGCAACAAGGTATTTATTTATGATCTCCCATTGCGCGATCTTGGCTTGGCCTGTGCCACTTGTACTTTTTTCAAAGTCTTTTATAACCATTTTCATCTGTGGCCCGTCGTAAACTCCATTCAACTTGACGCCGCGATCTATTGCATCAACAAGGGCACCTAAAACGGTTCCGGAGGAGATAACCATCGAAGCGAGCATTAACTCTTTTGTTGCTGTTGAGATATCTTTAGCGATATCGGAATCCATCGCCACACCATCACCAGGAGCAAAATCCACATCAACTTCTATATTGTCTATTTTAGTTTCTCCATGATCATTCTTTCCTGTCCCGGCGATCCTTCCAGTTTCCCATAACTCTGCAAAGTCAGTTTCATAATTACCTGCTATATCTTGTGATTCTAGGGTAACGATGTTGTTATCCTGAATGCTCCATGCATCGGTAGTAAAATTGGCTGATCCAGTCCACACAGTGGCTGAAGGTGCAAGTCCATCACGGATAACGTACTTACTGTGCATCAAGTGGCCACCACCTTCGATTGGCAAAGAGGTGGCATCTGATGGCAGCTTTTCGATTCCAGCTATCGCCTTAAACGGGATATCTTTGTTGAGCCGCCCCAAAAATGCTTCGTCAGGTCCAGGTGCTGGATCGCCGCCGTTGAGTGCGAATTCTGACGCAGATACATGTTTCTTACTTGGTTGAAAATATGCGATCCGCACATCTATTCCGGATTCAGCGGCTTTGTTCAGTGCATCGATTACTATCTGAGCTTCGGGTTCCTCCAGTCGAAAGTCATAGATAGCAATATGAATGCTTTGACGGGCTTGGCCCACAAAGTCACTAAAGAGCTGAGCAATTTTCTTTGCCTGAGCCTTTCTGAGATCTGCAGAATCCTTAGAACTATAGGCTGTCAGTAATGTAAGTTTGATCTTATCTGTCATGTTCTTTCTCCTTTTTAGAATTCACTTTATACATCGTAATTAAGTTGGTCAAATTAAAGTTTTGGGCAATTAAAGGCTTAAGGTTACGAGATTTTTTTATTTTTTGGTTTTTTTTTCCAATTTTATAAAAAACAGTGAAGTTCCATATTATCGCAATGATTGAGTTCTATAATGAAAATTATTCTAAGTTCTAATATCACCTACCTAAATCTCTATAGCTATTATGATAAACATTTAAATTGAGCACCATCAAATTATCCTGGTAATTATATATTATTTTATATAATTTTTAATATTATGTAGTTTATTTTGATAAATGATCAGTGATTTCGGTAAACTCAGATTTTTAGTTGATTGATTGAATCTAATATAGAAGATTTCAATAAACTGAATTTTTGGTTGTTTATCTATAGCTACAACATAAATTACTCACTTAAATATTTTAAGTTAATTATACAAAAAATAGTTTCTGAATAAAATTTACTTCCCCACAAAATGTTTTAAAATCTGACAATAAATTTATATTACTTATGTATTTATTATTTTAGGAGGTTTTCATAAATTTAACATTGAAACTTTCCTAGAAAAAGCATACATATTAACCTGAGATCAAATTCTAAATTTTTAAGGCTGATAAAAGCTATATCATAACCATATGGCTAAAATTAATTTTGTTAAATGTAAGGTCGTGTCCTTTAGTCGTCGAACAAATCTGATCAACGATTATCTTATCTATTTTTGGAAAACTGTAGTCCCATTGCAAAAATGAAAATCTCATTATTTTTGTCCATTTGGGTGTAAACTCAGTCATTCCATACATATAGGAATGTACTACCTGTCAACGCTTGCTTCAACATAACTGCAAAAAGATATTAAAAAATAGTAAGCTTATTTAAAATCAAATGTGTATGACTCCTCTATACTTTTAAGTTTGTTAGTAGGAGTACTAGTGAATAAATTAATAATCGAGAGTTTAAGTTGAAAAGTACATATGTTTTACCTTAAAATCTGTGCATAATATAGAAAATAACTTCTTGTCTCTTGCACCAATAATTTCCAACTATAAAACCTTGCTATGACTATGATGGTATTTGTGCTAAGCCCAATTCCCATAAAACGTGGATTTGTTCAGTTACATATTAGATTGCTCAGTTACATATTGGATGACAATCTTTTGTATTTCCAGAGCTCGCTCTAAAGATATTGTTGTCAGTAGCTATAGCAGCGGTATAATTCTTCATGAAATCAGGTCAACATAATTCTTGTACTAATTATTTTAAGTTAGTACTATTTAGTATATATACAATAGATATATATCAAATAAAATCTAATTACAACCCGGAGGTTTTTCAGCACCTTCAAACAGACTTTCTATCGAGCTGTAGGCATTTTATTCACCTGCAGCTCACAAGATCAACTTTTTGAGATCTATCTGTCGTTGATAATTTCAAGATCTTGAGTATTTCATAAAAATAATAGTTAAAGTATACTAAAAGAGTTTTAGAGATCCACGTTGGAAAAAAGTCTGTATTCAAGTAAAGTTTCTTTTAATTCATAACCGATATAAGGAAAACAAAAATTTCGTAGTAACGGAAAGGGTCCATGGTATGGTTGATTTTAAGGAAGCTAATATTGAAGAAGCTAACCTTAAAAGAGCTAACCTTGTTGGGGTTTACCTTATAATGGCTGACCTCACATTTGCTAATCTCGAGGGGGCTAACCTTGAGGGGGGTAACCTTAGAGAAGTTAATCTTGAAGGAACTGACCTTTATTGGGCTATACTCACAGGAACTTATCTTGTGGAATCTGATCTCGAAAGGGTCAACTTTACAGAAAGCTAACCTTCAAGGAGCCAACCTTCAAGAGGCTAACCTTAGAGAAGCTTATAATTTAACATTTGACCAACTTTCTAAAGTGAAAACACTTTATAATGCAAAATTGGACGAAGAGCTTCTCAATCCACTGAGAAAAGAACCTGCTCATCTTTTTAAAAGGTAAATATCCTCACCTCTTTCAAGATAGAATGATCTTCGAGAGATAATAGATATTTTTCGATTCAATAGGAAGTTTATTTATGAAAGGAAATGAGAAGATTCTTGAACATCTTAACGCTCGTTTGGCCGATGAACTGACTGCTATTAATCAGTACCTCGTCCATGCCGAGATGTGCGAAAACTGGAATTACAAGCAACTGGAAAAAATGATCCAGAAGCGCGCCATCGCCGAGATGAGGCACGCGGAGGAGCTGATTGCAAGGATCCTTTTCCTTGAGGGGAAGCCAATTGTCAGTACGCTAAATCAAATAATTATCGGCGCGGAAGTGCCAAATATCCATGAGTATGACCATGGAGCCGAGGAATCGGCGATTAGAGGTTACAACGAAAGTATCCATCTGGCTGCTGAGGTGGGAGATAATAACACAAAAGTGCTTCTAGAATCGATCCTGAAGGAAGAAGAGGAACACATCGACTGGATCGAAGCTCAACTTGATCAGATCAAACAGATGGGTGTTGGGAACTATCTGGCTGAGCAGATTTACTGAGGGAGTTCTTGCTACATTTACGCACCTTTGAGATTGCCATTGAGGGTTCACCTATGAAAATTCTCCGGTAAAGGGCAAAAATGGATTTATCGCCAGTCAATAAATTTTTCTACTAAACTTAAATGCAAAGTTGAATACGAAGAGCATAGAAAAAGAAAAGATGGGACTGAGAGAACCTTTTTCTGTGTCTCTCCGTTTATTCCCCGTGGTTATAGAATTTTGAATAACTAAGCTCCAATAATATGTTTGTAACTATAAATTGATTTTAAAAATATCATTATTTAATAAGTTAACTCTAATTAGTCTAGCCACATCTTAAACGTTCAATAGAAATCCTAAAAACTAATCTATGACTTAATAGTTAAATTTGAGAATCAATAGCATTAAACCTCAAATTTTCTGAAACACTAGTTTAGCTCAAAAGTCAGTTGTACGTGATTTTTGCACCGCAAATGTGTATGTTTACGGATAGACTGAGGAGTTTTACGATTTGAAAAAACATTTTAAATGTTAAATTATATCTAGAAATCCTCTTAAGCCCTTTTCTTGTAATATAAATTCAATTGGAGGAGTGAAATATAGCTGATAAGTCAGATAAAGTTGCTGAAAGTGTTCCTGGACCTTATTATTGTGATTATGAATGCATAGCGTGTCAATTATGCGTAGATACTGTACCAACGAACTTCAAAATGAATGATGATGATTCAAATTTCTACGAATATAAGCATCCTGAACACGATGAGGAAAAAAAGCTTGTGGAGAGGCATTAGAAAGCTGTCCTGTTGATGCTATAGGGAACGATGCTAAAAATAATTATTTTTGATATACAGTTTACTTAATTTTTATCCATTGATGATTTTTTGTGGTCCATCAATGACGAATCGATATTTATTCAAAAAAATATCATACCTGCTCTCAACATTTCTGTTTTCTGCACATTTAAGTTTTTAATTCTCTGTATGAAGGTAAGCTTAGAAAATGGTATATTTGAACAAAGTGTATTCTATAATGAAAATGTCAAACAGCTAATAGGGTCTGACCGAAAATTAACATACTGATGTAGATAGCTGTTTTTAAAAACTTGGAATTAATATTTATGAAAGTAATTGCAATTCAAACCCAAGTTCTCTATGCACTTTGTAAAGCCCTCACTTTTTTGCTATAACTGTTACAGTTCCTTTCATATACGGATGAATAGAGCATTTATAATTATAGACTTAAGGTTCGGTAAACAGAAACTCTTAATTTTGTCCTTTGTATATTGTCCCAGACGCGAAAATAGTCCCATCTATCGTATGGTCGGCTGAGTTCATCTTTCCCATCTACGGTATAATGCGCAGATGTTTTGACTGACTCCGGGTTAAAAGCAAACTTGTGAATGGCAACATCTGCAATCTTACATTATAGAAACTCCGTCTTCGCCTTGTGTACTTGTTGCTACTGCTTCAAGGATGATACTAAAAAGCCTGCTAGCAAAATCGCTAGCATCTTTCCCACTCCACTAAAGAATGTTTCAACATTTATTTCACTCAGTTTATGTTGTCCAAATTGATAATATGTTAAAATATAGAGAATTTCAATAAACCCCCGATTTCAACATATTGCTGAAACATCCATTATTTACAACCAGCCCAAAATTGGGGTTTATTAAAATCCTTTTAGAGTTTTCATTCATTTTAACAGGTTCTTTCTGCAGGATTTTTGTCGCTGAGCTGATAATCGTAGATAAATCTTCAATTGTCTAAAATCTTAATTTAAGTCACAGTGTTTGTTGTAATTGATTTTGTGCTCCAAGTGTGTAGCATCTTAACTAATTGTCGTTGAGAGCCTTCGCAACCTCTATAAATTCTCTCTCGATCTCAGAATTTGCATACCAATGCCCCCTTCATCGTACAATTCCTTTTTTGTCCAGCAAAAAAACATAAGCGAAGTTTATGTCTTCCATCCCCTGAGCTTCCTGGTAGCTGGAGTAATCTCCATAAAAGGTGACCACATTATCATGTTTCTCGATGGGAATTCCTTTTTTCATCCCTGAGTCTATAATCCAAGAGAGAACTTTCCATGCCGAATTTATCATTGGGATCTCATAGAAAGCAAACCTGCTATCTTTCCCGAATTCCCGCTCAAATGGTTGAACCCAGGAGTCAATTATGCTCTGTGCACTTCGCACAAAAGCGATACATATGAGTGTAACCTTTCCTCCAGCAGTTCCCGGGAGAGATACAACTCTGCTTGCGAAGGAATTTGATGTAATCTCAGGGAAAAATTGCCCTATCCTATAATATTTTTATCGATTTTCACAGGATCTGTGTGCTGATCAGGGGTATACTGCTCTTCTTTAATAACACTTCCTCCCTTTTATAATCACTAATTAGGAAGAGACCATTTTCCGTTTTATAATATTTCCTGTTTCGTAGAAATTCTTTTTTGAAATCATACTTTTTTGTAACTATTTAGCTTGGGGGAAAAATATCAATACCAAATTTATTCAAGTTTCAAAGAGTAAATTTTTATGAACGGATTTTTTGTAATTTTTGGTAATAGACGTCTTTTTTTCATTTTGATCAGTTAGGAATGAGAAATCTACTTTTCGCCAAAATCAGTATAAATAAACTAATTTTTATATGTTGAACAGTTATGATTTTTTTTTAATTTAATTTGGTATAGCCAAAATTTTACCTGAATTCTGGTATCAATTGACCAATTATTAAAATTTGAAAAATAATAAAAAAAACTGCTATTTCAAGTACTATTTAAGTCCTGTTCTTTGTGGCTAAATAACGTGCATAAACTGCAGAGATCCATACTACTAGGTATTATTTTGACAACTGTGCTTAACATTCCGAAAATAGCAGCTACAGATCGAAGTTTAAGAGCTCAAATATAGGTAAGTATGTTACTATCCAGGTTTTCATTGAATTTTGACATCCACAGTTTTTGTAGCTTCCCTATTAGACATTGTCACATACAGTAGGAAATACGTGATTGAACTAAGAAATATATAAATTACGCACTTATGGATCAAAATAAAGCTCAATATATTTGTTGATCAAATTAATTATACAGACAGTTCAACTGTATATGTTCTGAAATAAATATGCATTAAATCTAAGAATGCTGAAATTACAATATTTATATATATTTATTCATTATTTATTTTGATACTCAAGCACGTAAGTCTTAGCTAGAAGAATAATCTATCATCTTGCAAGATAAAAGAATCAAATTGCTCGACCATTATTGCAAAAATACATCATTGTATTTGCGTGCTCCAGACAATAATCATCCCAGACGGAGCAGGTTTTGCAAATGCAATCCTTGTTAGGGTCTAAGTCGCTGCACGTGGCGGTACCTGACGAACAGTAGACTCCAGGGACTTTTTGTGGCTCTGGAACTTCATCTGTTCCTAAACCTTTCATTTCATTTTTTAAATTTCCAATTTTATCTGATATGCATACACTGTTAGCTTGGACAGGACACTGTGGACACATACATCTTTCGATATTTTTTACAGCATAGGGAACTCTTGCTTCTCCAGACGTACCCATTTCACTCATATTATTCCTCCAAAATTTATCTATGTTTACATTTACTTCATGGTAGATGTGAAAAGTAACTGTGGCAAAGTCACGATAGAACCAAACATTATAACAATTTTGGATATCCAGGTAAAAAAAGTCTCGATATATATAAATTCCGATACTGTTATTTTGTTGAATTATTTGCTTTATATAATCATTTCCTGGCAACTTTATAATGTCAACTATAGCGTTTTTCTTTATCTAGATAAGCTTTTCCGTGTCATTAATTTTTGCTTCTCTTAATTGTTATATTATTCCATCCTCGTTACTGTAAATTTCTTTTTCTGTTCTTAGTCAGAATTTTCTTTAAATAGCTTATACTTATTGAGCTTTTTACTGCAATTACTTTATTTTCCTGATGGCTTCTCTGGTGGAATTAAAACTGTATTCATTACATGGATATATTCCATTGCTTGCATTGACATCGGTATTTATAATCTTTGCATTTCCTACAAAGGTTTCCTGTTCTGTGATCTTGATAGGTAGTTTCTGCCCTTAAAGAGCAGTTATATTGCCCACTTTGACAACATTTTTAGCCAATAGCTTCTCACCTGCAACATGATAAAGAGGAACTTTCTCCAGTGTATTTGGATCTTTCAAGAGAGCTCATATTGTACCTTTTGGCAGAGCTGTAAAGGCTTCGTCTTTCGTAGCAAAGACCGTAAATTTTTCTTCCTCATTTAAGGTATCTATCAGGTTTGTAGCGTTAAGCGCTGAAAGAATATTTTTGAAATCACTTTTTATCTTGCTATGTTTACATTAGTTTGTGTTCCATCGTCCTTTGCAGAAGTAATACATGTCACTGTAATTAGTGATAGAATAATAATCAAAATATAACTAGACTACTTAATTTAAATCTGATCCAAATCCCGCCTTGATTTTTCATTTATTCATAGAGAGATCTGAATCTACTAAATATGTTCATTTTTAGTTTTTTTGATTATTTTATATTGTATAATATCTAAAACGATTATTATTAAGAGGTTGGTTTATAGAAATTTCTGAAAATATCAACATCCCAAAAAAGAAATGGAAAATCTTATTTTATTTGAAAGGTTAAAAGTTTATACAATTTCCCTTCTAATTGTGATTTACTCTACTATTTCTTACTTTTACTTCTTTTCAGGCATTAATTTCACATGGCACTCACTGCATGTACCTTCTTTAGTAATGCATGGTTGTTTAGGTACCTCTTTATGACAAACTCCACACTTTTCCTTATGTTCCATATCATTTCACTCCTTTTTTTTGGGTTATTCACTAGTTAGTATCTGTATATTAGAGGATTTAGATAAACTTCAATTTTTAGCTGGTTGATTAATAAGGCTAATTAGTCAATTTATTGAAATGTAGGTTTATCAAAATTCTCTAGAAATTACATTATCTATATGCTATTTTTAATTAATTATAAAAAAAATAGTTTCTGAACAAAATTTACTCACCGTTAAAATGTTTTAAAATCAAACAACAATTTTATATTAATCATGTTTTTTTCTAGATAAAAATCAACACATTATTGATTAACTATTGACAAATTTAAAGTCAACCATGCTCAAGAACATGGAGTTTATCGAAATTCTCTATACTATAAATTTGATTGACACTAACTTCCAAAGTTCGTGTTTTTTATTTCTTCGAATGATAAAGTTTCTAATATTTTCTCGACTTTTGAAATTGTATCATGAGATAACCTGATAACTTTGCAATTTCTTATCGTGTATCTATCTTTTTAAGTTCTCTTTCGTCAAGAAAATGCGTATTCCAGTCAAGAGCTTTTGCAGAATTCTGCATCAGCTCTAAATTTTTAGGATGATTTTTCCGTATAAATTTTCGGCAATTTTCTGATTTTTAATTCCTTTTTCCTGGAAAAAATGTTTTAATTTTACTCCTAATTCTGCCATAGCTAGATGCGGTAAATTGCGTCTTCCTAGTTGATTTTGAATACTCTATAGATGAACATAATTTCGTGATCAAAGACTTTTCATCGATATTGAATTTGAGATCATTTTCTGTGTATATTTTATGACGGCTATGTCCATCTATCAGGATTCCATTTCACAACACAAACGGATCGTACAATAATCTTTTACAATATTTTCTTCAAGATTTTGGTATTCATTGGAAGATAATGGTGGAATCAATGTTTTGAATTTGTATCAATAATCAGATCCATTCGGAAGCCCCCCAATAACTTCATCATTTTGATGTTGGCGATACATTGCTATTTTTTCAAGCTGGTTATAAAATTTCATGTAAATGAACTCGTTTCCAGTAATTTTCGATTTTTAGTCATAGCGAATATGTTTCTAATAATATCTATTTATTTTATATATTAAATAGATTTAATTATAGAATCGAATTTAATTTTAAGACAGGATCGGAGATAAAGTTATGGAGTAAAAATGAAGTAGGAATTTTAGCGAAGTAATATTATAATTGAACTAAAATTAAAATTTATGAAGGAAGAGGTAATGAACAAAGAAATAAAAATTTGGTTCTTTATGGGACATAAATTTTCATTTATTAGGAGTTTCTTGAGCTGCATATTTTGCAATATACTCCTTGACGTTGAACTTTCTTTTACAGCCCTCATAACTCATATATCGAAGCTTCCCAAAAATTATCCTTTCCTTCCAGGCCCTGTCATGAACCCCTCCTATACTCCAGGCAATTCCTGTATATCCATTAGCATCTCTCCCATCCAGTTCATGTCGGTCGTTCAAGTAGATTGCAATCTCAAGTGCTTTTTCAGGAGATTCGCTCCACTCGAGAATTTTCTTTGCCCAATACATCCGCATGTATCCATGCATTTTCCCTTTGCTCAACAGCTCCATCTGGCTTGCGTTCCAGAGGGGGTCATGTGTCTTTGCGGCTTCGAATTCCTTTAGTGTGTAAAGATTAGCTCTCCGGTCATTTCTGTGATAAGTTAGTGTTTTTTTCCCCCATTCTGGGAAACCATCAAAATTATCATAAAATGGATTATAATAGCAGAAATTATCAGCAAGTTCTTTGCGCACAAAGATCTCATCGAGGAAAGCCTTTTTGGATTTTAGATCAGCTTTAATCTTTTCCAGCTCTAAAACCACCCTTTGAGACGATATTTGTCCGAAGTGGAGATAAGGGGAAAGATTAGATATTCCATCTTTCGTGGGGTCATTTCGCAGAGATAAGTATGATTCAAGCTTCCTAGCAAAAAAATCATCCATCATTCTTCTGGCAGCCGTTTCTCCGGATTCGAAATATTCTGTTTTAGGGAATGAATTGACGTTTTTTTCAAAAAGCTCCTCAGAAAGAAGAACTTCAACTGCTTTTTCCTGGGTTCTTGGGGATTTTTCCAGCTTTCCGGAATTAGAGAACATTTCAGGAAATTCTGTATTTGCTTCGAATTTAGGGTATTCCTCTAAAAATTCTGTATTTGCTTCGATTTTAGGGTATTCCTCTAAAAATTCTGGCAGAAGCCTGTAGAGTTTTGGGCGGAATGTATTGGCAGAATATTCTTGTTTTTGAGAAGCTTCCCAGCAGGGGGCTATATTGTGAGCATCCACCTCATATAATGGAATTTCGCTTCCTTGTGCCGCTTTTTCTACCCATAACCTTTTAGCTCGAAGTGGACTAAAATCTGTAACAAGAACTCCAATTCCGTATTCTCCAACAAACTCAGGGATTCTTTTTCCAGGATCCCCTAAAAGGAAGAAAAAAGGTATGTTCTTTTTGGCAAGGGCGTTGTCAACTTCCAACAACCCTTTGAGCATGAATTCATAATGTCTTCTTAAATCCTCTAATAACCAGTTCTGAAGACAAAAAAACCACAACTACAGGCGCATTGGCTTCAAGAGCCATTCCCCTAGCAAAAAGCAAAGCCCAGTTATCTTCTACCCTCTGGTCGCGACTCATCCAGTATGCAACAGGCCCTTTCTCCGGTTTCCCTGATTTAAGAGTACGAATGCGTTTAGGATTCATAAATTATTGTGGGCCACTAGGATATATAGAGCTAACATCTCAATAAAAAAAGTGTGTACTTTCTTCTGAATACAACATCTTCAAAAATTAATCTACTTTATAGGAAAAAGCGTAAAAACACTTTTTTTCAGTCCAGTTGATGTAAGCGTCTACTTCAACCCTGGTTTAGTATGTAATTTTAGCTGGTTCTTTGCTAACATTGCAGATAGAAGATTCTAAACATCCATCAATCAGTATTTTATGTTCTTTCAAATAGCATTTTTTCAAATACTCTTTTTGAGTTTTCAATGGCCTAATATTGTTTCTTGTTTCAGTTTTCCTTGATAAAAGGCTGTCTTAAAATTTAAACCATTTCTACAATCGGATAATAAGCAATGCAAATGTTAAATTCAGATCGTAAGATTTTTCCGAAATTCAGGTACTCATTGAGCTTAAGGATGGTATTTTATTCCAAGGGTTTATATACTCGAGGTATAAAATCAAGTGCAATAATCATCATGGTTTAGATTTAATAAACATTTAACGGTTTAATGATAAATTTTTTCAGTTCAAATGCATAAGTTCCATCCCAATTATAGAATCAAATTTAATTTTAAGATAGCTCTTAGAAAATGAATTTACACAAAAATATTTGACAGCTCCGTAAAGTCACAAATGCTAAGTACAAGTTATTCAAATAAAAAATTGGAGATTATTGGAATTGGTTTCGATTATACTTATCCTTGTTTTTTTGCTGGCGTCATTCGCAGCTATTCACAGTCTTATGGCAAGCCTTTCCTTCAAACGCTTCGCAAAGAAGTTATTGGGTTTCAGGGCAGAAGTGTTGTATATGCCAGTATTCAACCTCATCGCATTGCTAACTATATTTCCGCTCGCATACCTGCTCTACAAAAATCCAGGACCGTTTCTCTACATAATACCTTCCCCCTGGCGTTGGGTAATGGTCAGTGGACAATTTATTGCTGCAACCTTTGCTCCTAGAGCTTTTCTGGATGCACCCAATAGATTCAAGATACGCTCACAGCTATCTTCCCCCAATACCCCTGAAGCCGGTCCACTAAATATTCGGGGCATTTACCGATGGGTTAGAGATCCCTTCCTGCTGTCTGGATTAATAATAATGTGGATGACTCCCTTTATGACCATTAATATGCTTGTCATATACATTTTGGCCACTATATACCTGTGTCTGGGATCACTGCACTGGGAAAGCAGGCTGATAGCACAGTTTGGTAACGAATACCGGGAGTACCAGAAACACGTTAATAGATTAATTCCCCGATTTTGGGGACATCATTAGGGAAACAGAGGTAAAGTTATTTTCTAGTATGTATGTCATGTATGATCAATAGGTAGATCTAAATGACAATTTAGAATTTCGGCGCAACTATAGGCATAAGAATACCGATTATTCACACTAAAGCAAACAGAACACTCAATTTTTTGGATGATTTTGGTGATAATTTAACCTATTCTAAAACCTAACTAGGACAGTTCCTATTCCTTTTGTTGAAATTTTCCTAATTTTTAAATTTTTGTCAGAAAAGGTAACTGCTAGTTTAAATTAATTTACCCGAATTCTGAAGATTTGCTTCGAAGAGGGAAAATATTTCGAGAACGATTTAATTTATATTTCGGGAATGATTAATTTATCTGAAAAGGGGGTTTGTGACTGACACAAAACAAAATTGAGAAATCTGAAGAAGAATGGAAAACTGTTCTCACTCCTGAACAGTATAATGTACTGAGGCAAAGAGGCACCGAAATACCTTTTTCCGGTAAATTTTGTTATAACAAGGAAAAAGGGATTTATACATGTGCTGCCTGTGGGCAGGAGCTCTTTTCCTCTGATGACAAATTTGAGTCAGGGACCGGCTGGCCAAGTTTTGATGAAGTGATTTCCAGTGGTAATGTCCGATTTTTGAAGGACAACAGTCATTTCATGCACAGGATCGAGGTGGTCTGTTCCAGCTGTGGAAGTCATCTTGGGCATGTTTTTGAAGATGGGCCCACATCAACAGGAAAACGTTACTGTATCAACTCTCTCTCTCTTGACTTCAAGAAAGAAGGAGAAAAGGAGTAGACAAGTTAAGAACCTACTTTCTGCAAATGAACGCAAAAAGCAATATATTTTCTCAATACGAGATTAGCTTAAATATCAATCTAACTTTCAATGAATTATAGTAGGCAAATAGACAAACAAATTCTACATGTGTGTATATCTGCGTGTAGCTTGCATCAAAGTGAATTAGCTAGAGCAAATTTTCTCAAATGAATGAAATCGTAAATATTCATTAAACTGGAAACGTAATTATGAAAACATCAATTATGTATAAGTGAACAACCATTTAAGTTGAAACCGAAAGAATACATCGATTTAGCAACCAACATAATTTGGCAATCTCAAGAATTCACTATTTTTGGATTAAAACCAAGCGATTTTATGTTAAAATTTTTTTCCAACAGAGTTGGAGTGTTCAATTTATTTCTTAGACTTCCATTTATCACCATTACTTTTATGATTTTAACTCCATATTTCTGCTTTCACAGGATTCTTTTGAATTACTGTAGAGGATTTCGACAAACCCCAATTTATGGCTTGTTGTTTATAAAGCTTATACAATAATTTTTGAAATGGTGGTTTATCGAAATCCTCTATTTCCTCAGTTACCCTTGATTATAAAAAGAATAACGATCAAAACTGATCCGACAAACCCAACCAACCCAACCCAGGAAGAAGCACCTCCATTTAACAGTACGTAAGTCGAAACTATAAGCAGGACAGCAAAGTAGAATTCCTTTGAATAAACATTTCTTATGCTTTCATTTTGTTTCATGGAAATGAACTTATCTCCCATCGTTTCCATTTTTTCGCCAAGTTCTCTTATTGAAGTCCTTAATTCTGCCTTTTCGTCTGCTGGTTCAGTGCTAAATTCATTATTAAGAGCAGCGCTTTTTGAAATGTTAAGCTTTTTATAAGCTTCCATGAGAACAGGGATTGCAATAGGTTTTATGTTGTATTTAGGGTCGAGTTCCAGGCAGACTCCCTCGATGAGAAGAATTGCCCTCTGAAGAGTTGAAAATTCTCCTGGGAGCCGGATATCATACTTCATCCCAAGTTTTGCAAAATTGTCACTCTGCCTGCCTTCAAGCCCATAGTTCTGGTTTGCGATAAGGTTATCCATATCTTTCCTGAGCCTGTGAATATCCACATCCCCGTTATCTGCACCCCCTATTTTCATAAAACTCTGGGTTGCTCCTTCTACATCACTGTAATTAACAGCGTAATAAAATTCCAGAGTATTCCTTTTAAGCTCGTCATCTATACTGCCAACAGCCCCAAAATCTATGAAGGCAATATTATCGTCTTCTTGAACTATCATATTGCCACCGTGAGGATCTGCGTGATAAAAACCATCGATATAGACCTGCTTAAGGTAACTCTTGGTAATAGTGCGCGCGTATTCCGATTTCTTGCTTTGTGGCTTTTGAATGTTGATTATATCTTTGATCTGAATCCCCTGGATAAATTCCATTGTAAGGACATTGACAGAACAGTAATCCGGATAAATTTTCGGCACGGTAATATTTTTCACATTCTTAAAATTATTCTCAAAACGCCGAATATTGATAGCTTCGGTTCTGAGATTAAGTTCACGGGTAAGCATCTCCCTGATTTCTATTAAAAAAGCATCAATATCGAATTTCTTTTCAATTCCAAGCACTTTTTTTATAATAAGCTTGAAATCTTTTAGGATAGAAAGATCAATATTAATAGTATCAATGAGATTTGGGCGAAGAATCTTTATAGCTACCGATTTGCCTTCAATGACTCCCTTGTAAACCTGTGCAATTGAGCCGGATGCAATTGGATTAGGATCAAAGCTGTCAAAAATCTCAACGAAAGATTTTGCCCTCCTTTCCCTTTCCGCCTTCATATCTTCTTTATTTTTTTTCCGATTAAGCTTTTCGAGAGTCTCATATTCACAGATGCAAGCAAGGTCAAGAGATTAATCCATTTCCACAAAAGGAATCGGCTTAACTTTGTCCTGAAGGTTTGCCATCTCTATAACATAAGGTTGCGGTACTAGGTCAGGCCGCTTGCTCATAGTCTGCCCCATTTTGATGAACGTCGGCCCGAGTTCTTCGAAAGCCTGTCTGAGTTTTACTGCTGTCCTCCTACTCTCTATATCAAAAGCACATGCGCACTCTGGATTTGAGATATAATCAGTGTGCAGATCTCGGTAGAGTTCTGAAACAAGGTTGTACTTTATAAGAACTCTTGTAATCTCAAGATAGCGCTTTGTTTTCCCCAGCATCCTTTTATCGATTAGTTATTATGTTTAATATAGTTTCTTTAAAATGGATTAAGATTATTATGTCTAATGTCGTTCTTTTGACAGAAAAAATATTATATATAGAATCCCAATTTATTTCCAATTTTTTTCTTCGCGGGAATTCAGTCAAAATCTTTCCAGCTAATCCCTGCATTGTGACCTTATTTTATTTTTTCTTGTACAGCATTCTTTGATTTTAAAGGTAGCGTCTGCTATCCTCAAAATACTCTTTTATTTTCAATTTCACAAACTTATAGGGATTATATCAAAAAGCTGTACACAACATAGTTATAATGACTTTTTGTACAGAGTGACAAAAATTTTTCCTGTTTTGAATATATTTTTATTACTGTATAAACTAGCTTTACTTTTCTCTTTTTGAGCTGATCTCATTGTTTCTTAATATATCACTAATTCCCAAGAATGTTCTTTTACTACTTGTTTCATTGTTGCATCAGAACATTTTGATTTTACTCCCGAGTGTTCTTTGTCTATGTAATCCACTACATTTTTTTCTGATAAATCATCCTAAATAATAAAGTAACCAGTAGTGATTGAATTTTCTGATTCGTCATAATCACTTTCTATTTATGTATGCAATTTATGCCCAAAGTAACGTACCACCTGCATATCACCCTTTTTTGTCAAGGTTCGATCTCTAATTCTCCTGTTTTGATTCCTTTTCGTGAGGTTTGTCAGCTTTTGCATGCCCCATATCTGAATTAATAAATTAATTCTTGTATCATTCTCTGTTTTATTTTCAAACTAAGTAATTAAATTCGCTCTGCAACTGTTGCTATATTTCTCCTTCTTTGCAATTATCACTAATTTTTTTAATGAATGATCAGATTTTGGTACTGTCTAGTATGTACTCAGGAATACCAAGAAATTTCCTAAAAGAAATTCAATAAATGCATTGTTTATCAAGGTCAAAGTCGGAAAGAACGTGACATTGCTGCGGAAAAAGCATTTTGACATAATGATTACTTAAGCTTTAGGTCTCCACAGAAAAATGTTTTGTTAAAATGAATGGACTCAAAAATAATACGAAACGTTTTCCAATCAATTAAGGAAGCGATTTCAGCAAGTTCGTCATCAACTGAGAGAAAAAGTTTGTATTTAGCTCTAAGAGCAAAATCAGTAATATTCTCCACGAATAAAATTTATTTCAATAGATTTAAGCTCTCAAATGGTCAAATGCATAGAAATTTATCAAAATTCTCTCTAACTTATTTCAAGAGGTCTTTTACTAAGCTGGGGTTCATAAGGTCCACTTCCAACAGATCTTCTGGATAAGGTTCAAAAAAAGTCTGATGCAGAAGATATTGATCATCAAAACGCACTATCCATGATCTTATTGTGTTTATTGCTGGGCAAAGAGAGATTTTTCTTTCCATGTGTTTTTGAATCCAATCAAAAAAAAGGGTTTTTTCACCTTTTGAAATATTCTCTGAAAAATGCCCGAAGGCGCGCATGAGCACGTTAATACTCGATGTGTATCGAGGAGGTTTGGTGAAAGCACTGTAGAGGTGTCCTTCGTAGTCTGAAATCAGTTCATTAAAGGATTTTTTTTCTTTATTTGCAACAATTGCTCCCATTTTCCTGAGTTCTGCCTGACTATAAGCCATAAGGAGATACTTATTTTCAGTATGAAACCTGAGCAGGTTCTTTATGTTGCCTTCGGATTTTACTTTCCGGAAATCTGCAAGTACAAATAGCCTTGTCAGAAAATGTTCTTTTATACGAACGTTTCTGAGCCTTCCTTCATCCTCAATTGGAAGGAAAGGATATCTTTTCAGAACTGCTCCCCCGAAATATCCTGATGTCTTTCCAATTGCTCCTGGCTTACTGACAGAGGGATAAACTTTTACATCTTTCAGCCCACAGGAAGGAGATCTGAATTTCAGAATAAAACCGTCAACTTCTTCTAGTGAATCAAGAAAATCAGTGCAAAAAGCCTTCATATCTTCAGTTACATCTTTGCCGGTTGTGGGCTGGATAAGCTTATATTCTCCTTTTTCAAGAATTATTCTCACAGGACTTCTTGGAATACCAAGTCCTATCTCTACTTCCGCACAAACAGGTAGGAACTCAACATACTCCTTAAGCTTCGCCACTATTAAGCTGCTGATCATATCTCCGTTATATCGACAGTGATCAAACTCAAGGCATTTACTGACCACAACTCTCGGCTTAACAAATTGTCTCATTTAAACCCAAACAGAAAAAGGATTACTAGCATAAATTGCTTTTCAGAAGGAAAGGCTTACTATCTAATACACGTGGAAGCTGGGGTATGAGCTTTGGGAC
>CAWHXP010000015.1:0-198816 GCA_963833425.1 uncultured Methanosarcinaceae archaeon | reverse complement strand
CGTCATCCGGGTGTTGCTTCTTGTATGCGCCTATGAAAGCCTCCGCGACAGAACTGGAATAAGATCGCTCTCCACGAGGAGACGCCTTTATGTAAAGTAGTTTGCTCATTCTTACCTCCTCAGATGGTGTTGTCCCTGTGAGTTGGGCATGTCTTAAATCCACCGCCGGCATCCGACACATGGCAGCCTGGTTCTCCTTGCTGTCTTGACGCTTCCTGTACAACACGCATAAGCGTTTCGGATAATTCGACTGGAACTCTATTAACCCTTGCAGCGCATCTCTGCAGTTTGCGTGCCAATTATGGTCAGCGGATGAATGTGCATATAAAAGCTGTAATAGTAGGCAGTTAGCCACAGTGATGCAGTGGGAGTGAGATGCGAAGGGTCGGCAAGGAATGCGAAGGTGTCCTAATAACGGACCGAAGAATTGCTGTCCCCGTGTTATCAGTAGGCTACACATTCACGGCGTGTCTTAAAGTCGGGCTATCGAATTAATCCTCGGTCGGATTGTCCCCATCAATTCCGAAACGCTTCATATGGCGATACAGAGAGTCTCGGGCTGTGCCAAGCATGCGAGCAGCGCATCTCTTATTGCCTTCGCAGCGCCGCAGGGCCTCCAAGCAAAGGGATTTGATCACCTCATCCGTCACATCGTGAAGCGAGCGCTCGCGTATCGGAAAACTGGATACGTAAGACCGCTTTCTTTTGCTGCGTGAGTCAAGGGGAGCGCAACGTTCAAATTGTGCCCGTCGGATAACATCAACGATCGTTCAAGTACGCTTCGCAATTCCCTGCCCCGAGAGAGACTTTTGCAAGAGGCTCAGATGTTGCGCTTTTCCTCCGGGACCGACTTTACCGAAGCGTTCCGACACAAGCGCCTTTGAGTTTGCCGTCCAGGATTTGTTTACCAAGGGAATGATTCTGATTTCTCTCTAATGCCCTAGCAGGTGGGAGGACTCTTTTTTGACGATGACTGGAACGTTGTTGTACTCTACTTGTAATTAAGACGGGTGGCGACACGCCTCCCGAGTTCTTGCTCCAGCGCCATGACACACGCCATGAGCACTAACGTTATACGGCGCGGCAGTTGTCAGGGCCGCGCCGTACGTCGAGTTTCACAATCAGGTAATTAACTCTTTCATTTTGAACTAGGCGCTTACAGCGTCGGAAAGCAATCACAGGCGCCTATCCGTCTATAAACAGGCCCTCCCGCCGGTTCTTAGGATGCTGATCCTCTGGAGGCCGAACGAGTATCCTTACCTGTATTCTTCTTCATAATTAGGCTATTGTCTTTAACTTCCAGTGTGACATTCGAATCGCTCGTGCTCTTAAGCGGGGTCACTTGAAGGCCATGCTGGGTGTTATAAAGCTCCAAGCATCGATCTCGCCCCAGGACTTCGCGCATTTGCAGGCCAATTTCAACAAGAACGCCTTCCTTGTCAAACTTATATGTGGCAAACCGGAACAGATCATCACCCCGGACTATTTCACCGATTTCTCCTCCTATTTCATCATATGAAAAATGAATCGGGCTCTTTTGGAGTAGTTCCACGACCTGAGATCGGTTCATCCCAAGTTTAATATCTCTATAGCCTTCAGGCACTTTGGCCGAAGCATGAACCGTCGCACCTGTCAAAAGGAGAAGGAATAAGGAAAAAGCTATGGAAAGCCGACCCATTCCACTATTCATTGAAGCCTCCAATTGTTAAACAATTTCTGTGATGATACTCTTTTAACGCTCAAGAGGAAAGAAAAACTTGGTGTCCGGCATAAACTTTTCCGGGCAACACGTCGAAGGCTGAAAAATTTTCGGGATTTTTCCAGAAATTTGGTCAGGTTCGCGCCGCCTAAGCGCGGATGAAATATCACCCTATAATTATACTAAGTTCTCTGTCATTCGGCAAAGTTCCAACTTTTTTCGTCCTACCTACTATTTTCTCCACGGCGATTTGCCATATCTTCACAAAATTACAAAATAACGTATTCCTGTTGGCCCAGCGCTCCGTTTCCTAAAGCGCTCACAATATTCCGGCAGGTCTCCGTGAGCGGAACAAGCCACATTGATGGCTTGAAGTCACGAACTGAAGTGGATTCCGTTCGCGCCTCTTACTCATTGCTCTATGGAGCAATTCTGGTCACGTATTCTTATAGGATGTGGTGAGCGAAGCGAACCGCATCTGTCGAGAAAAGGCCTCGAACGATGCGGTTCCCGTTTGGCTCCACATCCTATTTGGCTGTCCGCCTGACCGGGGCTTTGATCATGAATACGTCACCGTATTTACGCCAAAGACCACTAAGCTAACCAACGGCCTGGAGGCGTAGGCCTCGGAGGGGCGACCGCGCAGCCTTTCAATCGGAGTAGGGTGAAGAGAAAACTCGTGCGCCGGCTGGGCTGACACTGAACTTCCGAGCGGGGCGCTTTACGCTCGTCTTCAAGAATCATTTGGAGCCGGAGTTTTTTGGGAGGTAGCCTGAACCCGCAGTAGAGCTTGCGAAATGTGCCGACGGTCGGAAGATTCTGCGATCTTGGGAGGAACTCCAGGCCGGAGGTGGCATGACCCGGAGCCCCTTGGGAGGAGAAAAAGTAGTAACGACTGCCCGATCGTTATGGGGATGAAGCTGAGCACGAATCGTGCCACAAACTGACCTGCCTTGAAAACGGGGCCGGGACCACGGAGGCCCCCCAATAAGCTACGGAAATGTCGGAAAATCTCTGGCCACATTACCAGCAGGTAGGAAGTCGACGCGACCGGCAGTGTTTAGGCCGGACAATCATTCAGTTATAAGCGGGGAACGCTGAGATTGTTCCGTCGTTTCAGCTCTCGCAAAGGCGGCTTGGCATGCCGTCGCCAGCGCAGCGAAGCAATTCCCCGCGCGTAACCGAATAGATATCAGTCAAGGGCTCTTTCGCTAATGACGCCCCTGAGATGTGTGGTCACGCAGTGAGCGACGCAGCGTCAACGGGCAAACAAACGCGCGGGTATTTCCGCGCTGCGCTTCTCTATTCGCAGTTTCCAAGGTTAGTGCCTTGTGGAGCCCTGCCCGTAGCCTCAACTCCTAATCAATCTGCGCCATCCAGTGTGTCGAGAACACCAGGCGCGGATTACGCCCTCACGGTTTCTTGGAAAACGGCGCTTTCGATTCCTAATGTAGGCAGTTGCACCTCATTGATATAAAAGGATATTGCTGCGACCCTAAAGATCAAAGTCGACAAAAGCCAAGAATAGTCACTACTTGAACGGCGGATTTCGGGATCATCCGAAGCTTACCTTTTTATTATAATGGTAAGATAATCCTTGACGTATTCCGTTATGACTCACATATAATGCCGTTCCACACGGACCAATAATTTAGCCATCGAGATAGGGCGCCGCATGGGGCTCGGCAAGCTCAACCGCGCAGGCCCGGTTCTGTAACAGCACACTCAGGAGATTGAAATGTTTAGTATTGTCGACTCTTTGATCAGACTTGTAGGTAAGGTCATCGATCACCTAATGGACTGGCCTTTTCTGTTGTTCGTTCTCTTAGTTTGGTTAGCAGCGCGTTTCAGAGACCAAATTGGATCGTTCCTCGATAGACGAGGCGCAGTCCCCGCGCAAGAGTTGTCCGGCAAGATACGTAAAGAAGTTGACCCCTTAGCCAAGGGCGTCAATCAGTTGTCGACTCAGGTCACTGACCTGCAGTTTCAGATGAGGCGCGTTGAAGACACTCAATCGGAAGATCGGCAAATGAGAGCGCTCAATCCCCTGAAGGCCCGTATCTCGGTAATAGAGACAAACTCCACTGCGGTGCGCGCGGTCGCATGGTCCAAGCTGAGTCCGGCCTCGATACAGATCACCAGCAGATCGAGGACATCAGGCAGGCCGCGCCGAATCCTGCTCTGGCGTTTCTTGATCCGGTTGCGAGCCAGAAATCAGGGCCCAGAAAGCCCAACGGGGCACCGATGAAAAGAGCGAAAAGGGCCTCTCGAGACTCACAAGTCCCGATGCCCATATCAGGATGCAGATCACGATGGGAACCAAGACCTTTGCGCCGTAAAAGGCCTTTTTGCCGACTCGTTGCGAAACCCAGCGTGTGAAGGCGCTGCAGGACAATCGAGACCTCGGCCTGACTCTTAGGCAGGACATTCTCGAAGTGCTCGATGACGCCGCCGATCGAAAGGCCGGTCTTCTGGATGGTGCTTAACAGGGTTTCTCCTTGGGCTGCGGATTGATCGCCTCGGAGATGCGGCGTAGCATCTCCTCGCGGTAAAACAGAAGCAGCCCTCCGCTGAGGATCATCAGGAAGACGCCAACGAATGCCAGAATACACATAAAACATGTTTCCCATAAGTCACCTAAACATCCATGTTGACAATCTTGCGAATAATTAAGCCGCCAAGAAAAATCATGATCCGACGAAGCCCAGAGCATCTTGAGGCCGAATCGGAGTCTTCCACAAGATGCTAATCATCTCAGGGTTGACCATGTACAAAGCGATTCCCAGTCCCACCGGAAGAAACGTCAGCACCCACCCGGTCATGCGCCCCTGGGCGGTATGAACCCCGACCTGCCGCTTCAGGCGGAACCGTTCCCGGATCACATGCGAGGTCTTGTCAAGAACTTCGGCCAGATTTCCGCCGCTCTCCCTCTGAATCATGATTGCGGTAACGACAATACGAAGATCCTGAAGAGGAACCCGGCTCACCATATTGTCCATGGCAGTCTTCATTTCCAGGCCGTAGTTCTGCTCCTCGAAACAGGATCTGAATTCGCAGCCGATCGGATCGGCGCACTCGCGCGCCACGGACCCGATCGAGGCAATGAGGCTGTGTCCGGCGCGCATCGCATTGACCATCAGATCCAGCGCCTCCGGCAACCCCTGTTGAAAGACGTTGAGGCGCTTGCTGCGTTTGTGGCGAACCCAAAGAAAAGGCAAGGAACCCGTAAAAAAACCGACTCCAATCGTGATAGGGATCGAGCTAAAGCGCAGATAAACCAGATAAGCTGGGACTATAAAGCAAAGCACGCTGCCAGCCAGCAAGCCTCCAGGACTCCACTTGAGATCTGCCTGATAGAGCAGGGACTGCAGGCGGGGCGTCAATTCAAATTGCAGCAGTTTGGAATTGAGCCATGGGATGCTGCTCAACTGCTCTGACTTGCGAAGGTCGAGCAGAGGCCCCCGTTTTTCCGGACTCTCGGTGGCCAAGGCTGAGTCCAGCGTGGCATGGACCTGCTTGGCCTGTTTGGATGCTCCGCTGCCGAGGGCGACAGCGAATATCGCCACGAAACCGAAGACAAGCAGAAAGATAAGAACAATCATTCCAGTACCCATAACCTTGGTTCTCCCTTCTGCTTAATTTACTGGCGTTTCGCGTTCGAAAAGAATCGGCGGCAGGACGATGCCTGAGACGCGGAGCCGCTCAAGAAACCGGGGACGAATATGCGTCGGCTGAAATACGCCGATAACCTTGCCATCGGGTCCAATTCCTTTTTTCGTAAAGTTGAATATCTCCTGCATACTGACAACGCTTTCTTCCATTCCAGTGATCTCGGCAACGCTCGTCACCTTGCGCGTGCCATCGCTCATGCGGGTGGCCTGAACGACGATCGTGATAGCGGAAGCGATCTGTTGGCGAACCGATTTTTCGGGCAGAGTCATGCCCATGGCAACCATCGATTCAAGTCTGGAGATAGCGTCGCGGGGCGTGTTGGCGTGAATGGTGGTCATCGAGCCTTCGTGGCCGGTATTCATGGCCTGAAGCATATCGAAGGCTTCTTCGCCGCGGATCTCGCCCATGATAATGCGATCCGGGCGCATACGCAGGCAGTTGATCAGCAGTTGACGCTGCTTGACCGCTCCCAAGCCTTCGATATTGGGAGGGCGGGTCTCCAGGCGCACGATGTTTTCCTGCGCCAGACGGAGTTCTGCCGCATCCTCGATGGTGACCAAACGCTCATTGCGCGGAATGTATTGCGAGAGAATATTGAGAAACGTCGTTTTTCCGGCGCCGGTGCCGCCGGCGATGAGAATGCTGATCCGGGCTTTCACCGCGGAAGAGAGCACTTCCATCATCTCAGCTGAAACACTCTTCAACTGAACCAACTGGTTCGCGGCAAGAGGGCCTGTTCCAAAGCGGCGAATCGACAACGAGGGGCCGTCGAGAGCCAGTGGAGGAATGATCGCGTTCACGCGGGAGCCATCCGGCAAACGCGCATCAACCATCGGCGAGGATTCATCCACCCGGCGTCCAACCCGCGAAACAATGCGGTCAATAATCTGCAACAAATGGCGGTCGTCGCGAAAGGTCGTATCGACCCTTTGCAGCAGTCCGCCCTTTTCCACAAAAACATGATCCTTGTCATTGACCAGGATGTCTGAAATCTTTGGATCACGAAGCAGCGGCTCCAGCGGACCCAGCCCAAAGACTTCGTCAAGCAGATCAGCTTGAATCTTCTCCTGCTCGTCAAAGTTCAAAGGCACGCGCTGATCGGAGATAATCTCCTTGACGATGCCGGCTACCGCTTGACGTGCCTGACTGGAATTGACACGCGACAGCTTTTCCAAGTCCAGCTTAGAGATCAGTGTCCGATGAATTTCAGCTTTATACTTTTCCAGATTCAGAAGTTCCACATTCTACCTTCCAAAGCGAGTTGTTTATCATGCACACTACCATCTTATAGCCAGTCGACAAAGGGCGGAGGCGGCGCGAAGCCACTCATCCACCCAGCGCGAAGTTTACATTGATGGTCGTTTCCACATCGACAGGCTCTCCGCTCAGCATATAGGGCCTGTAACGCCAGCTCTTGACCGCGTCCAGAGCCGCCTGACGCAACATTACCGGGCCGCTGACCACACGCGGATTCTCGATTGATCCGCTCCTGGAGATGTTGGCCTGAATCACCACCGTGCCTTGCACGCGAGCGGTTTTGGCAATGGGAGGATAGACAGGGGCGGTCTTCTGCATCAACAATCCAACTGCGATGCCAGCCGAGATGTTCACCCTCTGCGGCGCTGCGACTTTGACCTTGGGACCGGACTGCCCCGCGAAGACACTGCTGTTTTGGCTGACGCCTCCCAGGTCGCCCGCGCCAAAGCCGGCCGCTGGCGGCGCATCTCCTTCCTCCGGCCAATGTCTTCAAGTCACTGGATATCCGCGAGGGTGCGTTCAATTGATGATCCATCGCCTCGGAATCGGCGTGACTCCTGCTTGCGGTGGTATCCGTGGTATCGGCTGTTGTGCTGGCCGTCGTTGAAGCCTTGGGCGCTTCCGTGTCCGTTGGACTCGATGGCGTCGGCTTCAGCTCGGTCGATGAACTCGATGCCGTTTGCGAGGCTGCTGCTGCCTTCTGTACGGCTGTGCCGGAGTGCATGTGGAGGTAGCCATAGCCGCCGCCGCCAATCAACAGAACCGCCACGATGCCGATGCCAACAAACAACCCTGTCTTCTTCTTCTCTTCGGGCTGCTCGTCCTGACTGGCCGCCTTCGCGGAATACTGTTGCGGCTTCTGATGGACCTGCTCGGTTTCAGCGTAGACGGGCACCGGACGCCGTGGAGCTGGGGGCGGCGTCTTGGGCGCAACCGGCAGAACGGCAACACGCGCAGTCGCAGGCTTGGCGGCGGCTTGGGAGCGGCAACAGATCCAGGAAAACCGTCGAATCCGCCGGGTTTGGCAGCGGGTTGAGCGGCAGGCTGATCCGAGCTATCCCATTCACCGAAATCCGCGGGAAGTGTTGTGGGTGCGTTCAATTCTATTTCTTCTGGAGGTACCATTGTCCATCGGCTCCCTTCACGTAAGTAGCACCTTTGTAAGTGCGTGTTTCAAGTTTGCCCTGCTGCTCAGATGTGCTGCCGCTGGGCTGCACTCCCTGCTTTGCATCGGCGAGTTCATTGTAATCTGCATCGCTTTCGATCGTCGCCGGCATGAGGCTTGCGATATTCGGCAACCCTTCCACGACCAGCGAAACCGTGGCTTGAGCGGAGGTGTAGTCCTCTGTGTCCTTGGGGATAAAGGTTACTGAAAGTCTTTGCGTGCCCGCTGTCAGCACGTTGCCGGCAGCAGGAGTATAAACGAAGGATCCGGGAACCAGCGCCGTGGCATTGAATTGCGTGGCGCTGAGTGAAGTGCCGTATGAGATGGCGGCAGGCGCTGGCCAGGTGATGATAGGAGTCGCCTTGGTGACAGTCAGCGAAACCTCGGCCTGCGCGGTAGCAACATCCGCAGTGTCCCTGGAGTGAAGGTTGCCGTCAGCGTGTGCGTTCCTGCGGGAAGCACTTCGCCCGCCGCTGGAGAGTAGACAAAGCTGCCCGGAACCGACGCTTTCGCGTTAAGCTGGCCTGCGCCGAGCGTGGTGCCGTACGAGATGGGGGCTGGCGTTGACCATGTGATTGTGGGTGTAGCCTTGGAAACGGTCAGCGAGACGGCCGCTTGGGCAGGAGGGAAGTTGCTGTCGGCCGGCGTGAAGAGCACGGACAGCGTATGCGTTCCTGCTGAAAGCACTTCGCCTTCCGCTGGTGTGTAGACAAATTTGCCGGGAACCGGCGCCGTTGCATTCAACTGCTCGGCGCTGAGCGGCTTGCCTTGAGTGATCGAAGCGGGTGTAGGCCACATGATCACCGTTGGCTTGGCCTTGGTCACCGTCAGCGAGACACAACTCTGCACCGAGGCGTAGTCCGCGCTGTCTGTCGGTGTAAAGAGCACAGACAGAGTGTGCGTTCCTGCCGATAGAATTTCGCCCGCGGCCGGCGAGTATACAAACTTGCCGGGAACCGATGCCGTGGCATTGAGCTGTGTAGCGCTGAGCGCATCGCCATAGGTGATGGAGGCCTGCGCGGGCCAGGTGATGATTGGCGTCGCCTTGGTGACCGTCAGTGTAATGGCGGTTTGCACCGGATTATAGTTCGTGGCGTCAGCCGGAATAAAGGTCACGGTAGGCGTATGCGTTCCTGCCGCCAGGACAGCACCGACGGAAGGAATATACGTGAATTTGCCGGGAGCCGGCGAAGTGGCGTTGAGTTGCGTGGCGCTGAGTGCGGTTCCATAAACGATCGGCTCGGGCTTGGGCCAGGAAACCGTCGACGTTGCCTTGGTGACGGTCAGGGAAACCGTGCCCTGCGCCGAGGCGAAATTCGTCGAGTCGGCCGGTGTGAAGACCACCGAAAGTGTCTGGACGCCGGCGGACAACACCGTACCGACGGCGGGAGTGTAGGTGAAACTTAGCCCTGGAACCGTTGCCTCGGCATTGAGATGAGAGGCACTGAGCGCGGTGCCGTAGACGATCGGCGCTGGCGTGGGCCATGCGATAGTCGGAGTGGCCTTGGTGACGGTCAGCGAGACGGTAGCCTGGGCTGTTGAGTAGCCCTCGGAGTCGGCTGGAGTAAAAGTGACCGAAAGGGTATGCGTTCCCGCCGAAAGCACCTCACCAACGGCTGGCGTATATGCAAATTTTCCCGGAATCGAGGCCGAGGCGTTGAATTGCCCGGCGCTGAGCGGAGCGCCGTAGTGAATCGGCGCCGGCGCAGGCCAGATAATCGCCGGCGTGGCTTTGGTGACGATTAGCGTAACGGTGGCCTGTGCCGTCGTGTAACCGGCGGAATCATTGGGCGTGAAGGCAACCGAAAGCGTATGCGTACCCGCCGGGAGCATCTCGCCAATGCTTGGCGTGTAGGCAAACTTTCCGGGAACCGACGCCATGGCCCGGAGTTGCGTGGTGGTCAGCGGAGTGCCATAGGTGATCGCCGCGGGTGTCGACCACGCGACCGCCGGTGTCTCCTTTTCCACAGGCGTTTCCTTTTCAACGGGTGTCTCCCGTGCAACCGCCCTGATCGGGGCTGGTGGAGGGGGGATCGGCGCGGCGGCGACGGGTTCATGAACCGGCTGGATGGAGCCTGCTGGATGTGCCATTCACCGTCCGTGCCCTTCACGTATGTGGCACCCTTGTAGGTGCGCGTTTCGAGCGGACCCTGCTGCTTGACGGGGGCGGGCACAGGCGCGCTCGGTGCGGGCCGCTTGGGCTGAGCAGGACGGTCCACGATCTCCTGTGGCGCATACGGCGCGGACGCAGCAGGCGGCGGCTGAACGGGCGCGGCATAGGCGGACTTCGCCGCCACCGGCGTTTCCGTATCCTTCACAGGCCGTGCTGCGACAGGATGATCTGGCCCTGACGCCAGGCCAAGCTGCGTGAAGCTGGAACTTTCTTCGGGCAGTTGTCGACCTGCCCGAAAAGCTGCGGCTGAGGCTCTTGAGGCTGAATCCGGCCTTCTTCTCCTGAACATTCGGCATTCCCGCAGCCGTGCGGGTCATCTGCCGGATCAGCCGGGAGATTGGCGAATCTTCCAGCGCCAGCGGAATGGCCGTGGTCTGCATACGCCGCACTGCGGCATAATCGTTGGGAATCTTCCACTGCGCCGGCCGCGTCAGCGCCTTGGTGATCTGATCCTCAGCCACGCCGATAGTGCGCGGCTCATAGCGGTTGAGCACGATCTCCAGCTTGGGAATTCCCGTCGCGAAGTACTGCGAGATCAGGCGATTCGAGTTGCGCAATCCGGCAATGCCCGCCTGGATGACCAGGTAAACCGTGGAGCCATCCTTGAAGAGGCTGGTCCCCATCAGATCCAGCCGGGAACCCATGTCGATGACAACATTGTCAAAGTCCTGCCGCGCCACGGCGAGCAGCCTGTCAATCGCATCATTGGTGGCAGGGAACTGCGGAAACTTGCCCGGCGCGGCCAGCACCGAAACGCCCGAGCTGTGCTTGACCAGCAGCTTGGAAAGAAAGGCTGAGTCCAGCCGGGCAGCATTCTGCAGCGCATTGATCGTCGAGTACTCTGCCACCACGCCCAGATTCAGCGCGGCATCGCCCAGCGGCAGATCAAGATCGATCAGCAGCGTGCTTTGGCCCGACTCCTTGGCCATGGAAACGGCAAAGTTGCAGGCCAGCGTGGTCACGCCGTCACCGCCCTTGGCGCCGAGGAAGGCCATCAGCCTGCCGCCGGTCTTCTTTGAGGGGCGTGCCGATGGACGCCGGGCCGAAGCCCGCACCAGCGCTTCGGCCATGGTGCTGTGCGTGAAGGGCAAGGTGAGGAACTCGCGTGCGCCAGCTCTCATGCAGCGGACCAGCAACTCCGAATCGGCCTTCACCGAGTAAACCATCACCGTTGCCGTCCCGTTGGCGCAGATGCTCTCCACCAGCTCCAGGGCATATTCGGGCATGCTGTCCAAGTCGATGATGATGACGTCGTACCGCTGCTCCAGCAGCTTGGGTACATCGTCCAGGCTGGGCGGATAAGTGGAGAATTCGCGGATCTCCCCACCTTGGCATCCGGCCAGAGCGGTGGCTGCCGCCTTGCGGCGTCCTTCGTCCGGGCCGATCAGCGCAATCGATAGAAGATCTGCGCCAAGAGAATCCGGGTACTGATCGTCGAGATACTGAGATGTGTCTGAATTCACGGGTTTTTTACCCCCTGACGCGCTAGACTTGTCTTGCCGTTCTTCGTAAGAATGATAGGTCGAGGATGATTCGGTCATACTACTGGCCCCCAAGGCTTAATAAGCGAAAAAAGACATGAACGTACCCACTGCGATGGCTGGAGCATATGGAATCGAGCGCTTCAGCAATGAGGCTACAGAATTCTCCGGATTGCCTTGCATCTCCATCTTCTTCCGTCCCAAGATCAGATCTGCCGTGCTCTGCGCCAGATTCTTGAAAATCTTGAGGTAGGCCATCCAGCCCAGCACGATGATTCCTCCTGCCAGACTGGTAAAAAAGAGCGCAAACATCAACTGTTCCGGGCCAATCCAGGCCCCGATCGCGGCGGCGAGCTTCACATCGCCAGCCCCCATGCCAAACTTCCAATAGAGAATACCGAATAACAAAAAGCCAAGCCCCGCGCCTCCCAGGCTCTGTTCCAATCCGTGCCAATTAAATCCGGAGCCGCTTCCCGGCCAAATGCCCTGACGAAAACTGGACCAATCTCTTGGTATCCAGAGCTTCTTGTGCACTTCTGTCCAGTCCACACGCCAAGGGGAGACCAATATCCCAGTTGCAAGAAAAGGAAGGACAAGCCAGTTTGGGATGCGGCGGCTGCGCAGATCTGTGATCGTTGCCACACAGAGAACTATCATTGTCGGCCACCACGCTAACCAGTGCATTCTCAGTCCTCCCTTCTCGTCTCCCAGCTTCAGGGAGAGACGGATAATTGCTGTTGCAATAGCCTTGTTGCAATTCCCTGACCAAAGTTTCTAAAGTCAAAAATGTCTCGATTTAAGCCAAAAGTGACTGAATATTGGATAGTCGACCTGAGCGGATCGGAAATGTGTAGACAGATGTTTACGGCGGGGTTTCTCTCCGGTGAAGCGCAGGGTATACACCCGTTCCGTAAAGCTTTTCGCGCGCTCCTCATCGCGCTTTCAACAGAAAGATGTGCAAAACAGGCTTCAATCGGCATGGATTCGTCGAATTTGAGAGCCCAGAACCAAATTATTAAGTACCCCTGAAAAAGTTACCTGTATGCCGGATATTCTTACTGACGCGCCGGATATGCGGCAGTATATTACGGCCAATCAGCCGCTATTCATCCTGTTAACTTTTTGACAAAGATCGGAAGACGCCCGCAAGATACAGATAACAAACAGATAGATGAAATATGTCTTCTCGCGGATTGCGGGTTGTATGCGATTCCGTGTGAGCGTTCTCCTGTTTGTCCCATTTTTTGACAAGGGGACACGGGGCCTAATAACGGAGATGAGTTACTAAAGTAAGATCGACACGCAATTGATTTGTCATTAGCATCATTGCACGGAGTCAGGCTCTGCGAGCTATATTCGCTCTGGGGATTCGATGCGCTGTTGGCGCTCCGTCACTGATACCGTAAGAGGAGTGCCGCTACTTTCACGATTAAGGGTGGGTAGCGCATACTGTCTGGAGCAGGTCGATCAATGATCAAAGTCGGGCTATATTCGGAAGACCGCACGCTCCACACCCTTCTTGCGTCCGCTCTCGGTAACGAGTTTGAAGTCCTATTGGAGTCCGATGAGGACGGGATGCGAGTCATGCGGGCCGCCGGTGACTGCGATGTCATGATTCTTGACTTGCATTCGAATCATGATTCACTGCAGGAGCGCATCGGATGCACCCAGCGCCTGATCGCCACCCGCGTTCCCGCTGTGATTATGGCCGATGACGGCCTGCGCTCCACGGCTTTTGAATTAGTCCGCACCGGAGCCTTCGGGTACTGCCGTCGGCCGCCTTCGATTCGCGATCTCAAGACGATGCTATGCCGGGCGTATGAGAACTCCACGCTTCGGCAGCAACTGGAGACGGTGCAGCAGCAGTTGGATGTTCCCGCCAGTTGCGACAAGCTGATTGGCGCCAGCCCCCAGATGCAGCGGGTTTATCAATTGGTGCATCGCGTTACCAATCTGAATGCCGCCGTGCTGGTCACCGGCGAAAGCGGAACCGGCAAAGAGTTGATTGCGCGGGCCATCCACAATCTGGGTTCGCGTGCTGCCAAGCCATTTGTGGCCGTCTCTTGTGGAGCCATTCCAGAGACTTTGATTGAGGCCGAGTTGTTTGGCCATGAGAAAGGCGCCTATACCGGGACGGTCGGATCGCGCGAGGGTTACTTCGAGCAGGCCGCCGACGGCACGCTGTTTTTAGATGAGATTGGCGACCTGAGCCTCTTTACCCAGGTCAAGCTGCTGCGCGTTTTGCAGCAGATGGAGTTCAGCCGCCTTGGCAGCACTCGTCTTATCCCTCTGAAGGCACGCCTGGTCTTCGCCACGCACCAGGATCTATCCAAGCTGGTGGCCGAAGGAAAGTTCCGCCAGGATCTCTTCTACCGTATCAACGTGATGCGGGTCGAATCGCCCTCTCTTCGTGAGCATCCCGAGGATATCCCGGTATCGCCCGGCATTTTTTGCGCCAGTATGGGCAAATGTTCCAGAAGCCGATGGACGATATCGATCCGGATGCGCTCTCCATGCTCCAGCATTACCTGTGGCCTATACCCCATTACTGTCAATGCATTGCCGGTACCTGCTTTGGCAGGCCCGTCACCGGTTTGTGCATCATCAACAGGAAATGTCTATACAACGCAGTCAGGCATGACTAACTACAGTTGGTAGTTTCTTCTGGAGGCATGATCACGGCGGGAGGCACTTCAACCAGCAGTTCCGTCACCGTCACATGGAATACTGCAGGCTCTCAAACAGTAAGCGTGAACTACACGAACGCCAATGGCTGCACCGCTTTAACACCTACGTGTATAACATTGTTACAGTCAATCCACTTGCCAGTTCCAACCATTACCGGTCAAACCAGCATGTGCGTCAATTCAGGCTATTACAACTATACGACTGAAGCCGGAATGCAAAATTATATATGGACAGTTTCTTTAGGTGGAATTATAAACTATGGTTCCGGCACCAACCAGATCCAGGTCTCCTGGATCATGGCCGGCCCGCAAACGGTAAGTGTCACCTATACAAGCGGTGCAGGTTGTAATCCAATATCACCTACTGTACTGAATGTTACGATCAATCCATTGCCGGGTGCAGCTGGATCTATTACCGGAACTGCCAACGTCTGTGCCGGAGCCACTGGCGTAGCTTATTCTGTTTATCCGATCCCGAACACCACCACTTATGTCTGGGCTTTACCGCCAAATGTCACAATCGCCTCCGGTGCAGGAACAAACTCAATAACGGTGAACTTTGCAGCCAATGCCTCCAGTGGTGATGTTTTTGTCTGGGGTAACAACATTTGCGGCGATGGCCAGGATTCGCCACCATTTAGCGTAACAGTTACTCAATTGCCCGCTGCCGCAGGAAACATCACCGGGCCCGATTCGGTATGCCAGGGCTCTTCCGGCAAAGTTTATAAATTTCCTCCAATATATGGCGCCACTGGTTATATCTGGACACTCCCCACAGGCGCTACAGCAGGAAGCGGCTCAAATTCCGACTCTATAACAGTTGATTATAGCACTACTGCAGTTTCAGGGAATATTACCGTTTACGGCAGCAATTCTTGTGGAAACGGACCCGTTTCCCCAAACTTCTCTGTAACAGTGAATCCTGTTCCTCCAACACCGGTTGTTAACATTGAAGGGGACAGCCTCCACAGTAGTGCTCCTGCAGGAAACCAGTGGTACTTCGAAGGTAATCTGATTCCAGGTGCTACCGGCCAGATTTATGTTATGACTTAGATTGGTTGGTACTGGGATATGGTTACCCTGAACGGCTGTTCTTCCGATACATCGTTCCATATATTTATTAGCTATCTTGGCATCAATTTCCACTCTTCACCTGTTATCAACATATATCCGGTCCCCAACGACGGCAAATTTAATATTACAATCACCACCTCCTCAGAAGAAACTTTCACCATCACCATTTACAACACCCTTGGAGTCAATATCTACCAAGAAACAAATGTAAAAGTACCCGGATCACTCCAAAAGGTAATTGACCTGAAACCTGTGGCAAGTGGAGTTTATACGGTGATCCTTAAAACCAGCCAGAACCAGGTGGCGAGAAAGATTGTAGTGAATAAATAAATGGCAAAATGGTAAGATGGTAAAATGGCAAAAGTGTGATAACCTATCCCCCTGACCCATCTCATCCGTGGCGCCGGAATTGCAGAAGTCAGAGAACGGAAGGCGGAAAATGCAGGAATTCAGAATGCAGAAATGCAGGAATTCAGAAGAAAAAGAATGTAAATTGGAAAATAGAGGATAGAGAATGGAAGATGGAGCTTGAAGTTGATTGCCGACTGCTGCCTGCAGCCCGTCCAACTGTCCGCTTGTCCGCCTTTTGACCTCTGATACTCTTATCCGCTCGTCCGCCTGTCCGCTCGTCCGCTATTTTGCCATTTTACTTACTCAAGGTCGTATTCCTTTATTTTCCTGTACAACGTCCTTTCCGAAATCCCCAGCTCCTTCGCCGCATCGTGCCCGCTACCACTGACTGTTCTGTAACTAAACTAGCGCTCACTGACGTGGCTGTTAATGCTACTACAAATAGGGCTGCAAGCGAAATAGTCAGTACCTTTTTTATTCTGCTAAATGATTGTTTCAACATGCAATTCACTCCTTTTTGACTAAAATTAATGATTATGTGGAACTTGTTTTTGGCAACCATTCAAGCTACGAAAAATTAGTTGGTTGATATCTTTTCTGTACACTAACAAATTTCGATTGACTGCAATACTTACTGAGTTCAATGAGTTATTTTAAATTGATTATAAGAAAAATAGTTTCTGAATAAAACTTATTTTCCCGTAAGACATTTTAACATCAAACAATAAATTTATATTAACATTGTTTTATAATATTGTTTGAATAAACTTTATTTACGCATGAAAATTTTTTAATTTACAGCAAATTTGCGATATCATTTACAATTGGGAACACCACATTGATTATCATAAATTTTTGAGTATATAATAAATTATATATTTTTGGGATCCAAATCATCACATTTGAATATAGTGGGATTAATCGGGAATGTATGACAGATGACCACAGAGGACTTAAAAAGATTCAATGCTGTTGGATATCAATGTCTACCTGGGAGCAAATAGAGGCAGCAGGATATACTAGTCCAAAGCTTGCAATGACTAAAGCCATTGAGTTATTACTGGGTAATTCTACTAGATCTCAGGGGGATCTCGAAGGGATCTCACAGGGCACAAAGGGATCTGCTGAAAATTTAGAATTGAAGGCAAGGATCGAAGAAAAAGATAAACAAATAGAGGAAAAGGAAAAACATATCGAAACATTGAAAAGAGATATTGAGAATAGTCAAGAAACGCATAGAAATTACATGATGCAAATGCAGACATTGATTACCCAAAAGCAAATCGAATCAATAGGAGTGAAGAAGCCTTGGTGGCGATTTTGGTAACTTCGGCTACAATCATGCACAGAATAAAATCAAGAGCAGAAATCTTCTAGTAAAAATAGGTCGAGTTCGATGAAAACATTTAAAAATTGATTGCTCATTCCTTTCTCTAACAAGAGCAAACTTCGCTAAATTTCTTTTTTAATTCCATCTATATCATCAACTATTGACTCAAAATTTTCGTTTTTATTTCTGAAACTGCAGTAATTTTTCTATATTCACATCTGCCGTATTCTTCAAGTAAACGTCTTTCCAAAATCTACATTGCAAACTTGACAGTTTCTAGCTTCAGAAGCATCATTAAAGCGCCGCAGAATTTTTCGAACCTGGTCTGTATTATATCTTGGAATATGTTGAGAAAACGTAAACGATCTCCTGATTTTGAATTTTTTCCTTTTTTATTCAATCTTGAATGGTTATGGAGTGATTTAAGGCATTTTCTTGCGTCAGATAGGTTTATTCCCTATGCTCAGCCTATTCAATTTTACCTTCACTAAAGTTAGCTTTTTAATTTCATTGATGAAGTAACCTCTTTTCTTTACTTCAAAATTTTTGTTTGTCTTGTATCAAATTTGAATTAAAACGATCATATTATCATGGTCCTGGATTCGGGTCTTTTACTACCTGAACTTTGAAGGCATTTTTACTTATATACTGCTATCTTTGCGAAATCCTTGAGACTTTTTGTAGTCATCAATGAATGGAAATGTCTCAAAGTTAATCTTGTGAGCTGCAAGTGAAGATATCCTGCAGCCAGTAGGAGGTTTTTGTTTAAAAGTATTTTATAATTGACTTATTGCGAGATATAATTTATGATATGTTTTTTATGTACTCTAAATAGTTATAGCCTAATACTAATATAATACATAGTCCTTAGAAAAAAGGAAACAGGAATTTAAAAGATGTCTCATAAAAATTACTGAAAAATATAAAAATATTTTGATAAAATTTAAAAATTCCCATCGGGTGCACAAAATTCCAAAGATTTGGTTTATTAAAAATCAATGAAAATTGAGATCGAGTGCTCCTCTGCAAGCAATTGTATATATCGATGCCACTGTTGGGCTATAAATAAATGATCCCAAATCAAATATTTTAATTTGCTATATGACTCTTTTTCTTTTTTGTTTTCTCTTATATTGTCAAGACATTTTAAAAAAATTCTGGCAGATCTCTGATTTTCACAGTCATTTATATACTATTTATAAGAGTATGATACAATTTAGAGGCTACTTTAGTTTCCTTTATGATATAGTAAATTTTATCAGCGTTCAGAATTGCAATGCAATTTCTATCACTCCCGAGTTCACTGCATAATAACTGGTTTTTAATTTTAGGCATTTTTTAAAAAATTAAAACTATTCAGCTATCTTGGGAGTGAATAAATAATTTTGTTATATGCCACAAAAAAATGCAGATAAGGAAAGGTATAATGACTGTAAGGACAATGATTGCGAATCGTTCTCTCACAATTGCTGTCAATATATTTTCCTTATAATTGTTCTTCTAAACTCTTACTTTTTCACCGGGATGAATCCAACTTTACTCACAATGTTCTGCCCTTTTTCGCTCAACACAAAGTCAGTGAATTCTTTTGTGAGCCCTGCAGGTTCACCATTTGTATAGAAGTAAAGAGATCTGGAAAGTGGGTATGTACCACTTAAAATGCTTTGAGTATTTGGCAATACGGAACCATTTCCTTTGTCCAGGCTTAAGACCTTTATGCTGTTATCGATGTATGCGAAGCCTATGTAGCCAATTGCATTTGGATTCTGCGCTACTTCAGTAACTATTCCTCCCGTAGTAGCCTGGGTAAGTGCATCAGGCCGGAATTCGTCACCTAACAAAACATCTTTCTTAAAGTCTGCATAAGTTCCAGAACTGCTGTCTCTAGAAATTGCAGAAATTGGTCTGTCCTCACCAACAACTTGTTTCCAGTTACTGATACTTCCATTATAGATGCCTCGCAGTTGGTTGAAGGTAAGTTTTGAAATAGGATTCTTGGGATTTACGACTACTGTAATGCCGTCATAAGCAATTACATACTTTACTGGTTTGATTTCATTTTCATTAGCTTTTTTGACTTCGTCAGCCGTCATTTCTCTGGATGCAGTGGCAATGTCCACTCCTTTGTCAATTAGAGCTGCAATTCCAACACCTGTTCCGCCTCCAGTAACTGACACGCTTTTCCCATTGGATTCATTGATAAATTTTTCAGCTTCAGCCTGTGCAAGCGGCAGAATTGTATCAGAACCTTTCACAGAAATGCTCTGTGATTTTACAGCAGTAGTTTCCTGGACTGGTGTTCCGCCTGAAGAGTTATTCTGAGCAACGGAAGAACTTTCACCATTTTTCCCAGCACAACCAATGCCCAGAAACACAAGCCCAATTATAACTACTATAAGGATTTTGTATTTTTTTGATTTATCTCTCATATTAAAAGACACTCCTTTAGATGAATAGGACTAGAATCAGCAATATTCATTTATTTAAGTCCTATATTGTATGAAAAAAATATATTATATAATTATATATTAAGTTGGTATCGAAGTATCTAATTAGCATTAAAGTATATAATAAAGTCGGTTACTACATACTTTTATGTTAAAACAGTTGACTGCCGAAATATTATATAATGACATTTAAAGAAATATATATATCTCTATATAGAGCGATATTTGGTATTATATAAAAATTACATTCCCTTGTGCATAAGTCATATTGTGAACGATTCCCTTTCTAATAATGTCACTATTATTAATTGCCGCCTTGATAGCCGCTTTTACGATCTCCTTGTCCATCAGGGTAGCCTTCATCGTAGCCATTCCTGTAGCCCTCATCATAGCCATTTGTGTAGCCTTCGTTAGTGCTATTACGACTTAAACCGGATTTGATGTCATAAAAATTACCATTAAAAGCGGCTTGGTAGCTGGCTCTATAGCCGGCTGCATAACCTCGTTCGTAGTGAGGGCTTTTTGGACCCCATACGATTACTGCTGCAGTTGTCAATACCACTACAAAGAAGACTATCAGCAAAATAGACAGTATCTTCTTTAGGCTGTAACCCAATATCATTTTATTTTCATACCGTTGGTTTTCCACTAAATGTCCCTCGGCAAATTCACTAATTAAATATTATATTTTTTAGTTGATCTCAAAGTCAATTTTATTTTTAGCAATTCTGATTTTACAACATTACTTTTATTATCAGAATTCAATTAACACTAAAATAAATGTAAATACTCAAGTAACTTTTGGATACTATAATTTTATTTATAAAAAAGAAAAAAAATCGTATACCAATTGAAGTTCATATTGTTTTGTTATTGTGCTTACATGCGAAGAAATCCTTAAATCCGTGTAGTTGTTTCTGAGAATATTGTTTCTGTAATCCGTAGACTTGAGACTACTTTAGAAGAGCAACCTATTCAAAGCACTGCCCTTGAGGGACGTGTAAAGGTTTTAAAATCTTGCTTAAATTAAAACAGTCTCAAAATAGCAAACCATCTTCAACTGAATTTTCTGTAAAAATCCCCAATCTAAGAGCCTTTGCAAAAAGAGTTGTAAAAGATTTGGGGATAAAGAAGGTCATCAAGTAACTGCTCTTACAATGATTAATAATTCTGATTCTGTCATTATATTTTTTTCTGTGTCGATTTGAGGAAAAACTTCAGAGCCCCAATCTCAATTAAGGAAATTTACAGGTATGCTGGTTACTAGTAGGTCTGTGAACATGAAAATACTTCCAGAAATTGCAGATTTGCCAGAAAACGTAACATTTAAGGGTGTTTTGAGTGCGGTTTAACTTTAAGGGGAAATCCTCTGTTCTGAAATTACTGGTGTTGTGCATTTTTATAGCTAGCTAATTTCGGGACTATAAATTAGTAGATGTTGGTAAGACATAAAATTGACGTCATAAGTCACAAAATAAAATTGTTTGGACGCATGTAGTATGAAAATGGAGTTGTATTAAAACTCAAACAATTTCTAAAATTGGATAATAAACAACGTTAGTTTTAAATTGTATTTTATATGATCAAAGATGGTATCCTCTGAGAGAATTCCTATTTTTGGTATTTTTGATTTTAGATAATTGGTTGCAGGTTCAAGAGAATTGGTAGGAGAAGTTGTAGCATGAGCTAAAACATTAATAACTTCTTGGAGTTCTATTTTGCTCCATAAAGGTAAAGTAATTTTATCAAAGATACTACAAATTCGGAAGATACCCAAAGAAACTATCTTTGTTTATACCAGAGGCGAAGTCATTTTTCTTTGCTATACTCAACAACTTAATTATCTTAAATAGTTTTTATATGTTTTTTCGATTTGTAGAAATAATTCCTGAACTAATGCTGTTAGAACTACTTACGATAGCATCAATATTTTTTTTCGTTTCCTGAAAAATTCTTTCTTTATAAAGCTGAAATCTTAAAGCTCTTTAAAAACCTATAATAGATGTAAACACCATTGTTAAGAGTATGAAAAGCGATTTCAGAACTCAGGAATCTTTAGATAAAAAAATCCAGAAAGCAGATGGAGTAGAGAAAGAATCTCCAGGAAAAGTTTTCGCACAAAATCAAGGAAAAAAGGGTCTTTTAAAAGTAGTCATTATTGGAGGGGGAGCCTGTGGCATGGCAATTGCTACCAAAATTAGGAGACAGAGCGATTTTGAGATAACAGTACTTTCACGAGATTCCCATACTGCTTACAGTCACTGTGGAATCCCTTTTGTTTTGAGTCGGGAAATTAATAGTTTTGAAAAACTTATTGTAAAACCCCTGGATTTTTTCAAGAAAAACAGGATAGATGTTAAGCTAAATGAGGCCGTTAGGTCAATTAATATTGGTTCAGGAACTGTCCAGACAAGGGTAGGAATTTATCCTTTTGACAAATTGGTGATTGCCACAGGAAGTCTGCCATTTATACCTAAAAAAGATCACACTATCAACATTCTACCTTATGGCATCTTTACCTTGAGGAGCTTTGATGATGGTTTGCTCTTTGACAAAGCTCTGGAAACTGCCGAAAAAGTTTGCATCATAGGTGGGGGGACAATAGGAATTGAATGTGCTGCAGCACTTGTGAGAAGGGGAATTAAAACTGTACTCATAAGCAGAAGCAAAAATCTGATTTCCAGACAGTTTGATCCCGAAGTTGCTGAAATTATAAGAAAACACCTGGAAAGTCTGGGAATTGAAGTAATTTTAGGTGAGCATATTGTTATTCCTGAAAGTTTCTGGACAGAAAAAACTCTGCAAGTTGGAGACAGGTTATTTTTTGCAGACACTGTGCTCCTGGCAAGCGGGGTAAAACCCGAAATTTTTCTTGCCATGGAAGCTGGAATCGAAATTGGAAAAGCTGGAGGAATAGTTGTAAACGAAATGCTCCAGGTAAAAGCAGGAGAGGAGTTCCTTCCAGATGTGTATGCATGTGGAGAATGTGTCGAAGTAAAGGACCTTATAACAGGGGAGGCTAGAATAAGTCAACTGGGCACGACAGCCCGGAGTATGGCCTATGTAATCGGCAACAATATTACCGGAAAGCACATCGCTTTCGGGCCTCTTGCAGATCCTTGGGTGGCTTTAGCAGGTAATTTGCAGTTCGGTGGAGTGGGAATTACCTCGAAGAAAGCTGAAAGTAAGGGAATGAGTTTGGTTACAGGATTTTCCAGGGGATATACAAGAGCTTCTTATTACCCAGATAGAAAAGATCTATATATTAAACTCCTGTTTAAAGATGATTGCCTAATAGGTGCACAACTTGTTGGAGGGGAGGGGATAAAGGAGAGAATAGATGCTCTCTCCCTTGCAATCAGGAAGAAATCAACGATCAAGGATCTCCTAGACTTGGAAACTTGTTATTCTCCCCCGGTTTCAATGCTCATAGATCCTTTACGACCGGCAGTAAAAGCTGCAATTCAAAATATGAGGGAAAAAGAAAATAGTAAGCGTAAGTAAAAATGAAATTGAAGAGGATTTCGATAAACTTAAATTTCGTCCTATGTTTATAAATGTTTATAAATGACCCATAAAAATCAAGGGTTTATAGAAATTCTTATAACTTTTTTTCACTCCAGTGGAAATGAAGGGGTAAATTCGATATTGATATTGGGATCGTAGGAAATATAATTTGTTTCTATAGCGCTTTTATCCTACCCTGTGCTTTTGGAAAGAAAAAGCTGACCTAGCTCTTGTAAGTAGAGAAACTTATGTGGTTTGAGATTCAACGATAGACTAGCTAAAGCAAGTGAATTCCAGTGCACTTTAACGGCTGGTTATGCAGACAAAGTAAACCTGGAAGGACATGGTTACTACTGAGGAAAGAGTAAAAGCTTCAGCTTTTTTGAACCAAGTAGATTTTGGAAGCTTCACTTTTTTGAAAGAAGAATAAATCAAAAAAGGTAATTTCTACTTCGAATCTTTTGGATCATTTGACTTTACTCTAGGCAGAATCTTCCAAATAAGGCTTTTGGGAGCAGGATACTCATCCAAATCGAACCTCAATTCTTTGAACATTTTTACGCTGGAAGCTGGGTAACAATGTGAGTATGTTATTTGGTGGGAGTGCTCTAGGGGAGAGAAGGCTTCTGCAGAAAAGATATACAAATATACTGCATAAAAAATTATCCGTGAAATACTTCAGATTCTTCTGTGCATATCTATCATGCAAACCAGCTGATCCCATATAACTGACTTTGACAGTTAGTGAAAATAAGTATCTTTGTTTGTGTTATTTTGCTCAATGAATGCCAACACAAGGAAAGGAATATTATCTACAATTTCTAACAAAAATATATACGCTTCTGTCTAATAGATTCTTGCTGTTTTATTCTTTTACCCCATTTTTTGCAGATGTACACAAGAATGCCATCTATTTTTTCAATATAGCAGTAGCTTAAAAATTAATCCAATTTTCAATGAATTAGTGAGTAAATGGAAAACAAATTTTACACTGTAGATATCTTGAGAATGGGTTTTTATGAAAAGCATAATTTTTGTGAGATTCTTGGCAAGCATAAAAAGAAATGGTTTGGATCTCAATAATTTATTAATAAGCTTGGTGGTTATAAGCGGACATATAATTTTAGTATCAAGTAACTGGTAAATAGTTAAATCATAAAGGAATTATCGACATCTTAAACCTCGAAAAATTTCACGAAAGAATCTTTACAAAAAGGTTGAAAATCTTAGGAATGACAAAGAGGAAATGCTCTAGGATATCTTAAGAGTCAGTTGTTGCTTATGATTGTAAATGAAATTATCGAAATTTTGATTGGACAAATATAGTTCGTTACAGCATAGTTGTTTTCAATTATGCAGAGAAAATGCATTTGTCTCTGAAAAATTGTCACACAAATGAAATAATTTTTGAAGCTTTTGCGAAGGATAGGTGAACCAATTATAATTGGAGGCTTCAATCCTTAGGGTTGTGCGAAGATCCCGCAAGCTTAGGATCTAGTCTTCAAGAGAATTTGAGCCCAGCAAACATCGAAGAACGTTATTTCCAAGGAAGAAGGATAGGTATCATACATATGAGCATGGCCATCTTGGATGTGCAGTTGTCGAAGAATTAGGTATAACGTATGTCCATGAAAATTTCAATACTACAATAACTTTTTTTACTCAGTTCGGATCCTGTCAAAATTCTGCACTGATGATATATATATACAAACAAAAATGGAAACGAGTTATATCAATAGTAGGACTTACGCATATAATGAGTAAAATCAGGTACTATCGACGTTAAGATCAAATTTACTTATTCTAATTTTTGATATATGGGTCTTGAATTCACTTTTCATGCACTCTTTTTGCAAAATCATGTGAAAATATGGAATAGGTATCGTAAGTATATTCTCTAAAATATATTCTAAAATATATAGTAATCAACTTTATACACATATTATTAAAGTTGAAAGACAATGAACTAGCACTCAAATGAGATCACATATTAGTTTTTGTATGCACGAACATTACAATTTATAGTCAGATACGAAATTAAAACCATTAGTTAAAAGACTAGTTGACCTTGATGTTTCTGCGGTGCACCTGCTGATGGGCCGTCGGATATAAAGAACTTAGTATTAAGTGGGTAGGTGATGGGTATGAATATAGAAAAAAATCGCTTTCTAAGAAAATTAAGATTTTGGCAAAAAATTGCGATGGTTAAAGATTATAGGTGTCCAGTCTGCACAGAGAGGGTAAACAAAGGCGAATTCAGATATGAAGTGTTCATGCGAGAATTCAAGAATTCTGGGATGTGTCAAGAATGTCAGGACACGGTTTTCGGATATAAGGTAGCATGGTGATATGTTAGTTTTGCGACTAAAGCATTGAAAATCCCTGTTTTTAATATGCTCCAAGTTTAAGGATCCCAATTTACTCTGATTTTTTGGACACTAGGAAGGAGTGAAATGAATGGGACTTTTTTGAAGTTCAAAGTTACTTATTCTTCTGTTTAACTGTGTGGATCCAAGGTAATATAAAGAGTGGTATAAAGTGTTAAAACAAATGAAAAGACATTTGATATTTTGCTAATAGTTTGTTTTTTAATGTCCGTGACCGTTGCAACAGTAAGCTCAGGAACCCTTGTGGTTAAGGAAAAAAACAGTCATATTAGTAGTTAAAGATGTGAAAACTAAAATCTCAATCGATATCATCACCACAAATTCAAGTAGATATTATCGTTGATTAACACGATTAACACTGCTATTAATGCCCTGTTTAAAAAATCAATAAATTGTCTCGGCTAACGCATATATTAGCAGCGACTGGGGATGAAGTTATAGTTGTCTATAGGGCTTAGATTTTAAAGAGGATTCTAATTTACCTCGGATTTTTTTCTTCGTGGGAGTCCTGTCCAAATCTTTCTCACAAATTTCTGTTTTTGACCTTGTATTTTCCTTTTCTTGATCGTCATTCTTTGATTTTAAAGAAAGCTCCCTCTATCCTCAAATATTCCTCTTATTTTCAATTTTGTCAATTGATAGAAATTAGAGAGAATTTCGTAAACTCCTATACATTCGAGTATTGGAGAGTTTAAATCTTTTAACATTAGTTTTTAATTATTAAAACCCTTAATGGTTTTGTTCTCAAAGAGCAAATAAATTTTTTCATTCAATTGTATACGAACTTGCTGAAATTGATTCCTTGAATTACCTGTGAAAATCAGATGTTTATCAAAATCCTAGAATGTAAAAATCTTATTTTACAGAAAGATAAAGAATGTAGGAATATGCTAAAGCATGTTTGTATGTGTGAAAAATTCCAACATCGCATATATGAAACATGGTTCTACAGTTAAAATCGTTACTTTGAGAAATGAAAAAAATGTACTTCCGTTCGTATTAGAATTGATTCCCGATCTTAGGCTTGGAGATAAATCACAAAAAATACGGAAGAACAGAAGGTACTTAAACAGTTTGCTTCCTTTACGTTCTTTTAATGGTTTATTAATTCATTAATTTATAATTCATAAACTGGAAGCTGGAGTATTTTTTAAAGGAATGGCAGCTTGGTGAAGATAATGTTATATTTTCGAATATGATGTTAGGGAAATTACAGAAATCTGAATGTATGGGCGAAAATATACTCATATAATTTATGGGAAACTGAGACAAGTTAAATACTAATCGCCTAACAGAAGATCATTATACATTTTTATTACTGTGATCACAATATGTAAAGGTGCACTTTCATCGATGAAAACTCCGATTCAAATAAGAGGCAGATAGGAAGCTAGCAAGGTTTAAATCGGGTAATAATTTTTTATTAGCATCTAAAAAGATTAATGATGAGGAAAATTAGTTCGAGTATGTTGCTATATTCTCAGATATTCTACTTAGATATTCTAGTATATTAATAATGATAATTTGGATTTGTATGTCTAAAAATAAACTACTTTAATCCTAATAGTTAAAAAAATTAATTAATGTTAATGTCATAGATATAAGTTGCTGATACATTTACACTTACGAATTTTAAAATCTCAATAGTATAATTATTTGTGGACGACCAATATGAAAAAATTAGTTGTATTATTGTTCCTACTTGCAGCTTTGGTATCTACGGCTGGCTGCTCTGAAAAAATTCTGGGAAATTCCACGAATTCTGAGGTAGGCTTGGAGAAAAATGCGATTTTAATAATCACCCAGCTGGATCATATAAACACATCCCTACAGAAAGGCCCGATCTTTGTGAAAATAGGATCAAGATGGTGCCCTGCATGCAGGTCTATGAATCCAATTCTGGAAAAACTGGCAGTAAAATATCGAGGAAAAGCTACTATCGCGTCTGTAGATGTGGATAAGAGCCCGGAATTTGGAGAATATTTCGGAGTGAAATCTATTCCAGATTCATTTGTGATAGTGGGCATTGAAAATGGAAAATACGTTTACATGCAGGAGAACGGAAAAGTTAGCATGGATAGGTCTCAGGCAAGAATTATTGGATTAAACGGTAATGACGATGAAAAAGTGTTTGAAAAGATTATAGATCTTGCTCTTCTTCAGGAGGGGGCGAGTAAATCCAAATAAAAGGGTCGATTAGGATTATAAGCTATATTTTTCACAGATGTACATGAGAATTGCATATATTTTTTAATATGAAAGTAGCTTAAAGGTTAATCTCACTTTTAATCAGACATTTTGTAGATGTACGCAAAGTAGGATTTGTTTGCCATTTACCCACTGTTATTCATTGAAAATTGGTTTAATTTTTAAGCTATGTTATATTGAAAAAATGGATTACCTTCTTGTGTAGATCTGCGAAAAATGTGGTTTATTTATTATTCATCGTAATAAACGGTTCCGTTGCAAAAAATTCAAAAAAATATGTAAATCTATAAGTAATTAATAAAAATCAAAATATTTAAGGAAAATGTACTAACATTATAAAGCTATACCAAATAATTGATTAATGTATTTGACTTCATTAAGAACAGAGTAATTTAGATCGATTACTTGTCCTTTTTTGATCATATTTATAGCTTCAATTCCTTTTAAAGTCTTATTAGCAGATCGAAAAGACTGAAATCCTAACATTGGATTAACGATTCGCTTTATAGATCTATGATCTTGTTCTATAATGTTATTCAAATACTTTATTTGTAGAATGCCTACGTTTTTAGGTAGTATTTTATCGTCTTTCAGTTTATCTATAGCAGGTATATAAGCTGATTCTTATCAACTGACATTACTCCTGAAACTGGTTATGATTAGAACTCAAAGCGTTCTTAAAGACATGATTCATTTTTAATCTGAAATTTAGTTCTGTATCAACTAACTATAGTAGAATTACCATATTAAAAAGATATATCTGCAGCAATGCACCAAAAGTCCTGTAAAATCTGAGTGACTCTTGGATCTTTTGATTTTTATTCATTACTCATAGATTTATATACTTATTTTGAAATTTTTGCAACGGAACCCTTATTTGTGCCCATTAACTTGCTGAAATCCTACCTTTAAATTGCAGCTAAAAATAAATCAAAGGCTGCGATATCATCTAACATTGCAATGGAGTTAAAGAAGTTATTAATTTTATAAAGCGAACTAAAATGAAATCAGAAGATCTCGAACTTGAATCAAAAACATAATATTCCCTTAGATAATATCCAGATTTAGGCAGCTATTCCACTGGAGAGCCTAGGGGCTAAATTCTCCTGAGCTACTTATCCCCTTAGAGGCTTGAGTTGTCCATCTTGAACGTCAAGTATGGTGTGAACACCATAGTGCCCTCATTGGTCGCTTTATCGACATGTCCGGACTTGAGAAAGCACTTCACCTTCAGGCTTCTATCTGTCAGATCCAGAATGACATTGTAGCGCGTGGTCACTTGAGGTCTGAATCCATGGTATTCGAGAATTGAGTTGACTGTAACTGTAGATATCACATCGGCGAGATCACTCTCTGAAAACTTACCATGATGGTTGCTGGTGAAGTTATACAGTGTTCTATAGCGATTGAAGGTGTTGTATGGAATTATGTTAGCTCTTGGCAGGTCTTTAGGAGCAACCTTAGCGTATTTGAATATGGGGTGATTGGTCATGATACTCAGTTGACTGATGTTGCCGTCTGTGAAATATATATTGCCGTCATCCTTGTTAAATTCCACGATCGTAGATCTTCCGGTGGTATCGTAGACCATACAATGGAATCCTCCCATGATCATATACGCTTTATTGTTAAGAAAAGCGATCTTGGCCTCTTCCACCGTACGGCAGGTCTCAAGAACTAGCCTTCCCATTTGCAAGGCGAACATCCCACTATTTCTACCTCCTGAGACGGTCGTATTAAACACCGGCTCTATGCTGGGATCCTCCAGAAAATTTATGGCCAATCCTTCTGAGTTCAGGCCGTCGAACAATGAGTTGATATCATGACCACCTATAACCATGGTAGCATAACCTTTATCGGGATAAATCTCCAGTAAGAACAGCCGCGAGAGACTTAGATTCTCATTCATATTGTTAGTTCTATTAAAGTAAACCCCAAGAGGCACTCTGGCGAAGTCCATGCTTCTGACTGATAATGCATGGCCGCTAACAGTTAACATTGGTGGGAAGTATATCATGGAGCAGGCTGTTGATCCGATGTCGTAGGGCAGAGTTGTTGTGTCGAAGCTACTGTTTCCAGGGGATATCCCGTAGGCAGCGGCTATCCCATTCATCCTAGCAAGCATTGTAGGATAGTTCCTCTCCATATACTCCTGTCTGGCTTTGCCGTATATTGGGTCGGCATACTTACTCAAGCATGTTAATCCGTAATCCTTCTGGGTGATATCTCCAAGGGCCATACCTATTTGTGTGTTGTTGCCCTTCAGGATTATGTGACGCCACTCCATCTCGGTCCCGTTCTTCATGGGGATAACGATCTCGTCCTTCACAAGGGCTGGGTTTGTTGATAGAGCTATGCTACCATGCACTGAATCCATGTTCTGCATGCTGGTCTCATTTTGCATACTAGCTGTTCCATTTACATTTCCAGCCATGACTACAATAGCTTTATCAATACTCTCAGCCGCCTTATATGTGCTTCCGATCATGGATTTATCCACGTTTCCAGATGTGTTAGTTTGTGCCAATGCAGATCCAATAGAAAAAGCTAATAGTAGTACTAACAGAGAAATTATCAATTTTAATTTCATTATTTACCCATCAATACTGGCTAGACAACTGAGCCAATTGAACAATATTTTAAATTAAGTTAAAACACTTTAATATAAATAAATTAAATAATGGTTGTCTATTATAAATAGCTGTGCAGGCAATGTACCGGATGCTTTGTAAACTATAATTCACTGATACATAGTTTTTGTGTCAAAATCTCTTCATTTCCGAAGTTCCACAAAAAATAAAAAATATATGAATTTATTTCTCATGGAGCTTGTGAGACTTATAGGACATCTGGAGCTCATGGAACACTTGGAACTAATTAGCCCAAGCACCCGTCGTAAATAGAAAAATAAGAAAAAAATAATTATATAGATCTGGTAGTGTACCGAAAGTTCTGTAAATATGATTGGCTCTTTATCCTGATTTTGAATATTTGAGAATGCAAAATATGGATTAGGTAGAAATTCTCTAAAATAACTAATTTCTGTTAATTAAAACTGAATTACCTGATATATTTTGACTCATTCATTTTCAGCTTCTTGCAGCTGATTAAAACAGGTTTTCTACAAAGCCACAAGTGTATCACATTGTAAGCCTGATAGGTAATTCATAGACAGCTTTTAAGTTACCACTTTAAAAATCTAGTCACCAAGCTCACGTTTTTTCTAAGCAAATACTTCCTTAACTCGTCGATTCCAAGCAGGAAAATTGCAAAAGGAGTGGAAAGCAATACATACCTTAGATCAAGGGGTGAAGTATTAAAAATAAGATTGGCAAATGGATTCCAGATAATAAAAGCTAGAATCAAAAGTTCACTTGCAATCCCTAAAAGAATCATATGGTTGCTGAATAATCCCATTGTGAAGACTGACTGGAACCTGGTTCTGGATGCAAAAACGTTGGCTATCTGGCAGATTATTATCGCTGAAAAGAAAGCTGTTATAGCCTGCATATAAAGAGGATTGTTATTTGCAAGCTGCTCGCCGAAATTCCAACCTCCTTCAAAAAGTACGGCAAAATAACAGAAAAAGCCTGCAAGAGCTTCTATAGGTCCTTTTAGTCCGTAAGCTGTAAGAAGTACCTGAGGAGTTAATAATTTTTCATCCTTGGATCTGGGCGGTCTTTTCATAATACCCTCTTCTCCATTTTCCACCCCAAGAGCAATCGCAGGCAGCATATCTGTACCAAGATCAATTGCCAGAATAAGCTGTACTGGCATAGGAAGAGGCAGGGCAAAAAGGATGAAAGCTATAAAAGGTAGAACTTCAGGAATAGTATGAGCAATGATATACACAATGAACTTTTTTATATTATCAAAAACGGTTCTGCCTTCTTCTACAGCATATACGATTGTAGCGAAGTTATCATCCAGAAGCACCATATCCGCAGCATCTCGGGCAACGTCTGTGCCGCTTCCCATTGCGACCCCCATATCTGCATTCTTGATAGCAGGCGCATCATTAACACCATCTCCTGTCATGGTCACAATCTCTCCTTCAGCCTGGAAAAGCTGCACGATTTTCAGTTTTTGTGCAGGAGAAGTACGGGCGAATACAATGCTTGGGTTTTTCAATCTTGAAGAAAGATCTATACTTGAGAGAGACTTAAGCTCGTCTCCGGTAATTATTTCAAGGTTTTCGGAATCCGCAAGTCCCACATTCTTTGCGATTGCTTCTGCAGTGACCGGGTGATCACCGGTTATCATAACAACTTTTATCCCGGCTGTATGACATTTTGCAATAGCATCTCTGGCTTCGGGACGTGGAGGGTCTACAATCCCGATAAATCCCAGGAAAACAAAATCTCCGGTATACTCTTTCTGCTCTTCTGCTTGCCTGTATGCAAGGGCAATTACACGTTCTCCTCTTTCTGCAAGTCTAAGATGCTGGTCAAAGAGTTCCTTTTTCTTGTCTTTGGTCAGTTCCCCCGTCTCTCCTGATTCCATAATTGCTACACACATTTCCACAACCACTTCGGGAGCACCTTTAAGGTATACTTCAAGTTTACCTTCAGGAGTGCGGCAGATAACTTCCATTCTCTTGGTAAAAGAATCAAAAGGAAACTCTTTCAGCCTTTGATAATCACTCTGAAGCGTTTTTATATCCTGGAAACTATTTGCAAAAACAAGAAGTGCTCCTTCGGTAGGATCGCCGGTATATCCAGTGGGCAATTCGCGAAGTTTTGAGTTATTACATAGTCCTGCGACCCTTATTAAAGCAGGAGACACCTTTTCAGGATCCCACATGGGACTTTCTACAATATAAATCCTTTTTGCTCCTGACCTTGTAACTTTTCCTGCAATGCCTTGTTTTGCACTTTCTTCTGCCTCCTGCTCTGCAACCACTTTTTTAAGACCTGAAGGTATTTTAGGCACGAGACTTTCAAAACCAACGATGAGAGAATTTACTGCCATCCTGTTCTGGGTAAGAGTTCCGGTTTTGTCAGTGCAGATGACAGTAGTCGAGCCCAAAGTTTCTACGGATTCGAGGTTCTTTATAAGGGCATTCTGCGAAGCCATTCGCCTGGAAGCTAGGCTAAGTGCAAGAGTTACCGTGGGCAAAAGCCCTTCAGGCACATTTGCAACGATAATTCCGATCGCAAAGATGAGGCTTGCAAGAAAGGTATTCTTAAGAAAAAACGCAAGAATGAAGAAAGTTACCCCCATAAAAATCGCAATTGCAGAAATGATTTTTATAAAGCGGTTGAGTTCTCTCCGGATGGGAGTATCTACGCTCACAACCTGTTCTGTGAGTATCGCAAGGTTTCCAATCTGGGTATCCTGTCCTGTTCCGAAGACGATAGCTTTTCCATTTCCGCTTTGTACTAGCGTCCCGGAAAAAACCATATTTCGGGACTCAAGTATACTCGAGCTAGTGCATTCAAGAGAGCGCAGCTGAGGCTCTGCTTCTCCTGTGATGGTCGAATGATCAACTTTTAGAGAATTTGTCTCAATTAAGCGCCCATCAGCCGGGACCTTATCTCCTTCCTCAAGAAGGATGATATCTCCTACAACAAGTTCTGACGCCAAAACGTCTCTGACTTTACCTTCCCTTAAAATCTTTGCACGGGGAGGGAGAAGCTGCCGAAAACTTTCCATCGTTTTTGCAGCCTGGTATTCCTGCACGAATGTGAAAGTTCCATTAAGGATTACAACTACACCAAGAGCAATTCCAATATACAGATTCCCTTTCCCAGGATCAAGGTATTCTCCAAGGAAGGACAGAATGGCTCCTATAATAAGCAAAATTGAGAAAAAATTCCGAAATTGCCTCATACACTTGCGTAATATGCTCTCCTTCGCTGTTTCTTCGAGAACGTTGGGTCCACATTCCTGACGCCTCCTTGCAGCTTCCTGCTCGGTGATTCCGCTTTCGTCAATTTCTAATCTTTGAAGGAACTCTGGAAGAGAGATTTTATGCTCATCGCCTTGCGGAGAACAAATCTTGCTTTTGCTACCAGTCAATTTTGTCTCCATCGAACACCCCTTTGATTCAATATGGCATAAGAACCTGACTTTGATAATTAGATAAAAATAAGTGCTCTTTGTTTAATTCTATTCGGTTCAATGAATACAAAAACAAAAATAAGAGCACTTTCACTATTCACAACAAGAATATATGTGTTCCTATAGGACCGATATTTGCTGTTCAATTCTTTTATGAAAAAATTAATTTTTATGATATTTTTAACAAGCGTAAAAGCAGGAGTTTAGATTTCAATAGCTTATTGATAAAATTAGTGAGCTATAAGCTCACCGATAATTTTAGCATCAAGAAAGCTAACAAATTGTTAACTCAGAGACTTTTTAATATCTACTGGCATCGCCAAAATTTTCAAATATGGTAATTCTACTATAGTTAGTTGATACAGAACTAAATTCTCGTGATAAAGGAAAGAGATCATGTCTTCACTTTAGAAAGCTGGTCAAATGTTAAATAGTGAGCTTCTCTAAATTCAACTCCTTCAAGATCAACTCCTTCGAAGCAGGATTTTTGGATTTTCTCAATTAAATCGTCTTTTAAACCTAGGTGGGTAATAATTTCCGACTTGGTGAGACAGCAGATATTTATTACGGATGGATAAGCTGGATTCTTATCAACGGTTATTACTTAGGGAATTTAGTTATGATTAGAACTCAAAGCTTTCTTAAAAAATCTCTTTGCTGCTTTTAGATCTCGTTTTGAACTTAACATGAATCAATTGTGTCTCCATCTGAGTCAACTGCTCGGTAAAGATATTTCCATTCACCTTTTACTTTGATATAGGTTTCATCAACTCTCCATGAATCATTTGTTATCTTAAATGCATTCTTATCCTCTTTTCTATCTCAGGTGAATATTGATGTACCCATCTCATTATAGTACTGTGATCAACTTGAATTCCTCTTTCTATCATCATTCCCTTTAAATTTCTATAGCTCAATGGGTATTTTAAGTACCATCTTACATTCAATAGGATAATTTCTCCTTCATAATGCTTCCATTTAAAGGAATTAGATAGCATGTTACTATCTTTGATTTTCTTTTTATTCTATAGTATCATTAGAAAGGATTTTTTGCAACGGAACCTTTAATCCTACCATATCACAGGCCTCTCGCTCTCTAGCCTGTAGAGTTTATCCATTGACCTTACGCTAGGAAACGCCTTGTAAAATTCAGGAATATTGAAGACAACGCCATTGACTCTGAACCTGTTGGGAGAGTGGGAATCTGTCAGTGCTCGCGTCCTTAGGAATTCGTTAGTATCAGACTCACTCCACATCTGGGCGAAGCTTAAAAAAAACCGCTGATCCCCAATGAATCCATCTATCATCTCCGGTTCCCCTTTTAATGAAAGTCTATAGGCGTGGTAGGCCATGGTCAATCCGCCGAAGTCTGCTATGTTCTCCTGCAAGGTCAGGTTGCCGTTGACGTGCAGGCCTGGCAGGACCTCAAACCTGTTGTACTCGTTCACCAAAATCCTTGTGCTATTATTAAAGCTATCAGCATCTTTTGGCGTCCACCATTCCGTCAAATTCCCATTTATATCGAATTTCCTACCCTGGCTATCGAAATGATGAGTCATTTCGTGTCCTATAATAGCACCTATGGCACCGTAGTTGACGGCATCATCAGCATCTTTATTGAAGAATGGAGGCTGAAGAATACCCGCTGGGAAGACTATAAGAACCTTATTAACATCAGCATAAGCGTTAGTTTCCTGGGGGTTCATTTCCCAGAGCTTACGATCTACTGGCTTGCCTATCCTATCCAACCCATCTGGACCGTGATGAAACTTAAATTTAGAAGCATTAAGGAAATTCATGACATACGAATCGTTCTTCACTTCAAGATCTGAATAATTTAGCCATTCTTCGGGGTAGCCTACCTGGATATCCAAGACCTCAAGCTTCATGAGAGCTTTTTTCTTGGTTTCAGGCTCCATCCATGTCAAATTTTTAATTCTTTCCCTAAAGGCCTTTTTTAAGTTAGACACCATCTCCTGCATCCTGGCCTTGGAACTTAAGTCGAAATACCTTTCCACATAAACGCGGCCTACGGCCTCACCTATGGCCTCATATTCTGCATCAAGGACCCTCTTCCAGCGGGGCTTCATCACCTGCTGGCCATTGAGTTTTTTCTCATAGAAATCAAAATGCTCCTTCTCTAGGTCGGAGCTAAGATAGGGGGACGTGGCTGATATCAGCTTCCAGCGAAGAAAAGTTTTCCAGTCAGCTACACTCTCCTCCTGCAGAGAGATGCTCAATTCCTTGAAAAAGGACGGATTTCTCACATTGACCTCAGCCACGTCTGAGCGACCAAGAACACTGAAGATATGAAACCAACTCATACCTGGAGCAAAGGCCTGAAGTTCATCAAGGTTCATCTTGTTATATGTTTTGACCGCATCTTTGTCGGCCACATTAGTAAAGGATGCATTGGCTAGCCTTTTCTCTATCTTCATTACGGTTCTGGCATTATTTTCAGCAACCTCGGAGCTGTCGCCGATCAAGACTAACATCTTGGCAACGTGGGTCAGGTACTGCTTTCTGATCTGGATAGATTCGTTATCCTGCCTGAGATAGAAATCTCTATCTGGGAGGCCTAGACCTCCCTGACTTAGGGTGGCTATCATGACCTTGCTATTCTTTTGGTCTGGTGCGGCATACGCAGAAAAGAAGGGATTTATACCATGGTCCATCATTTGCGTCGATACATCCAGGACATCTGAGGCGTTGGAGATACTATCTATCATCTTCAGCTCGCCTTTGATGGGATCCAAATGCTGCCTTTCTAGGGTGGCATTATCCATTCCCACAAAGTAAAACTTGCCGATCTTCTGCTCGAGACTTCCCTCAGGAGCGGAAGCATTGTTGTCTGCGTTCTCCACTATTTTTTTGACGCGGTCGTAAGTTCTGTCATTTACTATCACGAACTCCCCATAACTTGATTTGTCCGCAGGCACTGAATTGTTTTTTATCCAAGCTCCATCGACATACTCATAGAAATCATCCCCAGGTTTTACTGATAAATTTATGCTACTGGGATCCAAGGCCTCCTCATGTCCTGAGATGATTGTGTTATGCATCGAGGTTTCAGAAGAACCAAAAGCTACAATGTTCAATGCAATAATTAGTGAAATGCCAAAAAAGAATAAACATATTACTCCCGTCCTCTTCATGCATTCTCAACTCCCATGGATCCTAAGGAATCTCTTAAAGGTCGTTTATTTGTATGCGTTTAGTCTCCCCCGAAACATTCTATTTACAAGACTAGCCATAAGGAATTAAATCTGATGACATACAATTCTATGATATTTTTGATAATAATGTAGATATTTGAGTTCTAAATTCAATATCTCCTGAATTACTGTCGATTTTGACGCATAGTCAAAATCTAATGCACCTGAACTATAATGATTTTAAATCAATAAAAAAGTGGATAATTATTTTATAATATTTTGATTTTTTTAATTAAACATTGGAGCATCTTATGTTTTCACACTCATTTGTAATGAATTTTTTGTACAACAATGTACACATAATAAGCAGTCTTTCAAGTTTAAATAATTATCATTTAGTTTATTTCAATATCCAGATTTTTCTTACAACTGATTAATATTTTGAATGCTAGAATATTCAATTTTTGACTTGGATTTTTTTGAATATTTTTAAATATTTCAGATTAGTTTTGAATTATGCCAATTGGAGAAAAAGAAAATTCAAGCGTGTATACCGGTATCTAAAAAACATGATAGAGATTTTTATAACTTCATTTATCCAAAGTTTTAACAATCCATTGTCTATTATCCACTACATATCATTGATTAAATCATTTTAATTAATGCAGTTCTTATAGAAATCGTAATTCCGATTATATTGACAAAAAAGACATTATATAGAGAATACCGTAGGTCTAATCGTGGAATTTGCAGTAGCATACTTTTATTTCTGTCTGATGTTGCGATTCCATCTATTTTGCTAACAAATCTCAAAAAATAGATGAGAAATACGAGTTCGACATCTAACTGGGCTACAAGGTTAGTTGGAAGCTGTATATAGGACTATCAGAATTTTCCAGATCAGTACTTTTAAGCAAAACTGTTCCAGTATCTGATAATCTCAAAATAAAACTTTTGTCCCTTTAATCAACCATTATTATTTCTTGCTCCAATATGTTTATGCTCTTGGATTTACTTCTGCAAAATTTTTTTTAATTATCCAATTATTTCCGTCAGCTAAAGCATATTTGAGATATTTTAAATAAATTAGTCGATAATTATGCCTAACGCTAATGCAGTATCCTGCTAAAGAAAATTTTGATTCTAGATCCATAGTACAAATCTGAAAAAAAGCAAAACACAGAAGCTACAATCTGTTAGAGAATTTCGATAAATCTCTTATTTTCATTAAACATTTAGATAGCACTATAAGAATATGATGAAATTTAATGATTTATCGAAATTTTCTATAGTTCACCTTAAATCAGTCTTATAGCTCATACTTTTTTTCTTACAATCATGACAGGAACTCTGGAGTGCCGGACCACATTTCCCGCAACGCTGCCCATAAGCATTCTATTTAATCCTGTCTTTCCGAGAGTGCCAATAATAATGATATCCAATTTTTCCTTATCAGCATACTGAATCAATTCTTCTGAGGGATTGCCTTCAAGCAGAATAGATTCCACATTGATTCCTTTTACTCCTCCTAAGTCTTTTATATAATCTAAAGCCTTTTGACCCTGATTTTTCAACGCCTCATGTATCGACTCCCAATAAGGATTCATACCCATAAAATAATCTCCATCTATAGGGAATAAGTAGGCTGTTGGTATCACGTGGACTGCATAAACTGTTCCCCCACTTATTCTAGCAAGCTCTATTCCTTTGTCAATAGCCAGCCTGGAACAGTCTGAGCCATCGGTTGCAATCATTATTTTCTTATAATCAACTATTTTCATATAAAATCCTCAATTTTCGTCCATTTTTGGAAGGAATATAATAGCATTGTAATTTATAACGTGAAAGAGCCATGGGATTTTTTATATTTGTGAACTTTTTGATCATCTCCAAATATAAGAAATAAAATCATTTATTAACAAGAAAGTTGCGACTAAATCAAAATGATCCCGTGTTTTGCAGATGTACACAAAAATTCTATATATTTTTCTCAATATGGAAGTAACTTAAGAATTAAATCTAATTTTGAATGAAGAATTATGGGCAAATCGGCAAACTAATTCTCCAGTTATATATATCTGTGGAATGGCTATTTCGTAATATAAAGTTAAAGATTTTTTTTATTTTATAACTGGCCTTTAAAAATTGATATAGGAAAGTCGGAAGTTCTGGTTTACTCGTAAATGTGGAAATACTGGGTGATTATGTAATGAAAGTAAGAGACGTACTCTAATATCCTCTCAACGACATTGGACCCAAGACAGTTCTTGTTTCACATTGACGCCTTGACAATTGTGCAGCAGTGCCTACTTGATGTACCAGAATCCAGAGATCTACATGAATCCAAAGACTCAGGGTTTACCAACCTTCTAGGGAGAAACACCCTCAAACTCGCAAAGACTACACTTTCATTATATCCCCTTTTAGTCCTAAAGATCTCCATCAACTTAGCCGCAGGACACGAAAAATTGATTATGGGGATACATTAAAAACAAAAGGATACAGAATTTGCTTTTACAATACGGGTCATATCACTGGTGCTTCGGGAATCTAGATGTAATCAGAAAACAGAGAAAGTCTATTCATAAGGAGATTTCAGCCTGAAAGAAACAAGGTTCGTACATGTACAGACAAATTTCCTGAAGCAGACATTTTTGTGCTCCAGAACACGTATTTCGAGTAAGAATATGTCCCACGAAAATTAACCAGAGAACGGTTCATCGAATCAGTCCCAGATACTCTAAGAGAAAGTGTACCGCCCTTACAATAGGTAAGACTCAGGAGGTCCTGATGCTCCTTGAAGACACTATCAGGGCTTATAGATCCTATGGACCTGGATGTAAAAATGCTTACAAAATACTCTGAATACCGGAGAAACCCTGAGCTTTTTATAGGGTTTTAATACTTGCGATTCCCGTAAAAGTCCAGCAGAGGGATTTAGTCATTAAAAAGCCTTCAGTTATTAGCACGATAGCTGGGATGTTGGACTTGGGACCAGCTCTTTATTATCTGAGCCACCTTATAAAGATCCCATATCAAAAATACTCTTACCGGCTACCAAGTTAAAGGCACAAATGGACGACTGATTCTTGAAAATAGAATTATTTAACAAAAGAAGAGGTCCTTACACTCTAGGCCAAAATAAAGAGTACGACTTTTCCACCACAGATGAACAGTGAACTCAAGAAGCTTGTAAAGATTTCTGCAAAAAAGACACAATCAGAGTCTTTGTAATACATGGGAATAAAACTGAAGTTTTTTCGCAGAGGATTTCGGAAGAAATCGTGTGGATTCATACTCATCTTCAAGCTGGGAGTATTTTAACTTTCAAAAAAAAACAAAAGAATGTACAGTCCTTTCAAAAACCTGCGAAACACTTAAACCTCAAAAAATTCAATTATCTGGATATGATCCTGAATCCTGAATTTGAGACCCTTGAGACACTTGCAAAGAGTATCCTGCTGGCTGCACGGACTGCCCCAAAAACCAAAGGAATAGACGACATCGTAACTGCCTTTGTTGAAAAAGATGATATCGAAGTCCTTGCCCTGACAATGGAAAAGCTGGCAGATGAAAAAGGCGCAGGCTTCGATTTCCTGAAAAGGGATGCTGTAAACCTCAGAAACGCTGGGGTCGCGATCCTTATAGGCGTTAAAACTAGCGGAGCTGCAGGTCTTGATTGCCGAGCCTGTGGATTTGAAACCTGTGTAGAGATGTTGAACCAGCAAAAGTTAGAAGCAGAGTTTAAAGGCCCAAATTGTATGTTTAAGCATGTAGACCTGGGAATTGCTGTAGGTGCAGCTGTTGCAAAAGCCAAAGATTTCTGTATCGACAACAGAGTTATGTACACAATTGGTGCAGCTTCAAGGGTGTCGGGCTTGCTGGATGCTGATGTTGTTTTTGGAATTCCTCTGAGTGTAACAGGGAAAAACATCTTCTTCGATAGGAAATAAATACCCTTAATAAAATCACTGGCAACCACACAACATTAAATTACGACAGAAGATAGGTTTATACACTATCACCCTTAGACGAAGTCGTAAATTACCAATACATTGCAAAATATTATAGAGATTTTTGAATATCCTCCAGGGTTCCCAAAATAATCCAGAAAATAATAAAAAGCTTCGGTATTCAGAAAAGAATACATTATATATGGCAGCCGTATCCGTATCCCATATAGTAGCTTGCTTGTGCTCGATAAACCTTCTGTACTTAAAAATGTTCTCTTGAATAAGGCAGTTTTCAAAAAAACAGAATGTTTTAACTTTGTTACCCGGTCTGATAACAAAGAAATATCTTTGTAGACAAATATATAATGTAATTGTATCCAGATCTGAGGTGAAAAAACATTATTAACTGCTAAATCATTTAGATTATTTACTAACAAAGAAACATCTTTGTAGACAAATATATAATGTAATTAAATTCAGCTTTGGGGTGAAAAAACATTATTAACTGCTAAATCATTTAGATTATTTACTAACAAAGAAACATCTTTGTAGACAAATATATAATGTAATTAAATTCAGCTTTGGGGTGAAAAAACATTATTAACTGCTAAACCGTTTAGATTATTTACTTGGAACAAAAAAGATGTTTATTAAATAAAGTGGGAAATTATTTAAAGGAATATTTTTTAGAAATTTCACCTTTTTCCGATACTTTGACTGATGCTTTAAAAAAACACATGTTTGAAAATATATATATAAAATATAAAGACTAGCTGATTATAGTAATCCATATGGAATTTTGTTCTCTTGCTGCGAAGCGCTCTGGACCAGCGCGTTCATACCTAAAACACTTAAAATAAAATCGTTACATATTGAGTAGTGAAAAATCAGAGAGGCGCAAAGCATGGCAAAAATAATCGTCTATACAATGGAAAGTTGCCCGAAATGCAATAAATTAAAAAAATTTCTAGAAGCTAATTCAGTGACTTTCAAAGAAGCAGAAATGGCCACTCCGGAAGCTCTGACAGAACTACGTTTCAATGGAGTTTTTACATTGACAGCGCCTGTTTTACAGATCAATGATATCTTTCTGACCCATGAAGAATTGTTCATTAGGGAAGAAATAAACACGGAAAAAATTCTGGGGATTTTGTTGATACAACCTTCTGAAACTTCAGAATGAACTAAGCAATTTGCGAATTTCACCCTTAAAACAACGAGGATGAGAAAATGATAAGCGATATTCTTTTACCAGATAGTGATTTATCTGATAACCGGCCAGTTCAAAGGACACTGGATAAAATCTCCACATCCACTCTATCCAAAGATAACCATTTATCTGACCATCAGCAAGTGCAAAAAACACTTGATGGGCTTTCAGTCCCTCCTTTCCCAAAAGTAAGGACTACAGACGGTTTCATGGTTAACTGGGACAGGAACATTATTGTGAATCAGCTTCTAAAGGAAACAAAATTAAGCGAGATCTTTTACAACAAACCTACAATCACGAAAGGAGAAGCAATTCATATAGCAAAAGAAGCTGAAAAAATCATCAAAAAGATGAATATCAAGTTTCTCTCAGGCCCACTTATCCGTGAAATAGTGAATAATATTCTTCTTGACAGAGGGCATGTAGAATGGAGAAACATAATGACAAGAGTCGGGGCTTCTGTTTACGATGCCTACGAAATTGATACAGGATATGGCTTTGAAGCAAACGATAATGCAAACCAACTAAATAATGCCGAAACTTCACACAAAAGAAAAGCCGACAAGATGTCTAAGGAGCAAAATCTTCTTTTGATGCCAAAAGAGCTTGCTGACCTTCATCTGAATGGGGATTTCCACATTCACGACCTAGAATACATGGGCACAAGACCTTTTTGTCAGGATTGGGACCTCCGCTACTTCTTTTATTATGGACTCATGCCTGACGGGGTTGGAACCCAATCCAGTGTGGCAAAGCCTGCAAAAAATGCAGAAGTAGCTTTTCTTCACGCAGTAAAAGCAATGGGATCAGCTCAGACAAATTTTGCAGGTGGACAGGGTTTTTATAATTTTCTAACTTTTATTGCTCCTTATCTGGAAGACAAGTCTGAAGCTGAGATCAGGCAACTCATGCAGATGTTCGTCTATGAAATGATGCAGATGATGTGTGCAAGGGGCGGCCAGACTGTCTTTTCATCCGTGCAACTTTCCCCAGGTGTTCCAAAGCTCTGGAAAAACATTCCAATTGTTGCTATGGGTAAGGTCTGGGATGGCAAACAGGCTCCCCTCAGAACATATGGAGAATTAGAAAAAGAAGTTCGTCTCGGGTTCAAAGCTCTGATGGATGTTATGCTTGAAGGAGATGCATGGGGCAAACCTTTCAGCTTTCCGAAGCCAGAGATCTCCATAGAACCTGATTTTATGGAAGAAGATGAAAAATTCAATAAGACTCATCTTGATCTTCCCACTTATAAGGAGCTTTACAGAATGAGCTTCGAACTGGCCGCCAAATTCGGAACCCCGTACTTTGATAACCAGCTCCCCGATTACAGAGGGGCAGGAGAAGGAATCTCATGTTATCAATGCTGCGCCTATCAATTTTCTGTAAATCCTACTGATGATAAAGATTTCGAGGACAAACTCCATTTTATAGATGGAAAACACTTTTCAATGGGCTCGTGGATGGTCCTGTCCTTAAACTGTCCTAGAGCAGCATACAGAGCCGAACATAATGATGAAAAACTTTTCGATGAACTTAAGACCCTCATGAATAAGGGGGTAGAAGCTTTCAAGATCAAACAAAAATGGATGAACAGCCTGATTAAGAAAAACAGAATTCCCTTTGCAGCCCAGTGTCCAAAGGACCCGAATACTGGGGAAAAAGGGGCAACAGCTGTGGATTTTGATAGTCTAGTGTATACCATTGGAATAATAGGAATTAATGAGATGGTACAATACCACACAAACTACCAGATCCATGAGTCTCCTGCTGCGTATAAGCTTGCCATCAGGGCTATGCTCGAGATGAAAATACACGCTCAGAAGCTCTCGAAGGAAAAAGATATGGAAATAGCTCTTGCAAGAACGCCGGCAGAAACAACAGCCCAACGCTTCGCAGTCTCAGACCTCCTGCATAGTGAATATGCTGAAAAGGCAGAACACACGATTAAAGGAGACATGAAAACTGCAAAGAGAAAGTTAAATGAAACCCACGATCTACCTATTTACTATACCAATGGGACTCACATTCCTCCTGGGGCCGATATCTCCCTGACTGACAGGATAAAGTACGAACACACTTTCTTTCCGATCGTAGACGGTGGAAATATAATGCATATCTGGCTTGGAGAAGGAAAGCCAGATCCTGAGGGCCTGCAGGAGCTTGCCATGCATATAGCAAGAAACACTCAAACGGGTTACTTTGCTTTTACAAGAGACATGACTGTGTGCACTGACGAGGGATATGTAGCATCCGGCCTTCTGGACAAATGTCCAAAATGTAGGTCTGAAAACGTGCAACATCTCTCAAGAATAACAGGGTATCTCCAATCAGTAGAGGGCTGGAACAGAGGCAAGCGCCAGGAGCTCATTGACAGAAAAAGATACAGTCTAAAAGGAAACTAAAGTAAGGTTTCCCCCACCATTTTATACTCAATAGGGTGAGAAGTTTAACTGTCATGAAAGTAAACTATGCAGATACAGTTTCTCTTTCAACTCTGGACTGGAGAGGAAAAGCTGCAATAACCATTTTTTTTCGAGGATGCCCCCTTCGATGCCTCTACTGCCAGAACCATCCCTATCTAGAAGAACCTGACCTTGTGGAACTCGACTTCGTAAAAGAGCGGATTAAAAAATCAAGGGATTTCGTAAGCACAGTTGTTTTTTCTGGAGGGGAACCTCTGATGCAGGCAGCAATTTTGCCACTCGCAGAGTTTGCAAAAGAACTCGGATTCTTAGTCGGAATTCACACAAACGGTTGCTATCCGGAAATGGAACAAGAACTGATTAAAAGAAAATTGGTTGATAAGTTTTTCATTGATATAAAAGCTCCCCCGGATGTTCCAGAGCTTTATGGAAAAGTTGCAGGCTGGAAAAAATACAAAATTGTAAAAAAAAATCCGGGAGAAATAACTGCAGCGGTTATAGAAGCGATTAAAATCGCGGATTCCTGTGGTTTGGAACTGGAACTCCGTACAACTGTAATCAGAGATTTTATCGGAAGCAAAGAGGAAATCTCCAAAATTGCTGCCTGGATTTTGGGGCATGTGAAAAATAGGGAAGTAATCTATGTACTGCAACAGGGAATTCCGGAATACAGTCTTCAGGAAAATCTCAGGAAAACACGAATTTTAGAAAGGGAAGAGCTATATGATCTGGGAAAAATAGCAAATAAATTCCTCAAAAACGTTCGAATAAGGACAATAGAAACCGGAGAAGAAATTATCTAAAGAGGATTTCGATAAACTTCGGATTTTATTTCTTAGCAGATATTTCTCAGATATTCCACTCAATTTCTCTATTTAATTCATCTTTTTGGCTTTACTTATTCTCAATTCTTTGATTTTAAAGATAGCTTCCACTATCTTCAATATACTTTTTTTATTTTCAATGTCCTCAATTGATGGAGATTATAACAAAAAGCCGTACACAACATTTTTAGATTTACTCTTTTAACAGTAGTAACAAAAACTCTTCCTGCTTTGAAAATTTCTTTCGTTACTGAATAAACTCTTTCCCCTGGGACTCCTTTTGAGCTAATTCTCTTATTTCTTAATATATCCTTTATTCCCAGCGTATGTCCTTTGACTGCTCTTTTCATTGTTGCATTATACCCTTTAGTTTTTGCTCCAAAGTATCCTCTGTCCCTATAAACCACTTCATTTTCCTCTGTCAAATCTACATACGAATCATATACTGACGCAGTTGTTGTTTTGAATCTTCTGATCAGCTCATAATCTCTGTCTATTATATTATGAAGCTTATATCCAAAGTGAGACTTACCTCCCTTCTTTATCCATGTTCCGTCTCTGCTTATTCTTGTTTTTGCCTCATCTCCTCGAGGTTTATCTCCTTTTGCATGTCCTGGATCTGAATGGATAAAAGTAGCATCCTGAATCATTCCCTGCTTTATCTGTAAACCCAGAGTATCAAGTTGGCTTTGCAACTTTCCCCATATTTTCTTTGAAATTCTCGATAATTCTCTCCCTAAATATCCATACAGTAGTACTGTCAGGTACGTATTCCGGAAATCCAAGGAATTTCCTAAAAGAAATTCGATCTATACACTGTTTCTCAAGTTCAAAATCAGAGAGCTCATGCCATTGTTGTAAAACAAGCATTTTGAACATCACAATGACATCAGTTTCAGGTCTCCCTCATGAAACGGTTTTGTTAATATACATAGACTCAAGAATAATAAGAAAAGTTTTCCAATCAATTAAGGAAGCAATTTCAGCAAGCTTATATCCAACAGATTCAAGACGTTTATACTCTTCTTTAAGAGCAAAATCAATAAGAGTTTTCATGAATATACATAAATATTGACAAATTTAAAGTCAACCGTGCTCAAGAGCATGGAGGTTATCGAAATTCTCTAAAATTAATACTCTTCAACATTGCATCCTAAATTTAATATCATCCAGTAATTCAAATGAAAACTAATCCCATTTTTAGCGATTTGATTTGACAAAACTTATGAATATGTAATATAGTATTTCAATAAATTCTCTAATTTCGTCATATGTTTATAAATCATATACAAATGATCGTGAAATCACGGTTTATCGAAATACACTAAAGTACCATAATCCCTTAAAAAAAATCGATAATAAATTTTATTATCGAAAATCGTGATTTAGAAAGTTTGTAGATATTTTTCCTTAAATAATATGTTTGTATCCACTTCCCGGAACTGATCAATAATTCACGTACATTACCAAAGAATCGATGCTTGGAAAACTGCAAAAATCTTAAATCAAGATAATTAACTGAGAATGATGGTAAAAGTAAGCGAATTGAAAAATATTTAGGACAACTTTTTGTTAGAAAAACTTGATTCTTGTTTTGGTTACTAACAACTGTGCAATTTTGACAGAAAAAATTTATGACATTGAAAATATTAGAAGTATCTACCAAGACGGAAATAGAAGAAAACAAAATTGGTAGGATAAAAATTTTCAAAATAATATAAATTTGAGTAAAAGTTGATTGGAAAACCTGCAAATACAAATTAATTTTACAATGTCAAGCTAAAAGTCGATAAGTGAATCATACCGTGTCTGTAAATTATTTACCATTTTTAAAAAAACGATTACACTTCCTGCCTTTAGGATAAATGTAGAGAAAGTTCTAAGCCCAGTTTTTTAAGTAAATTATGGACACGACCTAATTTTCATCATTTTTCTAAATTTAGAGAAGAACCAAAAAAAATTAAACAAAATTATGAATGATGATTTTAAAGTTCTGAAGTCACCTTTTTTAGATCTTGCAGAAATTCTTTGATATCTTGGGCCGTGTTATGAGGCATGAGTACCAATCTGAGACACCTGGGAGCACGGGTTATTGAGACGTTCCAGCCAAATTTACTGAGGAGCTGTTCGCGGACACGGTCAGGATCCGAAATTCTCAAGGCAACTACATTCATTGTAGGCTCAAGCAGGGTTTCGAAACCAAATTTCCGAATATCATTGACAGTTTTTGTTGTAAGTTTCATGCAGTACTGAACATTTTTTACATAACCTTCACGACCTAAATGCTTCATAACAGCATAGGTGGCAGCAGCTGAAGCCCCACTCCGTGTGCCTGTAAGAGTATATTGAGACTTTGTAGTCAGGTACGGAGTATTTACTTTTAGAGAATCCAGAAAAGAAGGAGACCTGAACAAGAGAGCACCTGATGGAATCGTGGATAGACCCATTTTATGGGGATCTATTGCAATAGAAGTTACTCCAGGGATTTTGAAGTCAAAAGGATATGATTTTTCAAGGAATGGGATCACAAAGCCCCCAAAAGCTGCATCAACATGGAGGAAAAGCTCATTTTCAAGGGCAAGTTTTGCTAATTTCTCTATAGGATCTACCTGACCAAATTCCGTGCTTCCAGCTATGCCTACGAGCCCTATGGTACTATTATCTATCAAACCTTCAACACAGGCCGTATCCACTTTAAACTCGGAATCCAAAAGAGCTCTTCTAACTTCAATACCCATCATATCGGCGACCTTATCAAATGAGAAATGAGCCGATTCGGGAATTACTATATTGGGAGTTTCCCCCAATTTTTTATTTCCTGCAATTACAAAGTTTTTCATTCCTCTAATAGCCTGGATATTTGACTCTGTACCTCCAGTTGTAAGGTAACCGCTAACTGAATTCTCACTGGATTCTCCGGAAAAGATTTCAAGAGACGGAGCATGAAGAAGTTCTCCCAACATCCTGATTACTTCTTTTTCCAGCCTGTGAGCTCCTGCAAAAAGTCCAAAGTCACCCAAGTTAGTCTCAATAAAGAGTCTGTGAGCTTCAACTGCGATTTTATGAGGGTGGGTACACATCGAACTTAAAACCCGATAGTAATCTGTATCTTCTGATTTTACAGTTTCCAGATAGGAAAATATCTTTTTTTCAGAAAGACCCTGATAATTCATATAGATAAGGTACAACCAGTTTTATTTAAAATACTTATGGAATTTAACTTTGAAACTATTTAAGTGTCGTTAAAGAAATGTATAAAATTTATTAAATTCATAAGAAAATTTATTTTAGATAACTCTACATGAAAAAGTAAGTGAATTCATACAGATTTCTATACTACTTGATATATATTAGTACTCATGATTATAACTTGCGCAAAAACAGAGATAATAGATAATTTATCTAAAAAAACATATTAAAGAAGAGAGAGACCCCTTCATTTCTAATGGAGATTTTTAAGTAAATTTTAGGAGGGGAAATAGACTTGAAATGTAGTAACAAGAAAATATATAAGTATATTATAATTATAATATGATTATAATACATAGATAATATTTTTTTAAAATCATTAGGAAAAATTGTAAATTAATAAAAGTAATTATTCTGAGCTATAATAGATTATAACAAAGACTATAATTATATATACTATAAATTCAATAGATACATCAATATTTTGCTACCTTTAAAAATAAGACAAATTTTGTGACACGCCAGCTTTGGAAGTACAGTGGAAACAATGGGGTCCGGGGGTTATATAAACATTCCATCGGAAATGAAGGGGTGCTTTCAATTTTCTATATTATTAATTCTTTTCATTTATTCCAATAAAATCGCATAGCAAGCTGTGGAAATGAAAACATCCCTAAAAAATGTTAATACTAATTGATTTATAGAGAATTTCAATAAATTCCTTTGCATTTGATTTTTGGAAAGTTAAAATCTATTAACAATGATTTTTACTCATAAAAACTTTTATTGATTTTGTGTTTAAAGGTGAATACAAGCATTTCAGTCAGTTGGAGACAAAATTGATTTTTTAATTGCTTGGAAATCTTTTCATATTATTTTTGAGTCTATATATTTTAACGAAACAGTATTAGTAAGACAAATTTAAAACTAAAGTAATCGTTATTTTTAAAATGGTTGTTTTACATCAATAACACGGTTTTTTACTTTGAACTTGAGAAGTAATTTATTGATAATATTTCTTTCAGGAAATTTTTTAATTTCTTAATATCTATTAGACTGTGCCACAATTTGTTTATTCAGAAAAAGAATTATTGATAACTGTTAAGGAGGGGAAATATGCAGACAGTTAAAAGTAACATGATTACCTTGGTTTGAAACTAAAAAGGGGAGTGATTCAGGATATGCAAAAGTGTATAAACCTCGGAGGCAAAAGTAAGGAGAAGTATAGATCAAAATTAGATAAAAAATTATAATAGTTGTACTTTTGATATAAATTTCATAGCATAATAGAGGATTGTGAGTTGATCAGAAGATTCAAAACAACAACTGCGTAAGTACATGATTCGTATGTAGATTTATCAGGAAAAAATGAAGTGGTTTACAGAGGCAAAGGATACTTTTGAGAAAAATAAACAGATTATGATGCAACGATAAAAAGCAGTAAAAGAATATCCTTAGGAATAAATAATATATTACAAAACAAGAAAACAAGCTAAAAAAAGCTTCAAGGGAACTAGTTTATTCATTAATTAAAAAATATTCAAAGCAGGAAAAGTTCTTTCAACTACTGTTTAAGAGTGAATCTAAATGTTTTGTGTACAGCTTTTGATTATAATCTCTAACGATTGATTCATTAAAATAAAAAGAGTATTTTCAGGATACGAATTTATTTTAAATAAAAGAATAATGAACCAGAAAATAAAAAAATGGGATATAGAGAAATTAAAAATAAATTGGAATCCTTTTTGCTTTTATCGAATTAAAATTTTGATGTTGGCAAGAAAATGGCACTTTTCACATAATTAATATAAGTTTAAAAATTTTTGAAAAATGAGAGAACAAGATATAATAAAGAATTTAACACTACAATAAAAAAACTAAATATTTATTAAAAAAAATTATGATAGTGTGTAGAATGTCGAAACAAAATATATTAAGCGAAAACATTATATGTATCAAATACCTCTAGATGTGTTGCATTACGCGTTGATAGTCTAGCGGCTATGACTTGGGCCTTCCAAGCCCAAAACCCGGGTTCGAATCCCGGTCGGCGCATTTAAACCTCTAATAAAAATATGACTTTTTTCTTTTCTTATTTCACGTTAAACAAAACAGAACACGAGTGCGAGGGTTGCCCAGCTAGGTCAAAGGCGATGGGCTTAGGACCCATTTTCGTAGGAATTCGTGCGTTCGAATCGCACCCCTCGCATTTTTTTTAAGACTTTTTTCTTTGTGATAATTTTATAATCCACATCACACTTGAAGAAAAGTATTTTGGTTCAGTATAAAAATGTGCATGATTACCACAATGCCGATTCAATAAAACTTAAAAATAGTGCCTGCTATCAATTTCAAAGCTATATATTTCAAATAGTTGATGATGTAATTATTAAAATTAAATTTTTTACAGATTTTACACAAAAAATAATTTGATATCTTATTCTACGGACACTATGGTTCGTATGACTTTGTTCCATTTTATAATGCAAAAATAGATTAAAAGATACAAAAATTGGTTAATAGCGGTTCCCGAAGAAGTTTCAGTCCCCAAGCAAGATGTGAGGTATTTGACTGGAATAATTATAATACTTCATCTGTCCTACATAATAGATATGGAGGATATCATTTTTATCGATGGAGGAAGCCTTCCAACACCTGAGGGTTTTACAAGGGAGTGGGTAAAGGCTGCAGTTGAAAATCGAAATGAAGACGAAAAACTCTTTTCAATGATAAAGGGAGCTTTTCTGAGGAAAGTTGATGGGGGAGTACACGTCCCCACTTATCCCCAGTTCAGAGACAAAATTGGCCAGTTTCTGGATATAATCAAAGATGAAAAGAACTGCTATGAACCTTACGTATTGAAAGAGGAGAATGCAAAAATTTTGGAACTTGAAATAATTGATGAGGTTGCAAAGCAATACAAGAAAGAGACAGGAGAAATTCTTGAAGTTAGAGTTTGTGTTGCAGGTCCCACAGATCTATATCTTCAGGCATTCGGAACAACGGCTTTTGTGGATGCGTACCATATCTTGGCACTAGATATTGAAAATTTCATAAAGCAATCTTTCAAAGCCGCTAAGAATTTCAAAATCAAAGTTGTAGCCCTGGATGAACCCAGCCTTGGAATTAACGATAAGATTCAGTTTTCTGACGCTGACATTATTTCTGCTCTCACTCTAGCTTCCACTTATGCTCGGCAACAGGGATCTGATATGGAAATTCATCTCCATTCTCCATTGAAGTATAAAATTATATGTGAGACTCCTATAAATGTCATTGGGTTTGAGTATGCAGCAACTCCTTCTTACATTGATATCCTGAATAGAAATGTGCTGGAAGACTCGAATACTTATATCAGGCTTGGAGTATCGAGAACTGACATTTCAAGCCTCATAGGTATTATCAATGAAACATATGGGGTTAATGCCTGGAAGGAAAAGGAATACATGCAAAAAATCGTTACTGAATTTGAGACTCCATATATCATAAAAAAAAGGCTTGAAATGGCTTTTTCTGTTCTCAGAGACCGCATAAAATATGCAAGTCCAGACTGCGGACTTGCCTTCTGGCCAAATCAAGATCTTGCTTTCAAGCTACTTGAGAATACCGCAAAAGGTATCAATGAATTCAATGCCGAGAAAATAAATTATTCGAGTAATTATAATGACTGAACTAGTGAACGAATAAGTAAATTAATTAAAAAGTTTTTCTTAATAATGAAGTTTTTCAGAGCTTTATGTTTTATTTTTTTATAAATTTTTTGTCTTTCAATAATGTTAAATTGTTAGAGGTTTACTAAGAAGATATGGAAGAAATCATTTATGATGATATCGGAAGCTATCCCCTTCCTGAAGGAGTTAGCAAAGAATGGATCCGAAACGCCTTTAAAACGAGAACAGAAGATGAGAGACTTTTTGGGGTAATCAACGATGCCTTCCAGCAGAAAATAGATGCAGGAGTGGAAGTTTCTACCTATCCTCAGTACCAGGACATGAATGAGCAGTTCTTGAAGGTTATCTGGGATCCAAATTGCTGTTACAGTCCCTTCGAGGTGAAACTTGAATGTGCTCGAATCGAAGAACTTGAAGCTATAGAAAAGGTTGCAAAAACCTATAAGGAAAAGTTTGGGGAGAAGTTGAAAGTCAGAATCTGTGTAACAGGTCCAACCGAACTTTACCTGAAAAAATTTGGAGGTACTCGGTACACTGACATCTATTCTCTTCTTGCGAAAAGTGTGAACAATTTCGTCAGAAACTCTATGAGGTTTGCAAAGCACTTTAAGATTACAACTGTTTCCATCGATGAACCAAGCATTGGGTTGAACCCTGAGCTTGCTTTTGATGAAAATGATATTATTTCTGCATTAAACGATGCCTCTAAGGCAGCAAGTAAGTGGGGAGCTGATGTGGAGATTCACCTTCATTCTGCTCTTTATTATAGTTTCGCTTGCGAGGCTTCTACAATCAATGTTATAGGAATAGAATCAGCAGGGACTCCTTCTTACATGAATCTAATCGACAAAAAGGTACTTGAAGACACTGATTCTTTCCTGAGGCTTGGGATTGCGAGAACTGATATTTTTAGCCTAGTAGGAATACTTAATGAAATGTACTGTACTAATGTCTGGAAAGATCAGCAGTATCTTCCTGAGGTCGTTACAAAACTTGAAACCCCGGATGTTATAGCAAAGAGGCTCCTCCTTGCTTACAGACGTTTCGGAAACCTAATTAAGTATATAGGTCCTGACTGCGGGTTGGGTTCCTGGCCTAACCAGAAGATAGCTTCTATTTTGCTCTCTAACGTGGCGCAGGGTATAAATGAATTCAGGAAATCTATGTAAACATTAAAATTTTTTAACAGTTTATTTTTTGTAAGATCTATACTAGGAAGTCAATAGTTTGAATTAATATTTTATGTTTGATGCCAAAAAAGAGTCGTGAACAAGACTTTTTAACAGGAATATCAGGCTTAATATCTCATTTAATTAGAATCTTGCTATAATATATAATTAATCCAAAAAACCCAAAAGATTCCAAAGTGCAGTGGAAACAAGGGGGTTATTTTCATTGTTCCTTCTAATTTAACATAAAAGTAAATTAGATTATTTTCTCATGACTTTATGTTTCCTTTTTTGCAAATTCTGATTAATCAACTATTATTTTTATACATGCATACCCGAGAATGTTTTAGTCTCAACAATTTTTTGGAATTTATCAATAGAAGCTTGACTCGCCAAAAGAAGCTTTGAAAAAAAATTAAGAAAATAGCGGGCTCGAAGGGATTTGAACCCCCGGCCTATGGATTAAGAGTCCATCGCTCTGCCTGACTAAGCTACGAGCCCAAGCAGAATATTCTCATTGAATGAGCGAACCTCACAATGTATTTTTATATATTTATAGGTTTCGGGATAAGTATAAGCTCTGTAAATCTTTAATAGGATTTCATTTCTGGTAATTTGACAGAATTTTCTTTTGATTAAATTAATTAACTCAAGAAGTCAGCTATCAATCCTTGTTCAAAGAGTTAAAATTGTGCTTTTAATTTTGTTAGTGAGTAATACAATATTGAAATATTTCTGGGATTAAACGTTACTTAGGGTACCATAAAATTTGAATTCAAAGAGTTTTGGATTTGTCATGAAAGTCATTGTTAACCTTGAAGGTACTTTCTTTTATTTGCCTCGTTATTAGAGAATTTAATGTTCTCTTTGGTAATCTATGAAATATTAAGTAAAGAAAATTCCGAAAATCTCTAATTTCAACAAATTGCTTATATATCTTTTAATAGCGATCAGTCAAAATTGGAGTTTATCAGGATCATCTAGATTTTATAGCACAAAATGGGAAAATTTAAACCGATTAAAGTAGGGAAAATTAAACTGCCATTGACAAAATAGGCTGTATAGTTCTTTTCATACATTTTTTTACTTCACTTTTTTAAATTAATTTCTAAAAAATGTGAAAAAAGATGCTCTCATTCAGCGAAAAACATAAATATCATCACCATATATGAAGATGGTGCAATAAAGCAGCGCAGCCTTGTGCAGCACTGAATAAGCATCCATCATCCCGCCTTAACTCAGTGGTAGAGTGCGCGGCTGTAGTTCGGCTCATGCGGGAAAAACTCCCCGTAATTTCTGCGCAGGCACCGCGATGTCCCCGGTTCGAGTCTGGGAGGCGGGACATAAAATATTTAGCAGGATTTAAAACCTTGATAGAATGATTAATATATTAGAAAAACGTCTATGCTTTACTCAAAGCGCGAATAAAACAGCAATTAAAGACATCAAAGTGTCCGGATAGTGTAGAGGCCTATCATGGAGCCCTGTCGAGGCTCCGACTCGGGTTCGAATCCCGGTCCGGGCGTTTTTCTAAAAGAGATTATTTTTAGTTAAGAAAAATTTTTAGTCATGAAGCTTATAAACATTGATTATCTGGCTTTCTAAACTTAACTCCCATTTTTTGTTCTACACTTTAACATGATGTCGTTTTATAAGTTCTATCTCTCTTCAAGCTTCTTCAAAGATCCACGAGCAATTTTTTCTTCGTACATCCTTGTTTCAAAATTCCTCCCGAAAGAGTACTAATAAAATCAGATAGTTTCTTCCTACGGTATCCAGATGTAAAGAAGATTCTTAGTAAATCCGTATAGTTCGAATCATAGAGATCATCATTCTATTCTCATTCTTTAGCCAAGTAATTTCCGGAAATATTATGTAGAAGCAAATTACCTGTTAACATCAACATCTAACTATAAAATTCCGGAGCAATTTCCAGATGACAGAAACATCAATCTCTTTCCTGATCTTATATCCATTATAAGTTTCATTGCAGCAATCTTGGACATCGCAAAATCAGCCTGACTCGCGTAACTCCTTTGAAATTTATGCGCACGAAAATTTAAGTCACAGTTTCAATGTTCAAATCAGAATCTTGCTCAATCAGATTAAGTTATTTTTGAGTATCTTTATAAAATTTTCAATTTTTTGATAGTTATGATCCTCTTAAGTTTCAGGAATATTCTCATAATTTTGTACAGTTTTGAAGATGCTTTCTATTTCTAAAATGATTGGAGAAGTGTCTGGAATCCGGGCATTATCTTTCTGTATGGAAGATTTCGAAATTTCAAGCTTTTCTTCTGTTAGCTGAAATGCAACTTTGAGTTTCCCTCGCCTAAAATTCTGTATATATTACATACTTTCCAAGAATAGCTGCCCTTAAAGTAGTTTTTCACCGGTGTCCATCAATCAGGATCTTTTTTCTTCAGAAAAAGAGAGTCATTCTTAGTCATCATACTCAACGACTCCATTATATTAGAATTTTTTTGATTTTATTCTGACTTTTAGGAATCGTTTTCGGAACTGACTAGATTCGGAAATACTGTAGAAGAGCAAATGGTTTTATAAGTTTTCATTCAATAATAGTCAGATGTGAATTCTGGATATACAGTTCGTGCGGAAATCTATGTATCAGGAAGAGTACAAGGCGTTGGTTTTCGTAGATTTGCTAAGAACGCTGCCCAGAAACTTTTTGTGGACTGCAATCCTATAAACCTTAGAGACGGAAGAGTTTTAGTGATAGCCGAAGGTAGGTGTGAAGCCATCAAAATTCTGATGGATGAACTCCGTAAAGGCCCAACTATTTCACGTGTGGATAATTTTGATGTCACGTTTAAGGAAGCCACAGGAAACGTGTATGATTTCTTAGATAGATCCTGAGGTTCTATACTTTTTAATATTTTTTTGTTTGTAGAAATGGTTTTGGAATCGACTAGATTCAAAACTATTTATCTTCACAATCTTAACTTCTCTTGTTTCCACAGAAGTTAAAGTGGGTATAGTAGAGCTTCATTCGATTTATCAAGAACTCTTTATTATCTTCGAAAGCGAGCTTGGAATTCTTCGAATAACAGGCACAAACAAATGAAAATACTTTTTACACTCTCTTTTTAAACCATCGATTTCATCATTATCTTGTCTAAGGTTTCTTAGATTTGATTTTTAAAAATAGTTTAAAAATTGATCATGGAATTACTATAGAAAATTCAAGTGTAAATTTTATTATTGATGCTAAATTGTCCTTTTAGGCAATTTCACAGCTCTATAAGTGTGATTTAAATTGTCAAAAATGATAAAAATTCATTTAGTTTTGACATTCATAAACTTTTTTCCCACTGCTATCTTCGGTATATCTGATAAAAAAATAACAACTTTTAGATGAAGATAACGACGGAATTTTGGCTTTTAAAAATTAGGTAATATTAGAAAATTATTATATTGTTGCATATGAATCTGTAAGTGGTTTTTGGTTTCTTATTTGTGATTTATCGATGAATCCTCTACTGTTATCATTGGAAAATCAATCCGTTTTTAGCTAAATTTGATTCGATAAATTTATGAATATATATTATTTTATTGTATTTTATATTTCGTAGCCCCCATTTTTGTTATAATTAAACTATTAATATTGTCAAAATTAGCAAAAATGTGCTCTTAATTCCATTCGTCATGAAGTTGATTTTGGGTTTCAAGTTCATCGAGCTTTTTGATACATTTTGATGCAATAGATACTTCTGGTTACTAACTGGTGAAGAAATAAAAACATTATCAACAGCCGATAGTAATCTAAGACTAGTCCACTAAAATTCGTTCATTGAATCCTATTAAAGATGGCACTTGATATTATTTTTCCCAGGCTGAATAGCTATCTACTTTTATTAGTTTAGTCTTTCTCGAGTTCTTTTTTCTCCAAGTTTTTTCTCTAGTTCACTTTCTACAGATGCACACAAAAGGCCTTCTATTTTCTCAATATAAAAATAGCTTCAAAATTGGTCTAGCTTTCAATAATAATACTGGCAAATAGGGAAACAAATTCTCCATTTGTGTACAACTGCGGAATGTAGGCTTTCTCATTTTGTTCACTCTGTAATTGTATTTATGACATTCCTGCGGGCCAAAAAACCAACAAGTTCTTCTTCAAGGTCAAGGACTGGAACACCTCCGACATCGTGTTCCAGCATAGTCTGAACAGCTTCGGAAAGAGGGGTATTGGTATAGACACTGACTACACTGCGAGTCATGATATCTCCCACCAGTAAGTTCTTGATTCTTGAATCTTGTTGATTGGCAGCCACTAGATCCCTGAAAGAGCGCATAGCAAAAGCGATATCATCTTCTGCAACAATACCTACGAGCTTCCCATTTTCAGTGACTGGCAGCCTTCCCACATTTTTATCAAGAATTAGATGCCTGGCATGACTCACACGATCCAAAGGGCTAATAGTGATAGGATTTTTTTCCATTACTTCCCCTACAAAGCCTTTGAAACGGTTTATCTTCATAAATTCCTGGGGAGTCACCCAACCAGTTACGTTCCCTTCATCAGTGATGATGATCACGCCGCCGTTTTTTTTCATCAGGGTAAGGGCATCTTTAACGTCGGTATCTGGCAGAACCTTTACAAAGTTGTCGGATACGGCTGTTGCAACATGCAGAGATGATGCCGGTTTGCTCAGTTTCTTTCGAGTTCCGAGCTGCTCTGTCAGACTTCTCATGGTAAGTATTCCAAGAACCTGATCACCGTGGACTATTAGCAGTCTTTTTGTATTCTTTTTCTCCATAAGGTCTAGAGCGTGTGAAATGGTGTCTGACTTGTCAATCCTGTGTGGCTGTACCATAATGTCTTTAACTTGCATGCAATTCACCTTATGCGTATCCATAATTTTCATTATTTTTTTCGCAATTTTTTTGCGTGTTTTCATCATCCGTTTTTCGAGATCCCGAAACTTTTAAATGTTTTCTGGGATTATAAAAATTCATAAAGCATGCCCCTCATTTTGCGAATCTAATAAATTAAAAATCAAACAAAATGATAAAAAATCTCATATTTTTACTTAGCATCCTTTTTTTGCTTTTGTTGTCTTTCATGTTATTATTTTTTTCTTGCTAGTGTATCTACATTGGCTGTGTTTTAGATGATAGCTTTCATAATGTCTGTTCTGCTTAGTATGCCCACTATATCTTCTCCATCACTGACAGGAAGGGCAGTTACTCTTTCTTCAATCATTTTTTTTGCGGCTGCACTGACATTTTCGTTCACTTCAATTGAAATTATTGGGGAAACCATGATGTCTTCTGCGGTCAAAGGAACTTCTTTTACGTATCTGTAGATTTTCTGGCCCGCAGGTGAGGATTTGCGGGCCATTTTGATATTTTTTGTGGAAAGCCCTCCTTCATTGTCAGTTAAGAGGTTTAAAGCGAGATTTTTCCTGGAAATGATCCCTACAGATTTCCCTGTATCATCCTTAACAACTACTCTTTCGATCTCGTTTCTGTTCATTTCGTCGATTACATGGTTGATTGTATGATGTCTGTGAACAGAAACAACATCTTCAGTCATTAATTTAGAAACTTTTGTTTTCATTTCTTCAGTGTTTTCCGCAACATAGCGCACGAGGTCTGTCCTGGTGACAATACCTACAATATTGTTCTTTACCACTGGGATGTTATGCACTCTGTTCTCAAGCATTAAGGCGGATGCTTGGGAAATGGAGGCTTCGGGATAGATAGTAATGACCGATTCTGTCATCAACAGCTTTATAGGAATCTGGTCTATTGGCCTTCTTCTCCAGAGGGGTTCAGCTTGAGCCAGACGGTTGCTAATGTCTGATTTAGTTATGATTCCCACCATCTTGCTCTCATTCAGAACCAGCAACGTGCTAATTCTATGCTTTAACATTAATTTTCTTGCATGTGATACGGGCTCATCTGCGTTTATGACATACACAGGTGAACTCATGATGTCCGCCACATTCATGGAATACCTCCTTAATTTTTACTATATATAAGTGTTGACAATTACAGTTTTTGAATCGGATGCGAAATTCATAATTTGTAACCGTAAATGTTATAGTTTAGATAATAATGCATATTTTTTGCTGGAGTTAAAACTAATTTGAGAAGGTTCTTATTTAAAATTAGAACACTCCAAAATATTGAATACCTGAGCTACAGATTTTTTTTCTTAATCTATCCAGCAAGGGAATTTTTTCTTCTCTAAATTCTGAAAATTTAAGCTAAAAATTCTTCTAAATTTCAATTTAATTGCAGTCAATTTAGAAAATTTCGACATATCTCCGATTTCACTAACTTGCCTTTATAAGCTTTATATCCCACCATCCAAAAATTGAGGTTTGTCGAAATCCTCTTAATTTAGCTTTGGATCATTTGTTAGATATGCTTTTCAGAACTCAAAAGTTTCAGGAAATCACTCTCTGTAATTATGCCACGTAGCAATCCTTCTTCCAGTACCGGGAGTGAACCTATTTTTTCCTCGAGCATAATTCCCATCGCTTTTCCCATGTCTGTGCCAGAATTTGTCCATATCAGATCTTTTGAGACAATAAAACCTACAGGCTGGTCGAGAGCTTCATGAATATTTCCTGTTGTCAGTTTGCTGAAAGCGTCTCCCCTCCCAAGGAAATGGACAATATCAGAGGCTGTAACTATTCCAGCAAAGATTCCATTCTTAACTACAGGGAGTCTTCGGAGCTTGTTCTCTACCATCAATTTTGCTGCGTGTCCTATGGGTGTATCAGTTGACACCATCTTTACGTTCCTGGTCATGTACTCATCAACAGTTTTATTTGTCACGAGCCCGCCCATAAGTTCTATTGCGTTCCTTTCGGTAAAAATTGCAACAACATGCATGTTACTGTCTACAATTGGCAGACCCCCTGTCCTCCTTTCAAGCATCATTGAAACAGCTTCTTTAAAGTCTGCCTGTTCGTGGAGATAGGCAATACCAGTTTCCATTATTTGCCTTATTTCCTCGTTTATTGCAGCCAGCAAGTTACCCTTGAAGCGTTTTTCGACGAGCAAATTTTTTTTACCGCCCCCCAAAAAATCGATAATATCTACGGAAGTAACGACTCCTTCCAGTCTCTGTGTTCCAGCATTTGCAATCGGAATGCGCCTGAATCTCTTTTCAGTCATAATCTTAATTGCTTCCATAATGGTTGCTGTGGGAGGAAGAGTCACTACATTCCTTGTTGCTAAAGCTAGGATGCGCCCTTCATGTTCCGAAATGCGTGACTTAAACTCCAGTGGACCCATGTCCATTGTGCCTGTACTGCTTGCCATCTTCGGGTCATTCCGCTGCACTCCCCTGTCCTCTTTGTTCAGTTTTCCCTTAATTTTAATTTTTTCGGCTGACGAAAACGTTGTATTTTTTTTCAATTGGACCACCGAGTTCAAGTTGCAGTTAATTGCTTTTTTCATATGCCTTTTTTTTCCTGCCTACTTGCAGGAATTTCCTTGGAATCTGAAGTTAATTTTTCAGTGAATTTTTCCGAAAGGTTTCCTTTATTTGTCAATTATATTTTTTTGTGACACTCTTTAATTCTGCAATCTTTTTGTGTGAAAGCTTTTCTTTCAAAAAGCGGCTTTCTAAAGGTTATTGCTTCCAGGCATTGACAATAGATTCAAGAAGGTCCTGTCTATCAATGATTCCGGATATTTTTCCATTTATATTTACTATAGTCACTCTTCCGATATCATAGTGGATGATCATCTCAATTGCACTCTGGACGGAATCACTCTCTGAAAGAGTGTATGTAGGAGTTGACATAACCTTTTTAACCTTTGGACTGTCATTGGGTCTACTTGCTCGCTCATCTTCCAGCGAAATTCGTACAGCTCCTGATTTGATTATGTCTCTCCTGGTTATCATCCCAATAGGTTCTCCTTTATTTGAAACCACTGGAATGCCTGTATAATCTGTTTCGAGCATATGCCCCCAAACTTTGCTGACCCTCTCCTCCGGAGAGCAAGTTTGGACTTTTTTTGTCATGATCGCTTCTACAGTTTCAGGAATGTTTTTTGGGATTTCCACATTTCTGAGAACGTCTACATCACTCAGAATCCCGACAACTGTATGTTCGTTAGTTGATATGACAATTGGACACCTGTTTTGCTTTGATTGTACGATCAGCTTTGCAGCTTTCATGACATCCATATCTGGAGTGACTGTTGGGGTCTGCCTTGCATATCCTCCCACAGTGACGTTCGAGCGAGTGGATGTGACTCGAAGAATGTCCTGGTCGTTCAGCATTCCCACAAGCCTGTTCTCGTCGTCAACAACAACAATACCTCGAAGAAAGTGATCACGCATCAGCTGACGGGCGTGAGTTATGAAGTCCCCCGCTTTAACACTTACAGGTTCACATGACATAATTTCATTTACGTTCATTTTTTACCGCCCTGTATTACACTGAGATCCCATATCAATGACTGAGAGCTAAATATATCATTCATTCGTAATACTCTCCTTCTTCTTGTTGACATTTTCCACATAAGTACTTACCGTCCACTAATTTAAGATCAGATGAATAAGTTTCACAGGATTCACATATTCCTGTACTGAATTCCTCTGAAATATCTTCGATTGAGGGAATGGAGAGTAGAGTCTCACGGTTCATATCAATAAGATCTTTGAGTATAGTATTGAGCCCAGGGGTTACCATCAAAATATCAGTAGTTGAGATCACTCCTATTATTGTATCCTTCTCCAGAACTGGCAGCCTTTTTATATTTGCTTTCAACATGATTTCTGAAGCTTCTACGACACTTTTGTCAGGTTCGATGGTTATCAGTGGAGTTGAAATGATTTCGCTTGCAATCATTTCACTTGGTCTCCTATCCTTTGCAACTATATTCTTCACAAAATCCCTTTCAGTTATTATCCCGATGGCTTTTCTGTTTTTAGTAATAATAACGCTACCTGCTTCACAACGAATCATCTCCCTAGCAATAGATGGAATAGCTGAGTTGATATCCATTACTATGATTGTTTTATTCATGACTTCAGCAACTGAGATCTCTCTTTCAATCTCTTTGTAGTGAATGTCAGCACATGCTTCTCTTTCAGGGTCGTCTACCATTGATTGCCATCCCTTTTTAACTTAAGCATATTAAAAACCGGCATTTTACAGTACCAAATCTTTTCAAATTTCCAGTTTCTTTTTGAAAAATTATTGTGGAAGGTTTCCTGTGAAAAACAATCAGATTATTTTAATTTTTAAATTCAATTAAGGCTTGCAACTATAAGTTTTTTAAAGAAAATTTCGATAAACTCTAAATTTCGTCACATACTTCTGAAGGGTATATAAATGACTCATGAAAATCAGAGATTTAACGAAATTCTCTAAAGTCTGAACGCTGGTCAAAAGTACTTTTTTGAGATTTATTTCTTTTTCCTCTCCCTGTAGACTGTCTTTTTTGTACTTTATGGATGTGTTTATGCACTTATTAATTACATCATATATACGAGTCAATGGTACATAATGATAACGGGATTTGGCGTGGAAGTACATGATAGGATCTTCCTTGCGCACTCTTCTAATCCTTTTTTTCTAAAATTTCGATTATTTCACAAATTGTTTTTATCTGTCCATCGACCGAAAAGTTTTCAATCTCAACAATCTATTCATCTGAATTTCTCCTTTTCAGGCCCTATTTTATCTTCATTATACCTCATCATTTGTAAGAAGATGCATATCGTTTTGGTAATTTTCCTTTCTAGATTAATAATTATGTTTACATGACCAATTGACGTTTTCTTTAGATTAAAAACTCTTTAAACGTGTTATTTTTTTTCTTGATCTGCCTGGATAATCTGCGTTAAATTGAGTTTTTCTATATTGATTTCATTCTTGTGATCTCCTGATATAAAATTTATCAGCAAATTGGTAAATATTAGGAACAGCTTCAAGCTATTAATCAAGCGGTTCTGTTGCAAAAATTTCAAAATAAGCATGTAAATCTATTAGTAATGAATAAAAATCAAAATATTCAAGGAAAATGTACTAACATTATAAAACTATACTTAATAAGTGATCAATGTATTTGACTTCATTGAGAACAGAGTATTTTAAATTATTGACTTGTCTTTTTTTAATCATATTCATAGCTTCAATTCCAATCAAGCTGATATCCTGCAGAAAAATTATGATAATTGCCTATTTCAGAAATTCTAGTTGCAGCATCACTTTCTTCAATATCGCAAATTGACATTAATAGTACTCATTTCAAGTTCGTGTTTCCAATGAGCATAAATTGAAAATTTATCCATGTAAAATTTCATTTTTAATACCAAAAATTTTATGATATTCAGACATTTAATGAAGCCTGAATACAATGCTGAGAGATATTTCTATGTCTAGAATTTCTCTTATCTGAATGTTTTTTTCTACGAGCATTTGTAGAAATATTTTCTACTATCTGATTAATCTGCTTACTCTAAGAGATTCCTGGTAGAATTCTCTGCCAGCCTTGCAAAAAAATATCCATCAGCACTTCATTTAGGTTAAAAATCTTCAGTTGGAAAAATATAGTGAGCTTTTTTAGATCTGTTTTTTTGTACAAGTTTGTTGTGAAGTCAAACATAAGATCGGACTTCTCTACTAATCTTTTGTGAAAACTATTGATGACTGAATTGTGTATAAATGCAAATTGTGCAATGAATTCCGAATAACTTTCTCTGTCTTTTATATGTATAAAAGCTTTCATATCTGGTGCATTTCAAAAACTATTAAAAGTAAATGCTTTATCAATAAATCAAAAATAGGATTCAAAAATTTAATTGTTGATTCTGTGCAACAAAATCTCATTTTTCTTATATAGCTCCATTAAAGCTAAAATTCTATCATAGTCTACCGAAAAATTTCAGTTTGTTTACCGGATTATATTACGGAGGATTATCGTTAAACTCAGAAATTTTGTTAGTGGGAATCGGCATAGATTTTATGCAAAAATCACAGAATTCCGCATCTATTATTGCTTCTAAAACTGTCACTAATGTATGATAGCCCTAACAGAAAAATTACATTTAGGAGAAATTATAAATTTCTCCGAATATCATACTATATGTTTTTATCTAAAATGAAATATATTTTAAACATATTAAATGATCTCAGAAAAAAAATATCATATTCATTACTTTTGAATTAAATTTATTTATTTTTCTTTTGGAATCAAATTTTTAAAATCTAATAAAGCTAAATAAAGGATTAATATTAATTATAATTGAAGTTAAAATTTACTGATGATACCGTAAGTGTATAAGTTTTTATAATGTGTTGGTCTTATATGACTTAAGTAAAAACCTAAAGGATTGAATATGGTAGAATTAAAAGAACTGCCTGTGAGGCACGACTTTGTCTGGGGGTTATTCGGTGAAAAAGGAGATATTAATTCTATATCAAAAATCTTAAAGAGGGTTAGACATCACTTTAATAAATCACTGAGGACTCTACCGGCTTACGACCAGGAAAAACAAGGATCTATTGTTGAGTTTGTAGTGCCTGATGGGTTAATAGAAATTGAGAGGTATTGGCTTCAAGAACCTTATGCTTTTGCATCGATTCTGGAAGACAGGAGAACAAAGTATTATAAACTTATTGAACCTGCACTTACAAAGTATGAGAAAAAAATTCTAGAAAGAATTTATGATGATTTTCAGGATATCTTAGTTCTAAATTTCACAACGTCCAAATTCGAAAAAGATGCACTTCTGGTGGATAAAATTCTCTACCTGCTTGAACGTTATAGGGCTGAAATTTCGGCATCAGCTATTCAAAAAATAATATACTACCTCAGAAGAAATTTGTTAGGTTACAATAAAATTAATCCACTTCTACATGATCCTTATATAGAAGATATTTCATGCGATGGAGTAGAAATTCCCATTTATATTTATCATACTAAGTACTTCAACATCGAAAGTAATATTTCCTTCAAAGAGGATGAACTTGATTCCTTTGTAATCAGGATGTGCCAGTTGAATAATAAGCATATATCTGTAAGCCAGCCAATTGTGGATGGGACAATTCAGGATGGTTCGAGGCTTCAGGCTATTTTAGGAAGAGAAATCACTCCCAGAGGCAGCTCTTTTACTATTCGTAAATTCAGGAAGGACCCAATAACTCCTATTGACCTGCTTGGTTTTAATACCTGCTCCCTTGAAATGCTTATATATCTCTGGTTGATAATCGAGAACGGCTACAATATTCTGTTTGCAGGAGGGACAGCTTCCGGGAAAACTTCGATTCTCAATGCCACATCTCTATTTATGCCTTCTACAGCTAAGATAGTCTCTATCGAGGACACAAGGGAGCTCTTACTCTACCACAACAATTGGGTTTCCGAAATCACAAGGGAAAGTTTTGCTTCCGATGCGACGGGAGGAGTTTCCATGTATGATCTTTTGAAGGCTGCTCTCAGACAGCGTCCAGACTTTATCATCGTAGGGGAAGTGAGGGGTAATGAGGCACTGACTCTCTTTCAGGCCATGTCAACAGGACATGCGACGAGTTCAACCATGCACGCAGGGGATGTGCAGACAGTCATAAATCGGCTCACACACGAACCCATAAATGTGCCTCAAATGATGCTGCAATCGCTGGATGTACTTTGTATCCAGGAACAGATGTACATTGGGGAGAAAAGAGTTCGAAGAAGCAGAAGCTTTGTGGAAGTCCTTAATATCGACCCTGAGACTGGGGACCTTGGCATAAATGAGCTCTTTAGCTGGAAACCTTCAGAAGATTGTTTCATCAAGGTAGGAGATTCCCATATCATGCAGGATATAATGTATACTAGAGGATTGGATGCCAGTCAGTTGAGAGGTGAGATGGAGAATCGGAGAAAAATACTAACATATATGTATGAAAATAAAATGAGGAGTTACATCCAAGTATCTCTTGTAGTACAAGCATATCAAAGTTATCCGAAGGTGATTATGGAGTCTGTAAGAAATGATACCCTAAAGGATATGGTACAGAATATGATTATTTAAGAGGAGTGTATGGATCATAATGTTGTGGATGAACTGGCATATAGAATTTTCGGAAATTTTTTTTACAAAAATAAAGAAAAATTCCTGGCTTTAAAGGTAAAAATACGAAAATCCCATATTTCCATGTCAGTGGACCAGTATTTGGCATCTGCCTGCATATATTCTATAATTGTAGGACTTATTGGAGGAATTTTCGGCGCATTTTTGGGGTTGAAAACTTTTTGGAATCCGAGTTATCGACTCATCCATTTTTTGAACTCTATAAATGCTGGTTTTGTAGAAGGCCATCTGTATGCACTTGGAATTTTAAACATCCTTTTCTTGTTCTTTTTTGGTTTTTTGGCCGTTTTTGGCTTGGCATATGTCTGTCCTTATTTTCAGACAGGCATCCGACAAGCTTGCATCGATAAATCTATACTTTCGTCAGTAACTTATATGTATGCTCTGACTAAAGGAGGCGTATCGATTTATGACGTATTCAGATCCTTGAGTATGTATACTCATATATTTGGTACATCTGCAGAAGAAGTGTCCTATATCGTGAGGGACATGGATTATCTCGGAAAAGACTTCATAAGTGCTCTTAATTCCGCCAAGGAACGTACCTCTTCAGAGCTTTTCAAGGACTTTATTGATGGATTAATTCTTGTTTCAAGCAACAAGGCCCTAATAGAGTACATAAAAAGCAAATCAGAGCAATACCAGGATATGGTAGAGATGGCAAACAGAAATTTTTTAAGAAAGCTTGATGTTCTTGCCGAAGTTTATGTGACAGTGCTGGTTGCAGGTCCTCTTTTTGTAATGACAACCCTTATTGTATTGCAATTATTCCGGCCGGCTTCAGCACAGATTCTTTACCTACTCATTTACGTGATTATACCTCTTGCAAATCTTTTATTCCTGGTTCTCCTGGATATGGTAGGAGAGCTCTCTATGGATACGGAGGAAACTAATGTTTCTGGTTTCTCTATAGACTTTTGCGATATTCCAGAGATCAGCTCAGGGTTTAGTGTAGAAGAGGAGGAAAAGAGGAGTAAAAAGTTCTTGTTGTATAGAAAACTTAATAATCTCAAAAATTTGCTATTCAGCCCATACAAAACTATGAGGGACAAGCCAGTGTACAGTTTTTTCATTGGAATTCCTTTTGGACTATATTATCTTACTCATATTCCAAAAAGTCTTAAAGATGATTTCATTTCTAATTTCCACCTGGCTATAAATTTTACCCATATTAGTGTCAGCAGCATCCAGCTAATCAGCGAAATTCAAAATTACTTCATTATCTTTATCTCCATTGTGTTGCTTCCCTTTATTATTTTTTATGAGATCAGAGCCTGGAGAATGCGTAAAATCGATGAGAAAATGCCTGATTTGTTAAGGAACCTTTCTAATCTGAATGGCTCTGGAATTCTTTTTTCAACCTCTTTGAAATTAATGGCAGAATCCAAAATGGGCATTCTTACAAAGGAACTTAAAAAGCTAAAAGAAGATATGTCTTGGGGGACTTCAACTTCAAGAGTCCTTATGAAACTTGGGAATAATATCAAAACAGCTACTTCAAGTCGAGTTCTTCATATACTTATAAAAGCAAACGAGTCTACAAGTGATCTTAAAAATGTGCTTTTAGTTACAGCTGAACAGGTTAAAAGTGAAGAAGAGCTGAAAAAAGAACGATCTTCAGACATGGCTGTCTACGTTGTCACCATATATGTGGCTTTTTTTGTCTTCGTTTTCATAGTCTATATTCTGGTTTTATATTTTTTTCCTCAAAGTGTCTCTTTTACAAGATCTTCTCTGGAAGTTTGGTGCGCAGGAATAGGAAACGAATCCTTTAATGTGAAGGAGTATACAATGCTCATGTTTCATTCAACCCTTATTCAGGCTTTCCTTTCCGGACTCGTTGCTGGAAAGATGGGACAGGGATCAGCGTACATGGGCTTGAAACATAGTGTCTGCATGATAATGATCGCCTACGTAGTCTTCATGATATTTATTTGATCCTCAATGCCTAAGCACAGACATTCGCACAATCAAGATTCTTATTATATTTGATCTATAAATTGATGGCTACAAAACTACAATAAAATAGAATGCAAGTTCAGGTCTTGAGGGCTATTACTAAAAACCACAAGCAATAACATCTATCCGGCATTTTACTCAAATATGTATATATCTTTGTATTTTCTGTTAGATCAATCAATGTTGCGGTGTCTCTCCTGCTGTAAGCAACGGGATACTTTCGTCCATGCTCTCTGTATAAAAGGAATAATTCGAAATATAGATGCATATAAGAATGTCATCTTTTTCACAATATGACAGTAGATTAAAAATTAATCTAACTTTCAATGAAAAATAGTGACAAATGGACAAATATATTCTATATCTGTGTGCATCTGCAGAAACTGGGTTATTTAATATATATGATGTTTGCATGAAGTAGTTTATTTTTCATTGAAAATTGGATGAATTTGAATTATTTTTGAAATGATATTGATTTTTCTGGCAGGAATTTATCCAAACCCCTCAATTTCCACTGGAATGGTTAGTTCAAATTCAAGTATTAATGGAATTATATTTGAACCTAGTATGCTTGTAATACAAAGAAAATGTATAGTAACAAAATAACTACCGAAACAAAAGATAATAGCAAAGAAAAAACTTGAAAAAAAATGAACGTAAAAAAAATAAACAAAAGATCAATAACTTGAGGAAAAGTGAAGATTGTTAAAGCATAATTACTCTACTTCGGTTACCAATGCTCAGCTCGATTTCTTCGTTCAGGCCAGATTTCGCATAGCCATCAATGATCTGAATTTCGGAGTCGATATCAAGATCCTCGATCACGTATGCTTGATCTCCCCATAGGGTTAGTCTGATACTACCTGTTTCATCCTTGATTTCAAGATTTGCAACCACGCTATCGGTTCCATCTTCTCGTTCAAACTCCCTGAGTTCTCCAATTTCGGAGACCTTTCCTTGGACTGAATAATTTTCCCCGGGAATTATATCGGCAATCTTTGTGATTTTTTCTTTGTACTCAACCTTTTTTTCTGTCTTCTGGATGATCCCTCTAGATCCAAGGTTCAGTTCAATTTGCTGGTTGAAGGCATTTTCTCGAGAATAGGCATGGAGCACTTCTAAGGTCTCGTCGAAATTAACTTCATCAAGGAAATATGTTTTTTCGTCCCAGAGTGTAAGTCTGATTTTGCCTGTAGAATCTCCTAGAAGGAGATTTCCCACTCTTCCTACAGAACCATCTTTTTTCTCGAAGGTCCGGATTTCTGCGATATCAAGTACCTTTCCAGAGATGTTAATATCATTCATATCACCCCTTATGTTCATAATTGGAGTAAATTGCTCTTCATACTCAACTTTTTTGTCACTTTTCCTGATTATGCTCCGGTTTCCGATCTGGAGTTCCACTTTTTGAGTAAAGGCATTTTCCCGAGCATAAGCATTGATTAACTCTACAGTATCTCCATATTCTATCTGGTCCAAAAACTCGGTTTTTTCGTCCCAGAGGGTCACTCTGAGAGTGCCCGTAGCATCGCCAAGCAACAAGTTTCCTACTTTTCCATTGTTACCATCCTTCTTTTGGAAGGTCCTGACTTCTGAAATTTCTAGAACTTTTCCTGTTAGGTTCAGGTCGCCCATGCCATCCTTGATGTCTTTTATATTTTGGCTGCTCACAGGCACATCGATATTTTCCTCACTTTCGGTCAGGACTCCATTGTTTCCTACATTGACTTCTACTCCGGAATATCCTTGCTTTGCATAGCCACTGATATGGAAGGTATTTCCTTCTTTAATTTTTTCAGCTTTTATCAAATCTGCCATATTATCCCATAGATTTACCCGAATTTTACCGGTCTCGTCTCCCACAATCAGGTTCCCTACTCTACCTATAGTCCCGTCGTTTCGGGTAAATTCTTTGATATCTAAAATTGAAATAACTCTTGCAACAAAATTGATCAATCCTCTCTCAGCTGTAATATTTTTAATTTTTACATTATCTCTACCTGCGTCCGAAAATCCAAGTTCGTTGGCAACTAGCATTGCAGCCATAAGTTCATCACAAAGTCCTCCCATATTTTCGACTTTTTCTTGGATGCGTTGCAGGAAATTTTCCCTACTTATTGCATGACTGAGTTTTTTGTAGATAGATTCGATATCTGTCATATTATCCCCTTTCTTAGCAGGCTGAGTATTTATTATGTAATTTAAGACATTTTAGATGGAGTTTCAGGTGAATTCTCAGTTAATCGCTTTCCAAACTTTATAATTTCTCTAATGAATATTAATAATAATGAATCTGAATTAAATATTATCTTATAAGTCTTTACATATAGTTCTAAATTTTTCATTATTTCAATTTTTATTTTTACGGTTTTTTAATTTTTGCCTTATTAGTCATTCTACTGGCAATCTATTAGCCTCAGGAACTGCGAACTGAGTTTCGACTGAAGGGCAAAACATACTAATTTATTTTAGGTGCAATACTCAATTTGGTGTTTGAAGATTAAGGCCTGACAGTAACCCTTTTGATTTACGCTAGGTATACAGGTGAGTTATTAAAGATTACTGTATGCTATATAGACGTCTTTTCTTACGTCTTGAGTACCATAATCATTGAATATTTTTGTTACTGGTAACATAATGAAACAGGTATCAAAGACATAAAATGGATGTTTTTTGGGTTGCGAACGCCGTATAAAGACCCATTAATTCAAGGTTGAAAATTTTTTTAGGAACACAGACGATGATGGATCAAAAAATCACATTTACACTCGAAAGAAAAGTTCTTTACATATTAAATAATTCGCTAATACAGGAAAATGTATGAAGAAAGTGAAAGTACAATATCAAAAATATCGAAACCCGTCAAATTTGATCGGACTTCCTCTCCGATTCAGGTTGCTGAATAGGATATGATTGATACTCTCTTCGTGCTAGATATAATTGTAGATGTGCCAACTGGAGGGGGTGCATACACCACTCCTGTTTCTGGCTGACCAATTTTTCCAGAGGAAACCTTATTTATAGTAAAGTTTTATTATGTACCTGATATCATGATTCGAAAATGCACTGTGCACGGCTATTTTAGAGGGGGCAGCTGTCTGCAGTGTAAACATCCTGGCAGATACTTGCTGGATGATAGCAGGGAGGAAAAGCTTGGCAGGTTTGTATCAGGCACTCTCAGGCATTTTCCAGCATCTGTAGGGGTCAAAATGGACAAACGCGGCTGGGTAAATCTAAACTCTTTTTGTGAAGTTATAGAGAAGCGGTACAACTGGATGAGGAAGGAATATCTTTATGCTCTTGTAGAATCAGATAGAAAGGGTAGGTATGAAATTCATGATTCCAGAATCAGGGCACGTTATGGTCACTCTGTCGGTATTGATCTGGACTATCCGGAAAGCAATTTACCATATTTATACTATGGTGTGAGCCCTGAAGAAATCGATGTTCTGCTGGAAAACGGAATTTTTCCAATAAAACAGCGCTATATTCATCTCAGCACTTCGTATGAAAAGGCAAAAGAAGTAGCTCTTATTCACACTGAAAATCCATTGATTCTTCAAATAGACGCTTTAAAAGCCCATCAAGATGGGATTTCTGTAAAGCTTGCAACAGATTACATAGCACTTGCAGAAAAGATACCTCCTGGATACTTTTTTGTCGTTGATGACTGATTTTTAAGTCTTTCCTGCAGATTATTTTTGTATTTTATATTGAAATGATTTTAGTCTAGAAACTCTTTTTTATTTTTCCATTTTTCACAACCAAAACAACCTAACTACGATTCTAAATTCTGCTTCTAATGGCAATATTCTTCAGAAAATATCTTTGAAATATCCGATTTATTCGAATTTTAAGGCTTATTGATACTCCTGTTTTACTATTGAATTAATTACTCAAAGATTTCGAACTAACCTCTTGAACCTTTGGTGTGTATAAAACTATTTTATATTTTTTGGTTTATTGGAGTACATTTTTTTCTTACAAGTATCGAGTTAACTCCTAATTTTTCGATGCTAGTACCTCACTAATTTTCACTTTCACATAAACGACACTTTCAGATATCTTTAGCTACTGTAAAACGCTTTAATATATATCTACTTTGATATAAGTCTGAATATGATCCTAAACTAGAATTAAAGTCAAAAGAATGTATTGATTCTGTTATTACAACATTTTAAAAATTATGTAAATACCAAGATCAATGATTCACTCTTAAACAGCAGCTTAAAGGACTTTTTCAGTCTTGAATATCTTTTTAGTTACTGAATAAACTAGTTCTTATTGAGACCTTTTTGAGCTGATTTTCTTGTTTCTTGATATAGTACTCATTCCTATAGGGTATTTTTTACTGCTCTTTACATAGTTAAATCATAACTTTTGCTTTTCCTGAGTCATATTTGTGCATATATAAGAAAATAAGAAAATTAGAGATTTACCGAAATTCTCTTAAATTACAAATTTTTAATTTTTTGTGGATATCTCAATTTCTATATTTCACAAATTATGTACTTCCTTCAATAATTAACTAAGCCTAAGCATCCTGTTCTACAATAACTTTGGATTGGATGCTGTATCCAAAAATTTTCTTGAAATACTTTTTATGTTTCTCTACTTCCCATATCTCGAGATGGCACTCTCTATTGGCATGTATTTCAAGCACAAGGCTATCAGTAGAGGCAATGTAAAATCGAACATTATAGATACTACCTGTATGGGAGCGGTCAAGACTTTCTGCTATGCGTAGAATGGCACTCAGGATCCGAATGCTTTTTACTGTATCTTTATTAAGCCCAGTGAAATTTGAGTGTTTTTTTTTAGGAATGTTTTTCCTGTGAAAATAAACAAGATTTGCAATTATTTCTATTTCTTCAGGCTGAAAACCGGGAAGATTGCTCTCCCTTATTAAATGATAAGCATGGGTCTGATGGGTGTCATATGAGACAAATGTCCCGATATCGTGCAGAGTTGAACTATACTCAAGAAGCTCCCTTTCTCCATCCCTAAATTCATATATTCCTAGCGTCTGAATACTGTCATATAGTTCAAGGGCCAGGTTAGTGACGATATGGGCATGTTCTTCATCGAAGTTACAGGCGAGTCCAAGTTGCATAATACTGCGCTTTCTTACAGACATTTGAGTAATCATGTAGGAAAATTCGCTTTTTGAGATGTAATCCACGAGTAAGCCTTCTCTTAACCCAAGCTTACTGACCATTATCTTGGAAAGTCCCAGCTCCGTCATCAAAGTCTCGATGATCGCAGCTCCTGAGATTATAATATCTGCTCTCTGCGAGTTGATTCCAGGAAAGTTGCGTCGCTCTTCAAGGGATAAGGAGCACATATCTTTGACAATCTTTTTTAAGTCTTCATACTCTAACTTTTCATAGCTCTCATAGGTCGTTTTGTGAAGGTAAACAAAAGCGATTTTGGCAAGATTTTCTATGGTTCCTGAACTTCCAACAGCGTAGCAGATCTTGTATTTGGAAAGCTCTTTTATTACATTTACAGCTTGGCTTCGGACATAAACCTTAATTTGTTCATACTGTTCTTCGGAAATAGGACCAGTCTCTTCTGGGATGAACATATTTGTCAGACGAACGGCTCCAAGGTTAAGGGAGTCAAGGAAATAATATTGCCTTTGATCTCCGACAGATACTTCCGTACTCCCGCCTCCGATGTCAATGAAAAGAGCTTTTGAATATCCGATCCGGAGCCCGCTTGAAACCCCCAAGTAAATCAAACGGGCTTCTTCAATTCCTGAAATCGTGCAGACCTCCAGATTTGCCTCCTTTTTCAACATTTCGAGAAATTGAACCTTATTGCTTGCATCTCTAGTCGCTGATGTAGCCACTGCTACCACTTCTTCTGATCTGTAAGCCCTTGCAAGTTCCATTAGTTTTTTGCAGACAATAACTGAGCGTTCCATCGCCTTAGTTTGCAGAATATTATCTATGAATTCCTTTTCACCAAGCCGAACGGTCTCCTTCTGCTTGGTCAGGGACTGGTAGGACCCATTTGAATTAATCCGAACCAGGAGGAGTCTTATAGAGTTAGTTCCGATATCTATAAACGCAACAACTCGGCCATCAAAATTTGTATGAGGTTCCATTGACTACCACCCAACTGTCCTGTTTTCCGTTCTCTTTGAGGGGTCAAGAGACTCTAAAATCGGTTTCATAATATTCTTTCAGATTCTGAATGGAACTCACGGTTTGAGGAGGTTTTCATATTAAGGATTCGTTCCTCTCTTATGCAGGCATTATAGGCCTAAGAAAAACGAAAAAAATTAAAACCATGTTAAGATTTTACTTCAATGATGATTTCTTTTCCTTGGCAGAAGGTTTATCCATCTTGAAGAGCTGAATGCCCAAGTTCGTAAATGGTTGGAAAGAGTAAATTCAACTGCTTGTGGAACAATCTATCAAATCCCTTTTGAACCCTTTCAGAAGGAGAACTTGAACCCTTAGTTAGGTTTCTACTTCTAAATTTGTTCATAATGAACCAAGAAAAATTTCGAGTGACTTTTATATTTCTTTTCTTGGCAATAAATTTTTTGTTCTGTACATGTTTGTAAGAAGAAACGCAGAGCTTCAGGTCTTTGACGGAAAGGTAGAAATCTATGTTGATTATAAGAATGTTTGTAAGCATTAACCTTTTCCTGGAAGCTGTAAAGTTTCCAGAAAAAGAAAAATTTACAGTATCTTCGAAGTGCGATTTTAAATGAAAATTCGAAGTATATGTAAATTCGCAGATTCCATTGAAATTTTCAGGTCTTATAGTAGAAAAAAAGATCTCTAAAGCTTATGAAACTTTTTATGATTGAGGTTCAGAATGGACTATTTCACCTACTAAAAACTTCACAACAACCTCCATACCTGAAACTGAATACGATTGAATGGCTTCGGGACAGTTGTCTTGAAATTGCTGCAAGAAACCGTAAAAAACAATGAAAGTTCTTAATTGTTCATTTATTGTAAACCCACTAAATGATTACAATTCTCAAAAATAGATATGGGCACAAATATAAATATTCATATTTTAAGCAATCCTGCGTTGTATAAATTCGGAAAACATGGGAGGAAGAGGTAAATGATCAAATTTTCCTTTTTTTCCATGCTTTCTTTCGTTCTTTTGAAGCGTATATTTTTACAGTGAGATTATGAGTAGACAAAAAAGACAACAGGATATATTTTTCAGTCTTTCTAAAGAACGAGATCCCAGTTTTTACTATTCTCAAGCATCCACAGCTGAGAATCCAGTTCTTTTTCTCCGGGTTTTGGGTGGATCATTTCAGTTCTGCCATTAGGGAGCAACAGACGGGCTTTTACGTTATCCTTCAGCTGGATACCAAGTATGATGTCCCTTACAATAGGAATGTATGTAGTTGATATGGGGAAGAGAAGTTCTACTCTGTTGTCCAGATTACGCGGCATGAGATCAGCACTGCCCATAAAAATTTCTTCTTTTCCGCCGTTTCGGAAATAATATGCTCTGGAGTGTTCAAGAAAGCGCCCAACTATTGAAGTAATCCTTATTTTTTCACTGAGTCCATATATACCGGGTCTGAGGCAGCAGATTCCTCTGATAAGAAGGTCTACCTTTACTCCGATGAGAGAAGCTCTGTAAAGTTCCCGGATGCACTGATCATCCACTAGAGAATTCATCTTGAAGATCATGTGCCCATTTCCGTACTTTTCGTGCATGTCAATCTCGCGCCTGACGCGCTCAAGAATCTGGTATCTGAGGTTCTGAGGGGCAACAAGAAGCTTGATATAATGATCCTTTTTCGAATAACCTGTAAGAGCATTAAAAAGGTCAGAAACATCCTTACCTACCAATGAGTCACTGGTCAGATAGCCAAAATCGGTGTAGAGTTTTCCTGTGACGGCATTATAGTTTCCTGTACTCATATGCACATAATACTTGATTCCTTCTTTTTCGATTCTGACTACTAGGCACATCTTAGCATGAGTCTTGCGCCCAGGGAAACCATAGGCTACGTGAACGCCTTTACGCTCAAGTTCTTTTGCCCAACCTATATTGTTTTCTTCGTCAAAGCGTGCTTTAAGCTCCACTAGAACTGCAACCTGTTTTTTTTTGTCTGCAGCTTTCATCAAAGCCTGAATGATCTTGGAGTTGTCATCTACCCTGTATAATGTCATTTTGATTGTAACAACATCTGGATCATCGGCAGCTTCTTCTACGAAATCAATTACTGATTCGAAACTATCATAGGGGTGATAGAGGAGAACGTCTCTCTTTTTAAGGATAGTAAAAATATTTTTCTTATCAGTCAATTGAGGATGTTTCCTTGATTCAAAGGGCTTGTATTTGAGCTCAGGGCGGTTGATCTGTATAATTTTATTGAGACTTGAAAGTCCAAGAGGGGCTGCCGATTTAAACATTAGAGAAGCAGTAAGGCCTAGGTTATTAAGAAGGATATCATAGACTTTAGGGGGCATTGTATAGTCAATTTCAAGTCTAACAGCTGGCCCAAAGTAGTTTATCCCAATCCTCTGCTTTACAGCGGTCAAAAGATCTTTATCCCCATCTTCATCGAATCCAAGGTCTGCATCTCGTGTGATTCTGAATGGATAAGCCCCTAGAATGTGCTGCCCAGGAAACAGGATGTCAAGATTTGCGGCAATAAGCTGTTCGATCCACACAAAACGACCGGTTTTTAAATTTTCAAAACTTGAAGTTGTTTCTTCCCTACCATCCTCAGGAACTAAAATCATCCTCGCAAACATTGGAGGTATTTTGACCCTGGCAAAACGCTGTCCGTAGTCAGGATCATCAATAAGTACTGCCAGGTTAAGGCTTAGGTTCGAGATGTGTGGAAAAGGGTGTCCTGAATCGAAGCCTAGAGGGGTAAGTAAAGGGAAAATGTTTTTTTCAAAGTAATCTCTGAGCCATTCTCTTTCCGTTTCAGAAAATTTAAAATAATCTACAAAGTCGATTCCATTTTCTCTGAGAGCAGGCTCAAGCACATCATTCCAGCAGCTGTCATTGAGGGGAATCTGCCTAATAAGCTCTTCTCGGATGATATGAAGCTGTTGCTGGGCGAGCTCAACTTTTAGATCTTCTTTTATTCTTTCTGCTATTTTCTTGTGAACTCCTGAAACCCTGACCATGAAAAACTCATCGAGGTTACTCCCAAAGATTGAAAGGAATTTGACTCTCTCAAGTAGAGGATTAAGATTGTCGAGAGCCTCTTCTAACACCCTGTAATTGAATTGAAGCCAGCTATATTCGCGATCCGTATACAGACAGGGATCACTGAGGTCAGACACGCTGGAAACTTCTACTTGATTTCCTTCAAAATCATCCATAACTAACCTATCAATATCTGCACAATGAATTGGGAGTAACGCTCCATTGCTATCACACATAATCTGGGTTTTGTGCTTCTTCAAATTTGTCTTCTAAAATAATGAAAATCTGATAAGATTTCATTGTGTTCAATAATTATAATTTTAGTGCTAATAATCTCTCAATTTTATTTTTAAAGAGACCGATAGCCCTCAAATTCACTTTAAATCCAAGATACTTCTTTGTAGAAAATGTTCTTAATTTGTAATTGATTCTTTTAGCTAATAAAAGTCTCAGTTTCTTGATTAAGTTAGGGGTATCTTCTTATTTTATGGTTGGCCCTGCAGTGGCACTAATGACATATATCTTTTTGTTATATCCTTTATCAAAACCCAATGAACATAGATTGATAATCACAACTATATAGGCTTTTGGATCTAAAAAACGGTTAGATTTTCTGGAATATGCATTGGCAATAGTGGACTGCCACTCAGCTGAAGAAGTAGCTTCTCGGTTAGTTTCTTTCTCTTTTGAGAACAAGTCCCAGCTAATCCTCTGTATTTTAAGGGTGTTAGACTCCAATTAGGTTTTGATCAATGGAAGCAAATTTATTTGATGTTAATTGCAGTATCAATGTTTCTATCATATTTTGTCTTGTAATCGGGACAGTTTCATTCCCTATTTTTTAGTGTTAGCTCAGAGTTATGTATCCCTAACATGGCAGGTCTTTATGACGGTTCAAATATACTCTCGTAAGAACGGTTTTTCCTGGCTATTCTGATTTATATTTTAATTTTGTTACAGAACTACTCCGTCCCAAATCATCTATATAATGTGTGAAATGTTGATTCTTAATTGGCATTTAACATTCAGAGTTTCAATAGCTATTGCTTGGTTCTCGCTAACAAGTTTAAAAGAAAATTTGTGTTGGAAATCATTTCTCTTATTTGTTCTCTTATTTGTTATTTTAGAAGAAAAATTTGGCAAATTAAAAGAGTTTTTACCCGGAAAAAGAAGTCAATTTGGCACATAAAGGCAATTATTGATCTAGAAAAAAATTACCAAAATTATATGGTGTCTTATTACAAATGAAGAGAAATATGACAGATGAAACAGGATATCAAAAGGGAGAAATTCGAAAGAGAAAGTTTGATGGGATTGAAACTTCTTAGTTTGATGCACATATTCAAATAATATATATATCAATTTTTGTTATGGAAAAAATGATTGATAGAGTATTTAAGGAATCATTTTCTTCATGTACTTTTATGCCAAATTGTTTAAATTGATGGAATTTTAATAGGATTCACTGAGCAAATCAAAAGGGTTTGTTTTCTTTAACTGTAGGCCATAGATAATATTTCATTTATTTCATTTGTTGTCCTCAAAAGTGTCTAATTAAAATAGATATTTTCTACTGATTTTAGGTTGGTTGAATCGTTATATTGAGGCAACAAAAATCTGAGAAACTGATCTCAGAAGCAAGTTTAACTCTCTCCAAATCATAATAGAATCTATAACATATATATATAAGAAATCAATAACTCAAGTTAGTGTCCCATTCTTTTTTATTTCCGTAAAATATCTGGACTTTGCTCTGGGATGAAAACTTATCCGAAAAAAGTTATTAATTAACTGATTTGTTTCTTAGCTACCTTTGCACTAATAATTGGAACTACTTCATGCGATTCATCGTGCCCATAATATAAGATGTCCCATTGTTTATGATTGTGAGTATGTAGATTTTTTTTATTGGTTGTGAACCAAAATATTCTACTTCGAGAGTTATGCAGATTAGAAAAAGTTTCGGGGGAGGGAAAACAATTTTTAAAGAGTACTTTGAGATTAAAAAATGGTTATTTGGTTGTGAATTATGGGGTGATGGAAGTTTTATTGGAAATTTGAATAATAGTGCAACTTCTGATGTAATTTAAAACTATATTGAAATTCAGGGAAACCAGGAAGAAAAAGAAGCATAATAAGCAAATGAAATATTTGAATTTGAATGATTCCTTTATATCCAGAACATGGGAGTGAACGTATCAAGTTGCTTGAGATAGGGAAGCAAATGCGCTCTTTATTGAATAGATCAACCAAAGAATTAATTCTTTCAATGTGTAGATTTATAATCTGAGTCAAAAAAGTAGCCGTTTTGAAACTAAAACCGTTACTTAAATACACCTATTGTAAATATGTTTAGACATAGATATATGCTAAATTAATAGTACAATTATGTTAATCGGCATGATGAGAAATAACAAAATATATTTGTAGTTGGAGATATAATATCCATTAATATTCAGTTTAAATTATTGGAATAAGTTTGGAGATAAGAATAGTTACTAGGAACCATAGCAAATAGAAATTACTGTTATAACCGGCTTGCACCTAAAGTCCAAATTTAGTCCGATTTTAGATGCAAATGTTGGACATTAGGTACAGGTACCAGACTTTAGGTGCAAAGCCGATAATAAAAAAATTTAAATACAAAGAACCCTTACTATAGGGTAATAACCATAGAGTCGCTCTGGAGTTCGTCATTGAAAGTATCTGATAAGACTGAAAACCTGGGCAATTAGCCTTAGAGGACGTCGTGTGAGAAGTCATGAAAAACATGTTAAAAACTACAATTTTGCTTGCTGCTCTTACAGGTCTCATGGTTCTGATAGGAGATTACTTTGGTGGTAGGGGCGGAATGATCATCGCATTACTGTTTGCAGTAATCATCAATTTCGGAAGCTACTGGTATAGCGATAAGATAGTACTCAAGATGTATAGGGCAAGAGAGGTCTCCCCTACGGAGTCCCCAAACTTGCACAGGATAGTCGATGGACTAGCTATGAAAGCGCAACTGCCAAAACCCAAAGTATTTATTGTAGATTCTGGGATGCCAAATGCATTTGCAACGGGCAGGGATCCGAAGAATGCAGCTGTAGCCGTTACTACTGGTCTTCTTAACCTTCTCTCTTATGAAGAGATCGAAGGCGTGCTGGCACATGAGCTTGCACACGTAATGAACAGAGATACACTCATTAGTTCGGTGGCTGCAACAATTGCGGGTGTCATAACGATGATGGCTACCATGGCGCAATGGGCTGCGATTTTCGGTGGCTTTGGTGGCAGGAATGATGATAAAGGGGGAATAGTAGGTTTTATCGCGATGATAGTTCTGGCACCGCTCGCTGCAACCTTGATCCAGCTAGCAATCTCAAGGTCAAGAGAATATGCAGCCGATTCTGAAGGAGCTCGAATTTGTCTGAAGCCCTGGGTACTTGCCGATGCTCTGGAAAAGCTGGAATATGGGAACTCCAACTACAAGCCAAAAAGCTCAGATGTACAGCCAAAGGAAGGTAGTGCACACATGTTTATTGTTAATCCTCTCAAGGGAGGAATTATCCAGTCTCTTTTCAGCACTCATCCTTTAACCGAAGATAGGGTCAAACGCCTGAGGTCAATGAGGTTCTGAGAAGATTTTTCAGGAATTTAGTTCCTTTTTATTTTTAGTTTTTTATCTAGTTTTGTTTTATTCCATTTTTTTTAGTCGCGTCTATAAGTTGCTGATCAATTCTAAGAATGAGCGCCCTTCCTACGTTTTAGTAAATTGTGAAAGTCCTATAGTTGTGTTTTTAGGTAATCACGGACGCGACCTTTTTTCTAGATTTTTTTCTCTTATTAAAAATTTTGTTTAATATATATATATTCGGTACTTGAAGAATTTTTACTTTCTAATAAAAGATACTTCCATATACCTTTTTATGCGGTGAAAACGTCTCATGATGTCCTATCTTCATATAAGTCTGAACGTAGTCCGAAAATTTGTGAGTATAGCAGTCAACAAGAATTTTGTTCACAAAGCCTCAAGAAGATTTCGATGTTTTCTAAATTTCTTCGTATGCTTATAAAGAATACATATCACCGTGAAATTTAGGGGTTTATCGAAATCCTCTTTGAGTTACTTTTGGACTATAAAATGGAACTGCTGCATGTGAACGTCTTTTTTTATATTATAGGATCACATAATTTTTTGCATTAGGTGTCGTAAAAATTTCTAATTAGACTATGGAATAATAAATTATTTTAAATAGTTATGCTCTAAAATTGGTAAAAGGTATTTTTTAAGTTTTATTTAATTGATGTTGATGATGATAATCACATTTTTTCATTGGTGATAAACCTCATTATTATCCTTCAACAGTGATGCAAATTATAAAATGTATTACAAAATCGAAATTTTTTTAAGAATTTGTTGGGATTAAAAACAGTTATTCTGTAGCTAACTATTGATTGACTGTGGATACATTGGAACGCTTGGAGATGGAACAACTCCCAATTTAATTAGAAAGTATGTTGAAAATCAGAGAAATCAGGAAGAAAAAGAATCATCTAAGCAAGTGAAAAAATTTGAGTTTGAATTAGTCCTTTTATACAGAGCGTGGCACGAAAATATCCTGTTGCTTGCATCAGGTTGCGCCACAAAAAAATTGAATTTTTTGTAAAATGACAATATTCCACATTAGTTCCAGTTGTTAGGACAGGAAAAAATATAATTCAGAACCTCAAGGGGAATAAGATATCAATAAAAAATATGTTGTGAATAGTTCCACGTTTTTTTGAATATTGTTAGTGACTTCAAGTATCTGAAAGAAAAAAGAATCTGAAGAATGTGAGAATCTTAATTTGTGATTTTTGGATTTAAGCCGTCTCCAAGAAAGGCCAGTAACATTTTGCAGAAAAGGATCTGTTATCGAGTCATCTACCGTATAACGAATGTTGTTAAATCAAGAACATAATCTCAAAATGTTGATATTAGATACTTTATGCGATGATATCTTTCCTGGACAAATTATTGTAATCTAAGAAAAAAATATTTTACGATTATCAAATAAGGACCTAAGGTCATAGATTAAAAAAGTTCATATTCGATATTTTTGAATTCTTCAATGAATAATGGCTAAGATGAAAGTTGGGGTCAAGATAGTAGTGAAGTGTTTGAGTAAATGGCTGATGTAAAAGTTGAGGAAGTAGTTTGGCGGAGCACTAAAGTGTGGATTTTGAAATCAATTCGAAAAAATTCCCGGATTATTTATGTATTAATTATAATTATTAATTATATTCAAATTGATATGTGAATGATAACTTATTTCAGGTCTGAAGATGGATAATTAGATATGAGTAGAAAGGTTAATGAGGAAAATGATCCTGAATTTGTAGCTCGACTTGCCGATTGCCTGGGATTTGATAAGGAGAAGATTCATAACCTTTTTGAGAAAAATTATCTTACCTGGAACTGGGGAAAATACGAGCACTTGCTACGTTTCGATAAGGAAATTTCCCATATCGAGAGAGGGACAGTTCTTTATGAGAAGGGCAATTCTTTCGAGATAATCATGGGCTTTCCAAAGATCCGGAGAGCTATGGTACTGGATCCTACTATTAAAAGACACTTCATTGGACTTGAGAAGATAGCCTTCGAAGAAAAAATGAATGGATACAATGTCCGAATAGCAACTGCAAATGAGGAGATAATTGCAATTACTCGGAGTGGATATATCTGCCCTTATACAACCCAAAAAGCGAAAGAGAAATTGAATCTGAATTTTTTTGACGATTTCCCGAAACTTGTACTTTACGGGGAAATGATAGGCCCTGATAACCCTTATATCTCTAAAGATATTTATGATGTCGAATCTGTAGGGTTTTATATATTCGACATTCGGGAGAAAAACAGTGGTAAGCCTCTTACGATACACAAAAAACAAAAACTTCTGGAAAAATATGGTTTTTTCCAGGTAAGATTTTTTGGGGAAATTCTCATTGAAAATGTCCCCAGAGAAATCGAAAAAATTATCATGGAACTTGGGGAAAAAGAGCATGAAGGTGTCGTAATAAAAGACCCTGAAATGGTTCTTTCTCCATTGAAATATACTTCTTCCCAGAGTAATTGCTCGGATCTCAGGCATGCCTTTAAATTTTACAATGATACTGGCAGAGACTTTATGCTCTCCCGCATTGTAAGAGAAGGTTTTCAGACAGTAGAGTGGAAAGAAAATGAGGAAGAGTTCAAAAAACGGTGTATGAGGTTAGGGGAAAGCATACTGAGCCCATTGAGAGAATCAATTAGGGGTGTAAAGGATGGCCAGAGGCTATATGAAGAGGCAAAAATCCGGGTAAGAGACTTGAAAACTGTAAAAGACTTCGAAGATTATCTTAAAAGACTTGGGGTCGATGTAATTTTTGAAGAGCCTCAAGCTGTCGAAGAGGAGTATTTGATAAAGATTAAAAAAATAAACAAAAGTACAAGCGATAAAACCCTGGCGATCTTGCAGGGGGAACTTTGGTAACCATCCCAGAATACAATTCAGGTTTTGAATCTTACTAATTCTTTTTGAGGATGGTTCGAAAAGAAATAGCGTGCTTCAGTCTAATACCCTGCAGCTTGCTACGGGATGGAAACTTCTCCGTAAAAAGTTATTAGCTAACAGTTTCTTTTCACTATAAAAGGACTAAATGCGCAAATAATTAAGTCTATAAAATAAGGTATTATGTAATTTTGTGTATGAATTATCGTAAAAATTTCTTTTAGATTATGGATATTTCCTTTATATCCAGTTGGTTGAGCGAGCAGAATGAAATATTCGTAATAATTTTCTGATTAGAAAAATTGAATTCTTGCGACTGTTACTGGTAAGTGTCAATTTTGCTTTAGGGAAAAAAAATATTAAAGTAAAATCAATGAAAGTATTGAAAATTAAGACTAAAATGGATAAATTAAAAATGAAAAGGCAGAAATTATCAATGTGTTCATTATTTGAGTGAAAATAGGTTTTATACATGCGAAAATAAGTTAATTCACAATGTAAAATTATTAAATATTAGAATTACCTGTACTTAAAGTGAATTAAGAGTTATGACTTAGTTGATGGAGAATGATTAAAGTTAGTCTCTCCAGAACTTTGGAAAAATTCCATTTAAAAAGATTTCGATAAACCTTTGATTTTCACAAGTCATTTATATGATATTTATATGCTTATGACTAAATTTAGTGGTTTCTCAAAATCCTCTTAAATCATCAAAAAAGATGTGGAAAAGTGAAGGAATAGTCTGAATTAAACGATTTCTTCTTTAAGTCCATATTGATTTTCTGCTCAAAGACGGATTAGTGAAATTAGAAAATGGAATTTACTCGTTTAAGGATTCTGGAATTGTTATGCACAACTCTATATGTTGAGTAAATATTTTTAATTTCTCTTCTGGTCTATATATATAGTATGATTAAATATAGATTGTGTATGCCTGACCCACATCCTGATTTTAAAGGTGCCTTTTGCTAAAAAGCGATAAGTTTTTATGTTAATCGATCAATGGCGTTATGACCAAACTTTTCGATATTCTATGGAAGTTTCAAAAACGGCATATCTGATTTCCAGGGACATATCGAGTAATAATAAGGAGAGTGAAAAAAATATGCCAGCGATAGTTAATGCAGATGAATGTTCTGGGTGTGGAAGCTGCGTCGATGAGTGTCCCTCTGAAGCAATTACCATTGATGAAGAAAAAGGTTGTGCGGTTGTCAACCAGGATGAGTGTGTAGAGTGTGGTGCATGCGAAGAGGCATGTCCGAGCCAAGCAATCAAAGTAGAAGAGTAAAATGACAATTAACTTGGAATAATTTTTTATCCAATTTTTTCTTTTTCTCTTTTATCAGATAATTTCTTCTCTCGTTGGAGGGAGCTTTGAGATGGTGGCAATTAAAGCGGGTATTTTAGGCGCTACAGGCGCTGTTGGGCAGAGATTTGTGGAAGCACTGGCAAATCATCCATGGTTTGAAATTACAGCCCTTGCAGCGTCAGAAAGGAGCGCCGGCAAAAAATACAAAGAAGCTGTGGGCTGGAAATTAGATACAGCTATGCCTGAAAGCGTTGAAAATATTGAAGTTTCTCCTGTAGACCCAAAAGCTGTAAATGCGGATGTGGTTTTTTCTGCCCTTCCTGCGGATCTTGCTTTCACAGTCGAGCCAGAGTTTGCAAAAGCCGGATTTGCGGTGGCAAGCAATGCATCATCTTTCAGGATGGAAACGGATTTTCCTCTTGTGATTCCCGAGGTAAATCCAGAACATCTGGGGCTTCTAGAAGTTCAGCAGGATACAAGGGGATGGGATGGATATATTATCACAAATCCCAATTGCTCTACTATCGTCATGTCTTTGACATTAAAACCTCTGATGCAATTTGGACTTGAGACCATACATGTAGCTACAATGCAAGCAATATCAGGGGCTGGTTTTTTCGGAGTTGCGGCAATGTCAATATACGATAACGTAATTCCCTACATCGGGAGCGAAGAACAAAAAATGGAGACCGAAACATTGAAACTCCTCGGTGAGTTTAATGGCTCTGAAGTAGTGCCTGCAGAGATAAGAGTAAGTGCTTCATGCCACAGAGTTCCAGTTGTCGATGGGCATACAGAAGCTATATGGGCTGGGATGATGGGCAAACCAGCGCCTGAAGAAGTAAGGGAAGCTTTCCTGAAATTCGACCCTAAAATGGGAGAACTCCCTTCCGAACCCAAAAAAGTTATCATCGTAAGAGATGAAATAGACAGACCTCAGCCGCGCCTTGACCGCAATATGGGAAAAGGTATGAGTGTGTCAGTAGGTCGGATAAGAGAAGGAATCCGCTACATTGCAATGGGACATAATACCATCCGTGGAGCTGCAGGGGCAAGTGTCCTAAATGCAGAACTACTTCATTCTATGGGCAAACTCTGAACCTTATATAGAGAAAAATAAGAAGTTAAAACCCTAAATATCTAAATTTTTACTTTTCCACTTTACTTTTCTTGAATTTTTTTCAATTATCCGGAATTTTCTGATATCAAAGAGCACAATTTTTTGTTTATTACGTCTCAATAATTTTAGGAAAAAAGATTCCTTGCGACCTCCTCTGCCTTTCTGATTACCTCTTTTATAGGAACACTACTAGTTTTCGCGATTTTCTTACAGTCCTCAAACTCAGCAGAGATATTGAGTAGAATCCCCTCCGAGTCCCTGGCAATCTTGACAGCAGCTTCATATAATTGCCCTTCAACCTCAAATTTAATGATTTCAGTTTTTCGGGCAGCTATGAGCCTATGCCTTGTGGGAACGACCCTTATTCCCAGAGAACCTGTTTCGATAATTATTTTTCTGGCAATTTTTGCAGTGTCTTCAGGCTTTGCAATAACCTTGATAACATGAGCAGGCCGGCCCTTTTTCATGGTCGCCGGAATAATCACAACATCTTTTGCCCCCATCTCGAGCAATTCCTCGAATAAGTTACCCAGGATTTCTCCGCTCACATCATCAGCATTGGTTTCGAGCATCTCAATTACATCCGGGATCAAGCAGGAATCAAGTTCAGATAGCACTCCTTGGAGCACATTGGGACCACCTAAATCGGAATCCCCAGCCCCATAGCCTATTAAAATCACCCTGCCCTGAGGAAAAGCTTCAACAGGCATTGCAAAATGGGATAGGATAGCAGCACCTGTTGGAGTAAGAAGTTCCTTTTTTTCACTACCTCCTCTGAAATAAAGTTTTCCTCTTCTTAGAAGTTCAAGGGTAGCGGGGGCTGGCACAGGTAGGGTCCCGTGTGCACATTCCGTCGTTCCGCTGCCAACGTTGATAGGGGTGCAATAAATAGAATCACAGTTAAGGGCATGGATAGCTACCGAAGAACCGATTACATCGGCAAGGGCATCACTCTGTCCCATCTCATGGAAATGGTGCTTCTCAAGGTCAGGCTGTCCGTGAACTGAAGCTTCAGCTTCTGCCATTCTCAAAAAGATATCCATAGTGCTTGTCTCCACCAGAAAGGGCAATTTCGCAGCCTTTACGGTATCCATGAGTTCTGGATATGTGCGAACGGACTCTTTTTCAGGTACATTTATCCGGACGTCTAGAGCTTTTATTCCATTTTTTATGACTTCTCTAATATCTAAAGATACTGGTATGGAAGCTTCGATCAGTTCTTTGACCATTTTTCTGTCAGCCCCGAGATCGATAGCGCACCCCAGGATCATGTCTCCTGATGCCCCTGAATAAGGATTGAATACAAGTGATTTCATAAATACTACTTCCTGAATTTTGGTTTCAATTCATCCGCTATTAACTGCATTCTTTTTCTGTTTTTTCCTTTTTTCTCGTTTACCAGCAGCTGCAACCATGTTTGCGATTCTAGCTGCGTAAGCTCCTGCAACAAAACCTGCGTCAATATTCACTACTGCAATGGTAGAGCAGGATTGGAGCATTGCCAGCAGGGCAGCTTTTCCCTCACCTCCAGCCCCATAACCTATAGATACCGGAAGCCCAATCACAGGTACATCAATAAGTCCTGAAATTATTGTGGGGAGTGTCCCCTCCCTTCCAGCTGCAACAACGATTGCTCCTAACATCATGGCTTTCAGTTTCTGGATCTCAGGAATGAGTCTGTGAATTCCTGCAATTCCTACATCATATACAGTGATAGTTTCGCAGCCCATCTCTGAGGCAACGACTCGTGCCTCTTCCGCAACTGGGATGTCTGCTGTGCCTGCTGATATCACTCCTATAACTCCACCTGTTTTAGGGGCGGGAGTACCGTCATGGATAACAACTGTACGAGCTCGACTATTCCACTCAATGTTATCCTGACTAAATGCTGCCCTTAAAGCTTCCAGATGCCTTGCAGAAACACGGGTAATAAGGGCTCTTCTACTTTCTACAACCATGACTCTTGCGATCTCCACTAAGTCCTTAGGTTCCTTGCAGTCGGCAAGGATAGCTTCTCCTATTCCTGTCCTGTTTTTTCGATGGGAATCAAGTTTTGCAATGTCTGCATACGAGACAAAACCCAGACCACGGGTCTGCTGTTCTGCAGTCTTAATGTCCATTTTCCCTTCTTTAACAGCCTTTAGTATGTCAGTAAGATCCATGTACAACCCCGCATCTAAAAGATTTACCTGCTTCAGGCAATAGTCAAATTAAACAATATCTGCCTTGAGAAATTATTTATCATTTTGGGGATCTTTAGGTTTTCTCTTTATATGGGATTTTTGGTGACTTAAGAAAAAACGTCTAGCGATACATTTAAAAATCAGAATTATGTGTAGATATCATCATGCTTATTGTACTCTCATTAGGCGGTTCAATTCTCGCAAACAACCTTGATGCGAATCATTATTTAGAATACGCAGTAATTCTCCGAAACCTCTCAAAAAAACATAATATAATAGTAATAACGGGTGGCGGAGAAGCAGCCAGGAGTTACATTAATGCTGCGCGGATTATGGGGGCCGATGAAGTAACCTGTGACTATATAGGCATTGAGATTACTCGTCTAAACGCACGGCTGCTTATTGCAGCTATCGGATCAGATGCCTATCCGAAGATCCCAACAAGCTATATTGAAGCTGCAGAGGCTATGCATTCAGGGAAAGTAGTGGTCATGGGGGGAGTTACTCCTGGCCAAACCACAGATGCTGTTGCTGCAATCCTTGCAGAGTACTTGCGGGCAGATCTGCTCACAATTGCAACTTCTATTGACGGGATTTATTCCTCAGATCCAAACTGTGATCCAACTGCGGTAAAATACGATAAAATTTCTCCTAAAAAACTCATAAATATAGTTATGACAATCGAAATGAAAGCAGGCTCCAAGTCTCCTGTAGATCCTGTAGCCGCAAAGATTCTAGAACGCTGCAAGCTCGATGCACTTGTTATGGATGCTCGGGACCCTGCCATGCTTGGAGAAGTTCTCGATGAAGAGGTGATCAAAAAATCTCCGATATCCTATGGAACCTGGATTATGGATTAAAATGAAACCCAAAAGAATCTTAGTGACCGGAAGAAAAAAATTGAGCATTAAAGTAAAATTCTCCATTTAAGTTCTCTTCCGAAAAGTCAAAACTTGGATATAAAAGTTTAGAATACATTTTTATCGTAGAACCAGTTAAAATTGAAGTTTATGATTCCGGATCTTTTTTTGGAAAAAAGGATATGGTTTTTTTTGTTCCGTTGCAAAAAATCCTTTCTACTGATACAATAGAATAAAAAGAAAATCAAAGATAGTAACATGCTATCTAATTCCTTTAAATGGAAGCATTATGAAGGGGAAATTATCCTATTAAATGTAAGATGGTACTTAAAATATCCATTAAGTTATAGAAATTTAAAGGAAATGATGGCAGAAAGGGGAGTAAAAGTCTACCATACAACAATCATGAGATGGGTACATCAATATTCACCTGAAATAGAAAAGAAGATAAGAAGACATTTAAGGCTAACAAACTATTCGTGGAGAGTTGATGAAACCGGTTCCGTTGCAAAAAATCTGGCTATTTTACAAAACCAGTGAAAAACATCACAAATGGGATATTGATGTACCAAAAACAGGTCAATAATGATACAAAAAGCATTAATTATGGCCTAAAAAGGCAGTAAAATTATTTTTGCAACGGAACCTATTAATAAATTTGTATTAATAATATACTAATTAATATATTCAAAAATAGTGTCAATCTATTTACATAATTATTTTATTTATAATTTTTTATTTTATAATTTCACAAAGAAATATTTAAATAGAAATAATATATATTTTTAAAAAATAAAAATATGTAATATGTTATGTTAATACTAAAGATTTTCAAAATTTGATCATGATTCAAAGACATCATATAAACATTAAATTTTATTTAATAAATTGTTTAAATTGTTTGTCTTTCCATAGTCCTTTAAAGTCGTCGCTGTTCTTTGCTTTTTCTTTATACGCTGAATAAAGCTCAATAGCTTTCTTTAGATTAAGGATTGATTGATCCTTGTTATTTCTAAGAGAATAAATACATGCGCGATCGTACCAAGCTAATGAATTATTGGGATCAATTTCAATTGCCTGGTCATATGCGTCTAGAGCCTCATATGTTTTATAGCAAAATCTCTGCATCAATGTGACTACAAAATCCAGTTAATCATTTTTTTCGTTAAAATCCCAACTGAGAGTTCTTCTTTTCTACCTATGTTTTTGTTAACTGGATCATTTCATTACATATAGGAATATCCAAGTTTCTATCGATTAAATGCCCAGTAAACACAAAAATGATATGAGAAACACATAGGTTATTTTGGATAATTCCTTTGGATATTGTTTTTTTGTGTAAATAACTATAATTATTTCCTTGGAATAATCAGAATATCCTGCAAGTTCTTGAAGGCCCTCTCCCGGATCTAGAGCCCTGGGTCCTGATTTGACCATTTGCAGGCCTGATAAGATATTCTGGCGTGGACTTCTAAGGCTTTAGAAAAGATACTTCTGCCTTCAAGATAAAGTTATACGGCATTAAGACTAATTGATGTTTATGGAATCGACAGGAGACATCGAAAAGAGACTTATTGAACTCGATCGGGAAATTCATTCCATCCTCAACATGGTTCGAAAAAAAGAAAGACGAAGCTCAAAGGAACTTGTAGAGTCGGCTTGTGGGCTTGGGGTTACGATGTCGAGAGCGAAGAGTTTGTTGATCGGCTGCGGAAATCTTCACGTCTGGATTGGGTAGAATGAAGTTTTTTGTGGACACATCGATATTTGTAGACTGCCTCCGAAAAGATGGTCATTCCTTCCTCCATAAATTTTCTAGAACGCCTGGGAGATGAATATTCGGGCTACACTTCATCAATTACAGCTGCCGAACTGAGTGTCGGAGCGCACCTTTCAAAATCCCCGGATGCCCTTGAAAGGACACTTGAACTACTTAATATTGTATAAGTAATAAATCTTGATTCGAGGATAGCAATAGATACGGGGAAAATTTATGCAGACCTCGTAAGAAGTGGAAAGAGAATTGAGTTAAATGACTGTCTGATTGCAGCAACAGCCCTTTCTCTGGGCATAAATAGAGTAGTAACCAAAAACAAAAAACATTTCTTTCGCATAGAAAATATTGAGGCAGTAACTCCTGAAGAAACTTTAATCTTATCTTGAATTTAATTCATTGAAGCCTTAATTTAGCTTTTTTAGGAACATAAACTTCTATTGGGGGTAATACCAACGTTGCTAAAACCAGACGCAAAGTAGTTAGCTCATACTTGGAATTCGTCATGCAATCCACCTATCCATATAGGGTAATACCAGCATAGCTGTTATCAAGTACCAACTCGCTGAATAAAAATTAGATTGGGAATTTGTTAATAATCTCATTACTATGCTTCGGTTGACAGCGTACCCAAAGTTTTGTAAAATATAATAGGATGAAAAGTTACTGCTTATACTGACAAAACTTCTGTTTTTCTTATTTAATTACTGCATAGATTTTACTACAAAAACTATGTATATCAATATTGCATGTGATTTTCACAAGACGTTTTCATAAATTACACGCGTTGTGCCATAACTAAAAAGTGATTATAAATTCTTCACTCAAAATAGCAAAGGTCCTTTTTTAGTTTATTTTTAGTGATTTTGCCATTGTGTCTGCTAAAAATATTCCAGATAAAGCCAATGCTATATTAATAAAAAAGAAAAACAATGGTATTTGTAAGAATGTTTGAATTAATATTGCTAATGCACAATATGTACAAAAGAAAATTAGTGAGAATAAAGCTACATGTTCTTTTCTTAGTACTTTAATTTTTATAAATGTTTTTCTGGGTACTTCAATTATTGTGAATACTTTTTTGAGTACTTCAGTTTTTGTGAATTTTTTTCTGAGTACTTCAATCATTGTGAATGCTTCTCTGATAATATGCATTAACTTAGTTGGTATAAAAAAGGTAAGATATAAAATAACTACAACCCATGATGAGAGTCTGGGAACATTATGAACGTCAAATAACGAGAAAATAGCTTTGGATAGGTAAATTGTTATTGCAAGACCAAAATTTTTTGATGTTGCTTCAGCGCTGCTTTTTATAGCTTCAATTCGGGGCACTAATCTTATGAATGAAATTTTTATTTTATCGTCTTTTATAGTTATTGCTGTGTAATATGTAATCGCACAAATTAAGAAACGGATTAATATACATAGTGATATGACTTGTGTCACTTTATCCAAATTTTGAGTGCACGCTAGCAATAGTCCATACATTACAATATATGTTTGAATAAGTCTCTCTTTTTTTTCAAGCAGATATTCTTGATTCTCTTTCTTTTCTTCTAATTTTTCTTCGTAGATCATCTTGTTGGACTCAGCTTTCCTGGATTTTGGTAACTTGATCATTTCATAACATATGGGAATATACAAGTTTTTATCGATTTACGCCCCAATAAGTGCAAAAGAAGTATTAAAAGTAATAAGCTTGTTAAAAATAAATGAATAGGGTTCTTCATATTCTTTAGGTTTGTGATGTAAGAATAGTGCAAAAAGAGCGAGGATGCATCCAAGTTGAGAATATACATATGTTTTATTACAAAAACTGTGCATCAATGAGAAAATAGAAACATAACTTTGTTAGTATAACCTTTAGCTCAGTATCCTTCTTTTTTGTGATGAAAGAAAAAAGGGTACAGCTACAATCAAATTTTACAGAACTTTTGTCACATTATATTCTAAAATTAAAAAAGTTAAAATCTTACTTTTCAGACTACTATTCAGTACCTAGGTTTCACTTAACTCAATTATTCCAGTATATGTAGGAATATCTTTCTTATGACCTGACACAATATGAGCTGGTCTGATAGCAACGACTCCGAAAAAGTTGTTAAAAAAGTTGTTATATTCCTCTCACGATGGATAAAAATAAATGGAAATTAAATCATAGTATTCATATACTAATTATATATTAATTTTCTTAAGTCACAATAAAGTTGTTATAATCATATTTTACATTAAAAATATTTTATATATATTTTTTGTAAAAAGGCAAAAGGAAAAAAAGGGTTGTGAAATACCATACTAAGCATAGATAATATTCTTAAAGCTTGTACCAAGATGTTTAGTTTTATCACTTCCAATTTTACATTTTGTCTTGCAGTTATATCACTTATTTGTATTTTAGTAGGTTATTTTCATTATGGAATCAATCCCTTCTATACTTTTGAAGAAGTTAAATATCGTCTTGATGTTATTGGAGATCAGCACGAACAAGAACATCAAAAAAAATTTTGTTAACTTCCATAACAATTTAGGCATTCAATTATTATATATTGAAACAGTAGATGCAGCCAGAAACGAATTTAATCAAGTTTTGAAAGTAGATCCTTTAAATCAAAATGCTACCAGGCACTTAGTTGAATGTGAAGTGTTTAGCGAAGCTATTAATAAAAGCTGTGATCCAGCGATAGTGGGAACCAAGTTAACTAAACTTCAAGAAGAAAACAAAAAATATCCACTTATATACTTATATTTAGGGGATTTTTATTTTAATATTGATCAGCTTAAGAATGCTGGTGAGTACTATAATAAATCTATCAATCTATCGAATGGTTCAGTTGCTGCTGCATACATCGGTCTGAGGCTTATAGAAACTAAAAAACAGAGACCTGATCTCGCACTGGAATGGTTTATGAAAGCTGTTGTGATATCAAAATGGAACAGGATCTATCGAAATTACCTTGCAGAAGCATATTATGAGGCAAAAGATTATAAAAATGCCACACTGTGGTATTTTGATACAGTAACCCTAAGCTCGGCATATTTAGATGCATACATCGGTCTTTCTAATTCTCTCCGATGTCTAGGCGAGTTCAAAGATGCTAGTAAATCTCAAGAGCAACAAATCAAAATAATGGAACAGAATGACACAAAAGATCTAACAATTAATCAAGTGCCTACTATGTACCCTATTAATCAAAATGAGCCAGTTTATTTAATTACTTATGATGAGAAAAAAATACTATTTTTATTATAACATAGCGTTAACATATTATATATTAGAAAATGAAAACAAGACTCAAGAATACTTGAAGAAAGCTAATGATTTACATCTAAATATAAATTCAGAATTAAAAGTTAAAAAAATAGTAAATCATGATATCGAGGTTCTTCAAAATTCACAGTCTCAAAAAATAACACTCATAGACAAAACTAAAAAATTCAAAAATAGGTTTGAATAGATCATTGTAGGTTTTGATTTTATATTTGAGTTGGTGATATCTGCAGAAGACTCTAAAAAGAATGATTGACAACATAAATAACTCAATGACCGGTCATTATTGCTCGTAAACTTAGGCTACTAGCTCTTTTTAATAAATACTGAAAAGAGCGGCGACACTTTAAAGATGAGAACAATAAAATATTATTTTTATAATTGTTGCGAAAATCAACTTAATATCGAAATCATATTATTTTATTCTTTAAAGAATCCATATTTCAGTCTCTTAACTTTCTATTGCCCTTCACGACTCAGTCATGTGTTTAAAAACGCGAGATCAAATATTATCCATTTCGGCATTCTGAAAGCTAAAGGATAATGGGAAGCGCTTTGCATCCACAATGCAGCTGAACAGTTGATCTTCATCAATAATATCAAAAGTAGCAGTGAACTGTTAAAAATTAAATAGCTATGCTATCTGCGATAGCTTTGCCGCTTCAACTATCTATTGCTTGCTATTTTGAGTGTATCCTGGTCCCATGTAGTTGTATTGGCAAATACTCGAGCCATCAAATCAGTTCTAAACGACCCATATCCCCCCCCGGGGCCATATCCACGCCCAGGACCATATCCACCCCTAGGACTGTGTCCATGATGTCTTCCATAGCCTGCACTTACCGTCAAAGCTCCCAGGGAAATTATTATAAAAACTATTACCAAAATTATAATTGTCTTTTTTAATTTCATTTGTTTATCCCTTCTTTTTTGATTAGAACCTTGACTATTCACGCCGTGGCGACCAATGAAGCATTAGTGATTACTGCTCACATAGCTGTTACTATATAATTAATATCATAAGTCATAGTGCAATAAATTTTTAAAATATATATATTCTCGTTAAAAAATTTTAGCAGAATAAATATAGAATATATGTTGGGAAGTTTAGTTCCACTAAGATAATAAACCAAAATGGTTCCGTTGCAAAAATTTCGAAATAAGCATGTAAATCTATTAGTAATGAATAAAAATCAAAATATTCAAGGAAAATGTACTAACATTATAAAACTATACCAAATAATTGATTAATGTATTTGACTTCATTAAGAACAGAGTAATTTAGATCGATTACTTGTCCTTTTTTGATCATATTTATAGCTTCAATTCCTTTTAAAGTCTTATTAGCAGATCGAAAAGACTGAAATCCTAACATTTGATTAACGATTCTCTTTATAGATCTGTGATTTTGTTCTATAATGTTATTCAAATACTTTATTTGTCGAATGCCTACGTTTTTAGGTAGTATTTTCTCGTTTTTCAGTTTATCTATAGCAGGTGGATAAGCTGGATTCTTATCAACGGTTATTAATCTTGGAATTTGATTATGATTAGAACTTAAAGCTTTCTTAAAGAATCTCTTCGCTGCTTTTCTATTTCGTTTTGAACTTAATCTGAAATCAATTGTATCTCCATTTGAGTCAACTGCTCGATAAAAATAGTCCCATTTACCTTTTACTTTGATATAGGTTTCATCAACTCTCCACGAATAGTTTGTTAGCCTTAAATGTCTTCTTATCTTCTTTTCTATTTCAGGTGAATATTGATGTACCCATCTCATGATTGTTGTATTGTCGGCTTTTAACATTTGACCAGCTTTCTAAAGTGAAAACACTTTATGATGCAAAATTAAATGCAGAGCTTCTCGATTCACTTAGGAAAGAACATGCTCATCTTTTTAAGAGGTAAATATTCACACATTGTAGATGTATTATGCATCAATGTTATTGAATAAACAGTAGAGTGCTATAATAATATTCCTTTTTTTATTTAATTTTATATTTATGCTAGTGAAGAGAAACTTACCTTTAATCTATCAATGGCTATCCTTCGATTATCTTATTATATAATTTAATTATATTCTGAAAAATAATTTTTGACTAAAATTTATTTCCCATAAAACGTTTTAAAATCAAACAACAGTTCTATATTAATTATGTTTTTATTATTCCTGGAAATCTTCACAAATTGAACATTTAATTTTTCACTCAAAAAGCATGATCGAATTATGTTCCCCCTGTTGATTCAATAGTTTAATTAGCTGATTGATATTTTTATCTGGAATGCGCTTTGCGCCAAATGTCCTAGTTTGCTAAACTTACTTATATACATTCTCAATATTTTTATACGAAGAAGAGATGTAAATAAAAAAACCACATAGTTAGTTACATTCACGTGAGCACCTTCGGGCAAAATCCTTAGGATAAGATTTTTTTTTTCCCCATTTTGTGATTAGATACCTACTTTGGTTTTGTGCCTGCTTTCTCTGCCCACCGAACTAAATTTTTGCTCCATGAAAGCTAATAAGGCAGTTTCCAATGCAGTGTACCAAAAATAAATGTGCCGTTGCATGATTCTGTTAATGAATTCAATAAAGAGCTGTTGGCGTGGCATATTAAAAATAATAAAGATTTGCCAAGCAAGGTGACATCACAGAATGGTTAAATGTTAGGTATCCAATTATAATTGACCCTGATTTTTGGGTAGTTAATTATCCTAAATTTCATTGAAGCAGAGAAATTGAAGATATCGTAGGTAAAATAAGCTATATCTTGCTCAATTTTAAGATGATTAGAAGGTTAAAATCGTTATTGATGGAAATAAAATAGTGATGATACTAAAACAAACAGAGGTTAAGCCATGAATCAAACATATAAATTTGCCATGATTCTACTTGTGCTTGCAACCGTTGTGGTTATGGCAGGTTGCACTAGTAAATCGGGTAATGGTAATGTAAATATGAACGCGCCCACAACACAAACTCCCAGCACATTAACGCCTGCTCAAACATCAGCTGGAAACAACACCAGCTCCAGTATACAGAATACAGTTCATGGCCAGCCTGTGAACAGAAACAGTACTGGACCCAGTTCAAATATACAGAATACAGTTCACGGACAGAGTTTGAACAACGCTGTAAAGAAAGGTACAAAGTCTAATATAAATCATTAATGCGAGTGCAGAAATATCAATTGCTTTATATTTCCGCTTTTTTCGCATTCACATGTTTTAGTACAAGAACTGTATGTCAATAAAAACGATGAATTCTATTTTGTATGACAAAGAGAAAGGGTACTGGGGCAATTGGAATTAACAGAATTTTTGGTACATTGCCAAAAAGACTTGCCAATTAATCGTTTGAGGCTCTACTGCACACATTTTAATGTTTGCAGTGAGCAAGGTGAATTAAAATATAAAGACGAAGGAAAATCAGATTTAAAAACACATCTGTGAGAGATGTGAAATTACATAGTCAAACTAGATATTAAGAGATTTGCTTACATTTAGGTATTTGAAAACATCAATCATATAATTGTGTACGACCAAAATCTTTCAACCGGAAAAATCTGAATCTTGGGCAGATATTTTGACGCAAAAATCATTTATATTATAAATCTATAGAAATATATTGGAGGAATCTTAGTTGGTTAATAAAGGTAGCTGTCTTTTTCCAAACCAATATTTAGAGAAGGGTGATTTCCTTACTTCACATAATAACCTATATACACTAAATCTGCAGGATGATGGAAATTTAGTACTTTATGATTTGAATCTTGGTCGGGAATCTATATGGGTTTCTAACACACATAATATGGCTGTTTCGCGGGCAATTATGCAAAGTGATGGAAACTTTGTTATATATGGGTATCCGGATCCAATATGGGATACAAATACGCATTATCAAGATGGGGCATTTATAGTCTTGCAGGACGACGGGACTCTTGTAATATACGGAACAACACCAATTTGGGCGTCAAATATTGAAAACCAGTAACGTTTTTGAAGGGCTTTATATTCAACTTTAGCTGCCAAAAGCAATATTCTGTCACAAAAGAAAAGAAAATAATGGTAAAAAATTGATCACCTTAGAGTAAACAAATTTGTAAAATTTACATTAAAAATATTGGTATGGCAAATACCTTATTCTTCTTTTAGATCTCAGCTCGTAGAAGAAACTTGGGTTCCGTTGCAAAAAATCCTTTCTAATGATAAATAGAATGAAAAGAAAAACCAAAGATAGTAATATGCTATCTAATTCCTTTAAATGGAAGCATTATGAAGGGGAAATTATTCTATTAAATGTAAGATGGTACTTAAAATATCCATTAAGTTATAGAAATTTAAAGGAAATGATGGCAGAAAGGGGAGTAAAAGTCTACCATACGATAGTCATGAGATGGGTACATCAATATTCACCTGAAATAGAAAAGAAGATAAGAAGACATTTAAGGCTAACAAACTATTCGTGGAGAGTTGATGAAACCTATATCAAAGTAAAAGGTAAATGGGACTATTTTTATCGAGCAGTTGACTCAAATGGAGATACAATTGATTTCAGATTAAGTTCAAAACGAAATAGAAAAGCAGCGAAGAGATTCTTTAAGAAAGCTTTAAGTTCTAATCATAATCAAATTCCAAGATTAATAACCGTTGATAAGAATCCAGCTTATCCACCTGCTATAGATAAACTGAAAAACGAGAAAATATTACCTAAAAACGTAGGCATTCGACAAATAAAGTATTTGAATAACATTATAGAACAAGATCACAGATCTATAAAGAGAATCGTTAATCAAATGTTAGGATTTCAGTCTTTTCGATCTGCTAATAAGACTTTAAAAGGAATTGAAGCTATAAATATGATCAAAAAAGGACAAGTAATCGATCTAAATTACTCTGTTCTTAATGAAGTCAAATACGTTAATCAATTATTTGGTATAGTTTTATAATGTTAGTACATTTTCCTTGAATATTTTGATTTTTATTCATTACTAATAGATTTACATGCTTATTTCGAAATTTTTGCAACGGAACCAGGAAGTGGAACGCCTTGCTAACATGACCACGGAAGAGCGTGCTAGAGCGACTGAAAAATAAAACAATTTTGGATAATGGCCCAGTTTTTTCAGGTTACAACATAAATATAAATCTGTTCGTAACTATTTATTTTACAAAAAAATCAGCTGGCTAAATCCATTCTGACGCACTAGATAATTCTGATTATTAATTTATAGAAATATTTCTGGAGAATAAGTTGATGAAAGCTGGATTGTTATTACCAATAATTATCTCGGCGATGCTGATGGCTGCAACTACGATCTATGCCTATGAAGATGCAACACATGATGCCATAGCTATCATGAAGGACGCGAAAGGCAATACAGTGGGACTGGCCACCCTTACCGAAGACCCCAATGGCTTGGTTCGCATCAACGTCAATGCGAGTGGCCTGACGCCGGGCATGCACGGAATCCACATTCATAATAAAGGAAACTGCACTGTGCCGTCTTTCATTTCTGCCGGCGAACACTACAACCCTCTAGACAAAGAGCATGGCTTCAACAACACGAAAGGCCACCATGCAGGTGACCTCCCCAACATCGAAGTGGGCGAGGATGGTATGGGACATATGAATACAACCAATAACCTTGTGACATTGTCACCTGGGCCAACCACGCTATTCACAGCCAACGGCACTTCACTGGTTATCCATGCTAATCCTGATGATCAGATGACAAATCCGTCTGGAAACAGTGGCGTACGAATTATCTGTGGGGTCATCGAGAAAAAATAAATTTTCCTTTTAGCTTTACAGGAGTATAAACTTGGCCAGCAGCAGAGAAAAGACAACGCTCAGAACAATGAGCTGACTGTTGCTCATCTGCACGAATTTGCGGAGATCTCTGACCAACTGGGCAAATAAACTGCCGAAATATTCGATATGTACCGATGCTATCGCTCGGAAATGAATATTTAAAGAAACGAGCATCAATTAGATTAAGGATCCCGATAGCCAATTTGAGATCCTATGATTACAATTCTTTGCTAAAGGAATATTATAAAAGCACGCATAAGAAAATAGATTTATCCATTAATTGATGATGATGAAGTTGAATTGAAAAATCAATAGCTCAAACACCAACTGTTCAAAATTCAACTTCTAAAAAGTGGTTAAAAATAGTACATCTCATAATTGATTATAATAAATGTGTAGGTTTACTAGAATGCTACGGTATCTACCCAGCAAACGTGTTTGATACGGAAGAAACAATAGAAGGACAAAGGCATTGTAGCACGCCCTGAAGACTGTACAGAGTGCGAGCAGTGAGTACAGGTCTGTCCTACAAACGCAACAGAACTCATAGAGGATTAAGAAATTGTTTAGATGATAAAATTGAATATTAAATAGCTGAAACCTTTATTTTGAAAAATTGGTTAAAAGCATTGATATGAAAAAAATATTAATGTCCTCAAAACTTAATTAGATTTTTAATAGCTAATGAGCCCAGTTTCTAAATCAGATGTTATGTCGTTGTCCCCCCAATAAAAATATATGTAAAAAGGAATTATCTCGCATTTAAAAAAATAAATAATCTCAATTTCCTTTTTATAAAGCTTATTATACCGTTCTATATTTATTTCAGTATCATGTGAAAAATGTAATCTGATAGCATAATCACAAATAAATATATTTTGTCAAAAATAATGCTATTAGTAATTGAACCTAACATAAGACAAGGTGATGTTCATAACAAAAGAATCAGATATAGATAGCAATACATATCGCACTTCGTATTATAATCGTATGAAGAAATTAAACAACAAAGAACTCATGAGCGAATTTAACAATGTAAAAAAATATCCATCCGGCACATCAAAGGATGAGTTAATAAAAATACGGATGCAAGTGTTGGAAATGCTTGCATCTGAGAGAGGCATCCTACTTTAAACATGTACTCGATACTCGTTTGTTTGCTAATAATATAGACCCTATATTGCATTTTTGGTTTTGACTAAGAAACGTAAACCTCTCATTCACGCTTTGGCTTAATTTTCGCCATCATTTCAATGGTTTTATGCCTACTTTATCTTTCAATCCCTTTCTAGAGGCCTACATTAGAAAGCATTTTGATAAATACTGATTTTCATGAATCATTTATACACCGCTTATAAGCATATTTGCAAATTTAGATTCATCGAAAGCTTCCAAAGTTAAACCCGTTTTTTAGAATTGTAACTAATTAGTGAGTTTACCATAAGTCCTATTTTACGTGAATGCACGCAAAAATGGCAGATATTTTCTCAATATGGCAGTAGCTTAAAAATTAATATAATCTTCAATCAATAATAGTAGACAAATAGGTAACAAATTCTATATCTTTGTACATATATGGAATGTCGGATAAATTGAACCTAATAAGACTAATCTATAGAAGATTTATATAGGCAACTCAAATTTTATAATTATATAGAAAATTGATTAGCTGTCGAGAAATCCTTACTTAAAGTATTAATCCTCAAGTGTTTATTTTTTTTTCCTGTTAAGCAGCGAGCTTACAGAGATGAAGAAGATAACTGCAATAGCCGTGTAAAACGCGATAAGCAAAATAGAATAGTATTTACTCTGAATGAAAGAATTTGGGTTATCTATCTGCTCATTGGATGGATACATAATATCATGCGGATCATTGCTGTGATCCAACCCTAAAGCGTGGCCCAATTCATGCTCAGCAATTGCAATCATTGCAGTATCACTGTAAGGTACCCATTCCATCCATTGATAATTCCCAACTCCAAGTATAATATCTACGTATACAAATCGACCATTTGCAGTATGCCGGATTGTTTCACCTGCAGCTTCGTGAGGAGCACCTTGATCTTTCTGCAGGTTTGCATCCCATCTCATCCTTATATCAGCACTTTCTGAATCCACAATCTCAAAAAGAGGAATGTATTTCAGTTTCCCATTCCCACCTCCTGCCCAGTAATTCAGAGCTTTTTTAATATCTGTGTAATAGGTGTGACTATAATGGAAAGGAACAGTCTTGTTATCTATATATACAGTGATAGGGAAATGATCCCATGGGTGATCTAAAACTCTTGGATAACTAAATTCAGAAGCTTTCGAGGTTATGGATAAAATAAGTACCAACAACGACAGTAAAAAGAACGCACTTAATACATACCTGTATAGTTGGGTAATAAAAACCTACCTCTGAATTAATTTAGTCTTTAACTTGATGAATGATACTTTTTATATCTGAATAAACATTTCTATTGTAAGCTGCTGAATATAATTTTTCATTTTTTTGAACCCTTTTTCAACAAAAACTGTGTCTAAAAACTTGCTGTCCTAAAAATATTGTTTCAAAAAGAGGGATTTCGATAAACCCCTAAATTTCATCATATGCTTATAATTGATGTAGTATATGACTCGTGAAAATAAGGAGTTTATTGAACCTTTATAGGTTTGGTATTTCTAGAGATTTTTGTCTGCATTAGCTTCTAAAAAGTTGCTCTGATATTCTAGAAAATTCTGCTCTAGTGAATAAAAAGGAACTGAAACTCTTCTTTTAATGGCATGAGAGCTCGTTGTTTAATTTTGCATTATAAAATGTTCTCACCCCAGACAACTGTTAATAGATAAATTGACCGCTCCTTAAGGGTCAACTAATTGAGGTTAGCTACTTAAAGATTAGCCCGAAATAATTTAGTTTTTTGAAGATTAGCTTCTTTAAGGTTAGCTTTTTCAAGATTAGTCCCTACAAGGTTTGCCCTTTAAAAGTTAATTATTTTAAAATTAGAATCGAAAAGGTTAATTCTCCAAGATCAAGCATACATTAACCTCTTTATTTTTACCACTATAATGCTTACTTCATTGGCTTTATATCCTTGTAAACTATAATCAATGACAATTCAAATGTAACCCAATAATAGTAATCTTGGAAGTGTTGGAAAATTTCTCACTTTTTAATTCATTATCTGTTACTTCAAGCTACATGTACAATTATCTCCTTCGTTATTTGAAATTAATTATATAAAACGCAGTTTCTGAATAAAATTAATTCCCCCATAAAATTTTTTAAAATCAAAATATAATTCCATATTAACCATATTTTTATTATTTTAGGAAATATTCATAAATTTAACATTGAGATTTTTCCTAAAAATGATGAAGATTAATCTGAGATGCAGTGTCATAATTTCTGTAAAATCTGCTATAAACTCCTCAATCATCTTTTTTGATCACACTACAATGTCTAAAGTATTTGATTTTCATTTCATATGCGTGTTTTTCGAACCTATTAAGGATTTTTAAAGTGGGATATCCTTCACAACAATTGTCACATAACAGAGTTAATTTGGAACTTTGACCTCGTTATCTTATCGTTTTTAGCATTTAATATTTTTCTAATTCGTCAAGATCTTCGAAAAAGCCCAATGTTGGACAGGTAAAAATGAATTTATACCTATCATGGTGACTACTAAATATTTAGATTCTTACCTTTTTTAAGTGCCAAAAATCATGAAAAAAAAGATATTTAACATACGAGATTACAAAAGTGTCTTAGATCATTGTGAAGAACAGGATTTCCAAAAAAGATCTGAAGAAACGAGTAAATCTGAGAATCTGAACCACAAAAAATTATAAATTTGCTGAGTCCAAAAAGTTAATTTGGTTTGAAGCTAATTCTAAAAAATATGCTCATCGAACAAATTCAGCTTGAAAATGGGTGTGCTTTGGGCCTCAGCTTTGAGATGCAAAAATATACTCTATTGGTTATAAGAACTGATAAAGGGTTCCTAATGTGCGGATACCTGAATGTAAATGCTGCTGAGGAGTTTGGGGATATAGCAGCGAAAGTAAAAGGCGTAAAAAGCTTTGAAGATATGCTCAAAGCCCAGGTAGTGGAAGTAACTGAAATGGCCAGAAGACTTGGGATTAAGCCAGAGATGATTGGCAGAGAAGCTCTGGAGAAGATGTTTTGAGGAAAAAATACTTGAAAAATTGCTTTTAAGGATAAACTTATCCATACAATCTATTTCAGATATACGACCTTCTCGTCCCTCACTGAATGATTAAGCTTTCATGATTAAGTTTCAAGTGTACGAATATTTGCTTTTTCATTCACTGAAACAAATTCACTCTAACTAATCTCGTAAGATGCGAACAAAATCAGGAAAAATGGAACTAAATGATTTTGAAAATTAAATAAACCAAATAATTGAGGAGGCCCTGATTTTATTTATTAAATAATTATTTAGCAAGTTCTTTCAAGTTGGCAATTAGCATTACATTTTATGTATATTTTAAGATAGATATAAATAATTATATAATTTGAATATCAATCCAATCTATATAAATCATATATTCCGGATTACAGATGCTGTACGCTTTTGAACTCTCTGGAGAGCATGAAGAATTGCCAGCTGCTGAAGTTCTTGCTTGCCTCAAAATAGAGGAGCTTGATTTCCAGCCACATACCAGGGTTGACCAATGCCTGGTGGTTGATATAGCAGGTAAAGAAGAAGACGTAGAAAAAATTCTTAAAGGTCCTATAACTGAAAGGCTCGCAATGACCCATCATATCCTAAAAGTTATAGGGATTACTGAAAACACCGTGGATGCGATTCTGGTACTTACAAACTCCTTTGAGTTCTCATGTTTTATAACGGAAGGTCAAAGTTTTGTAGTTCGAGCAAAAAGTGTTAAACATCACGTGAACTTTTCCACCAATCTTCTGGAATCAAAAATAGGAGGATTCATCAATAAAAAAGGCTTTCAAGCGAACCTGAAAAGTCCAGATGTGGAATTTCGGCTGATCTTAAGTGGAAAGGCTGTTTTAGGAACGCTTACATCTTCCATCAACAGAAGTGCATATGAAACCAGAAATCCCCAAAATAAACCTTTTTTCCATCCTGGAGTCCTTATGCCCAGGGTAGCACGTGCTATTACAAATCTTTCCAAAATAAAACATGGGGAGTTATTCCTGGATCCTTTTTGTGGTACTGCTGGCATACTTATTGAGGCCGGAATTTTGGGAGCACGAGTTTTGGGAATCGATGCCCAAGAAAAAATTGTTAGAGGTGCCTGTATGAACCTTAGTGCCTTTGAGCTGGACTATACCTTGGTGAAAGGAGATGCCCGTATGATGCCTTTTAAGGAAGGGACAATAAGCGCAATCGTGACTGATCCACCATATGGACGGTCGGCAGCAGTTCTTGCCGAATCCTTAGAGAATCTTTATTCCTGTGCTCTTAAGGATATTCAACGTGTTTTGAAGCCAGGAGGTATTGCAGTTGTAGTCTCTGATAAGGATGCATCTGAATACGGAAAACTGGTCGGACTTAAGGTTCTTGAAATTTATTTCCAGAGAGTGCATAAAAGTCTTACTAGGAGAGTAACTATTTTTCAAAAATAGATGGAATCTTAGATCTGAAATATGAAAAATGCTCTCTAAGGACCCTAATATGATTGAGGCATATAAGAGCGGAGATCCATATCTGGCTTTTGCAAAATTAGCAGGTGCAGTTCCAGAAGACGCTACAAAAGAAACGCATGGTAGTTTGAGACAGCTCTTTAAATCCTGTGTGCTCGGCGTTCAGTATGGTCTGGGTGCAGAATCACTTGGGTTCAAAATTGGTAAGCCTACGCCTTATGCAAAAGAACTGCTTAACCATCATAAAAGAATTTTCAAAAATTATTGGCGTTGGGTAGATATAGATCTGGACTCAAGCCTGTTTAATGAAAAGGATTGAAACCTGTTATAAATGGAAAATGATTGTCTCAGGCTCCAGCAATAAGGAAATGTTGACCGTCCGAAATTTCCCAATTCAAGCCACTGGAGCAGAAATTCTTAGAGTGGCATGCATCCTTCTCTCGGAGAATAATACTAAAATTGTTGCTCCAGTCCACGATGCGGTTATGATTGAGTGCGATGAAAAAGTGGCAGACAAAGAGATAGAGATGGCAAGAAAGCTAATGTGTGATGCATCTGAAATTGTTCTAGGTACTGGTAACAGATTGAAAACAGATGCCAGTATTATCTGCTATCCTGGCAGGTATATAGATGAGAAAGGTGCAGAAACGTGGCGTTTGATTATGAAGATTTTAGAAGAAATTAAAGAAGAAGGACTCTGAGAACATACTAATTTCAATAATTTCTGTTAAGACCTAAATTTGAATTTAGCTGTAGAGCAATATTAATTAGCTGCACAGCAAAATATATTTCGCTCTCCAGCTAAAATTAATTAGCTGTACAGCTAAATTCTAAGGTCTCATGATCTCGGTTTTACTACTTATATTTCTTTATTATATCTACTTTATTTCTTCTTAATATTTGATAATAATATTAAATGGGAGTAAGATAATGCCGGTGAATCCTAAAGATAAAATAAAAGGATCTTTTATAGCTCAAATGCCTTCAGAATGGGTTGTAAAGTTACCTTCCAATTCATTGGGGCATACATACAGGGTGGCTATGTATATTTGGCATTTAAAAGGGGTGAAGAAATCTACTAAAGACTTAGTAGTCACCCTGAAGGGTATAAACTCATTTCTACCTGTTCCAGGTTGGACGTTTCCGAAAGCATTGGATGAGTTAGAAAAATGTGGAATGATAAAAACGATCCGACAAAAGGGTAAAAGCCCTACTGTAACTGTATTATGTGACAATTGTTATGAAGAATATCCCACTTTAAATTTCGACCATGGAGATGGGCTGAAAGTACATAGATGATGTGTCGTGTTTGATCCTTGTTTAGAGTTGAGACTCTTAATTTTAAAAGGATTCTTTACACGTTTATAACCGGATGTTCAGGTTTGAAATCATCATATTTATGTATACATCTCAAAGCGTGCTCAAGTCGAGTTACGTCAGGATAACAAAATTGTCCGCCTAGCTTTACGAAACGAATAAAAAAGAACTTATGCAGTTTAACTGAGAAATCATTAGAATTTAGCTTTAATTAGCTAAAATGCATAACTGGATAAAAACTTTTAATTTACTTGATTTTTTACTCCAAATGGATAAATCCTAAGTATATATCACTATACTTAATGAAAATGAATACTAGCCATCAAAAAATAGATATTAGATTCACTAAAGTGATTTACGTGGGCGTTGAGGGATATTTGATAGTTAGAACTCTCATTATACCTAATATCAACAGCAATGCTGATAGGCCTAAAATAAATTGAGAATCATATCTTTGGGCATATAATCCTGTCGCAATTTCACGCAGGACTATTAAAATTGTAACATTAGTTACATATGTAATTCTAACTTCTTCATGTACACGATAATCAACAAAAGTCCTGAAAAGGTCGATAAGAACAAAAACTGTGAGGACATCGGATACTATATGACTAAAGCCCCCCCCAAAAGTCCCAAATATAATTGATTTGATATTAAAGAGGATATTTGCCACTCCCACAATTAGTGCCAATAGCAATACATAAAGAATGATAATAGTAATGAAATTAATTATCATTTTAAATATTTTAAGCTGATCTACCATAAATATATTATAATTAGCTCTCATTTGACTCCTTTCCATAGAAAAGATGATGATTTCTTTAATTCCAGATATGTAAATATTTTATCAAAATATATAAAATTGAATATAATCTATTAAAGGCAATTTTTGTTCTTAATTTGATATGCCTTTTGTTTATATTTTGTGCATATGTTTAGACACAAAAAAACTGTATACGAATCCTGGTGGAAATCCACTAAAATAATGACTATATATTTTTAAATAAAACCGAGAAGTAAGAAATAGAGCAGTGTTACGACTTTGCTGTAACTTCAAAGTTAAGTTTTTTGTATAATGTATGTTTTAAATATATAAAATTTTCATTTTATTAAAGAATATAGTAAAAGGGATACTTGAATGAAAGATAATTCACAAATTATAATTACAATTAGCCGCCAGTTAGGAAGTGGGGGAGCGTATATAGGGCAGCAACTGGCAAAAAAATTGAATATTTCTTATTTGGATCACGAAATCATTAGATTGGCTGCTAAAAAGCTCTCATTATTAGAAGATGAGTTGGAACCACATGATGAAAGAATACTGTCTTTTTGGGAATCCTTTTTTCAATCAAAAGGATATATTGGCCCCGATGTGTATATACCACCACACATTTTTGTTCCAACAGACAGGGAGCTTTTTGAGACTGAAGCAGAAATAATAAAGCGCATTGCTAATGATCGTTCAGCGGTAATTATCGGAAGATGTGGCTCTTATATATTGCATGCCTGTCCGAATCATACCAGCATATTTTTACATGCGGATATTGAATTCCGTAAGGGACGTATTGAAAAGTTATATAATGTTTCGCAGGAAGTTTCCAGTAAAAGGATTGCTGAAAGCGATAGTGAGAGATCTCGTTATCACTATAAGCTTACTGGAAAGGAATGGACTGATGCAAGGCAGTATGACCTTTCAATAGATACAAGTAAAACAGGAGTAGATAATAGTGTGCATCTTATTTTGCAATACCTTGAATTAGTTTAATAGATATACCAATTCTGTTTTTAGTGTCTCAAAAAGAGACTTTTTATTAAATGCCATATAAAAACTATGTATCCGTATTTCATGGTAAAAATATAGATGAGTTCTATAAAATCATCTTCATCACTAAACTGATTTAGGATAACTGAATAAAATAATACTAATTAGACATGTTTTTAAATTTTAAGCACATAGTAAGAGTTAAGTATGAACAAAACGAAGATAATTACTGAAAATCCGTATAAGATGTATTCGATTTGTTTCTTTTTTCTGTAAACCTATAAATGTAAGTCAAATGGGTGAATTATTGCAGTAATCATTTTGACGTTAATAGATTTCCTTAATCGAATACAAGCGGATAAATGTTCTACTTAAATACCTAATCCTGATTAACATGGTACAAAAATTATCAAGAGATTATAACAACTTATTAAAATTAATTCAAAATTAAGATCGTTGAAAGAAGTTGATTTTTAAGACCGAACACAGAATTTGGGAATTTTCAAAGGGATTAGATCTCGAATATTAATCTAAATGATAATTTTCATTGATTGAAGATCTCTTTATCTTATTTTTCCCATAATTTATAGGATTAATTAATAATTCTTGGAAGTGCTATCTAAAAAAAACAAGGGGTTGAAAAACTGGAATTTATTCTTAATAAAGGAGAAGCTAAAGGGATTGTAGTGTCCAAAGGGCAAAAAATTATAATTTCTTGTATAAATGGAGAGCAGTTAGCTGACCTAGTTTTTCTTGATTATAATCAGGTATAACCCTCGATAGGTTACGTAGATTGGTTCTAAAATATGGAGATGAATTGTTTGATTCAAATGAAGAAAGGGTTCTTCAAGTGCTGTCAATAGATTCCGAAGCAGACACAAACATTATATATCCAGGATGCCGAAAAAAACTATATGTTGAAAAATATGGAAAAGATAAATCCGGATGTAGAGATCTCCTAGCATTTGCTCTGGGAATTCCAACTATAACTCTCCCCAGTACAATAAACCTGTTTATGGATTTCGAGCTGGATAGCAATAATTATGAGTTTAAGACTAGGACTTCAAGAGTAAAATGTGGAGATTCAGTAAGTTTCTATGTCCTTAAAAATTGCACAGTTGCTATTTCTGCATGTCCCTGTGAGCTTGATGCGTGTAAGACTGAAGGGAAAATAGAAGTAAAAATACAATGATACCGATCACTGATATTTTTTTCAAAATTAAAATTTTATGACTATAAGGCACTTACAGATTTAGTGTTCCTAGTTACTTCCATTTTGACACTTCCTATTGCAATTGTATTGGGTAGACAAGTTTTTGTGAGATGGAGAAAACAATTATTTAATATTGATTATGTTGTTATTATCCCCAAAGATGAAGATGGCCTTAGAGAATGTATTTAATAATTTGACAGTGTGATAATTTGTCCGTAAAATCACAAATTTCAAGAAGTTATTGTATGGAAAATTCAACACACTGCCAAAACTAGAAAATAGATGCCTTTTGCCTTAAATTGTTGTCCAGCCGCCATCAACTATAATTATTTGACCTGTAGTATATGTTGATGCATCGGATGCAAAGTAAAGAAATGTTGTATCCAACTCTCCAGACATTCCTGCACGTCCAATCGGACACATAAATTCAACAGTTTTTGCAAATTTCGGATCAGCTACAAGTCTTTCTGCCATTCCAAGATCAAAATAACCAGGTCCAATTGCATTAACAGTAATGCCGTGTTTTGCCCATTCATTTGCCAGAGCCTTGGTGAGCATTAAAACTCCACCTTTTGTTGAGCAATAAGCTGTAAGTGGCAATCCGTTCATTGCCACTGTAGAGTGAATTGATCCAACATTAATAATTCTTCCATATTTTTGCTTCAACATTACTTTCCCAACTTCGCGGGCAAAGAAATAAACAGCATTCAGATTAGTATCAATCATTTTGCGCCACATTTCATCAGTTGTTTTGTCTGCATTGTCAAAAAGTCCAAGACCAGCATTATTTACAAGAATATCAATTCTGCCGAAGTCTTTTTCGACTTGCTCCACAGCATTCTCAATTTGTTCTGTTTGCATTACATCACACACGTAATAGTGGCAAGTTACGCCAAGTTCTTCAATTTCCTTCTGTACTTCCTTTAATTTTTCTTCACGACGTGCAATTAAAGCAATATTTGCACCTTGATTTGCCAAAGCTTTGGCAAACTCTACTCCAAGACCTGATGAGCCACCTGTTACAAGAGCAAGTTTTCCTGTTAAATCAAATGGATTTTTCATTTTAACCCTCGTTTAATTATTGTTTTAGCTAGCTAGCTAAAATATCGGCTTGTATAAATTCTCTAAATTACATTTTTATCCCAAAAATTTATAAAATTTAGATTCGAAAATTGCTTTTTATTTTTTTGTCCCCACAAAAAACGAAGGAGCACCGTATATCGAAATCAAATGAGTATATTAAATTTGTTGATATCAGCCTTAAAACTGTTCAGACTTTCGGATGGACTATAAAAATATTCTTAATAGTCCTAAGTAAATACTGATTTCAAACTAATGTTAATGTCTCTTCACAAATTGTTAGCTGAAGCAAAAAGAAGGGTTTTGATATAAGGGTAATTTAACTTAATGCAAATGATGCTTTAAATTAATGGTTAAAGTTTTTGATAGATTTGAAATTTTTTACGTCAAACTATTTTTTGCTTTAAACTAACTTTTTCCAGAATTAATTTAATATAAATTAATTATGATATTATCAAGAGTTATAGAGTAAACTGGGTCAGACACAACAAATAATTCTCCTGAAGGTCGCTAATCCTTCTTCGAATGGGTATATTTGTGGGAGCGTAGTATATTCGGAGAGATTGTATTGGGACTACATGAACTTATTCAATGCCTCTGGGCTTTCAGTAGTTAACGGAGAGCGAACTTAATGGTTACAGAGTCAGATGTAAATGAATTAGTCGATAAAGTAGAAAAGGTAACGAAGAAAAGGGAAATGGATTTATCAACCGATGCGGATTTGAGCATCGGTATAATGAATCTCATCGCCTTAGAAGGGCATTTGTTCTTTACGGCTGAAGAGACCGATAAAGATGAATATTTTGATCTATTGCAAGAAGTTAGGAAAATGAGAATAGAACTCCTCAAGAAAATCATCAAGGAATACGAAGGTGAGGTTTGGTGCATCAGCAAACACTTGCTTTCGGCCTCCATGAGATTTAATGGAAACTGGAACAAAACTGCTTGAAGAAGGTAAAATAGAAGAGGCAAAATCACTGTTTCAAAAGTCATACCGACTTTATCAATTATTCTGGCAGATAAACTCACGAACTATATACCCAAGAGAAGCAACGGATGTTTCTGGAAAAGAAACCGGAAAGGAAAAAATCGAAGGGGAAGCACCAACTCAAGAAGAAGTTCAGGGTAAAGAGAAAATAGTATTTGTCCCGGTCTGTCAGGAATCGCTATGACTTTTTCCCATATCCTAAATGAGAGGGCTTCCTGCTCATAGATCTAAATTTTTTTAGAAAATCTTGGCAGGCAATACCTCAGGATTGCGAAAAGCTCCTTCCCAACATGAATTCTTTTCGTTGCGGAATGGAGTCATACTTCATCAGGCGAGGAGCTCATGTGTGGGCCGTAATCTGTGCTGTAGATGACGATGGTGTCTCCTGCAATGTCAAAGTTCGTCCAGCAAATTCAGTATCAATGCCTACCTGGATGATCGTGCTCAATCATAGCATCATGGTATTCCAACTGCCAGTCCCAACTGTTCCTTTTATCCTGTCCAGTATATGGCTCGTGAGATGCATCCAAATGGTACAGTCTACAATTGTTCACATTCATTTATATAAGTAATTAACCAAAAATTTGGGTTTGTTGAAATCCCCTATTGGCTATTAATTATTAATTTATATATTAAATTTTGAGAGATGGAGATTCATATGACTAAAAATGAAATCTTATCTGAAATCAAAAGAGCAGAAGAGAATGCGGAAAAAATGATTGATGAAAGAAGTTTGAGAGGGTGTTCTCATGATTAAGGCAACCCCTGCACCCGGTAACACTCTGCTGTCACCCGCTAATCACGTGCTAATGATGATTGATCATCAATCGCAAATGGCTTTTGCGGTGAAGTCTATTGATCCAGTAATGCTTCGCAATAATACCGCTCTTGTGGCGCATGCCTCCGCTATATTTAAAATCCCCACCGTTCTCACGACTGTGGCCGAGAAATCGTTCTCTGGTCCCATGTTTGATGAGATTAAAGGGGTTTATCCCGATGTCGAGGTCATTGATCGAACGACGGTAAACGCGTGGGAGGATAGTCGCATCACGGACCGCATCAATAAATATGGGAAAGACAAAATAGTTATGTCTGGACTTTGGACCTCAGTTTGCGTTGCCGGTCCCGCACTTTCGGCAATCGATCAAGGTTTTGAAGTGTATGTAATAGCCGATGCTTGCGGAGATATCACGGATGAAACGCATGAGGTGGCTATGGAACGTATGATTCAATGCGGCATAAGGCCGATGACGTCGATGCAATATTTGCTTGAGTTACAGCGAGATTGGGCGCGCGTTGGTACCTACGAAGCCGTTACTGGCCTTGTAACGAAACTGGGGGGTGCCTATGGGATTGGCATTGCCTACTTAAAGGCCATTGGTGGCGGACACTAAGATTTGACAACGCTAACCTAGAGAGGGCTTAAGCACTTCGGGTTGATAGAGCCCTATCGGAATCGTAAAAGAAGTTGTTGTCATTGATGGCAAAACGATGCGTGGGGAACGACGGACGACAGACATGAGAAAGCTCTGCACGTTCCTTCTAACTATGCTCATGAAGCAGGACTGGTTATCGGTCAGTGCTGTGTTGATGGAAAAATCAATGAAATTGGGGTAACCTGAGTCTTTTTTTGCAAATTCCCAAATGTGTGACAGTGCCGAACTGTTATGAAAAAACATAATTGTAGCACAACCTGTGCTGCCCTGCCTCCTTTGGGGGAGCTGATCAAAGCCGTACCCTTATAGGGTGCGGATGTTTATTATTTCATGCTGCCTAAAGAAGGGGTATCCTAATTATGAGACTTAAAGTAAAGTTGCTTTGGTAACAGGTGCCGCTTCTGGAAACGGCAAAGCCATTGCCAAACTGTATGCAAAAGAAGGAGCAAAAGTTGTAGATGTTGATCTGGACGAAGACGGCGTTCAGGCTACTGTATGCGAAATAACCTCAGAGCATGGCATGGCCATTGCAGTTCAAGCGGATGTCACAAAAGAAAATGATGTGCAAAGGATTGTCGATAAGGCAGTTTCGCAGTTTGGATATCCTGGTCAACAACGCCGGCATTTTTGACATGCTGTTGCCGGCAGGGTATGTGAGTGATGAGCTCTGGAACAAAGTGATCGACATCAACCTGACCGCGCCGATGCAGACCATCCGAAAAGCTCTTCCGATGTTAGAAAAGCAAGGCTGCAGGGTCATCGTTAACATGGCGTATATTGCTGAAATGTTTGCCGCACGCGGTGGCGGAGCCGTTTATGTAGCCTCAAAGTACGGGATCATTGGGCTGACGAAGAATGTCGCTTTCAACTATATGCGCAGAAATATCCGCACCAATGCTGTTGCTCCCGGTCGGGTAAACACCAATCTACGGGCAAATAGTCAGTGCATAGCAGAAACTTCCTGATTTAATATGAGACCATAAGATCTAGAAGACTGAAAACACTGGCTTAAAATAGGGGCTTCTGCTCATGATAGAGCAAGATAAAAGACGAGGTAATGATACCCCTACCATCGGACGAGAAGACTGCCAAGACACGTGTAAAACGGCGGAGATATTACCTGCTAAGATTGGTGGTTCTGCCATAAAAAACTTTGAGAAATTGGGACATAGAGAAGCTGAAAGATGATGATCATGCCGGAAAATATGAAAACAAAATCAAATGTATCGGACAACTCCATGAAGATCACTGTGATTAAGAATGGTCCATATATCGTAATCGGTGGAGTTCCCCTTATTACCTCGGAGATTCGCAACGATGAAGAAGGCTACCGCCGAAGTTGGCGTGAAGTCAAAAGATACCCCGTGCAGGAACAGTATGCTCTATGCCGTTGTGGTCACTCAGATAACAAAGTTTTCTGTGATGGGACACATGCAAAGATTCACTTTGATGGAACCGAGGCTGGGGACTATGAGCCTTATATAGAAAGTGCTAAAGTTATCCCTGGCTCTATGCTGACTCTGACTGACAATAAACACCTCTGTGTCCACACTGGATTCTGCATGCGGGAAGGGAGCATCTGGAACCTTGTTCGACAATCCGAAAATCCAGAGGCTTGGGACACTGCCATTGAGGAAGCATGCAATTGCCCTTCAGGTAGGTTGGTAATCCTTGACAACGTCACCGGGAAGGCGATTGAGCCTGAACTTGAGAAGTCCATTGTCTTCGTTGAGTACCCTCCCCCCAGCACAGTCCTTTCTGGATACGCGGTGGCATCCCGATAGAATCCGCAGACGGCAAACAGTACGAGATTAGGAATCGGGTCACTATCTGTGGATGTGGGGAATCACAGAACAAACCATTCTGTGATGGCAGTCATGTGAAGAGATGAAAAAGATTGAAAAAATGGATGCGAGTGCAAAAGGAGTTTAGATTTGCATTTTATCTCTGTTGGCATAGGTTTGCAGTAATTGCGCTGGCAATCCATCTTAATACCATCAAAATATCTCCTCAAATGGTCTTTCGACAATTACCCAATATCGATTGTACTTAAGTATCGCTGGTGTTTATTATAGCAACACCCCACTTTCCGCATATTTATGTGGATGCATGATTGGAACAATCCTAAAGCAGGCGAGTTGGTCAAAGAAGTTTATTCAAATTACGGTGCAATGATCGGACTTTAATAATATAATTTCAGTGGCTATTGCCCGAATCAATTAGAATTGCATAACTGATTTGGAAATACAACAAATAGCAAAGAGGTAAAAAATGAACAAGTATGAAGAGAATGTAGGGCCTCGTGATACTCTCACGCCGGAAAATGCAGCGCTATTGCTGATAGATCACCAAGTAGGCCTCATGCAGTTGGTACGAGATATGACTCCAGAGGAGTTCAAAAATAATGTAGTGGGTCTGGCCAAAACAGCAAAAATTTTTGGTCTTCCCGTAATCCTAACCACCAGTGTAGACTGGGGACCAAACGGCACTATTCTTCCTGAATTGAAGACTCTGTTCCCAGATGTAGAGGTCATTCGTCGTCCTGGTGTTATCAATGCCTGGCGCTGGCCAGCATTTAGGAAAGCAGTTGATAGTATTGGACGAGGGAAGCTCATAATCGCCGGGATCAGTGATTCAACATGCTTGCAGTTTCCTTCATTAGATGCGGTTCTTGAGGGGTTTGACATCCATGCTGTCATAGATGCGAGTGGAGCAGTGAGTGTTCTTGAACGTGAGGCTACCATAGCAACTCTTGCTCCGGCGGGTGTGAAGGTGCGTAACTGGTGGTCAATTGGTGCTGAACTTCAAGCTGATTGGCGCATAGATGAAGCAAAAGGATGGCCTTATGCTATGGTATTTAGAGAGCATCTGCCTAGTTGGGGCCACTTGCTGGATACAGCGACGGCCTATAGCAATGGACAGATGGTCCCTCCAGAGAAGAAAGTTTAATTTATGGTTACACGCAATAAATACCCTTTATTATTCTATCCCCTTTTATTCCTTTATCGATGCTTTGAGCCTGAATAGATTAAAAATTTGGTAGAAAATGCCTTTCACTGAAGCACAAGAGCTGTTTTCATTATTCTTTGCAATTTATTTCTCTCTGATAATAGACCGCTCTCATGAAATGTATAAACCTTGGGACACTTATAATGCCTGGAAAGGAAAGTCTCATAATATTAATCGTTTATTAATGGCATGGATTATTTTATTCATAGTACCACTATTCCAGTTTGCAATTTTATTTGCTCTTCTTGGATTAATTGATGTTCGATTCGATATGACTATAAGAGGTATTTTAAATGTTACTTTAATAGGCCTAGGTTCATTTTTTGAGTTTGGTTATTTCAGAATATATGAAGCTTTTTTGCACAGGTATCCAGAATCTTTTTTCGCAGATGAAGAAACGATACAAAAAGCACGCTTCCTTCATCCAGATTTTTGGGCTCATTTTATACCTGGAGCTTTATACGTGACCCTATCCACTTTGATGGTGTTAATAGCAATTTATTATTAATGTTACAGCTTCCACTAAGAATTTTCTAGAAACCTTATTCTTCACATATGGAACTACCCAAAATTAATGTTGAAAGCGCTCTTTTCTAGCTTGAGAAAGCTATTAAATTGCACGAAGTGCACCTAAAAAATCTCAAGACAGCAACCAATGAGTCTCAGATGAAAATAATGGATCATGAATGAATCATGGCTTCCATCTGCAGAATATAATTCCAGATCCGCATTCATCTTCTTTAGAGCTTCAATATTGTTGTTAAGAGCAAAATCAGTAAGAGTTTTCATAAATAGAAATTATATTGTTAAGAGATTTAAAATCTTGAATGCTCAAATGCATAGGAGTTTATCGAAATTCTCAATGTTCTTTTCAGCAAAAACACGATTAAACTAAGAATGTTAAGGAAAAAATAAGGAAGGAAATAAGGAAATTAATTATCAGAATGGATGGCGTAAACGACTGTCATAAAATTCGGACACGTGGAAGCATGGGAGATATCAAGGTCGATATGCACCTACTTGTTGTATCTTAGATGTCTCTTAGAGATGCCCATATTATCTTTTACAAGGTCAGCAAAAAGCTGAGGGAATAGTGTAAGGATATTTCTGATGTAATTGTACATATTGAGCCTTCTTTATCCCACTCCCGATAATCAAATAGCAAAAACAGGTTAAAACTTATGGCTCGAAGCTTTTTGAGCAACTGTTCCGAATTACCAGATAAACAAATCCCATGTACTTATCATATTGAGATCTAGACCATTAAGTGCTTAATATTACTGTTTTTCTATTCAACTGGGCAACAAATGAAATTTATTTAATTCAGTAGGAAATCAAACTGAGGAGCTGATTAATCATTGAAGGTGCATGGTATTACTACAAATGTCGCCGATTAATAAAATGGCTGGGTTTATATTTGGTAATTGCTGGGCCAGGCATAATTGTGATGGTAGCAGACAATGATGCAGGTAGTATCACAACCTATACAGCAACAGGTGCCAAATTCGGCTTTAATTTAATCTGGCTCTTAATTCTACGTGGTCCAGTAGCATATATGTTCAGGAAATGACTGTGAGATTAGGCGCAGTCACCAAACGAGGACATGCAGAGGCTATATTCGATGCTTTTGGCTCTTTTTGGGGCTGGTTCTCGTTAATAGACTTGGACTCCTTGTATTTTCTTACGATGGTAACTGAGTTTATAGGAATGACAGCTGCTCTAAAGATATTTGGTATACCGCCTATATTGACGATAATAGCTGTCTCCATCTTGATGGTCACCATATTCGTTCACGGGAGATACTGGACATGGGAAAAGATAGTACTCCTTTTCTGCTTACTCAATCTAATCTATATTCCTGCGATTCTGCTTATTCACCCCAATTATAGCGATGTCATCAAAGGTTTGATTCCAAGTATTCCGATCACAGGGTTCACAGGTGATTTTTTCTTCTTTTCCATGGCGAATATAGGAACTATAATAGCCCCCTGGATGATATTCTTCCAGCAGAGCTCTGTAGTAGATAAGGGCATGACTGAGAAAGATATTTCTTTTGGAAAATTCGATACTGCAGTTGGTGCATTCTTTACAGTTGTAGTTGCAATAGCATGTGTAATTCTCACAGGCACGTTGCTCTTCAAGCCCGGTGGAGTAGATATAGAAAGTGCTGCTCAAGCTGCAATTGCAATCATGAGCAGTTCCCCAATCGTTGGTTCTGCTCTCGCCATAGGACTCTTCGATGCCGGACTTCTTGGTGCTATGTGTATATCATTGGCAAGTTCATGGGCTATGGGTGAGGTTTTTGGATGGGCTCATTCCATCAACAACAAGGTTTCAGAAGCACCTATGTTCTATGCTTTTTATTTCCTGAGCTTGATTTTCGCTGGCTTGGTTGTAATAACTCCAGGGGCCCCGTTGGTGCTGATAACTCTTTTCGTGCAAGTGATAACTGTTATTCTTCTTCCTGAAACTCTGGTTTTTCTGCTACTTCTGCTTAACAATGAAGAGATGATGGGGAAATATAAGAATACCTTAATGCAAAATTTATTGGGTTTTTTGATTGTATTTATTATAATTATTGTTTCTACTCTTTATGCTTTAAGCGTGATCTTCCCTGAGATGTTTAAATATGTCGATTTTTATCCTCTATTTGATTCCCCTTTTTCTTCAATTCTTGCCTTCAATTCTGAAATTTCAGCAGGTCCCTTTGCTATTCAAATCGTCCAGGTATCCTAATTAAAAAATCTACACTGTTTTAAACCTCTTTCTTAATTTCATTTCAAATTCAGTGCGTTTAAAGTTCTTGGAAAGCCATATTAACTCCGAGCTCATTGTCAGTAATACTCTAGCTTCAGCAGAAAAAGCCGTTTATCTTTGCATAAATATTAATCAAAATCAGTGTTAGCTGAGACTTCACGCCAGATTTCAAACTCGGAGCGGCGCTCCTTGAGATACTTGTCAATGGAGTCCACGGCGGCATTGCCAACTAACAAGCGCAGAGGTGGATTGGGAGCATTTAATGCCGTCATCAGTGCCTTGGCGAGTTTTGCGGGGTCACCTGGTTGTTTCTGATGCCATAAAACTGCGTTATCATGTAAAATTTCACGTCTATCTTTATAGTTGTCAATCTCTATATCTGAGATAATGAGGGATGTCTTTTCATTGAAAAACTCTGTACGGAATGCGCCTGGCTCAACAATCATGCACCGGATCCCAAATGGTTTAAGGTCAGTGCTCATGCCTTCAGTCCAGCCTTCCAGTGCAAATTTGGAGGCACTGTACACGGAGTTGCCTTCAACAGCTCTGATTCCCGAAGTGGAACTAATAACGATTATCCAGCCTGAACGCTGCTTGCGCATGAACGGCAGCACAGCGCGGGTAATTTTCATTGTCCCCAAAATATTGGTCTCTATATGTTGGCGGATCAGCTTTTCAGATATTTCCTCAAAGTATCCGAGTAACCCGTATCCTGCACTGTTGACCAGCACATCAACACGTCCAAACCGTTCCAAAGCGGCATCAACAGATGACTGCACCTGTTCATTATTTGTTATGTCAAGCTTGAGGGTCAGCAGGTTTGGAGAGTTACCAAGAGTTTTTTCTATTCCTTCTGGTTTACGTGCCGTAGCGACAACCTTGTATCCTCTGTCTAAAGCTTCTTTGGCGATTGCAGAGCCCAGACCCTTGTTTGCTCCTGTAATAAACCATACTTGATTATTTTTCGGTGTCATATTTTATCCCTTCTGTTATGCAGTTTAAAGCTTATGCATTCTTTTCAATTTCATAAGCCTGCTTCATTGCAGGATGTCCTTTAATATCTCCTATGTCATATACTCCGATACCATAAATGGTGCCTGATTCTTCTGCATTATAAAGGCAACGCAGAAATTCCCTGAAACCTGCAATCTTCTCACTCATTTCATTTTTGCTGCTGTCATTAGTAGTTGCAATTAGATAGAATTTTTGTCATTAATGGATGTATATCTTGGACAAGTTATGTCAATTAATGTCTTCATCTGTGCACTCTTACAATAAAATACACAAGAGTTACCATTACAAGAACGTCTGCTTCAATCATTTTATCCAAGATTTCATCCATATCATCTCTCTGTGCACAACTGCCACCATTACTCTGGCAAGCAAGACAGCGCAGGCAATAATTGATATTTTTATCTCTTAAAAAAAATCTCTGCTTGATAGCCTGCTTCTTTTGCTCCAAGCATAAACTGATCGCACAACATGTCGGAGTTTCCGCCTTTCCTAGTGTTTTGATTGTCAACAAATTTTTATCCTGTCATTTCAAGTTCATGCAGCCACTTGGATACCTCATTCTGCGCATTTTTTACATCGCTGCCTCTGATTGCCAAGCCTTTAAGAACACCGGAGTTTGGACAAAGTTTCTTTATGTCCCTTTCACTTCGGCCCAATTCGCTACCTTCGTGCGTGCAAAAAGGTACAATGGTTTTTCCGGAAAAATCATACTCTTCAAAAAATGTAAATACTCCCATTGGTATTGTGCCAAACCAAATCGGATAGCCAATGAATATCACATTATAAGAATCCATATTTTCTACATGGCTGGAAAGCTTAGGTCTGGCATTGTCATGCTGTTCTTTTTTTGCCACGTTGGTGGTTTCGGTATAATCCTCAGGATAAGACTTTACTGTATCAATACGGAAAACATCGCCTTCTGTCATTTCCTGAATCATCTTTACTACTACTTTTGTATTACCGATTGGCAAATTAACAATCCTTCCACTAACATAGTTATTCCCCTCACGTGAATAATAGGCTATCAGACATTTCTTTTCTTTTAAATTCATCATTTCTTGTTCCTCGCTTTTTTTTGCGTATTCGTTGCCGAACATTTTAAATAATAATTATTCTTACTCAGGAAAATACAATATTTCATAAATTATTGTTTCCATTCTCTTTCAAAGCGATATATTCTTCATCCGTTATTGGTTCCAGCCACTCAGCGTCTCCCTTTTGGGGATTAGTACTTATCGCGATATGTACAAACCAGCTATCCGGTTTAGCACCATGCCAATGTTTCACATTTGGATGGATTTTTACTACGTCTCCTTCCTGAATCACCTTTACAGGCTTGCCTTCTTCCTGAAAATATCCTTTGCCGCCGGTAACAAGCAGAATCTGCCCACCAGGATGTTTATGCCAATTATTTCTTGCGCCTGGTTCAAAAGTTATATTACCTATCGGACAATTAAAGATGCTGTCATTAGAAACCAGCATTTCAAGCCATGCTGTCCCTATGAAATAATCATTCGTAATTTTTTCGCCTTTTGGGAAAATTACACTTTCATTTAAATTATTTGATTTATTCATGTTTTATTCTCCTTCAAATTTTTTCATGAAATTACTTTCTTGATTGTTAAAAATTTTTACCAAAAAACTCTGTTAACTTGGTTACAGCCTGATCTACATATTTCGGTATATTGTAAATGGCGATATGCTTTGCCCATCAACAATAGCGACTTTTTCAGTCCTTTGCATAAATAGTGTGAACGGTCATATACGGTACATACGAACAGGATTGATACTTTGGGCATTATTCTTAAAAAAAATATAAATATAACTGGGTAATCGATGAATGAATGCTGGGATAAGAAAATAGAAAAAGGATTACGAAAATATGCCAGGAAGTTACCCTGATTATTCCCCGAACTTTATTACCACCTTCGTATACCCATCATATCTTTCAGCGAACTTCTTGTAAGCATCTGGCGTCTCCTCAATAGGTATTCTATGGCTCACAATAAAGCTAGGCTTAGCCTTTTCATCAATTATAAGGTCCAGAAGCTTTAAGGCAATCTTCTTGACTGAGGTTGCGCCAGTTCCAATAGTGAGGCCTTTGCCCCATATAGTCCCCAGGGTATCGTGAACCTACCCTGCTTTCTATCCTCTGTTGGCGCCTCGGGATCCTCCGCCTCATATACTCCTATCATTCCAAGATGGCCTGTTGGATTGACAAGCCTCGCAAGGTCTTCTAGAACCTGCGTTGGATTCTCAATTTTAGGGTTCTTTCTATCCCTCGCCTGATAGCCCACTGCATCTATTCCGCACATGACGCCTGACATCTTCTCCTTACCTAGAAGATTTGCTGGATTTTTTGCCTTTATAGCCATGATTTGATCTACGGGATCTCCCCTTGTGAAATCAATTGGAATAGCGCCAATCTGCTTGGCTTTCTTAAGACGTTCAGGGATATAATCCACCACATATACCTGGTTTGCGCCCTTCAAAATTGCGCTGTAGGCCGAAAGCAGACCGACTGGACCGGCACCGAAAATGGCAACATTCATTCCAGGCTTCACCATGGCCAGCTCAGTCGCATGAAATCCTGTTGGAAAGATATCTGCAAGCAATACAAAATCATTTTCCCATTTATCTCCTGGAGACCCAGGAAGCTTTATGCAATTAAAATCCGCAAATGGAATGCGGATGTATTCTGCCTGAGCGCCAGCAAAAGGCCCAACATAACCCAAATTGCCACCGTTCAAACATGCATAGTTATACCCCTCTCATGCAGTTATAGCAATAACCACAGGCGACATTAAAGGTCATAACGACTCTATCGCCTTCATTTATCGATTCAATCCCGTCGTCTGTTTTTTCAACTACTCCTAGGGGCTCATGGCCTAAAATCCTTCCGGGATTTATGGGAGTTCTTCCCTCGTACATGTGAATATCGCTTTCACATATCGCATTCGATGTCAGCCTGATTATGCGTCCTTAGAATGCTCTATTTTCGGGTTGTCCCCTTCTTCTACTCCAAGCATAAACTGGTCTCCGGGCGGATTAGCGATGTGCTTTCCGATCCTGTGGATGCCAGCCCCTTTGAATCGCCCAGATATGCCGAGTCGTTCACGCTGCTAGTTGCCTAACTGGAGTACCGATTCGAGTGGTTTTGGACAAGTAGACGTACCGGGAAACAGCTAATGATTTGTAAAATGATTTTTGCACTAAGCAAGTGAAGATATATGACTGCTCATCCCATTCACATCATCCCTGAACAAAAATATGAGGTCAATCCATTGGAGCTGTTCTTCGACCTCGTGTTCGTGTTCGCAGTATCGCAGCTCTCACACTTTATCTATTGACTCACCTCTCATGGCATGGTGCGGCTTAGACGCTGGTGATGATGTTGGCTATATTCACGGTATGGCTTACTACAAGCTGGTCGGCTACCATGATCCGAGCCGATCAATCTCGGACCCGCTGGTTGGTTCTGGGGGTGATGCTGCTGAGCCTGTTCATGAACGCTTCGGTGACCATGGCCTTCACCACCTCCGGCTGGGCCTTCGTCATTCCCTTGCTACTGATCCAACTGGAGCGCACTGTATGGACGCTCGTAAATTCAACAAATGCTGTGTTCCGAGACCACTACTTCCGGACGCTTCTCTGGGTGATCGCCACGACGCCTTTATGGATAGCGGGCGCTTCCCCCGTAAATGTGGAAGCCCGCCTGCTGCTGTGGGCGCTGGCAGTCGGAATACCATGATGCTATGATTGAGCACGATCAACAGATAGGTATGTTACTTAATTTACTAGACGAACTTGGCATTGCAAAAGACACCATCGTAGTCTACAGCACAGATAATGGGCCACACATGAACTCCTGGCCTGATGGAGGTATGACCCCCATTCCGCAACGAAAAGAATTCATGTTGGGAAGGAGCTTTCCGAATTCCTGAGGTAGTGCGCTGGCCAGGGAAGATTCCGGCAGGTACGATTTCTAACGAGATGGTGAGTTTACTTGACTGGCTACCTACTTTGCTTGCAGCTGCAGGAAAACCGGATATTAAGGAAAAACTTAAAAAAGGTTACAAAGCAGGAGACAAGAATTTCAAGGTGCATCTTGATGGCTATAACCTGCTACCATATCTAATTGGGAAAGAGAATAAATCCCCACGTATCGAGTTTTTTTACTTTTCCGATGATGGAGATCTTGTAGCTGTACGGTATGATAACTGGAAGCTCGTCTTTATGGAGCAGCGCGCCAGAGGTACGCTACTGGTTTGGGCTGAACCTTTTGTCCATCTACGCGTACCAAAAATATTTAACCTACGCACCGATCCCTATGAACGAGCAGATCAGACCTCTAATACCTATTACGACTGGTTAATCGATCACGCTTTCATGATGGTGCCAGCACAGAGCATTCTAGGCGATTTTTTGGCAACCTTCAAGGAATTTCCTCCTCGCCAGAAATCTGCAACATTTACCCTCGACAAAGTAATGGAGCAGCTCTTGCAGGGAATCTGGAGTACCTAACTTTGGAATATTGACCTGACAAGTATAACCAGATTTTAGATGATACGATCTCGAATCTGGTTCAAAATATAACTATTTTTGTATTTTTTTGGATTGAACTGCTGAATTTGCAGAAAGAATGAATTCTTCAATAAAACTTAATACTCAGTATCTAAAAATCTCAATCATTATGGAGCTAGTCTGTCGCAGGATACCAAAGTATAGGATACATTTTTTACTATTTGACCGGGGAAATTGTGTGATACAGTAATTCAATCTTCAAACTAATTTCACGTAAGTTAATCATTTTGATCGAATCCCCCCTTCTTCTATCAGCAAGTTTTAACTGATTTCTCTTTAAAATCAATTCGCACTTGGAATACAAACTCAAGTATGAGCAATTTCATTAGGGCTCTCCATGAATTAGTAAGCTTAGGGATAATTACTGCTGAAAGGCGGGCAGAGAAGAGCTCAAAAGTTACAATAAAAATTTAAAAGGCTTGTGGGGGAATAATTGAACTTTTGGGTCAGTTTATTTTACTTTTAATTTTTTGAAGATCTTCAAGCCTTGAAGACGTTTATGCTACGATTAGGCGAGGTCGAAGCGGTCAAGGTTCATCACCTTGGTCCAAGCAGCAACGAAGTCCTGGATAAACTTCTTCTGCGCGTCCGAGCTTCCATAGACTTCGGCCAGAGCCCGGAGATGGGAGTTCGAACCAAAGATGAGATCGACACGCGTGCCGGTCCACTTGACTTCGCCAGTCTTGCGATCGCGCCCTTCAAAAATATCCTTGGTGTCCGATATCGACTTCCACTCCGTGCTCATGTCGAGCAGGTTCACAAAGAAGTCGTTGGTTAGCACTTCTGGATTCTGGGTAAAAACACCGTGCTGGGAATGTCCGAAGTTGGTGTTCAGCACGCGCATACCGCCGACGAGCACCGTCATCTATGGTGCAGTCAGCGTCAGCAATTGCGCCTTGTCAACCAATAACACCTCGGCTGCTACGGTGTATTTGCCTTTGAGGTAGTTTCGAAAGCCATCAGCAATCGGTTCTAGTAAGGCGAAGGAGACCACATCGGTCTGCTCTTGTAAGGCATCCATGCGCCCTGCCGAGAATGGAACCGTCACATCGTGACCAGCTTTCTTCGCAGCTTGCTCGACGGCTGCACAACCAGCCAAAACTATCAGGTCAGCCAGCGAGATTTTCTTACCGCCAGAGGCCGCGTTGTTGAACTCGCTCTGGATACCTTTGAGAATATCTAGAACTTTAACCAGTTCGGCCGGCTGGTTGACTTCCCAATCCTTCTGCGGCGCTAGGCAAATTCGCGCGCCATTCGCACCGCCACGCCATGCGAATGAACAAAGGTCCATAGTGGCCGAAGTCCGCCGGCCACCAGTCCTGCGAATCAGTCATTAACGCTGCGAGATCTTTCTTCACAGCAGCTAGGTCAAGGCTCTTGAACTCTTTCGCGTAGTTGAAGTCCTCGCCCATCGGGTTGGACTTGGATGAATGCTGATGCAGGATCTCGATTTTCAACTGGTTCGGCCACCAGTCGCGGTTCGACATACCTCTGCCGGTTACTTGTTTGTTTGCTATGCCCGTTACAGTGCCTCTCTGTCGTCATTCATAAAGTTACCTCACATTGACTAAAAATTCAAAACCAAATCTATAGTATGCAATCTCTTCAATCTTTTCTTCTCTTGGAAGAATTGAGTGCCGATTGCCAGAGGCTTAGTTTCTGTCTGTTATATTATTTCTTCAATTTGATGTTAGAATTCTTACCTATGTATACCATTTTCCTGATGTTTAGATCTATTAACTTTCTTAACTGTAAGGTTTACACTTATTATACAAAAGCAAATTTTTAAAACCATAACTATTTTTGGTAAAATTTTCTCATATATATTAACCTTTGTCTATATAGATCCCCCATTTTCCGTGGAACAATACGGTTCTGTGTAGTTCGTGTGGTTAACCGTCAAACTAACTTCAGCGCGTACAGAATATCAATCTGACCCCCGCTACGCAGAACCTTATTGTTCATGGTAACTAGTGAATCTATACTGGAGAATGGCACATAAAGGTAAGAATTATAGTCTCAAAATCATGAAAAATCTGGATATGGCAACTTTTAGATTTTAAGTTATCTGGTCATTTTTTTTATATAATGTATCTCTTTTTTCGATTTGAAGTAATGTCTAACAAAAAGAAGGCTAAAAACATAAAAAATAATTATATTAATAAAGTAATAAAAATTATTATTAACACTATCATGAACTCACTTAGGATTTCGAAAGTGAATAGGTTAAAGGATGACTATTCGACTTACTAATATTCACTAAATCGGTATCAATAGCGTTTGTTTACTAAGAGTATCAAAAATAATGGATTACTCATATTCTTAAATCAAAATAAGATTTCACTCACTTTTTTCATAGTTTGGACTATATTGTGAACCTTGTCCCTAATTTTTCTTAAAGAGAGTATCGACCTGGCTGATCCTGGGTCCTTTAGTTTAGTTTTTTTGATGTTAGACATGCTATATCATTACCCGAGTCCTGAAAGCCCCTAGAATCGCCCCATGCTCATTCCTGTGAAAAGCGTCATTAGTGGGATTTGTCAAAGCTATAAGCAGTTCAAAGCTCATAATACTCATTCAATTTGTGAGTTCGTAGTAGGTTCCATAGATAAGAAAAGTAAAAAAATATTAAGCATGACACTCAATTATATTTATTAAAGAAATTAAAAACGGGATGAAAATGGCACGACCTTCAAAATTAAACTATGAAATTCAACAGCTAATTGGTGAGAACGTTGCATTGGGGCTTACTTATGCCCTTGCAGCAGCGTCCGCAGGGATAACGTATCAAACGTTCAATGATTGGATGAATAAAGGCAAAAATTCAAGATCTGGAGAGATTTTAGGTTCTATAAACATATCAAAAAATGCAATGCAGAAGGAGCCCTTAAGTGTCTACAACGCCTGAAAGAAGCAGCTGATTCAGGAAATTGCCAGGTTTGTATGTGGATTTTGGAACGAAGGTTCCCTGCTGACTTTGGAAGGCATGAATACAGGAGAATTAATACTGTTTCCGAGAATAAAAATGAGAACATTGAGATAATTATCAACGACCCGGACAAAATAAGGCAACAGATATTAGAAAAGTTTGGATTGATTAAAGAAGAAAATTAACCAAAAAATGTTTAAATTTTTTTATTAAAACTCTATTTACTTTTATTAGAAAATTTTTCCTTTCACATTCTGTTATGTAGCATAATTGTAGCAAATATTACAAAAATCGACACCTTGGCTTTTTTGCTCCTGAGCTTCAACTGCTTTTTGATTAATAGGGATTTGAACTTGTATAATGTAATTATCAAACGTCTTTTTAATGTCATCTTTATCCTGACGTGCTTGGGCTAAATCCATTTTCAATGTTTCATTATGGCATTGAGTTCATCAAATCGCCCTTACCAAACACAATTAGTTTAGCGACTCTAAGAACGATTTTATGATGGCTAGCTTCTCCAATGCCATCGAATAAGAACCTTACTATGCGCGTATCAGTGCCATATCCCCTGTTGATTTAAGTAGCCATTACCTATTTGGAAGATGGCCAAGAATCGTATGGAAAGGCCTAAATATTAAATGCCTTGATGTTTTATGAGTGAAATATTGAAAACTTTAATTAACTATAGTTTATATTAGGTAAAACTAAGCGATTGAAAATGAACGGTGCATTGAACATTAAGTGTATGTCACTTAAAAGACATTTCTTATTCATGGGAAATCAGTTCATCCAGCACCTCAGCAATAACTCTATGTTTGATAATAAGCTTCTTGTTTTGCAAACCAGCTCTTGTGATAGAATAATTATCTTCGATCCAATCTATTTTTTTTTCGTAATTTATTTTCATCAGGGTTAGACCACAGGCAGGAGCAGGTTCAATTCCTTCTTCATAAATATCAGGGTTTAGCATCTGGAGCAGCCAGTCATTATCACGTAAACCTTTTCCGATCATTGAAAGTGCAGTTACTATTTTCCTGACCATGTTCCAAAGGAAACTATTTCCAATAACATCGATTTTTGTAACATCCCCGTCTACGCGAGCATCAATCCTTAACAAGGTGCGAATTGTGCTCTTTTCTCCACTGATTTTTGAAAAGTTCTCAAAATCATGTCTTCCGACCAGTAATTTTGAAGCCTCACGGATCTTTGAAATATTGTATCCTTCCCCACTAATTATATAGCGATAGTGTCTTGAAATCGCGTCTCTTCTAGCGTCAAAGTGGTTAGGTACCTCCGCGTGAGCCCAGGCCCAGATTGTTGGGGGAAGTTCGGAGTTTATGACCCTGGGAATTGCTAGATTTGTTTTGTCAGTATCAAAAGATACGATCTGTTCGAAGGCATTAACTCCTGCATCCGTCCTGCCGGCGCAGGTATAATTAGCATACTTATGGCTTTCTATGATTCCTAAATTACGAAGTGCTTTGAAGAGTTCTCCTTCTACTGTCACGACATTGGGCTGGATCTGGGAGCCGTGAAATTCAGTGCCTATGTATGCAAGCTTTAAAGCGACCCTCATACCAATCTCCGATTATTTGGCTTTTTTTATTTAATAAACTTCTCTTACATCATCAGAAATACTATATAAATACATCCAAAAAGGAACCGACTGCAGGGTGAAGAGATAGAGAATCACGAAATCCATGAATCTCTACGGCGTGATCGAGTCTTTTAGGATAGACAGAAACTGTGGAGTGATTGAGTTACATTGGAAGTGTTTATGACGGCACAACTTCTGAATCATTAAAAACTATACTGAAAATCAGGAAACAAAGAAGAAAAATGAGTATAAGGCAAATTAAAATATTTGATTTTGAATAATTCATTTCAATCCATTTATGTACTACTAAAATACCCCGTTGTTTGCTAGTGGGTGTGCAACCACAACTTTGATTTATTATGGGTTAATATATGCACACTGTTATATATTTATGTAAAATTAAACCTTAATGTTAAATATAACATTGTACATTCTAGTCTAAATTTTTCGCTGGTAATAATCATGATCACAAAACCGCAGGTTTTTGAATTTCTGAAAAAATATGACTTAAAAAATATTGCTATCGCAACAGTCTGTTCTCACTCAAGCCTACAAATCTTTGACGGAGCGAGAAAAGAAGGATTCAGAACTCTTGGAATCTGCGTTGGTAAACCTCCTAAATTCTATGATGCATTTCCAAAGGCAAAACCCGATGAGTACCTTATCGTTGATAGGTATGAACATATAATGACCAAGGCTGAAGAACTTAGAAAGAAGAACACTATTATAATTCCACACGGCTCATTCGTTGCTTACCTGGGCACGAAAAATTTTGCAGATTTGGAAGTTCCTACTTTTGGAAACAGAGCTGTGCTCGAATGGGAATCTGACAGAGATAAAGAACGTGAGTGGTTGCTTGGAGCAGGTATTCACATGCCCGAAAAAATAGAAGATCCTCGTGATATCAATGGGCCTGTGATGGTTAAGTACCACGGAGCAAAAGGGGGAAAGGGTTTTTTCGTCGCAAAAACCTATAAAGAATTCAATGAACTCGTAGACCGAACCCAAAAATTCACAATTCAGGAATTTATCACAGGGACCCGTTATTACCTACATTATTTTTATTCCCCGATCAGAAACGAGGGATATGCCTTAAGCGAAGGTATCCTTGAGCTCCTAAGTATGGATCGCAGAGTGGAGTCTAATGCAGATGAAATCTTTAGACTCGGCTCACCCAGAGAACTCATAGAAGCAGGCATTCGTCCCACATATGTTGTCACAGGAAATGTACCCTTAGTAGTTAGAGAGTCCCTTCTGCCTCTTATTTTTTCACTTGGAGAAAGGGTAGTAGAAGAGTCTCTTGATCTTTTTGGCGGGATGGTAGGGGCCTTCTGTCTTGAAACAGTTTTTACTGATTCTCTTGAGATCAAGGTTTTTGAAATTTCAGCCAGGATTGTGGCTGGGACAAACCTTTATATTTCAGGCTCTCCTTATGCAGACCTGATGCAAGAAAGCCTTTCAACCGGAAGGAGAATAGCTCAGGAAATCAAAATTGCAGCGCAGAAGAATCAGCTGGATAAGATAATATCCTAAATAAATGGTATCTTAAACCAGAACTTCACTAACTAATATTTTATAATTTCAAAAGTAGATCGACTTATTAGCCCTATAAAAAACGATATAAAACATAAATATATTTTTCTCCAGCAAATATAATTATATTTATACTTCTGAATAATTTTATTCGGCATTTATGTCTTGAATTAAACATAAATGACAAAATTTTATAACTTATAGTTTAAATAATGTTTATTTTACAATTCTAATTGTTACAGATTTATTGAAACTACTTCAACTCCTATTTAATCAAATCTGACTAAGAGACCCTTATTCATTGTTCTAGTATACAGGCTATCCAAATACGATGCTGATAGGGCTTTAAAAAATCTACAGCGATTTGATGATGCTGCTGAATCTGGAAATAGCCAGTTTTGCATTTGGATTTTGAATAGACGATTCCCAGAAGATTTGGTAGGCGCGAATACAGGAAAATTAATACAATTTCAGAGAATAAAAATGAAAACATTGAGATAGTCTTCAAAGATGTCAATGAAATTCGAAAAGAAATTCTATCAAAGTTTATTCAGGTTAGAGAGAGTCACAAAATGATTAAATTTTTTCATCCGATCTCGACCTACATTTAATGAATAGCCTTCGTTTTTCATTTAGCATTTGATAATACGAAATAACATTTGTTCATTGAGATTTTCTTTTAAAAAAATAACAGTAATTTGCAATTATATGCTTAAATAAAAATAACAGAATAATAGAGTTTAATTTTTAATCCAGCTTCTTAGATTTTAATTTAAAAATAATTTTTTTATTTTTAATTTTAGTTTTAGTATTCGGTACTTTTCATATATATACTTAAGAATAAAAATAAAATTTATTCTGTTGAGCTTGAATTTGATGTTAAACTCCTAAAATGTAAATACAAATTACAGAGAAATTATGAAAATATAGAACTGGCTTATAAAATATATACAAATCTGACTACAAGAAAGGCTGCACTACTCATTGATCCTGATGAAGATGTAATCAATGAAATTTACGAATCTGGAGTCACTATTTAAAATTATAAGAAAATAATTAAAAAGTTTATCGGAAATGTATTCTTGACAATGACTCTGAAGAACTAGTAGAAATTGTGACTAAAATTTTTAATGAATACTTGAGACCTCATTTGACAAGTTTATTTCTATATAATATTGAATGAATCTAAGGACACATAGTCAAAAGTTTTGAGAGTTCAGTTTTGCATTGGAAATTCAGTAGTTGAAACTCTAACTTAACAGAAGTACAAATTTTATAATGCATAAATGAGCTTCTATCAAATTCAGGTAGATCGGAGAAATTTACTGGCATTTTCCTTCACAATTTGTATTATTTATGTTCTTCTGCAGCTTTTTGTCGCTTTACGAACCTAATCCCCATCTCAAAGGCTTTCTCACAGTCCTTAGGGAAGACTTTTTCCCGCCTTTTAGCTTTCTCTACTGGATCAAAACGATCCGCGACATACTTTGAATAATCATCGAATTGGTAAGTATCGGTACTATATAGTGATTCAGAATACCCAAAAATTCTCGCTGCAACCCCTTCATTTAATTCAATAGTCTTATGAAGACCAAATAAATCGAAATTTTCTTCCTTAGCACCAGTCGTGTATATGAAACCTATAGGGGTATTTCTCGGATATAATGACCGTGGATTCTCAGAATAAACAAGAAATGGAAATATATAACGTTCCATGAAAGATCTCATCTCACCAGTCGAATTTCCAAGGTAGATGGGTGATCCGAGTATCACTACATCAGCATTTTTCAGCTTTTCCAGTACAGGTGTTAGTTCATCATTCATTGCGCATTTTCCATAGCTTTTTCCATCTTTTAGCTTACAGGCAAAACAACTTATACATCCTTTGAAATTGAGATCATAAAGATGAATTATTTCTGTTTCTGCACCCTCAGAGGCTGCACCTTCAAGAGTTTTTTCTAAAAGGGTTGCTGTGTTCCATTTCTTTCTCGGACTTCCGTTTATCGCTATTGCTTTCATAATACACCTCATGTTTTTTGTTTTGTTAAAATTTAAAACTCGTCACAAGATTAATGTTTCGTGATGCTCTGGTATAAAGAAATTATTCAAAATCAAATCGTTTCATTTTCGATACTTTTTAATATTTTATGGGATTATCTAAATTTGCCATTAATTACACCAGCAATTGACCGTAATCAATAAAAACTAAAAAAAATAATAAAAGTCTCGCCATTAAATGCCTAATCCTGCTGTTTTTTAGTCTTACTACGTGAGAATTATATAATTATTTTCTGATAAATCCACCTAAGAATAATGGAATGAGGAAGTCATGTTTTAATCTTCTGATTAGCCAATAATCCCTGTCTATTGTGATACGAGCTATACATCCAAAGTGTGATTTATTACTCTTTTTTGTCCAAGTTAGATCTCGGCTTTTCCTGGTTTTTGTTTTATTTTCTCAAGTTTAAATTATTTTACTGTCCTGAATCCGTTCCCTTTTTGTTTTCAAACAAGGTGATTAAGTTATCTTGATAACTGTTCCAATATTTCGATGCCATTGCTGTAAAACAGCATTTTGAACATAATGATTAATTTAGCTTCGGATCTACCTCATAAAACTGTTTTGTTAAAATATATGGACTCAAAAGTGGCATGAAATGATTTCAGGATAGCCACTATAATTCCACAGAAATGATTTATTTAGAAACTCACAATTAATACCTCGATAATCATACTTTTTTTAGAATTGCTAAGCTCAATTGAAATTTTTCAGAAAAAAATTGAGGCAGGATTTTAATCCTGCGTGCTTTTTGAATCGATATTCAATTTAAAGATTTTATTTTGCGTTTCGGGAATCTATTGTGCTTTGAGCAGCTACAAGCCTCGCGATCGGAACCCTGTACGGAGAGCAGCTCACATAATTGAGTCCTATTTTGTGAGCAAAGTGGATGGATTTTGGTTCTCCACCATGTTCTCCACATATTCCCATCTGGAGGTTAGGTTTAACGGAACGACCCTTTTGAATTCCAATTTTCATCAACTCGCCAACGCCTTCCTGATCGAGGACTGCGAAAGGATCGTGCTCAATGATACCTGCTTTCTGATAGATTGGCACGAATTTGGATACATCGTCACGACTGAATCCGAATGTTGTTTGGGTCAGGTCGTTTGTCCCAAAAGAGAAGAAGTCGGCTTCCATTGCTATCTCGTCTGCAGTAATTACGGCTCTAGGAAGTTCGATCATTGTCCCTACATGATAATCGATCTTTATTCCTTTCTCACCCATGACCTTATCTGCCATCTTGCATACTCCATTTCTGGTCACTGAGAGTTCCTTTGCAAGACTCACCAATGGGATCATAATTTCAGGAACAATTTTCATTCCATCGGCTGCAAGTTCACAAGCCGCTTCCATAATTGCGCGTACCTGCATATCATATATTTCGGGATAGGTGATTCCAAGCCTGCATCCTCTATGCCCAAGCATAGGGTTTAGTTCTTTAAGGGAAACCACACGCTGGATAATTTTCTTCACATCACCGATTTTCTCCCAATCCCCTGATGCTTCAAGTTCCCTAAGCTTTTCGTCTAGTTCCTCCTTGTCCGGTAGGAACTCATGAAGAGGTGGATCAAGCAACCTAATAGTCACTGGTAAACCTTCCATACTACGGAAGATTCCAAGGAAATCAGCCTTCTGCATCGGTAGCAGTTTCTTGAGTGCCTTTTTTCTAGATTTTTCATCTTCTGCCAGAATCATTTCCCTTACTACAGGTATTCTGTCATCCCCAAAGAACATGTGTTCAGTTCTACAAAGCCCTATACCTTCTGCACCAAGTTCGCGAGCAAGGCCTGCATCTGCCGGATTATCTGCATTTGTTCTTATACCGAGAGTCCTGATTTCGTCAGCCCATAAGAGAACCTGTTTCAAATCTTTATTAATTTCGGCATCAATCAGTTCTACCTTCCCAATAATTACACTCCCGGAGCTCCCGTCAATGGTAATATATTCATGTTCCCTTATAGTGTGACCGTTTGCCACAAAAAGACCGTGTTTTATGTCAATTGAGATCGATCCACAGCCCACAACACATGGTTTACCCATGCCTCTTCCAACAACTGCTGCATGAGAAGTCATCCCACCACGCACTGTAAGGAAACCCTGTGCTGCGGCCATTCCTCCTATATCTTCAGGGGAGGTTTCGGTTCGTACGAGGATTGTTTTCTCCCCTAATTCGGCCATTGCCTCTGCGGCTTCAGCAGTAAACACAACTTTTCCTACAGCGGCTCCAGGAGATGCTGGGAGGCCCTTCGCAATTACTTCTAACTTTGCATTGGGATCAATCCTTGGGTGCAGGAGCAGGTCTATTTGTTCGGCTCTTACTCTTGTGATCGCAGTTTCCTTATCTATAAGCCCTTCTGCAACCATATCCGTTGCAATTTTCATGGCTGCAGCAGCTGTACGTTTCCCTGTGCGGGTCTGCAACATATAAAGTTTTCCTTCTTGAATGGTAAACTCTAAGTCCTGCATATCTTGGAAGTGGGCTTCAAGCGTATGACAGATATCCACAAGTTGTTTGTAGGCCTCTGGAATTTTATCTTCAAGGGTATCAATAAAATCCGGAGTCCGAATGCCTGCGACCACATCTTCGCCCTGTGCATTTATTAAGTATTCTCCGAAAAACTTTTTCTCCCCTGTTGATGGGTTCCTTGTAAAAGCAACTCCTGTGCCAGAATTACTCCCTCTGTTCCCATAAACCATCGTCTGTACATTGACGGCAGTTCCCCAGCTATCATCAATTCCATTAAGTTTCCTGTAAGTAATGGCTCTCGGATTATTCCAAGATTCAAAAACAGCATCAATTGCCATATATAGCTGAACTTTCGGATCCTGGGGGAATTCAAATCCCTTTTCGAGTTTGATTACATCCTTAAAACTATTAGCTAGTTCTTTCAACGATTCTGCATCAAGATCTGTATCTGACTCGACTCTCAGTTCCTTTTTTTTACCATCAATAAGGGAATCAAACTTTTTAAATTCAATTCCGAGCACTACATCCCCGAACATAGAAATAAATCTGCGATAGCAATCGTAAGCAAACCTTTCATCACTGACCTTATTTGCAAGCTCAATCACAGAATTGTCTGTGAGCCCAAGGTTAAGTACTGTATCCATCATCCCCGGCATGGATACCCTGGCTCCAGACCGCACTGAGACAAGCAATGGATCATCTGTATCTCCTAATTTTTTGTTGTTTAAGGCCTCAAGTTTGTCGATAGCCCCTTCTATCTGTTGGATTACTTCTTTTGGATAGTTTTTATTTTTCAGATAGAGTACACATACTTCAGTTGTGATTGTAAATCCAGGAGGCACGGGGACTCCGAGATTTGCCATCTCGGCAAGGTTTGCACCCTTACCTCCGAGTAGATCTTTCATGCTACTTTTGCCATCAGTTACATCTTTTCCAAAAAAATATACAAACTTAGACAATGACTATCCTCCCTGGAACGAGGTCAGTAATCGGAGTTAGTGTATTACTGGAAATAAAACACTCATACCTGATTTCCGATCCATATATTTAACTTTTCCTCTTTTCGTGTTACATCATGATATATAATTACTCCTATACGACTATGTACCTTTCTACTTGTTTATTTATACTTCCTTTTGTCTTTAGATACACAGTACATACAAAATAATCATATGAAGATCTAGGAGGGAAATTTACAGACCATATAATAGCAGCTCTTACTTGAGATAAAACAATCCAACATAAAAAAGAGGAACAAGTAATGAATGCTATACAACTGAATGCTATACAACTTCTCAGAAAATTAAATCAGGATGCTTAGAAGCAGTTTACAGAAATTTCAGTAAATCTTGATTGACCACATAATTTTTTTTTCTTCACCACAAAAAATTGGATTTATTGTTTTTACTTATGGATAGGTTTTACATCAAAAAACACGTATAGAAGTACTGAACTTAAATGTCCTTACTAAAGAGGGGGCAAGTAATTTTAATAATTTAATCAAAATTAAATCTCTTAACTTAGTTCCGCTATCTCTCTATATAGGCCAGCAAGTTTTGACTAGATCACTTGCTATCGTAAATATCTCAACTGATTAAAATAATTCAGAAATATGCTCTAAATCGCTTTTTCTGAAAATTAAATATCTAATCAGCTGATTGATACGCACAATTCAATTTATATATAAAGTTATAGCAGTACGGGGACTCCGAGATTTGCCTCTCGACAAGGTTTGCATCCTTAATTTAAGTAAATTTTTCATGCAACTTTGCCATCAGTTATCGTTGCACCCATTCCAAAAAAATATGAACTTAGACAGTGACCATTCTTCCTGAAAAGATGTCAGTAATCGGAGTTAGTATATAGTTAGAATCTTAGTTTTATTAATGACAACGATACTTATAAAATATATAAGCCTATGGTTTAATTATTCCATTTATTTTACATTTTGGCTCGAGCTTTACCCAAAGTTTTGTATAATATAGGTCTTGCGATATCCTTATATATTATAAGCATAGACTACATATGCTTTTCAGTCTACAATATATCTTCTTAAAAAAGCTGAAAATCTAACCCGCTAAAAACCAAGATATTTTTGCCCTGAGCTGGAAGTATCCAATTAATTATTCATGGTTGATATGAGACGACTCGGTAAAGTGCTACAAAGATCAGGTGTCAAAAATCTGATAGTCAAAGGAGATGAGATCAAATCCGATAATACCTCGGGTAATCTTCCAAAATTGAATTCGATTGTTGTGGATAAGGCACTGAACCAGATTGGTGCGACTGTCAGTGTCTTTGGACCTATAAACCAACCTTATTTTTTCGTGAAGGGATTTAAACGAATTCCTGATTCTGAGTTTCGGACTATGGTCAATGAAAAGGTCTATATTCGGTGAGAACTCTAATTCGATACATATATGAATCTATTGACATGGTTCAACTCTAACTGGTATATATGTTTTTTGCTAGTAATATCCGTGAGTTTTCCTATCCTATTTTTTAACATAGATTATTTAGTTTGGTGCAGGTTCTGAATTACAGAAAAATCATAAAGATGTCATGCTAACTTGTAAGGTGATATGATATGGTAGAAGTCGAAAGAGTTCGCTATTCGGACACTCTTGAAAGAGAAAAAATACGTTCCATGATCAAAGCTCGTAAAGAAAAGCAAAAGGAGCAAAGTTTTGAGAACGAAAAGGCCTTGTGTCCAGAATGCGGCAGCAGGAACCTTGTTCACGACTATGAGCGAGCTGAGCTAGTGTGCGGCGACTGCGGCCTTGTCATAGATGCTGATTTTGTGGATGAAGGACCAGAATGGCGAGCTTTCGATCACGATCAACGGATGAAACGCTCTCGTGTGGGCGCGCCTATGACTTATACAATCCATGACAAAGGACTTTCCACAATGATAGACTGGAGAAATCGTGATTCCTACGGAAAATCAATCTCCTCCAAAAACCGTGCTCAGCTCTATCGTTTAAGAAAATGGCAGCGCAGAATCCGCGTAAGCAACGCGACTGAAAGAAACCTAGCTTTTGCCCTTTCAGAACTGGACAGAATGGCTTCTGCTTTGGGACTCCCTAGAACTGTAAGAGAAACAGCAGCTGTCGTCTACAGGAAAGCTGTGGATAAAAATCTGATACGGGGACGAAGCATTGAGGGTGTGGCTGCAGCAGCTCTTTATGCTGCTTGTCGTCAGTGCAGTGTCCCAAGAACTCTTGATGAGATTGAAGAAGTGTCCAGAGTCAGTAGAAAAGAAATCGGAAGAACCTATCGCTTCATTTCCAGGGAACTTGCATTAAAGCTCATGCCAACTTCTCCTATCGATTATGTCCCAAGGTTCTGTTCTGGCCTAAATCTGAAAGGAGAAGTCCAGTCCAAAAGCGTTGAGATCCTGAGACAGGCCTCAGAAAAAGAACTGACAAGCGGCAGAGGCCCTACAGGAGTTGCAGCGGCTGCAATATATATTGCATCCATACTATGCGGTGAACGGAGGACTCAGCGTGAAGTCGCAGACGTTGCCGGAGTTACTGAAGTCACCATCAGGAATAGATACAAAGAACTTGCAGAGGAGCTAGATATTGAAATTATCCTCTAAAATTTTTCTTATTTCCCTTGCTCCAACTCTGTTTCGGTTCGTCTCTATATTTGCAGGGTAGAAAATACTTATTTTTAAAGTTGCTTTTGTTTTTTGATCCATCAGCGGATATTTAGAAAGACTTTAAAAATATTTCTGCAAACTATTTGATCAATGATGTTACTAATAGAAATTTCAAAAGATGTTCTTTTGGAAAATTTTGATTAACTCCTAAATTTCGTCAATATTTCTAAATTGTATATGTATGTTGCTAGTGAAAATCGGGATAGAATTCCGATTTACCTCTAATTTTTTTCTTATCGCGAACCCTATCAAAATTTTGCTCGTTGATTTCAGTATTTGAATCAATTTTTTTCTTTTCTGGTTCATTAGACAGATTTATAACAAAAGCTTTACACAGAATCTTCAGATTTGCAAACGGTAGTGAGAAAAATTTTCCTGCTTTGAATATCTTTTTAGTTACTGTATAAACTCATTACTATTGAGATCTTTTTGAACTTATTCTCTTGCTTCTTGAGATATCACTAATTCCCATAGATGTTCTCATACTGCTCTTTTCATAGTTGCATCATGAGTTTTGGTTTTGCTCCAAAGTATCCTCTCTCCCTGCAAACATTTCTTTTTTGTTCTGATAAATTTACCTGAGAATTATGAAGTACTACAATCATTATTTTGAATTTTTGATCAGCTCAGAATCCCCATATATTAATTCTATGAAGTTTATATTCAAAGTGCGACTTATCACCCTTTTTTAATCAAGGTTCCATATCTGCTTCCCCTTGTTTTTGCCTCATCTCTCTGCTTTTGTATGTCCTGGATCTGAATGGACAAAAGTAGCATCCTGAATGGTCTTCTTTTTCCAAAACGAAACAATTAGATTAACTTTCAACTGGTGTCATATTTCTTCTTATTTCAGTTATCAATAATTCTTTTCTGAATGATTAGACCGTGGAACCGTCTAGCATGACTAAGAAAAATTGAGAAATTTCCTGAAAGAAATTCGACCAATACCCTGTTTCCCAAATTCAGAGTCTGAAAGATCCGTAATATTGAAGTAAAATAAGCATTTTGACTTAAAGATTACGTCAGTTTCGGGTTTTCCTCAGAAAACTGTTTTGTGAAACTATATGGACTCAAAAATGATACGAAAAGATTTGCAATCTATTAAGAATCAATTTCAGCAAGTTTATCTTCAACGGGTTGAAGACGCTTACATTCCTCTTTAAGAGCAAAACCAGTAAAATTTTGGATGAATAAAAACTATTGTTAAGATATTTTAACTATCCAATACTCGATTCATAGAAACTTATAGAAATTATCTGGAGATTTTGCCCTTATGCATGTGAATATGAAGTATGAATTATTATCACAGTACCTTCAATCCACGGAAATTGGACAGCACATCTTAGCTAGCTTACATCCGTAGCCGGGCAAGTCAGCAGTTAGAAGTCCTAACTCCTCAAAAAATTAACCTGCAAATTCGTTATGTGTCCAGAGCATGTAAAATAGTTCTCGGTTTTCATTTCATTATTAATTATATTAATTCTATTATACTATCCTGAGTAGACACATTCTTTCGGAATCTAAACTTGTTTTTCAGCATAAATACCCTGATTAATTCTCAGCTTTCTAGTGTATTCAAAAACTAGGGAAATAATTAACATAATTTTAGATAGTTTGATATTTTCGCAAGAAGTATTAGCAAAATCTGAAATACCTTTAAGACTTACGCACATGAGATCCAAGATCAATTAAAATGGATTATATGGTTTTTAAAGTTATTTTTTATACAATTTAGAGTTTAATATATTGGTTTTTCAATTCAAATGTATAATTTGAAAGCTTAATAACAAAAGGTAACTTCAGAATTCCGGAAGGTAAATTCTCATGAAACGGAACTGCATAAAGATCCACAAAAAAAAAGGAGAATCTGTGAGGAAAATACTACTTGATCTTGAAATCCTTGATAATTCACTAAAGATAGCCGGGGATGGGGCATTTCTTTATATTCCCATTTTTAGAGAACCTACAACTGGTGAATTGAAAAGGCTTCCTGAAAAAACGGAACTTATTGATTTCTATTTTGAGTTCCAGAAAAAAAAACCTGTTCTTAAAGACCTCTTGGATTTCAGCCCCTCATATGAAGTCATAGGAGATATTGCCCTTCTGGAAGAAAACCTTGATCATCAGAAAGCTTCAAGAATCGCAAACTTTCTCATCCGGACCCTACCTAATATAAAAACCGTGCTCAAGCCCCTAACCCCTGTAATCGGGGAATTCAGGCTCCGGAAATTCGGAATTATAGCAGGCGAACCAAAAACAGAAACCATACATAGGGAATACGGATGTAGCTACAAAGTGGACCTTGAAAAAGCTTATTTCACTCCACGCCTGTCTACCGAGCGCTCTAGAATTCTATCATGGATTCAGGAAGGTGATATCGTTATAGACATGTTTGCTGGTGTAGGCCCTTACAGCATCCTTCTCGCAAAAAGTAAAAAACCTTTAAATGTGATGGCGATTGATAAAAATCCTGACGCCGTGTACTACCTGAAAGAAAATATAACCCTCAATTCGGCGAAAAATATCGAAGCAATAGAAGGGGATTCAAGGGAAGAAGCAAAAAAATTTGCAAGCACTGCAGACCAAGTGATCATGAATCTCCCCCACAGTGCCCACGAGTTTCTTGACTCTGCCATTCTCCTTACAAAACCTGGAGGAATTATACATTACTACGGAATAGCTCCAGAAGATGATCTTTTCGAAGGCTATATTAAACTCATAAGCGTAGCAGCTGAGAGAACAGGAAGATGCGTAAAGATTCTGGATAAAAGAGTGGTCCGTTCTTATGCTCCTCATCAGTATAATATATGCATTGAAGTCAAAATAAATTGAGGTCATGAGTATAAAATGATTCTACAGAGCGAAATAGTTAAATTCTTAATTGTTATTTTAAGCTTGCCGATTCTCTCTTCTCCATATGTCGTCGTGGCTTAGTGGTATAGCGGCTGATTCGTAATCAGCAGGGCGAGGGTTCGAGTCCCTCCGGCGACTCTTACCTATTTTAGTTTAATATACTTTTTTTGGTTCCGTTGCAAAAATTTCGAAATAAGCATGTAAATCTATAAGTGATTAATAAAAATCAAAATATTCAAGGAAAATGTACTAACATTATAAAACTATATCAAACAATTGATTAATGTATTTGACTTCATTAAGAACAGAGTAATTTAGATCATTTACTTGTCCTTTTTTGATCATATTTATAGCTTCAATTCCTTTTAAAGTCTTATTAGCAGATCGAAAAGACTGAAATCCTAACATTGGATTAACGATTCTCTTTATAGATCTGTGATCTTGTTCTATAATGTTATTCAAATACTTGACTTGTCTAATGCCTACTTTTTTAGACAATTTCTTTTCATTTTTCAGTTAATCTCTAGCAGGTGGATAAGCTGGATTCTTATCAACGGTTATTAATCTTGGAATTTGATTATGATTAAAACTTAAAGCTTTCTTAAAGAATCTCTTCGCTGCTTTTCTATTTCGTTTTGAACTTAACATGAAATCAATTGTATCTCCATTTGAGTCAACTGCTCGATAAAAATAGTCCCATTTACCTTTTACTTTGATATAGATTTCATCAACTCTCCACGAATAGTTTGTTAGCCTTAAATGTCTTCTTATCTTCTTTTCTATTTCAGGGAAATATTGATGTACCTATCCTATGATTGTTGTATGGTTGACTTTTATTCCTCTTTCTGCCATCATTTCCTTTAAATTTCTATGGCTCAATGGATATTTTAAGTACCATCTTACTGTTTGCAGAACGATTTTGCTTAAATCACTGAATAATAAAAAACTAAATCAAAATTAATATTAACAGCTCTAGGAAATAACTAAAATAAAGTGGTGATTACAAAATGAGTTGGAATTATAATCGGATAAAATTAGATATCAAAATTAATCGCATTGACGATGATAAAAAAAATTTTTCTAATAAAAATAAAGAGCTGGATTGGGAACTTGTTAGAATTGTAAGGATAGTAATTGAGCATGAATTACCTGATTACGCAAAAAAGGAATTAGGTATACAAATTATGTCAAAAGTAATCTCTTTTCGTGAAGGGAGTCTTGATGTTATTGCTATAATTACTGTTATTTCAGCCTTAGAAGGTTCAATTCAGTTTGCACAGAGAATAAAAATTGCACATAGAATAAAAAATCTTGTAGACCATCTCCTTCATCACGCTTTGGGTAGAGAATTACCTAATGATAAATTTGACTATGATGTCTCTATAACTGGAATCTCAGATGAAGAGATTTGTGATTATATTAAAATAAACCGTGAGCTTACAAAGTGTGCAATGGACTTAGAAGATAATTTGAAACACAGTGGTGCAGTACTTGGGACTGATTATTCAAAACTAGATTGTTTCAAACTTGCATTAGAAATTATAAAATATTGTCGGACATCTGACCAAAATCTGCCTTCTTTTAATTATGAAACTAAAACAAACTCATGGACGTGATCTTCTTCTGTGTAGAGAAATACTGTGCCGTATTTACATCCAAGTTGTATCCTGTAAGGGGTACTAATGGCGGTTGCCCCAGCCATAATAGTCGTCTCAGTGGCCGTGCCCCCAGCGCGATAGCCACGGTGAAAGCAGTCAACACCACAATTGTGAAGTGGTACAGCACTAACTATTGATGAAGTTACTGATAATACGAAAAGAACTACCAGCAAAATAGCCAGTATCTTTTTTTGGTTCTGTTGCAAAAATAATTTTACTACCTTTTTAGGCTATAACTATTGCTTTTTGTATAATTCTTGACATGTTTATGGCATATAAAAATCCCACTTGTGATGTTTTTCACTGGTTTTGTAAAATAGGCAGATTTTTTGCAACGGAACCGTATTTAGTGTCTCGTTGATGCACAGTTTTAGAGTTCCGTTGCAAAAAATCCTTTCTAATGATAAATAGAATAAAAAGAAAATCAAAGATAGTAACTGCTATCTAATTCCTTTAAATGGAAGCATTATGAAGGGGAAATTATCCTATTAAATGTAAGATGGTACTTAAAATATCCATTAAGCTATAGAAATTTAAAGGAAATGATGATAGAAAGGGGAGTAAAAGTCTACCATACGACAATCATGAGATCGGTACATCAATATTCACCTGAAATAGAAAAGAAGATAAGAAGACATTTAAGGCTAACAAACTATTCGTGGAGAGTTGATGAAACCTATATCAAAGTAAAAGGTAAATGGGACTATTTTTATCGAGCAGTTGACTCAAATGGAGATACAATTGATTTCATGTTAAGTTCAAAACGAAATAGAAAAGCAGCGAAGAGATTCTTTAAGAAAGCTTTAAGTTTTAATCATAATCAAATTCCAAGATTAATAACCGTTGATAAGAATCCAGCTTATCCACCTGCTAGAGATTAACTGAAAAATGAAAAGAAATTGTCTAAAAAAGTAGGCATTAGACAAGTCAAGTATTTGAATAACATTATAGAACAAGATCACAGATCTATAAAGAGAATCGTTAATCCAATGTTAGGATTTCAGTCTTTTCGATCTGCTAATAAGACTTTAAAAGGAATTGAAGCTATAAATATGATCAAAAAAGGACAAGTAAATGATCTAAATTACTCTGTTCTTAATGAAGTCAAATACATTAATCAATTGTTTGATATAGTTTTATAATGTTAGTACATTTTCCTTGAATATTTTGATTTTTATTAATCACTTATAGATTTACATGCTTATTTCGAAATTTTTGCAACGGAACCTTAAAAAATAATATTGGCAGATTATATCCCCGAATACCTAGATGAATTTTGTTTTACTTAATTTTACTGGCTTATATGATGATAATCCTTTTTTTCTTTTGATCTCAAGACAACTTAATCCAGCTCTACGTAGGTTTTTTTTGATTATCCTCAATCAAATTCTTTTTTCATAAAAAAGGCTGTACTAATTAATAAATTATCTCAAGTAAGGGAGGTCTCTCAAATTGAAGATTATAGATTTTTTGAGAATTATGATCCAAGGATATTTAAGTAGAAAAAAGAATAGATTACAAAAAATGTCTTTAAAGATTCTACTTTTTTCTAAGTCCTGCTATACCAAGAAGTATCGAGGATAATGTATCGAGAGCTTACTACTAAATACTTTCATTACGCACATATGTAACTTAAATATGATAAGCTTGAAACACCAACAGTTGCTGATTCCAAACCCAAGTATATATTATTAAATATTATAATCAATATAAAACACAGAATTGGGAACAATATTTTGTATGAAAGCATATACACATATTTAATTTCATTATATTTTTTCGAGATTTTCTATTCTAGCGTAATAGCAATACTCTGCAGACCAGGAGGATTAGAAAACGAGTACTGATTATGATCTCTTAAGTTCGAGTAAAGATGAACTTGAGTCAAAGACTTCTATATCAGACATAATGCATTCCGCTCTACACCAGTATTTTGGCTACACTTCTTTTCGGCCTTTACAGGAAGAAATTATCAGGGATGTTCTGGAGAAGAAAGATGTTTTTGTGATAATGCCTACGGGAGGGGGGAAATCTATATGCTATCAGTTGCCCGCTCTTCTGATGAAAGGTGTTGCAGTCGTGGTTTCTCCTCTAATTTCCCTCATGAAAGACCAGGTGGACGGCCTAGATACAAATGGAATTAATGCAGCTCTTTTGAACAGCACCCAGAGTCCCAGAGAATCCAGTGATGTGAGAACAGCTTTTCTTGAAAACAGGTTGAAAATTCTTTATGTTGCTCCAGAAAGGCTCATGATGCCCGGAACTTTTGCTTTTTTAAAAAAAGGAAAAGTAAGCCTCTTTGCAATCGACGAGGCACATTGTATTTCTGAGTGGGGACATGATTTTCGGCCTGAGTACGGAAACCTTAAACTTTTAAGAGATCCAAATACAGGCTTTCCTGATATACCAATTATCGCACTTACGGCTACTGCTACTGAAAGGGTTCGAAAGGATATCGTATCACAGCTAAGTCTGTCGATATCTCCGGAAAAAGGTCCATATTTGGCCAGTTTTAATCGTAAAAATCTCTACTATGAGGTCAGACCAAAGAAAGAGACCTTTTCTGAGATTATTGATTACCTACGCAGGCATAGCGATGAAGCTGGTATTATCTATTGTCAAAGCAGAAACAAAGTCGAAGCCCTTACAAAAAAGTTAAATCTTGCAGGTTTTAGAGTTCTACCCTACCATGCGGGCCTTTCAGATACCGAACGGGCTAAAAATCAGGAATTGTTCATAAAGGACGACGTGGATATAATAGTTGCAACAATTGCTTTTGGGATGGGAATAGATAAGTCCAACGTGCGTTTTGTGATACATTATGATCTCCCACGAAATCTTGAAAGTTACTACCAGGAAACCGGAAGGGGGGGAAGGGATGGGGGAGTTTGTGAGTGCATCCTTTTTTTCAGTAGGGGGGATCGCTTCAAGTTTGACTACTTTATTTCTCAGAAAACAAATGAACATGAAAAGGATCTCTCTCTTGTGCAATTAAGGGAGATGGTAGCTTATTGCGAGGGGAATAAATGTAGGCGTCAGAAACTAATGAAATACTTTGGTGAGGAACTCCCACAATTCTGCGGAAATTGTGACTCTTGCCTCAGTCCAAAAGGTACCTTCGAAGGAACTGAAACCGCTAGGAAACTAATGACCTGTGTTCAGGAACTGAATCAACGCTTTGGCGCTACCTATGTTATTGACATCCTTTTAGGTTCAAAAAATAAAAAAATTAGGCAAAATCGCCATGAGAAGTTGAAAAGTCATGGCAGTGGCCGGGAATTCACAAAAGAACAATGGAGATCATTAGTTTCCGAAATTACAGGTACAGGTCTTCTTGAAGTGAGTGGAGCGCAATATCCTGTTTTGAAACTGAATTCTATGAGCAGAAGAATTCTGAAAGGCTTAGAGCGAATAGAACTTATCTGCCCGGAAGGTTTTGTGGCAAATTCTGAAGGTAGCCTAATTTTTTCAATGGGAGTCACAAAGAGTAATAAAGTAAAAAATGGCATACAGTTCCAGATAGAAGGACTTCCAACAGGAGAGTTTCCAACAGAGAAGTATTCGGAAGAAGAGTCCTCAACAGAAGGATGTTTGACAGAAGAACTTTCAGTAGCTGCTGATATCCTGAATGCATCCAAAGTTAAGACAGTCTTAAAATCCGGAAAAGAGCATGATGCGATCCTTTTTGAGCGGTTAAAAGCCCTGAGAAAGGAAATAGCTCTAAAGAAAAATCTTCCACCTTATATTATTTTCTCCGATACAACCCTTAAGGAAATGGCTACAAAATTTCCGCACAGCTCTGAAGAGTTTCATTCCATTACAGGAGTTGGAGACCATAAACTGCGGAAATATGGGGATATTTTTCTCACGGAAATTGAACATTACTGTAAGGACTATGGTTTGGTATCTGTAGGAAAGGTAGAAAGTTCAGAAGCTGAAGATACAAATTCTGACAATGGGAGGGTAATCACAAAAAACATAGTTCAAAAGAATGAAAACTCTGAACTGGAAGATGAAATAGAGGTATCTGGAATTAAAGTACCTATTCTTGAATCTGATAAAATGAAAAACTCAGAGGTTTTCAGATTTCCAGCAAAAAAAGCAAGATATTTGGATATAAGATCTATTGGAGAGGAATCTTATAAGACGGAGCAGTTTGAAACAAACATTCTTGAAAAAGATTCTTTGCAAAGGACTTATTTCCTTTTTATTCATGGCCTGGAGATCAATCGAATTGCTGAAGTTCAGGGCATGAGTATAGAAGCTGTTTTCAGGCAATTTGAACATCTTATCCTTACAGGAAAGGTCAGGGATATGGGGGGACTTTTGCCTCCTGAAAGGCAAAGACAGATTAAAGCTGTACTTGAAATGTTAGAAACTGAACTGGATTCGATGATTCGAACTAATATAGGTGAAAAATGCCAGGAAGAAGAATTTAAGTTTATCAGAGCTCTTCTTCTGTCCAAAATCTGCTACTCAATCTTAAGACCGTGAATAAAGTTCCTTTATTTAAATAATCCTAAATTTCTTTTAATCTCATCTTTCGTATATCTACACAAGAATAACATATATCTTCTCAGACTGAGCTTAAAAATTAATCTATCTTTCTATGAATAGTAGTTGAGAAAATAGGCAAGCAAATTCTGTATCTGTGTGCATTTATGGAATTCGGTTTAATTTCGATTTCAATATCCGGAAATATTGATTCAAAGTTTTTCCCATTTTTTGATTTTCAAAATTTCAGACAGAGTGCCTCCTCTCCGAATCTCATCAAAAAGTCTCTTTTCAGTTTTATTGACTTCTTTTGCTCTTCTTGCCAGTTCGTAAGCTCTCTCCTTTGGAATTACCACAACTCCACTCTCATCGCCAACTATGAAGTCTCCTGGCTTTACTGTCTGACCTCCGCAAGTAATTTCGGCGTTGATTTCACCAAAACCTTTGGGATCTCCAGCATTAGGTACCGTATTACTTGTGTAAATCGGAAGCTTCATACCCTCTATTTCATCAATATCTCTCACAGCACCTTCTATTACCACGCCGGAGATTCTTTTATTCAGGCTGCTCAGGGTTGCGAGTCCTCCCCAGCAGGCGATGTCTTTACTCTCGTTGTAGATAACGATTACATCCCCTTCTTTGGCAATATCAATTGCTTCCACAGTCTTCGCCCAATCCCCAGCAAAAACCTGCACTGTAACTGCAGTTCCTACCATCTTCCCTCTCACCACAGGATGAATGTCTTTCATTGCTCCTTTTCTGTGCATAGCATCCGAAATATTTGAGGTTGATACTTCTCGAAGGATTTTTCTGATTTCCTGATCTACTGTTCTTGTACCCCGAATAACCACAGCTTCAGGGGAGTTCACACTCTGCCGAATTTTTCTGGCAGCTTCTGTAACGTTTTCAGAATGGGTGATATTTCCTCCGACAATTACAATACTGGCTCCGGTCTTAACTGCTTGGGCAGCACTTTCTGCATCGAGCCCTCCAGCAACTGCAAGCTGTACTCTAACTTTTTCTGAAATTTTCTTGAGGATCGATACAGGGTTTTTTCCTATCATCTGTTGGTCTATACCTATGTGCACATTTACGTAGTCTATTCCCATAGCTTCAAGTTCTACAGCTCTTTTCACTGGATCAAGGACCGAAATAAGATCTGCCATTAACCTGACCCCATATTTGTGAGCTGAACGTAGTGCATCGAGTACTGTAGAGTCATCAGCACTTCCTAGTACAATAACTACATCTGCCCCTGCTTTTGCTGCCATCTCGATTTCCATGGCTCCTGCATCTATGGTTTTCATATCCGCCAGGATCGTTAGATCAGGAAAAGCTTTTCTCATCTTGCGAATTGCGTTCATTCCCTCGCTTTTTATCAGGGGTGTTCCTATTTCGATCCAATCCACACCACCTGCGACCGCATCTCTTGCAATCTCTATCGAGCGGTCCAATTCCAGGAGGTCAAGTGCAACCTGAATTATGGGAACGATAATATCACCTTAATTGGGGAAATATTTTTATTTTTGATTTTTTTTAATTTAGAGTGTATCTCTCGGATTTATTATGGTTATTATATCCTTTTTGATTATATTATTACCCCATTTATGTATGTGAAATCTCCGTATCTTCGTCAAATTGTACGAAAGAAGTAAATTTTAGATTTTGCTGAATATTTAAAAATTTATTCACTTTTTGAAAAAATTAATCCGAAAACGCGTTAGATTCGTTACCGTGCTATAAATTGTTGCATATTTTTCTGTTAGGAAATTTTTTTCTCGAATTTGAGGATGTACTGAATTTTTAGATTTTCTATTCTTTTCTGTTTTTTGATTGATTGCATTCAATTATTAGTGAAATTAATGGTTATTTTTTAAGATCTCCATAGATATATATAAAAAAAATCTCATGTGCCAATTTTGCTTAGAATAACAAATTTCAGAAAATTATTAGAACGGAAAATGCACATCGGAAGAATCTACTAACATAAAATATGCAGAAATTTAACTTTGAATTTTAGCAAATTCGCTACACTGCTTTAAAATTTCAGAATTTTTCATGATATGTGTTTTTTATTCAGAAAATGTTTTTTTTATTATTGAGCTTTTACTTTTTTAGTTATAGATAAAGAATAATAATTACGATAGCTGCTAAGTATAGGATTTATGCATTTAGGTATAGTCAATAGCATTAAATCTTCAACTATTTAAATAATTTATTTGACCATAATGAATATTCTACTTGGTTATATACTTCAAGTGTGTAAGTTCTGATATATTAATTTTTGATTAAAGAGAATTTCGATAAGCTCCTATGCATTTGAGTATTGATGAGTTTAAATCTCTTAGTAATAGTTTTTACTCATGATAAACTCTTACTTATTTTGCTCTTTAAGAAGAATGCAGTCTTCTCCAGCCAGTTGAGACTAACTTGTTGAGATTAATTCTTTAATTTATTGAAACCTTTTCTTATCATTTTTGAATCGATATATTTTTACAAAATAGTTTCAAAATGTGTATATAAGCTGGCATAATCATTATGTGATCTCTGTTCACAATTATGAACAAAAATTATTTTTGAGGTGGCAGAGAAGCTACGCAATGGACAGCACATCCATTTCACATTGTTCTATTCCATTTTGGAGATTGAAAATTTTTTTACGGATACAAATAAAATCTTTGAGGCGATATTTATTCTAAAAAGAAGGTTCAAATATAAGTAAGCTTCAATAGCAAATCCTAAGATCACTAATGTGAATTATGCGTTACCAATTAAAATATGATTTCAATCACCTAGTATAACTCGCTCACTTTGTATAGACTTAAATCACTGAGTATAGTGATCTGATTCACGGATATAAAGGTCAGTCATAGATAAGTAGATACAAAATCAATCCTAAAACTCACTTCCTGCACAAGTACACAAATGCCAGCTTTTTCTCGATATGTCAATAGCTAAAAACTAACTCCATGTTCATTGATATACATTGAACAAATCGGCAAATAGATGCTAAAATTGTGTATTTTGCAGAATAAAATGACTCAAAATTATAGGAATGTAGAGATGAATGCTTAGATGGTGGAAAAACTACTCGATGAACTGCATACCCATTTCACTTAGGTTCTGTTCCGTGTCTAAGCTTTGAGGTAATTCCATGGATATAAGAATTCAAAAGACTTTTGAGGCTCTTTTTGCACTTGAAGATGTTCGAGAGATCTTTAGACAATCACTTCCAAATGTCACTAGTCCGGAAGAAGAAAACTCTATTAAGGAAGGTGTAAACAAGGTAAGAAAAATTTTGGATGATATCGAAAACAGTACTGGAACTCCGCAAGTTAGAAAGATAGCTGGTAATATTAACATTAGATCCAGAGAAGAAATGTACATCAACATACAGCCAATTCAGGCAGCTGGAAGGCTTACCCCAGAAGCACGAAAAGCACTCATAGCATATGGTGATGGATATTCTGTCTGTGATGCCTGCAGCAAGCCCTTTAGGTTAGACACAATCAGAACTCCGCCAATTGGCCCGTTCCATGAACAACTCGCTAGCTTCCTTAACATGGATGTTGCGCGTGTAGTTCCTGGAGCAAGGCGCGGTTTTCAGGCAGTGGCATCTACTATTGTCAATAAAAATGATTCTGTCATAGTTTCAGCTTTAGCCCACTATACAGAGTTTTTGGCAGTTGAAGAGGCCGGAGGGATAGTTAAGGAAGTGCCTGTAAACGAGCACAATATTGTAACTGCAGATCTCACTGCCGAGAAAATTGAGGCAGTCAAACTGGAAACAGGTAAATTGCCTGTACTGGTGATAATTGACCACTTTGATTACCAGTATGCCAACGAACATGATGTAAAAGACATAGCAAAAGTTGCACATCAGTATGATATTCCTTTCCTATATAATGGTGCATACACTGTTGGTGTCATGCCAGTGAATGGAAAGGAAATTGGCGCGGATTTTGTCGTAGGCTCCGGCCACAAAAGCATGGCATCGCCCGCACCTTCGGGAGTGCTGGCAACAACCAATGAATGGGCTCCAAAGGTATTTCGTACAACTCAGATGGTGGGGGATGTTACTCTACGTAAGTTTGGCGTCAAAGAAGTTGAGATGCTCGGCTGTACACTAATGGGTTCGACATTAATGGGTATGATGGCTTCTTTTCCTACTGTAAGAAAGAGAGTACATAATTGGGGAGATGAGGTGAAAAAGTCAAACTATCTGATTGATGGTTTACTTGCCATAGAAGGAAGTAGGGTTTCATCGGAGTACCCACGCAAGCATACACTCTCAAAAATAGATACAAGTGGTAACTTCGATATCGTGGCACATGGCCATAAGCGCAAAGGTTTTTTCCTTTCAGACGAACTCTCAAGCAAGGGAATCGTCGGAGAATTTGCGGGGGCTACACGCATGTGGAAATTGAATACATACGGCCTTTCCTGGGAAAAAGTTCACTATATGGTAGATATTTTCCAGGAAGTCGCTGAGAAATATAAAATTCAGGTGAATAGGAAATCTCATTTTAATGACAGCAAATAATTAGAGAATTTCTATAAATCTGCATGCATTTGAGAATTGGGGAGTTTAAATCTCTTAAAATCAATTTTTACTCATGAAATATTTTACTGATTTTGCTTTAAAGGAAAATATAAACTCCTTCAGTCAATTGTAAACTAACATAAAAACCTATATTGTTTATCTAGAATTTAATTCTTTTAAGGTTAGTATGAGTAATTCAAAAATTTTAAAAAATTATTTAAATAAGTGCCGAGAGATGGACTGATAGAAGTAACAATCGCAACTTTGGGAACCACTCTTATACCATTCATAGAATGTTGTGGAGACAAAGAATTAAAGGAATTTACTCCAGATTATATTAACGATTATCTAGATTTTATACATGCTTATACATATATCAAAGCTGGGAAGGGCACTAAATACTATCCTCTTGACATTACTTTTTTCTACATTATCCGCAAGCGGCTTAATATTTAGCCTGCTATTTTTCTGGATTGAACTTTGAATACGCGGTTTGTGCATATTCTTATTTAGCTTTTCTATCTCTCGTCCTTAATGTTATATGGCAGTAGAGTGCTTGGATCTGATTTTTCAGATCGTCTATTTTGGCCTGTTGGAGTTCATTGTTATTTTTGATGTCTATTTGGTCATATTTGACATTGATCCGATGTTACTGCTTTCTTATCCTGGCTTCTTACAGCTCTAATAGATCGATTTATCTGTAGTGTTATTGGTACTCACTACTGAGTCAAGGACAGATTAACGCTTTTGATTGTCGCTTCTGTTAAGGATTGACTTGATTGAGTATTCCGATAATCAGTTCAAAAAATATATATTTTTAAAATATTAGAACAAATATATTAATTAAGATCTAAAATAAGGGCTAAAGAGATCAAAATAAATTGGATAATTTATACTTATTTAAACTACTGCTTCTTACTAGATTTAAAAAGGTGTATTTGATGACTAAACAAAAGAGCCCAACTTTAAAAGAAAAACATCTGGAAAAATATCCAATTGGTATTACTGGTTTTGATGACATCACTGATGATGTCCTGCCAAAGGGTCGTATCACACTTGTATATGGAAATGCAGGTTTAAGAAAGACCCTAACAGCTGTGGAGTTTCTGATCAAGGGAGCCAATTCTATTTTTACCGGCGACAAGCTACTGACCATGCCTAATCCCGGTACCAATGAAGATCTTTGTTTAATGGCGTATCTGAGATTGAAGGCTTCTGAGATGGATAAAAATTGTGACGAGGGGTGTCGTTGTGAAAAACTTCGCGCCTGATCTCGACAGGCTGAAGGCCATGGGACGTTATCGTTCGCTCTCCTTCCCTGAGGGAATTGATTTTTCGTCTAATGATTATCTCGGCCTTTCTAAGCATCCAGCTTTACGACAGGCTGCAATTGAAGCGTTGCAGGGCGGCATAGAAATCGGCGCGACAGCCTCAAGGCTTTTACGTGGGAACAGGCAAGCGCATGAAGACCTTGAATTTTTTGCCGCCGCATATTACGGATGCCCTCGCACATTGTTTTTTCCAAATGGATTTCAGGCAAATTACGCACTTATTAAAACACTAGTCTCGCGTCACGATGTTGCTATTTTCGATGCCTTGTGTCATGCAAGTATGCGCGATGGGCTGTATGCAGCGCAATGCATGAAGGTCAAGATTTCTCATAACAATCTAGAAGCTTTTGAAGATGCTCTTAAGAAGCCCGTCGAAGCTGGATGTAATAAATGGATTTTGGTTGAATCTATTTATAGCATGGACGGCGATATCGCACCTGTACGCGAGCTTCTCATGCTTGCGGAAAAATATGATGCGATTCTGGTCGTTGACGAAGCGCATGGGACGGGTGTCTCCGGTGCTACTGGACGCGGCGAAACCGAAGGATTTTCACACGACAGGATGATTTCGCTGCATACTTGCGGTAAGGCCCTTGGAGTAGCGGGCGCGCTTGTTTGTGCGAATGAGGATATCATCGACTATCTCATCAACGCAGCGCGACCTTTTATCTACAGTACTGCACCAATGCCTTTGCAGGCTGTTTTAGTTAAACGGGCGTTAGAATTGGTGCGCGATGAACCTGAACGGCGCAAACGACTTGCTGCGCTAAAAGCGCTTGTGGCTCGACGAATTTCAGCTCTTGCCGTTAAAAGCCAGATTGTACCGATTATCATAGGTGAAGATGCCGCAGCTTTCGAGCTGGCAAAGAACCTACAGGCGCAAGGATTCGACATTCGTGCAATACGCCCCCCTGCCGTTCCCGAAGGTACGGCTCGTTTACGCTTGTCATTGAATGTGGGGCTGACGCCGCAAGATATCGAAAATTTTGCGCAGGCTTTGGAAAGTCTTTTGCCATCTGGTGTCGGCCTATGACTAAGATCTTTATTATCAGCGGCACAGATACTGGTATCGGCAAAACTACTGTTGCCGCTATGCTGACCGTTGCCCTGGATGCTCACTACTGGAAACCTATACAATCCGGCATCGAAGACGGCACGGATACACAGCGCGTACAGGGTTTGACTGGATTGTCCAACGATCGATTTCTGCAGGAACGCTATATTCTATCGCGTCCGCTCTCGCCGCATCTTGCGGCCGAATTGGATGGCGCTGAAATAGGCGCGCTCTCTTTGCCCAAGGCGGACGGAACTTTGATTGTCGAAGGCGCTGGCGGGCTTATGGTTCCGGTGACTCGAAGGAAATTACAGGTCGACGTTTTCAAGGCGTGGGCTGCACCGGTTATTTTATGTGCGCGGACCGGGTTGGGAACGATCAATCATACGTTGTTATCCGTTGAGGCCTTGCGCCAACGCTACATGACTTTGCACGGGTTGATTTTTATCGGTGAGGATAATCCCGATACTATGCGCACGATCGCAGATTTCTCCGGAGCGCTTGTTCTCGGTCATGTGCCACATCTGGATGTTATCGACCGTGCCTCATTGATGGGCGTTTTTGCTCAGAGATTTCGGAAAGAGGATTTTGCATGATCCATTCCCCCATTTGGCATCCCTTTACTCAACATGCATTATTACCGGATTCCGTTTTTATTGACCGCGCCGAGGGTGCTTATCTTTACGCCAAGGATGGACGTCGAATTATCGACGCTATTTCTTCATGGTGGGTCAATATTCACGGGCATAATCATCCAAAGATAGTTGCGGCTGTACAGGAACAGGCCACAAAGCTCGACCAGATTATCTTTGCCGGATTCACACATGAACCCGCCGAAAGATTGGCGGAAAAATTGGTGGGACTCACGCCGCCAAATTTGACGCGTGTGTTTTATTCCGACAGCGGTTCGACTTCTGTTGAAGTTGCCTTGAAAATGGCGTTGGGATACTGGGTGCACAAAGACAAACCTCGGCGGGGCGTTGTAGCGCTTGAAAATGCGTACCACGGCGATACGTTCGGTGCAATGTCGGTGGGTTCGCGCGGCATTTTCAGCGCGCCCTACGAAAATTTTCTGTTCGATGTGCATCGTCTGCCTTTTCCTGAAACTGGCCGCGAACATTTGACTGTAGAGGTCTTCGAGAAGCTGCTCAAAACGCAAGCTAACGATATCGCTGCATTGATTGTCGAACCACTTGTTCTTGGGGCTGCCGGAATGCGAATTTACAGTGCTGCAACGTTGCGCGCGCTGCACGCTTTATGCCGAAGCTACGGCGTGATTTTCATTGCCGATGAGGTCATGACTGGATGGGGACGCACAGGGACGCTCTTTGCCTGCGAACAGGCGAATATAGAACCGGACATTGTGTGTTTATCTAAAGGCCTTACCAACGGTTGTTTGCCTATGGCTGCGACGTTAGCGACTGAAGATATTTATCAGACATTTTACAGCACAGACCGCGCCAAAACTTTCTTCCATTCGACTTCTTTTACAGGAAATCCGCTGGCCTGCGCCGCAGCTTGCGCTTCGATAGATATATGGGAAAAAAATAACGTGATGGAGCGCATAAAGATGCTGCATGATCATCAAGCCGCATTGCTGCCGCGATTGGCGGCGCGCAAGGATGTCGAAAATGTGCGGCATATTGGCATGATTATGGCACTTGATGTATGCGATGTTCGACAAGGGTATTTGTCCGATGTCGCGCCGAAGCTTTATCGCTATTTTCTGGCGCAGGGTGTGTTGTTGCGTCCTATTGGGCAAACAATCTATCTGTTGCCGCCTTATTGCATTTCAAAAGACGATTTGAACTTTATAGTTGGCTCTATTGAACGGGCGCTCGATGCCCTAGGTTGTGGAGATCTTGAACGCGTTTGATTTTGCGAACATCTTCGACAAAATCTGGATTAGGCTTGTATTTGCGCATGATGAAGCTTTAATGCTAGTTTTTGGGGTGTCCACTGCGCCTCTGGTCCGATTTGCTGCAAACGGGCATTGAACTTGGTTTCTGAACGGGAAAATATCTGTGACAGATTGGAGAAACAATGATGTTCTTGTATGTCAGATAAACAACAGGCATGGTACGATTACATGACTGGCCAATGATGAAAGCAGTACTATGAGATTTGGTGCAGCCTAGGCTTTTGGTTCTGCATTGCTCACGTACCAGATAAACACCAGGTGTGGAACTATTTAGTTGGCCTGATCCTTTATGAAGACAATTTGATGAAATTTAATGCACTTCTGCTCTTGGTTCTGCGTTTTCTCACGTACCAGATAAACAACGTGCATGGAATGACTTACATAGACCGACTACCGATGAAGACTTATCTGTGAGATCTAATACAGCTTCTGCTCTTGGTTTTTAGTTTACTCTCGTGCCAGACAAACAATCGGCATGCACTGATTTACATAGACTAGAAATGATAGGTTCCGTTGCAAAAAATCCTTTTTAATGATACAATAGAATAAAAAGAAAATCAAAGATAGTAACATGCTATCTAATTCCTTTAAATGGAAGCATTATGAAAGGGAAATTATCCTATTAAATGTAAGATGGTACTTAAAATATCCATTAAGCTATAGAAATTTAAAGGAAATGATGGCAGAAAGGGGAGTAAAAGTCTACCATACAACAATCATGAGATGGGTACATCAATATTCACCTGAAATAGAAAAGAAGATAAGAAGACATTTAAGGCTAACAAACTATTCGTGGAGAGTTGATGAAACCTATATCAAAGTAAAAGGTAAATGGGACTATTTTTATCGAGCAGTTGACTCAAATGGAGATACAATTGATTTCATGTTAAGTTCAAAACTAAATAGAAAAGCAGCGAAGAGATTCTTTAAGAAAGCTTTAAGTTTTAATCATAATCAAATTCCAAGATTAATAACCGTTGATAAGAATCCAGCTTATCCACCTGCTAGAGATTAACTGAAAAATGAAAAGAAATTGTCTAAAAATGTTGAAATTAGACAAATCAACTATTTGAATAATATTATAGAACAAGATCACAGATCTATAAAGAGAATTGTTAATCCAATGTTAGGATTTCAGTCTTTTCAATCTGCTAATAAGACTTTAAAAGGAATTGAAGCTATAAATATGATCAAAAAAGGACAAGTAATCGATCTAAACTACTCTGCTCTTAATAAAGTCAAATACATTAATCAATTATTTGGTATAGCTTTATAATGTTAGTACATTTTCCTTAAATATTTTGATTTTTATTAATTACTTATAGATTTACATATTTTTTTGAAGTTTTTGCAACGGAACCGTATTTGGTATACTTTTCTTAATTTAAAATCGATATCTTAAGGATGTGGTAGAATTTGCCTGTGTTTTTCTTACTATTTTTTTGCATTTAATGGCATGTAATCGATAGAAACTTGGATATTCTTATATGTAATGGAATGATCCAGTTAGCAAAAACATAGGTAGAACACAAGAACTTTCAGGTGAAATTTTAACGAAAAAAATGTTATAAGGCGATATATATGAAATATAATTTACATAACTTCAAACCTAGTCGATGACTTTTCAGCAATAACTACATATTCTGCAAATGATTCTGATTCCGGAATCGGTAAATTATCATCCAACAATCCTTGAACATGCATTTCGATAGCTTCATAGATATTCTTCTCCGCTTCGGCCCTGGTTGAGCCAGTAGCTATACAACCTGGCAAGTCAGGAGAATATGCTGAATAGTTATTGCTTGCTTTTTCTATTACAACAAGAAAACGGTACATTTTTAACTCTCCATTTTCAATCGCGCTTGCTTTACTATGCTACTTAAAGTACCTGGAGCAAGATCATCTCCACTATGACCCGCAATCGTTACTCGGCCTGATTTAATCGGGTGTTTATATTGCCGAGGGCTTCCTTTTGTGGCAACCAGATACCAACCATCGGCTTCAAGTAGCTTGATAACCTCACGCACTTTCATTTTAATCTATCTAGTTCTATGCCGTCCGAATTTTATATAAATTCTGGAGGTTGGATGATTAAAGTTTAAGGGTTCCTTATGTTGACTGACCAAAAGCCTATTCGAAAGATAAAATAATTATTATATCGAGTAAATTGATTAATCATAAGACTTAAAAACCATACACGACTAAGAGATCCCTAATAAATGCTGAATGAAAAGAGACCTATAAAAAATTGATTGAAAAATAATGAAGGGGATATTAGATCTCCTACATCCTAACTGCCAATAAAAAGCCTATCCAAGATTTTATGGAACTTCGTAGATGGAGCATCAAATCTCTGATTGATCTAATTAACTCCTTGTCGCTAACAACAGGTAAGCTTTAATGCTACTTGCCCTAACTCCAGTATCTAAAGCCGAGTCTTTTATATATATAATATTAAAAAGTGACGTGAAAGTACGCTCTATTTCAGCTTTTGAAATCCTCCTGGGCCCGTAGTCTCCGGGCTCTTTATCCGAGAAACAAAGCATGAAATATTTGCCGCCTGGTTTTAGCACTCTATGTATCTGCCATGCAAAAACTGGCCTTTCCTCATCCGTCATCACATGAAACAAACCCGAATCAATAACGATATCGAATTCAGCCTCTGTGAAAAGTCGGTCCATCTGTAACACATTTCCGACTACAAAATTTACCTTAACATGATGCTTTATAGCTTTTGCTTTTGCATCTGTGATAGCATCTTCAACAATGTCTATACCTGTGACATTACATCCATTTATGGTTAACATTATTGCATTATCACCCCGGCCACATCCAATATCCAGAGCTCTTCCAGGCGTAATTTCTCCATCCTTTATAAGAGCTTCGAAAACTGACTGGGGGTGACTGATATCCCATGGTGGTGTACCCTTGTATGCTTCATTCCAATCCAGGCTAATCTTCTCACGACCAAAAATTCAATTACCATTTTGATTACAGATAAATATTTTGCTAATTGATCATTGTATACTTCTAGCTTTCCCTGAATAAAATTATCTGATTGACTATAGCACAGTTTTCTTAAAATAAAAAATTTTATACTCTTTTCTGCGTTTTTAATTCATTACAGAACTGTATGCTAAAAATTTAGTAAAAACTACTGTTTTTCATTGTTTCTACCATTATAAAATGAGATTTCGTGGTTACGTCAATGCAGAGATTTTGCTATAAAATCTGTGCATACGAAATAAAGTAAATTCAAATGACTCGAATATTTTTGCAATGGAACCTATTAGTAGTATTTAGTATACATACAAAAAATATATAATAAATTAAATCTTTTATAAGTTACATATATCCCCGTACCTTGAAATAGATTTCTAGAAGGCTTCAAACGGTTCACCACCTGCAGCTCAAGAGATCAAATTTTTGAGATATTAGACCAACCGGATATCTAAGCTAATAAAACAAAAGAAATCTCATTTTTGAATTTTGAGCACATAATCAACTAAAATATCTTGCCTTTAAAAATCACTTCAAAGTTTTTGGAAGCCCTATAAGAACAAAAGAAAATAGAACTCGACATATCACCCATATACTTTGAGTACATCTTCACGATCGAAATTTAAAGTGGAATATCTTTATAATAATTGCCACATAAAACGATAACATTGAAACTTTTTGAAGGATTGATACTACATGTTCCAGACTGACCACATAGTCTCCTTACAACATGTCCTTGGAAACAATACAACCCAATGTTTTGCGCATCAATCCGTGATTCCGATAACTAATATGGGATATCCCTCTTTAATTGTGCCCATCATAATTATAGCCATTTTTGGTATCAATTTTAAAAAAGGGTTCCTTTTACTTCAGATATTTATCTGGACAGATCTGCTCACCGATATTCTAAAACTATTATTTGGATATCCAAGGCCTTATTATATAGATAACAAGGTTCTTAACCTAGAAAACTGTACTAATATGACAAGTACGTCTAATTTTACTGGGAATGGAGCAAAAGGCTTTTTAGCTCTTCCTAGCGATGACATTCTTACAGCCTTTCATTTCAACACATTTATGACCTTGCTAGTCTTGGCTTTCCTTCAGGGCACGTATCGCTTACAACTGCGCTATGGGGAGGAACTGCAATTATTTTCAACAATCAGCTAATCAAAAGATTAACTCCTTTCGCGGTGGTATTGATGGCTTTTTCAAGAATATACCTCGGGAAACATTTCATAGGAGACGTGTTTGGTGGAGCTGTTGTGGGGTTAATTTCCCTAGTCTTTTTTGAACATTTTCTTAAAAGTTCGTTAAAAGAGGATTTTTTTAAAAAAGAGAGCTTTGAATTTGCTTTGAGGTATCCGAATCTATTTTTGTACTGTTTTATGTTCATTATTCCTATTTTCCTCGTTGCATTATCCCTAGTTCATTATAATCCTTTAAATTTTGAATCAGTAGGATATTTCTTTGGCATGAATGTTGCATATATCCTTATCATAAGAAAAGGAATACCAGAAGACACCGGAACTGCAGAGCAGCGGATTACAAGGGCATTTATTGCACTTCTGCTATTTATGGTGTCCAAAAACATTTTGGAGCTTTTGTTTTGTGCAGCCGGAGAGATTAATTGTCCCGAAATTAATTGTCACGGATTCATATTAACGGATTTCTTGAAAACTTTCATTCCTGTATTTACAATCTGGGTTTCCGTAGTCATCTGTACAAAGCTTAACCTATATCGAAAAAATGAAGGGAATTTATAAGCAATCCAGATGACCTTAATTGTAAGATCCAGTCAAAAATATAGAAAACAATGTCACAAATTTTTTGTAAACTGGGAGTTAAGTTTTTGTTTACTGCTTCCAATCTCGCAACCGTTCTTTAGAATCAATATTTAAATCCATATAATGAGGTTTAGCATGAAAAAAGTGTTATGTGATAAAGCAAGTAGAAAGCATACTTACATAATGGCTTTAAGCATCACTATGGTGATGTTTTTAATTCTGGTGAATATCGCAAGCGTGGCTTCATCTGAAGATATTAAAAATTCCGGCAGTAACAATGCATTTAATTCTAATAAATTTGAGATTCAAATTCCCGGCAATAACAATGTATTTAATTTTAGTAAATTTGATAAAGCAATAAGTGCGTATGACAAAGCAATTGAAATTAACTCGCAGAATTCACCTACTCTGTATAATCATGCATTTTTTTGTTCTCCTATCGATAAAACAGGCAATATATCCGTTCACATCCTGTCTATTAATGATTTCCACGGCCATCTGGAGACATCCAAAGATGCAGTAGGTGCCGAATACCTAGCCACTTACATAAAGAGATTCAAATCAGAGAACCCAAATACAATTGTGGTTTCGGCTGGAGACAATATAGGTGCTAGCCCACTGATCTCAGCCCACTTCCATGATGAACCAACAATAAAGGCTCTTAACATGATGGGATTTGATTTTTCTACAGTAGGCAATCACGAGCTGGATAAAGGACTAGATGAGCTCATGCGAATTCAATATGGTGGTTGCCATCCAGATGACTGTCTTGAGAACTCGTCCTTTGAAGGAACACACTTCCAGTATCTGGCTGCTAACATAGTCAATAACAGCACTAACGCCCTAGTATTCCCTGCTTATGCTGTCACCTATGTTCAGGGAGTACCTATAGGATTCATTGGAATAGCACTGGAGAGTACACCAACGACAGTTAGTAAATTCGCTGTAAAAGGGCTTAAGTTCCTAAATGAAACTGAGACCATTAACAAATACGTCAAGGAGCTGAAGGATGATAAGGGAGTAAAAACCATAGTGGTGCTCATACACAATGGAGGATATTCACAAAATCAGACATTAAACAACACGCAACTGGATCAGAATGATAGCAATAGCATGCACATTTTAGATGTTGTTAAAAACACCGATCGTTCAGTAGTTGTATTTATCACCGGCCATACCCATCAGGCCTACAATGAACTTTTTGACGACCGCAATGTGACAGAAGCTTATGCATATGGTAATGTACTCACAGATATCGATATGGTGATTAGCAACGAGACTCATGACGTGATCGAGAAAAAGGCCAGAAACATTCTAGTGTCAAGTGATGTTCCTAAAGATTCCAGAGTAGCTGGGTTGGTTATGAGGTACAAATTTCTAGTTGCACCCATTGCAGACAAGGTAATTGGCAGCATCAAGGGTAATTTTACGGCAGAACCTAATGAGGCAGGCGAATCCACTCTGGGAGATCTTATAGCTGATGCCCAACTCTATTACACACATAATCCAAGTTATGGCGGTGCTGATGTAGCTTTCACGAATCCGGAAGGCATTCGCTCTGACTTAAATTTGAGTGGAAGTGAGCGCCAAAGTAATGTTACGTATGGTCAGATTTTCAGCATCCAGCCCTTTGGAGACAAGTTAGTCACAATGACCTTGAATGGAACTCAAATAAAAGATTTGCTGGAGAATCAGTTACACTATTAGTGGCAACAAGAGCAGCACACTCCAAGTCTCAAAAGGCTTCGATTATACCTGGAACAAGAGCGCCCCAGTTAGTGAGAGGGTCAATATCTCCGGCATAAAGATCAATGGGACTTCTATCGATCCAAACAACCCTTACCGCGTAACAATGGACAGCTTCATGGCTGAGAGAGTCAAGAATTTATCTATCCTGGAGGCTGGCAATAGGATTAATGAATCATCTCTGGATGGTATGAATGTTACAGCTCTGGATGATGTGAATGTCACAGCCAATTACTTCTCTCACTCCAAGGCAATGGATCCTGGACCCAGAAATCGTATTGCTGTGGTAGAATAAAAGCATGGGGAGCTATTAACTATTTAGGCAAGGAAAATTACAAATATATTTTTTTAGCCAATTCCCCCCTTTTCTGTAGTGATTAGGTTCCGTTGCAAAAAAAATATGAGCTTGATACTATAAATAAATAGGAATTTAAGAGTATATAATATGCCATTAAATGCTTTTAAATGGAAACACTTTGTAGGCGAAATCATTCTGCAAACAGTAATATGGTACTTAAGATATGGCTTTGTTGCAAAATCAATGTAAACATTCACAATAAGGAGATTTAATTAGTTTCATTCGGAATAAAATAGCACACAAAGGCAATAATTGTAGTCTCAAACTGAGGAAACATTATTTTTGCACCAGAACCATACATAGAACTATCATAGATTTAGGAAAACAAAGCGTATGTATCCAAATTTCCCGTTTTTACTTTAGCAAAAAATATAATTATTCCCTTTTCAACCTTTTTTTCTGTCCAATAATTGAGTAGATTCACTATCTAGAGAGAATACCTCCTCGATTACCATCGGATGCTTACTATTATTATTTTTTAATTCAGAGCGCACTTTCATAAAATAAGACAATGCTATTATAGGTAAAGAGTAGCCGATTCCATAGACTGCCAAATTGATTTCTTGCTGTTCAAAGATCACGCTCAAGAAATTAACCCCAAGCACAACTATAGTAAGTCCTATTAAACTCAATTCCATCTCCTCAATATTATCCATCTTCAACCACTCAGGTAACGGAAGCACCTGGAAAAACAATTGGTAGAAACCAAGTGAAGTGAGGAAAAGTATTGTACCAATTAAAAAAAAATGAACAATCTCCACAAATCCAACAATAATAACGCCTTTTGTACCTGTCTTTTCTATTTCGGCAATCACTTCTAGTAGTAAATTAACTAGATCAAATCCACCTTTAATGAACAGAATACAAGCCGCAATTGCCAAACCGATAACCGGAATCAACCCAAAGAATCGCATTCCTGCAACTAATTTAACGATTTTTATAATAGATTCCTCCTTAATAGAGAGTGGTCCTGCATAAAATGGTTTTAATAATGATACAGATATTTTGCGCCAAAAGCTCTGAATTTCCTAAATTCCATTCCAAATAAGAAAAGGTTCTGATTTATGACTCCTGGAGCTTATGGAACACCTGAAACTAATTAAACTAAACTACAAGCATAAATAGAATAGATAAGAAAAAAATAGGAAGTGAATCAAAATCTTCATCGGAATATATCATATGCTTTATTGTTCAACAATTGCACATGCAAAGTGCCCGTACTCATATGCATGAAGTCCATCAGTACGTCCTTTGAAATAACGTTCTTCGATGTTTACTGGACTCAAATCCTCTTGAAGACGGAATCCTAAACTTTTGAGATCTTCAGCTAACCTTGAAGGATTGAAGCCACTCATTTTCATTGGTTCACCTATCTTCCGCAACAGTTTTAAAAATTCTTTCATTTGTGGAGATAATTTTTCAGGGATAAATGTATTGGTATCTGCATAATTAAAAACAACTATGCTACCCACAGAAGCAACCACAGCGATAGAACGCAGTGTTGCAAAAATATCTTCTTGGGATAAGTACGATACGACACCAAGCCAACTAAATAAACTTTTAACATTTGGGTCATAAGATGATGAGCGAGTGAGTAATGTGACTAAACTCTCCTTTGTGAAATCTACAGGAATAAAATGTAATTTTGTTGGATGTTCCCATTCTAACTCAGCAAGTCGATGAAGCTTAAATTCTTGCGTAGCTGGGTGATCAACCTCAAACACTTCCAACTCTTTCATCATTTCAGGGTGTCGAAACGCAAATGTATCCATTCCTGCTCCAAGAATTACACACTGCCTCACTCCTTGCCTGAAAGCTTTCTTCAGGGTGTCCTCTGCATATCTAGTACGACTGATAACATTACTAATTGCTTGCATTAGTAACTCTGAGGTAGTGATCCTATCAGAGAGCGATGCAGTATTTTCAGAATCATTGAACTCTTTGTCACATGTCAAACATAATTCTGTTAAATATTGCTCGATTAGTTTTCGTTTATCTTCTGGTATCAAATCATAGGCTAGGAAGTCATCAAAAATTTTATCTGTAGCGTGTATAGCATGATAAGCACGCATATAGGCTACCATCATTGCAGTAAGGCTAGCTTGCTTCTCTTTTATTTAAATATCCCCTTTTGCTATTTTTTTCATAAATTGAAGAGTTTGTATATTCAAAACACACATTATACAAAAAACTTAACTTTGAAGTTATAGCAAATTTGCAACACCGCTTTATTTCTCGTTTCTCTGTTTTATCTAAAAAGATACAGTCATTATTTTATTAGATTTTCATCAGGATTCATACACAGTTTTTGTATCAAAATCTATGCATTTCCTAAGCTCCATACGAAATAAGAAAAGGTTATTGATCTATGACTCCTGGAGCTTATGGAACTCATGAAGCCTAGATGACTGTTAGAGCATATGGAGCTCATGGAACAATTGAAATTAATTAACCTACTTGTTTTTCTGTTATTCAGTCTTCAATTATACCACTAATTATTGAGACTGTCACTCTAAATACTGGTTTCTAGTTAAAGGATACCAAAACCACTCTGCTTCTTAAATATGATTTCTTTACTTTCATATCGTAAAATGAATGTTGTTTCCGCGAACCAGAATGAGAATGTTGATATAATCGTCAAAGACGTTGATATACTAAGGTAAAAAATTATGGACAAACTTTCGCTGGTTGGAGAACAAAACGAATTACTAATTTTTTAAATTTTTTAATAAAAAGTTCATTTATATACATTATACTATTTTTAGTTTCACTTTATCCTGTGCTATAATTGTGGCCGAAATTACTAAAATTACTGATATTGTACCCTCTATCAGGCACAAATATAATAACTCCGTTTTGGTTATGGGGATGTTTTATATTTTTATCAAATTGTGTATTCACAAATTGTGTATTAACAAATGGAATTAAAGTTAGATTTATATGCGATTTATCCCTTTTTTGGATTTGAAATCCAGGAATAACAGGAACTGGAAGCCCAAAAGTCGGTCTAATTATATAACCATTGTCAGTATCGACATAAGTTCCAGGGACTGCTATAACAGGCATACCGACTTCGAAATCATGATTATTGGTATTCAGTTTTAAATAAAAGCTACTAGGAGCAATAAACCAAAGAACTCCTATTAGAATTATAAATGTAAATATTACCGTTAGTACAATTCTTCCTAATTTCAGGCTCAACTCGATACTGTCACCAATGCCACCAAATATTTCATGTACTATTCTATCTATTATCAAAAATATAATTCCCAATACTTTTATTGAAATTGCCACTGCACCTACTATTATTATTATCCAAAATATAATACTTATAATAGAATCTAAAATATCACCAATCATGCATTCCTATAATAAAAACACTATTTTAATTTTTCTATAATTTACATAATAAATCGTCGAATGGAAACACCAAGAGCGGTGCTTATGTTTATCAGAAAGAAGCAGATAAGGCAGGAGACCGAGCTACACGGGGAATATGAAAATTTGCAACCTGTAATAAGTTCTATGAGTACTTCGATTTCATAATAATTTACATTTTTAAAAATAGTAAAGTACCAACTTAATAATTTGTTGATCTTAAATGTCTTCATATCTTCTTTTCTATTTCAGGGAATATTGATGTACCCATTTCATGATTGTTGTATGTTCGACTTTTACTCTCCTTTCTGCAATCATTTTTTTTTTAATTTCTATAACTTAATACATATTTTAAGTACCATCTGACATTCAATAGGATAATTTCTCCTTCATAATGCTTCCATTTAAAGGAATTAGATAGCATATTACTATCTTTGGTTTTCTTTTTATTCTATTGTATCATTAAAAAGGATTTTTTGCAACGGGATCTTTTTTTGTATGCATTCAATATTGTAATGAAGGAATTTTATTGGTGAAGTTTTATAGATATCATCAAAAATTTGAGCTTTTTCTAGAAATCGATTAGCTTCTTCATTTTTATTTAGAAGACTGCAACTTAAAGCCATGTTATAATAACTATAACATTTTTTTTGATGCATAGTCTCGAAAAATACTCCATTGCCATTAGAATCGGTTTGAAAGAAAAACGATGCTAAATTCGTTACATAATTTAATGAATTTTCATCCTCGATGCATTCGATTAATTTACAGTTGTAATCATATGATTCTTGAAATTCACCAAGTGATCTTAATGAATTAATTATATTCCATAATGCGACTATTCTGTAGGGCTCGTTTTTTATAATTCTTGTAAGTGTATCGATGGATGTTTCATAATATCCTCTTATTGAGTATTGATAACTTAAATTATTTAAAATTGTTAAATTGTTTTCACATAAAAATGCGGCTTTTTTCATTAAGTCAAATGCGAAATCATTGTTTTTATCACTAGCTGCTTTATAAGCAAGCGAGTTATAAGAAAGACCTGCTAGATAAGAATCAGGATATAAATCAATAACTTTATTGAAATAAATCGATGATTTTTTAGGATCACTATCACGATATATTTCTCCCAAAAAATAGAAAGCATGCCTGTAATTTGGATTATCTTTTAAATATAGTCTATTCTTTTTAAAGTTAGTTCTACATCATAATATATAGGGTTGTTTGCAAATATAGGCTCGAAGATGGTAGCTTTAAAAAGTCCCTTAACTGTTTCTGAATTTGTAGAATCTAAAGTGAGAGCTTTATCAAATGCTTCCTTCGCAGACCCAAGTTTTCTACAATCTAACATTTGATAGCCAAAATCGTGGAAATATCTCGCTGCCTTTTTGGTTTTGTTTGTTCTGTCTCTATCTTTAATTTTTTGATAAATAGCGATTACATCAGATATAGCTATAGGAAGACCGATCTCTATCACCAATAATTGGATAAAATAATTAATTTGATTGAAATAAGTTGTGATTTGATTATTAAATATAGGTACCATAGACAAGGAATGAGTCAAGATGATGAACAAAGGTATATTTCAGTCCAAAAGTTTGAATTATCTATAACCCTAAAATACATAGATTTTGTGTGAAAACCTAAATACATTCTCAATTTAAATTCTTCATTACTATTTTTGATGGAAATTTGATAAGTAATATTATTATTAACTATAATATCATAAAATATGAAAAAAATAAAGAAAAATAATAAATATGAGTTTGTCATACATTCATATGGCTATTCAAAAGCTCTAGAAAAATAAGACGGTCTGAAATCTATTCATCGAACCTATTGTGCTGGAATTCCCTGTGGTGGTGGAATTAGTGAAAATAGGTAGAAAGTTTCAGATTTTTAAAACAAAATACCAAGTGTCATGGAAGGGTTCACTTCGTTTTCCTTCCATATACTCTCTTTCAAATAGGCACAATATCAAACCCAGTTTCTTATAATATATCCAATATGCTTCCCTGCCACAAATCCAGATACTAAACAAGTAGTTGAGCCCTTTTGGACATGCTTTCCTATAGCTTGAATCCATTTTTCGTAATATAAATACAAACGGAAATAAGTGTACATTTTGATATTCTGATCGCTGAACAAGCGCATAAAAAATATGGAAAAATTTAATGTTAATTACCAAAACTTTCACTAGGGCTTTTTTATTTTTGGATTTTCAGGAAGTAACTTAATATTTAACCTTCTGTTCTCCTGGATCAATTTTTGAATGTTAATCTCTGGATTATGCATATGTTTTGCTATAAAAACTATGCATTAATGAAAATTTGAAAACATAAATTTCATTCAGAAAAAGAATTATATTTAAGTATTAATATCAAATTATTGTTAACTTTTAAAATATTTGCTATGAGCTGAAATTTTTATCAGAATCTATTTTTTTTAGATTGAGATCATTCTATATAAAAAAATTTTATAGTTGAAGAAATTTTAATCGGATACATTTATATTAATTATTTATTTAAAATATTTGTAATAGTGATGTTAATTTGGTGTCATTTGTGTCCATTGAACTGTATTCACCAAGGAACACATCCGAAAAATTAGGTTAGGAGGAATTAAATGAGTACTAAACAAGTAATGATCTTCGTTGATGAAAGCGAGCAAGATAAAAGACGTAAGGTCGAAGCTTCCGTTTCTCGTGTACTAGCGACCTACCCTGGCAGCATAACCGCCGAAGTGACTGAAACGCAAGCTGAACAACTCAAAAGTGAAGGATTTCACCTAGAGCCAGTTACTGGCGGGACGATTATTAAGCTCCAGTCGATCGAATTCGATCCAACAATTAGAATCCCAGCTGCTCCAAGATCAATGGAATTTTCCTTAATGGAACTGAGTCCGACTGAAGAAACTTACTGAATTGTTCAGTTTGTAGGCCCAGTTAAGCCTGAATGGGTTGACACAGTCAAAAAGTTAGGGGGTAAAGTCGGTGATTATATCCCTGAAAACGCTTTTCTGGTGCAGATGACCCTTGGAATAAAAGACCAGATTTCTAAGCTTGAATTCGTGCGTTGGGTTGGTCGCTACGAGCCTGCCTACAAAATTAGCTCGTCTCTAATGGGCGTTCGCGGTAAAGCAACACATGACGCTTTTAGCAACGCGACGATTTCAGCGGAAGCTTTCAAACCTAAGCCGATTGGTAACTTACGCGTGCTGCTACATAAGGAAAATGATACGGAAGCAGTTAGGCAGAAGGTCGAGAGTCTCGGTGGTACTATCATAGCAACCGATAAGAAAGGAATGCGCATATCCCTAGATCCTGTACATATTGTAGAACTTGCAGGGCTCTCGAATGTGCAATTTATTGAGCCATATGTTGTTTCGAAACTGTTCAACGATATTGCCGCTGGCATCATTGGTGTACAGCCTATCTGGAATAACCACGGTCTTGACGGTGAAGGACAGATAGTAGCTGTAGCAGATACAGGCTTGGACAAAGGCGTTAATGATGCAACCATGCACGCTGATTTTATAGGCAGGATTATTTCTATTCACAGTTGGCCTATCCCTGAAGAACTGAAACCCTACTTGGATAACAATAGTTGGGATGACGGCCCTGCAGACATTGATAGTGGTCATGGGACCCATGTTGCAGGGTCGGTGTTAGGCAGCGGTGCGCGGTCAAATGGCGAAATTCGCGGCATGGCATATAAAGCACTTCTTATCTTCCAAGCAGTGGAACAATTTTATAAAATAAAACCTGAATTTCAGCAGTCTTCTCTCCGAGGTGGGTATCAGCTTTATAGTATTCCAAACGACCTTAAGATCCTCTTTCAGAAGTCTTACGACGATGGAGCTAGAAATCTTCAGCCAAAGCTGGGGTGGTGGCGATGACTCATACACTACGGAAAGCCAGGCCATTGATGAATTCACATGGAACCATAAGGATGCAGTCATTTTGTTCGCTGCTGGAAACGATGGAATAGATTCAGATAGAGACGGTATTATAGACGCCATGTCCCTCGCTGCGCAGGCAACTGCTAAGAATTGCATCACAGTTGGAGCATCCGAAAATAACAGACCACCTGGCTCCACTCCCATTGGTGTAGATGGCACTTATGGATCTTTTCCTCCACAAATAGAGTCTCAGCCTCCACCTTTCCAAGTTCCACCTATCAGCATGGATCACGTGTCCGATAATCCGGATGGAATGGCTGCATTCAGCAGTCGAGGACCTACAGCCGATGGTAGGGTCAAGCCCGATGTAGTAGCTCCCGGAACCAACATTCTCTCTGTGCGTTCTAGTGTTGCGAAGAACGCACTCAAAGATTCATGGGGACCGCTACCACAGGGAGATGCACGGCTGGATTACTATATATTTGATGGAGGGACCAGCATGGCAACTCCGATTACTGCTGGGGCCGTTGCTCTCATACGACAGTATCTACAAAAGGAATTATTCCCGAAGCCATCAGCAGCTCTCATCAAAGCCGTACTTATCCACGGTGCTGTGCCGATGAAAGGTCAATATGTACCGCCTGAAGTCGGTACAGTGCCAAACAACGACGAGGGCTGGGGTCGTATTAACCTTGAACAGTCTCTGTTCCCACCTACTCCATCGAAGATTGAATTTCGCGACTCAGCCGAAGATGCAGTTGGACATAGAGATCAGAGGAACTACACTTTCAATGTGGTGAATAATTCAGTCCCATTCCGCACAACTCTTGTCTGGACAGATTACCCAAGTACTCCAGCGAGCGGGGGTCTCGTCAACCAACTGAGCTTGTCAGTTACTGCACCCGACGGGACAACAACTCAGGGAGGTCCTACGAATAACAATGTTCAACAAGTCGTCTTTAACGTATCGCAGCTAGGTACCTACACAGTTCGTGTAACAGGCTTAAATATCCCAACAGAAAGCACTGACAATATGAAGCAGGATTTTGCCTTGGTTCTGACTGCTGGACTCTAATTCATTAACCTCTACATCAAGAAAAAAGAGTGAATAGCTGTATCGCGTAATTTAAGAACTACACTATCTGTTATCAATAAGATGATAGTTTTTTTAGAGAGTCTGAAGGCCGGAGACTTAATGCATGTTTTTATGCATTGAATCCGGCACAAAAAGTAAGCATAATAAAAAACAAATTTGAATTTATTTTGAATTTTTTGCAACTGAACCCTACTTTTGATTTCCTTTTTGTTTTATTATATCCTTAGAAAAGATTTTTTGCAACGGAATCATCCAGCTTATCCACCTGCTATAGATAAACTAAAAATTGATAAAATACTACCTAAAAAAGTAGGCATTCGACAAATCAAGTATTTGAATAACATTATAGAACAAGATCATAGATCTATAAAGCGAATCGTTAATCCAATGTTAGGATTTCAGTCTTTTCGATCTGCTAGTAAGACTTTAAAGGGAATTGAAGCTATGAATATGGTTGAACAAAGACAAGTCAATAATCTAAATTACTCTGCTCTTAATGAAGTCAAATACATTAATCAATTATTTGGTATAGCTTTATAATGTTAGTACATTTTCCTTGAATATTTTGATTTTTATTCATTACTTATATATTTACATGCTTATTCTGAAGTTTTTGCAACGGAACCAATCCTTTTTTGTAGTGAAAGAGAAGGAGATGAAATAAACAAAATTTTAATCTATCGTATATGTGCAGGAAACCCAACCACAAACTTCCTGCGCATATATCTATAACGGTTTATTCCACTATCAAATATGATTAAATAAATTATATAATTGATAGAATAAATTATTCTGAATAATAGTTCAAAAAAATAGGACAATACTGATTACAATCAGAAATTCCATTATTGCCCTGGAAATTAGTCGACTAACCCATTTAAATTATCCATGGAGATTACATCTATCAACATGGAGTTAACAATGATAATATATTTAGTGTATAATTAGTGAGATAATCAATCTGATGCTTTAAAGCCTATTTTTCCCTAACTGTTTAACTCGTTCTGCTTGCAGACTGAGCAATTTCTGTTTCTCATTGGGAAGATACACTGCTAGATCTGTATAATTATTTTTTTCCTAATTTTTCTATTTATGATTGTAGCTTTGGTTAATTAGTTCCAACTGTTCCATGAACTCTATATGTTCTATGAGTCCCATAAGCTCCAATGGTTCCAGAAGCTCCAAGAGTCCGAAATCAACAATGTTTTCTTTATTACTGATGGTATTTAGGAAATTCATAGATTTAATCACAAAAACTAATACTGTTACAGATACGGTGCTTGTAGGAACAGGTCCTAGTGGAGTTGCAGTCACTCCGGATGGAACTAGTGTATATGTGGCAAACTCTGATGATGACAATGTCTCTGTAATTAACACAAAAACTAATACTGTTACAAATATGTCTGTAGGATTCGTTCCCAGGGGAGTTACAGTTACACCGGATGAAAAAAAGGTATATGTAGCAAACAGTCAGAGCAATACTATTTCTGTAATTAACACCGCAAAAAATAGAGTTATAGCCATCGTGCCTGTGGGAGCATGGCATATAGCATTTGGGCAGTTTATGGGTAATATTCAAATGAAACCTAAAATTACCTAAAGTAACTGCTAACATAAACTATGGAATAGCATTAAGCAGCATTCAAATAAATGCAAAGGCTTCTGTACCTGGGCAATTTGTCTATACTCCACCCTTAGGAACTGTATTAAATGCAGATAAGCAGCAGACATTGAATACTATCTTCACACCAAATAATTCTGCAAACTACACTACAGCATCAGCAAATGTTTTGATTAATGTAACACATGCGACTCCTACCATTATATATAGCAATCCTATCAGCACAATCTATGGAACAGCATTGAACAGTACTCAGCTAGATGCAACGATTTAAGTGCCTTGAATGTTTGTCTGCAACTCACAATCAAAAATATCTCAAACACAGATGCTCAGACATTAAAGGTCCATTTACACCAACTAACAGGAGATAGTCAAATGTATTGAAGTTCTAATTAGGGTAGAAAAGAGAATTATTAGCTAATTTAGAAAAAGAAGGAAGAATATCTTGGAAGAGTTGTGTCTACTGTTACCCATATACAGTTACTTCAAATATATACCCCTAGCAAGTATATTTACTTCGAAGTAAGACCAACATCTTCCAAGTGATTCTACTATGCTGTCTTATCCCATTATGCCGCTTATTTCTCACTCTTTTAGGTCTGTTTGTGTGTGATACGACGGTAAAATACGCAATTATCTGCATGGTTATTTAATATTAATTCTATGAAAATTTGCTTCTAAACAAAAAATAAGCCCGCATAAGATTTTTCGTAGTCAAAAAACAAAAATATATTATTTATTATTTTTTATTACTTGTGAAGTTATAATGGTCTATTACTATTCTTTGATTATTTCTTAATTTGCTCTTGCTCACGAATTTCTTCTTCTGTATAATGTATATGTATCGTTCCTTCTTGATCTATGTAAAAATCCATTTGCAGAACCTGCTGAACTCAGGTACTTTATCAGCTAGGTAAAAGATAAAATAGACAGGGGAGTACTTTCGCCAACAAATGGCCAGACACCGATTTATTCAGCAAATGATATAATTAATTCTTTAAGTAATCAAGTTAGATAAACAATGATTATTTGGGATGAATATAAATATAGAATAATCCTATACTTTAAAAATAATAAATACGTTAAAAACTTAGTATAAATTGCGTTCTCATCTGCTTTACATAGCAACAATCTATCCCAAAAAACTCACCTATTCAATACTTCACAAAAGTTTACCCCATAGAATACAGAGATAAAATCATAAAATACAAACTAGTGGTTCCAATATCAAATCTCTTTTATGTCGGATTGTACATTCTGAACTTCAATTATTTTTCAGATGAGAACGTAACTACTCGTGTAAAAGCTATCAACAGCCTATAATTTTTAATATTTAACTGTTTTTTATTGGATTCTTTGCTTATATATATTCTTTTTATTCGCTAAAACAGTACCTATTTTCCGTTTTCATCAAAATTGATTCTTAAATAACCAACAATTTTAGATATAAATCACAAATAAATCCTAGAGAATGATGTTAATGATCGGCGTGAACCATGATAGTGAATCACTAGCAGAAAAGTATGACAAAATAAGCAAATATCAATACATTAACGGGATGGATTTAGTAGAGACGTTAAATATTTCAACTAGACATAAGGTGTTGGACGTGGGCTGTGGAACGGGGCGTCTCACATTAAAACTAGCAAGTAAGGTTGACTATATTACTGGTATTGATCCTTCTCCCCAAAGAATCGAAGTAGCCCATCGGAAACTTACTAGAATGAATCCTGGGAACATAAAGTTTGAACTGGGAAGCAGCGATGATATCGGCCGCTACGGTGAAGACGTATTCGACGTCGTATACATGAACGCAGTTTTTCACTGGATAAACGATAAAGAAGAAGCTTTAGATAATATCTACCAGGTACTAAAGCCCGGTGGAAAACTCGGTATATGTACCGGTGATAAGGATCATCCGTTCACGGTAAAGATAATCGCAAAAAAAGTACTTAAGAGAGCTGGAATTATTGATGAAGGTGTAGATTTCAGCGCTCCAGTAAATAAAGTAGAACTGGATTCACTGTTAAGAAAATCGGGTTTTAGGGTAATAGAAATAAAGCTAAAAAGAGACACACGATATTTCGAGACCCCTGCTAAATGTCTTGAATACGTCGAAGCGAGTTCCTTTGGGAATTTTATGAGCAACATTCCGGTATCCGTATGTGAAAAAATAAAGGCTGAAATCATGGTAGAGCTGAATAAATACCAGACTCCAAAAGGCATAGAAAGCGTTTATTACGATTTGTTCGCTCTTGCTGAAAAATAACTTGATAATAGTACTAAAAAGCCTTAATCGAGTTATTTATGTTTTATTTTGAGAATAAAAGCTTAAATAACTATATTTATTAAAACTGAAGTTTATTTCTATTTTTTTACCGATATAAGCACTTATTAGCCAAATTTTTAACCAAACAACTTGATAGCAATCAAAAGAACTGTTAATCACGTTATACAAGTTTAATTGTAAAATTAGAAGCTCAAATACCTTTATTTTTTAAAGTCTATTTTTATTTAATTTTTTCAATTTTAAAAAGTAACTATTTATTAAAGCCAATTGATTTAAGCACTGCAAATCACAAAAAACACCTTTAGTGATTTTAAAAACAATATAACATATAAAAAAAATAAATAAAAAATAATGTATTATTATCAACGTAGTCAGATTTGATGCAGTTAGATAATCTTACATAAGTGTTTTGTAGAAAAATTCTTTAAAATAAAAATAAGGAGATAGAAAGATGTTAAAACAAATGAAAAAGACACTGGGTATTTTGCTAGCAGTTTGTTTTTTAATGTCCGTGACAGCTGCAGCAGTAAGCGTAGGACCTGTTGTGGTTAAGGATAAAAAACAGCCATTATAATCCTGAAAGATGTGAAGACTAATTTCTTCAAGCATCAACACAAGTTGCATAGCAACCACCACAAGTGGCACCACCACCACCACAAAAACACAAATAAGAGTGGTAGAAAAGGTAAAAAATGGCCTTGAAAACCGAAACTGGCAATAAAATACCTATCAAAACCGGAATTGGTAACAAAATGCCTATGAAAACTGGAACTAGCAACAATATGCCTATGAATAGCTAAATCGGCAAAGATCTAACATGTATCATGGATAGCTAAAGCAGAAACACTGCTCAAAAAAACAAACAAAAGTCTCTAAAATGTTTTTAGTGGTCTTCAATGATATCCACATAGAAAACTTACAAAAGCCGATCTGCTTATGCCACCATGAATATCACAATAAGCAACTTATTGACATCAGAAACTTGTTGAAATTTTCTATAATTTAACATGTTCGTAATTTGAACAACATAAATGGAGTGAAATCAATCATCTACTGGAATGAGAAAGGTACTAGCTTTTTTGCTGGTAGCCCTGTTTGTAGTATCGTTGACAGGGATGACTGCAAGTGCTCGAGAATATCGTAATGGTAGCCATGGACATTATGGTGGTCACGGGCATTATGGTGGTCATGGACTCTACGGTGGCTATTGCGGCTGGGGTTATGGTGGCTGGAACTATGGTTCTGGATGCTATATTGTAAACGGTGCATTAGTTTGTCCCACATACAGGTACCCGTATATTTGAATATGAAAATATGTCACATGGTCATATGGGAATAGCATCTCAATGAAAACAAAAACCGCAAAAGATAAAATTGTAAATAAAGTATATGGAATACCTTTACTAGAATATGAATGATAGCAATCCCTGTATGCAAATTGGAATAATTTCTTATCTGCATTTAAATTCAAGCTTGCTCATCTACATTTGTAAAAGTTGATTTAATTTTAAGGCACGTTTTTATTTGAAAGATTGCTGTCACTCTTGATTCTGTACTCTCTGATCCCGCAGAAATATCATAAATAGATACAGAGACAATCAGATTTTACATAACTTATGGTCAACTACGATGTAAAATTAATAAAATTAAAGGTCTTACTCTTATTTTAATGAAGCATCCTACATAACTTTTTTTGTACAACTCAAAGTAGGATTATATAAACCGTAAGAACAGGATTAAAATTTTTCAGCTAGCTTCGAATCTATGAAATTGTCCATCAATCTAAAATTACACAAAATTTTCAAAAAGAAAGGATAAGTATCACTAAAGCAAACTAATGATGGCTGGCATATGAAATCTAAACTTCTAGTCTTCCTATTGATCCTTTCGCTTGTTGCAAATGCTTATTTTGTCTTATTTGAAGAACAGCCATCCGTTGAAAGAAAACAAGTCCAGAAAATGCAGACCCGTATAAATAATCTTCAAAAGGAAAACGAAGACATTCGGGCGCAAATAAATCAAGATAATAAGATGCTTCAATTTTATGGTTCCCAATTTGAATCCTATCGGAAAAAAATATTCGAACTCGAAAATGGCTTTAAATCCCGTCCAACAGGCATAAAGGGATTCGCTACTCTCCAGGGACCTGCTGTCTTTCAAGCCGTACAACCAGATTCGAAAGTAGCTGAAGAAGGTGCTATGGTTGATGTTTCTGTTGAGATTCAACCAGGAGAAGGCCGTGTGCTCTTCCAGACAACTCCGCTGATGGGTGTACTTTTTCAGGATGCAGGAAACACCGCAGTCTTAGTAGCTGAGAACAAAACTGGAAAATCACTTTCAAGGAATGATGTTATATTCAGTATTAATGCTAAAAATCAAATTCCAAGTGTTGAAGGTCCCAGTGCAGGTGCTCTCATGACACTTATTACGATTTCCGCAATTGACAGCAATATTACGCTCAATAACAACATTACTCTACAGGTACTATTGATAGCAAAGGCAATATTGGCGTGATAGGTGGAGTGCTCGAAAAAGCCAAGGCAGCAAAAGCTGAAGGGAAACCCCTATTCCTAATTCCCAGGGAAAACAGCGAGCTTGTTACATATAAATACGTAGAAAGAAAATTTAGTGATTTTACTTTTGTTGAGAGAGCACCTGAAATCATGAATTCTAAAGAGTATATAGAAAAGAATGTGGGAATCAGAACTGAATATGTAGATACGATTGACAATGTATTAAATTATAAAATGTAAAGTCAATAACGACTAAGTCATAAATATTATTAACTGTCTACAGCAAGCGACGAAGCAAAAGTTAGGGGAACTAAATTTATTTTGCCTGTTATATTAGATTAATACACTCCTATTCGGTTTGCCTGATGATATAGCTTACTTGGATCTAAATGCGAAGAAATTAACTGTATAATTAAAGCAATTGTAGCTAAGCTAAGTTATTAATAAATAGGTTTAATCACAAAAACTCTGCATCAATGGAAATGAGAAATCCAGTTTCTTTAATCGTATGGAGACCATATCCTAAGCCTGTTATAGGCATATTCCTTACGATATGTACGACTAGGTTCCGTTGCAAAAATAATTTTACTGCCTTTTTATGCTATAACTATTGCTTTTTGTATCATTATTGACCTGTATATAGTATATAAATATCCCATTTGTAATGTTTTTCACTGGTTTTGTAAAATAACCAAATTTTTTGCAACAGAACCATAATTATGGTAGCAAAAGGCAGAAATATTATTTTTGCAACAGAATCCTGTTCCACTACTAATTGATTACTTCGCATAACAATTTAATTATCATTATCAGAATTCGTGGATGATTCTTCTTCAAATTTAACACAAGAAAAGAGTTGATTAGTGATCTCTTATGCTATTTTTTTGGCTAAGATGAGTTAAATTTCTATTTTTGATATTATCTTTAACCCACCTAGCTATTAGATGGACTAACGTATGGTCAAATTCATTTTGATTCTTCCAAAGATCATAATGTTTAAGTTGAAGATCTCATCACAAACTTTACAACATTATCCATAAATATAAAAAGATACTGTTATCAGAGATATCTTGTAAATGTCTGGCATAAATCTCTTTGATATATTTATGATATGATTCTTGGTTAAAATCATTAAAATTTTTATTCATAGTATCAACGGTGACATTTTCAAAATGAGACATGCCAGTTTTCTACAAACAGCTCACCAAAAGTTATGTAAAATTTGCTTCCTTGAGATTATGCAGCTTCTGATACCACGGTAATACCTAGAGCAATTTAACTAAAATAAATTAAAGATTTAACTGTTTAAAATAAAAAAATGATAGGCTGAGTATATTGGACTCAATTCTATAGAGCATAACAGCCTGTATTTTTGTATAATCTAGCATAGTATTAAAATAGCTAGTGAGACTCTTAACTATACTTTACTTATAATTTCTATTTTTTTACAGTTTTTATTTTTATTTTCCAGACTTAGATCTTTTTTTTATTAGCGATGCCAGCCACGATGACCGCCGTGGTGACCGCTGTGGTCCCAACCGCCGAAGCCGCCCCAGCCAAAGCCAGGGTACCCAAGACCATAGCCGTATACAGGACAAGATTCAAGACCAATCGCGAAAGGTGCTGTTAAAATAGCTGGCTCAGAAGTCATTGCAACAGGTGAGACCGCTACAGTTGATGTGGTTACAGCGGGTGCAGACGCGGTAATCATGGGTGGTACTGCAATTTCAGTGACTGCAACTTGTTCGGAACTTACTGCTTCAGAAGTGACTTTTTTCTTCTCTTTAACTACAGTAGGTTTTGTACTTACTGCTTTAGATATGGTTTTTTTCTGATCCTTAACGACTGTGGATTCTGGACTGACTGTTTGAGATGAAGCTGTGGCTGGATAGCAAGTAACAGCAGGCACGGAGACTTCTTCAACTGCAGGAACAGAAACTTGTGCGGGGGCTACATACGTAGCGGGCATAGAGACTTCTTCAACTGCAGGAACAAAAACTGGTACGGGGGCTACATACGTAGCAGGTACAGAGACTTCTTGAACTGCAGGAACAGAAACTGGTACGGGAGCTACATACGTAGCTGCATAAGAATAGCCTAAGTATGGAGAGCCATAACCTACACCAAGACAGTCACTCCAGCCAGGACCCCAGCCGCTATGGCCCAAATGGCCATGATGCCGACCGGCGAAAGCACTAACTGATACAACTGTTAATGATACTACAAAAAGGATTGCCAGCAAAATAGGCAGTACCTTTTTCATTTTACTAGATGCTTGTTTCAACATTTATTTCACTTCTTCTTTGTTAAGTTCGGTGCAAATTTAATTCTGTTAGGATTTGCGCAGTTAAATTGAAAAAAACATACTATTGGCAAAATTGTAATCGGCCTTAAGATCTAGTTTATTTTTCACTCTCATAAATTCACTAGAACTTTTGTATGTGATGTTCACTTTAACTTTCTAAGTTTGTAATCATTTTTTAAATATTATTCATATTACTTTAATTTATTTAATTCACATTTATATTTATTTTTACAAAGTTATATAAGATCTTAGTGAATTAGAAATCCTGGAAAATATAAGTCAAGAATGCGTGTAGATCTTATAGCAAAGTTTACATATTAATATCATATTAATGATCATTTTATAATTGAAAAATTAATTTAGAGAGTGCCAATCTACAAGAAAAAAATATTGTGCATTCCATTACGCGAGTACACTAGTATACATTTTGTGGCGCACATCATATGGCTATTTGTTTGCAAGGTATATCATATACATTTAATTTTAAATTCTTTATTTTGAACTCTTTATTTATTACTATGTTTCAGCTTAATTAATTTCAAATGTTCCAAGAGCTTCAGACGCTCTATAAATTACATAAGCGGTTCCGTTGCAAAAATACTTTCTAATGATACAATAGAATAAAACGAAAACCAAAGACAGTAATATGCTATCTAATTCCTTTAAATGGAAGCATTATGAAGGGGAAATTATCCTATTAAATGTAAGATGGTACTTAAAATATCCATTAAGCTATAGAAATTTAAAGGAAATGATGGCAGAAAGGGGAGTAAAAGTCTACCATACAACAATCATGAGATGGGTACATCAATATTCACCTGAAATAGAAAAGAAGATAAGAAGACATTTAAGGCTAACAAACTATTCGTGGAGAGTTGATGAAACCTATATCAAAGTAAAAGGTAAATGGGACTATTTTTATCGAGCAGTTGACTTAAATGGAGATACAATTGATTTCATGTTAAGTTCAAAACTAAATAGAAAAGCAGCGAAGAGATTCTTTAAGAAAGCTTTAAGTTTTAATCATAATCAAATTCCAAGATTAATAACCGTTGATAAGAATCCAGCTTATCCACCTGCTATCGATAAACTAAAAATTGATAAAATACTACCTAAAAACTTAGGCATTCGACAAATCAAGTATTTGAATAATATTATAGAACAAGATCACAGATCTATAAAGCGAATCGTTAATCCAATGTTAGGATTTCAGTCTTTTCGATCTGCTAATAAGATTTTAAAAGGAATTGAAGCTATAAATATGATCAAAAAAGGACAAGTAATCGATCTAAATTACTCTGCTCTTAATGAAGTCAAATACATTAATCAATTATTTGGTACAGCTTTATAATGTTAGTACATTTTCCTTGAATATTTCGATTTTTATTAATTACTTATAGATTTACATATTTTATTGAAGTTTTTGCAACGGAACCATAAATCCTAACTTTGAAATATATACGCTTTGAAATTGGTAAAAGATACCTTTTTTGGCTTAATGCAATCGGTATGATAGTGATTATGTACAGCTTTCCGTTCATATTAACTAAAATAATTTCATTCCAGAGTTTTCGATTAATTTATTTTATTCAATTGTCCGCCTTTATCTTATTTTTCATCTTTTTCATCAATTAGTAATCAAAAATATCTATTTTTATCCAAAAAGATATCATCCAACTAATTTTTTTATGTGGGCTGAATAGTTACAATTGTATTATATAAGAGCAAATTAAGATTAGACCCTTTAGGAGATCTATTTTCTTCATTTGTATTCCGTCAGGCTCACAACTCTACCAGTACCCTCTGAATCCAGTTCAATATCTACAAGGTAGGTATAGTCCGAAATATTAGAAAGCCCGCCTGCTCCACTGCCGCCTATAATCAACGAGTAAACTTTTGCTTTATACTTCTTTTTCGTCTCTTCCCAACGTGCAAGTAACAACTCGTCAGATATCTCTGACTTTCCATCGGTGATGAAAACCAGATCTGCACCCTGAAAATCGTTTTCCTTAAGTGATTTAAGACCTGATGCAAGGGCAGTGTTGAAATCCGTCCCCCCACCGAAGGTATAAAGTAGGAAATTCAGAAATTTTTCAGACATCTTTTTCCTGCTGCTTAGTTCTATTTCCAGGTGTTGGCTGGTAGACGCAAAAAAAATGACTTTCATATCCCTCTTTTGAGAGAGCATTAGCTTTGCTATAGCCAGCACCACAGACTTTGCCAGGGTCTGAGGAGCTCCATGCATGGAGCCAGAGGTATCCACAAGAACGATTATGGGTCCTTTGGGTTTTATACTGGGAGGGCTTGTATAGTGTTTTCCAAGTAACTGGTAACTCAGAAGTTTTCCTTCAAGCATATCCGCATAGAACTTCCGCTTCAGAGCAGGGTTCAGGAGCTTTGCGGCTTCCATGGGGAGGAGGTTATTGATAGAATCTGAGAAATTCACAGTCTGTATTCTGTTTTTACCGAAGATAGATAGGCATATATGATCACTCTGTGGATTGAATTCCTGCCTGCCGATGAAATCTACAATTTTTATCAGATCAGGATTTCTTTCGAAAAAGGTTGAACAGCTTTTCAGTGTCTTAAACTGCGGATAAAAAGGTTCTTTTTGGAGTTCTTTTATGGAATAGTTCCAATTTCGTCCTGGAAAAAGGAGTGCAAGAGTATCAAAAAGCTCCAGATTCTCGTCCATTTCTGCGATAAATTCATTCATTATCTTGTAAATTCCCTCCATTATTCCTTCCATAAATATCCGATGATTGTTCTTCTGCATAAATTCGAGGACATATTCCTGAAAAGCAAGATCTTCAGGATTTCTTATCCCTGGATAGTTGTTGTCTTCATTAGGGGAGTTATTTCTCCACATAATAAGAGTTTCTTTTAAACTCTTTTCAAACTCTGTCAGGATGGTATCCATCTCAGTTTCGAGTTCTTTAATGTATTTTCCTCTTGAAACGCAGGTTGAAGGTTCTAAAAAAAGCTCCATTATATCAAATATTAAAGGAAGAAGAATTTTCAATCCTGTAATTCCAGCTCCTCTACTTCTTTTTGCGATTTTTTGGAATTTAGGCCAAGATTTTGAATTTTTAAGGGCGAAAAAGATCGGATAAAAGAATCCAAAAATCGTGATAAATCTTTCAGGATCCTTTATCTCATAGGGATGGCCAAAAAGAATCTCTGAAGTTATGATTTCAGCTACTTTTTCCCTCAGTTGGCGAGAGACAGCTCTTGGAACGGCTATCGTGCTTCTTAGTTCTTTTCTCATCAGTAAATTGATTTGCTTTTGAAAGTCAGATATAGGTACCTTAATAGTTTATCTCCTAGTAAGTTATTAGTTTAGCATGAGTAATCAAAATGTTTTAGAAGACTCTTCTCTAAATTATGTATTATCGTTGATATAATAATTTCACCTGATGAAGTAAATTATGTCCATTAAGGATTTTTTTTTCAATATTTTATTTAATGTTACGACCTATTCTATCAATTCTTTTTGAACACGTAACCAACGATCCAGAGTTAAGAGTATAAAAAGGAGCATTCATTTAAAATATACTTTTTTACTTCTACAACTAACATTCTGCAGATGTGCACAAGAATGTCAGTTATTTCCTCAATATTGCAGTAGCTTAAAAACAAATATGAAATTCTTCGAATAATAGGCTCGGATAAAATGAAAGTATGAATCACATAATTCTTTTTTTGAACATTGATTGCATCTTTATTTTGGGCAAAAAGTTTGTTCTAATTTTGGTTTTCAAAAACGTCCAAAAATTAATAATTGAATTGCCATCGAAGGATAAAATATGGATCCCCTTCTTATAATTGTAAATGTAAACAAGGGCTAGATACTATAAGTTCAAGGTTAGGTTCTCATGCGATGGCAATGGGAAAATCTGCTAACCGTTATAAAATTACATGTAATGTCGATAAATTAATTGGATTTTTCAAAAAAGTAGAGTATTAGAGATATTTAGGTAAAACTCGAAACTGTTAATTAGCATTAAAGGAACATATACAAACATGCGATTAAAAAGAAATTTTTATAAAATATTTATCTTAGATTAATTTAAATTAAAATCGATAGCAATAAAATTCATTCAATTTTATTATATTTTTAATACTTGTTTGAATTTAAAAGGGATAAATCAGTGAAAAATTGTAGATGCTTATGACACGGAACAATCTGGCTTCCAAAAAATAAGCAGCGAATAAGATAAACTTTCAAAACTTTAAGACTTATCCCCAATAAATGGATTTTGATATAGTGTGAATTGTGATTGAATTTACTTTCCGAACACTTGAAATTTCAAACCTGCAGATTTATTGTTTAATCGTGTAATCCCTTTGAATAATAAATCCATATATTTAATACAAATTATTGAGAAGTTTCCATCCATAAGTAAGATGTGGTATTTGACTGAAGTAAAAAAAATTAAAGCCTCATAATTTTTTAAGTTATTTTTTTCCACTTTTTCTTCCTTTAAAAACTTTTTTGCTATGATAAAAACCACAAATGCGATAATGATAAAGTTTATCAATTCTCCTAGAAAAGCACCCCAACTTATTAATATAGGCCCAATTCCAAAAGTCGCAGTCCTCCAAGCTCCACCTGGAATAAAAGGTGTAATAATTGGCATTACTATGTTATCAACAAAAGACTTTATGAAAGCTGTGGATGCTATACCCATGATAAGAGCAATTGCTAGTGGAATTACTTTGTATTCAACAAGAAATTCCTCAAACTCACTCATTAGTCCCATGTTACCCACTTGTATCCAAAATTTTTTCCCTGTGATCTATTATCGATAATTGCATTGTATTTAATTGCTATAGTTAATATTTTAAATTAATTATGCAAAAAATAATGTCGGGAAAAAAGTTACTCCAACATAAAATATTTTAAGCTCAAAATGCCCAGTTTTTTGTGATAAAATCTCTGAATTTCTGAAGTCAATCCAGAATGAGAGATTATTGATAATCTACGATTCTCGAAGCTTATGAGACTCATAGAGCATATGGAACTCAGGAAACATTGGGAACTAATTATCTAAACCACAATCATAAAAGGAAAAATTTGAAAAAATAATTATATAATGTTCGAAACAAAACTGAAAATATGAATTAATTGAATTAGAAACTCAATTTTTCAATACAGAATTCCATTTAATAAATTGCTAACAAATTTTTCCATCTTTTTACTTTCAATAATACAGAATTCCATTTAATAAATTGCTAACAAATTTTTCCATTTTTACTTTCAATATAAAATAACTTTTTAATAAGTTTTACTATGCTATTTATGTTTTTTATATATAGGTATTATTGAAAATAATAATCTATCATCCAAAAAGTTGCTGCCATGGTCCTTGTGGTCTGGATTACGCATATTGTTCACCATGTAGTTAAAAAATTACTATATAGTAAATATGTAAAAAATACACATCATATTACATTCAATTATATAAGGATCCATAAATGCGCTATTGAACAGATCCAAGAATGAAATTTTTGAATGTAGGAGTATAGTTATGTTTCCAAAATAAAAAAATTAAAAAATATCTCTTCAATAGATAAAATATCTTACCCACAACTTATAAGATGTATTTTTGTATAAATCACTTATAATCATAACGTTTCAGTTATTCACTGTTGATGCCATAGTTTGTAATATATGCATATGGCATTGCACTTGCGATATTTATTAGCACTAAAATCACAGCTATTAAAACTAAGGCTATCGAATACAACTTTTTTTATTTACCATGCATTTTCCCCCGTTTCCACATACATATTATCAAAAAAAATATTATGTATTTTGTTCTGTAGAAAATATTTTCCAATCTGCTTCTTAGTGATGTAACATCGTCTGTTTTTGATATCAAATTAACTAGTAGAGTGACTATAACCACGAAATTTATTATTTTCCAATTTATTCATTTATTTTTGATTCAAAACCGTAGCATTTAACGAAAGTATAGAATAAGTAAGTTAAACACCAGTGCTTAAGAATAAATTCAATATTATAAAAATATATAATGTGTTTGGATTACTTATATCTAACTAATTCATAATTTTTTAAAAAATAAAAAGTATTTATATGATTTGATTATCTTTAGAGAATACCGAGAAGCCTCAATTTTTAGCTGGTTGTTCATAAGACCTGTATAAGCAATTTGTTGAAATCACAGGTTTCATAGAAATTTTCTTAAGAATATAATATGAAGATTTTTCTTTCTGTGAGACGTGTTATAATCTGCATCACTTTTGAAGGAGAATATTTTGATTCAGTATCAACGAAAATATGTAAAATTATAATCATCATTAGATGTTGAACCAAATTTATACAAATTAGTTTTTACCAATCTCAAAGCAGATATAATTCAAATAGTTGATGATGCTATTGTCTAAAATAAATTCGTTACGATACTTCATACAAAAAAACTATGCGAGATCTTATTTGCTAGATACAATTATTTACATTACATATTTTCATTTAATAGTGTGCAAAGGTAGCGAAAAATATAACTTAGTTAGTTAATAACAGTTTTTGGGAAAGTTTCCATTCCCGCAACAAGCTGCGGAATATTCGACAAAAATGAAAAAGATTTGAGATTTTGGGGAATTAGGATATGGAAATTGATTACATAAACGGCCTGCAAACTGATGAAATATTTGGGATGTCAAAATACCAGAAAAAGATACATGAAAGGATAATAGACATAAAACTAAATCCCATAGAATATCCTAAGATCTCAAAAAAAAGAATCATAAATGACGCAGTTAAATATTTGATATATCCGTTTATTATAAATAGACGAGTAAGAAAAAACAACATAAAACACATAACAAGCCAGGATCTAGCTTACATTCTGAAATTGATAAAATTAGAAAAGACAATTGTTACCTGCTTTGACATCATCCCATGGGTATATGACAATGACCAACTACCGACTTCTAAACTGAAAATAAAGGGATTAAAGGAAGCAGATCGGATGATCACAATTTCAGAATACTCAAAAAAAGATATTATACGACATGTTGGATATCCAGAAAATAAAATCAGCATAGTATATCCGGCAGTTGACCACGATATCTACTACGTGAAAAGGGATAGAGAAATCATAAAGAAATTGGGTATTCTGGATAATAGCAAAGTAGTTTTATACGTTGGCTCTGAACAGCCTAGAAAGAACATCCCCTTTTTATTAGAAGCAGTTAACCAGCTGAAAAAGAAAATTCCAGAAATAAAACTTCTTAAAATTGGAACTTCACAGGTTCCTGGTGCACGTGAGAAGCTTCTAGAATTGGTTGAAATACTAGGCTTGCAGGAAGAAGTAATATTTGTAGGATACGTTTCAGAGAATGATATTACAAAGTACTATAATGCTGCAGACCTTTTTGTATATCCCTCGTTATATGAGGGATTCGGAATGCCCCCACTGGAAGCTATGGCATGTGGAACACCGGTAGTAACCTCCAACGTAACATCATTGCCTGAAGTAGTAGCAGATTCTGCCATTACAATAGACCCACAAGACATCGATGCATTTGTAAACGCAATGTACGATGTTTTAACGGATGAAAAATTAAGGGAAACAATGATCATCAAAGGGCTCAAAAGAGCCCAGTTATTTAACTGGGAAAAATCAGCTGAAAAAATGCGTAGAGTATATGAACAGCTAAACTCAAATCTCATTTAAAGATCCTAATTTCGAAATTTCAATCACTATGCACAAATACCAAAGTTTGACACAGTTTTCACTCGTTTGCCAAAAATCCATCTTTAATGCCTCTGAGAAAAGATACGAGTAACGGTTTATCTTTGTGAAGCAAAGCCCATCCAACAAAAGAGAAGAACTTGAATCCAAAGAAATATGCAAGAAATAATCGATATTGCTTACATGAAGCATATCGTTTCATGAACCAGAATCGATTTCTCGTATACTGATACAAAGCGAATCCCCTGATCTTATTGCTTGTGGAACTTACTTTATGCCAGACCCTCCCCTTTGGAACATATACTATTTCATAAAATGCCCTTCGTGCACGCACACACAATTCGACCTCTTCCAAATAGGCAAAATACTTCTTATTTAAAAGGCCAACTTTGTTTAATAGCTCACATTTTGCAAGCAGGGCACAACCAGTTACAGCATCAACTCTCTGCACAGCTACGGAGAAATCACCCTCAAATACGAGGCTGATAGCATCTCCTTTATTCCATCGAATTTTCAAGCCTGCTGATTGAATACTGCGTGGAAGGTTATAGTCAAGAATAGTGGGTCCAAGTATCCCTATATCTGGGTCTTTTTCCGCGATCTTAATTAATTCATCCAGAAAACAACGATCTACAACAGTATCATTATTTAACAAAAGAATATAATCTGGTTTCAGTTTTTCCAATGCATATCTTATTGCAATGTTGTTTCCTTCAGCAAATCCATAGTTCTGATTGTTTTTAATTAGAGTAAGTTTTTTTTCTGATGGCAAGTTGTCTATATTTTTTTTTATGCTGTCGCCAAATCTATGTTCTTCTTGAGAATATTCTATTAAGCGTAGGGGTTTATTATCCGAATCATACTTAAAAAAGCTTGATTCTACCCTGAGACTTCCAGAAGCATATGTTTTTATTCTTTCAACTGATTGATCTTGTGAGCCGTTATCTACAACAACAACATCGTAATTTGGGTATTTGATCTGATAAACAGATTCCAAACATTCTATTGTATCTTCCCAACCATTCCAATTGAGAATTATAATAGTAACTTTAAAAACCATTGTTATTACCGACTTGTTCTGTTTCGTACAGGATTTATGCGGTTGAACGAGAAACGAATAGAATTATATTTTTAGCTATATAAAGTCAAACTTTAAGAAATAATGCATATATACCTCATTCAGTATTTCAAGTGCGTAAGTCCAGATGCATAACTCTTAGAACTTACGCAGTAACGGGCTTTAAATATTGTTTTTCCTTATTTAATATCGCAATAAATTTGCTTTATATCTTGATCTGTTTTAAATGTACTTTTGCTCACTCTGTAAAATTTAGTTTTACTTTCGAACCAACATGTCTCGTTTCGTGGTTCATTACAACTCCAGCCTTAGAAAAGCTTTCAATTAAAGCATAATATATGCTCTCGGGAACTTTTTTTCTTGTCTAACACTCTTCCGCACCAAATAACTGTTTTTATTCCTCTCTAGTATCCTTCAATTTTACAAGATTTGTTAATTAGATCTTTTCTCTTGTATTCAGCCATATTCAGTACATTTGTGACCAATGATTGTATTTCTTTGTTTGTTGGAACTATCCTCAAGAGAATTTCGATAAACTCATAAGTTTTGTAATATGCCTATATAATGAATATAGATGATTCGTGATAATCAGAGATTTATCAAAATCTTCTTGAGACTCCTCACACTCGCCACAGTGTATCAAAAATGACTAATTTATGCCTAAAATCACGTTCTTTTAAATTTAGAAAGCATATCATTAATATGATCATTTTTGGTTTTATGATGTTCATCGATATCATGGATACAAAATACCAAACAAAATCTATCTTTTCGGAATAAGAAGAATTTTGATAAACAACTACGAATTTGAAGGTTGAAGAGTTTAAATCTCTTAAAATTAATTTTTACTCCAAAAACTCTTAAAGATTTTGGTCTTAAAAAAATAATAAGAACACATCCAATGAATTTTTATTTGTCCAGTATTTCTTCTCTACATGGGAATTCTGCTCAAATCTTTCCCGCTAATTTCTGAAGTTGACTTTATTTTCTTCTTTTTTGTAACCATCCCATCTTTCTGAGATCAGGTGGATGATATCTGTTTCGACATAATAGACACGCCTAATTACAAACTGATGAGAAAAATAAAAACAGAATCATTAACCCCAGTAAATAAAATCAACCCACTGAAAGTTGCTAATTTAATTTTAGTAAATAAAGCAATTGATATTGTTTTTCCAGGCAAAATAATTACATCATATATTTAAATTTAATTTCGAATCACATATTTTTTTTAGAACTAAGAATAAAATTCCAATGTCTTCAGCCTAGAGGAGGTAAGCGTTAACTTCGACTTTGGTTTCGTACATAGATATAGATAACACCTGCCAAACATTTATGCTTGTTATTCGAAGAATTTCATGTTCGTTTTGGAACTAAATATTTCAAGTTAATTGTTTAATCAAAGAGATATGTATAGACCCCCATAGCATGCCATTCATGTCAAGAAAAATGTGTGTAATATTCTGATCATAATTATACTCTTTGGTCACAGGAAATTTCACAGCTCCTGCTAGATCATTCACATCGATGCTGAAATCTATGGGATACAGAAGCTTCATGTTAGTAGATGATAAAAGGTATCTTTCAAGTTCATCGCGAGTGAAGATTTCTGAAAATATTTTGTAATGCCCGCGCAACAAATTGTAAGGAAATTGGCTGTCTTTCTTTCGATATCTATACAATTTTTCCGATTCTGCACTTACGAAGATCTCAGTTGCGATACTAGCGACGCCCCCAGGCTTCAAAACTCTCTCTATCTCTTTCATACACTCCAAAACTGCTTTTCTTGTCCCAAAGTGCTCGATAGAAGAGTAGCTAAAAATTGCATCGAAAGTATTGTCTTCAAAATGAATGTCAGTGCCGCTCATGATCTGCACACCGAGTCGTTTACGGTTGAATTGACCGGGAGCAAAAAGCTCTGGATTCGCTAACATACTTTTATTTGCTTCTTTCCACGTTTCGGACGTTATCGTGTAGAGATCAGTACAGAAAACGTACTTTGCATGGTTAGTCAGATAAAAAACGGGTGCTTCAGTTCCACTTCCTATACCCAAGAAAGTGCAATTATTATCCATCTTTCCAGCTTTTTTCAGCGCGAGCATCCCAATAGCCCATTCCCAGTGTTTCCGATGCCTACCTACAATATCGGCTGCTTTTTTGATGCCAGGTTGAAGAATTTCCTGCATCATCTCTGACAACTCTGGGTCGCTCCAGTCTGCCGTAGCACAAATCTTATTTAAGTTCTTCATAGCATCCCTGATCTTTTTATAGAAAATTTCAATAAACGTTAATATTAAGTTGGTTGTTTATAAAACTTAGATATACAATTCGTTGAAATCAGTGATTAAAATATACTAATGTTTTTGTACATTCTTGAAGTGTAAATTCAAAAAATATTATCAATGAAGGAGATATTTAAACACGTGCGAAGAAATTTCCATGTGGAAAGGTGTTTGATAATAGAGACAGCTAGGGCTGAGATATGGGAACTTCTGACTGCCGAACAAAGAAAGAAATTACAGTAATTAGAACTGACAATTTCATAAAAATTTTAAAAATGAAAATATGTAAAATGGAAAAGAGAATCGAACTAAAAAAATGAAACTTTAGCTGATATCCGAAAAGTTCAGGCAATGCTCAAACAATGAAAATAAATTCAATCGAAAATGATAATAGAATTTAGGTCCTGTACAAATTATCTCAAATAGCAAATTCTGTAACCATTCAAGTAGCCTTCGAAAGCTAATTTTTTTTAAGATGAGTATTGCTATTGATTAATTCATCCATCAAAGGTTAATTATCTGTACACCTTCTTCTTTCAAAAGTTAGAATTACGAAATTAATGGCTATGAAAAACGAATTCAAAAGATATTTATTATTTTGTTTTCCGTGGTTATAACAATATTGACAGCTTCAGTAGTAGTGATACCAACAGCAGTTAGCAAGTTCAAAGAATTCTATGTTAATTATAAACATAAAGACTATAGTAAAAGGATGCAGATTTTCATACTTTTCCATGCTTTTAATTTTGAAGCTTAAGCACTTGAAATCAAAAATCAGGTGTAATAGACAGTTTTATTTTAGATCGTTGTTATACAATTTAAAATTATTATATAATTTTAGGTAGAACGATTCAGTTCCTTAGTTTGATCTTCTGAGTTCTATTAATGTATAATTGCTAAATGCACATGTTTTAACACAAAAAAATCTATATATTTCCTCAGTTTTATTTCCAAATTTAAGGAAATTTTCTACTTTTTTTAAACATTTATGCAGAGATTTAGATAGAATATCCGTATATTGTAATCGGAAGATAAACCGAAGAAAATTAAGAATAATTCACTGATCATCGTTTAAGGAATTTTCATTTCTATTATACTATTTATTTCGGACATAAAAAATAGTTCCATGTTTCGAACACCAACTATGAAATCGTTACCCGATTCCAACACCACGGATAGTCGGATCCCATGACATTTTGGCCCAAGAGCATCAACCGGTTTTATCTTGTTCTTCATGTCGATCCTTTCGATGATTTGGTGTTTGCTTTGATACGGGTCTTTTCCATTGCAGATCGAAAAATTGGGGTTCTATTCCTCTCTACGTGGTCCTTTGTGCTTCACATGCTACCATTAAACAGGATATGCTGCAGTAGGAAAAACCTAAAAAGATAGAGAGAGATTAACGATCCCAGATATCGCTTTTTGCCGCACTATGATATTATGGAAGATTTCGATAAACTTCGGATTTTATTTCTTAGCAGGGATTTCTCATATCTTCCCCTCAATTTCTCTATTTAATTCCTCTTTTTGGCTTTACTTATTCTCAATTCTTTGATTTTAAGGATAGCTTCCGCTATCTTCAATATACTTTTTTTATTTTCAATTTCCTCAATTGATAGAGATTATAACAAAAAGCCGTACACAACATTTTTAGATTTACTCTTTTAACAGTAGTAACAAAAACTCTTCCTGCTTTGAAAATTTCATTCGTTACTGAATAAACTCTTTCCCCTTGGACTCTTTTTGAGCTAATGATCTTATTTCTTAATATATCCTTTATTCCCAGCGTATGTCCTTTGACTGCTCTTTTCATTGATGCATTATACCCATTAGTTTTTGTTCCAAAGTATCCTCTGTCCCTATAAACCACTTCATTTTCCTCTGTCACATCTACATACGAATATGTACTGACTCAGTTGTTGTTTTGAATCTTCTGATCAGCTCATAATCTCTGTCTATTATATTATGATGCTTATATCCAAAGTGAGACTTACCTCCTTCTTTGTCCATGTCCCGTCTCTGCTTCTTCTTGTTTTTGCCTCATCTCTCTGCTTTTGCATGTCCTGGATCTGAATGGATAAAAGTAGCATCCTGGATCATTCCCTGCTTTATCTGTAAACCCAGAGCATCAAGTTGGCTTTGCAACTTTTCCCATATTTTCTTTGAAATTCTCGATAATTCTCTCCCCAAATAGCCAGACAATAGTACTGTAAGGTATGTATTCCGGAAATACAAGGAATTTCCTAAAAAAAATTCGATCTATACACTGTTTCTCAAGTTCAAAATCAGAGAGCATGTGCCATTGTTTTAAAAAAAGCATTTTGAACACCACAATGACATCAGTTTCAGGTCTCCCTCCTGAAACGGTTTTGTTGATATACATAGACTCAAGAATAATACGAAACGTTTTCCAATCAATTAAGGAATCAATTTCAGCAATCTTATCTCCAACAAATTCAAGACGTTTATACACTTCTTTAAGAGCAAAATCAGTAAGAGTTTTCATGAATATACATAAATATTGACAAATTTAAAGTCAACCATGCTCAAGAGCATGGAGTTTATCGAAATTCTCTTTAGTTTGAAATATAAGAATATTTTATAAGTCTTCGAATTTTATAAAATGTCTATAAATAGTGTCTAAATTATTCGTGAAAATCAGAAATCTATCGCAGATACAATAAATCAGTTCATCAATAATGGTTATCTGGGGCAGCTCCGAAAAATGACAGAGATATTTTGTTCCTTTCTGCCTGCATTTAGTTAGCTGCAAAATAATAGAAAATCTAATCAATAATTGGCTTTATGAATAAAAAGTCTGTCACTTACTTCAAAATAAAATAAAGATGATTTCAATAAACTTCCAAATTTCTTAACATCTTATAAATAGTATATAGATTATTCGTGAAAAATCAGAGATTTATTGAATTTCTCTAAATTCAGATTCGTTATCATTAGACCATGGATATTTTAAGAAGCTCTTTATTTAGGACTTTCTTCATTAATCGATGGATTTTTTTATTATTAAGTTCAAGCACAACAAATTTATACATTTTTCATGCATTGAAGTATATCTACTCTAAATAATATCAATGAATTGCAGGACAAAAAACAGAATAATAATACTAAGTACATTTTTGAAATGAAATCAACTAGATATTAGAGAATACCATAACTTTCTATCTTTTAAAATAAAGAATAAAGTTTTTCTATAGAATTGCCTCTATAAGTTAAGATCCATAATTATGGATCTACTTTAAGGCAACATTATTATATTCTTCCCTAATGTTAGACAAATTGCTAATGATACAAAAGCAATTTCGAGTTGCAAGAGTTAATTCGTACATCAGTTATGGTCATTTAACTATTCCAGTTTAATTCTCTCTTATACTTCGAATAAAGTTGGTAGCTAAACGTATTAATGATTATACACAATTTAGAGCCTTAATATTCTTCAAAATTATTGAGTTGGGATATTTTTGCCTTCCTTTTGCATCCATCTACAGCGAGGCAGAACAAATCTCAACCATCCTGAGTGATTATTATGCTTGAAAATGAATATCAACTCGATTTTTTTAAAAATAATGGATTTATCCGGAAGCATTGCCACACATGCGGCAAATTCTTCTGGACACGGGACCTCGATCGAAATACTTGTGGAGATGCTCCCTGTGATCCTTATTCCTTTATAGGAAGTCCTATATTTTCGAAGGAATTCGATATATCACAGATGCGTGAGTATTATCTCTCCTTCTTTCAGGCCAGGGGGCATAAAAGAATTGATCGATATCCTGTAATTGCACGCTGGAGAGACGACATTTATCTTACAATTGCATCCATTGCAGACTTCCAACCATTTGTAACATCTGGACAAGTTCCCCCTCCTGCAAACCCGCTCACGATTTCTCAGCCATGCATTCGCCTCAATGATCTAGATTCTGTAGGCAGGAGTGGACGCCATCTTACAAACTTTGAGATGATGGCGCATCATGCTTTTAATAAAAGAGATCACGAAATCTACTGGAAGGAACACACTATTGAACTCTGTGACGAGATCCTAAATTCGCTAAAAGTAGATCCCTTTGCTGTAACCTACAAGGAAGAACCCTGGGCAGGTGGAGGCAATGCAGGACCCTGCGTGGAAGTCATTATGAATGGACTCGAGCTTGCAACCCTTGTTTTCATGGATTTGAAGACCGATAAAAAAGGAGATATCCTGATCAAGGGAGAGAACTATTCAAAGATGGACAATTATATTGTGGACACAGGATACGGGCTCGAGCGTTTCGTTTGGGCTTCAAAAGGTTCCCCTACAATCTATGATGCACTTTTCCCGACTATAGTGAAAGAGCTAATGGGTCTTGCGGGACTTGAACATGAACTAGATGATTCTGGTTATGCTAATATTTTGGCCCAGAATGCACGACTTTCAGGATCTATGGACATCAGTGAGAAGGCAAATCTGTTGGAACTTCGGAAAACTGTCGCCTCAAGCATCGGGATGACAGTGGATAAACTTTCAGCGATCATGGAGCCTGTAGAAAAGGTTTACTCAATAACTGATCACACACGCTGTCTGACTTTCATGCTCGGAGACGGGGTTATTCCCTCAAATGCCAAGGCCGGCTACTTGGCTCGTCTTGTCCTCAGAAGAACTTTGCGCATGATGAGTGATCTTGGCGTCAGGACCCCGCTCTCCGAAATTGTAGAAATGCACATAAAGAATATGCCCGAGTATCCTGAGTTTAGAGAAAACTTTCCGCTCATGCAGGATATACTGGAATTGGAAGAGGAAAAATTTACTTCAACTATGGCAAAAGGACGTAGGATCATTCAGAAACTGGCATCTCACATTAAAAAAAGTGGAAAAAAGATTCCCCTTTCCCATTTAACTGAACTCTATGATTCCCATGGAATCCCGCCAGAGATGGCAAAGGAAGTAGCGTCGGAAATAGGAGTGAGAGTAGAATTTCCTGATAACTTCTATTCTATTATTGGAGAAATGCATAACAAGGCAGAAGAAAAAGAAGTAGATGTTATTCCCTTTGCTGATAGACTTAAGCACCTTCCAAAAACAAAGCTTCGCTTCTATGACGAACCTACACGTCTGGAATTCGAAGCTGTTGTCCTGGATGTCTTTACTAATCATATCGTATTGGATAACACTTTCTTCTATGCAGAAGGCGGAGGGCAACTTTCAGATATAGGAACAATAACTGCCGATTCTGCTGTTTACCGGGTAGTGGATGTCCAGGACTACGATGGCGTAATCGTTCATACAGTGGAATGTCCAGATGGACATCTTGAGATTGGGAAAGGAGACATTATAACAGGCCAGGTAGATGAAAAACGAAGGATGGCTCTTTCCAGGCACCATACAGCAACCCACATCATAAACGATGCAGCCAGAAAAATTCTTGGAAAACATATCTGGCAGACGGGTGCTCAGAAATTTGAAGATCGTTCAAGGCTCGACATTTCGCATTACAAGCATACTTCTCCTGAAGAATTAAGGCAGATTGAGCTTCTGGCCAACCTCATGGTTATGGAGAACAATAGAGTGATTACGGAATGGATCACAAGAACTGAAGCTGAACAAGAATACGGATTTGGGCTATATCAGGGTGGAGTGCCTACAGGAGAGAAAATAAGGATTGTAAAGGTAGGAGATGATGTAGAGGCCTGTGGGGGCACTCACTGCGTTAGCACAGGGCTTATCGGCCCGATCAAGATACTGAAAAGCGAAAGAATCCAGGACGGTGTGGAAAGAATTGAATTTGCAGCCGGAACCGCAGCCGTGCTCGCCATGCAAAAAATAGAATCTATCCTTACAGATTCTGCAAAAATCCTAAGCGTGCCTCCTGAACACCTTCCTATAAGTGTTGAGCGCTTTTTTGGGGAGTGGAAAGACCTAAATAAGGAAAATGAAAGACTTAAGGAAGAACTTGCCTATTCCAGAGCCTACAAACTACTGAAAGACTCTCTTGAGGTTGCAGATCTCAAGGTTATTGTGAAATTAATTCCCGGAGCCGACATCCTTGAGCTCCAAAAAATAGCCGCTGAATTCCTGAAGCACGAAGAAGTGGTGGCTCTACTTGTCAGCGACGTTGAAGGAGTCAAGATAGTAGCAGCCGTTGGAGATAAAGCCCTGAAATGTGGAATCAGTGCTAATACCCTTGTCAGGGAAGTGTCCAAAGTAGTTGGTGGTGGAGGAGGCGGAAAACCTGCTCTCGCTATGGGGGGTGGAACTGATTCTACAAGGATTCAGGATGCTCTTGCTAGTGGACTTAAACTCGTGAAAGAGAAGTTTAAAGAAACCCGACAAAAATGAGCCAATCCGGATAACGTGAAAAAGTAAAAAAGTGATGCCGGATTTCAAACTATCTGTTTTTTTACTGCATGTTCGCTAGGTTTGAATTTTGGGTTTTGATTTTTATTTTTTATTTTTTGGTTATCCATCACTGAATTTTTTTTATTTACTCTTTCTGTCACTAAAGAGCAATTCACAAAGAATTGCGGCCCCTTCTTTTACAAATAGGTGAATTGTCTTTTTTCCGTACAGACCTTTTTCTAATTTTTTTCGGATTTTCCAATAATCTTTAGGGTATACCCCCGCCCTGAGCACAACAGTCCCGACATTTCTATCTTTCAGAAATTTGTTGATCTCAATTGGATCAAAGGTACAAACCTTCAAGACGAGGTAGTGTT
>CAWHXP010000014.1:0-114453 GCA_963833425.1 uncultured Methanosarcinaceae archaeon | reverse complement strand
ACCTATGCATCAATAAAACCGGGAAATTCTGTTTTACAATAAAAGAAAAAGAACAGTCATTTTTAAAGAACTTTCAATACATTATTATTTAATTAAAATCTATAGCAAAGGAATATATTGATTTTGCTATTCTTTTTAATACTTTTTCGCATTTACTTGCTGTAATCTGTAGAAACTTGTAAATTCCTATATGCTATAGAATATCAAATTACCAAAAATAGGCAAAATAAGATATATTAACAAATGATTATGGTTCGCTCATGCTCGATTTATTGATCATACTTGAGCTACTCATGCTTGATTCATTCATCATGGTTGAGCCATTAATGCTCGATCCATTTATCATGCTTGAGCTACTCATGCTTGATTCATTCATCATGCTTGAGCTATTCATCATGCTTGATCCATTCATCATGCTTGATCCATTCATCATGCTTGAGCCTTGTGCGCTTGCTACAACAGCTGTCACTGATAATAAGAAACTTACTACCATCAAAAGTATAATTGTCCTTTTATTGTGGTTAAATGTGGTACCCATATGGAAAACTCTCCTTAGTATAATTTAGTAATCTCTATCAATCTCATATTCATTAGAGCTTAATGCTATCTTGTAGGCATTTACATGCACTGAATAAAAATTACTTTGATAATTCTTAAAATTAATTATAAGAAAAATCATTCATAAATAAAAATTACTTCAACATAAAATGTTTTAAGATCAGGCAACAATTTAATATTAAATATATTTTCGGGAAAAGTGTAGAGATATTTTATTAAGTTTAATATAGGGTTTACTTTAAGCACATACATAGTTTTTACTTTAAAATCTGTGCATCAATGACAACAATAAAAACTATCAGCATCCCAAGTCTTTCGAAAATAAATCTTTTTCTTTGATCTGCGCAATATATGTGTTACCCATGTTGTATTCCACTAACTCACAGCAATCTGGTTAGGACGGTACGCAATTAAATTGAAAAACGTACTATTGACAAAAAATTGATGGCAGCTGCATGCCGCTGTCCATGTGAGCTTCAGATGCTACTGCTATCAACGATACTACATAAAGAACTGTAAACAATACACTAATATCCTGTGCCTTTATTTACCATTTTAGGTCTTCATAGCCCTTATTTTTTCACAGCTACTTCTTTATCTTCGTCAGTCTTTACAGCTACTACCTTTTTAATATCTATTAGTTTACCATCTTCGGTCTTCATAGTAACTAGTTTTTTCATATCTATAATTGTACCGTCATCGGTCTTTATAGCCACTACTTTTCCCTTAACTATAACGTTACCCCCCTCTGTTTCCATAGCTGCTACTTTTCCCATAGCTATTTCTTTACCATCGTCGGTAGTCATAGCCATTACTTTTCCAATCGCTATATCTTTACCGTCGTCAGTCTTTATAGCCACTACTTTTTTCATAGCTATTTCTTTATTATTTCCGTTTTCTGCACTTACTATTGCAGCGGTCACGGACATTAAAAAACAAATTAATAGCAAAATACTAAGTGTCTTTTTCATTTGTCTAAACTCCTTTTGATTTTCCTTTTTATCAACTTTAATGAATTCGATTATACATCAATTAAATATATTACTTAAAATAATTCATCAGAAAAATAGTTTCTAAACAAAAAATCATTCACCAAGAAAGATTTCACCATTGAACAATAATTATTAGCTACTCTAAACAGTGAACATGTACGAATAGGAGATGCATAGTTTTTACCTTAAAAACTCTCATGCATGAGAAGGAATAAAATGCTACCGCAGTTATTGATCCTGCAATTCTACTCAAAGCTGTCAAAACATCGTGCTGGAAAGTTATTCGAGCTAAACGCTATGAATAGCATCCAGATTATATGTAAGAAAATTTTGTAAATAGCTTATTTTAGGTTTAATGTCATTGATTTTTCAGTTCAACTATATATGTCTTATATTGTGATAATTATTTATATGAATATGTTTACCTTATTTTAAGAAGAGTGTGTTTAGGTTTATCATATATCTTACAAATAATCAATCCAAGGGGAACTTTATGATAATAAATAATTATAGTGAACTTCTCCAGGGAGATAAGGTCAGAGCTAAAACTCCTCCTGAGATTAATCAGGCAATTGACATAGAAATAGCTGCAATGATCAAGTTTTATGCGAGCAAAACTGACTACGAAATCAGCAAAAGGATTGAGAAGCTTGATAACGAGTGGGATATCGAACGTTGTATTGAAGGTCGTGCAGCTATAGTTTCTTTTATTGGAGTAATACTTGGTTTAAAAAAGAGCAAAAAGTGGCTTATTTTGTCCATACTAACTTTAACCTTACTGCTTCAATATGCTATACAGGGCTGGTGCCCTTCTGTAGCTTTACTGAGAAGATTTGGCATCCGCACGAGACAAGAAATATGTCTAGAAAAATACGCATTGCAAGTTTTATGCAGAGATTTCCACCATAAGAATCATAGAGATGTACATCAAGAGAAACATCATCATAGAAGCCACCATAATGAACATGGTCATGAGAACCATCATAATGAACATGGTCATGAGAACCACCATAATGAACATGGTCATGAGAACCACCATAATGAACATGACCATGAGAGCCATCATAATAAGCATCACTGGGAACACTATACATTGAGTGATTAATGACTTTTTCAAGTATACTTTTATGCACAGTTTTTGCCACAAAAACTGTGCATTTTTAGACAAGAAAAAAACAGCTTCATCGTAGTTATTCACTTTTTATTCTATTGTATCATTAGAAAGGATTTTTTGCAATGGAACCATAAAAAGAAAACCAACGATAGTAATATGCTATCTAATTCCTTTAAATGGAAGCATTATGAAGGAGAAATTATCCTATTGAATGTAAGATGGTACTTAAAATACCCATTGAGCTATAGAAATTTAAAGGGAATGATGATAGAAAGAGGAATTCAAGTTGATCACAGTACTATAATGAGATGGGTACATCAATATTCACCTGAGATAGAAAAGAGGATAAGAATGCATTTAAGATAACAAATGATTCATGGAGAGTTGATGAAACCTATATCAAAGTAAAAGGTGAATGGAAATATCTTTACCGAGCAGTTGACTCAGATGGAGACACAATTGATTCATGTTAAGTTCAAAACGAGATCTAAAAGCAGCAAAGAGATTTTTTAAGAAAGCTTTGAGTTCTAATCATAACTAAATTCCCTAAGTAATAACCGTTGATAAGAATCCAGCTTATCCACCCGTAATAAATATCTGCTGTCTCACTAAGTCGGAAATTATTACCCACCTAGGTTTAAAGACGATTTAATTGAGAAAATCCAAAAATCCTGCTTCGAAGGAGTTGATCTTGAAGGAGTTGAATTTAGAGAAGCTCACTATTTAACATTTGACCAGCTTTCTAAAGTGAAGACATGATCTCTTTCCTTTATCACGAGAATTTAGTTCTGTATCAACTAACTAGAATGGAATTACCATATTAAAAAGATATATCTGCAGCAATGCACCAAAAGTCCTGTAAAATCGGATTGACTCTAGGATCTTTTGACTTTTATTTGTTATTTATAGGTTTACATGCTTATCTGAAGTTTTTGAAACGGAACCACATCTTGATAGGTTAAGATAACTAGAGTTACCCCGGCTATAAAATTTATTCAGTTGAACTAAGAACTACCGGTTTCTTGCATACTCCACAAAAGGGTTTTTGAGCATCATTTTTCAGCTTCCAGAGGACGTCCGCAGCCGCTATTTTTCCACAATTGGGACACATATATTCCTTTGTCTTAAGAGGAGTTCTGGTATCACACAGAATTGATCCCCTATTCGTACCAAAAGAGTCAAAAGATTGTCTTATAGGGGTCTCCTCCTTCCTATCTAACTTTTTCTCATTTACCATATATACCTACTAATAATAATTCTGCCAGAGAATTTAAAGCTATTTTTTATCTTTTAGATTATCAGCTGTACTGCTTGCACGAAATGGCTTTCTATTTGCTTTTCTTTTATTAATATGTTATACATTTTTATCAAAAAGAAGGTTTGTGTAAAGTAATTTAACTTAGTGCCTGTTTGAAAAGTCCTGCTGCTATGAAGGTTATCCATGGACATCCCAAATAAAGCATAGCATAGTATTTCTCACTTTCCTTTTTCAATCTAATAAGCAGTCTTGCGAATCTATTAAAGCAAAGATTTATCCATTCTGCAAACCACCTTTTTTGCCCTACAACAATATCCATTTATTTAGTATTATTTCTTCTCCCGACTCCATATATGGCTAGTATAATCATATTCTTCAATTAGTTTTCTGATATCAGGAAAATCATATTCCTTGATACCTGCACATATTCTGAGCTATGCGATCTATAAGAGACCTTTTAATAATTATGCCCACAGAGTCCCTTTTACAAGTTTTTAATCGTGACTATTGGCTCTATCTATGAAAATATAAATTAGTATGTTTTATCGTCAGTTAACAAACGCTCTTTCTACTTTTCCCACCACAGTCTCTAAGATCAACTCCTGTTCTAGCACTATAAATAATACTTCATCATAGCTCCCTCAATTGCTTTCAGTCTCAATTCTTACTACTCTTTTGTATCATACTCCAGCAGCCCAGTTTTATATTTTTAAAATAGTTCTGCTATTTACAAATAGTTCTGCTATTTACTATTTGTAGAATCGACCATGTGCGTTTCTTGTGATATTCCATAGAATCCTGGCAATACTTCCCATTGGCAACCAGTACGAAGGCCATAATAAATACTACTAATTGTTTTCCTATCATCTTTTCCAGTTCTTCCATATTTTTTTGTTTTTGTAGCAGTAGTAAGAGTTCTTTTTTCTTTCTAGCTTTGCCTTCACTCCAAATTTACACGAAGTTTTCAGACAGTTTCTGACCCTCGAGAACTACACATAATCCCAAATAGGAAAAGTTTTAAGTATTGAATTTTCTTGAAATTAATAGTACAAAAAGTCGATTTTAAAGCTATAAAACTTTGGAGATTTCAGCATGACTTGCTTTTTGAGAAGCCATTATGGTTTCTCATCAGCAAAGACTAGGAATCAAATGAAATAATTAAATACTCAACATGCAATGTTTTTGAGGATACTTCATCAGTAAACTTGCAAAAATACAGAGCTCAAGATATGGATTTAGAGATCATTCCGGATGTAAGAGGAAACTTGAGAATGGCATACTACATGGTGAGAAATTAAATTTCACGACACTATCATGTGGTATTTGTAATGCTTTTGATCTTGTTTTACTGTAGTACAATATAAAATTCGACAAGATTTATAAGATTTCACTTCTTGTTCTCGTATGGATACTCAAGTATCAATGATCCTTTGAAGAGTGTTTATGCTTGGGGAATTGCTAAAATTTTAAATCAAAATGATGAGTTCGGAATAGAGGAAAGAGTAAGCAGATTGAGCTATTCATAATTATTTTCTGATTAGAAACCTAAATTTGTGCTATGGTTACTGGCATGTGTTCTATTTTCTAGCAAAAAAAATACTACGTTTGGATCAATGATAGTTTATAATTAAGACGAAAATATAAGAACTAAAATGGAAAGGTAAAAATTCACAAAATGGTCTTCAATTTGAGTGAAAATGGGTTTTGACACATGCAAAAATGAGTTAATTCGACAATATCAAGATAAATACTATATATATAAGGGACCACTATGACAAATCTTGCAATCATCGGGGCAGAAAAAAGCGGAAGAACATCCCTTGCTGCAAACCTTGGGAAAAAAGGGACATCTTCCGATATAACGATGTACAATAATGATGAAGAGAGCCGAAAAATGGTTTTTGTGGAACCCCAAGGCTATCCTAAATCCTTGAAATCACTTGTTGCGGCACTGAATATTTCCGAAATCACGATTCTCTGCATCCCTCCTGATGGCTTGGAACGAGATAATCCTGTGAGTGTTCACACTGGAGAATGTATTGTTGCCTTGGATCTGCTTGGCTTTAAGCATGGGATAATTGTCCTAACAAAGTCTGACAGTACACATATGCATGCAATTGATGAGCTTAATAAAAAAATAAAAGTAATGACTGAAGGAACTATTCTCCAGGATTGGAAATGCATTTCCATAAATACTAATAAAAGTGCAAAAAAACCTTTTGAAGGTGTTGAAGATCTCAGATCCAGAATCAACTTGATTGCAGAAAAAATAGAAGCTGAACAGGCTAAGTTGAACAAACTACCCACAAGGATATTTATAGATCATGCTTTCAATGTTACGGGAAAAGGCTGCGTTGTCCTCGGCATTGTCAAACAGGGAATTTCAAAAGATAAAGACAAAACTAAGATTTTCCCTCTGAACAGAGACATTGAAATCCGTTCCATTCAAAGCCACGATGTAGATATTGAGAGTGCTCCGACAGGTACCAGGGTTGGGATGCGCCTTAAGAACGTGCAGGCCAAAGACATCGAAAGAGGATTTATTATATCAGACAAAGAAATTGTAAGTACTGATTACGTCCTTGAATGCACACTCTCAAAATTTACCAGAAAAGTTGAAATTTCAAGTGTTCTTCATCTCTTTGTTGGTCTTCAATCCGAACCTGTACGCGTAAAAAAAATATTAGTTGACGGACAAGAGGTACAAGAAGTAAAACCAGGCGTTACAAGTGTACTTGAGCTCTTAGGCAATAAAAAAGTAGCGTATAGCAAAGAGGATCTCTTCCTGCTAGCAAATCTTGATCTTACTCAGCGCTTAGTCGCTCGTGGTTTTTCGAAGTGCTAACTTTTACTGTGGGTACTATAGGTTTTTTTTATATATCTTACAAGTTGCATTTAGCTAGAAGGATTACAATTTTGAAGAAATAGCATAAAAAATTATTTTTAAGAAGTATGGCTTTCAAGAGATAAATTATTTCAAGAGAATATTCATGGGAAAAAATTTCGAGAATATCCTAAGCAAGTATGAAGCACTAAACAGCGAAATAAAGGGCAGTACTCTTTATGGGGGTGTTTTTCACAGGAATATCTGTTGGAAGCGATCTTACCATAGGATGGGAGACGAGGATATAATCATGGTATTCTATGGTAGCCTCAGGGTCGATCTCTACAATAGCAGGCGTTTCTCCTTGCAAAACATGTCTGAATTTATTGGTACGACAAAAGTAAGAGGATATGCCCTTTACTCTCTGGGTCCATACCCAGGAATATACCCTTTAGAAGGGTTTTCTGTGATCGCCGAAGTGCGTAGGTTTTCTGGAAAAAAGCAGCTTGAAGTAGCAAAATCCATCGATTATATGGAACTTTTCGGGGGGTACCACAGGGAATACTTAGATCTTGAAATAGGGGAGAAAAAGATCAGAGGCATCATTTACGTTTGTGATAAAAAACCTGAAACAGGAATAATAGAGCATGGTGACTGGGTTTATTACCTGAAAGAAAAAGGTGAAGAAAACTGAAAAATATAAAACCATTCAGCTTGGACAAAATAATACAAATATCAATCTCAATAACTACATTTGAATAAGATTAAATGAGTAAATTTTGATTGGTTGATTTTATTTCAGTCGAATACCCCAGCTCCTGTAGGATGTAAATTTCCCCAAAAATCATTGTTAACTAACTAATTTATATTTCAAATTACTTCATATATCAATACTGGACTGTGCCATACAAAATCAGTTTGTCTATCTAAATAAGGAACATTTTGATAAACATCTAAATTTTGTCGTATGCTCATGAAAGGTACATAAATTATTCTTGGAAATTAGATGTTTAATGAAATTCTCTAACTGTGAATTTTTACTATATCTGTTTAATTCTCACATATTACGGTATCTATCTTCCACAGGTACCTATCAATTTTATTCACTTCCTATAAATAAGTAAATATCTAAAATATGAAACCTTTATTCAGATTTTCTTATTTTGTTGTAACGCTTTCCGTGATCATCAAAGAATTGTTCTGGCATTTATTGCGAACTTGAAATTGGAAAAATGATTGATGAGGTATTCCAAAACTTGGGCAGCACAAGTTAACTCATTCTATTTAATAAAAGTAATGTATCTCAATCACCTTGTCTACTCGACAGTTGCCTTTATATATACTTTCAGTAATTTGGAAGCATTTTAATTGAAATAATTTTTTTGTCTTAATCAGTATATTTTACCTTAATAGTGATGTATTAGGGCGAACCCTTGACAAGATTCATGGTGCCTAGTCGTTCGCTTTACTGCGATATAGAAAAAAGGGCATTAATTTTGGAAAGAAGCTCCAGAGAATAATTACTCAATCCCTGAAAGATCTCAAAAACTGATGAAGAAGAAGTTTGCTTATGAAGAGGACGCCAAAAAAGTAGCAAAAAGCCGAGGAAATGACAAGATTACGGTTTGTTGGAAAGCTTGGATATTTTAAAAATATCAAAAGTCGAAAAAAAATAAGAGGGCCAAAGAAATCTGAAAACCTTCTCTTTTACATGTTGTAAACTCAAAAGCAGTCAGGAATTAAAAAATTGCATTGAATTAAAAAAGCATGATTGAAGTTTTTCTACTCTCAGGCAATGACCTTAATCTTGGAGCTGTAAACGATGATAGAGCGCTACAAAAACCAGAGTAATGTGTAAAAGTAGTTCAAATTTAATAAAGGACAAAATCTTCCAGATCTTTGATTTGTTGCAGAAAGAAAGCTGAAAAGGGCTGAAAAAAATAGGAAAACAATACTAGGCAAAATTAAGAAACAAACTCAAAAACCAGTATTTAAATGGGTTTTAATTCTGATTAAGGGGTTTACATAAGTAAAAATGGATGTTGACTCAAGGGTGGTAATTGGAATTGCAAACTTGAATTTAATTAAAAAAATAAATATTATGAGAATAAATTTTGAAAAATACCATTTTTGCAGCGAGATCTGTGGAAGGGTGGATTATGTATTAAAAAACTTCTTGTGATGATCCTATGGGTTCGAGGTTTGAAATTATTATGAAAATAATTTAATTGTCGAAACATTAGCTGATCAAGATGTAGATCGGGAAAATCTAAAAGTTAAAGATAGCCAGAAAGAACATTATTTGGCTCAAGCCATCAAAAATTTCGTATAGAAAAATTTTGTAACAAACTTAAAGTGTAAAGCAGGACTTTTAGATACAAACTTATTGGGATGGCAGTTAGAGACATCTTCCTATAGAGCGTGTAACATTCGAAGAATACATAATTTTTCTAATGCTGAAGTATCTAGATTTTTTTTCTCTACTGGCTGTAAGAAGAGACATTATAAGGGCATAAATGCGTTATAAGAATTGAGACGTTTTCGCTTAAATATCACAGGTTACTAAAAACTTAACACTTATGAAATGCGGGAACGAGTTTAAGACATCTTCCAAGAAAAGAAAATCTAAAAAGTAACTTCTTAGCTATGAAGCAACAAGAGTGAGTAGTTTATTTTCTAGTATCAGATTCATATTGGTTTGGATTTTTTGTTGTTGCTAATCTATCAATACTACTTTATGATTTGTACTACACATTTTCATAGTATGCCTATTATATTTAATATTTTATATCGTCAATTTCTAATATTTCATAGATATTTTATACAAAAAAGAAGAACACATCATTTTGGACTTATATTATAAAAATGATAGAAGTACTCGCAATAAATTTCTAAATTGTTTACCGAATACAACGCAATTTTTTCCTGTTTTTTAAAAATTAGGACTTATCAGTGATTAAATCTGAAAAACGCGTATACTCCAATTTTGGAGAAATGTAGAAAGAGTCTTGTGTTCATTATTTTTAACAATTTAAGACCAGATTATTTTTCGCTCTTTAAGCTTTATTCTTAATGCTATTTTTCAAAAGTTACCTAGTACTGTTTTCGATTTTTTTCTTTCGTGCTCAAGCAAGTTTAGCTAGAGCAGACCTGCTTAAATGCATTAAAACGTAAACAATCATTACAATGGAAACTTAATTGTAAAAAATGTTAACTACTTAATTGTTCAAGATCAGTGCAAATTTTCTATTGAAAAACCATTGATTTAGGGTAGTGTTAGCAGAATGCATATTTTTCTGTAAAATCATAACTCTCAATAAGTTATTGGTGAAAAATTTAAATATGGAGAACAAAATTACACGCAGTATAATAAATGCTTGACTTATATTTCCATCATATTTGCGACACTGCCAAGATATCCCGCGAACATATTTTCTCTCTTTAACACCCAAAAAGCATACTTTTCAGTGTTACTATCAGATAGGATTCAAATGAAAGTTAGAAGAATAATCTATAGTTGATTTCGATAAACATCTAGTTTTCAAGAATAATATTTATAAAATTTATAAGCACATGACGAAATTTAGAAGTTTTTAAAATCCTCTATAGAAATCAACTGAAATTTTGCTAAGAATGTGGTAGTTTTGGGCTTACCAAATTTTTGAAATGCAGTAATTAGCAGCCTTACTTTTTATATTTCTTAAATTAGTAGTGTCTTAAATTATTTAGTTTAAACTCTTTTAAATATAGCTTCTTTTTTCCATAGTATTCGATATGTATTTAGACTTTTATCGTTGATGTTAACTTCTAAAAAATATTCTGCTTGAGTTCTTTCGACATTTACCGTTATTTGTATCGTTGTTTTGCGCTTTTCCTGTTCAAATTCCCTGAAATAGACCACAAAAGATTTAATAAGGCAATTATTTTATTACACTTGTAATCCAATTCAGAAGGATAAAAGAGGGAATGAAATTCTTTTCGACAATAGACGAAATTTATGAGTCTTATTTGATGAAGAATGGTGAAACCCCAAAAGTGTTGATCCCGACACTTTTTCTTGCATACAAAATATCTTAGCAAACATGGAGGAAACAATAAAATGAAGAGATTTGCAGCATTAACACTGGCTGTTCTCATGCTTCTAACTGTATTTGCATCCGCCGCGAGTGCAGTTCCAGCAGCAAACGATAGCATTGAGATTCGCGGTCCAGTATATAACGGTTCTAGTATCAACGACATTATCTCCGCGCAAGATGATGCCGGTGCCATTACAATGGATGCTAGTACATTTGCAGCATTCTACTATGACCTTACTAACAACGTGACAACTGAATCTCTTTCCATCAAAAATGTTCCAGGTAATTCTGGCAACGTCATCGGAGAGCACGGTTTAGTTTATCAGACAACAATCCAGCCGACTAACTTTGCTTATGCTGACTGGGGCAATTACAGTGTCCTTGGTTTCTTCGCAGAGAAGTTCGTCCCGCTGAAATCTACAGATGCAAGCAGGCTTTCCAAGCTCGTTGTGGACACAAAAGATAAGTTCACTGTTAAGATCGGCGAAAGTAAAGACCTCGGGATGAATTACAGTCTCCAAGCAAAGCAGGTAAATATTGAAGGTAGTAAAGTCTGGCTCGAATTAGATAAAGATGGGCAACATGTAGCTGATCAGATAGTCCCACTCAATGTTGGCGACAAGACTTGGACGTGCAAACTTTCCGTCTTAGGACAAGATGATGTTCCTGTCATGAGAGTCCACATCAATCAGGTATTCCAGGGGACAACTGATACTATTGTCCAGATGGAAGGATTATGGCTCATTGACTATGCAAACGCCAAGAAGATCTCAACTACAGACGAATTCGGCAAATTAAATGATGTTTCCATCAACGGTCCCACTATCTTCATATCCAACAAAGATCCTTTTGTTATGACCAGGGACTCCAAGCAGGAAATTGGTGAGGGATTGTACTTTAGGATTGCTGACACACCATCCAATGTGCTCAGGTTCTACGCCTTTAAGCAGATTACGGATCCTGGAACCTATGAGATTAGAGGACAGGTTGTTTCTGGCCCTCAGGACTTCTCTTGGAATGCATCCAACTTTGCAGGCTTTTTCTATTACGACCTAAATGAGAATATCGCAACAGAATCCCTTAGCGTTTCTGGCATTAGCGGGAGAGTTATTCCTGAAAAAGGTCTAACATACAGCACTACCGTCAAGAATGTAGCCTATCAGTACAATAACTGGGGGACATATCCTGTTCTCGGCTTCTTTGGAGAAAAATACATCGCGCTTAATCCAAACGACTCTAGCAAGCTTGCTAAGCTCGTAGTGGACACAAGAGATAGGTTCACTGTTAAGATCGGTGAAAGTAAAGACCTCGGGATGAATTACAGTCTCCAAGTAAAGCAGGTAAATGTTGAAGGTAGTAAAGTCTGGATCGAACTAGACAAAGATGGGCAACATGTAGCTGATCAGATAGTGCCACTCGATAATGGCGACAGGACTTGGACGTGCAAACTTTCCGTCTTAGGACAAGATGATGTTCCTGTCCTGAAAGTCCATATAAACCAGGTATTCCAGGGAACAACTGAAACTATTGTCCAGATGGAAGGTTTATGGTTCATTGACTATGCAAACGCCAAGAAAATCTCAACTAGCGATGAATTCGGCAAACTCAATGTAGTTTCTGTCAACGGCCCCACCCTTAATATTCAAAACAAGGATACTTTCACTCTAGCGAGAGATTCCAAGAAGGAAATCGGCCAGGGAATGTCCTTTAGGATCGCTGACTCCGATATGCTCAGGTATTACCCATTCGTTGAGCAGACCCTAGGTAACGTAGGTAACAAAACTACTGTTACAACTACTAATGTTACCACTACAGTCACTGGTCCTGGTGTCAATGCTTCTGTTAACCAAACCAACGTGACCACAGTAACAACAGAGAACGCCCCTGTTGCAAATGAAACAGCTGCAAACAACACTACTCAACCTGAGAAGGAGAAAAAGACTCCTGGTTTCGGAGTTATCTTAGGAATTACTGGACTTCTTGCAGTAGTCTACTTCGTCAGGAGGAACAAATAAGTTTTCTGAGTGAAGGATTTTCTTAATCCTTCTCTTTTTTAATCTTTTTTTATTTACTATTGCGTATAACTTTTTATTTACTGATTTCTTCAGTCAATGGATTCTTTTAATTTTAAAATCCTGATTCATCATACTGTTTGGTTTCTTTAGGATTTTCAAGATCAGGTGATATTTTATGAAGAAAAATTTAGCGTTAATATCTGTATTTACAGTTTTGATGATCACATTATCAGGTTGTATAGGTAGTAATACCCCGGCAGCTAACAGGACAAATTCGGATAATCCGAAAGCGAAAGTGATTCTTGGTGAAGATGGAACGAATACAATTAAAAATCTGCCTACAGGCTTTAAATACGTCGGCAATCTTTCGCTTTCTACAGGTGATATAAAAAATAATTACAAAGCTGAAAATGTTTCAGGAATTCTTAGAGGATCGGAAAAACTCTACAAAGGCTCTAATAACTCTGATTTTTATTTAGATGTAATCCAGTTTGAAAATCCTGATGATGCAAATGATTTCATCCTGATGTATAAGTCTTCATTCACTCCATTAAAGGAAGGTTCCCGTTTTGTGGAAGATCCCCTTAATGGGCATCCTGCTGTGAGAATCATAGATTATTTCACAGACGAAGGAAAATCTGTCCCTAGGTACTCCTATATATGGAACAACGAGAACTATGTATCAGTGGTTTCCGGAAATACTGTCGACTGCTCTCTAGTCAGGCAGCTGGCAGAAGCAGCAGGATACTGAAGAGAATTTCGATAAACCCATTATTCGTCCTATGCTTATAAATAATATATATATAACTCGTGAAAATCAGAGGTTTATCGAAATCCTCTGGTCACACAATTATTCTCATTGCTGAACAAGAGATTAATTTTGTGAAAAATAAATAATATATCGACACGCTAAAAAGTGGACAAACTCTTTTTACTCGTACATCCCATGTAAATAATGACAAAAACAAAAGGTTTACTGTAGCTGTTGTCCCCGCAGGAAAGAACAAAATAAAAGTTGAATGCTCTTCATATTTTATCGACCTCATCAAAAGATTGAAGAATCTATTGATGATTGATTTATTTCAAAGATTTAAATGTCAGCAAATATATAAATATTATGTTACCTCTCCTATCACAAAATGCATTGTGGACGTGCTATCAACAATTTGTAGATAATCGTCGACAATTCAGAATTCCAGATGGATCCAAAATTTGATAACAGGCGAAGGAGTTCTTCGGAGGAGTAGTTCACTTCGGTGGATTAGGAGATTACGAAAAAAAATGTAATACTGTGAACAAAATTAAATAGCGAAAATATTAAAATAGAACAAAATCTTCAAAAATCGCTCATTTTTAAATTGTATGTTTGTAAACTGAAAAATCCGAGATCCGTTTGATTAAATTTTTGAAAGCTGTCAAACTATTTTTGGTGAAAAGATTACGTATCCTTCCAAATGGAATTTGTACTGTCGAACTAAGGTAATAAACAGAAAACAAACTGCTAGAATATTCGAGAGGCTCCTCTTTTTTTATTCCCTAATATTTCAAGAGTTCTGCAATGACTCGGCAATAAAATTTTTCAAGTTTTTAGATGACGAGAATTTTTTTATCTTATTTAACCATTTGCCGGTTTCTGTGCTACTAAAATTATCCAATAACTTATATTTCACTAAGCATCAATGAGTTATTGATATCAGCTCCTTTCCATTCATGCTCACTAAAAATCTCACAAAAATTAAGTTTCTCATAGAAGGATTGAACAGTAAGAATAGATCCTATATTAACGCATATATTCTTGAAAATTTATAGGCTCCCAAGTTTTTTCATATGCATAAACTTGTATAAATTGGTTAGTTTGAATCATAGATTTATTGGAATCTTCTCTTAGGAGCTGTAGGAATTTTCTCTGCTTTATGTCTGTATTTATTGGCTAGAATTACACAAAAAAGATTTATTTCTACTCACCTATCAAAGTTAGGATTCAACATTATTTTTCTGTAAAACTTGTGAAAAATTGGTGAAATTTTCCTGATTCTCGGTCCATTTAGTGAAATACTGAACTAGGACAGGTGGGAGGAAAAATATTCCCTCAGCCTATCAGTTATAAAGATTAGGTCTTTTTCTTTGAATTCCAGTTCCTTTCTCAAATCTTAACGTTTTCTTTTGTCCATTTAATGCCTGCTTCAAAAACCTGCTGATTGAATTCCATGACTTTGAATTTGTCCGCAAAATTTTCGGCAAAAGCTTTCTTGAAGGATTCTTCTGCCAGGCCTGTAGCGTTAAGGCCCATAAGAACTCCGAGCATAAAGGAGTTGGCGGCTTTATCAGAGCCCTTATTTTTGGCTTTTTCAGCTGCAGGGACGGCAATAGCTTTGACATCTGCAGATACTTCTGCTTCTCCAATGGATGAGTCATAGAGGATATAGCCTCCTTTTCTGACGTCTCCTTCGAATTTTTCAAGTGAGGGACGGTTCATGACCACCAGGATATCTGGATTATAGACAATAGGACAATCTATGGACTGGCCAGAGATCACAACTGAACAATTGGATGTTCCCCCGCGCTGTTCCGGACCATAGGAAGGGAACCAGGAGGCATTAAGGTTTTCCTTCATCCCGGCCAGAGCCAAAATAATTCCCATGCTTAGAACCCCCTGCCCTCCGAATCCAGCAATCTTGGTTTGAATAGGGGTAAACTTTTTTCTGGTGGGTTTTTCTTTAATATTCGTTTCAATGCCGTAAAGGTTCTCGAGGGCTGCCGTTGTAAAGTCACTGACTCCACGATGAAGAATTTCTACTTCTTCAGAATTATCCCTGAAGTTCTTGATAGGGAATTCCTTTTCCATTTCCTCATTAATGAAGCTAATAGCCTGCTTTGCATTCATTTTTAGATTAGTTGGGCAGGCGGCAAGGACTTCTACAAAAGCGTATCCTTTGCCTTCACTCTGGATTTCAAGAGCTTTACGAACGGTTTTTCTGGCATTTCGGATATGGGATATATCAGAAACGGAGACTCTTTCAATAAAGACTGGAGCCTTCAAGTTGTTCAAAATTTCGCATATATGGAGAGGATAGCCTGCAAAATTTGGATCACGCCCTTCTGGAGATGTAATAGTCTTTTCACCAATGAGTGTTGTCGGAGCCATCTGTCCACCGGTCATCCCATAAACTGTATTGTTTACGAAAAAGACCGCAAGCTTCTCACCTCTATTTGCTGCCTGAAGAGTCTCGTTCAGGCCGATGGATGCAAGATCACCATCGCCTTGATAGCAGATCACTACAGCATTTTCTTCAGCTCTTGAAACGCCTGTACCTACTGCAGGGGCGCGGCCGTGAGCAACCTGGATATTGCCTACATCAAAGTAATAATAGGCAAAAACAGCACATCCCACTGGGCTGATCATGATCGTTCTGTCCTGAATTCCCAGGTCTTCAACTGCTTCAGCAATAAGCTTGTGAAGAATTCCATGTCCACAACCAGGGCAGTAGTGAGTAGCCGTGAGAGCTGTCCCTCCTTTACGAGGATATTCTGCGTACAGGACTTCTGGCTTCCTAATTACCTTTTCTCCTTTAATGATTTTTGCTGTCATTTTTATACCTCATCAGCAATTTTCCTGATTTTATCCATTATCTGGTCAAGGGTGATCAGGTTTCCTCCCATCCGGTTTACCAGTTCTACAGGCCGTGAACAACCAATTGCAAGCCTTATATCATCTTTCATCTGCCCATTACTCATTTCCACTGACACGAAAGAACACCCTTTATCTGCAAGGCTTTTCAGCTGCGTTTCAGGAAATGGAAAAAGAGTTTTCAATCTGAAGAGACCTACTTTGAAGCCTTTCTGCCTGGCAAGATCTGTGGCTGACCTGCAGATTCTGCTGCTAATGCCATAGGACACTATGACAATTGAGGCATCACCTGTTAGGTATTCATCGTAATCCACCTCTTTCTGCTTGATAAGGTCGTACTTTGTCTGCAGTTTTTCATTAAACTTCTCGAGTTCATCGAAGTCCAGATAGATTGAAGTTATCAGATTAAGTCTTGTTTCTAATGTGCCGTTTACTGCCCAGATGTTGTTGGTCTTAGGGATCATAGCCTCATTCGGAAACTCTAGAGACTCGATCATCTGTCCGAGAACACCGTCTGCGAGAATTACAGCAGGGTTTCTGTACTTGAAAGCAAGCTCAAAGGCCTTCTGGATAAAGTCACACATTTCCTGTACCGAATTCGGAGCAAGCACGATATTTTTGTAGTTCCCATGCCCCCCACCTTTTACGATTTGGTTATAATCTGCCTGGTCCGGCCCTATATTTCCAAGGCCAGGGCCTGCCCTCATAATATTTACAATCACGCAAGGAAGTTCTGCTCCAGCAAGGTAGGAGAGTCCTTCTTGCATAAGGCTCATCCCAGGTCCTGAAGACGATGTCATAACTCTGTGTCCTGTAGCTGCTCCCCCATAGACCATGTTAATTGCTGCTTCTTCGGATTCAGCCTGAACGAATTTTCTTCCTATAAGCGGAAAGTATTTAGATGCATCATGCAGAATCTCACTCGCCGGAGTTATTGGATATCCGAAGAAACAGTCACATCCGGCATAAAGTGCGCCTACGATTACAGCAGAGTTGCCTTTTACGAGTTTTGTTGCCATAATTATCCTCCTTTTCGCCTTACTTTGCTCCCTCGTGTTTCAGGGGAATGTGGATCTCGATTGCAAGAGGTTCTGGGCAAGTATAATAACAGCTCGCACAACCTGAACACTGTTCTCCTATATACTCTATATAGTTATAGCCTCGAGAATTTAGATTTTCACTCATTAAAAGTGCTCCTTTGGGGCAGGCAAGAAGGCAGCGTCCACATGCTTTGCACTCAAGGGTGTTGATTAAAGGGTATGGTTCTTTTTTATCGTTCTTTGACATGTTGGGTCCTCAACTTGTATTTTTTTCAGTCGTCTTCAAGGCTCTCTTCACTTTTTGATCTCCGACATGTTTGGCTTTTTCGAAGTTTTAATTTGATTTTCCTTTTATCATACTTTTTCAGCCTCTATTTTTCTTGAGACGATTTTTTTTGTGACAGAACGAAGAGTATTCCTTTTCCATTTAGTTTTCTGAAATTTCCTATCTACAATGCTGTGAATGAATCAAAAATAAGCAATTTGGTAGTGTATCTAATTTGCTGCAAATTTAATGTCAAATTTTTTTACTTGTAATTTAATTCTTCTGATGTGGAGTTTTCTATTCAATAATTTATTGAAATTCATAGTTTTTACAGAAAGCTGGGCGCCCTGCCAACAAGGTCATAAAATAAGTCGATATTCTCTGTTTCAGAGTGGACTTTTCAGAAAAAGTTTAAGATATTTATTTCTTTCTGTTTTCCTTTTTCCTTATTTTTTTGTTCCCTTTCTTTGACATGAAAGGATGAGGTGGATATAATTAACTTGTACTGTTATGTTCTGTTTTTCTGTAGTCACGTTTGCAAGTAATGTGACATAAATCACCGAGCTCATTAATCATTAGAATATATTACTTTTTATTTAAAAATTGTAATTTTTTTGAATTTCGATAGGCATTCTAGAATACTTACTTTTTATTAAATTGATTTGTCAAATTAATGTTTTTGTCCTTCTTTATATAATTTTTTTATTATTATATATAGCAGCTGAAATAAAATACATATTTGCACTCAATTATTATGTTTAGAAAATCTCTTTGCTTTTTGATTTCTGCATGCATTTGTGTCTGTTATATAGATGTAGTAACAATTTTAAGTAATTTTACAAATTATGTATAAAGGTAAATTTTTTCAGCAGTTATTTAATAATTTTTTTTATGCGTCCTAACTTTTTTGTGGTTTTCCGATAATATCTAGTTCGGTTTATATTTAGAGTAGCTGAGCTAAAAATATAGTCTTTACAATAATTGCTTATTGTCTGATAAATTTTTTCTCTTATTTTGATTTATATCATGTAGCTCTATCAGATAGAGGAAATGTTTTTGCACATATATCTTTTCTCAAAATAAGTAATGATTTTTAGATAAGGATTTATATCCCATCGAATTCCTATTTATACCCCTAAAGCTATTTTTTTCATTATCAAATCCTACAATATTGATTTTAGCTTTTGAGTCAATTATAAATTTAATCATCTTTGGGTTTTTGTTTAATAAATCACTTTATTTATTTGTACGTTAAAAATAATTAATTCCTCTGGCAGATGAATAGACTAATCAAATAAAAAAATATTTTTGAGGTAGGTATAACTGCTAATCAATAGTATATTTTCTATACACAAGGAAGGCATACGTGAGTTATCCTTCTTTCCAAGGTTGCCTCAATAACTATGAGATGATGGGTGGAACATGTCCTTTACCTGAAGTCAGGAATTCTTTTGAATATTTTCCGTAAATATTCTTATTTCCTCGAAGAGAAAGTTTAACTTTCTCAAAGCACAGAATATTCTAAAGGTCTAATCCATACAAACGGGCTCAAAAAATATTACATAATAATTATATTGGATGTGTGATAATAATTGAAGAAATTCTACTTGCAATCGTGAAAAAGCTAAAAATTATGGGTCTCAAGGTATTATGTGATTTTTGTTATCTCATATGGAGACGGTTATTCCAAATTAAAGGAGCTTGGGGTTGGGCCCCATATTCTGTTATAATTGATGTGAGCGAGAAAGGATTGGAGATCAGAAATGTATTTGGGGATCGGTGAAGCATTTGATTTAAGGACTGATTATATTATTCATATAATACACAAGTCAGGAGCAAAAATTGTAGGTTTCCAGCTTCCTGAGGGACTCAAAAAGAAGGGAACCGAAATTCTAAAAAAAGTTGAAAAAGCCACTGGAGCTGAGGTTTTTATATACGGAGATCCCTGTTTTGGGGCATGTGACTTGAATAGGACCTTGATAGAACACGTCGATATTCTCTTTCATTTTGGGCATGCAGGTCTTGGGGATATGAAGTTTTCAGATAAGGTTTATTTTATAGAAGCGCGCTCTGTAATTGATATTGGACATGTTGTTGAAAAAGCTGTGCCTGAACTTAAAGGGCAGATAATAGGGTTAATTACTACTGTTCAGCATGCCCATAAACTTAAGGAAGCTCACGCCATTTTTGAGGCTAGCGGGAAGACTTGCGTGATCGGACGCGGTGATTCCAGGATAGCTTATCCGGGGCAAGTACTCGGATGTAATTTTTCGGCTGCCAGGGCTGAAAAATGTGATGAGTACCTATATATCGGAAGTGGAGATTTCCATCCCTTAGGCGTTGCCCTTTCTACACAAAAACGTGTTCTTGCAGCTGACCCTTTTTCCGGAGAAGTTCGCGAAGTAGATCCCTCAAGAATTCTTCGTCAGCGTAGTGCTGTAATTGCAAAATCTCTGGATGCTGAGGTTTTTGGTATAATTGTCTCAACCAAAAGCGGGCAGAAAAGGCTTGAACTTGCTTTTTTTTTGAAAGAATGTGCAAAAAGGCATGGAAAAGCTGCATATCTGATTCTTATGGATCTTGTAACTCCTGAACAGCTGCTCTCTTTCAAGGTCGATGCTTTTGTAAATACAGCTTGTCCGAGGCTTGCTATTGATGAAATAGGACGTTTTCAATCTCCCATGCTGACACCTCAAGAGTTTGAGATCGTACTTGGAGAAAGAGACTGGGAAAGACTCGTGCTGGATGAAATTACCGCAGAGTCGATATGATCTTTTTATTTCAGGTTTATCAAAAATAAAGATCTAGAGTGCAAATAAGTTATATGAAAGCAATAATATAAAAATTATGAACCAGATATCTTTAAAAAACTAAAGTCGATGAAATGAACCAAAGAAAACTTGAAATATTGCTTGAAACAATAGAAGGTTTTTCAAATCCTGATATTGGGCTGGAGCAGTACCAAACTCCTTCTCCTTTAGCTGCGGAAATTCTGCACTTTGCTTTCATGCAGGGAGATCTTGATGATTCAGTCCAGGATCTTGGCTGCGGTACAGGAATCCTTGCAATAGGTGCCAAGCTCCTTGGAGTCAAAAATGTTGTGGGGTATGATGCGGATCCAGGAGCACTTGAGATTGCAAAAATTAATGCCAAAAAGCTTGGAGTAGAAGCAAAGTTTATATTCTCGGACGTTGCAGGCATCGAGGGTCATGTAAAAACTACACTTATGAATCCTCCTTTCGGAGCAAGGATAAAGGGTAAGGATAGATCTTTTATTTCGTCAGCATTAAGAACAAGTGACGTGATATATTCAATCCACAATCGAGGAAGCTTTGCTTTTATCCAAAAGTTCATTAAGCCTGCGGTCATTACACATTCTTATGTTGCGAAATTTCCTATGAAACGAATTTTCAACTTTCATAAAAAGGAAAGAAAGGTTATTGAAGTAGAGATTTACAGGATCACTGTTCCTGGATATATTCAAAATTCAGTACAATTCGTGTATTGAATCTGTAGTTTAATTTCTCAAGATTCTGTTCCAAATGATGCAAATATTAAATGCATGCTCTATAAATAATGTAACTCTGTATACATAGAGCTGAATTCTATGACTTCAAAGAAGAAATCTGTCAGAAAATATGAAAATATGACCTTTTCTTTATCCTGGGGTTTATTTTCAATCGATCCAACAGCATTGGATATATCTGTTCAATTGACCAAATCATTATGATTAAGATATCTATTCGCCAATTATGACAATTAAATGAGGGATCATGATTAGGATTAGAAAAAATAAAACTACGAGGAAGAAATTGACAGGTCCAAGTGAGGGAAAGCCAGTTATTGAAATAGGGGTTCAAATGGTTTCAGAAAATAAGGATCAATTTAAGGTTCAACCAAGGGACCAATTTAGAAATCATACTAGGAATCAGCTAAAGGGTCAGTCAAGGGACCAGGCTAGATATCAGTTTAAAAGCCAGTCAAGGGACCAATCCAAAGGTCAGTTCAAGGGAGACCAGGGTAAAAAAAGGAGATTGCCTTATCCAAAGTCTTCTTGGGAGATGACGAATGTGCTTGACTTTAGGGCCCCCCGTGTAGAAGAGACATTGGGAAACAATTTTGAAAAGGGATGTTTTGTTCTCCCAGGAGAACTTGTTGGGAGCACAGAGGAGTTTAAACCAGGAAATGGAACAGCAGTATATGCTGGAAATGTTTACTCCACTGCTATTGGCAATGTAATTATTGATCGAAAAGCAAGGATAGTTTCTGTAAAGCCGAATACTCTCACTCCGAATATCCTTAAAGTGGGAGATATTGTGTATGGAAAGATAATTGACGTCCGAGAATCCGGGGCGGCTGTGGAAATTGCAGGTATTGAAGGTAAAGAAGATCGGGAAATTGTTAATTCAAGACTTGGAGATATTCATGTGTCAAATGTAAGAGGCTCTTACGTCAAGAGACTTTCAGACGAGTTCAGGCCATCAGATATTATCAGGGCTAAAGTTCTAGATGCTGAGAGAATGCGCCTAACCACATCTGAGGATTCCCTTGGAGTTGTGAAAGCATACTGCTCCAATTGTAGAGGGGAAGTTGTGCTCGAAGGGAAAAAGCTTAAATGTCCTGACTGCAATATGACTGAAATCCGCAAAATCTCAACAAAATACGGAAAAGGGATCAAGTAATTTTTTTCCCGCAACGAGTTAATATAAATTTTTACAAATTAATCTGTATTATTAACTATTATTTAGGGGATCATCAATGGAATTGAACATTCTTTCAAAAGCTGATTATGAGCTTGAAGTTGAGCTCAAAGGTGAAACTCACACTCTTCTGAATTTGTTTAAGGACTTATTGATTAGAGATGCAAGGGTTGAGGCCGCTTTTTACGATATGAAACACGTGAGTATTAGTGATCCGATTCTCTACATCAAAACGGACGGTACAGATCCAATTGAGGTTTTAAAAGATGCTGCTTCGATCATTATCGTTCAATGTAACGAGTTCATTGACGTATTTAACAAGGCTGTAAATGCCTGAAATTTGGCATAGATATCTATAAATTGTGTGAGGCACCTTTTTAAATATTTTTTATTTCTTTTACGACAAATTCTTCCCCTATTCTAAGTTTTAGGCTTTTTGGTAGTTTTTTCAATGAGCTTTTGTTATCTTTAAGTTAATGAATTTTTGGAAATGGTTTTATTATTTCTTTGAAAGTTCTGGATAAATAGGATTCTAGTGTATCGATTCCATATGTTTTGAACAAAAAGTACTATAGAATCTGAATTATAATCCCTGACAAACATTGATTACAATATTTAAGAACACGAATACAGAGGATTTTGGAGTTTAAGCACTTGAAATTAGAAATCAAGTGCAGCAGATATTTTTATTTAAGCTATTTTTATGCAATTTGAGTTCTGTTATCATTTAAAATTTAATGATATTAATTTTTTCAGTTTAGCTATCCCAGTTTTATATATTTCTCCGATGCAATGCCTGAAAAGCATATAAAGTTTATATTAAAAAATTAATTCTCTATCGTTTGTTTTTTTTAATTAGTTCATAGAAATTGGTATATATGAGTATCAATTATTATAAATAAATGAGTGATATTAATGTCTAAAAATCTGTTTAGAACAACTTTCATGATCATCGTTTTAATTATGGCTGCAATTCCTACAGTTATTAGTGCGTTGCCGTCTGAGAATAAAGTTCTAAATGATAATGATAATGGAGAGACGATATCTCTCAAAAAAGGAGATTCTTTTAATCTGCAACTGAAAGAAAATATGATGGCAGGTTATTTATGGAAAATCCGTTTCAGCAACGGACTAATTTTGATCAATACGAAAATTTATCAAACTGGATTTTCACACATGGTCAGTGGGTACCAAATTCAAGAATGGACAATTAAGGCAATAGCCAGTGGAAATCAGCAGTTACTCGGGATATATAGGAGACCCTGGATGAAAGAAACAAGTGTCGGGAAAATATTCACACTAAATGTAAACGTTATCTAAATATGAAATTTACATATTATTAACCAAGTACTTATATTGTGAGGGATTTCGATAAACCTCTAAATTTTTCATATGCTTATAAATTGTATCTATATGCCTATGCAAACAAAGGTTTATCAAAATCCCTTGTAGAGTAGCTGTCAGCTTGAGATGAGATTTATCCATTTATTGCAACTCCCCTTTCAAATACCTCCTTTTATATGTTTTTAATACTGAATTCCATTTTCTATAGATAATAGAATGCTATCTATTTTCTCAATATTACAATGCTTAAATATTAATCTAACTTTCAATGAATAATAGTAGGCATACAGCTTCTCCATTCAAGTATATCTGTGAAATGTCAACTTTGATTGTTTTTTAACAGATAAGTTTTTAATTGTAAATCAAATTTAATGTTTTCGAAATAGCTATATATGAATGTTTTACCAATTATTTTATAGTTTGAGAACTTAATTCGTAATCGATATGACAGTTTTGGAATGAGATTTTGAACAAAATATAATGAAAAATTGTTTGTGGATTATGATTGAAGGTATTAGTATCATGATTTGAATTATTTAATCTATCCTTTTTATAAATACTCTAGTATAGTCTTCTCATAGCTACTCAGGGTTGTCTCAATTTTGAGAGCAGAAGGAGCTTTTTCATGGCTGAGCATAAAGAATTAAAACAAAAAATGTATGAATGGACTGAGAAATACGCAAATAAAGCAGGCTACAAGCTTAACCCCGATAAAGAAGCTCTTGATTATGTACTTGATGGACTTGCGATCAAGATTGAAAAGTTCGGAAGGCGTTACTGTCCATGCAGAATAGTCACTGGAATTGAAAAAGAGGATCAAAAAATAGTATGTCCCTGTGCCTATCATAAGGAAGAAGTTGAAAGGTATGGAAATTGCCACTGCGAACTTTTCTTTAAGGCGAATTAAATTGAGGTAACTTATTTTTAGTTTGCCTTTGAGATACCTTGGAATTTATTTACTTGGAATTGGGGACTTTTTATTATTTTCTGAATTTTTGAGTCATTAAAATCGCAGAGTTCTGTAAATAAGGATGAATTTTTGTGATTCAAGTATCATTAAAAAGTATCTGAATTTGAGAGTGGAACTCAATAAATTGTTATCATTATCTCAACAGAATGGAAATTAAAAGTTTGCATTTCATATTTGAATTGACGATTTGAATTAATTCAAATAGCATATGCAGAATATTTACTCCACAAACTGAAAAATCACATTGAAAGTTAAAAAGCGAGAATTTAAGGGATTTAAGAAATATTCTTTTAGAAGATTTCGATAAGCTTCTGATTTTCACGAGTTAACGTGGAGATTTTAAAAATATGTGATGAAGTTTAGAGTTTATCGAAATTTTCTTTGTTAAAGGCTATTTAATCGGATTCTTCATGATAGTCTCGATTTCACTTTTTGTCCACACTATTAAATATAGAGCATTTCGATAAACTCTAAACTTCATCACATATTTTTAAAATCTCCACGTTAACTCGTGAAAATCAGAAGCTTATCGAAAAGTTCTAACAAGTATCGACTCTTCAATGAAGTCTGAAGCGAACATGAAATTTGACTCAGGGGTGATCTAGAATGACAAATGCAATGGAAATTTATCAGATGCTGCCAAAAACTAACTGCAAAATATGTGGGAAAACATCATGTATGGCTTTTGCAGTGGCTCTCATGACCCGCGAGCTCACGCCCGAGGCCTGTACGCCTTTGAAAGAAGAGCTGAAATACAAAGACAGCTATGAAAAGATAAGTGGTCTCTTCAAACCTTCTGAAGGCGCAACCGAAACAGGACTAATAGTGCACGAAGACTTGTGTTTTGGATGTGGAAATTGCGTGGTTGCATGTCCAGTAAATGTTGCAAACGATCCTTATGGGGTAGGCTCGGGAAATGCTCCCAAAAACACGAGTAAATTGATTCTGGCCATCGAAGAAGGCATCGTTAAAGCCCAAAATGTAGATGAATGCCGCCGTTTCGGAAAGAACAAAATTCTCTGTAATGGCTGTATAGTAACCTGCCCTGTAGAGGCGATAGAGTTCGTGTGAGGTAAGTGGATATGGAGAAAAACTATCATGTATGCACAGGTTGCAGTCTCCTGTGTGATGATATCGAGGTCGAGTCTGAAAAGGATATCATAAATAAAATTTATACCGCCTGCAGAGTGGGAGTAGCCCACATGAAAGCAAGCATGGAAAAAGTGACTTTCTTCGTGGACAACAAACCAGTGGGTGAGGAGAGAGCATTAAGTGAGACTGTGAAGATACTGAAAAATGCAAAAAACCCTATGATATTTGGGCTTGAAACTTCCACTAATGAAGCCCAGAAACAAGCAATCGAGCTTGGAAAAAAAATCAATGCGACAATCGATGACAACTCTTCATTTTGTTTTGGTAGTGTGATCGAGGCTCTTGTTACTAATAAGATAAAAACTTGCACCCTTGAAGATGCCAGGAATAAGGGAGATGTTATCATTTTTTGGGGGTCAAATCCTGCTGACTCCCATCCCCGTCATCTTTCAAAGCATTCCTACTTTCCCAGAGGAAACGAAAAGCAAAGGGGCTGGGAAGAGGATAGAACGGCAATCGCAATAGATATCAGGAAGTCCCATACTGCAAAGATCTGCGGGAACTATTTCATTCAGATTCCGCAAGGTGGAGACGTGGAGCTTATAGATGCCTTGATTTCAGGTCTTTCCGGAAAACTTCCTAAGACATCCTACAATTACCCTCCCAAGAAAATTCTTGAACTGGCAAATATCATTAAAGGGGCAAAATTTGGGATCATTTTTGTAGGACTTGGTCTTATACACTCTCTTGAAAATCTTAAACCTCTTTTTAGACTTATGAAAGTTCTGAACGAAAAATCAAATTTCCATTTGGTTCCTATGGTAGGTCATTGTAATATGCGGGGCTTTAACGAAAATCTCTTTGCAGAAACAGGGTATGTTAATAGCATAAAGTTCGAAAATGGGATTGTGAAGCACGGGCCAGAATATTCATTCGTTGAATCCCTGAAAGCAAAAACGATAGATTCAGCCCTAATTATCGGTTCTGACCCGTTTTCAAGTCTTCCAAGATCTATTGCAAAATATCTTCTTGGAATTCCTATTATCTCAATGGGTCCTTCTGAGACACTAACAACAAGGAAAGCAAAGGTTCATATCAGCACTGCAGCTAGTGGGGTGGAATCTGGAGGCAGTGCAATTCGCATGGATGGTACTCTAGTAAGCTTCAAACCCATTGTTGAAACAGAAAACCCCTCTGAAGAATATATTCTTAAGAAAATAATGGAGGCTCTCTGATGGATTTTGGATCTTTTCTTGCAGCTCCTGAAATAAAGGTCAAAGTTGTAACCTACAGGGATATTTTTCAGGATAAAGCAATGATAGAAAACCTTTTCGGAGAAGAGTATAAAAATATGTCTGCTGTAATAAAACTTGATTCTGCAGATCTCAAGCAATTAAGTGTAAAACAAGGCGATACTGTCATCCTGAAAAATTCTTTTGGGAGAGTTGTAGTCAGGGCTGAAGAATCAGGGTACGAACCTCATCATAGAGGAATTGCATATATGCCTAAAAGTCCTTGGTCAAATATGCTTGTCTCAGACGAAATTTGCGTCAATGAAATTCCGAGGTTTGAAAATATATATTTAATTATTACTAGTGCAAAAGGAGAAAAAGTAACAGAATTAGAGTTTTAAATTCTGTTCTGACAAGGTTCCATAATTACGCTTCGCGAGTATGTTATTCTCGCTATGCTCTGGAGGACTAATGAAAGAATTAATTTTCGAAATTAAATTTTTTTTTCGTGTTTTTCATGGTTATAAAATTTAAGATGCTATTATCCCTGTCCTCCTTACTCTCGTGATTGTAGAATATGAGTGGCTTGATGGTAAATATTTACTTTGAATAATAATTAGATTTCAAAAATTAAATTAATTAGTGAATTATTACCGATGAGGTATAGCGCTGTATTTCTTATTTGCTCTGACTTTGAAAAATCAAGTAGCTATCTATGGTGGAAATGAACATTAGTAAATCTTTTGTAGTAAATTATCATAAATCTAATAGCTTGTCCACAAGGCGTTTTGTGATAAGAAACTTCTAATATATGTAAATGATAACATTTCGGTTCTGTAGAAATCCTCTATTTGATGCAAATTATTTCTATAATTTTTTTTGTTTATGTTGTGTATTATTAATTTAATTTTAATCTCTTTTATTTGATAACGGAATTTCCTTTCCCTAAGTGTTTCTCCTAATTTTCTTTTAACTACAGAAAATATCGTCTCCACAATATTTCTTTGATTATATTTAATTTTGTCACAGATCAGGTTCTATTGTTTTCTGTATTTTCCACTTATTTTCTTCCTTTTTCTCTCTCTTACAGGTATAATTGAATCTGCTTTGATTTATTTTCTAATTATAGAATGTATTTTTTCAGAATCGTATCCTTTATCCATTACATAACAATCAGACTTTCTCATCTTGTTTAATTGCCTTATCAGAGCACTTACATGTTTGATTTCATGGTCTGTTTCTGTTTTTTGATTAATTTTCCATCCAATATTACCTTTTTACTTGTATCTACTGATATTGAAATTCTCAGGAAGCTTCTTCGAAGCTTCTCTGTTCTTCTGGAATAATAATAACTTACATACGAACTCGTAAATCCTGTTGCATCAATCGCTGCAACATAAAAATTTTCTACATATGAGTAAAACAGCTTTAGAATCCTTGACCGAAGAAAGTTAAACAGAGAATAGGGAATCCTGGTTACAAACTTTTGAAGGTAGTGAAATATGGAATCTTATCAAGACCAAGTTTTTCTTTTATATCGCTCATAAGGTCAATGAGTTCTACAAAATCTCGATAGCCTGTACTAATATACTTTTCAATAAAACCTAGTACAAGAAGCTGATGCTGGGTCTAAAAGTGTTTTGAATACTTTCTGGAAGAAAGTTTCAGTCTCGAAGATTGAACAGTTTCAAGGCTGGTATCAACAAATTGAATGTACTTACTAAATTTCAATATCGAATGTTCCTTCGTTTTTAGCGAAAAAATAAGAAAATATTAGAACGGAATAGTTATAATACTATAGTAAAAGTTCAATTTAGAGCATTTCTACAGAGCCAACATTTCTTCTTTATAAATAGTGTTTTACACAACATCATGTCATAATTTAATTCACAAGAAGCATTTGTTGTCTAGTTCAACAAAAAAGTACTCTTTAGAGGGTTTCGATAAATCTCTGACTCTCACTGGCAATTCATATATTCTTATTATCCACATGACGAATCTTGAAGTTTATCGGAATCCTTTCAGGATAAACAGTACTCAAAAATGTTTGAGGATGTCTAACTACAAAACTTATTTACTGTTTCTGCTAATTTAAACCACCAATTCATTAGGTAGTAAATTTGCCTCAAAGGCAAATTTAATGTCCGTGGTAAAAGTCGAATTTGGGTCTTAGGTGTCAATTAACTTATTAGTTTTCAAATGGGTTTGAAAATCATAATCAGAGCAAACTTGTTGGCCAAAATAGCGATGCCGTCACTTTCGAAAAAGAATAGTATAAATGGCATTTTTATTTATGTACTTTATTCTGGCAATTTCATGTTCATTTCTGAGGCAACTTTTAATGGGCAAGGAAAATAAAAAAATTCAATTCAATAAATTTGTTTAGTGCAGACTTTGTTATTCCATTTGCTCGTAAATGCAAAGTCAATGAAAAGTAAATATTTTGATCCTCTTATACTGTTGATCTTGCAATTTGGATATGGAATCCGTAACTAAATAAGTAAATATTTGACAAAAATAGTAAAATGCCGTTTTTCAGCATTCTATTTCTATCTTGTTCCTTCAAGTAGATAGCTATCTTAAACCCGCTAAAAGGATCTAATTTCAATCACAACATTTCTTTTGCTAATTTGATATCTTCAGCTTTTATGGTTTTTCTGCCTGCATGTTCTGCAAGTTTTATTGCTTCTTTTGAAATTCCAAGCCCATAATCCTCCAGAATTTCAGTAAGAGCAATTCCTGCACCTTCACTTACCCTAGGAGCACCTGCAGTTCTTATTAAGCGTTCTATTGGTGCGAATGGTATCACTTTTGCCATATTATCCTCCAATATACATTTTATATTATAGAATTTCGATAAACCCTAAATTTCATTTTATGCACATAAATAGTAGATACTTGACTAGTAAAAACATGATTTTTATCGAAATCCTCATTAATATGAATTTCTTCTAACCCTGATTTTGTAATCGGATTCTATAAATACCTTTGCTTATATTAGGGCTTTTTCACTTCTTATTCATCTTTTAGTGTTCTTTTTTTCCTTCATTTACTTCCTAAAGCTTATTCATTTTTTTTCTATAAATACTTATTATAAGGCTTTTAAACCTGGAGAAACGGGATCAACAGAAAATGCTTTCTGGAAAATATTGTCAGTGTAAGAGCAATTTAGAATAAGATTTCGGTTATTTAGATTGTGAGAATTGGAAAATTAAAAAGAATTTCAAAGCGAAATTATTCAGGATAATACTAATTTTTGTGAGTATAAAAGTTTTCTACATTTAAGTTTAATTGGTTTAAAATCAAATTTAACGTATTGTTTTTTTTTCGGAAACGAAATATCATTAAGTGCACGATTTGTGTCTTCATAGAATCAATTTTCTACATACTTAGATCTTGAGTTATATTAATTCTCTTAAGATGATCATTTCTTAGGATAATATACGGTATCTGATGCATTCAATAGAGGATTCAAACATGTATATTTTAAAAGATTTAAATAAATCCCAAAATTTTGTTATATTCCTATAAATGATGTATAATGACTCATGAAACGAAAAATTTATCAAATTTTCACTCCAAAATAATTAGTGGCTCAAGTCTTGCAGTTTCTTTTCTCGTCCAGTACCCGCATATAGGGCAGTACTGAAATTCCTTGAAGAGATTGTTTTCAAGCTCGGAGTGGCACTCGGGACATTTTTTTAAGAAAAGCATACAATTATCTCCTATCGTATCCCCAAATCATTTTTTATCTCATTTATATGGCTAGCAAATATGTATAATGTACTTGAAAATGCTAGAATTGAAATTTCTACGATTTTCAACTTTTTCACTGTATACTACTGTAATAAGTATTTAACTATCTAAATGTTTCGAGTATGATATTGAAAAATCACTTTGATGTATGGTATTTTCGGATGTAGCAGGTTTCGGAAAACCTCTGATTTTTTTTAACCTCTTATATAATATTCTAAGCATATGGCAAAATCTAGAGATCCATCGAAATCCTCTATAATCTTCACAGTATAAATTAACACTTCAAAGCTTCGAAAAATGAAATATAGTCAATTATTACGTCTCTATACTAAACCTAAATTCGAAGTTGAAACCACGGAAAGCACAAAAATAAAAGAAAGAAATCAGGGAGGAGTTTCTCCATATTTTTTATTTATATGGTTATATAATTTCTAGTTACTTAAGCGTAAATATTGTTAAGTAACGAATTAATATAATGCTCAATATATTTAAAATAATTTGTTAGAGGCTGATTTAAATAGAACAAATATTTCTGCTTACTAAGTGATACAAATATTAAAAACATGATATATCACCGCCAGTTAAATCAAATCAGCCTATCTTAATTTGCTCAGGAATCTCAGTAAATATGGTTATTGATATTTTTTTGGCCAAGCTAAATGGTTGTTAATTAATTTAATTGTTTAAAAATAATTATGTTTCGAACGTAATTATTATGCTTAAGTCACTATAAATTTTATGAGTTTTAGGCAAATCTCTAAAATTTTTATATATTCCTAGTTGTACATAATGACTGGTGAAAATACAGAGGTTTGTCGAAATCATCTATATAGTACCAATACGTAGTCACCAACTCTATGTAATAATAATCTGGCCATACCTATAACTAAAGCTGTTTAATTCCAATGCATATTAAATCCGTATCAGATTTTGGGGCGCTATCTTTGACCATTGGGCCAATAATAAACTCAATTACAAAAAATGATTAATGTGGTTGAACTAAAATGAAAAGAGATGAGAATTTACCTCATTCCCGAATTAGAGGAAGTAAGATTCAGGATTTTCCAAACTAAAAACGTATAAAAATCTTGTATTATCTAAAGAGGATTTCGATAAACTTCGGATTTTATTTCTTAGCAGTGATTTCTCATATCTTCCCCTCAATTTCTCTATTTAATTCCTCTTTTTGGCTTTACTTATTCTCAATTCTTTGATTTTAAGGATAGCTACCGCTATCTTCAATATACTTTTTTTATTTTCAATTTCCTCAATTGATGGAGATTATAACAAAAAGCCGTACACAACATTTTTAGATTTACTCTTTTAACAGTAGTAACAAAAACTCTTCCTGCTTTGAAAATTTCTTTCGTTACTGAATAAACTCTTTCCCCTTGGAATCTTTTTGAGCTAATGATCTTATTTCTGAATATATCCTTTATTCCCAGCGTATGTCCTTTGACTGCTCTTTTCATTAACGTTGTGATTTTGCTCCAAAGTATCCTCTGTCCCTATAAACCACTTCATTTTCCTCTGTCAAATCTACATACGAATCATGTACTGACGCAGTTGTTGTTTGAATCTTCTGATCAGCTCATAATCTCTTCTATTATATTATGACGCTTATATCCAAAGTGAGACTTACCTCCTTCTTTGTCCATGTTCAGTCTCTGCTTCTTCTTTTTTTGTCTCATCTCTCTGCTTTTGCATGTCCTGGATCTGAATGGATAAAAGTAACATCCTGAATTATTCCCTGCTTTATCTGTAAACCCAGAGCATCAAGTTGGCTTTGCAACTTTCCCCATATTTTCTTTGAAATTCTCGATAATTCTCTCCCTAAATAGCCATACAGTAGTACTGTCAGGTATGTATTCAGGAAATCCAAGGAATTTCCTAAAAGAAATTCGATCTATACACTGTTTCTCAAGTTCAAAATCAGAGAGCCCATACCATTGTTGTAAAACAAGCATTTTGAACATCACAATGACATCAGTTTCAGGTCTCCCTCCTGAAACGGTTTTGTTAATACATATAGACTCAAGAATAATACGAAACGTTTTCCAATCAATTAAGGAAGCAATTTCAGCAAGCTTATCTCCAACAGATTCAAGACGTTTATACTCTTCTTTAAGAGCAAAATCAGTAAAAGTTTTCATGAATATACATAAATATTGACAAATTTAAAGTCAACCATGCTCAAGAGCATGTAGGTTATCTAAATTATCTAAAATCTTTACAGCAATTTAATGGATTTGGATGAAACTACATTGTCCTTTCAAAACTGCGAAGGTCAGAAAAACTTAAAAACCCTGATTTCATGAGCTTTTTTTGCGTTTGTGCTTTTTCTCCTGAGAACAGACTATCAACTGATATTCATCAGTGTTCCATGTATCCCATACAGCTTCTAAAGTTTACTTCTTAACAGAATTTTGCTCTCTATAAGAAATGAGAATAACAGCTTCTGAGGAGATATAAAGATCACAGGCAGAAAAAAATTTCTTCCTCCAAAAATGAGTTAACTCTTCAGCTTCTAGTTCTTATGAACCTCATACAAATATTGTTGCTGTAAACGCTTTTCAAACTGTAGTAAATATTTCTATTATTTTGGAATTTTCACAATTAAAAAAATGTTGTAACTATATTATTTCATATGTGGAAATTTTGAAATTTAATTAATGTAAATAAAATTTTTTGTTGTGAAATATAAAAATAAAATCGCATCCTAGAAATAGTCTGGTTTTTGAATAAAAAAGCTTAAATTACTTTTTGTGAAATTTTCTATCTTCATCTGTTTGAGCTTTAATAAATTTACTTCACTACTAAGCACAATTATTGCATGAATATACTGGAAATTATCTCTTTATCATTTAGTTTACTCATATAATATTTTACTAATTATCTATAAAAAAGATGGGTCTTAGAACATTATACAGAATTAATAATATCAGAAAGTTTTCTACTATTATTTTTATGAGCTCAAATACATTTATTGAAAGTTTTAATTATTTATTCAGGCATCTAAACATTAAATCCCTTGAATATAGGGAAAAAAACGCTACTTTTGAACTATTGAAAAGTTCAGTATTAGTTGCATTTACAGGGTCACTCAGGATACATCTCGCTTTTCTCCTTCTTAAAATTCAGTCAAGTTTGCTAACCTGTCTTGCAGGAGGGCTTGTGGTTTACACAGTCTATACACTTGATAGAACGGTTGTATCTGAAGAGGATGCTATAAATCGTAAGGAACTAAAGGGTTCAAGAAAGGAAATAGGGCTCGCTGCTTGTATGATTACTTTTTTAATAGGCAGCTATATACTGGCGAAAGAGGGAATGCTTATATTCGCATTCATACCTTTCATAACCTGTTATCTGTATAGTAAAGGCGTTAAAATCGGAAAATTTACTTTTAAACTCAAAAGCGGATTTGGAGTTAAAAACCTTGTTGTAGGTTTTACATGGGGTGCTTTCATTGCAGGACTTGCAGGCAGAAATTGTGAGAGCGTTTTTCCTATTGTACTAGTTTTAACTTTCTTTGCGGTCAAACTCTTTGTCAATTCTACAATCTTTGATTTCAAGGACATAAAAGGAGACACTTTTGCAGGTATCAAAACTCTTCCGGTGAGTATTGGAGAACAGAACACCCGTAAACTTCTTAATGGAATGTACCTGCTCTCACATGTGATACTTAGTATCGCTCTGATCCACAGAGTTATTGCCTTTGAGCCTCTTATTATTCTCTACAGTTTGATATGTGGGCTAATCTGTATCCAAAAACATACAACATTTGGAGAGGAACTTCCTTCCCGGCGACTAGAAAGAAATTTTCTTGTGTATGGAGAAGCGGCTTCAATTGTTGGACTGAGAATGATCGCAGGTGCTATGCTTGTATAAGGTTGTCTACGGAACAAGCTTAAGGTGGGAGATTGAGAAATATTACATTAGGTAGAATACTTTAGGGAAAAAATAATTCAACTCTCTGTAAAATTGTTGAACAAAAAATAACAACAATCTTAATCAATATTTTGCCAGTTTTCTTTTCAAATTTCTCTTAGAAGATCTCGGAGGTTATAGGAGATTTAATTTTTTGCGGAATCACCAAAATTTAATATTAATTAAATCATTTATTGGTTGCAATCGATTAAAAAAACTGGAATAATAAAAAATTCCAAAATTGGGCTCTGTAGAAATCCTCTATTTGATGCAAATTATTTCTATAATTTTTTTGTTTATGTTGTGTATTATTAATTTAATTTTAATCTCTTTTATTTGATAACGGAATTTCCTTTCCCTAAGTGTTTCTCCTAATTTTCTTTTAACTACAGAAAATATCGTCTCCACAATATTTCTTTGATTATATTTAATTTTGTCACAGATCAGGTTCTATTGTTTTCTGTATTTTCCACTTATTTTCTTCCTTTTTCTCTCTCTTACAGGTATAATTGAATCTGCTTTGATTTATTTTCTAATTATAGAATGTATTTTTTCAGAATCGTATCCTTTATCCATTACATAACAATCAGACTTTCTCATCTTGTTTAATTGCCTTATCAGAGCACTTACATGTTTGATTTCATGGTCTGTTTCTGTTTTTTGATTAATTTTCCATCCAATATTACCTTTTTACTTGTATCTACTGATATTGAAATTCTCAGGAAGCTTCTTCGAAGCTTCTCTGTTCTTCTGGAATAATAATAACTTACATACGAACTCGTAAATCCTGTTGCATCAATCGCTGCAACATAGAAATTTTCTACATATGAGTAAAACAGCTTTAGAATCCTTGACCGAAGAAAGTTAAACAGAGAATAGGGAATCCTGGTTACAAACTTTTGAAGGTAGTGAAATATGGAATCTTATCAAGACCAAGTTTTTCTTTTATATCGCTCATAAGGTCAATGAGTTCTACAAAATCTCGATAGCCTGTACTAATATACTTTTCAATAAAACCTAGTACAAGAAGCTGATGCTGGGTCTAAAAGTGTTTTGAATACTTTCTGGAAGAAAGTTTCAGTCTCGAAGATTGAACAGTTTCAAGGCTGGTATCAACAAATTGAATGTACTTACTAAATTTCAATATCGAATATTCCTTCGTTTTTAGCGAAAAAATAAGAAAATATTAGAACGGAATAGTTATAATACTATAGTGTAAAAGTTCAATTTAGAGCATTTCTACAGAGCCCAAAATTAGATGCTTTTTATTTCTATTGAATTCTCTTTATAATGCTTAAAAAGATCTTCTCCCCATTTTATTGAGGAAGAATCAAAGCCCACTAGGTCACTTCGGGGATCAAAGGTTCCATTTTTGAAAAAAAGGGACAGGGATAAGAATAGATCAGTTACGGCGAAGGAAATCTTCGCATTGTCATACACATGTAAACTTGTGTGTTTATAACCAATAAATTCTTCAATTTCATGACTATGCTCATTTTTTACTTTGAAGAAAACATTTGGGGTAACAATGATATAAACTGGGATATTTTTACGAGCGATCTCCAGAAACATTTTAGGAAAGCTTGGGAGAAATATAGATGCAAAACCCATAAAATAAGTAGAAGTCATGACGTTGTCCATAAATGACTTATGGGAATCATAAATGTATTCATGTTCATTTTTTACGATCCTGCACTCTTTAAGGTCCTGAATTCTGCTTAATAGTGTATCAGGAATTGCAGTTAGGTCATGGTTTTTCCAGAAATCTTCATTAGATTCTATAGCTGTGAGAGTATCGAGAAAAGGTTTGTAATATACAGCTGAAACTTTCCCAAGAGGTGTTAGACGATACATTCCATCCTGTCTGACAATCATATTTGCTGATTCCATCTCCTTTAGACGAGGTAGAATTTCAGGTGATCTTACATCAAAATAATCTTTGATTTCTGAAAGAGTTTTTGGACTCTCCTCAAGCAGAAATAAAATATCTTTTCTTTTTTCAGAAAAGGTTAGAATGCTCAAAAGTCCGTTGGATTTCACATTTATCAACCTACTATTTTTTTATCGTTATTCTGAAAGGTCTTTGAAGTTTCATATCCATAAATATATCCTCAGGTCTTTGTTTACAGAGAAGGCTTATTATTTGTCGTATCTCCATTTATTATATCATATTAATTCGCCAGTTGTATCCTGGTAATATAACATTGTTATAATCAATATGAATTCAATATATATTATCTTTTTTAAGAGTAAAGTAGTTTCGAATATCTTCAGCCTCAAAACCATTTGTATAAAATTTAAAAAATATCAAAAAATTATATAATGTAATAAAGTAGGTAATTCTGGAGAAAAAAATATTACCATTGAAAAAAGCAATGAAAGAACACTCTTTGAAAATGGGCGATATATTAAGAAACAAGAGATTAGTTAAAAAAGATTTTGAGGGAAACGAGTTTATGCAATAACTATAAAAGATATTCAAACAGAAAAGTTCTTTTCACAATTTCAAAAAATAAATATAAAGATGCTGGTACAACTCCGTGTTATAATCTCTATTTTTGATGACATTGAAATATAAAAGGAATTTTTTTGGTTAAGGGTCAGCTATCTTTAAAATCGAAGAATAACGAATCAAAAAAGAAATAATAGGATATAAAGAAATTAGCGAGAAAGATTTGGACAGGATCCCCGCAAAGAAATAAAAATCAAAGGTAAATCTAAATTCTCTATGGTATTTGTTTCCCTGCCATCTATTAACATGATCTAAAATTAATTTGAATTTATTTGAGAAAGTATAAAGAAAGAAATTTAAAATAATTCATAGAATCAGTTACGAGATTCAAAGAGTTGATTTGAGGGAAATATGCAGAGTTAGCCAACTTAGAATCACTTTCAAAGGACTGCATGAAAATATTTTATAAAAAATAAAACGTGTAATTAATTGCTTATTTGACTATAATCAGAACCGAAACAGACTGCTTTTTAAAATAGGCAAGAAGTAATGTTTTAAGCATTTTTTAAATCGAATTTCATTTAAGGAAATGCCGAAAAGAAAAAAAAAGGAAACTAAGAAGCTGAAAAGATGGAACTTGAGATGAGAGAAGATAATTACATAAGGGCTTGCAGGGACATTTGTGAAAAAGTACTCGCAGGCGAAATAGAAGACGAAAATCAGTTGGACAGAACAAAAAAAAAAATCAGTAAGAGTTATCATTTGACTACCCTGCCCAGAAACGGAGACATCATAGTGCAGGGTGTCCCAGAAGAGCAGACTAAGATTAAGGAATTCCTTAAACGGAAGCCGGTGAGAACAATTTCCGGCGTGGCGGTAATTGCCGTAATGACATCCCCCGCTCCATGTCCACATGGGGTTTGCCTGCCTTGCCCCGGAGGCCCGAACTCAGTATTTAGATCTCCTCAAAGTTATATGGGCAGGGAACCTGCAGCTATGAGAGCAATTCAGAATGAGTTCGATCCATACTCTCAGGTCAGATCCAGGCTCTCCCAGCTCAGGGAGATAGGTCACGATATAGAGAAGGTAGAATTAATAGTTATGGGGGGCACATTTTCCTCACGCAGTCTTGATTATCAGGAATGGTTTACCAAAAAGTGCCTCGAGGCTATGAACGATTTCACTTCTGAGAAATGGAGGGAAAATGTTTGGAAAATTGGAAAATATTTACCATATATACCACTTGAAGAAGTACAAAAAGCCAACGAAATAACTGGGATCCGTAACATAGGAATTACATTTGAAACTCGTCCAGACTGGACAGAAGCAAAACATGTGGATGAATTTCTCAGGCTTGGGGGAACAAAGGTAGAGCTTGGAGTTCAGAGTATTTATGATTTTGTGCTCACACGTATGCAGAGAGGTCATGGAGTCGCTGAAATTGTAAGGGCCAACCGAGTATTAAGAGACAGCGCATTAAAGGTTGGGTTTCATATGATGCCTCATCTACCTGGTTCGAATTCTAGCTTAGACCTAAGATGTTTCAAAAAATTGTTTGAAGATTCTCGCTTCAGGCCTGATTATCTAAAGATTTATCCCACCCTTGTGACTGAAGGTACTCCTCTATACAGGCTCTGGGAAGCAGGGGAATATGAAGCTCTCTCGGATGAAGAGGCTGTAGAACTTGTTGCTGACATAAAGGCAATCCTGCCTAAATGGGTAAGACTCCAGAGGGTACAGCGCGATATTCCCGCCAACCAGATCTTTGCAGGAGTCCGGAAGAGCAATCTCAGACAGCTTGCAAAAAAAATGCTTATAGAAAAAGGAGGAAAATGCCACTGCATCCGCTGCAGAGAAGTAGGGCATAGCAGTCTGAAAGGGAAAAAAGTGAACGAGAAAGATATCGAACTGACTGTGGAAACCTACAAAGCATGTGAAGGTACAGAATATTTCATAGCATTTGAAGATCTTGTTACTGACATTTTGATAGGGTTTATTCGCCTTCGTTTCCCGTCAGTTCCTCACCGTCCAGAGTTACAGGAAGCCGCTTTGATAAGAGAGTTGCATGTATATGGCTCCATTGTACCCATAGGAAGGGAAGCGAAGCAGACGGATTGGCAGCATCGAGGATATGGAAAGGAACTTCTGGAATATGCAGAAAAAATAGTGGGTGAAGCTGGATACAGAAAACTTATTGTTGTTAGTGGAATAGGAGCCAGAGAATATTATCGGAAATTTGGATACATTCTTGATAATTTTTACATGTCTAAAGTTTTGAAAAATTGAATTTTTTAATATTTTACTGATTCAAAGATTTCTCATATTTACCCAGAAAATACCACAAAAAATATTAAGCCTTACAGTATACGCGAATTCATGAAAAAAAATCAATACTATTTTTAGCTTAAGTTAATTTGACTAAACTCATGAATGTATATAATGTTATTATGCAAAATATTTCGATTAGCTCCTATATATCTGAGGATTAAAGAGTTTAAATTTCTTAACAATTATTTTCACTCATGAAAACTCTTACTGAATTTGCTCTTAAACAATATAAAAGTCTTCAGTCAATTTGCGACAAACTTGTTGAAATTGATTTCTTAATTGATTGGAAATTTTTTCGTATTATTTTTGAGTTCATATATTTTAACAAAATAGTTTTCTGAGGCAGACATTAAGTTGATGTATTAAAATACTAAGCTTTCAACTTCTAAGAGAATAAAGTAAAAAAAGAGATTATTATATGAAAGAGAATCAAGCAAGTTTTACTGCAATAATGGTAGTCTACATACGTGCCTATCAGACCAAGCATAAAACTTCAAAAATATTTGGTGATTCCCTGGCTCATCATTTGCCCGGGGGAAAATCACTGATTGAACAATATTTGACTCCTTGGGATGAACAGTTAAATGATTCTGAGACATCGAGCGTGTTTTGATCAGAAAATGATCTCAGATTTCTTGATACAAGGAATTAATAGTGTTGTTAGCCGTCACGCTACGCGGAAGATATTCTCGAGAAATCTATCCAGCAGGGAGTAAAGCAGTATGTAATCCTGGGGCAGGATGGATACCTTTGCATTTAGGTGGCCTGAAATGATGGGGCAGTTGGAAGTATTTGAGATTATTGCCAAGCCGCACAAGAATTTAAGCTTCTCGACTTGCTGAGTTGGGATGGAAACCCCCAGCAAAATTTCACTTCATTCCTATAGATTTCACAAAGAAAACTCTGGTAACAGCAATACTAGTGTAGTAGTTTTACCGGTATAATTAGGACCCAAAAACCAAAGGTTTCCCCTCGCCAACTGAGAAATTAATATCATTGACTGCGTGAGAGAGCCGAATTTTTTGATGCGATGAGATACTTCAATTGCTTGCATATATATACCAACTCAAGTACCTTTTTTAATCCTTAAATCAATTGGTGTAGAGAGAATTTCAATCAACTCCTTAATTTAGTTATATGCTATAAATTCTATATAGACAACTCGTGAAAATCACAAGTAAATAGGAATTCTCTTTATTTTGAAATATTTAGTCGAGGAAGCTAAATGAAAATAATTGGAATCAATGCAAGTCCAAAGGGCAATGCAAGTAACACCTTAAAACTGGTAAATTCTGTACTCAAAGGTGCTGAATCTGCAGGGGCAGAAACTGAGCTTATGGATCTCTATAAACTGAATATCGAATATTGTACTGGATGTGGAGCCTGTTAAGCTACGGGTGAATGTTCTTTATTTGATGATTTTATGGAGATATTTGGTAAGATTATGAACGCCGATGGAGTTGTTCTTGGTGCTCCGAACTACATTAACTCTGTTCCGGCTCCAATGAAAGCTCTTTCCGATAGGCTTTCAGATGCTATTCACGGCCAGACGCTAACTGGAATATTTGGGTGCTCGGTATGTACTGCAGGGGGAAGTGGCGATGATGAAGTCTTGAAATACATGAATGGCGTTCTCATAAATCTTGGCGTTACAGTTGTTGGAAGCATTGGAAGTTATACTCGGGAAAGACAATCGCCACTTGAAAATTATATAGGGCCTGCGCAAGATCTTGGAAAGCAATTGGTAAAGGCAATTCGTGGAGAAATCAAATATCCCGACCAGGAGGAAATACATCGTCAGCGCACAGAATATTTTTGCCAGCTGGCAGAATTCAATAAGGAGCGCTTTGCTCATGATTATGATTTGTATGTCCATAAAGGATTGATAAAATAAAAATCCATCCTTATGGACTCTAGCCCAAAATTTAGTGATTTTTGGATTTATGAACTGAAACACTGAATTTGCAGGAGAAAAGTGTCGTTCAATCAAACGGTCCTAACTATAAAATAACATTTAAACAACATTTTCAGGCAAATTTTGTTTATAAATATCGAAACCAAGAATGAGCTAGGATATCTTATATTCAAAATCATACATCCACATTTTAGGATGTATACATTTCAAAAAGGCCATTTGATTACGCGTTTCTTTGTATTTTAGAATATCTACGTTAATCCATAGGTTTTAAAATAAAACATATGCATTAAAATAAATGATAAACTTGTTTTTTGGTGACTATTCAGCCAAATAAAATCGTCTTTGATACTGATTTAGGCAAAACAGAAAGTCTTATTACACCTGATCAAAAAGATTCCAAGGGGAAAGAGTTTATTCAGTAACGAAAGAAATTTTCAAAGCAGGAAGAGTTTTTGTTACTACTGTTAAAAGAGTAAATCTAAAAATGTTGTGTACGGCTTTTTGTTATAATCTCCATCAATTGAGGACATTGAAAATAAAAAAAGTATATTGAAGATAGCGGAAGCTATCCTTAAAATCAAAGAATTGAGAATAAGTAAAGCCAAAAAGAGGAATTAAATAGAGAAATTGAGGGGAAGATATGAGAAATCACTGCTAAGAAATAAAATCCGAAGTTTATCGAAATCCTCTACAATTTATTTCCCAGTTTAACTTTAATTTTTTCCGGGCTATTCTTGGGAATTACCTTTTGCACGAAATCTTCGATATAAGAAGGCATTTTTTCCCCGATTCTCACGTTCCACTCATGTAATAAGGGCTCTCCAGCCACATTTGAGTAAAGAACAGTCCCATCATTTGCCAGACTGATCACAGGATTTAAACTGTTTGCTGCAAATCGCTCCAGCTTTATTTTAATTTTATTCACTTGATACTCTTCTTCTTTGAAGATGATGTGTCTATATTTAACGATTAACGTAAATACAATTACTTGTTAACTTAAATAAAAATAGCTTTTTTCTCTATTTGTAATATTATATTTTGTTTTCTGTGATATTCTACATCATGGATGAATCCACTGCATATGGCCGATCCTAGTACAATATATTTAATTTTTTCCAGTTTGAACTAGCTCATATTTATACATTTAGGCTTTTCGCTAATTCGAGTTAGTAATTATCTTAACTTTGTCAGTAAAAACTATTGGCGCAACATCCTATTTTTTTGCAGTTAATTTTTAAAATGTTTCATGGTGAAATAAGTTTTATTCAGAAACTATTATAAAACAACATTAATATCTAATTGTTGTCCAGTGTTGAAATATTTTATGTAGAAGTAACTTTTATTCAAAAACTATTTTTTTATAATTAATTTAAAATAACTAATTAAGCTCAGTAAGTATTGTAATTTATCAAAATTTGTTGGTGTAATAGCAATTGATATTAACCAACTAATTTTTGGTAGCTTGAATGGTTCCGTTGCAAAAAATTCAAAAAATATGTAAATTTATAAGTAATGAATAAAAATCAAAATATTCAAAGAAAATGTACTAACATTATAAAATTAAACCAAACAATTGATTAATGTATTTGACTTCATTAAAAACAGAGTAATTTAGATCATTTACTTGTCCTTTTTTGATCATATTCATAGCTTCAATTCCTTTTAAAGTCTTATTAGCAGATTGAAAAGACTGAAATCCTAACATTGGATTAACAATTCTCTTTATAGATCTGTGATGTTGTTCTATAATATTATTCAAATAGTTGATTTGTCTAATTTCAACATTTTTAGACAATTTCTTTTCATTTTTCAGTTAATCTCTAGCAGGTGGATAAGCTGGATTCTTATCAACGGTTATTAATCTTGGAATTTGATTATGATTAAAACTTAAAGCTTTCTTAAAGAATCTCTTCGCTGCTTTTCTATTTAGTTTTGAACTTAACATGAAATCAATTGTATCTCCATTTGAGTCAACTGCTCGATAAAAATAGTCCCATTTACCTTTTACTTTGATATAGGTTTCATCAACTCTCCACGAATAGTTTGTTAGCCTTAAATGTCTTCTTATCTTCTTTTCTATTTCAGGTGAATATTGATGTACCCATCTCATGATTGTTGTATGGTAGACTTTTACTCCCCTTTCTGCCATCATTTCCTTTAAATTTCTATAGCTTAATGGATATTTTAAGTACCATCTTACATTTAATAGGATAATTTCCCCTTCATAATGCTTCCATTTAAAGGAATTAGATAGCATATTACTGTCTTTGGTTTTCTTTTTATTCTATTGTATTATTAGAAAAAATTTTTTGCAACGGAACCTAAATTACTACCAAAGGAAAAAGAACATCATTTACCTTATATGAAAATGTAAATATATTATTTTCAACCTTGGAACTGCTTTAATTATAGGGCAAAGTCATAAGAGAATTCCTAAATTTAAAGTTAGATGGTCGTACTTCCAAATCTCCATTTTTAATGTTGCTAAAAAAAGAATGATAACTACTATCAAGTATTTTCAAGATACTTTGAGTTTTTTTGAATATCTGCACTGAATTCAGGATTACGTTTTTTGAAATCAGAAAGTTTATTTTGCTTTTCAGCGCATTTTACAATAAGCATTTCTCCTCATAAGCACGTTTTTATCTGCTAGAACAAAGACGCAAACTACCCTGTATTTGTCGAGTAATTCCCAAAGAACATCAATCTGTTAGTCAGTCTGATAAATTTGTATTTTCTTCGTTAGTTGCACGTTTGCTCTGACGTTCAACGTACCTTATCAAAATATCTAATGTCACGTGCCCATTTATTGCTATGAAATATATCTTGACCAAGAGGTATCTTCCCATAATAGTAATTTAATTTCAGGAAATTCTTTTCTTATTTCTCTTGAAGAGATAGTATTTAAAATATTGATATATTTAAGGATGTCTGATGTTGATTTTGAAGTGAAAATCGTGTGGAAATGATTTAGATCATAATCAACACTTATAACTTCTACATCAAAGTGTTAATTATATCATATATTCTATATATTAGTAAATGTATCATCCTTTGACTATGATGATTTTTCCTATTTATCATACCCCTTGAACAAAATAAGAGTTAATTGCACAGCAAACTAGCTCCATTGATCCAGATGATATCCAATAGTTATTATGTTAAATACCTACTACAAATATTTACATATTTTCTATCTTAAAAAAAATGAAAATCGATTACTATCATCCCATACCTACAATCGATGCGTGTTGAAAAAGGAGTCTTCAGCCTTAAAGTTAAATAAAAAATAAAATCTAGAGACTTTTAATTTTAGAAAAAAAAATGGTGATTTCTATTGGTTATTTATAAATTATAAACATAACACTCTTTTTAGATTTTTCCAAAAATCAGAGACATACTCATTTTTCAGATAAGATCATGATTCAAAGACACAACAAAAAAACAAATAAGAAATAAGAACATTAATTATAATAAACAAAAGGACAATCAATCGTAACATGCTAAATAAAATAATACATATAAAAAAGAGAAACTATTAAAAATCAAAAAATAAACAAAAGTAAAAATTGTAAAAAAGTTAAATGATAAGGGAAAAACATCTCATAGCGTTGTAGAAGTCAATATTTCCAGATCAACCGGGACTTTAGCAAGATTTCCAATTTTTATACCTATAAGACTCTTAATAGCATTGCTTGAGGCAATATCTACAAGTCTCTGTGTAATTACACCGTCAAAAACCACACTAAAAACATCATCTTTATAGGCTTTCAATCTGCTGGCAAGATCCCGAACTGCAATTTCTTCTACCACCCTGTCATCAGGATCCAAAATTCTGGCCGTAAGAGTTCCTTTAAGAGCTTCAACGTGAGGCCTGAACCTGACGGCTTCGGGAGAAATAGATGCTATCCTTGCCGGGGCAGGAGAAACTCTGACAGCCTCACCCCCAGGAACCTTCAAGGCTGAAATCTGATCATTTGAAGGTTTTCCTCTCGGAACTTTGCCCTTCTGGGATGCCCTAGACAAAACCGTTGAGTTTGCGACAACAGGCCTTGTTTCTACTTGTTCTGTTACGAGAAAATTTTTCCCAGATACTTTTTCGAAAGTTTTTCCTGGGAGCTTTTCCGGGATTTTTTCATGAACTTCTTCAAATATTTTCCCATAACCTAATCCTTCAATCTCTTCTTCTTTCGGAAGATTCTCTCCATATAAATCTGACTTTGAGGAGACCCTGTGTATTTTAACACGCTTGTGCAGCTTCTTTTCCGCAATTCGTGGAACAATTTCAGGTGCCCTAACCTTCCTTTTTGGAATTCTTTCAACCCTGCAGGCATCTTCTTCTATTTCCCTTTCCTGAATTCCATATTTTTCAATAATCTGTTCCACTGGAACCTTTCGGCGAAGAGATCTGATAATTTCCTTCTGGACAAGGTCCTCCACACATTTCCCATCTGGAGCACGAGCAACATAGTCAATATCTGCTACCTGCAAAAGCTCACGAACTATTAGTTCGCCTCCACGATCACCATCCGTAAAAGCAGTTACTGTCTTCTTTTTAGTAAGATCTGCAACCTCAGGAGGAATATTTGTTCCACCCACACAAATAGTATTCTTAATACCATAGCGAAGGAGATTCAGGATGTCAGCCCTCCCCTCCACAATAATAATGGCATCAGAATTAAGAACATTTGGTCCACAGGGAATTCTGGATTTTCCATAATAAGTAAGCTCATCAACCCTTACAGACTGCCGAACTTCATCAGCCAGTTCCTGCGATTCAGGCACAGTCTCGTCAAACATTTTGGTGAAGATAAGTTTTGCCCTTTCAATTATTTTTTTGCGCTTCACAGCTCTGACATCTTCTACTTGAAAGACCTCAATTTTGGCACTGCAAGGACCTACCCTATCAATAGTTTCAAGAGACGCGGCGAGAATAGACGTCTCAACCTTATCAAGACTTGAAGGGACAAAGATATTCCCTTTGGTCTTCCCACCTTTAGCGGTAACCATTACCTCTATCCTACCAATTCTGCCAGTTTTTTGCAAATCGCGCAAATCAAGATCAGCCCCAAGTAATCCTTCAGTCTGGCCAAAAATCGCGCCTACGATATCAGGGCGTTCTATTACACCATCAGCATTAATTTTAGAATGGATAATATACTTTGTAGTATCCGTATTTTGCATATAAATTCTCCTGGAAATATTGTGAATAATTCATCATGAACAATTTTTCAAATAAAATCTCAAAGAAAATTTATTCAATGCCCCCGAACAATTACGATACAACTGATATTCTGGACGTTGAATCCACTTGCCTTAAGACACAAAACTATCTTCGATACATGAAAACTCGTAAAGGTTCAGACAATGCAAAAATAGTAAAAAATCAGATTTTATACCGAATCAGTGATAGTGCACCCGTGAAGAAGCAGATCTAAGAATTAATGACAATTACGACCGGAAAGATAACTCTAGCTCTGCCTTCAATACCATCATTACCTATTCCAGGGGATCTGATCCCGAAAAATATCCGGATGGATCTAGATAATGGAGATCTTACCTCATGAAAGCTAGGTAAAGTGCCAGCCCAGCTATCCTGAATGTATACATCCTAACTTTTCGAGTCGATAAACGATGACTTTTGAGCCAATCACCAATAGTACCGACGATATCCCTGAGGTATTCTATACATGCCCGAAAGCCCTCGCCCTAACATAAGTTTTATTCGTGACCCTAAAATAATCTTCAGAGCCAGAAGCTAAAACTTGTGTTCATCTTCGATGCCCGATAACTGAAATTTTCCATAAATGACCCTGAAAAGCGGGTAATCCGTGCGTGAGCATCAAAAGAGTGCCAAACGCCTAATCCCGCAAATAAGGAACTCCCTAATGATAAGTGATAAAGCAGTAAATAATATGCATCATTTTTATTGATAGCACGCATTTACTTTAACTTCATGGGTGATGAGTATAAATTTTAACTTTACTGGTTTAAATTTGGCCTGATTTGGTATAAATCTAAAATTTGTAGATTTGCATGCGAATTAATTAAATTAAGTTGTCTTTACGAATTTAGCAATGATGAATAATGAAATTGTTAATTGATACGACCTGACAGCACAGCTCCTGCCCACCTTTAAAGGAATTTCGGCAAAACAGATACCTACGCATCACACTTTTTAATCCTATTGTTTAATGGCTTCAGGATTTAAGAACTTTGTGGTTATAAAAAAGTTTTATAAAATCGTGCAATTCTATGCACACGATATCTTTTAAAAGGGTCAACTTTCAGAACAACCATTGAACAAATTTGGAAATTGTAAAAAAATAAATTCGATAAACTTAGAAAGGTATATATAAAACAAAATACTTGTAAAAAATTGAACGGGCGAGCCATATAAACTTTTTTATGTACTAACCCCCCCACTCCCAAACTCGCTCGTTCAACCCCAGTTAAAATAGTGACATTGAAATCGGATTATAGAGTATTTAATACTTGCATAGCTTCTCATCAATATAAATAGATTCAGAGTTTATTTGACACAAAAGTACGTGAAGAAACTAATTCCTCACACCTTTTCTATCCCTTCCCCCAATAATTACAATTTTTACTATCATTTTCATACGTTTAGCAACCGAAAAGGTTTCATTCTCAACAATTCACATTTCTTGAATCTCTATTTTCATGTCATTTTTCATCTTCATATATCTCCTCCTTTATAACCAGGTGCCATATCATTGGGGCAATTTTCCTTACTAGAGCACTATTTTCTTTGCATGACCAATTGATTCCTTCTTTCGGTTAAAAAATTCTTTTAATTTGTGATTTTTCTTTCTTGCTGTTGCTTAAGCAATTTGCTTTAGAATCAACATCGCCATTTTTGTGACCTCTTTGTGATTCTCCATGTGCATAATTTATCTACAAATTGATATACAATCAGAAAATCCTAAAGCCATGAAGATTACCTCTGGGTAAAAAATCTTTGAAACTATTTATTTCAGCAATTAGAACTACTGCGCCAATTTTTTCCAATATCCAAAACTGACATTAAAATACTCATTTCAGGTTATGTTTCCAATAAACATAATTAAAAAGTTATTCTCTAATGTTCTTACCCTACAGCTCCGTGAGGTATTTATGCTGCCGAAACCTTTCTTATCTGAACACCTTTTTTAAGAATATTTGGAGAAAGATTTTCTAAAATTTGATCAACAGTATTACAAATACGTGATTTATGGTAGCAATTGAAAGACCTTTTTTACCAAAAATATCTGTCAGCACATTATTTATATTATAACACATCAGGTTCTAGAATAACATAGCTTCATTTTTAAATAGGTGTTCTTCTTTGTACAAGCCTGTAAAATTTGAATTTATAATTGAAACTTTTTGATCCTATGGAAAAACTTGTAGTCCTGATATCATGCCATTAAAGTGCAAATTGTAGAAAGAATTTTGAATTTACTGTCTGTCTTTTTATAAATAGAGGCCTTCGTATCTAGTGCATCTTTGACTATAAGTACAAGACTTATCAATTAAATCACAAATAGAATTCCAAAAGTCACTTGTTGATTCTTATGCAAAAAATCACACTTTTCTGATATGTTCAACCTTTAAGAGCTAAAATTTCATCATGTCTAGCGAAACGTAAGAGTGATTTTTCACCGGATATACTAGAATAGTAATAGACAAAAATTTGTGACTTCTAAACCACACAAATTGTTTACCGTTTCTCCAATTTAGATAACTCAACTTATTTGGGAAGTAAAATTGCCTCAAAGGCGGCTTGACAGCCGTGATCTAAGTCATATTTGATCCTTCAATTGAAATTCACGAATTAGTTTCGAGGAGTTTTGAAAAACCAAAATTAGAACAAATTTCCTGCCCAAAGTAACTATGGAGTTAATGTTCAAAAAAATTCTTGACGAAAAATAGTTTCATTGCATGTTATTCTAAGGATTTAGTATTTGTTTTTAGTGCAATTTGAGTATTAAGTTTGATTCCAGTCGAATACCACGCAGCTTGCCACAAGTATGGAAACCTACTCGGGAATCGATATTAACAAATTGCGATATATTTTAAGCCACCCTTGAGTTATGAAATGAAACTACAGCATACAAAAATTGTGTATATGAAATAGGATATAACATTGGTTTTTTTTGTATGAATTCTCGTAAAAAATTTCATTCAGAAGATGACATTTTTAATTATTTACAAAATATGCTTTGAAATCGGTAAAAAGTACTGTTTTAATTTTGATACTGTAGACACAGATAGTGATCGTGTACATCTTTTAGTTAGTGTTGAAACAAATAGTCTCATTTAATAATAATCTAGATTATAAAAAAGCAAAGAAAATCTTTAAAGAACACGCTGGGATTAAAAAAGCTTTTTGGTTGTTAACTCTGAAGTGATGGAGATGCATTAAAACTGTTGATGTTATTACAACTTCTGATATTATTATAAAACTATATTGCTCCCAGGGAAACAAAGAAGAAAATGAATCATAGGAGCAGATGAAAGTATTTTATTTTGAATAATTCCTTGATACTCAGAACTTGATACTTCATATACTCCGTTGCTTAAAGCGAGGTGCTAAACAACAAATTTAATTTTTCAAGCCTTTGACAGTTTAATTTTTTCATCGATAGCAACAATTCGTTCTTTTGTTTAATTGCCATTTGATTATTCCACATCGCTCCTTACAATTTGAAAGGGAAGCAATCATAGAAAATAATGCTTGATTTAAGGTAAAACTTAGTGAATTGTAATAATCATTAAAGTTTAGAGGATTTCGATAAACTTCAGATTTTATTTCTTAGCAGTGATTTCTCATATCTCCCCCTCAATTTCTCTATTTAATTCCTCTTTTTGGCTTTACTTATTCTCAATTCTTTGATTTTAAGGATAGCTTCCGCTATCTTCAATATACTTTTTTTATTTTCAATTTCCTCAATTGATAGAGATTATAATAAAAAGCCGTACACAACATTTTTAGATTTACTCTTTTAACAGTAGTAACAAAAACTCTTCCTGCTTTGAAAATTTCTTTCGTTACTGAATAAACTCTTTCCCCTTGGAATCTTTTTGAGCTAATGATCTTATTTCTTAATATATCCTTTATTCCCAGCGTATGTCCTTTGACTGTTCTTTTCATTGATGCATTATACCCTTCCGTTTTTGTTCCAAAGTATCCTCTGTCCCTATAAACCACTTCATTTTTCTCTGTCAAATCTACATACGAATCATGTACTGACGCAGTTGTTGTTTGAATCTTCTGATCAGCTCATAATCTCTTCTATTATATTATGACGCTTATATCCAAAGTGAGACTTACCTCCTTCTTTGTCCATGTTCAGTCTCTGCTTCTTCTTTTTTTGTCTCATCTCTCTGCTTTTGCATGTCCTGGATCTGAATGGATAAAAGTAACATCCTGAATCATTCCCTGCTTTATCTGTAAACCCAGAGCATCAAGTTGGCTTTGCAACTTTCCCCATATTTTCTTTGAAATTCTCGCTAATTCTCTCCCTAAATAGCCATACAGTAGTACTGTAAGGTATGTATTCAGGAAAACCAAGGAATTTCCTAAAAGAAATTCGATCTATACACTGTTTCTCAAGTTCAAAATCAGAGAGACCATGCCATTGTTGTAAAACAAGCATTTTGAACATCACAATTACATCAGTTTCAGGTCTCCCTACTGAAAAGGATTTGTTAATATACATAGACTCAAGAATAATACGAAACGTTTTCCAATCAATTAAGGAATCAATTTCAGCAAGCTTATCTCCAACAGATTCAAAACGTTTATACTCTTCTTTAAGAGCAAAATCAGTAAAAGTTTTCATGAATATACATAAATATTGACAAATTTAAAGTCAACCATGCTCAAGAGCATGGAGGTTATCGAAATTCTCTTTAGATTAATTCCTAAGATCCTGATTTTATTCCTGAGTTAATTTTTTACTTCTAAATATTCCTTCCCTTTTCTAATATTTTACGCTTAGGTTATTATGAAGCGTTCTTGATCTAATTTAGAGTCTGAGTACCATTGGTATCATCAATCTAATTATCTTATGAAATTCTGATACATTCACGAAGATATTAATTCTGGTTTCCATACAATCATGAAAAACTTTGGCAGTAAAATTTCTTTCTGACAGCATGCTAAATGATGTTGATGTGATCGTAAGTAAGAAAATATAGGATGAATTTTATTTTTTCATCTGATCGTGTCCTTTTGTAAGTCATTATTGCTATTGTATGCAAGGATGAGGTAAATATTAATATTTTCCTAAATATTAGCATTCTTCCCTGGATAAAATAATCGTTTTTGAATAATCTTAATATATATGTGCATATATACATTCAAGCTTGATAAAACCTTTATTTACTTTATAAAGCTTGAATATTTCTTTTAGCTTTATAAAATTCTGTAATGAAAAGCAAAAGATTTATGCTAAAAACTCATTTAACAATGCGTGAATTTTAGAAAGCTTTACAGGATCACCTGTATTTTCTTTTTCATCATGCCTTTTCAGGGAAATGCATTTGCAGCCACAATTCACGGAACTGTATATGAATGGGAGAATTTCAAACCTCTTGATAATGCAGTTGTTGAAATTAACTCCACTCCTGAACAGAATTTTGTTGCTACGGGTGCAAATTATTCCTTCAATCTTACTCCTGGAACTTACTTGATAACTGCGAATTACTTTGAGGGAAAAACCATCGTTTATACTGCTAAAGAGGAAGTTGTGATCTCAGATAAAGGAGAGTATGTGCATGACCTTCTCCTATTTCCAACATATAACGAAGAACTTCTGAACCAGAGTGGATTTGAAGTTCCAAATTTGAGTTTTGATGAGACAAAAAATGTAGATACAGCAAACTCCCTGAATTATTTTTTCGTTTCTATTCCCCTTGTCTCCATAATCGTTCTCTTAGTAGCGGGCTATTTCATAAAAAAAAGATATCTAAAACCTCTTGTGATAAAAAATAGTTTTCCGGACGTAAACACGGAACCAAAAACGTTGCAACCTGAGAGTCCTATAGACGAAGAAGAAAGTCTTGATGAAACTTTTGAAATAAGTTCAAGGTTGCCTGAAACTAACTCTTTAGACGTCGATGATCTTCAGGAGGACCGCGAGATCAATCTCCCTGAGGATCTCAAGGAACTTATGAATTTAATTCGGACTAACGGAAACCGAATTACCCAGAGAGAACTTCGGAAAAAATCTCCATACTCAGAATCCAAAGTCAGCCTTATGCTGTCAGACCTGGAAGAACGCGGCTTGATTGAAAAATTCAAACGAGGTAGAGGAAATATTATACGTATTCCTGATGAACATGTATCTAAACAAACAGAAGATTAAAGTAGGCAAAAATAAGATGGAAGAGGTAGTTTATACAATCTTTTTTATGAAAAGTAAATCACAAACTATATATCCAAATTCACCCACTAAGCAGCAATAAAGGTCAAACAATATTTGAAAAATAGGGATAAGTACATAATAATCCCCCTTTTTGCTTCCAAAAATTCCCAAAAAAGCTTTCTTATAAAATAAAGATCATTCACAGAATGTCACTTGATTCAACTATATTAGTAGCAAATACCAAGTAATTGAACTCTACTCTAAGAGATTAAGTTTAAGAAATTATTAAATTATTCAGTCTATCAAAAATCAGCTGGCTGAACCTATTTTGACTCGATGATTCTTCTGACCACTAAACGAGGGAAAAATAAAAAACATGATCAATAGCTAACATATAAACAAAATAAGCCAACCGAAATTTACTCAACGGATATTAGTAAAGATGGCTATTGATACTTTTTTTCCAGGATGAATAGTAATTAAATTATATTAAAGTGTATGAGGGACAACATGAGAATTTCCATGGACATTGAACTAAAAGATGTGCCCGGGCAGATGCTTTTAGCCCTCCAGCCTCTTTCAGACTGCAAAGCTAATCTGATAACCGTATTACATCACCATCAGAAAAGAACCCCACGAAAAACAGTACCAGTGCAGCTTGTACTTGAAACTAAACCCGAAAGTATCGAAATTATAAAAGCGAAACTTGAAGAAAACGGGGTCAGGGTTGTAAGAGTTGGAGAACATCGTTTTAGGGAGAGCATAAATGTGGTCCTTATAGGGCACGTGGTACATACTGGAATCCGGGATACAATCGATGAAATTGACAAAACTGGTTTTGCTGAGGTTGTGGACATTTCCCTCTCCATGCCTGGCATTAATCTACTTTCTTCAGCCCTCATAAAAATCGATGCTGTGAGTAAAGAAGATTTGCAAAAGGCGCTCAAAATTCTAAAAGAAGTTTCAGCAAAAAAAGACCTGCTGATGATACTCCCAATAAACATACAGGCCTGAAAAAATTTAGGAGATTGAAAATATGAAGAAGATAGCCTGTTCCATTCTCGGATTCGGTGCAATTGGACAGGGGGTTGCCGAGGTACTTCTTATGAAGAAAGAGTATCTTGAAAGTATCGGGTTAGAAGTGAAAGTAGTTGCTGTTGTGGACTCAAAGGGTGCAACCATCAATCCTGAAGGTTTGAACCTCGCAGAGTGCCTTTCACGTAAGAGAATTAGTGGCACTGTAGCCCTTGAGAATATTAGCGGAATAGAAGTTATTAGGTCTGTAGACCATGAATTGGTAATAGAGACTACTCCTACAAACATCAAAACCGGCGGAATAGGTCTCCAGAATATGTTTGCAGCTTTTCAAACTAAGAAGTCACTTATTACCTCGAATAAAGGTCCACTTACACTTAAGTATAGAGAACTCATGATGGCTGCAAAAGCAGCCGGTTCGAAGTTCAGATTTGAAGCCACAGTTGGAGGTTCAATGCCAATCATTAATCTGGCAAACGAAGTTCTCGCAGGCAATAAGATTATAAGTATCAAAGGTATCCTAAACGGAACCTGTAATTACATCCTGACAAGAATGTTGGAAGAAAGAGCAAGTTACACTGACATTCTTGCCGAGTCAATTGAGCTCGGAATTGCAGAAACCGATCCAACATACGATGTTGAAGGGATTGATACTGCCTGTAAGCTAGTAATTCTGGCAAATGCTATCTTCGAACTCGATGCTACTTACAAGGATGTTGAAGTTACAGGAATTACAAAGATTACTCCTGAAGCCCTGGAGATGGCTAATGAAAATGGGCATGCAATAAAACTTATAGGCGAAGTTAACAGGGAAAGGATAGATGTGGCCCCAAGGCTTGTACCTATCAACCACCCTCTTGCAGTCGGAGGTACTCTAAATATTGCATCTTTATACACCGAACTTGCAGGAGAAATTACAGTTACTGGTAAAGGTGCCGGGCCTGTTGAGACAGCAAGTGCGATTCTTAGCGATCTTATCGCAATTTACGGGCACTCGTAGAGCATAATAATTTTGGTTTTAGAAACCCTAAATTAGGTGAGCAATCAAATTGAAAAGCTGCGTGGACCATGACGAGCTTCAGGGAATTTGCAGAAACCTGCCAGGCAATTGAAAAAATTTCAAGTACTATAGACACTACAAATAGGGTCGCTGATCTTCTTATGAATGTCAGCGTAGAAGAGCTTCCCCTTGCAACTCATTTTATTATGAGTGAGGTTTTTCCTGACTGGAGTGGAGAGCAGCTTGGAATTGGCACAAGCCTTTTGTATGCTTCCCTTTCCAAAGCTTCCGGAATGTCTATAAGAAGTATAGAGTCCCTTGTCCGTACAACAGGAGATATAGGAGACACTGCACTTCTTATCCTGAAGGAAAAACGAAAAAATCAGATCACTTTTTCTTCTTTCCTCGAAGAGCAGCACGAGCTCTCTATAGAGGAAGTCTACCAACGCTTCAAGACGGCTTCAGAAGCCTCAGGGAAAGGTTCACAGGAAGTTAAGGTCAAAAATCTTCAGTTCCTTTTTAATTCCTCAACCCCAAGGGAAGCAAAGTATATCTCCAGGCTTGCACTTGAAGAGCTCCGTATAGGGGTTGGGGAAGGAGTTTTAAGGGATGCCATCGCAAAAGCCTTTTCCGTCCCTGTAGATTTGGTAGAGCACGCTTTTATGGTCACAAATGACCTCGGAATAGTTGCTGCAGCTGCAAAGAAAGGAGGTATACAAGATCTCAAAGGCCTGGGGATCGAAATCAATCGGCCCATAAAGATGATGCTCTCACAGATTAGTCCTGATATAGATGCGGATATAATGGAAATGAGAGAAGCTGCAATTGAATGGAAATTCGACGGCGCAAGGGTCCAGATCCACAAAGCTGGAAACTCGGTTACTATTTATTCACGAAGACTTGAAAATGTCACAAATTCCCTACCAGACCTTGTCGAAATTATTCGAAAGCATGTGAAAGCCGAATACGCAATTCTTGATGGGGAAGCTGTTGCAGTGGATGAAAAAGGAAAACCAAGAGCTTTTCAGGAAATCCTTAAACGTTTCCGTCGTAAGTACGACGTAGGGGAAAAAATACTTGGAATCCCTATACAGCTCAATCTCTTTGATATCATGTACTTGAACGGCAGAACACTGATTGACCTTCTTCTTAGTGAGCGACGAAAGGTGCTTGAGTCCTGCGTGGAAAGCTCAACTGAAGATTCGAAGTCCATTTCTGTTGATAAGCAGGTGATAACTGGAGACCTTGAGGTTGTGGAAAAGATCTATAGGGAAGCCTTGAAAGCCGGTCATGAGGGAGTAATGGTCAAAAATCCTAATTCGGTTTATTCCCCTGGTAAACGCGGTAAGAATTGGCTTAAGAAAAAACCCCTGATGGAAACCCTTGATCTTGTAGTAGTTGGAGCTGAGTGGGGCTTTGGTAGGCGTGCAAGCCTCATAGGTTCTTACACTGTTGCCTGTTATGACCCTGAAACTTCTACTTTTTTGCAAGTTGGCAAGGTTGGAACAGGCTTGAATGACGAAAAGCTAAAAGAGCTCACAGAAATGCTTTCCGAACTGATGGACGGCGGAGAAGCGGGTGGGGTATTTGCTATAAGACCTAAAATTGTTCTGGAAATTGCCTTTGAAGAGATTCAAAAAAGCCCCAATTATAACTCTGGTTTTGCACTTCGTTTTCCCCGATTTATCCGTATCAGAGATGATAAAGATCCAGTAGAAGCGGATACAATCCAGAGAATTGAAAAGGCATATAATCAGCAGCTTAAAAGGCTTTAATGAGTCAAGATGAGAAATTATTTTCGTGGCTAAAGTACATCTTTTAAAGTTTATTTTATTTTGTTGCCTTTGTCTGGATGATGAAAATTTCTTTTCCTGAGAAGAGGCAGATGCTAAAAACTTACTATTCTACAGTTGCATTTGTTATATTTAACCCAATTCGAAAACCAAGTTCCATAGGTTCTTCGATGGTTATGCTTTTTATTTCGGAGAACTATCCAGATTTTAGTGCGGATTAGATATCCGGACCATAATCAATTCATGTACTTTTTTTTATTTGGTATGCATAAGATTGCAAAAAAAAGCTCCAGTTTTTTTATTATTAAGATACTAAAAAAAGACATAGTCTGTAAAATAATTACTTAATTATTTAATGAATTTAATAGAGAAAGAATTTAGCGTCTAGCTCAATTAATTGTATAAACTCAAAAATGTACTCAAAAAAATAAGCGATCTATCAAAAGTATTCGATCCCAACTTGTTCAAGATTTCATTGAATCCGACTCCCTGAAATTGCTCGACTATCTAGTTGTGCATAGAGGTACCATATGATTGTTGTTTTTGATGCTCCTTCCAGTAGAAAAGCAATTAAACTATTTTCAATCAAAACTTTTTTTCGTCCCAAATGTTTGCATCTTCAAATTTATGTTTTGTGCTTAAATAGCCAGCATCAATACAATGAGCATCATCAGCATATTTAGTCGTATGTATAATAAGAAATTTTTAGGACTATAAACTTTAAGATCATAGACTAATTGAAAATGTGACCGCTTGCACAATATTAGCACTATATTTAGAAATTTTAAAGTAAACTGAAAGAGAATTTAAAATAATCTAGATTGAAGAAATATGGTCAAACAAAAATCAACAATTTCTGGTTTCGATGAACTGAGCTGGTATACCAATGCGTTTCCAATAATTTTGAGTAGAGTAGTAGCAAATACTTGATCTCTATAGATGTAATTTTAAATTTCACCGAGAAGATTAAAGATTACAAAAAAGCATTGAAGATTAAGATTACAAAAAAGTGTTAATATCATTGGCCATTATTATACATCTGTTAAGTATAAAAAGAGGTGTCATTCTATAGAGAAACTATTGCCTTCCGTCTGCAAATCCTTTGATGAACTTCTGGGAGGAGGTTTCGAGAAGGGAATTGTAACTCAAATCTTTGGAGCTGCAGGAACCGGAAAAACAAATATCTGTATCCAGCTTGCAGTGGAATGTGTAAAGCAGGGGCAGAAAGTCATTTTTATAGATACCGAAGGACTTTCTGCTGTTCGTTTTAAGCAAATTGCAGGAGAAAAGGCAAAGGAAATAGCGAGGAATATCATTATCTTTGAACCCCTCAATTTTGAAGAACAGTATGTGGCTGTAAGAGAAGTGGAGAAGATAGCGGGTGAGAATATTGGTCTCGTGATCCTTGACTCTGCAACTTCATACTATAGGTTTGAGCTAGAAGAAGAAGAAACAGGTATGAAGAGCCGAAGAGAGCTTGCTAGCCAGATAGGATTTCTGCATGCATTGGCCCGCAAACACGGCTTTGTTGCAGTCATAACCAACCAAGTCTACTCCGATATCATCTTAGGGGGAGTGCGTCCATTAGGTGGAAGTTCCTTAGAACACATATCAAAGGCAATTATCCAGCTGGAAAAAATAGGTGAAGGAACAAGACGCGCTGTTCTGTACAAACACCGCTCTCTTCCGGAAGGCTCAAGTGCCGATTTTAGAATTACAGCTGAAGGAATCCGTTAAACGGTAAAGAAACATTGGGACAAATTTTGCGAAGAATATTTTGGGGCAGAAAAAATTTAAAAGCCCCAGATCCTTCCAGGATTTTCAGCTAAAAACACTTTTACAATTTTCTCATACAGTTTTAACGTTTCCGTGTGCCGGCTATGAACTCCTCAGTCCTTCTGTAGGCTTCATCGTCAGGATATTGGATAGCAGGGTGTTTCATAAAGTAGGATGCTGGAGAATACAGCACACCACCAATTCCACGATCAAGAGCCAGCTTACAGCAGCGAATAGCGTCAATTACAACACCTGCAGAGTTCGGGGAGTCTTCTACAGAGAGCCGAAGTTCAAGGTTCATAGGCACGTCCCCAAAAAGCCGACCTTCCATTCTCAAGAAACATACTTTATTGTCTTTTTGCCAGGCTACGTAGTCGCTAGGTCCAATGTGAATGTTTTCTTTCTCAAGTTTATGAGAGAGAACGGACTGAACAGCTTCTGTTTTTGATTCTCGTTTGGAAGCAAGTCTGCTCCTATTAAGCATATTGAGGAAATCAGTGTTTCCTCCAGTATTCAGCTGATATGTCCTGTCAAGTTTTAAGCCGCGTTTTTCGAAAAGGTCTGCAAGAATCCGGTGGGTAATTGTAGCCCCTAACTGAGCTTTAATATCATCTCCCACTATCGGAATATTTTTTTCTTCAAACTTTTTTGCCCATTCGGGATCGCTTGCGATAAAAACAGGCATATTATTAATAAAAGCTACTCTGGCGTCAAGAGCACACTCTGCATAGAAACGGACTGCTTTTTCAGAGCCTACAGGTAGATAATTGAGAAGCATATCTGCGCCGGAATTCTTCAGTTCGTTTACTATATCTGCTTTTGTAGCTTCTTGTTCCTTGCTGACAACAAAAGTATATCTTTCCTCATAATTTTTCATATGGTCAGAGATGCCGTCAAGAACTCTACCCATTTTAACCTTCACGCCTGTGGCCGGAATGTCCGGGCAAAAAATCGTTGTGCAGTTAGGGGGAGCGAAGATAGCCTCAGCCACATCTTTTCCTTCTTTCCTGGCATCAACGTCAAAAGCAGCGACAACTTTGATGTCCTTGGGTTTATACCCGCCAAGATCCCAGTGCATCAGCCCGATAGATTCTTTATGTTCAGCTTTATAATACTCAATGCCCTGTATCAAAGAGCTTGCACAGTTCCCGATTCCTGCAATTGCTATTTTTATTTTTGTCATAAGCGCTTACTCTCCGACGAATACCCTGATTTCATAAACCGCATTAATGGAATAATAGATCTTTCATAATTTTTGAAATTTACAGACTAAATCTACGGATTAAAGGTCCCTGAAATTTATGATTTTATTTATCCGACATTCCACAAAGGCACACAATTGTATAATTTGTTGCCTATTCGTCCACTATTTTTCATTGAAAGTCAGATTAATTTTTAAATTAATGCCATATTGAGAAAATAAATGGCATTCTTGTGTACATCTGCGGAAAATGGGTTCATGAAATTTTTGACTTGATATTCTTTAAACTACGACTTTTCCTGTATCTAAGCTATGGGTTTTAAATCTTCTCTTATTTGCGCTATTACCCTATAAATCTAGAGGATTTCAATAAACCTTTTTATTTCGCATTATGCATATAAATGGCGTATAAATGATTCATGAAAATCAGAGGTTTATCGAAATCCTCTCTATTATATTTAAGTTCGCCTTTCTGGGAAAAAAGATCGTAATTATCTGTATATCCAAAGCTAAATGTTTATTCATGATTTAATTCTTGCTATCAGATAAGGTATCCATAATACTTTGTTTCTCACTTTTTCTTCAATTATATTTCTATTAAAGATTGAGAGCTCCAAAAGGATTTCATAGTAATCACTCAAATTATCAGGATAATTTAAGAAAAGGATCAAACAAGTCTCTCAGGGCTTTGAGTTGAATAGTTTTTTATTAGATGTGAGGCTTTAAAAGAGAGTCTGGTGATTTTTCTAATAGAACATGTTGCTGACATCGGAAAGTGATTTTAATGAGAACTATTGACTGGAAGGAAGAGTCAAGATCAGTTGTGCTGGTAGATCAAACATTGCTCCCAAAAGAGTACAGAATAATTGAATGCAAGACTTTGAGTTCTCTATGCGAGGCTATAAAGTCTCTCAGGATAAGGGGCGCGCCTGCTCTTGGGGCCGCGGGAGGTTTCGGGATTGCCCTCGAAGCTTTACATAGTGAAGCTAGAGACTTCGAAACAATGGTAAAAGAGCTCGAAGTTGCAGGAAAAGTTCTTAAGTCTATTCGTCCTACAGCAATAAATCTTAGTTGGGGTGTGGACAGAGTATTAAGAGCAGTCTCTGATGCCTTTGATATTCAGGGGATCCAAGATATTGCCTTTCGAGAAGCCACAAATATTGCGGAAGAAGACGTGGCAACTAACAAGATGCTAGGGAAATATGGAGCTAAACTCCTAAAAGAAGGAGATACGATACTCACACACTGTAACGCAGGCAGGCTTTCCTGTGTGGATTGGGGCACAGCCCTTGGAGTTGTACGTTCGGCTATTGCTGAAGGCAAAAAAATAAATGTTATTGCCTGTGAGACCAGGCCGCTTAATCAGGGCAGCAGGATCACTACATGGGAACTTATGCAGGACAAAATTCCAGTGACCTTGATTGCGGACTCGATGGCTGGATGGGCAATGCGCCAGCGACTTGTAGATAGCGTACTCGTAGGAGCTGACAGGATCACTCAGGATGTTATTTTTAACAAAATCGGAACCTATACACATTCCATCCTTGCAAAAGAGCATGAAATCCCCTTCTATGTAGCAGCTCCTATCTCTACTTTCGATTTCAATGGCTGGGAAGGCAGTGTAAAAATAGAAATGCGTAGTCCTGAAGAGCTACGTTTCTTTGGATCAGAACAAATTGCCCCAATAGATGTAGAAGTCTTTAATCCTGCTTTTGATGCGACTCCAATGGAAAATGTAACTGCGGTAATTACGGAAAAGGGAGTGTTTTACCCACCTTTCCTACTGGATGAAGTACTTGTTTAAAGAATTATCCTTTCTTTTAAGTATAGAAATATATTTTACATTCAAACCTGCTGAATCTTAGTTATTAAAAAATTTCTCTGCCGAATTTATATATAAGAACTGCACTATCTGCTAACTAATTTAACCGGAAATTTAACAGTATGTTACATTTCCTAATTTTCAGATAATCACTTTGGTTTTTGCTACAGCAATTTATTATGGTTATGAAATGTATATTTCAATTACAGTTAATTCGTAAAATGTTAAATGAAGGCAAACAGGTCAGATACAGGACAATAATCTTCTGCAGGACTAAGTAGATAAAAATGCAGTTAACATTCAGCAAAAAGTGCTGATTATCTGCATTATTACAAGCATAGTGGTATTATTACTAAATCCTGCGAACAGTTTCTGGCCACAATTTTTTGGGCAGGATTCTTTTTGAGCAAGCATAACTCTGGAAAAAAAGAAAGCAAAAACAACGCTTTTTCAAGAATTAAAGCTCTTAAACCCAGATTTCTGATTTTGGGTTTTCTTTTAATATCCGTAGGCATTTTCGGAGTCCTGTACAATCCTGCCAATTACTCCCAACGCACATCTACATGGAGTGTTTCAGAAGCCGGTACCGTATCTTTTACTAAAAGAGAAGAGCCTGTATTTACAACCCATGAAATAAAGGATGTATATTTTCCTGGAAACTCAGATATTTTGAAACTTCTGTCTTTTGAAAGTGAAGGGGATAAAATCCAGGCTCTTCTAAGAATTCCTGCAAACTTTAGCTCTTCTTTAGGTTTCCCTGGGATAATCCTACTCCCGGGAGCAACAGTTAGAAAGGAATCCGAACAGGGATTGGCTATGGAACTCTCAAAAATGGGATATGCAACTCTTGCTATTGACCAGCGCAATCTCGGTGTCATAAGTGTGGGAAAGGATCTAGAACTTTTTAGAAGCGGTCTCGAACCTCTCGAATATACCATGGTTTATGATGCACTTAAAGCCGCAGATGTTCTTGCGGTCCAGCCGGAGATTAATTCAAAAAAGCTTGCAATTTTAGGAGAGAGTAATGGCGGAAGATTTGCAGTGATTGCCGCTGCCCTTGATCCTTCCCTTAAAGTAGTCATCGGAATCAGTACTGCAGGATATGGCACTGGAGATACTGATCCTGCCTTTGTAGCCGATAATAAGACTTACCGTTTTTATCGCTCAATTGATCCAGATACCTATCTTCCGATCCTAACGCCTACAAAATTTGTTTTGATTCAATCATTTAATGATACCGTAATTCCCCATGAGGCAGCACTAAAGACCTTTGCCCTTGCAAAAGAGCCGAAGGTAATGTATAATGTTAGCGATGTGGTACATGGATATACATCTTCAATGCACCCCTATCTTGAAAAAGAACTTTCTCTTATCCTAAAGTAAAATTATACAGGCTTTTGAGTTAACTGAATTTATTGAAACGAAAATTTATTGTATATGAAATGTACTGAACCACTTTCAAGCTTTTGGGAACTACATTTAATAGATGAATGAATTAGATGAAGGAGTAAAACATGGCATAACCACAAAGTATATAATTAGGGAAACCCTAACTAAAAAGGCGGTAGGAATATGATTTCAAATAAAGAGCATTTGTTTACGGTTTTTGATAATCTGATAAAAATCAAAGACGAATGCTCTTGTGAGATCCTATCTGAATGTGGGTTGTCGGACATTACTGTGAAGCAGATCGGATATCTAAGAGCCATTGATGGATATGAAGAAGTGACGTTTAGCAGACTTGCTAAAATAACCAAAAACTCAAAACCCACAATCACAGAAATGATTAATAAATTTGTTAAGTTTGAGTGTGTATACAGAGAAAAATGTCCAGATGATGGCAGAGTAATTAATATTCGTCTAACTGAAAAAGGGCGGATGATAGCTCGTTCTGAAGAAAATTCTTTGATGAAGGTCATTGAAAAGATGGTAGATATACTGGATGAAAGAGAAATAGGCACTCTCATCGAAATTCTGGAAAAATTAAGGTAATTTTTTTTAACCTAGTAATTAGGTTAATTCTAACTAAATAAATAAAATTATAATTGGGATGATTGATAATGAATTCTAGACAAACCGACAACATCAGAGAAAACATTGTAATACCGCTCTTTGAAATAGTTGTTTATCCGAAAAGCCGGACAAAATTTTTGGTTGACAAAATTACCGGAGAAATGTTATTAAGTGAGATGAAAAATATCGAATCTGTATATGCCATCGGGCTGACAGTAAAAAGTGGAATGAAATTTTCAGACTTATCTAGTGATAGTTTCTATGAAATAGGAAATCTGTTAAAAATTACATCTGTTCAGCCCTCTGATAACGGATACCTAATTGCTGCAGAATCTGTACAAAGAGTAGAAGCTATTTCCCTACACCAGGAAAATGGACAGTTCTATGCTGAATACAAGCCCATTTCTGATATTTTGGATCTAGATGACGAAATGCAAGCAGAAATAACAACGGATGTAAAAAAGATAATTCTTGAGATCAGCAACCGTTTTCAAGGTTCAGAACAGTTTACTCGACCAATTGACAAGATGGATTCCATTGGTCAAATTATGGGATATATTATGCCGTATATGCCGATAAAACTCTCAGAAAAGCAGGATCTTCTGGAGATTGTTTCTGTTCGTGAAAGATATTTTGCATTTCTTTATATTCTGGCGAAACAGAAAGAAAATATCAACCTGCAGATTGAAGTGGCAAAAAAAGTTTCCGAAAAAATAAACAAGTCACATAGGGAAGCAATGTTGCGAGAACAATTGAAGGTAATTCAAGAAGAGCTTAACGAAGGTGACGATTCTACTTTATGCAACGGAGGATATCGGGAAAAAATTAATAAATCGAAGATGCCTGATGATTTGAGAAAAAAGGCATTATCAGAAGTGAAGAAACTTGAAATCGGAGGGAGCCATAATCCTGAAAGCTTCGTTGTTAGAAATTATCTGGACCTCTTGCTAGAACTTCCCTGGGTAACGGAAGAGAAAAAGAGTATAGATATTGCTGAAGCACGCCGTGTGCTTGAAAGCAATCATAACGGACTTGAAAAAGTCAAAGCGAGAATAATCCAACATCTGTCAGTAATGAAATTAAAAAAGGAGAAACAGGGCTCAATTCTGCTTTTTATAGGACCCCCAGGCACTGGCAAAACGAGCCTTGGAAGAAGTATTTCAGATGCCCTTGGTAGGAAATATGTTCGAGTTAGTCTGGGAGGTATCAAAGATGAAGCAGAGATCAGAGGGCACAGGCGGACATACATAGGAGCTATGCCTGGAAGAATTATTCAGGGCATTAAAAAAGCAGGCACAAAAAATCCAGTATTTGTTCTCGATGAAATCGATAAGCTTTCATTTTCCTACGCTGGAGACCCGGCAAGCGCCCTCTTGGAAGTCCTTGATCCCGAACAGAACAGCACATTCTCAGACCATTATCTGGAAGTCCCGTACGATCTGTCTGATGTATTGTTCATCGCCACAGCCAATTCCCTGGCAAATATCCCTCTGCCACTCCTTGACAGAATGGAAATGATTGAGATATCAGGCTACACTAAAAAAGAGAAGCTTGCAATTGCAATAGACCACCTTCTGCCCTACATACTGGAGGAACACGGCCTTGATGCAGATAAACTTCGAATTGAAGATGATGCCTTAAAGGTAATCATCGAAAAATATACCCGTGAAGCAGGAGTCAGGGGACTTAAAAAACAGCTTGCAAGGACCGCAAGGTTTGTATCCGAGAAAATTGTGTCAGGGAATGCAGACATCCCTTACGTAGTGAAGAAAGATATGCTCACAGAGATCCTTGGAAAAGAGTTGATCCGCCAAGAAGAGGCCAGAAAAGAGAATGTACCTGGAGTGGTCACGGGACTTGCGTGGACACCTGTCGGGGGGGATATCCTCTTCATAGAAGGTACCTTTATGCCTGGAAGCGGAAAGCTCACGCTTACAGGCCAACTTGGGGACGTGATGAAGGAATCTGCAAAGATATCATTGAGCCTAGTTAGATCACGGCTTGCAAATACTGCAAATAGCTTTGATTTTACTTCAAGCGATATCCACATTCATATTCCCTCAGGTGCAACACCAAAGGATGGTCCATCAGCAGGCGTGACACTCTTTACTGCCCTGACATCCTTAATTACTGGAAAAGCAGTTGACCCAAAAACTGCTATGACAGGCGAGATAACGCTAAGCGGTGCAGTATTGCCTGTGGGAGGGATAAAAGAGAAGATTTTGGCAGCACACAGAGCAGGTATAAAAAAAGTAATTCTGCCAAAAGAAAATGAAAGTGATCTAGATGATGTACCAGAGGATGTAAGAAATGAACTTCAATTTGCAATGGTCGAGACTATTGAGGAGGTATTAAAAGAGGCATTAGACATTAGCCTTTTCAGGCCTGTTTTATCATATGCAGGAAGTAATTTTGCACATATAAATAATATTTAGATATAAACATTTCATTTCTTTCTTTTCTTTTCAAAAAAACTCTCATCTTGAGAATTTTAATTTCGGATATAACGATCTAAGGCTTTCTTCTCTATGTTCTTCGGCGCTAGGGAGTATAGCCCGATAGGCTTTGGTCTTACTAGTCTATTGACTCTCTTTCAGGCCCTGTCCTTATCTAGCGATTTAGTAAGCAGGAAGTGTTCCAAGAAGACAAGGGAATAACGAGCGAAAATAAAGCCATAAAATTTGTGGTAGCACTTTCTTCTTTCTCAGAGCTCGTGTGCTTTAAGAGTCTGAAAAAAGATAATCATCTTAGAGATTCCTGATCCCTCGCAACCAGGAACCATCATAGCTATTCTTTTATGATTATGTGCCTATCCTTTCGTTTAGAAAGCGCGATCTTGGCGTGAAGATCAATTGCAGAACATAATGGCTGACTCTAGGGAAACATTGATCTACGCCTTTATCTATGCCTTTACTTTTTGGACTACAACGAACTACTTTTTCGGTTTGTTGCAGCCAGATTTTCTTGTTGGTCTATATTATTGTGTCATTGATCAGAGAGTGGAAAGCGGGGGGAGAGGAAAATATGGTGAAGAGGATTAAATAAAATGAGTTCAAGGAGACACACTTTCTAAACATCGTGGCTCCGTTGGATAGAAGTTTCCCTGGCTGATATAATCACTGGTTAAGGATTATTGTAAAAATGGGACAGGTAGCAAAGAATTAACTAGTTTTCAAATACAGGTTTTTTATTAGGTTTGACAAACTTGTTAATACCCTTTTTCTGACGCATTAGCTCCTGCTATATTTGCCATCTCTGTGGTCAAATTTTATCCTATAATGCATTCATATACTTGCCTCATCTGATTCACCATATCTATCTGAGATTTATTGGCTGACATGCCAGAATTTTTGAGGTGTATTTTGTTTATTTTTACTAAATGAGTTATTAACGGTTGTGTTCATATCGAAAATTAAGGATACTGTTATTAAAATTGATAGAAAAAAATTATCGGAAATTTGCCTATGTGTTTCTTGTTATTTTTTTGCTTTTTTGGTAATTGGTAGAAATTTGTATATTCCTATAAATTTTAGAATCATCGAGTTATCAAAAAAATAGTTAATCCTAATCGATATAAATGTAGAAATGAATCACAGTAAATAAGTATTATAATATGGAACAGTAATCAGAAAAAAAGACTAAGGAGTAGAGAGCAAATTTTACAGAATTTTCGGTGCATTTCTGGAAGTGTATCTAAATTTCTGTAAAATCACTACTTTCATGAAATCAACATTCTAACTTACATACTTGGAACAGGAAATCAAGCACTTTGGACATTGTGGTTTAATACTATTGATTTATCAATTCAGCTGCGTATAGTCCTACTATAATATCTTCTAGGCTGTTTATTTCTCGTCACGCATTTTTAGGTTTGCTAAATCCTTATTGAGCTTGTTATAAAGCTTTTTTGGCCCCTAATCAAAAAGAAACCGATTCCAGTTTTAACCTGCATAAGAATTTTTGGTGTTGAGTAATTGATAGACCAAAAGAAAATTCGCAATCAATGTCTCAGCGATGATCCAAAAGATCGTATCCAATCATTGATTAATTAAAGAAATTCTCATCCCTGCGCTAAACAAAAGGCTTAGAATAACTTGCATAAACTGACCAATGAGAAATTCATGAATGTGAGATGTGGCGCCGACGATGCCATTGGTTCTGCTTTTTAGTATTCTAGATCAGAACATGTATGTGAAAATTTAGTTAAATTAACCTAGGATAATGACAGCTTGTGATATATTTTGCAGCCTCTACTATTATTCCGACGTTTTCTCAAATGCCAGATAAACAAAAAGTATGGAACCTCTTAAATAGACTGCCCAGTCATATAGGCTGGTTGAGAGTAATGAAGTTGCTGATGCTCTTTGTTCAAGTGCGCAAATTCAAATTTGTCAAATTATCTATTGGATATCTGCTGTTTGACTGTCAGCCAGTTAGTTATGTTTGATAAAACTTTACTTATTTACATTCAACAATTAATCAAGTTCAAAAAAATAAACGAACATCAGAATTAATTTTCATACAAAATCTGCATTTACTAGAGAGTTATTTTATTTTCCCATTTATTCGAACTTTAAACGAACAGTCTGGAATAAAATCAAGATTTATTATTACATTAAAGGACTTACGTATTTAAAGTATAAAATCAATAAATCTATTTGATATCTATTTAATTACAACTATAAAGTGGGGCATCAAATTTGAAGCAGTGAGCAACCGATGTTATAATCATGGAAATGAGAAAACATATAGATTTGAAACACAAAAATCTATGCATCATTATTTTTGGCTAATCAATTTCTACTTTACAAAATAGTTTTTTACTTCAGATTTTTTTTCTATGTAACAATAGTTTATGTTGCAGTGTGTACTACTCTGATTCTTTGTTTAAAGATATTTTTAATTTGGAGCATTCCTACAATAGTTATCATAGTGAAGGCAAATATTATACCCTTTGGGTAAATTGGCAGGTGTGACTGATCTACTAGCCTTTGCAAAGAGAATAGCACTGGGATATTCACCAGCATTATGAACAGGCTGTTTTTTCCCATATATTCTAAGAATTTTGATGTGATGTTATGAGTATATAAATGAAACAGTAGCATCGAAAGGAACACAGAACCAGCAAGAGTTCCTAAATACCATGTAACCGGATGATTACTGCCGAGGAAGACGAACACGCCTAAAACGTCTTGAGAGGAGCACACAAAAACATATATGCAACAAACAATGACGAGCACTAATAAATTTGATTGTGTGATCATATTATATTTTCTCGCCATGTACCCAGCTGCATAGAATATGAGACCGGCAAAAGCCGGAGCAAAGAAGAACGGCGTAGGAGTATGAGAAAAAAAGAATAACGCAGGGCTTGCCAGCAGAATACTGGTTAATAATCTGTATTGATCTGATTTTATAAGGTACAGAATACAAAAGAACGTTATCTCGCATAAAAATAGCGCCGATAAAAACCACACCGAATGGAACCAAGAATAATAACTCAGGTCTACCTGAAGAATATGTACAAGAACTGTAAACGGGTTGTAAGTCCAAAATTTAAGAGCTAAAGCATGACCTTTGGCGAGATAATACGCATACTGAAAAATTAAAGCAAATACTCCTGTAGCATACAACGGCAATAGTAATTGTAAAGCCCGTTTTTGGATGAATAACCACTTTTTTGTTTTATATTTCTCCCAATTGAAAAGATATCCAGAGACGAAGACAAATGCTGGTAAATAAACAGCATTAAAAGAATGCATTTTTTCAAAAATATCATAAAACAGTCCAATGTGTGATATCACAACCCCTATTATTGCAATACCCTTTAACGCATCGACCCACTCTAACCGTTCTCCAGTCATTATCACAACTTCTGTGTTTATCACTGTTATTTCATGATTCAGATAACTATTCAGCTTGAGCAATAACATTATTAATTAATTTAATCTCCATTAAATCTTGTTGAATTATTTTATTTAAAATTTTGGTCACTGACCATTTTTATTTATCTTAACGGATTGTTGTGTATATCTAACTACAAAAATCGTAGTAATAGATTGATTGTGTATAGCTGAGTAATTGTACTATTCCCATGTACTTGTGAATAAATTATATAATGTATACTTCAAAAATATTTATAGTTTTGCATAAAATATTTGCATTTACAAATCAATTTCTTTCTAATAACGCAACCTGAAAATGATATATTTTCTAAAGTTGCCTATATTTATCAACTAATTAGCACAGTGAGATAAAACAAAATATTAAGGATTTATTATGAAAGTAACTTACGTAATATATTTTTATTTTAGAACAAAATCGATAGTATAGCTTGTGAATATGTAAAATAGACAGGTGCCTTCACTTTTTTATCCTGAGATACAGTCTGTGAAATTTTATTGATCAGCTTTATAAACTCGTTGTAAAAATCCTTTCCGCTACAACTTCCTGTACTGCCCTATTTGGGGAATTATGTAAATATTGTTTGACTCTTACAGGGCTCCTGACACTTCTTTTGATTTAAAATAAGATCTGCACCTTAATCACCCGCTGAAGAAGTGTGATATACAGAAAAACCCAATTTTTTAAAAACATTCTTCATGCACATTTCAAAATCGTATCCATCCATTTCATCTATTTTAGATAATGTGCATATCGCTGGCTGTTTTACGCCAATATACAGATATAGTAACCACATCAAAATAAAAAAATATGTAGCAATAACAACATGTCCAGGTACTGGAAGTACAAAACAAATTACTAATCAAAGCCAGAATAGAGATGACAGGAATTCGAGATACGACTCTTGATGATATACTCAGAAATAATACGTTTTGGATCGTAGGATAGTGCTTTATTTCTATTGAATATTCGAGATAATAGATAACTAGATAATAACTTTTCACAGCATACTTAGGAGTAATACTTTTAGGATAGTTGAATAGTACTTTTATTTCTGGTTCTCCTGCGTATACATCTTGATCTAAAACTCATTTTATCTAGTTTCCTTAATTCATTAGCAAAAAACTACTTTTTACAACAACATATAATTAGATACAATTGATTATAGAATATTTCGATAAACCTCTTATTTTCATGAGTTATTTATATACCTATTATAAGCATAAGACGAAATTTAAGGATTTATCGAAATCCTCTATACATAATTCAAAAATATTCCTGACAAAAAAGAGTGTGCCTGAAATCCTGTAAACTCTATATGAATCTTTTATCTTTTCCTTTCACTAAAAACTGGATTTATCGTTTTTAATAATGCATAGGTTTTATAGTAAAAACTATTATTGAAAGGTTGCACTCCCCACATATCCTTATTTTATTAAAAATTTTTAATTCTGATTGCATTGTACCCATCACTTTTCCTTAATATTCCAGAAACTATATTTCACATAACCAAAATTTATCATTAACTTCATTAACAATAGACTGTAATTAATTCAAGACTTAGAAAATGATAAAAATATTATTATTACTGCTGATTCTTTCATGATCAAGTTCCCAGTATAGCAAATGTTTTCGTTTTATTTCACTGGAGCAGATCAGCTCTAACTAATTCTCATTGAGCTAATCCGAAAATTATCCTTCTGCACTCATATTTAATCGGTATCTGGAATGATCACCCATAAAAACAAAGGAAATAGCTAAAAAAATGGAGCCAATATAAAATTGAAAAATTAATTAATGTAATAGCAACAAGAAGCTTATTTATATTTATAGAAAAGTTGTTGAGTGCCAGAGGCATGTAATGGAATTATCAGCAATAACTTCAGGCTATATTTCAAATTTATGATGTGATTCCTCCAAGAAAATTACTGGAAAAGTTTAGAATATTAACTCAAAAATATATTATAAAATAATTGACGAATTTTCAATTAATAATTATAAATTGAATAGGATACAAATTGATGCATTTTTTCATCAAAAAAACGTGAAACGACATTCAAGAAATAATTGAAAAAGCCAGTTAAGTTTAATTGCTCAAATATCTTGATTAATGGTCTTGTAGAATTATTCAGTGAAAAAAATTTCTCTCTAGAAAGTGCAATTTCGATTTTAGATACCTTTCTTGAAATTATCGACGCTAAAATTGAGAAAGGTCCTGAACTTATAGACTATCTTGAGTTTTACTTAGAAACAAACGAAAGGTTAACAAAATCCAGTAATAGAAATTCGGTTAGTTTTAGTATCTGCCCTTGGAAAAATAGCAAATGAATCTGAGAAAGACTACCGACCAATTATGGAACTTTTAACTGCTTATATTAGAAAAAAATTTACCTGTAGAGAATAAGAACATAATAGTTTAAGATATGAATAATCAAAATAAGATGCCTTTGGATATTCAAGCAATTCTTAGAGTTATTACAAGACGGAAGCATTCAGTAAAATATAGAGAGCAAACATCAAAATACAGAGAAGATTTTGGATTAGATTTATGTAGAATTAATATACGGGAGCTAAACTTGAAGGATTTATTTCAGACATGCTGATTTTAACGAGGCTGACCTTAGAGAGACAACCTTGAAAGGCAGACCTTACAGGAGCTACACTTAGCGAGAATAGCAAAAATATTAGCTTGAACCTAGATGGCACAATATCTGGAATCTTAGCGAGGCTGACCTTGAATGTGCTCTCAGTTTAACATAAAACAGTTATCAGAGGCGAAAACGCTTTACAATATAAAATTAGACTAAGAGTTGGCCATACTATTTAAAAGAAAGCACCCTGTTCTTTTTGAAGAACCTAAATGAATTAGTTTCAAGATAATCCTGGATATTTTTAGAATGATTCTAATGTAATTGTAGTTTAGCTTTTTTTAAAAAGTATGACATAGAGCCAGATGTTAAACCATGTTGAATTATTGAGAGTTCTAGAGTCGGAAATAGTCCACTTTATGACAACCATTAAAAAAGCTTCAGTTTTTATGGCAGTAGCCCTACTCAATATCTGTATCAAAAAGCCATTACTTTCTCGCTAATAATGAAAGTATCACATGTAATGCAGATCTTCAGATCCTGAACTCACTTTTCATACCGAAATCTACTACAAAAAGCTATGCATAAATGCATACAAGAAAGACAATATATTTGTCAGTATAAACATTGATCATGTATCCTATTAATATTTTACAGAATTTTTCGGTCACTGCCTACATATTTTATATTGAAGAATGACTGTATATTGCAAAGTATTCGTTTTCCAATAAAAGAGAATAGTTCAAGTCATTAACGTATCGGGATTTTAAGTATCCAATATTACCATCACCTTTATAATCATTGTAGCTTGAAGGCCAATCAAGCCTTCCACTAGCCTTACTATAAATAAATAGCTTTGGTAGTTCTTTTTTTTCCTCTAATTTTCGCTGTTTTTCTTTTATTTCGTCAAGAGATAACAAATCAATCCATGGATTTCCAAATGATGGTTTTGTTTCTGTTAGAGCATGAAATATTGGGATGTTATTCGCTATTAAAATTTCATCATATTTGTCAGAGTGTTTTCTTATCTGATATACAAGCTCTTCTACAGCTTCAACTCTGTTAGATGTAGAATATACTCCCTTGAGTGATGGATCTGAAAACTCTGTATTCAAGTTCAAACGGTTTATATCGTCTCTATAAATATAAGTGATATTAAAAAAAATAGACAAACATAATAAAGAAATAAGTAGTATCGGTATTAAAGATACCATTGATGAAATTCTCTTATTTTTAATATCTGTTTTTATCTTACAGATGCTCAGCACTGCAAGAGGTAATGCTAACCACGTTCCATACATTGACTTAAATAATCCAGTATTAGAACCAATTGGATTAATTATCATAATCCCTATGCTTGAAATTAACAATAAATCTATTTTCTCATTCATCACTCTATTAAACGCAAAATAGGTGATTGCTAAAACAATGATGATTCCAATTAAAACAGTTAATAGAGGGCGAACAGTAGAAACAAAAATATCAAAGTCATTTTTTACAGACAAACTCACATTTAAAATCAGCAATAATGTCAATAATATTACTAACATATTGATTTTTCTTTTCCCAATTTTTTCTTTTATAATTGATAAGATATAAATACCAAAGATCAACTTTAATAATATATTAATAATTAGTTTAGAGTCGAATACATAAATATTAATTAACCTTGCCTTTGAACTAGCAGCAGACATAGAACTTGTTTTATTTGCAACACCTGTAACTAAGAAAGATATGTTTTCAATAATACTTAAAAAGTAATAATTTAAGATATCAAGGTACCAAAAAAATAACCCAAATAGGATACTAGAAAAAAAGATTCCTATTATAGTAGGATAAATGATTTTTTTGAAGCATAAAACTTCTTTTTTTCGCACATACCAATAAATAAAAAAAATAATTGGGATGATAAATATCAGTATGAGACTAAGTCTACTTAGAATTATTGGAATTACCATGAATCCGAGGAAAAAACTATAAAAACTCCTTTTTTTAGATCCAATATCAGATAAAATTATTTTGTTGAATACTAATAACTCGAGGTTGACTAAAAAAGCTGGAAATGTAAAATAATGAATATACATTAGTGGAAATATAGAAGTAAATATACTTGTTACAAATAAAACAAAGAAAACTTTTCTTTTTTCAAAATAGTTCTCTAAGATAGAAAAAATAATTGTAGCATTCAACGCTTGAAGAAAAACTCCCCCCAGTTTTGCCCATAGAACATTTGGATGCCCAATTAAAGAAAGCCACATTCCTCCTATAAAATCAGTTAGAAAAAATGTAGGTTCGATGTATTTTACCCCAGGTGAGAAGGTGAATGAGAATATTTGATGTGTAATATGGTATCCAAAATCAGTTAAATCAAGTCCCTGAAATATAAAAAGCAAATGATATAAAAAAACAACTGCGAACATCAGATAAGCATTTAAAAATTGGTCGTATTTTTGGGTGAATATGTTTAATCTATCTTCAAGACTCATAAAGAATCTCCAATTTATTAACTCTGGAGCAGAGGGTCACATGCACACCGACCCTCATAGCTTGTCTGAAAATCACTAACGGTAGACACTTAATATATTAAGATTTGTAATTAATTGTGTAAGTATTGTTTTTATGTAAGTAATTTTTATATTTATATTTATTCTTCGACATCGAACTGTTTATCCAATAACTTCTTGAAATTTGTGATTTTGCAGAAAATCGACAAATTCAAGCCGTTATGAATAATTCAATAACTTCGCATAATTTTTTTCAGGTTCGTTACATGACGCTATCATGATTGTGATTTCTTGCACTAAATGTTTTTAAATTTTAGATATATAGTACCACATTTAGAAAATTACTCTAATTACCCACTAGAATAACAAGAGCCAAATATTCTAGGCCCAGAATTTATTTGGGGAAAATATATATTGAAATCTGCACTCACGTGGTAAAATTTATTTAAGAGAAGCGGTGTAGTAATATATAGATCATACAGTTGGGGGGATTAATATTAAAGGAATAATTTTGGCAGGTGGAACAGGAACGAGGCTTGCACCTCTAACAAAAATTACGAACAAACACCTTTTGCCTGTAGGTAAAGAGCCTATGATCTTCAATCCAATAAGGCAATTGATCTCAGTAGGAATTAAAGACATTTTGATAATTACAAGTAAGGAACATATGGGTGAGATAGTTCGTCTTCTTGGTAGTGGTAGAGAGTTTGGCTGCGAATTTACTTTTAAGGTTCAGGAGGATGCAGGAGGAATTGCACAAGCACTTTCTCTCGCAGAAATATATATAGGTTTGGATTCGATGACTGTGATTCTGGGTGACAATATTCTTACGCACAGTATAAGGCCCCATGTAGAAGAATATAAAAGGCAATTAAGCCGTGCGAGAATTCTTCTAAAGAAAGTCGGTGATCCTGAAAGATTTGGTGTTGCTGCTCTTGACGAAAAAAAGAAGATGATTGTTAATATTGAAGAAAAACCAAAAAATCCTATGAGCAATTACGCAGTGATTGGAGTTTATATGTATGATTCCTCTGTATTCAACATAATAAGAAACACTAAACTCTCTGAAAGAGGAGAACTCGAAATTAGTGATATCAACAACGAATATGTCAGACAAAACCAGCTTACATACGGTATTGTAAGCGGAAATTGGACTGATGCAGGAACTTTCGAATCATATCAGTATGCAAATAAACTGCTTTTCGAGATTGATAATAAGATACAAGAAGAGCCTTTACAATACGCAAATATCTCGCTTAGATATCAGGAAGACAAGATAAAAATGGAAGGCAGTCGTGTACATCCCATTTAACAAGCCTTATTTCACTGGAAATGAGTTGAAATATATAGAAGAACTCTTCAGTTCAGTGCAAAAAGGTGAAAGCGGTTCACATCTATGTGGAGATGGAAAATATACCCACAAAGCTCAAAAATTTATGGAGACGAAGTTTGGGGCAAAAAAAGTTTCGCTCACGACCTCAGGCACGAGTGCCCTAGAACTTGCAAGCCGTGCTATGGGCTTCAAACAAGGCGACGAAATTATTGTTCCATCCTATACATTTTCCTCAACTGTGAATGCGATTTTACTTGCCAGGGCAAAGCCTATCTTTGCAGATATCCAGGAAGAAACTTTGAATATCGATCCTGAGGATATAAGACGAAAACTCACACCCAGAACAAAAGCCATATATCCTGTCCACTATGCTGGGGTCTCTTGCGATATGGAACAGATTATGGAAATCGCAGAAGAAAACGACTTAAAAGTAGTAGAAGATGCAGCTCATGGTGTCAATGCAAAATACAAAAATATATATCTTGGGACGATTGGGGATTTTGGATGTTACAGTTTTCATGAAACTAAAAATTATATTTGCGGTGAAGGAGGAGCTCTTTTAATTAATACCGATGATCAAGAGATAGCTGAGCGTGTTGAGATCATCAGAGAAAAAGGAACTAATAGGAGTAAATTTTTTCGTGGAGAAATAGACAAATATACATGGGTTGATATTGGGTTAAGTTATCTACCAAGTGATGTTTTAGCAGCGGTCCTTAATGCACAACTTGAAAAAATCGAGGAAATTCAAACGAAACGGAAGCGTGTATGGAACGTTTACTACAACACTTTGAAACCCTTTGAAGAAGAAGGAAAAATCAAGTTGCCTTTTATACCTGATTATGCTGACCATAATGCTCATTTGTTCTATGTGCTTTTTGAAAATGAAAAAATTAGAAATCACGTTCTCAACGCCCTTAGAGGAAAAGATATTCATGCAGTTTTCCATTATGTTCCTCTACATTCTGCACCCATGGGAAAAAAATTAGGTTACGTAAGTGGTGATCTTCCAATAACAGAAGATATCAGCGGAAGACTATTACGATTGCCACTTTATGCGGGAATGAAAAACGAAGAATTGGATTTTGTGGTATCTTCAATAGGGGAAATATTAAAAGGCAAAACTTTCCCATATATCCGTAAATTGGCTGAACATCTGTCTGATGATGATTCAAATATAATAACTGGTAAATCAGTAAACAAACCGGAAATTAAACTCCATACTCCAGAAAAATTTGAAAGATAAGTTTTGCATAAGCTTATTAAAAAAATTGCTTGAAGGTTATAAAGTGAAACTTAACGTTCTTGGAACGAGTCATACAAAATTTGGAAAAAATATGTTAATATTGAAGATTTAATGACAGAAGTTTGTACTCAATCCTTAGAAAATTTAAACCTTAATCAAGTCGATGCAATATGTATTTCTAACTTTCAAAACATAATGAAGTATTGTCTTTAAAAATGTTGCATATTCGTCAAAATAATTTGATTGTTCCCCCTTTCAGACGGTGCATCTTCTGTTTTATTTGTAATAGTGAAATAAATTCAAGAAATGTAGAAACACCTCTGAAGCTTGCATAAATCGGATATGATATCGAAACTATTGAACTGACAAAAGAAAAACATCGCTAACATGCCTGTGACCTTCAGAGTCTCGAAGAAGGCATATGAAATGTGTGATCCAAATCCCGAGAATATCATGTTGCAGAAGTCAATGATTGTTTCGCTATGGCCGAATTAATTGAAATCGAGGATCTTGGATTTTGCAACAAAGGAAAATCAAAGAAAATGATTGATTCGAGTATGATGGAAATTGATGGAATAATTCCAATCAATCCCATCTCGACTTGAAAGGAAAAGGACATCTGATAGAAGCTAGAGGAGAAGTCGAGTTGTGGAGATTGTGAAAACAATTGAGAGTTGATGCTGGGATGAAGCATGTTAATGATGCTAATATTGGATTATGCTTGATATAGGTGGTGTCCTGAATCAGCTGCCGTAGTTAGTATCTTTTCTAGGTGAATCTATTGCTATGGAACCTTATAAGCTATACGGAGATCTCATTTCCATTTGCTCCTTATAAAGATTAATACATCATTGACATTGCTGAAAATGAGAATTGTTCAAAGAATATTGCTCAAATCCATTCGGGTTTCGTGATAGTTTAGAAATCGGAGCGCGTGGAAGTTGGAGATTGCTAAGATGCAAAATGTGGTACTATTCAGGGGAGATAGTTATAGAATTGATTATGCAAAATCAACTGATGGAATTAAGCGGGTTAGGAAGAACTATGATGTAGGTATTGATGCTTCTGAGCCTAGTTGGGATTCCGAAATGATAGAATATCCTTTATTTTCGAACATAAAGGTACAAAATACATGTTTTATAATGGAAAAAAATATGGAGATAAAAAATTTGAGTAGGCAACATTAGAGGAATAACCTATAATTTTAAAATGGTGAGATAGATGGATATGATAAATAAAAGTCAGGAAAAATTTTATTTGAGTAAATTTAACGAATTTGGGGATAATCCCCTTTCTGTATCATGGAATGATAAGAAAAGTCAATACCTCAGATTTCAAAAAATTTCAGACCTTTTTAAGTATGAAGGACTTAAATCTTTCAGTGTTCATGACGTAGGTTGCGGGTTAGCACATTATAAAGAATTTTTGGATATGTTTAAATTTGATGCTGTTTATTCAGGGAATGACATCATAAAAGAATTTATAGTATTAGATAGAAAGAAATATCCAACTTGTGAATTTTTCCTTCAAGACATTTCAGATAACATTGAACAAATTGATCCTTCAATACAAAATAAAGATTATTTTGTTTTGAATGGAACTTTCAATTCCAAAGAAGAGAACTTAATTGAAGAATGGGAACTATTTGTATTTAAATCCATAAAAAACATGTTTAAGATGGCTAGAAAAGGTATTTGTTTTAATTTCTTAACAATCTATTCTGAATTTTATGATAATAGACTTTATTACGCTGATCCAAAAACAATAATGGATTGGTGCGTGAAAAACTTATCTCGGTTTGTTTGTATTGAACACGATATCCCCTTATACGAATTTTTTGTATATATATATAAAGAAAATTTTATAAAAAATCAATTCCCAGATTATTCAAAATATTTCAGAGAAAAAATATGAAGGCAGCAATTATTCAGTCAAATTATCTTCCATGGAAAGGCTATTTTGACATCATCCATGATGTTGATACTTTTGTTTTTCTTGAAGATGTACAATACACAAAAAACGATTGGAGAAACAGAAATAAACTTAAAACACCAAGTGGAACCGAATGGATAACAGTACCTGTTAGCGGTGATATTCATAAAAAAATCTTTGAAACAAAGATTAATTATTCCCAAAATTGGGCGATAAAGCACAGAAAAATGATTAATGCAAATTATGCTGCTTCAGAATATTATGATACGTATAAAGGAGAAATTCTCGAAATATATAGTAAAAAGTTTGAAACAGTTTCGGAACTAAATATTTACGCAATAAAAAAAATCAGTAAAATATTAGATATAAATACCGAATTCATAAATTCAACAACTTTGGATACATGCGGAACTAAAGACGATAAAGTTATTGAAATTTGCAAACAAATTGATGCAGATGAGTATTTAACAGGACCTTCAGCAAAAACCTATATCGTTAACGAAAAATTTGAAAAAGCAGGGATAACTTTAGAATACAAAAATTATTCTGGATATTTAGAGTATCCACAATTGTGGGGGAATTTTAACCATTTAGTGTCTATCATAGATCTAATATTTAACTGTGGTGAAAAAACACCAGATTATATTTGGGGGTGGAGAAATGGAAAATCAGGTTGAATATTCAATTGTAATCCCTGTATATAATAGTGAGTTTACTCTGGATGAGTTATATCAGCGAATAGCAGATACATTTAATGATATAACAGATAATTATGAAATTATTTTTATAGACGATTGTAGCGCGGATGACAGTTGGAATAAATTAATAGAAATTTTTAGAAAACGGGAGAAAATAAAAATTATACATTTAGCAAAAAACTGCGGTCAAAATAGCACGGTATTATGCGGGTTGAATCATTGTAAAGGAGACTACATAATAATAATGGATGATGATCTGCAGAATCCACCTGAAGAAATTCCAAGACTGGTCAAAAAAATTCACGAAGGATATTGGGTAGTTTATGGAGAATATATAATTAAAAATCATAATAAGATTGAAAATATTTTTAGTTATTTATTTAAAAAATTCATGCATTTGATACTAGATATCCCAAGAGATATTTATCTATCAAATTTCGTGATCTGTAAATCTGATGTAGTAAAAAATATTATAACCGTAAAAACAGCATATCCTCTGATTGAAGCATTAATTATTAAAAATGCTCCAACGAATAAAATTACAAATGTAAGTGTTATACACAATAAAAGAAATATCGGAAGGTCAAATTATAACTTTTTCAGATATATTCGTATAGGCTTGGATTTATTCATCAATCATTCGTCCCTTCCTCTTCAATTAGCAGGCATTTCAGGTATTTTTATCAGTATTCTAAGCATTTCTTATGGCACAAGTATTGTAATAAGGTCCATACTAGACCCTGCATATGGTCTCGTGGGATGGAACTCCTTAATGGTAGCTACTACTTTCCTCAGTGGATGTATCCTCATATTCATCGGCATAATTGGAGAATATCTCCACCGCATATTGACAGAAATAACTTGCGTTCAACCTTATGTAATCAGTGAGATGTATGTATGAAATCAAATTTTAATTTCATATTTATTATCCTATGTATCTTGCTTCAATCAACTGGAAGCATCTTTGGAAAATACGCTGCTATGGCTATTGAGGGTTTGAATTTTCTAAATGTCTTAACTAATATATTCTATCTTCTCTCAATTACATGTCTCATTCTTCAGGCGATTTTCTGGCAGCAGGCACTGATGCACTATCGACTTTCATTCGCTTATCCATTCATGAGCCTGGTAAATTTTGTTGTACTCATTCCATCATACTTTCTTTTTAAAGAAGGTATCAGTATCAATAATATATTCGGGTTAATCTTAATATCCAGTGGGATTACGATACTTGCAAGTAAATCCGGTGATTATATATGATCATCTCGTGGATTTTTGCATTAGGTTCGATTTTTTTGACAGGGGTTAGTCAAACATTGTTAAAAATTGGAGCAAAAAAAGGAGAGCGGAAGAACCAATTTGTGGGTACTTATCTAAATAGACACGTAATCATAGCTTATGGGTTGTTTGTTGTGGTCACACTATTTTCTGTGTATGCTCTTCGAGAGATTCCTCTTAAAGTTTTTTATTCATTAACATCACTTAATTTATTTATAGTAACGATTTTTTCTTATTTTGTGCTTAAGGAACCTGTTAGTAGAGAACAAGTTATTGGTATTGGATTAATTGTATTTGGAGTTACTATATTTAACATGTAACAAGAAATTAATTTTAAAAATTTAGCTTTTATTAATAAAAAATCTATATAATTGGGAGAACAATTATTAAAAATGGTTATCCACTAAAAATAACGGAAAACCAAAGAAAATATTGGAATATTGAGTCTCACGTGAATAAGTATGAAAATATATACCCGTGATTGTGTAAACTTGCCAAATGAAGGTTTTAAGATTTGAGTGAGATTGAATATAAAAGGAAGCACACTCGAGAGAAAGAAAGTTAATCTGAAAATGTCAGAGTAAATCCAACAATCACTTGCAGTAATTGCAGATTATTTCAAAAAAGATATCAAAGGAGCCATATTAGTTAGCAGATATTGTAAAAATTCTAAAAATTTAATGTCGACCTGCCTAATGTGGGATAAGGTTGTTTGTTTTGTACTTCAAGCACATCATTCTTAACAGTTTTGAGACAAGCTATCTATATATTTGACATTGAAGAATGAATGTATATCTTAAAGTCTTTATTTTCTCACAAAATATTTATTTTAAGCTATTAACATATCGAGTCTTTGAGTATCTAATCTCGATATTAGCTTCAATATCGTTGATTCCTTCGTTTGCCGCGTATAATTAGATCCATTATCATTACTATAAATAAATGCTTTGGTAGTTCTTTTTTCTTCTAATTCTCTATCTTCTTCTTTTATTTCGTCAAAAGACACCAAATCAATCCATGAATTTCCAAATGACAGTTTATTTCTGTTAGATAATTAAATATTGAGATACTATTCGCTATTAAAATTTCGTCATTTTTGTCAAAACTTTTGAAAAGTTTCAGTTTATGAAGTATAGGATCTCCTGTTATGAATTCTGTTTCTTATTTATATTGAAAATTGGCCAAAATTTATTGGGCTTTCAACTCTTTAAAAGTGTCATAAATATCAAATCAAATATCTTATCCCAGAAACATATAAATTACGTTAGGCGCGTTACCAACTACAATCGGAAGTTCTCATGAATGACGGCTTTATATTCGTCGTCAGCACTCATATTTCCTGAAACTGCACTCCAGTTTTTATTGTATAAGTATTTATTGTGTCGAAGTACATGTTGCTATTATTGTCCCCCTTAATGGCGGTTCCTTCAGATTTAAGTGAGAGATCGGTACCGCGATCAACAACTCCATTTTTATTTTTGTTAGTCCATATTGTGATCTTTAATGCCCCTCAGAATCTTCTGAACCACCGCTTGTTAGATTTTTAATAAATGCCTAGTTTTCCATGGGAAACCAACGTTTATGATTACCTACGATCCTTGCCCATCAAAAATTACAGCATTTTTCATTATTGGAAGTATTTATCAAAATTTTCTGACTGTATATCAAAGGGAGATTCGGCATTATTTTTAGAAGGAGTGCTAGTCAACGATAATGAAGTGTTCTTTCATTGGAACTATCACTGAGATTTGATTTCTTATCCTTGAAGCGTGCTAATGTCGTGAAGTTTCTGTTATAACTTCAACTACAACGAAAACGTGCAACTTAAAATCGTTTCTTGACGAGCAGTGGTCCACATCCGTGTCTACATATTATCGTTATTATATATTAATGAATTCATGAAATTAGAATCGTCATTTTTTAAAACCTTTTTATAGAAAATCTTGTGTGCAAAAGCATATGGGCTCAAATATTTTTTGATTCCAATGATGGAAATCATCAGCTCATATTTGGACTTCATTGCGATTGTTTCCTGGATTTATGCCGTTAGAAAAGTTGAAAGTTGTTGTATAAGGATTCTCAATTGTTAGGTTAATTGTTCCCGTGTAAAAGAATTATTTAAACTTGATTTATTGTGTGTATAATTTGCCAATGTTGTAGTGGATCCTACCAGAATACACGCCAAGATAAAAACCAATAAGTTTAAAATAATTTCTTGTCGAGCATGTATACCTTTTTATTTTGTTATTAGGCTGTTAGATCATCGAAAAGTCAGAAAGGAAAAGCGAAAAATTATTTTTGACACATATTAGAATCGATGAAATAGAAATGAATTCGTTAATATTTGCCTGTAGAAGTAATATATATCATGTGATAAGCTCCACCTAACAAATGACAGAAGATGATCGTCAAACAGGAGTATTTTAATAATTGATTTTTTATTTTGGATATAATTAGTACAATAAAAGGCATCATGGAACAACTTATAAGAGAGACTCCCCAATCATAGTTAAAGTCATATAAAGAACTTCCGGGCTCTATGAAGAAAAAAGCCATTAATAAAGAGATAATTAGAGCAGGTACCATATATAGATAAATGAACACTTTATTCCTGCTACCAACATATTTTGAAAATAAACCACATATTAAAGGTAGGATAAAACCTATCAATGAAACAACTATTATTGATCCCAATGTTAAAATTTTACTATCATCATTAATTGGGGAATAATATTTATTATAATAATATAAGTATAAAAATCCAAGTGGACTAATAGCAAAATCTATACCTAGAGAATCATACTTGAAAATTAAGTTATAAACAAATGTCGTGATTATTGGTAAAAACAAAATAAACAAATCAATGATATTTCTATAAGTAATTCTCCTTTTAGAGATAATTCCTAATGTTATTATTAGGATCAGGATTGGTGCCAATGCAACGTATCCCAAAGGCTTCAAAAAATATGAAATTGATAAGAAAATTATGGATAATGTTAAATAATTATTATTATCAACGATCGTGGTGTTAGTACTAGTATTTTTATTATTTATGTGATAAATGTATAATAAAAATATTGAAAAAATGAATACCGGAAAAGCAAATAATTGGGTATCGTTATGGTAAATCGAGGTTGAAACAACGATAAAACCCAGATACTTATTTGTCAATGGCAGGCTAATCACCCCGAAGAGGACGACCATAATAGAAGATAATAAACTGAAATAGAAGTTCAAGCCTAATATTTGTTTGGAGAAAATATAAGGCAAGTAAATTATTGCGATCATCATAATGAATCCGAAGAATAATGAGGAGTAGATAATATTATGTATATTGGAAGGCAGATAAACAGTTGGAACCAATAGAGCACACTGCATTCCAATATTATAGAGAGGTCCTATAGGGAAACCCCCCGCAACCAAAAACGTGTTTGAAAAAACATCTAAGTGTACGCGTTTATCGAAATATCTGCCATAATTAGCGACTCCATTATAATTAAATACTATAAATAATGAAAAAATAAATCCAATTAAGATCATCATTATGTCAGTACGATTTATTTTAGAAATACTATATTTAATTAGATGATGTTTCGATAAATGTAGTATAGATATAGTAAATAAAGCACTAATCACAATTATAGGAAGATAATTACCTATGAAACCATTTATTAGATTTTTAAATATTGATAAATTCGAGACGAAATATATAATCCCCATAAAATAAAAACCCAATATAAATGTACTTATTAAATACAATCTATTTGGAATATTTTTTCTAAAATTTATAAATATGTAAGTAAAAAATATATCGCCTAATCCATAAGCGATAAAACAATAAGTAGTGAACAATAGCAAATAAAATACCAAATGAACATACATAGAGAAATTCAATAAACTCCAAAGTCTAATTATATGCAAATAAATATTAGATAAATAATTCGTGAAAATCATAGATCATCAAAAACTCCATAAATTATAAATTTCTAGATCATCATATTTTACAAGTGTACGTTAAGAAAAGGACTTCAATCTAATAAAATTTATCAATATTGTTTCATTCTGATATTAATTATTATATTCAGATATGTCTATTAATGGATACATATCAAATTTAAATCTTTAATTAGTTCAAAGCTTATAACATTTATTTATTCTAGTATCCCTAATAGCTAATGAGACTATTTTTATACAAACAGTTATAATTTTTTAAGAAGCAATTTGAATCAGTCACGTCTGTGCATTAAAAGACTAGATTTTTATTTAATTACACCGACAATTCATTAATTCATAATAAAGGGTATCAATATTGTATTTTGGAAAAAACTTGAATAATGATAATTTTTATAAAATAAACGATTATAAATGCTTTTGAGTTTTAGGATGGCTCTAATAAAGTTATACAATTCGCTGTAGAAATACAAGATCTAAAACAGAATGTCTTTAAAAATATTTTTCGTTTTTTGCTTCATTTTACTGTGATACATAGACATAATTTATGATATTGTACTAATTTTTCTGCAAAATCACAAAGATACGCGTGAGAAGCCTAATTCCCTTATAATCATTCTCTTTTAAAGAATCAATAAATGAAAAGTCGAAATCCATAATTAAAAATCGCGAATCAGAAACATAAGAACGATTTAAAAGCTTTAAAAGCTTGTTTCAAACTAATAATAAGAAAAATTAACCCTTTCACTATGGGATCTGGCATGGGTGTCCACTAGTCGATTATTACTGTAGCAGTAGCCTTAATGATGCCAGTTAAACGACGTGCTTCAGCAGCTGATCTCTTCAATGAGCATTAGAATTTTCTGATATCTGGAGAGCGCATTAATTGGCGGCCTCTATAGCGTATCGCTAGGGATTGTTAATCGCTTTCTGTTTGGTTACAAAATTTGCTGCCACACCATTGTTTTTCCCAGTAAAACAGTAGATAAGCAAAAAAACAGCGATAAGCAATAACTCACGAGTTTGACAGTTAAATGATAAAATAGATCTAAATTATGCATAACTTCATCGAAAACTGAAAAACACAGCATATACTCAATTATCGAAATTTAATAATTTTGAGGAGGCTATATGAACTTGATTTTCACCCTCAATCGTGTAAGTCCCATGCTCGTCTTCAGACGCACTTAATTCATGTATACAATGAGATATGTCATTTAATACATTTTGAGTAATTTAATCAAAAGCTATGTATTTTTCTCAAAATTCATGTAAAAAAATATCCATAATTTTGGATGAAACTGAGAAAATGCATAGGTTTCAAAACAAAATATGTGCATCTCCAGTTTCGCTACCCACGGGATACCTTTATCAGTTCCGCTACCAATATCCATATTTTTGCGGTTGTTTGTATCCATTTTTCTTAAACCACAACATGTTCTCATTTGCGTATGTAACTGTCAAAGATACTACACAAATAACTGCCAGCAAACTAGCCAACACCGTTGTTATTATAATAAATGATTGCTTCAACATTTATTTCGCCCCCCTAATGGCTAAAATAATATTTTCAATGGAATTTGTTTTTGGTAACTATTCAAACTACCAAAATTTAGTTGTTGACATCTATTCGATTACACCACAAATTTCACAATGAACTTTAGTATGTTTCTTTAAATAGTACAGTTAAAGTTTTGTGAAATCTGAATGTCTCTTCATCTTTTTATCTCACTGCAAGAAGTAGGATGTAAAGCCAATAGTTTTTACTGACAAGCTTCTATTTCTGTTGTTTTCATTGATGCATAGATTTTATACAAAAGATCTATGCATTTCTCTAAATCATTATGGATGTAAGACTTTTAAGATTTCCCAAGAATGACAGAGAGAAATGACAGCTACCTTTTATATATAAAAGTAGCTCTAGACCACAAGATGCTTTTAAAATATCTTTAATGTAAAATAATCCAACAATATTTGAGAAATTGAAAGATTAACTGAGAATAAGCAATTTTTTAACCAGATAGTTTAACCATTTTTGATTTGGGGATCGATTCCTTATACTTACGCAATTGAACAGAGAAAACATTAAGTACTAAACATTTAACTACCCAAAAAATAAAACTTTAATCATAATGGGCATTGTACTCGATTATATACCTATACCGCTTAAGCCCTATATGAGTTAAATATCATGAAGCCTTTAATTATTATGAGAATTTAATTATTGAGGAGAGATATTTTTGGAAGACGATAGTGGAGATATGTTTAAGTATAAACTTGGTAAGTGGGTTCTAAGTATAGACGAATGTGCTTTCACGAATCTTATGGAGCTTGGAAAGAATAAATCTATGCGTCAATATCTGATCGAGTCGATTGATAGTTGGGTAAACAAAAAAGAGCAACTTATAACAGACGAATTTATTTCTGAAATGTGCGACTTTATTAAAAGTGAAAATAATGCCCTTTACGATCGTTTGATGAAGAAATGCGCTATAGAAGGAATAAGTGTAGGTGAAGGTATATTTGAATCGTTGAGTCTTTTAAATTGTGGAATGATAAGTGAGAGACAGTGTAGCCAGCTCAAAGATGACTTCTCCGATGTGTGATGTTTCCATCGCACTTTTTTGCTCTCTTATGTAAAGTGAAAGGATTTACGCAGTTTAACGGAGAAATAAACAACATCAAATCTTCTACTGTCTAAAAAGCAAATTTGACCACAATATTTATTGAGCTTGATATTATAATTTAATTGCGTAAGTCCTTAATAGGAATCTGGTCAAAGCTTGATTTTTTTGAAAACGTCCTTAAGGTTTGAGTATGGATACGTATTCACAACATCCTTTTTTTCGAGCCAGCCCCTACGTGCCTGTCCAAGTCCATAACGTATGAACGCAAGGTCAAAAATAGAATGGCTGTCAGTGGAAATGCAAAACTTTAAGCCGAAATCCTTTGCTAGAAGAATAAGCTCATCGTTAAGGTCAAGCCTGGAAGGCTGACTGTTTATCTCCATTACTTTTCCATTTGAGGCCGCTGTATCAAAAACTTTTTCGAAATCCACGTCATAAGCTTTCCTTTTCCCGAGGATCCTCCCAGAAGGATGAGCAAGGATGTCAAGGTATCTGTTTTCCAGAGCTGTAATTATCCTTTCGGTCATCTTTTTCTTAGGGGTCGAAAAGCCGGAGTGTATTGCCCCTACTACAATATCAAGTTCTTTGAGAATTTCGTCTGGATAGTCCAAGCTTCCATCTTTAAGGATCTCAATCTCAGAACCCTTAAGAATTTTTATCTTGAAGTGTTTTGAGAGTTTACCGATTTCTTTCCACTGGTCTTTTAATTTTTCTATTCCCATTCCATTAGCAATTTTCTGAGAACGGGAATGATCGGTTATGGCGACGTATTCATAGCCAAAATAGACCGCCTTTTCGATCATGGTTTCAAGGCTCTCCCTACCTTCGCTATAGTTTGTGTGCATATGGAGATCTCCTCTGAGGTCTCCAGCTTCTATAAGATTTGGTAGGGTATTTTTTGCAGCGGCCTTGATTTCTCCCCTGTTTTCCCTAAGTTCGGGAGGTATATAGGCAAGGCCCAGCTTTTTATAAATATCCTCTTCACTTTTGCCTGCGATTTGTTCTCCTAACTCTTTTAAATACAGACCGTATTCGGAAAGCTTGTAACCTTTCCTGAAGGCAATATTTCTAAGTTCAATGTTGTGCATCTTTGAACCTGTAAAATACTGAAGAGCTGCTCCGTAACTTTCGGATGAGACTACCCTAAGGTCAACAGCCGTTCCTCCTCTTAAAATCACACTGCTTTTTGTGCTACCTCTTAAGATGACTCGTTCAACTTCAGGAAGGGAGACAAAAACATCCATTACCTTTAATGCTTCTTCTTTTTCTGCTTCAGCTAGGATATCGATATCCCTAATTGTTTCTTTTAACCTGCGAAGGGAGCCTGTGTAGATTATTTTCGAGATGTCCATTTCACAGATCTTACTCTCACATTTGGCTTTTATTTTTGAAACGAGTTCTTCTGCAAGTGGGAGTACATTTCCAATAGATGTTCTATCGTGACTCTTCTCATAATGTTCCACTGCCTTTAAGAGATTTTTTTCGCTTTTTTCTCCAAAATCTTTGAGCTCCCTAATTTTGTGAGCGTGGATTGCATTTTTGAGATCTGAAAGAGTCCTTATCCCGAGGGTATCGGCAAGTTTTTTCAATCTTTTTGCACCAAGTCCCCAGATTTCCATCAATTCCGAAGTTCCTGAAGGAGCTTTTTCTTCAAGTTTTTTAAATTTTTCTACCTTGCCAGTTCCTAGGTACTCAGCAATATGATCGGCAATAGATACTCCGACACCTGGAATTTCAATCAGCCCGTCTTTACCTCTTCTTTCATAGAGTTTTTCTATATCCTCACCAAGGTTTTCTATTATCTGAGCTGCTTTCCTGTAAGCCCTCGGTTTCCATTCAACCTGCTGATATTCAAGAATGTCAGCAGCTTTAGAAAGCAGCTCAGCAATCTCACGATTTTTCAATAATTTTTCCCTTCCTCATCTTACTTTATTTTCCCCTTCTATTTTTGCTATTTTTTACTACTTTTCTCTTGTTCCCCGGTAAACCCTCAAATTCCTCCCTTCAAATTCCATATCTCTCTAACTGTCGTGACATCATGTAGATCTTTATCGTATCTTATACGTAAAAAGCGAGGAAAACGCAGTGCAAGCCCTTTTTTTCCTTTTTCCTCACCTGCCGTGTGTCCTGGACTTTCTGTAATTTCTGTACCTAGGACTTCAATAACCACAGCTGGTTCTATGAAGATATCTGGAAGCATTCTACTCTTTGTAAAGACATTTTTTGGGATTTCAGGTACAATGTACTCTGAAAGCAAGCTTTCAATTTCTTTTGCGTCCTCGTCAGTGAAACCTGTGCCTACTTTTGTAAAGGTCTCAAAACGCTGTTTTTCTTCATTAAGGGCTGCGCAAAGGAGAGCTCCGAACGAGCTCTTCCGTCTCCCCCTACCATAATATTTTCCAACAATTACTAGATCAAAGGTTTCCCTTATTCCCTTTGCATATTCTTCTTTCCATTTGAGCCAGAGCCAGCTTCTTTTCCCGGCTTCGTAAATTGAGGTATTATTCATAGCTTTAATTATAATTCCTTCAAGTCTTTTTTCGAGGGTTTCGTTAAAAAAATCCTCGATTTCTTCAAGGTTTCCAGTGACAATTCTTCTAGCTAGGTGAACTACTCCTGATTCCTTTACATACTTTTCAAGAAGAGTTCTTCTCGTTGGGTAGGATTTTTTCAGGAGAGTTCTTCCTTCCAGGTAAAGAATGTCGAAAAAGAAGACAGCTACGGGGCATAGCTTCGTGTATTTTTCAATTTCATATTTTCTTCGCCTTTGCATAAGTTTTTGGAACGAATATAATTCTTCTATTCTTTCATTTCTTTTTTTGCCCTCGATATATGCAACTATTTCCCCATCAAGCACAATTTTGTTCACAAAAACACTTTTTCTAATAGCTTCGATGAGATCAGGATACTGAGAAGTTATATTTTCAAGTCTTCGAGAAAAGGCTTGGATATCGTTTCCGTTTTTATGGATCTGTACTCTTTCCCCATCATATTTTTCTTCAGCCGCTTTTTTCCCTGGAGCTCTTTCTTCAAGTTCTTCGAAATTTTCAACTCGTTGAGCGAGCATTAACTTGACAGGTCTGCCCAATTTTATGGAAAAATGTCCAAGAGCCTTGGGGCCGTATTCGGCAAAAGCTTCTGCAAGTTCTCCAATATCAGTGCAGACGCTGTAGCTTTCTTTGATTTTTCCTAGATACTTTTTGTCTCCGAAAAAGGCAATAGAAAATGCTTCGAGCAAAAACTGATCTCCAAATCCCAGCCTAAGTTTTCCAAGAACGATTCGAAGTATATATTTCCCTTCTTTAGGGTTGGCCTGCTGCAAGATCTCAGAAATAATCCTGATTTTTTTCTTCTTGACTTCCTTCCCCTGACACTCTTTTTAACCCTTTGAGCTTTACCAAGACATCTTCAATTGTCAGGGAGAAGCCTTCTCCTTTGTTCAATTCAAATGCAACATCTCCAAGATCCCCTCTACTTGAGTACCTTTTATTAACTTCCTCTTCTGGGGCTCCGTACGCCTCAGCAATAGCTTTACAAGCAAGCTTATCTCCCACTCCAAGTGTAGTATTTTCAAAGGCAGGACCTATGCTCCCAAGAAAAAAATATGAAATATATTTTACTTCATTTCTTTCAAGCTCAGAAAAAAAATTAGCAATCTTCTTTATGATCTCTTTATGAGATGTTATTTTCCCGAGCTCTTCAAAAAGTTCTGCAAGCTCTATAAACCGAGCCATAATAAACTCCCTGAGAAAGTTTGTTGAAATTTTCCTCTGTAATATTATTTCCTTCCTCAGTGTTTATCTCTTTGCATTCTCAATTTTCAAAAATAGAATCTTTTGCATTTTCCAAATAAAGCAGCTCTTTTCACCATTATTTTAATCTTTTTTATGCAGAAAAAGGCATATGAGAATGAATGAAATTGCTTTCTGTAGCCTTTATAGAGTTCAAACAAGCACAGGCTGAGAAGATGACCACCAGCTTTCTGAAAACGAACTGTAATGATCCTTTACCAGGCAAACACCTAACCGAAATTGCAAAAAAAATCACTGAAAAATAAAGACTGGGACCTCCGATCATTTTGGAATTATCCTCAATATTCGGAAAAAGAATTTTTGAAATTTTTAAAAGACTGCATATCAAGGATGAAACTCGATCAAATATTACTAGAATGCCCTTCGAAAATTACAAAATCTCTTCAAATGAGCTTTTAGCAGCTTTGTATCCCCTTTCAGAAAAATAAGTATTAGTGGACTTAAGAATATCCGATAAATATTCTCCCCTTCTATCTATCATCAATTTAATAATATTTTCTGAAGTACGAAGAAGTAGTTCAGAAGCCTCTTTCTTAAGTATGCCCTCTTTCATAAGAGATCTCCTTATATCGGAATAAGTTTTCGAATGAAGATATTTGTTAGTATCTAATAATATATTCATGCATGAAGTTATAATAGAATATTTCCATACATACGCAATAGTTTTATTTACAAATAACGAGCTTGATTCCATATTAAAAAAATCTGAAAATTTACGTAGTAATTTCCCATATTAATTATTCATTTCAATAGCTAACAAATAACCATAATCGCTTTTGTAATTTCTAGAAAATTGCTGTGCAAGAGCAATTTTTCCAGAGCCCTTACGACTAGTGATGATCTTATATTCAGACATATTAGAAACTTAACTTTATCTTGTTTTAAAGAAAACTTTAGGTGAGGAAAGGCGAATCTTGAATGTTAATAGGAATCGATGTCGGTGGCACCACCACGGATGCTGTACTTATCCAGAATGGAGAAGTATGCAGTACTGCTAAGGTTTCTAATGAGCCAGAAAATATCCTAAACTCCCTGCTTGAAGCTCTTGATGCGATCAGCAGAGGTATCTCCCCCAAGCAGATAGAAAGGGTGGTATTCAGCACTACCGTGATAACAAATCTCATCTCGGAGGGTAAAACTGATAGAGTGGCCCTATTACTAATTCCAGGACCTGGTATTAACCCCGCAAGTTATTCTTTTCCTGACAGCTTTTATCTCAAAGGGGCTATAGATTTTAGGGGAAGAGAAATTCAGGCTTTGGATGTAACTGAGGCTAGAAAAACAGTGAACTTGATCCGGAAGCTTGGATTTCCCAGTGCTGCTGTTGTAAGCAAATTCGGGCAGAGAAATCCCTCTCATGAACATTTGATTGAGGAAATATTCCAGGAAATATATCCGGACTGCAAACTGGAACTCGGACATAAAGTTTCAGGAAAACTGAACTTCCCAAGAAGAATCGCAACTGCAATGCTTACATCCTCCACCAGGACACGCTATCAGAAATTTGTTGAGGACGTTATAACATCTCTTGAGGAGAGGAATATCAAAGCTCCAGTCTATATTCTTAAAGCCGATGGAGGAGCTCTCCCAATTAAAAAATCAATCGAATTATCTGTGGAAACTATTTTCTCGGGCCCAGCTGCTAGCATGATCGGAGCCCTTGCCCTTAGCCCGGAAGGGGAAACATCAGTGGTAGTAGATATAGGAGGAACTACTACAGATCTTGCGTTGATCCTTTCAGGAAAACCCCTTTTTGCTTCTAAAGGCGCAAAAATTGGAGGCTTCCTAACACACGTCAGGTCTTTTGCAGTCCGTTCTATAGCTGTGGGAGGAGACAGTGTTGTGAGAGTAGTGGACTCGAACAGCAGTACAAATTGGATAACTATCGGCCCTGAAAGGGCAGGGCCTGCTTACTGTATGGGTGGAGAGAAGACTACTCCAACTGATGCCCTGAGAGTTCTCGGGCTTATTGAGATTGGAAATCTCAAACAAGCAAAAGAAGCAATTACATCCATAGCGTCCGTACTTGGGAAATCCGAAATTGAAACCGCAGCCCTTATAGTAGATAAAACAACGCAAATGATTGTTGAAGCAGTCAATGATATGTTCTTTGAATGGAAACAGGAGCCTGCTTATAGTATATGGGAGATTCTGCAAGAGAAAAAAGCAAGGCCACAAAAAGTGGTAGGAATAGGAGGGGGGGCAAGAAGTCTTATTAAAGAAATTGCAGACAAACTTGGTGCAAAATCTTTTATTCCTGATTATGCAGAGGTAGGCAATGCTATAGGAGTAGCTGTTGCAAGGCCTACACTTACTTTAAACCTTCATATAGATACCGAGCAGAAACTATATTCAATCGCTGAAGAGGGAGAAATTGTCAGCTGTGACGTAACAAGTATCAGCAATTCCAACAAGATCGGTTTAGATGAAGCTGAAGTACTTGCTGCAAAACTTTTCCGGAAACGTTTAGAAAAATTTGGGATTTTAGAGTATGCTAACGAAGCTGAGGTTGTTAATAGTGAAGTTTTTAACATCGTCAGTGGCTGGAACACCGTGGGGAGACTTTTTGATGTAGAAATGCAGATTCCGGCAGGCCTAATACCAGAATGGAAAAGGATGGAGAAAGAATGAAATTAGGGCTTGGAAAGATTAAGGATATATTGAAAAGCGAAACTGAAAAAAATGTTAGATGGGATAAAAAAGAGCGTTTAACGGTGGAAAGGCAAGCAAACGAATCAAAAATCCAAAAGATAGTGAGTCGTGAAAAAAAGTCTGAAGCTGTAGGGGAAATTCAAATAGATCTAAAAGGAACCGGACAGGAGCTTGAAAAGGGATGTTTGTCTCCAACAGACCGTACTAAAGTAGAAAAAACAGGCATTGTTTTTTTCCCTGCTTTCGATTGGGCTATTTCTCCAACTCATCCTGAAAGAGAAGAGCGCCTCCTTTATACTAGGGATCAAATTTTCGAAGAAGGAATTATGGATCTGCTTGAAGTAGTCGAATATAAACCTCGCCTTGCGGATTACAGAGATATTGCCAGAGTCCATATATGTGTTCCTGATATAAAAACCCAGGCTACAATCCCTCACCTGATAGCTGCAGGTAGTTGCCTGGTTCTTGCAGACGCTTTGATGACAGGAGAGATAAAAAATGCTTTTGCCCTTGTTCGCCCACCTGGTCATCATGCAATGACAGTAGTGCACGGTAACCGTGGTTTTTGTAATATCAATAACGAAGCTATTTTGGTTGAATACCTGAGAAAAAAATATGGGATCCGTAGAATTGCAATAATAGATACTGACGTTCACCACGGGGATGGAACACAGGATATATTTTATAACGACCCTGATGTGCTTTTTATCTCTTTTCACCAGGATGGAAGGACACTTTATCCCGGATCAGGTTTCATAAATGAACTAGGAGGTCCACAGTCTCTTGGAAAAACAATTAATATCCCTTTGCCTCCTGCAACTCCAGACGAAGGTATCCTCTACGTGCTTGATTCCCTTGTACTACCAATTCTTGACGATTTCAAGCCTGAAATTGTACTTAATTCTGCGGGACAGGACAATCATTATACAGACCCTCTTGCAAACATGCGCTTTTCTGCACAGGGATATGCAAAATTGAACGAAAAACTTGCCCCTGATATAGCGGTGCTCGAAGGGGGCTACGCAATCCAGAGTGCATTGCCATATGTGAACACCGGCATAATCCTTGCCATGGCGGGACTTGACTACTCCTGTGTCAAAGAACCCGACTATCAGCCAGGAATGTTCGTTCAGGCTGCTAGGGACAGACAGATGCTGGAGGAAATTGTTACAACCCAACTCAAAAACTTTAAAAATAGCGACAGGCTTGTGGAGACAGAGATAGCAAAACATGGGGATTTTTACCGCCGAAAAAAAAATATCTTCTATGACACTGATATGATTCAAGAACTTCAGGAAGAAACAATTAGAATGTGCCCCAACTGCCAGGGTTATATAACAATAGATTCCCACGCCCATAAGAGCATAAAAGATATCAGAATTTTCGGAATTTCTGTTCCAATCTACTCCTGTGACAGTTGCCAAGCTGAAGCCAGTCAAGAGTATAGAAAAAGGATAAATTATCCGGAATACGAGTACATCTACCTCCAGGATAAAAAAGGTGATGAATATAGAGCGTATAATATGAAAACAAAAGAGGAAACAGTTTACTGAAAAAGACAGATTTATTAGGGAGTGGGTATACAGATTCTCGTTTAATCTTGTCACTTCTTAGGTTGTGTCATTGAGTCGTTGATCAGATTTGAAAACGAATGATTTGCCATTTTTGGAAAACGTTGAAAGAATCTTATAATTATTATTTTTAGAAACTAATGAATAAGACCTCTATTTTTACCAGAGTCTCTGCTGTCTTTTATCTCTTTGTAATGTTGTATCTCACTGATAGCTTAAGGTCTCATACTCCTGCCTGAAATATTTTGATAAATTTTATTCACATCCATTTAATTAAGTCGAATAAACTACAGCTTGCTGCGGGATGAAAACTTCCTAGCTAACCGTTATTAACATTGCGATATATTTTTAGTCGCCATAGTGCCATTAAATGGAACTACAGCATGCAAAACCATTGAGTCTATGAAATAGGGTATAAAATTGTTTTTTGTATGAATTATCATAAAAAATTTCATTTTGATAATGACATAATTAACTATTTAATAAATATATGCCTGAAATTGGGAAAAGATACTGTTTTGATTTTTATGCAATCTGTATTGATGGTAGTAGTTACATCTGCTAGTTGTTGAACCAAAACATTTTCCCACACAGTGAGGAAGATTATAAAAAGTACCGCAGCAAAAAAACCTTTAAAAAAATACTATTAGTTTAAAAAAGCCTTTGGATTGTAAATTTGAATTGATGGGAATGACATTGAAACTGTGAGTGGAGTACAACTTTTGACATAATTAAAAGCTTTATTGAAAAAAAATCACATATTTAAAACATCTAATCGCATAAAGTATGCAAAAATTTAACTTTGAATTTACAGCAAATCTGCGACACTGTTAAAAAACTTCTATTTTTGATTATCTACTCTTACTTAGAGATTTTTTCAAGTTTTTGTTTTAATGCAATTTTTATTTCTCGGATTTCATTTAAATACTTCAGTTGAAAAGAGTCTATTTTAGTTGAAAAGAGTCGGTATTTATAGTTTACATAATTTTTGCAGTTTTCTGAGTCAAATGAAATCCACATTTAAAACAAAATGATACTTTAATGTCTGAATTTCCTACATCTAGTACATTTAACTCTTTTAATATATTTTCTTCATCTGGCCCCCGGCAGCTAACCCACTATATTTTAAAATGATATTATCAATTTCTGTGCCGTATAAGTGAACATCGATACTTGACATGTTGGTACCTGCTGTCAACACTAAATATGCTTTAAGTTGCTGATCAGTCAGGTTATAAACTGAAATCACGAAATGGAGAAAACTATATCTCAAGACATCATAAATTAGAAGATTCATCTTTTTCTGTTCCACATTGTAAATTACTTATTGCTTCTTCACACTGACACATGCTTAATGCTTCAAATATACCATCTCCCACGCTTATTCCTTTTAAAGCGCATTTCTCCATTAAATGGAAGTAAATATCTTCATTCTTGCTCTTAATAAACTCACACATTTCTGCAACAAATTCTTGTATTGAGAAATCTTCTTTTTTATTGACCCAATTATCAATCGATTTAATTAAATATTGGTGAATAGATGTACTCTTTCCACGACCTTCTAAACTAGTAAAAACACATTCATCTCTGAGTAGAACCCATTTACCAAGTTTAAACTTAAACTTATCTTCATTATTGTCATTCATTTTGTTCGCCTTCCAAAACTATTCATACACGTGATTGAATTACTCCACAATAATTAAAGGTTTCATGATATTTAACAATTTTAGATATTTAGTATAATATAAAAAATATAATTTTAATTTAATTAATTCCACTGTGAGTTTAGTTGCTATCAATCAGCAAGGACAGTGTTCAAAGATTTGTGAAATATAACAGAATGAAAGTCAATGGTTATGTTGACAAAGTTTCTATTTTATTTGTATCACCAAAACATGGTTTTTTTGGGAAAACTATGCATTTTTCATTTTTATCCGGAATTATAGGACAATTATAGAATCTTTTTTATTCAAATTGGAAAAAAAGAAATATATTTTATTATAATAACTCTATCCTACGAAGTCAAAATGTTGCTGTTAGATTGGATTAGGCTCAGCATGATATTGAAAAAAACGGAAAAAATAGATGGGCATCAGATCTATTCCACAAAAAGTAAAGTTAATCCGTGGTTGAGACATTTTATTTCGACATTTACAAACAATAAGTTTACCAAAATTGATCTAATTTTCAGACAAAATCTTTACTCACGGCATCTTTATATCAAATTTAAGCTCTTTAATTATTTTAATATCATCATCATGATGATTCCTGAAGTTGTAAGCATATCTCCAGATATAGCAGCATTAGCACCTGAAAGAAATAGTAATCTACCTTTATCTGCCATCAGATTTCTACCCCCTGCTAATCGAATAGCTGCATCGGGTAAAATAAAGAGAAACATTGCCACTGTTTGGTGTACTTCATCAGCTTTCAGCACAGGAAGCTTCCAATATGGTGTTTTCGGGATTGGATTCCAAATATTTACAGGAACCGATTTGATACCCAATTCCCGAATATCCACAGCCATATCAATGCGATTTTCCATTGTTTCACCAAGTCCTATAATGCCATCAATGCATACTTCAAGTCCTGCTTTTTGTGCTGCTTTTATAGTGTTTATTTTATCTTCATAGGTATGAGTGTGGTGCAGATGTTAGGAAAATTTCTGCGTGAAGTTTCTAAATTGTTATGATATCTTTGCACCCTACATTTTTTAATTTGATCAACTTTTCTAAAGATAATAAGCCGTGAGATACACATAAAGAAATATTAGACTTTTTTTTGATTTCACTGTAACTGTTACAAACGCTTTCCAATTGTCCTCAGCCAGCTTTTTCCCTGATGTTACCACAGAATATCTCATTATACTTTCTCACAATTGTAAATCACATCTTTCAATAATTTCTTACAATCAAAAAGAGGATAGTCCTCTATTGAAACCTTATAATGAACTGCCTGTGCACAAAATTTGCAATTTTCTGAACAGCTTCCGTTTTTTCCATTGATACTTGCACAAATATCAAAGACTTTGCCACAGAAATGCTGACGCAACTCATTGGAAGCATTGCTCAGTTTCTCTAAATCAACATTAATCAATCGAATAGCATCTTCTTTTTTAATTTGAAATTCATTTAATATTTTATTTTTTTATTTCTTGTATCAAAAAACTTTAACCACCTTTCAAAACCCAGTTACAAAAATATTATAATTTTTGAATGATATACAAAAACAAATAAAAATATATTTTACCTAACATTTTACTTTTCATAATATCCCTAAAATGTTGCTCCCATTCAATAGGGATATTTCTTTTCGTCAAAAATAACTTACTTTGCTCATTGACAGCATGTCCTTCTCAGTTGGCTAAAATAATCTATGATAATGCTATAGGCTTTCTTTTTAAAGCTCTTTTAATGACACAAACCATATCTTTGGTGTAAAGCTTAATGAGGTGAAAAATAAAATGAGGTAAAATAAATGAAGTTTAAAAAGACAATGGAGATTTGGTTAGAAGAATTCGTTGTAGCTTCATTGGAATACTATTATCTCTAACTTTCATGCTCAATATACTATCTATTTTATTTACCATCGGTTAACGAGTTATATGCCAACTTCGAATATCATATTGATTTTTCCGACTCGAATTATAACCAAGAGAATGTACTGCAACAAACATAAGAAAATATGAATCGAGATCCCATATTTTTGAAGAGTTAGATATTAATAAAAAAATGAACCGATTTGCCGAAAAAGATTTCAAAATTTCTACGAAGAAAAAAAATCAGAGTAAATCGAAATTTTTCATGCTTGTAGCATATTAAAAACAAGGATTTCAAATGCTCCAATCGCAAAACTGATATATCACCATGCTACCTTATATCCGAAAACCGTGTCCTGACATCCTTGACACAGCCCAGAACTCTCGAATTCCCTCATGAACACTTCGTTTCTGAATTCATCTTCGTCTACTCTTTCCGTACAAAATGAGCATCTACAGTCCTCAACAATCGCAACTTCTTGCCAAAATCCTAATTCCCTTAGAAAGCTTTTTTTGTCTATATTCATGTCCATCACCTATACAATTCCAAGATAGAATATATTCTTATATAAAGCACCGTTTCCACGTCACCACACAAAAATAAGATGCAAAAACACATGTGGCTTAATTTTATTGGCTCAAATGTTGAATTCTCTGCGGTATATACATCAACATACGATTCATGCCCGCACTGCTTACATTTAACATTATAACCCTTAATTTAAGGATCTTACTCGCGAATTATTGTAGCATAAAAGTAGTAGTAGATCCTTCCAAAATTTTATTCTCATTTTTGATGGATCTTACCTGTGAATACAATAATGTGCAATACCAATATAAATTTATTGGCTGGCTAAATCTTTGTTTTAATGAATCTCTCTCATAAATATTTTTCACAAAAAATCTGCATTAGTTACGAATTGCATCACCCCTAAAGCCCTCTAATATCACTTCATAGCCAGATAAGTGCCTCATTCCGTCGCAAGCTATCTGTTATGTTCGCGCCATCTCAACTTTGATATTTTTTAAGCTGAAACTGCATATCAAAAGGAGGATCATTTTACGGAAATTTTAGATGGATTTGTTTATGCAAAAAAGGGCGAATCGGAAGCAAAATTGAAGGCCCAGATTAATATCTTCAGACATGGGACAGAGAAGATCTGCTAAAATATGAATATGAATATCCATGGGAACTGAACTATTACCTTGAATTTTTTTGCCGCAAATTTGTTAAGTTAATGGCGAACTTGATGAAGAGGAAAATATAATAAAGGTAATAACTGTGGCATAAATCTGTGTGAATCATATCCCTAAAAAAGGATTTTATTTGACCAAACTTGCCTCATATCTTTTTTCAAATAACATTATTTACTAAAATTTTTTTCCCATAAACATTATTATTTAAATTGGGTAGTATTCACTAGTTACGATAAAAATCAAATTTGTAGTTTGTACAAAGCCGCAATCAGAGCGATATTTTCGAATAATAATTTATTGTAATAAAAATTATTAAAAAATAAATTGGTAATAGGATTTCTACCAGAGCAGATAAATAATTTACATTAAAATAAGAGATTATAAATCATTATCAAGGTAGATCTTGGATAGCAAGAGCCTTAATTATGTCAGATATAAAGAGCTATTCTATAGCTTAAAACAAATTAATAATCACATATTTGAGCATATACATCTTCAACAATTTAATACATGACTATTTAAATCGTAGCATCGGTTATGTGTGTAATTTTGATTTTTTTTCATTGTCACGTATATCAACAAAAATCTTGAAAAGATCTATGAAATCAGCAATCGAAGGATTTTAAGCGCTATCTGACTGAAAAAGCCACACAGAATCCTAAATAGAACTGATTTGAGATTCCGGAAAATATTTATTACTCCAACGAGTGCTTGAGTATTCAAGTACATAAAAGATTATACGAATAACTAAATTAATTATTTTTTTAATATTTTATTCTGATTACTATCAATACACTAAACTATCATTTAATCCATTATAAAAAGCCGACATTCTGCAGATGTGCGCAGAAATACAATTTATAATTATTTACCCTATACTATTCGTTAAAAGTTGGATTAATTTTTAAGCTACCTTCATATTGAAAAAAGAGATGATATTTTGTTACATCTGCTGAAAGTGGATAAAAATTCTATAAACCATACACTATTGAAAGAAAGCAACAAAAAAAAGCAACCGAAAAAGCGACCAAAACAATTAGTTGCTTTGTATACCCTTTTTTACCCTATAGAGATCGAAGTCAGAACAAAGAGAATATGATAGTAACCAAGAAAATGGTAGAAAGATGTTACCTCTTTGAATTGACATGCTTGAAGATGTATACAAACTTTTTTTTGGAATTTTCAGTCGGATGAGTTAAAACATTTGTTAGTAAATTTGTAATAGTTCCCGATTATATATACCAATTTATCAATCTAAAGTGCTTTATTTTATTAAAATTTGAGCTGGAAATCTGTTTCAGATGTTATACTACCAAATGTCATAATTAGATATTTTTTATGAATTCCATTTGGTTCATAAAATTGACCTTATCTAACTTATTAAATTTAGGAGATCCATTTAATTTATAATATTCACTAAATATAGAGCATTGCGGTGAACCTCTTACTTTCACGAGTCATTTATATACATCTATAAGCATATGATGAAATTTAGGAGTCTATCGAAATCGTCTATACAATAGTTATATATTCGACATTCTACAGACGTACAATGTAATAATTTGTTTGCCTATTTGATTACAATTAATTCAGTAAAATTAGATTAATTTTTTAGCTAAGGTCATGCTGAGAAAATATATGGCATTCTTGTGTACATCTGCAAGAAGTGGGATATATCTACCACAAATAGCTTTTAGATCAAACTAATTTTCCTCTCACTTCCGATCTCTCTTAAAAAGGAGGTTTTCCGAATTACAAAATCTATAAAAGCCTGTTCACTTGAAAATAGACATATTCAGGAAATAAGCCTTAATGACCCTTATACAGTATCTTACAAGGGCATTTATGCAGTATGTGATGCAAAAAATGAATATGCTGAAATAATCGAGCACACTAACTGCTTCAGCGGAGCAGCTTGGTCCCTCTACCATTACTCAAAAGCGCCCCTTGTCCTGAAAGCCCGTTCAACTGGGAATATGATCCGCTATTTCATGAAAACCGGAGACTCAAAAATTGAACTCAAATCATCAGTCTTAGCCGCAGGCATCGAATCCGTTTTTATACGTGGAAATGAAGTAGAGATCACCTATACCGGGTTAGGAGGCGGAGGTGTAGGTGCAACCCGGTGCAGAGCATTTGCGGATGGAGTGCTCAGTTACAAGATTTCAGAGTCCGGGGGAGAGAAATGCGCCAGAGGGACTATTGTGGTACCCCGTAGAGACCGTATCCTCATAGGTGTCGATGACACAGATTCCAAGGATGTAGGTGCTACCTGGACCCTGACTCATAATATAGCAAAGGAACTGGATTGCCATGAAGCTGTTTATCTCTCACATTCTCTTGTGCAGCTCTTCCCTGTCCCAGAAAGAACTCAAAACTGCATGTCTACAGTGCTTGAATTTGGTTGTGTGGACCAGAAAACAAAAGTAGTGTTAATAGAATCCTTCAAAAAAGCACTTCAGAAATATAGTGCCTCTGAACAGACTGGAATGGTTGTTCTCTCTGATTTCTATGCAAGGGAGCTATACGGATTCAGCAATCGCTGTCGAATTGAACGGGTCTCGAAAGCTGACGCTTTGCACTGTATCGAGGATAACGGCGTGGAAATCCTGCTTGAAGGTAATGGGATAATAGGAGCACTTGCCTCTTTGCCCTGGTTCGGGAAGCCTGAACAATCTATAATTCCAGGTACTGAAATCAAAATTATGAGAATGCAAAAAATTAAAAATGGCATTCAATTGGATGAGAACCAATAGACGACCGTGTCTGTTAGTTATAGATCAAATACGAAAAAAAGAGTATTACCTAGAAATTTAAATAAAATATATCGAATTTCTTAAGCTCATGCTTTTAGTAACTCTCATAGACCATCTTATTAGTAACCGTAAAATAGGCATCTCATAACGAATTTAAATCCAAAATATTTTATATTCCAATAACGAGGAATAAGCTTGAAAGAAAAAGCATTAGAATGCACCGGGTTCAAAGCCCTTTACCTTGCAGCGCTTGACAGTAATGTCAGCCTGATAACAGGTGTCCCGGGGTATCCTATAAATCCCCTTATGAAGCTTTTTTTGGATAAAACCACCGAAGAGGGAGTTATAGAATCAAGAACCGCGATTTTCAGAGTAGGTCATTTCGATAAAATGCTCAGTTCAGCTTATAGCGCCAGATGGCTCACAAATGAAAAAGTTGCCTTTGAAATTACTCTAGGAGCATCAATTTCTGGGAAAAGGGGCCTGGTTATTGTAAAGCACGTTGGAATGAATATCCTGTCGGATCCCCTTATAACCTCGGTCACACACACCATAGGAGCTGGCCTTGTTATAATTGTAGGGGACGATCCTGGAGCTAAAGGCTCACAGAATGAACAGGACTCCCGCTGGTATGGCCGGATAGCCGAGATAGTAGTGTTTGATCCAACTGATCCAGATACTGCATACAGGGCTTTAAGAAGAGCTTACGAAATTTCGGAAGAGACAAGGACTCCGGTTATCCTGAGGATCACTCAAAGCTTAGGAAAAAGCGAAGGAAAAATAACGCGTCTACCCAGATCGTCATCAACTCCTCCTGAATTCGATCATTCTATTTGGAAAAACCGGATGGGTGTAAAACACCAGATATTTCACTCCATAGTCTACCCTTTACTGGAAGCTGAAGCTGAGAATACTGACTTGAATAGAACAATAATGATGCCAGGAGAAGAAACAGAATACAGCCTAGGATCTAGAAGGATAGGAATCATCTCCTCGGGTTTTACGTCTTCAATAGTGGAAAAAATGCTGAAAAAACGAGACGTTTACTGTGAAATTTCTCATCTGGCCCTTAACATTGTAAATCCACTTCCCATTAGAAAAATTGGGACATTTCTGAAAAATAATCAAATATTACTTGTAGTCGAAGAGTCCGAACCTTTCATAGAAGAACAAATTCGGATCGCAGGCAGAGTATGTGGAAAAAAAACTGGTCACATTCCATATGGACAAGTTACGTCTGAAGATATAGAATTTGCCCTTGAACATATAGAAGAGGATGAAGTTTCAAAATTTGAAGATACTGCTTTTTTCAAATTCCCTAATGAAGGAAGGATAGCTATCTGCGATAACTGCCCATATTTGCCTTTGTATAATTTCCTCAGTAAGATTAACGTGTGGATTGCGGGAGATATGGGTTGTTCTGTTCGTAGCGCACCTGAGCCCCTTGCAGCAGTTGATGTTAGCTTTGCTCTGGGCTCCGCAATTTCTGTTGCCTGTGGATTTGAGAAAAAAGGCATTGCAGTAATCGGAGATTTCGCATTGGCACACTCAGGCATCCTGGGACTCTTAAATGCCGTAACTTTCGGATGCGACATGCTTGTACTCGTACTCCAGAACGATGTTGCAGCAATGACTGGTGGGCAGGAAGCCCCTGATCTAAGAAAAGTGGTGAAGACAATAACTCCTGACGTTTTAGTCTTCGATATCGATGAAGGAAAAGCATTGGAAAAAATGGAGACTGAACAGGAGGTTGGATATAAAACAAAAGAACAGACCCTTAATCCCGTGCTTTCTGAACTGATTCATACTAAACTTGCCCTACCTGGGATTTCTGTAATATACTTAAAGGGAAAGTGCAGAAAATATTGATCATAGAGCCCATTATTTTATATTACTCTTTAAATTTTTTAATAAACTTTTTAGCCTGATTTTTTTCAACCAGATTGGCATGAAAATTCATAAGTTTATATATAGTCCTCACACATTCTCCTAGTCCTCTCCCCATATAATTGTGATTTACAATAATTATTTTTATACGTGTATCAACTGAGACTTCCTAAGTCTCAACAATCATTCTCTTGAAAATTTCTCTATCCTAATGCCCATTTTCATCTTCGTATATTTTGTCATTTGTAGTCAGATGCCATATAATTTGACAATTTCCCTTGCTAGAGTAATATTGTCTTTGCGTATTCAATTGTTTTCTTCTTCCGGTTAAAAACTCTTTAATTTGCTATTTTTTGCTGCTGACTGAGAAATTTGCGTTAGAATACTCCTTGCTACTTTGATCCCCGGTTTGTGACTCTGAGCTGTAGAATTTATCCTCTAATTGGTATACTTTTGGAATTAACCCAAGCAATGAAACAAGCTTATCTACGGAATAAAAATCTCTAAAATTGCCCGTTGCAGCAATTAGAATTGCTGCGTTACTTCTCGAATACCTGAAACATACATTCAAATTTGCACCTCACATTTATACTTATGATAATTAATCGATTAAATTTGGTATTTGTTGCCATTTTCATTCCATTAACTTATTCAATTTGGGAATTTATTTGTCAATTTATGCTGACTATTGATAATTATTTGGAAATTAATTGTGACTAAAACAGGCATATAGCTTTGGTTTACAGAATAGGAAGAGTATGTTTGAGATTTAAATCCCAGAAAAAGCAGTTTAATAGCAAGAATCATAGCTTGATAAAAAAAGTAGGGCAACATAGATGACCTTAAGAAATGTGGTTCCGTTGCAAAAATTTTTTTCTAATAATACAATAGAATAAAAAGAAAACCAAAGATAGTAATATGCTATCTAATTCCAAGAGTAATAACCGCCGATAAGAATCCAGCTTATCCACCTGCTATAGATGAACTGAAAAACGATAAAATACTACCTAAAAAAGTAGGCATTAGACAAATCAAGTATTTAAATAACATTATAGAACAAGATCATAGGTCTATAAAGCGAATTGTTAATCCAATGTTAGGATTTCAGTCTTTTCAATCTGCTAATAAGACTTCAAAAGGAATCGAAGCTATGAATATGATCAAAAAAGGACAAGTAAATGATCTAAATTACACTGTTTTTAATGAAGTCAAATACATTAATCAATTGTTTGGTTTAATTTTATAATGTTAGTACATTTTCTTTGAATATTTTGATTTTTATTCATTACTTATAAATTTACATATTTTTTGAATTTTTTGCAACGGAACCTCATTGTATTTGTGTTAAAAAGGTTCTATAAAATGTGTTGTATAACTGAGAATAGCTAAATCAGCTAAATGAGTAGAAAGAAAGCACATCAAGTTAAAGATTTCCAGCACAAATTTTCCAAAACTATGATTGAAAACGTAAAGCTAACACTATAACAGTAGATGACTTTAGTATGCAACAAATGACTCTACCTAATAAAATATAGTAAAGAGGAAAAAAGGACCAAACAAAAGAAAGGTCAAAATCTTTCTATTCAGGGTCTAGGAAACTTCGGTAGACTTGCTCAATTCTTGACCTATAAAGCAAAATTTGTGAGTAAACGTGTAATCAGAATTGACTAAAAGCAAACGATTAAGAAATGTTGTTATTGTAGAGAACTCCATGTTATGCCTCCGTTGAAGTATGTTATGCTCTGTAATCATGGGTACAATGCTAGATAGAGATCGAAATAGTTCTATCAATATATGTTATTTTTCTATCACAAATGCCTTGTTGATGGGCTATCAACATTTTGTTGCTAATCTTCGACAATACGGAATTCCCGATGAATCTCAAATTTGATAACAGATGAAGGAATTACTCAAAGGAAGTCCCTTACTAGAAAGGCATAAAACCGACAAAGAAGGGTAGTTCGCTAGTTCCTAAGCGACCTCTTGAATCACTAAGATTTGGCATGATTTCACACTTTGAAGCTAAATATCACACTATAATATGCAATCCTTCATTATTTATCATAAACTTTATATGGAAATCTTTATTATATCGGACTAGGAAATCAATTTCCTCGAGCAATTCTTTTATCTGGATCAAGATAGTATTAGATTGATCTTGTAAAATTGTAGGTCTGTTCGCTATGCACAAGGAAGAGCTCATACAACTACACACATATATGGCCCAGATGAAAAGGTACTTTGAAAGGAACGGGTTAACGCACGAATTCGACGATTATAAGGCTTTATCCATAAGTCCTGTCCACATTCATCGGAGCAAGGCAGATCACAAGCGCGCAATTTTTATTTTAGGAGGCGAGCTTGCGAATCTCATGTCCAGAGACGATTTTATCTCGGATGGACAATCAGTCCAGATGAGAGAATCTCTGAATTCCATTATCAAGCTTATGGGTAGTAATTGATCGAGCTTCTGAAATCGACAAGGAATTCGTTGTCTGAAAATAAAGGTTTGAGATATTTTTGTTTTGATATCAAAAGACGGTATGGATGCAAGTGCATTTTCATTACCATACCATCTTCTCCATCTGAGTAATATTTTTGTTCGGTCCAGCAGGGTATGAATCCTATGGACTTATATAATTTTTGTGCTTTTTTATTGCTATTTCTTACTTCCAATCTTGCGTATTTAAGCCCTTTTGCAAGAAAAATGCTACATATCGTGTATATCAGTTCTGTACCTATCCCTCTCCCACGGTACTCTTCTCTGACACCGACAGAAAAAATATGCCCTTCATTTTCTGCGGAACGATAGCCTACAACATACCCCACTATTTTTCCATCCTGCTTCGCAACAAGGAAACCGTCTGCAGCCATTTCGTAAAAACTCATATATAGTAGAGAATTGTGCTCTGAAAACGCTTCTTTTTCGATCTCGATTATTTCCTGGAAGTCCTCAGGTGCAAAATGCATGATCATAATTTCCTATATGTTTTTGCCATTTTATTATTTCTTCGAAGGAAAGTTTCTCTGGGAAGAGTCTTAAGGTTCATACATATAATAATTCTGATTTATGTAGGTAAATCAAAATCCTCTTTGATATGATCTCTTTAACTGATGGAGCAAATTATATCTATCAAAAAGTTATTGATGTTTTATTTGCTGCTGTAACATATTCAGCTAATTTTTTTAATCTGCAAACAGTAATCGAGGGTCAAAAATAGTAAAATAAGAATTCTTTCAGATAATACTATTTTTTAATAATATAAAATTTAATTATGTTATCCGTATTCTTTCTGATCTGGGAAAGTAAACTATAAAATTTTTGCGCTAAAGTACTTAATACTGGGGTCCAGAGAATTGTTGTTGCTTCCATGATATTCTATGTTATGTAACCAGAGACAATCAATATATATATATGGGATCGAAACCGAAGAATGAAATTCCCTGGAGCATTAGTCTTACACTTTAGATATAATTGGAAACTCAAATATGACATTTGATGTTATCAGCAAATGAGTTAAGTAAAGGATATTTGACTCCAACGCAATATTTATTTGAAAGAATTGAAATGATGGGAGTAAAAAAGAGGGAAGAATGCAATGATGAAAAATGTATTAACGTAAAAGTTATCTCAAGAATGGATGGGAACAAATTGGAATTTATGATTGCATCTAAATTCAATAACAGAGTTGATTAAATTCTTGAAAAGCACGATAAGGGAAATGAAAATATTTCTAAAATGCTTGGATATAAGTCTACGAAAGGAGGATAAACTTCTAATCTTGTGACAATGTTGGATCAGGGCGGAGAATACATCTTATTTGCAACAAATATATTAGTGGATCTAATAGACAAATTTACAAAACAAATACCTTATGGTGGAGAAGAAGTTAGAATATCGAGAGTTTCGATAAATTCCAATTTATAGCTGGTTGTTTATAATGCCTATATGTACATTTTGTTGAAAAAGTTTAATCGAAATTCTCTATAGGACATGGATATAGAATAAAAAATCATTTCAAAATAGGAACCTATTCCAAATCATCCATTGAAAGGAAGCTACTTTTGTAATACAATCAAAATGTATAATATTTCTAATTTGTTATAAGGATTTCGATAAACTTCGGATTTTATTTCTTAACAGGAATTTCTCATATCTTCTCCTCAATTTCTCTATTTAATTCCTCTTTTTGGCTTTACTTATTCTCAATTCTTTGATTTTAAAGATAGCTTCCGCTATCTTCGATATACTTTTTTTATTTTCAATTTCCTCAATTGATGGAGATTACAACAAAAATCCGTACACAATATTTTTAGATTTACTCTTTTAACAGTAGTAACAAAAACTCTTCCTGCTTTGAAAATTTCTTTCGTTACCGAACAAACTCTTTCCCCTTTGACTCTTTTTGAGCTAATTCTCTTATTTCTTAATATATCCTTTATTCCCAGCGTATGTCCTTTTACTGCTCTTTTCAATGTTGCATTATACCCTTTCGTTTTTGCTCCAAAGTATCCTCTGTCCCTATAAACCACTTCATTTTCCTCTGTCAAATCTACATACGAATCATGTACTGACGCAGTTGTTGTTTTGAATCTTCTGATCAGCTCATAATCTCTATCTATTATATTATGAAGCTTATATCCAAAGTGAGACTTACCTCCCTTCTTTGTCCATGTTCCGTCTCTGCTTCTTCTTGTTTTTGCCTCATCTCTCTCCTTTTGCATGTCCTGGATCTGAATGGATAAAAGTAGCATACTGAATCATTCCTTGCTTTATCTGTAAACCCAGAGCATCAAGTTGGCTTTGCAACTTTTCCCATATTTTCTTTGAAATTCTCGATAATTCTCTACCTAAATAGCCATACAGTAGTACTGTCAGGTATGTATTCCAGAAATCCAAGGAATTTCCTAAAAGAAATTCGATCTATACACTGTTTCTCAAGTTCAAAATCAGAGATACCATGCCATTGTTGTAAAACAAGCATTTTGAACATCACAATGACATCAGTTTCAGGCCTCCCTCCTGAAACGGTTTTGTTAATATACATAGACTAAAGAATAATACGAAAAGTTTTCAAATCAATTAAGGAATCAATTTCAGCAAGCTTATCTCCAACAGATTCAAGACGTTTATACTCTTATTTAAGAGCAAAATCAATAAGAGTTTTCATGAATATAGATAAATATTGACAAATTTAAAGTCAACTATGCTTATGAGCATGGAGGTTATCGAAATTCTCTATAGTCAGTTTTTGGGATTATATCATATCAAATGAAATCAGTAATCATTCAATTCATTCTTAAACTAGTAAAAGATTAAATTGAGTATCATAAACTGTTAGCAAATGATTCTGATTCAGTTAACTTTGTATATTTAACTCTGATAAAATTTTTAGTAGTTAATTGATTCAATAAATTTTTTGATACTTTTTACTATTTTCTGGTCTTCAGATTTTAACCCTAAAATTCTAACTATACAGTTTGATTTTTTTATTCTTATGAGGGATTTCTCATATCTGAATGGATGAAAAGTAAGATATGGGCAACAAATTTTTGACACGTTTTATGGTTCTATTTAAAAGATAATTATCAATCTTTGGATTTTATTTTTTTTCAAACTTTGATCAAATTTTTAACAGCTATTTCGATAAATTATACATATTATTGTAAAAACTTTAATACTATTTTAAAAAATTGGATCGCAAAAATACTAACATGGAACAAACTTCCATGCTCAAACATTTTTTTAGGCTATGTATTAGAAACTGACAAATCCGAAATTATTTTGATGAAACTTTTAAAGGGTTTCAAATGCTTTTTTAAGAAAAGATTATATTTAACTTTGAATCTAATTTGTACAGTCAAACTAAGGTTATAATACAAAATCCTAATTTTTTGAATAAGCTATAACTAACTTGTTTAGGGAATTCCTTTTTAAGAAAACCTAAGTATAAATATAAATAAATGCGTAAATTTAATGTTAAGAGAGGTGGTGGCACTTGATTGGAATTATTTCTGATTCACATGACAACCTGGTTGCTATTCGCAAAGCTGTAGAATTCTTTAATGATAATGAAGTAAAAGCAGTGCTACACGCAGGAGATCTCGTTTCTCCTTTCACTGTTAGGGTCTTTGAGAAATTGCGATCAAAACTTTATGTTGTATTTGGAAACAATGACGGAGACAAAGTAATGCTTACAAAATTATTTGAAGATATTGGCGCTACTGTATGCGGAGATTTTGGAGAACTGACAGTTGACAGCCTGCATATCGCCCTCTTGCACGGAACAAATGAGGCGCAGGTCAAAGCCCTTGCCAAGTCAGAAGATTTTGATGTGGTAATTCGGGGCCATACCCATGATCCTGGGATCAAAATCTCCAAGGGAGCGCTTGTGATAAATCCAGGAGAATGTTCGGGAGTGCTTTCCGGCAAGTCGACTGTTGCAACTCTTGGGATTGCAAACCTTAATGTAGAAATCACAGAACTCAAACTTGATGATTGTTAATATCATCTTTTTGTTATATTCTGCTGCCAAAAAAGTTTTGTCTTATCGGTACACAATTTCCGCAGACGCACACAAGAATACCATCTATTTTCCCAATACGAAGTAACTTAAAAATCAATCTAATTTTCAATGAATTAATAGTAAGTAGCTGGGCAAGCAAATTCTAAATTTGTGTATATGCGGAATGTAGAATGAACTATAACTAATGTAGTCAATAACTGTTCTCTGGAAGTTTCCATCCCCCAGAACTGTAGGTATTAGACTAAAATAAATAGAAAATGCACCAATCTGACAATTTTCCTTTTTTCTCAGGCTGCTGCAATACTGATGAGATACTCCGACAGAAATATTCTCTAATTTTTTATGTCTGATTCATCAAATATAAGGAATTATTTTGCTGATATTTTAATGGCATTTGCTAGAATAGATTTGAGAAGATCTGCAGAATACAAAGAAGATTTTGGGAGGAAATTGCTTAATGATTGGTTATCCAAATGCTTGAAAAATAATTGCTATTTTCTCATATTTACCGGTATATAAGGATATCAAGTAGTTAGGGTAATCGATGCATGTTGAAGCAGCATAATGAGTTTTATTTTGAATATAATTCGAGATGTTTTTTGGGAATTTATTTTTCTATAGACAACCTTCGATTTAATAAGGTATCAAGCTGTTTTTTTTCACTATATATAAATATTGGATAAAATTATACTTTGTGTTTATGTGTGAAAAAGAACAGTGGTAAAGTAAATTTAAGTGGTGCATGAAGAAAACTTTTGACATGGAGTTATATGCAAAGTAAACCTTTTTTGTTCTGGCTTTTACAATAGATGGCTAAGAGTTTTGCGTTGTCTTCATCGTTACTTATGTTCTATCATTTAAATCTTAACAAAAAGTTAATGTAATGATCATACTATACGGAGTTTTAGATAAATAAAAAAAGAAATATCGATTTCACCATTGGTTTGTTCTTTCAGAGTTAGGTGAACTTGGCTCTTAGGGTTTATTTTGTAGTATTTGATCCTGCATCTGATCTTCAAGCCCGTGTCGTGCAAGATGCAATTGTTATAGAGGTAGTAGAATAAGAAAGTTTTGAAATGCTTTCCAAGATATTGATGGCTGAACCAAGGGACTAAAAAAGAGAACTTGAAGGTCTATCTCACTTTCCGCAGATGTACACAAGAATGCTATCATTTTTTCAATATGACAGTGGCTTAAAAGTTAGTCCAACTTTCAATGGAGAATAGTAGGCAAATAGGCAAACAAATTAAGATATGTGTGCATCTACAGAATAATCATGTGTATAGCTAGGCAGTTTTTCTTCCAAGCTTGCAGAAGGGAAATAGTAGGTGTCAGCAGACCAAGATTTTTGGATTTATATTTGAGATAGATAAGATTGTACCGGATAGCCCTTCCAAGTATTCGGAGTAATATGAATGAATATTGAAGAGTGGGAAGAATACAGATATGTTGAATCTGGGATAAAAACATTCATTGATAAAATGGAGGATTCTAAATTGAAAAAAATAGCAGAACATGTCTGTAATACCGGAGGAAAACGAATAAGGCCAATTATCCTTCTTCTAGCTAGCGAAATTTGCTCCGGCTCTTATTATCAGAGTCTCAGCGCAGCTCTTGCAGTTGAAATGATGCATTCAGCTTCAATAATACATGATGACCTACTGGATCAGGGCCTCATCAGAAGAAATCTGCCTTCAGCTCCTGAAAAATTTGGTCATTCCAGGGCACTTCTTTGTGGAGACTATCTAATTGCAAAGTCCATTGAGTTCATTTCTCCTTATGGAGAGAAGGTTATTAGGGATTTCGGGAAAGCTGGGATGGATATGGCTGAAGGGGAAGTCCTTGACCTAGGCCTTGATGAGGAAAATTTCGGGGAAAGCAATTATTTCAAGTGCATTTATATGAAAACTGCTTCTCTGTTTGCGATCAGTGCTTCTATAGGAGCCTATACAGGAGGAGCTGATGAGGTTCTAGCGGAGCATTTTTACTTATTTGGAAATTCTCTAGGAACTGCATATCAAATTGTTGATGATATTCTTGAATTTCTGGAAGTTGTCGAAGGCAAGGAGTCTAAATTCATATCTGAAACTTTGCCGCATGTTTATATGAAAAACATGTCAAAGGAAGAAGCTGTGCAGAAATCTTTAGATGCATTAAAGCTACATATTGATGCCGCAAAAGAGACCCTTATAACATTCAAGGAATGTCCGGCAAGAGAAAAACTTTTCCAGATTACAGATTATATGACTGTCGGTATTCTGGAAATCTTTGATTAACTAAGCTCTGGCTTAAAATTAATTGAAAGGTTATAGCTTATAGAATCCTTTATGTCCGAAATTAAAGTGGTATCAATCAGTTTGTTATTTAATTCTGCCATATTTTCAATTTTCGTTCTCCTTTCTAATATTAGAGGTGTATCCATGAGAGTATATGATAGTCCGCTGCTCAAAGTAAATGCCAGTACAGAAAACGAGAAAATAGTGCTCTATTCGGAAGGTCCTTTTTCCCAGCTTGCAAACCCTTTCCTGAAGCGCATTAATAATATTTTTGCCAAAGAAAAGCCTATCTCAATGAATGAAGATAAGATTATTTTCTCCACATGGATCCCCCCTATTCCTGGACCTGTCTTCAGCAGATTAATGAGTGCCGAAATTGCAGCCATCAGGAAGAAAAGAATTCCAGATCAATTCTCAATTGGAATTACAGCCCGCTGTCCCAATCATTGTATCCACTGTGGAGCAGCTGATATTAAACCTGAAAGAGAATTGACTCTGGATGAGATATGCGATGCTGTAGATCAAAGTCTAGACCTTGGTTCTTATCTTGTTTCCTTTGACGGAGGAGAAACAATGCTTCGAAATGATCTTGTAGAGATGATTTCCAGAGTGGATAAATCCAGGGCAATTGCTACTTGTTTTACCTCCGGGTTCAAACTTTCCGAAGAACGA
>CAWHXP010000013.1:0-242694 GCA_963833425.1 uncultured Methanosarcinaceae archaeon | reverse complement strand
TGTAGTAACATGATACTGAAGGAGTTCCCATAGGTCTTCAATTATGAGTTGAGGGGCGCCAGCTTCCCTGTTTTCCTGGAAACGCTGATTGATCCTTATAATATCTACCAGCTTGTGGGTCAGATCGTCTTCACTGCGCTGTCCTGATTCAAGGGTAATTGAGGAACGTAATGTAACAGGAGGCACCGGCAGGACAGTAAGGATCATCCATTCCGGCCTCGCATTCTTAGGATCCATTCCGATAACCATTATATCCTCATCAGGGATATTTTCGAAGCGGTCTCTAATCTCAGTTGGAGTTAATTTTTCTCCGTTTTCAAGATATTCGCTTGGTTTTTCGAATTTGATTTCGAGCTGTTCCTCATTACAATAAGGACAGGTCTTTTCTTTACTGGCTTCCTTATACGCTTCGTTGATAAGGTCATCGGGCATATGTCTGATTTCCTCAATACCGATAAGCATGTCCAGAAATTTCTGTTTTGGTACAGGCTCAAGCAAAAGTTTGCTGCATTTCCGACAGGTTGCTCGAAGGAGCTTTCTTATAACTTTGTTAAAGCCGACGTGAACTACAGGGGCAACAAGTTCTATATGCCCAAAGTGTCCTGGACACTCACCTGCCCGGCCTGAACAAGTCTTGCAACGAAGTCCGGGATCAATAACACCTAATTTTGTGTCCATGAGCCCCATGTCAATAGGAAATCCGTCGTCATCATAAGTATCTGCTGTGATAACGGGCGTTGCACTCATCTTACGGATTTCTTTTGGAGACATTAAACCGAATTTAATCGAAGAAATTCGTTTCGGAATCGGAGGTACGTTTGCCATCTTATACCTCACACCGCATCTTCAAGATTAAGTCTGGGAGCGACACCAAGGGATTTTATTTCATCCAGCAACAACTTAAAAGCATAACTCATTTCTACTGGATATATATCTGTGTCAGCACCACAGGCAGAGCAGAAAGCGACATTCCGTTGCTTGTCATATGTAGCAATCATCCCACAGTGAGAGCAAACAACTTCCACTACCTTGTCAGACTCATCTAGTAGTCTCTCTTTTAACGACATTGCAGCTCCGTGTCCTACCAAAACATCACGCTCCATTTCACCAAATCTGAGACCTCCCTCTCTAGCTCTACCTTCGGTTGGTTGGCGAGTAAGCACCTGTACTGGACCGCGGGACCTAGCATGCATCTTGGAGGTAACCATGTGGTGTAGTTTCTGATAAAGGATTACACCAACGAAGACATCTGCAGGGATCATCCTGCCTGTTGCCCCGTCATAGAAAACTTCTTTTCCAGTGTGTGCGAATCCGTGTTCCTTCAAAGCTTCTCTTAGATCATCTTCTTTTTCTCCTGAGAAGGCGGTTGCATTAACTCTTCTACCTTCCATTGAACCTACCTTTCCTCCAATCATTTCCAGTACGTGCCCTACAGTCATACGGGAAGGGATTGCATGCGGATTAATCATCAGATCCGGAGTCAGGCCATATTCAGTAAAGGGCATGTCTGCAATCGGAACCTTAAGACCGATAACTCCTTTTTGCCCGTGTCTTGAAGCGAATTTGTCTCCTATATCAGGAATTCTTTCATCTCTCACCTTTACTTTGGCAAGACGGGTTCCATTAATGGATTCAGTTAGAATGACAGTGTCTACAATCCCTGTTTCATTGGATCTCATGGTGATTGAACTTTCTCTTCTCTGCTCGACTGCAATCCCGAAGTCGGAAGGTTCTTCAAGGAATCTTGGTGGACTGGTCTTTCCGATCAGCACATCGTTGGGACCAACCGGAGTTTCAGGATTTACAAGCCCATCGACATCGAGATTTGCATAGGCATCAGAACTGCGAGCACCGCGGTACTCAGAGTCAGGAATCTCGAATTTATCTTCCTGTCCTCCTGGATACCTTCTTTCTTCTCCTTCGAAAGTTCTGAGAAAATGACTCCTTCCGAGACCTCTTTCGATTGAACCCCCGTTGAAAATCAGGGCATCTTCAATATTATATCCTTCATAAGAAAGGATTGCAACTACGAAATTCTGGCCTGCAGGCCTTTCATCAAACCCTATAGCTTCAGAAGTTCTGGTTTTTGTAAGCGCCCTCTGGGGGTAGTGAAGTACATGGGCACGCGTATCTGGTCTGAGCTTCTGATTTGCTGTAGAAACTCCAATGCACTGCTTTATCATAGCTGCACCCATGGTATTACGAGGTGACGCATTATGTTCCGGATAAGGAACCATCCCTGTGCAAATCCCTAGCATAAGTTCAGGGTCTATCTCAATATGAGTGTGCCTGGGGGTAACATCAGCCTCATAGAGTGCAATATAAGCATTTACTTCCTCTTCGGCATCTAGATACTCTATACAACCTTCTTTTACAAGATCATCAAAGTTAATGTCCCTGTTCTTCAATTTCTGTATGTGCTCTTCAGTTACCTTTGAAACTCCGTTTTCCACAACTACCATAGGCCTTCTTGCTCTGCCCATATCGGAATTTATAATTACTTCCCTAGTATTATCGTTAAGAGATATGTTTACCTGCCGGGATATGAACCCCTGCTGTCTCATCTTGCGGACATCATTCACAAGTTCTGCCGGGTTATCGTGGGTCCCAACAAGCTCTCCGTTTATGAATACTTTTGCTTTAGTCATCTGGCATCGATCCCTTAATCACCAAAATTTGATCCGACATCTTCAGTATCTGAATAATCGTAGAATTCGTCATCCTTGTATTTACTGTCAATTTCCGGAGTTTCTTCAAACTCTTCAACTATCTCTTCTCCGAACTCGTTGAGTAGTATCTCCTTTATTCTAGCAGGGATTTCCGGTGCCTTTACCACCATACGTTCGACGTTCAGATCGTAGAGTATTTTCTTTATGCCTTCTGTTTCTTCTATACCCGTAGAGAGTTCAACCATCTCGGCAAAGTTTTTCACCAAGCCACAATTTGGTCCTTCTGGAGTTTCTGAAGGACAAAGCCGTCCCCACTGAGTTGCATGCAGATCTCTAGCCTCAAAATGCGGTTGTGCACGAGAAAGGGGAGAAATAACGCGGCGCAGGTGAGATAAAGTGGAGATATAATCGTTCCTATCCAGTAGTTGAGACACACCTGTTCTTCCTCCAACCCAGTTTCCGGTTGCTAATGGATGTTGCAAGCGGTCAGTAAGGACATCTGCTCTGACTATTGTGGCGACATTTAGTTCTCTGTTCCGCATATTTGCGCGCTCGAGCTGGTATTTTATGTCTCTTGCTAACCTATTGAAAGATACTCTAAAGAGATCTTCCATCAGATCTCCTGCAAGTTTGAGCCTTTTATTTGCATAGTGATCTTTGTCGTCTTCCGAACGCTTACCAAGGGCCAGTTCAAAACAGGATTCAGCCATTCTTGCCAGGAAGTGAGCTTTCGAGACCCTATCTGCTATATCATTCCCGAGATGTGGAAAAAGGTACCTGTCAATTACATAGTTTGCTCTTTTTATCTGATATTCCTTGGCTTGCCCTGCAGCGACCCTTGCTCCTATCTTTTCGATTGCTTCTTCCTGGGTCTCGACCTCAGCTTCTTCAAGGTTCTCCAGCATGAACTTGATAATTTCGGGATCACTTGAAACTGCATTCACTATATCCTCATCAGTTACAATCCCAAGAGCTCTCATGAGGGTAATGAAAAATACTCTTCCTGAAATAGAGGGGAAGGAAACTTCGAGCAGGGACTTTCGCCCTCTTTCCACGATCACGAGCGCTCTGTACCCACGTTTTTGGGAAAAAACTTTTGCAACCTCTATAGAATCGCCATATCTTTCGCCGTACTCTACAAGAATTTTGTTAGGTGCGAGGTCTTCAAGAGTCATTATTACTCTTTCGGTGCCGCCGACAATGAAATAGCCCCCAGGATCAAGGGGGTCTTCCCCATAACGTACTTTTTCAATCTCGCTAAGCCCCAGAAGATTGCAGACCTTGGACTTAACCATGATTGGAAGCTGCCCTATCTTTGCTTCCATTACCTCAGACTCTATCCCATCCTTAACCACACTCATTTCCAGGTAGAGAGGACCTGAGTATGATAGATTTCTAAGTCTTCCTTCATTTGGATAAAGCTTTTCGATTGCTCCGTCTGCTTCCTTCACCACCGGATGTTCTACTCTGATCTTACCCAGTTTGAGATAAGTATCCTCAATGTCAGTTTCTATTATTTTCTGTTCGTCTATAATCTTTTGCAGCCCATAATCTATAAATTTGTTAAAAGAATCTATATGGTGCTGAACTATTTTGTCCCGTGTAAAATAAGCCTGCGACAGTATACTGCTTCCTAATGCGATGATAGCACCCTCTTTGTTTTATTAAAATGAAAATTGACCAGATACGATCTTCAGATGTTGAAGCGTTGAATATTTCCTTGCGATGGTGCATGGGATTAAAAAAAAACTAATTTGTCAAAAATTTTAATCTTGAATGAGGTTATGTTTTCGTCCGCTTTATTCGATCACAAATCTATAATATTCTGCCTCCCCTGCAGTTTGACTTTTTCGTGTGATTTTGATTACATCTCCGACTGTAGCTCCGATTTCTTTACAAACAGGATCTTGCACTTTTATTTTAGGAAGTTGTTCCTTTTCAACAAAATAATTGCTTAAAACAGACTTTAACTCGCCCTCAGATATGATTTCATGTTTTGGTACCGACTCATGGTTGAGCAGGCTAAATTTTGTCAAATCCTTCCCTCCAAAATAAAGTGTCGTCAAAAGACTTATCACAAATGAAATGATTTTCCATAGGATACGATTAAAGAATTAATAGCGGGCCCGTAGGGATTTGAACCCTAGGCCGTCTGGTTAAAAGCCAGACGCTCTGCCTGACTGAGCTACGGGCCCAGTTTTTATCTCTACTCTCTTTTTGCACCTTAGAGGTTCATTATCCATGTCGCTCTGCTGCATCAGGAGTACCTCGTACATCGATGCATCCCTCTAATCACAACTATTGCATAAATAGTTTGTGATGAATATGCTATTTTCTTGCATCTTTTTTCGAATATTCAACAATTTTTTTTATTAAGTAGTAAGCTTATTCAAAAATATTTACAGCTTCCTATAAAGATATATATTAATATATATATATATTTATCAAAATTTTATCCTTAACAAATAAGTTCAAATCAGACGAAAATTTTGCTTTCAAGGGTCGAAGCAGGATTTCTACTTCTTTAGATGTTGGAGGATACGTAAGCTTATAAATATCTGTTCTTTCATCTGAACTTGTCAGTGTTCTTTCATCTGAACTTGTCAGGCTGAAAAATTGATGCATTTATTCTTATTTTAATTTACTGATCAACTGCCTGCCACTGAAATAACAGATGTAGATATTCCTAACAAATCAGATCATGTTATTATCCGATTGGGTGTGATAGATACCCCCCGAAACTCTAAGATATACCAATGTCTCTTGTTCTATGTTTGATGTTCCTTGTGCAATTCAAATCGGCGTTAAGTTCAAAACTTAAAGTTAGAAAGAAACTTCAATCAATTTCTATCATTTTCCTACCATGACTAAATGTAATTACACTTACCGAGTCTTTTGTTAGTGTATAATCTCGTTTATATGATAATACCATAGAAGTCGGAGAGTATGTTACTTTTGCCAGGAACTCATCCCTAATTTTGCAAGTTCTGCTATTGTTTTATAAGTTCCAGCAACTTGTCTTGGAATGTACAACTGACTTGCGACTTCAAACAAATGTTTCCTCGAAAATGAGCATAAATCATAAGTTGTAGTTTTCTATCTGAAATGAGTTTTCCATTCTCAAGAACCATACTAGAAACGTAGTTCATTCAATTTGCATATTTTTTCATAGTCGCGACTAAATCAAAATCGACATCTATTATTTTCAATTGTATTGTATTAGTAGATCCATGATAAGTCTCTTCAAACAAAAATATTCGCAACTTTTGTGTGAATTTGGTTCTAAAAAGTGGGTTGCAAGATTATCTTCTCCAAATTTAAAGAAATGGAAATCCTGCTTCAATACTTGAAAAGGAATTCCTGAAAATGTAAATTTGGAAGTCTTGAGAAAATTTTGATAAACATCTGATTTACACGGATTATTTAGGATTATTTATATACTATTGATAAATATCTGACGAAATGTAGGAGTTTATCGAAATCTTCTTTAATCACTTGACTCCCTCAGTGGCACTCGTATTGATAAACTGGATAGCAAAATCGAGAAATCAGACCATCTGACAAAATTTAAAATCAATTTTTATTTAACGGAGAGATCACAAGTCTATATAAGTGATAAACAAAGAGTTTTCTTTGCAAAAAGATCTATGAGAACAATCTTTCTATGTCAGCAATGCCAATTTCATCGATCATTTTTCTCAAAGTTTATATAAAATGCATGGGTGTATGGAAAAAATAAATGTTAAATTCAGAGAATAGACAATTATTATTCTTATAATTTAAACTTCTAGCATCAGCCTAAGAAATGAACGTAGAATTCAAACTCTTAGAAGGGCTTTGTTCACCAGTGAGTACTATGGCTGACTTACACTAATTGCTGATTAATTTGTAGTCGGCTTACCAACTAACTAACACTCGATTGCTGATCAATTTACTAATTGATTACTGACAGATTGATTATCTATTCATTATTTGTATCAATTGAACAGGATGTACTGATTCGATGAGCATGGGAATTAACAATAAAGAATTGTCGGATGAAGTTTCCCAGTCTGATAATACTGGGATATCAGATAAAAGGATTTTTGATGACTCTAAAATTGCAAAATTGAATTGTATAAGAACTCAGGGACTCAATCCTTATCCTTACAAGTTTGAGAAGAGCGACGATATATGTTGCATACTGAAAAAGTTCGAAGAGTATGAAATGAATGAGAGTTTAACTGTAAGAACCGCAGGGAGACTTTATAATATCCGTAAGCATGGTAAAATGATATTTGCCGATCTTGGAGATCAAGCTGGCAGGATTCAGATTCTTTTCAGGAAAGGAAACCTTCCAGACGAGGATTTCGAGATTTTCAAAAACCTTGTGGATTCGGGAGATATCATAGGAATTCAAGGCAAACTTTTCAGGACGAAAAGAGGGGAAAACTCTATCAACGTGTCTAAGTTCTCCCTGCTTTCAAAATCCCTTTGCGCAATTCCTGAAAAATTCCATGGTTTAAAAGATGTCGAGACGAGATACAGGAAGAGGTACCTTGATTTGATATTTAATTTTGAAAAAAGAGATATTTTCATCATGAGGAGCAAACTCATATCTGAGATCAGAAGATTCCTTATAGAAAAAAGATTTCTAGAATTTGAAACCCCTGTGCTCCAAGCCGTATATGGGGGAGCAAATGCGAGGCCTTTCACGACTTACCATAACTATCTCGGGCAGAACCTATTCTTAAGAATCGCTCCTGAACTATATCTCAAGAGGCTTATTGTTGGAGGATACGAAAAGGTTTTTGAAATATGCAAAAATTTCAGAAATGAAGATATAGACACAACCCACAATCCTGAATTCACGATGATAGAAATCTACGAGGCTTATAGTGACTACAATGACATGATGGATATAACCGAAAGTTTGATCTCTGAACTTGTGTTAAACCTGAATGGTAGCTATGAAATAAAAATGGGGGAAAAAACGATCAATCTCTGTCCTCCCTGGAAAAGGTTTTCCATGGAAGAAGCCTTAAAAGAATATTCTGGGCTTGATATATTTGTCCACTCTCTTGAAAAACTTAAAAAAATTGCACTCGAAAACAGGATAGAAGGTTACGAAAAAGCAAAAACCCATGGAGAGTTCCTTTCCCTTTTCTTTGAAAGCTTGGTAGAAAATAAATTAATAAATCCGACTTTCATATACGATTTTCCAGTGGAAAACTCACCTCTAGCCAAAAATCACAGGGAAAAAATAGGTTTTGTCGAGAGATTTGAACTCTTCATAAATGGCTGGGAAATGGCAAATGGTTATTCAGAATTAAATGACCCTCTCGAGCAGGAGACGAGGTTCGAAGAACAGGAAAAAAAAAGGAAGCTTGGAGACCTGGAAGCTCAGACAATAGATTATGATTTTATAAATGCACTTGGATATGGCTTACCCCCAACTGGAGGTATCGGACTCGGAATCGATCGACTTACTATGATCCTTACAGGTCTTGAATCCATTAAGGAAGTAATTCTCTTCCCTCAGATGAAGAGGGAAGATTGAATTCGGATTTAGGGATGGAGAAAGCTAATTTCAGTCATTTAAATGTTGGTATATAGCCATCAACTTCCACATCATTCTATTTCTTAATAATAGTTTAACTTCGTATTTATCAACCAGTTTTCTTCCAGCATACACATACTCATTTAGTCGTATTATTCGATCGGTTCTGTTGCAAAAATAATTTTTCTGTACTTTGAGGCCATTATTTTTCTCCTTTAAATGCTATTTTAATCCAACTTTGATCACTCAAATCTCCTTATTGTGAAGGTTTTCAACGGTTTTGTAAAATGTTCAGTTTTTTGCAACGGAACCATAAAACCTATGTATCGGTTAAAATAAGAAAGAAATTTTGTTAGCTTTAGGCATCTCAAGTATTAAAAATATTTTTAATAAAATAATTCCCTAAGAATATATAATATTCATATCATGAACGAAACATTTAAAATCCATGATATCGTTGTTAGGATTATCATTTCTCTTTCCTTTTTTAAGGGGAATGTGTTTGGAGCTGGGAACTTAATAAACCTTCAATTATTATCTTTTCTATAGTAAAGGCTATTTAAATTTTTTAACTTGTTTTAGGAGTGCATCGCAAAGACTTCTATACGTTATTTGCCGATAATTTGGCACACAATTTATATTTTTTTAGTTTAAGTTTAATTAAATAAATCACTATTTTATAGGTAACTATGTTTACACAAGGTTATTTAAAAAAACAGTTAATAGTGGATTTATTCAATATTTATTTGGTAATTTATAGATAATTACTGGTATTTTAGTGGCATTAATCTATTTAATTCAATATTGTTTGGTACTTTTACTGAATAAATTGAATTAATTTTGAGATGTATTTGTCAATTTATACTTATTATTTATAATTATTTAGGAATTAATTTTGACAAATATAGGTAAGTTGGTACTGATTTGAAGAACTAATAAAGTATAGTTGAGCTTTAAATTCCAGAAAAAGCAGTTTAATAGCAAGAATATGGCCTGATAGGATTGAAAAGCGATAAAATTTATCGGCAAGTGATTTACATATAGGTTTACCTACCGCTAATTACCTACAAATTAATTTTTTTAAATTAGCTGTCTGTTATCCTATATCCCTAAATATCTATAAATTTTGATTGATCCGGTATAATTTTATTTCATCATAAAAATAGAAATTAGAGTCAATAGTTCTATTGGCAGATATTATGTTTCAATTGCTTTCACTGAGGAATATATTTTAAGAAAAACTAAGCATCAGTAGAAACAAGAAAGACAGAAATTTGCGCGAGTGTTTCATGGTTCACGATTTGTCTACTTAACGACAAGCATAAAATGCCGACTAAGAAAATGATAAGAATTCGCAGCCATTTAATAACAGGCAAATTAGGCAGCTTGAAGTTCTTAATATTTTCTTTTATATTAGTCATTGTCTAGCCTTGATTCAGGATATTTTCAAATGACTGATAAACTTAAGGAATTTGCCACGAAGATTTCCGCGGTTATATAACGTATGAGATTCAATAACATACTTGTTAGAAGTTCCTTGTTATATTTATTTATGCTTAAGTGTCTTGTGCTTTTAAAGTGTTTAAAATTTTCCACGGGGAAATAAGAATTTAAAAAACGTCTGTTCGCTACAAAATTTTTAGAATAATTCAATTTTTAGACAATATGCTTAAGTTTTTTATTTTTTTTATAATTATTCACTTATGGACATTTTTTGCTATAAAATCTATGCATTAGTAAATACAATAAATCCCTTTTTGTGACAACGAAAAGCTATGGAGTCAATCATAATTTGCAGAACTTTATGCACACTGCGAAATTATTCATGTTTCTAAAAATTTTCTTAAAAAAATGTAAGCTATATAAGGGCTATCTCTAGTCTAAACAAGTCTAGAATTCTGTGCTAGAGATTTATTATATAGGCCTTTTTGCACTCTTTTCCGACTTAATATCAGCTCCTAATTCAACTATTTTTTTTAACTTGAATATAGATTCATGGTAGGTCCAAAAAATTTAGCTATTGCTTTATCTGTGTTTGAAGTTACTTTTTTGTTATTAAATGAACATGTAGCAAACTAGGAATTGAAATTAAAACCATAATAAATGTCTTGCGATGTTACTAGGTGGCTAGCACTTCTTGTAACACTTTGATCAGGTGGAAGCACACTGCCAAAGGTACCGATCGTTATTTGACACCCAGGTATCTTGACCAGGTATCTTGTTAGCTGTGATAGTTATTGGTTCTGTGATAGGCGCATTCCTGTGTTAATTACATTGTAGGTGTATGTTATAGCTGCCCTTCAGCGATATAAGTTATTGGATTTGCTACTTTTTGGGAATTTTAAGAAATCTACAAAACCAGTACAGGAGTCGGTTTTCAATGTTATATCTCCAAATCTCTCTGCGCCTGCGGATCTCTCTGCACCTGCGGTATTCTGTATAGCTAATATTGTTACACTTGGATCTCTAAACTGTCCTAAAGCAACAGGAAAAGATTCTACTGGCACGCTAGCTGCAACAGTGTTTGTTGCTGTGTCAATTACATAAACAGTGCCGTCATTGATATTCACCAATACACATTCTTTCCATCCGGTGTTACGGCAACTCCAATAGGAGCGTTTCCTACATTTACAGTGGCTGTAACAGTGTTTGTAGCTGTGACAATTACAGAAACGGTGTTTTTGCCATTGTTAGTTACGTATACATTCTTTCCATCCAGTGTTGCTGCAACTCCAATAGGACTGTTTCCTACATTAACAGTGGCTTTAACGGTGTTTGTAGTTGTGTTAATTACAGGGACATAGCTACTGCCACTGTTTGCCACATATACCTTTGTTCCATCCGGGGTGACTGCAACTCCCCAAGGATAGTATAATCCAGTCACTGTAGCTGTAACGGTATTAGTTGCTGTGTCAATTACATAAACAGTGTTGTCTTCACTATTTGTAATATATGCAAAAGGTGCTGCTCCTGCAATACTTACCAATGTTAAAATCATGACCGCTGAAACTAAAGCTATCGAATACAACTTTTTTTTATTTTGCATTCATTTATTTCCTTTTTCTATAGAGGATTTCGATAAACTTCGGATTTATTTCTTAGCAGTAATTTCTCATATCTTCCACTCAATTTCTCTATTAATTCCTCTTTTTGGCTTTACTTATTCTCAATTCTTTGATTTTGAAGATAGCTCCCGCCATCTTCAATATACTTTTTTTATTTTCAATTTCCTCAATTGATGAAGATTATAACAAAAAGCCGTACACAACATTTTTAGATTTACTCTTTTAACAGTAGTAACAAAAATTCTTCCTGCTTTGAAAATTTCTTTCGTTACTGAATAAACTCTTTTCCCTTGGTCTCTTTTTGAGCCAATTCCCTTATTTCTTAATATATCCTTTATTCCCAGCGTATGTCCTTTGACCGCTCTTTTCATTGTTGCATTATACCCCTTCGTTTTTGCTCCAAAGTATCCTCTGTCCCTATCAAACCACTTCATTTTCCTCTTTCACATCTACATACGAATCATGTACTGACGCAGTTGTTGTTTTGAATCTTCTGATCAGCTCATAATCTCTGTCTATTATATTATAAAGCTTATATCCAAAGTGAGACTTACCTCCCTTCTTTGTCCATGCTCCGTCTCTGCTTCTTCTTGTTTTTGCCTCATCTCTCTGCTTTTGCATGTCCTGGATCTGAAAGGATAAAAGTAGCATCCTGAATCATTCCCTGCTTTATCTGTAAACCCAGAGCACCAAGTTGGCTTTGCAACTTTCCCTATATTTTCTTTGAAATGCTCGATAATTCTCTCCCTAAATAGCCATACAATAGTACTGCCAGATATGTATTCAGGAAATCCAAGGAATTTCCTAAAAGAAATTCGATCTATACAATGTTTCTCAAGTTCAAAATCAGAGAGCCCATGCCATTGTTGTAAAACAAGCATTTTGAACATCACAATGACATCAGTTTCAGGTCTCCCTCTTGAAACGGTTTTGTTGATATACATAGACTCAAGAATAATACGAAACGCTTTCCAATCAATTAAGGAAGCAATTTCAGCAAGCTTATCTCCAACAGATTAAAGACGTTTATACTCTTCTTTAAGAGTAAAATCAGTAAGAGTTTTCATGAATATACATAAATATTGACAAATTTAAAGTCAACCATGCTCAAGAGCATGGAGGTTATCGAAATTCTCTATAAATTCATTAGTTGATAATTTTTATGAAAGTTTTCATCCCAGCAGCAATTAACTGGTTATTCGACTGAAATGATTAATAATCCACCGATACGATCAAAAATAATAGTGCTTCAAAAATGGTATACTTTAAAAATGTTATAATATATTCTTAGTGGTATAGCAGATTTTTTATAAAATAAAAATTAAATTTTAGAGAATTTCATAAACCTATAATTTTCACAAGTTAGCTATATATAATTTATAGCACATGACAAAATACTAGAGTTCATCGAAATCGTCTTTGTGTATTTTATGCAATTTGATTCTCAAGATGTGTGATTTCCTTTATTATAATTTCTTTAGAGTTGTTATTATGCAGGAAAAATCTACCCACTGTCATATTTTGGCAGTTTAAACATAGAGTTCAGATAGATCCTTCGGAAATTCTTTTTTTCCAAGTTTTGCAAGGACATTTTCGAAATCCTTGCATGTTACTATCTCCCTGTCTTCAATAATTGCCTGATGTAGAGCTGATTTCAAGACCTTTTCTACAAGATCCCTGCCTGAAAGTCCTTTTGTTTTTTTCGCAAGGGCCTGGAAATTACAATTTTCTACCTGCAAGGGGAAGGTCTTCATATTTGATTCGAATATTCGAAGGGCTTCTTCTTCCCCTGGGAGAACAAATTCGATTTCTTCTTCGAACCTACTTCTTACAGCAGAGTCAAGTGTGTGAATCCTGTTTGTGGAACAAATTGTACATACCCCCTCGCGTTCCATAATACCGTCCATCTCTGTTAGAAGAGCGTTTACAATTTCACTTACATCCCCTCTTAATTCCTGGAATTTTCTGTCCAGAGCTATAGCATCAAGTTCATCTATGAATATTATACAAGGAGCCATCTCTTCTGCCCGGTCATAAAGCTGATGAATCTGGCGGGCTCCATCTCCTACATATTCTCCAATAAGCTGGGTAGCTTTGACAGGGATGATGAGCACATCGGTCTTGTTTGCAAGAGCTTTTGCAAGCATGGTTTTTCCGGTTCCTGAGGGTCCAAAAAAAAGGATGTTTCTTGGAGCCCATTTTCCAAAACGTTCTGGATCTTCCAGAAAACGTTCTATCAGCCTACACTTCTGCTTTGCAAGGTCCTGTCCAATTACATCTTCAAATTTAATGCTACCCTTTATCTCCAACTTGGAAGGAAAGCCATTTTTTTCTTCAGTTACAATAATAGAGGTTGAATTTCCGATTATTGATTCTGCAGGTTCCACTTCTATAATTCGGTAAGCAAAATCTGGAAACATTCGTCGGTCAAAAAGATAATCTCCCTTACGAGCAATATGCCCATTCCACTGTTCTCGAGCATAATATTCAAAAACATCCTTATTTTCAATTACAGGATATTCTTCCATCATGCCGCTTAAGGGATAACCTTCAGGCTTGAGGATCAGAAGCTCAGAGGTATATTTTTCAAATTTGGGATTACTTTCATGATTCTTTTTTGCGTTCACTCTTTGTGAGACAGGTCGCACTTTGTTATCAACTCGTAAGCTTTTCTATACGTCTATAGTGATCCGAAAAGCTAATAAAATTAACCCTATTAACCGATTTGGATATTCAATTGTAAAAGTCCTGCCTTATCTTAGATTTGCAAAAAATCGATTCTAAATAATTTCCATTAGGGCATTCTAAGGTACTTATCCATCGATCTGTATCAGAACTCAGATATCAATATATTAGTAATATTCTATCAATAATATACCTCTCCTTATGACATCATGATACAGCAGTTCCGATTTGTTGAGTTCCTAAACCTATTCTTATTAGTTACAATAAGCTATTTATTTGTATATAGCAATTTCGATATAATATGCGTTCCCCTATTCTGCGAAAATCAAACTAAAGGAATCAAATTGGTTAAAAAGACATCAAGATCTCTAGGTAGTTCACAAACAAATGAGTGATTATATAAATTAGAAGACTCTTTACAGAGCTCAAAATAAGAACAATATATGTGAAATTACTTCAGGTAAACATTGAGAAATATACTGGCATTTATGTTTTTTGATACCTTCCTCAAAATAATATAGATACCTGGATATTTTAAAATTGTCTGTCTCATATCGACTCAATAGTAGAAAACATTCTTAAAAATTGAGATAAAATGGTTGGTTAAAAATTTGGAGATTAAAGACTGGAACTAGAATTTAAAAAGAAAGTTTAGAGTAAACGACTCAAAGAGAGAACTCATAAAACTCCAAAATTGGATACCTTATAAATCTAATTCACTTAATGCAGATAGAGATTTATTTATGGACCAGAGTATACTCGAAAAGCTGAAGAATAGCTAAATTTTTCCATTATACTTCTTGATATTTATGTCATAGTTAACATTTTTAGTGCGAGAAAACTAAAAGAAATATTTGCTTTTAGATTTTTTCCAATAGCTGACATCTCCCTAATTAACTGTGATTGATTAAAGAGGATTTCGATAAACTTCGGATTTTATTTCTTAGCAGGAATTTCTCATATCTTCCCCTCAATTTCTCTATTTAATCCTCTTTTTGGCTTTACTTATTCTCAATTCTTTGATTTTAAAGATAACTTCCGCTATCTTCAATATACTTTTTTTTGCCTCATCTCCTCAAGGTTTATCTGCTTTTGCATGTCCTGGATCTGAATAGATAAAAGTAGCATCCTGAATCATTCCCTGCTTTATCTGTAAACCCAGAGCATCAAGTTGGCTTTGCAACTTTCCCCATATTTTCTTTGAAATTCTCGATAATTCTCTCCCTAAATAGCCATACAATAGTACTGCCAGATATGTATTCTGGAAATCCAAGGAATTTCCTAAAAGAAATTCGATCTATTACACTGTTTCTCAAGTTCAAAATCAGAGAGCCTGTGCCATTATTGTAAAACAAGCATTTTGAACATCACAATAACATCAGTTTCAGGTCTCCCTCCTGAAACAGTTTTGTTAATATACATAGACTCAAGAATAATACGAAACGTTTTCCAATCAATTAAGGAAGCAATTTCAGCAAGCTTATCTCCAACAGATTCAAGACGTTTATACTCTTCTTTAAGAGCAAAATCAATAAGAGTTTTCATGAATATACATAAATATTGACAAATTTAAAGTCAACAATGCTCAAGAGAATGGAGTTTATCGAAATTCTCTAAAGTTTCAGTTTTTCAATTCTAAAAAGGTCTCAACTCGCTTAGCATTTAGGTTTTTCAATATAACTTGTGGCCATCATCTCAAGTAAGTATTTCATAAGGAGTGAATATTTTTTGCTTAACCAATTAATGTAAACATATCAAGTTCTATCTTCATAGCTTTAAGCTATATCTCAAGTGCAGAACGAATATTTCCCAGTAGCTTATTCTTCTGTTTCAATCCCCGAATATATTGATTTTCTCTCCTTCCATAATATGAAATATCATGACAGTAAATTGCATTTCTTGAACATGAAAGATCCATCATCTTAACACTTTCACAGTTCATTTTTCCCGAATGAAGAACGAATTTTTATCAGTAAAATAGTGATCAATATAATTAAAAGATGGCATAATCTTATGAAATTTTTATTTGTGATATTTTTGACTCTGAATCGCTGATCGCAGTTTCTGTAGGATTATTAGAAAACATTGAAGCATGAAATAAAAGATTAAGAACTTTTTGATAGTTATAATTTGTTTCATAAGGTAAAGTTATTATATCAACGGTACTATATAATATAAAGGATGCAAGCAGTAACCTAATTATATGTATAGAAAACGTAAAATTACTTTATATATATAGAAAGCGTAAGATCACTTTTTGTGTCATAATCGGCGATTTCATCATCTTAAATAGATTTATATCTAATTCTTGATTTGATGAATTGTTTAGGAACCGATGGGATAACTACTGAACGAAGTATGTTTGAATTATCGGTTGCTTATAAATGACAAGCTTTCGAAAAGTTAACATATTAGATTTTTGAGATTCTGGGTCCTTATAGTGTTCATAAAGATCTGGTCTAATATTCAAATTAATATATAAACAAGCTAGTACAAACATTCGATTATATAAATTAATCAATTAAGTATTTAAGTACGAGATAAGGTAGCTACAGAGCATGATTTTTATGTTTACTATGGATAATACAGAAGGTTTCGACCAGAAAACTCTTGATAAAATGAACGCTGAAGTCAAAAAAACAATGAACAAGCACGACCCCAAATCTAAAGATTATACTAAAATTTGTGAGCAAATTGAAGATCATATCTTTGACAAATATTGTTCAGAAATATTTAGGCCGTCTCTTAAATTATAATAATTTACCGGAGGGCAAACTGTATTTAGGTAAGTTTCAATTTTTTTAGTTTGTACCTAGCTTTTAGCTTTTGTTATGCTCATAAATTGTGGTAAATAGTAACCTTGAGACTCTCTATATCAAATTCCAAAAAATTAGGGCACACTCATTTTTTATCCCATAATAATGCCGATCTTCATCCCAGGGACAAAAACCCTGTAACCCACCATACCTAAATAATTTCAACATTAATGCAGAGATCACAATAGGATCCATTATAAATAGAGGATTAGATAAATTTCATGCATTTGATTATTGGGAAGTTTAAATCTCTTAACATTAATTTTTACTCATGAAAACTTTTAATTATTTCACAATTAAAGATAACTAAAAATATCTTCAGTCAATTGGAGATAAATTTGTTGAAATTTATTCTTTTTAATTGACTGGAAGTCTTTTGTATCATTTATGAGTCCATATATTTTAATAAAACAGTCTATGAAGTAGACCTGAAGCTAAAGGAATTATTTTTTTAAAATGCTTGTTTTCCAGCAAATTATGATCTTTCTAACTTTGAACTTTAGAAATAATGTATTGATTTAAGTTGTTTCTGAAATTTCTTTGTTTTTGAGCGTATGTCGACAGTACACAGGTTGGTCATTCAGAAAAAATATTGATAATCGCAAAAAAGATGGAATATGGGGACAGTTACAAAGCCAACTCAATTGCCTTGGTTTTGAAAACAAAAAAATGGAAATGACTTAGGTTACTATTTTTATACATTTAGATTATGTACATGTAAAATTTGATAAACCTAGAGAAAATGAAGCAAAAACAAAGAGCATCAGGGACTAGACCTGAACAAAAAAATGGTAATAAATCATCTTTGATATAAACTTCATAGCATTAATGGAAAATGATCATAGCTAATCAGAATATTCAAAAAAAAGTGACTTTATCGCCTATGATTCGTAGGTAAATTTCTAAGAAAAAAATGAAGTAGTTTACAGATATAAAGGATACTTCGGAACAAAATCAGTAGAAATTTTCATCAGTAAAAATTAATATTAAGAAATTTGAACTCTCCAATACTTAAATGCATAGAAATTTATCGAAATTGTTTGTAAATTATCAAATTTTCAGTACATCATAAATGCTGTTGATTCCCATTCCTTTTATAGCTATTTTCAGGGTTGACTCGGTAATTAATTCGTCTTTGTGAAGATTATTTCAAAAATATTTGTTCGATCATTGAAACAGTTTATCTATTCGTATATAATATTTTTTGTTGAACTCTCTTGTTATTCATTTATATATGCCGTCGCTGTCTACATCTTTTTCTCAGTATTCCACATAATCGACATTCTGTACTTGTGAAAATTTAGATAAATTCTTATATTTTATCTTTATGATTATAACGAGTATCTGGATGACCCTCGAAAATACAAGGTTTATTGAAATCCTCTTGTTTACATCCGAAAATGTCGGATTCATTAAAAGTTAAATTATTTTTTAAGCTACTGTTATATTGAGAAAAATATATAAAATTTTTGTATACATATGTGGAAAGTGTATAGAGTTTATAACTCGGATTTAGATAGAAAACATCAGTGAACTTTAGTTTTTTTTCTTAATTTATTCGCCAAAATTTTGAAATATATAGTGATATATATTATTATATCAGTATAACTCACGTACCAAAAATAGCCTAAATTGTAAAGAGAACTTGAATAGCTATTGTTCCAACGATTAAATTCTCCAAGTTTCATTGAATCTTGTAGATAATTGTTGATGCTTCTGCTGAAGGGCACTCGATGGCATATTAGGGAACCATACTATATGACTCTAAGCCCTCAAACAAGGCTCTTTATTCGATTATCAGTGTATCAATAATTTTCTCTGCAGCTTTTCCATCCCCAAAGGGATTGATCCAGCTCTTTTTTTCATTTATCATTTTGACAGCTGATCTCATGATGTGATCCGATTCAACCCCTGATAGTATGTTCGAGCCTACTTCCAGTGTTTCAGGTCTTTCGGTATTATCTCTCAATGTTATGCAGGGTGTTCCAAGAATGCAGGTTTCCTCCTGAACACCACCAGAATCAGTAAATACAAGTCTGGCATTAGCTTCAAGCTGAAGGAACTCCAGAAAACTCACTGGCCTTATAGACTTGATGCCTTCTAATGAAAAACCAAACTCTCGAATCCTTTTCTCTGTCCGCGGATGTACAGGAAATACAACAGGGATAGAGAATTCTTCTTGAATCATGGAAATACCTTTTAATATTTTACTCATCTGTTCCCGATTATCGACGTTTTCAGCTCTATGAGATGTGAGAAGAAAGTATTCTTTTGATTTCAATTTCAAATCATTTAAAACATTTCCTCTATTGTTAGAAATTTCTAAATTTTGAAAAACAGCGTCAACAATTGTATTACCAGTTACAAATATTTTGCTTTCTCCAATTCCCTCTTTCAGCAAATTTTGCTTTGAGAGCTCTGTGGGAGCAAAGAGGATAGTCGAAACATGGTCCGCAACAATTCGATTTATTTCTTCTGGCATGCTTCTGTCATAACTTCTTAGGCCCGCTTCCACATGTCCAATTTTTATGTTCACTTTGGAAGCAGCTAGAGAACCAGCAAGTACAGTATTTGTATCACCCTGAACTAATACTACATCTGGCTTTTCATCAAGAATGATTTTTTCTATACCTACCATAATTTTACCTGTTTGCTCTGCATGACTTCCAGAGCCTATCTCTAGATTATAAGCCGGTTTCGGCAATTCAAGATCATCGAAGAAAGTCTTATCCATCTCAAAGGAATAATGTTGGCCAGTATGCAGAATAAAATAATCAATGTTTCTTCTTTCACATTCTCTTATCAGTGGAGACATTTTAATAATTTCTGGTCTTGTGCCTAAGATTATAGATAGATTCATTTTGAGATCCCCATTTTAAGAATAAAACTATCTTAAAGTTAATTTTATCAAATTTGTACATTTTATAGCTAAGGTAATGTCTCAGATAATTAAATTTTGTGTTCTCTTTTTAATTAGTTAATATTCGGATAAATTTTATAATTTAACAGCGCTGCAGATGTCTATTTACGTTGAGTACTCCTCTTTCCTTTGCATGGTGTTCCTCTCTAAAACTTTATTTCCTCTTTTTTTGTTTAATTCTCTTAAACTCTTGAAGAGTTAAAAATAAATTTAATAAAACCTCATCTAAATATATATCCTTTTATTCTTCTTGAAAAGCCTATATATTTTTTCCTTTAGATACTCTATCATTCAGTCAATAAAAAAAAATATCAATATCCATTTTCAGTAGGATTCAGTCAGCAAATTCGATTGACTCATATTATATAACTGTCGGCTATTGATTATGTTTTTTTCATTTTTTTCATAAATTAGTAATCAAAGATGAATAATGGATCAAAATAGATATCAGTTAACTGATTTTCGGTAGGCTAAAATAGTTGCTGAAATTCTGGAGGATTTAGATAAATGCCTAGAACATTCTCTATTTTTATACTGCCTAAAGTTTGTATCCCATTTTTCGTAAATTTATTAATATTTCAATTTAGTTTATATTGTTCTGTTTATAGATTCAGTATTTTTCAATCTTGTCAGTTTCTAATTAAGTTATATAAATCAGGTGATATATTCCATTATTTAGGTAATGAAATCGCTGATTGTGACATGAAAAGTCACCCTACTTACTAAATATATATACGTGGTGTAATGTTTGTATCTTCTGAATTGAGTAGCTTCGTTGCTGTGATAATTTTTCTTGGTGAAACAAATTATAGCTGTCAAGAAGTTCTTCTTTTATTTCATGCTCAAGCTTTTCTAATAATCCTCAGAAACTGCGATCAGCGATTCAGGATCAAAATATCATAAATAAAAATTTCATAAGATTATACCATCTTTTAATTATATAGATCACTATTTTACTGATAAAAATTCATTCTTCATTCGGGAAAAATGAACTGTTGGGTGATGGTACACCCTCCAAAGTAATTAAAAAATATGTTGAAAATCAGGGAGATCAGAGAGGAAAAAGGTATATAAGCAAATTAAAATATTTTACTTTGAATAATTTGTAGATATCCAAATCTGTGGCGGGAGCGTACAAGTTGCTTGCAGTGGAGTGTACAACCGTAATCTTGATTTGCATCCAGAACTTTTATTAATTTTCCCAAAATATTAGGTTTAAGTTTATTGGATCAGATAGAAAAGTAAAGCTGTAGGACTAATTCTATTGTACCTGAAATAAGGCGAGAATCTACTTTTGAAGGCCAATATATGATTAAAGTCATTGATACGATTATTTTAAAGAAGAAATGGTGATTTCATGAATCTTGAACAGATGTTAAAAGATACTTTTAGAGGAGAAACCACTGAGGTCGGGTGGTATCTTGCGATGTCAAAAGTTGCTGAGAGTGAAGGACTTGCAGATATTGCAGTATACCTCCGTCAGATAGCTATGGATGAGGCCTGGCATGCTACAGAAGTAGCTGAAATTCTTGGACTTGTTAAAGAAAAAACCCTTGATAATCTGGAAATGATGCTAGCAGGAGAAAGCAAAGCTGAATTTGAGAAAGCTGAAGCAGCAAAAATGGCTAGAGAAGAAGGCAACATAAGAGCTGCTCTTTTTTTTGAAAGAGCTTCTTTGGATGAAGCCAGACATAAAGCAGGACTTAACGGTTTTTTAGGAAGGCTTAAAAAGCAACAGTGAAACAAATAAAACATATCTTCTGATCCATTTTTTTGTTATTTTGAAATCAGTTATCTAGTTTATGAGATAGAAGTGTGGAGTTTCAAGAAGATCCCTTACTTCAATCGGGAACGATTCAAACCTTCCCCTATTCATAACACATGGATTTATTTGTATACTTTGCACATATTGTTGATACGCAATTATAGGCCTAACAATAAACCTTCGATTAAATAACAGTCCAATATGAGGCATTGAAAAAAAAACTCTTCTGAGCCTCTACAAGAACATTTAATATAGGGTTGTACAACACAAAGCAATACTTTTTCCAAAATAACTTTTTTTTGAATATCTCCCAAACAATCGGAGATTTTGATAAACTCCTAAATTTTGTCATATCTATATTTTATGGACATATATCAATAATTCGTGAAAATCAGTGGCTTATCGAAATCCTTTATAGTCAACTAATGATTGACTCAATATTCCAAGGGTTAACTACGGTTATCGTTGTTTATATGTATGAATATTTCCTGAGTTTACTATAATTACAATCAATTCAAAAACCGAAAATAATAACAAATTTGTAACCATTGGGGTATGTTGACTTAGATCCCTAAGCATCGCTAGAATACCGTCTAGATACTGCAAAAATTTTTTCTGATTGCAGGAATGTAGATCATTTCTGCAGAAAACTGCAACTCAGTGTATGTTTACAAAAATTCTTGAATTTTTTTGCTATAATTTCATCATTTTGATCCCCTTTCTACCCAATTTATTTCATTTGGAACTCTCAGGCAGGTAAGGAACCTTATGATATTTTCTTTGATTATATAATCCTCTCAAATCGATTGACTCGCTTTTGTTTATGGGCTTTTAAAGCTTTTTAATTGTCTTTGGGAGCTTAAAAAAATGCGGATTTACTTAAATTTCTTCTATTACTACGGAATCAAATCTTTCTTCCAACTCTTGGGTTTGCTCCTTGAATTCAGCAGTTTACTTTTCCATTTCTATCATAAAGCTCATTCATTTCTTTATCATATTGTTGTTTATGATGCTCTTCAACCCCTTTAAATTATCTCTTTACTGCTATTCCTTAAAAAGTTGGAAGAATTCTCATAGCTCTCATTGATTAAAATCCTCCTTTTGGATAAGAAAGATGATATGTGTATTTGTCGGTGGACGCTATATGAAGCCAATTTTCTTATTTCTTGATTTTATTTATTTTTCATCACAATAGGTGACAGAGTAGTTATTTGCTCTTTACTAATCACATTTTCAAATTTATCTGAATTCAAGAAATAATCTTTTTATTCTCTAATGATGGTAGCAAAATATATTTTCATCCAATTGTATCATTAAAAAACTTAGAACCCCTTTCATAGGAGACGAACTAGTAGTTTTAGATATCAGATTGCTAAGCTGAAATATCAGAACCATACTTTACTGGATATTTTACTTATTCAGGAAAAACAGCTTCATTTAATCTTCCACAATGAAGCCAGTTCTCCGTCTGACCTTGATATTCTGTAAAAATAAGATTAATTGGTTGAATCTAAAAATGTTATCTTTAATCATAATATTCAACACCAAAATACTCAAGAAAGTGTCCGTATTCTCTACAGTAATTCAAAAAATGTTATATTAGGCAATCATAAAAATTAACCATGTCAAAAGTCGTTCCTTGATAATCTTATTAACTGCTAGATCTCTTAGCATCTTTTTTTGTCTACTCTTGAATTTTTGCTTCTTTTTGTCAAGCACTCTTTTGACGGAGACTTCTGCTGCTATGATTGCTTTGAATTAAGCAGGATTCAAATAAGATTGATCTTTCTGTTAGTTCTTTAATTTGAGATTCAAGACTCACGATAATAAGCAATAAATTTAGGGTTGAAGCACAAAGAGCCAGAATCTCTTCATATTTTATCAGCAATAAAAAAATTCATTACATCCATCTTTTTCCGAGGTAAAATTGTGCAGTCACTTATAAAGGCTACCTAAATAGTAGGAAGATCTATTAGTACTGCTATTTATGAAGATGAAGCTAATTTTGCTTACAGAATGTTCTGTCGATTCAGGACAATTTAGAATGTTGGACCCAAATTGAAGATGATAAGGTGATTTAAGGCACTTTTATGTGTAGAAGTGGAAAGTGTTATCCTGTCCATTAGTTATTGAGTAGGAATTTTTTGCGAATTTGAAGGTGAAGTTTATGTCACATTATTATTCTTTGTTCACCGGTTGAAGAATTTTCTGGCCTTTCTGATGTAGATTTGACATAAGTGTACGTGAGGCAACCGATTCATCACTTATTGTCATGTTAAATGAGTTTTGAGGCAGAATTATTTCAGAATAAAATGGTAATTTTTAAATGGCAAGAAAATTCTATTGTATGCAGATTATTTTGATAGGCCCACAAATGTTATCATGTATTTATAAATGGTATATAACCGATTCTCGAAAATCAGAGGTTTATCAAAATTCCCTGTAATTTTATTGTGTGAGAAGTACGACTATTTCTAATCAACAAATAAGGCTTGTTGTCCCTTTAAAAAAGGGATTCTTATCTGGGGGCTTAATAGTTTTGGTACTTTTACTATATTATATTTACTTAATGTTAACAGGCGAAAAGTATATACTTGTTAACAATTGTATATTTTAAAATCAAAGCGCAATATCTGTAGAAGATTGCCCTTTGATCGTTAAATTGAATATCTCATGATTCGATTCTGGTGCCTTTTATATCTGACCATAGAAATCCTTATTGCGGTAAAATAACAGAAAATGTGCCAAAAATAGTGATCAGAAAACTTATGAATTTCACTCAAAAGAATCTAAATATCAACCCCCATATATTCCAGAAACTTTTGTTAATCTCCACACACCTATTAAGTATAACTATTTATTTTGATTCGATTTTAAGAGGTTCATCCATGAGTGTCAAAATTACTGAAACAATCCTTCGGGATGCACACCAGTCTCTCCTGGCAACTAGAATGCGGACAAGAGATATGCTCGAAGTGGTTGAACAATTAGACAAAATTGGCTATTTTTCCCTTGAAATGTGGGGAGGTGCTACCTTTGATAGTTGTATTCGTTATCTAAACGAAGATCCCTGGCAACGCCTGAGGGACATAAAGAAGAGGATGAAAAATACCTATGCTCAGATGCTTCTTAGGGGTCAAAATCTTGTTGGATATCGGCACTATTCGGATGACGTAGTCGAGAAATTCGTTACGAAATCTTATGAAAATGGAATTGATGTTTTTCGGATTTTTGATGCTGTCAACGATATCCGGAATATGGAACTTTCTATTAAAGTGGCAAAAAAACTTGGTGCTCATGTACAGGGTACGATTTGCTATACTATAAGTCCAGTGCACACGGTTGAAAAGTATGTAGAACTTGCAACACAACTTGAAGAACTTGAGTGCGATTCCCTTTGTATCAAAGATATGGCAGGTTTGCTTTCTTCCGATGGAGCCAATAACATAATCATTGGAATGAAAAAAAAAATCTCCATCCCAATTTCTCTGCACTGCCATTGCACCTCTGGGATGGCCCCGATGAGCTATATGGCAGCCTGCTACGCAGGAGTGGATATCCTAGATACAGCACTTTCCCCACTAGCCTGGGGGACTTCTCAGCCTGCCACTGAGACTGTAATAGCGGCCCTTAAAGGTACACCTTATGATACCGGTCTGGATCTAGAGCTTTTCAAGGAAGTTGTTGCATATTTCAAAAATTTAAAAGAAAAATATAGGGGAATTCTTGATCCAATTTCCGAACAGATTGATACCAATGTCCTTATCTATCAGATTCCTGGAGGGATGCTCTCAAATCTGGTATCTCAATTAAAGGAGCAGAATGCTCTTGACAAATATGAGGCTGTTCTCGATGAAATGCCTAGAGTTCGAGAGGAACTTGGATATCCGCCTCTTGTTACTCCTACGAGCCAAATAGTGGGCACCCAGGCGGTGCTTAATGTGCTCATGGGCGAACGTTATAAAGTTATTCCAAAAGAAGTCAAGGATTATGTTCGCGGGCTTTATGGAAGATCTCCCGCTCCATTAAGACCCGAGATCATAGGCAAGATTATCGGAGACGAAGAACCCATAAACTGCCGTCCTGCAGATCTCCTAAAGCCAGAATATAATCGGAAAAAAAAAGAAGCAGAAGACATGGGTATCGCAAAATCCGAAGAAGATATCCTTACCTACATTCTCTATCCAGCTATCGCTCCAAAATTCCTAAAAGGGGAAGTCGAAGAAGAATCTCTCACTGTCGTTACCCATGAGGTTGCAATTCGGAATGAGTACACAATCCCAACCCATTTCAAGGTTGAGGTGGACGAAGACGTCTACGAGGTAAAGATTGAGCCTCTTGGCAGTGGAGTTTCAATATCCGAATTGTCTTCCAAAAAATCGAGTGCTAAATCCGTTGAAGGGGCTGTAAAAAGCTCAATGCAGGGTATGGTTCTTTCTATTAAGGTCAAAGTTGAAGACGTTGTTGCAGAAGGCGATACAATCGCTGTCATCGAAGCTATGAAGATGGAGAACTCTATTCACGCCCCTCACTCGGGTATCGTTAAAGAAATATTTGTTTCAGAAGGGGACACCGTATCTCCTAATGATATTATACTGTCAATTCAATAATAACTGTATGAGGCACAATGTTCAAAAAAGTACTCGTTGCGAACCGCGGTGAGATTGCGATTAGGGTTATGCGCGCTTGTCGGGAGCTTGGAATTTCCACTGTAGCTGTCTACTCTGAAGCTGACAAAAATGCACTTTTTGCCAAATATGCAGATGAGGCTCACTTGATAGGTCCGGCTCCTTCTAGTCAAAGCTACCTGAATATGGAAGCTATTCTTGCAGTTTCAAAAAATACGGGATCTGATGCAATACACCCAGGCTATGGTTTCCTTTCAGAAAATCCTGCCTTTGCAAAACGTTGTGAAGAGGAAGGACTGATTTTCATAGGTCCTCCTAGCCATGTGATTGCTGAGATGGGAAACAAGATACAAGCCAGGAATCTTATGATGGCAGCAGGAGTACCTGTTGTACCTGGGACGAAAGATGCAGTAGATCATGTAGACGAGGCTAAGGTGTTTGCTGAAAACATCGGATACCCGGTTATAATTAAAGCATCTGCAGGAGGTGGCGGAATTGGAATGAAAGTAGCTCATTGCAAGGAAGAATTGGTGACTACGTTCGGTTCTACAAAACAGATGGCTGGTTCGGCTTTTGGGGACTCTTCGGTTTTTATCGAAAAATATTTAGAGGAACCCAGGCATATAGAGATTCAGATACTGGCCGATTCATATGGAAATACTATTTACCTCTCTGATAGGGAATGTTCCATCCAGAGAAGACATCAAAAGCTTATAGAAGAAGCTCCTTCTCCTATCATGACTTCTGAACTCAGGGCACAGATGGGGGAAGCCGCAGTAAAAGTAGCGAAGGCAATTGGCTATGTAAATGCAGGTACAGTAGAGTTCCTTTATTCGAGGGGCGATTTTTATTTTCTTGAGGTCAATACCCGTTTGCAGGTTGAACATGGGATTACTGAAATGATTACTGGTATTGATATTGTAATGGAACAGCTCAGGATTGCATGGGGTGAAAAACTTGATTTTATGCAGGAGGATATTTGTATTAATGGTCATGCTATTGAATGTAGGATCAACGCTGAAGATCCATTAAATGACTTCGCCCCTTCTCCTGGAAAGATTCGAGGATACCGATCTGCAGGTGGCCCAGGTGTCAGAGTTGATAGTGGAGTACATACAGGTTATACAATTTCTCCTTATTACGATTCAATGATCTCTAAGCTATGTGTCTGGGAAAGGACAAGAGATTTAGCGATTGCCAGGATGGAAAGAGCTCTGTACGAATATGTGGTTGTGGGAGTAAAGACTAATATTCCATTCCATAAAGCTGTCATGCGCAACCCAGATTTTCGAAGTGGCAAAATTACAACTGCTTTTATTGAAGATCATAACATTCTGGAATCTGTTGAAGAGATTGTCAAATCAGAAGCTGAAAAGGGTGATACTCTAGCTTCGGCGATTGAAGCAAAAGACAAAAAGGTTGCAGCTATTACAGCTGCAGTACATGCTTATGTCAGCATGGCCCAGAAAATGCAGCGTTAACAAGTACTCTCTTCGAGAAATATGAACCAGATTTTTTGCTTAGCAACATATGTTTTATCATCTTGCCATGAGAGAATAAACTAAAGAAATAAATACTGTGGAACGTATAGAGATTTATATGGGGTGCATTGATGGGAGATAAAAGATCTCAAATTATCAAGGAACTTAAAGATGCACAGAAAAGCCCTGTTTCTGGAGAAGAACTGGGGCTCAAGCTAGGGATCTCCAGGACAATGGTCTGGAAATATATCAAGGCCCTAAAGACTGATGGTTATGAGATAGGATCATCCCCAAAAAAAGGTTATGTCCTGAAATCCATACCTCAATTCTTGTACCCGGAAGAAATTCAGATGGGACTCAAAACAACTCTTCTAGGGCAGAAGATTCATTATTTCGAGGAGGTGAATTCTACAAATAGCATTGCAAAGGAAATAGTGGCTTCCGAGGATGAAGGCACGCTTGTAATCTCTGAAATACAGAAGGGAGGCAGAGGCCGCATGGGCAGAGAATGGATCTCCCCTCACGGCGGTATATGGATGTCCGTGATCCTCAAACCAGGAATTCCTATCAGGCATGCTTCAAGACTGACTCTAGTCGCCGGGCTTGCAGTCGCAAATGCTATTCGTGATATAGGCCTTGACGCACGCATCAAATGGCCAAATGATGTCCGCATCAATGGGAAAAAGGTGTGTGGAATCCTTACCGAGGCAAATGCTGAGATGGATAGAGTGGACTATATAGTTTTGGGCATAGGAATTAATGTGAATATGGACTTAAAAGATATTCCCGAGTCTTTCCGCTCGGGCTCGACAACTCTGAAAGTTGAGCTCGGGAAACACATAAAAAGAATTTCGTTCCTTCAAGACCTTCTCTTCGAGCTTGAACAGCAATACATATATTTCAAGACCAGACCTTTTTCACATATCCTTAATGACTGGCTTGCTCTTTCAGACACCATTGGAAGAGACGTTAAGGTCGTAACACCTTCAAGAATTCTAGAGGGTAAAGCTGTGGGAGTAACTCCTGATGGAGCTCTTGTCATAAGAAAAGCAGACGATACCAGGGAAGAAATTATTGCAGGCAGATGCATTTATGCTCGCCCCAAGTAAACCCGAAAGGAAAGTGGATGAGAGAACAAATATTCTCCTTTTATTTTCCTTTTTCCTTATTATATCTATATTCTCTTCAGTTATCTTTTATTCCATGTCACCTGCCTTAGCTACCGGTTATGGGAAGAAGCTCTCCATTGTTCTGATCAATGGAGATAAAATTTATGTGAGATCTGGAAGCTATCATACTTTTTTGCAAGGTTATCAGCTTTATGTGAAAGGTACGGATACTGAAGGGAAAAAGGTATGGATTGAGCTTCGTAGGGAAGGGACCCCGCTTAAGAATGACATTGTCACTGAAGGCTCTCACTTTATATATTCAAGTGACTCTATAGAAATTCTTAATCTAACTGTAAGCACTGTATATGCAGGTGCAGACGGTGTCTTGGTCAAGTTCTCACCTGTGTATCAACAACTTGATCCTAGGCTCCCGATCCCACAAACACTTGAGGGGTCTCTACCCAATTCTTCGGACAATAAACCTTTCGAATCACGTGGCTTAGAAACCCAAGTTGAAGGCTTTGACTATGCCTCTTTTCCTCCTGGGGCTGGGGTTTGTACTTCTGATTACGGGTTTTTTTGCTGGAAAAAGGTAGAGAAAATAAATTTCCTCTATTAACAGCTATCTCTTCTTTACTTCGAACTTAATTTCTACAGTATTCACTAATTTTGATGAAATCAAGCTTATTCTTAGTCAAGTTGATTTGATAATGTTTTTGAGTATAATATCATTTTATAATAGATTTTTTAAACAGTCTAGATTTTTGTCACAATAATAAGAACTATTCAACTTAAACAAAGCAGTATCTACAGTTATCTTTCCTAAACTTCAATTAGCAAATTTTGGTGGGCTAATTTTATTTAACTTTTGGCTCACTATAAACTCCATCTTTAATTTTTTATGATAGTTGCCTTGGATATACTCTATCTGATTCAAAATCCGTCTCAAATCGCCGGAGAATGGTTCATTTTTTGACTTACTAGTCGAAACCAGGGCTCATGATAAGAAAAAATACTAAAAATGAGATCGAATAAATTTTGAAATGAGTTAGATAATTAAAAAGGGGTTATTGCGATCCCCTGTATTTTAACTTTTTTTTGTTTACATTACTTTCTGCACTAGGGGAATCTGGTAAGTTCCATTTAAAATCGTGGGACCTGGTAAATACATTCTTAATATAAGGGTAAAGTCTCCATTGGGTGCAGGCAGCCAATTTGATTCCTTTCCTACGGGTTCTTGAAAGACGTTTCCCTGCAGAATTTGGAAGGCGTGAATATAGGAAAATTGATACAATTTCAGAGAATAAAAACTAAAACGTTGATATAATTATCAATGATGCAGATGGAATCAGAAAACAAATCCTAGAAAAACTCGTTCAAATTGGGAAGGTCACGAGTCATCAACTAACCATAATTTTTAATTATAACTCAACCTATTTTTTATAGAATAACCTTTCCTGCTCATTTTATTCTGTGTTGTGATTATAGTCGAAGTTATCAAAATCACCACTATAGATTTTTTTTCCAATCTCTTCAGTGAGTAACTTGGTGTTCAACTCGCTATTATCTTGGATTAAATTTTGAATGTGAATTGCCTTTTACGTATATTCTCATTTGGCTTTTCAATCTGCTGCCCCTTGATCAGGAAAAATCACACTGTCTGATTTTATCATCCTGCCCGGATAGACGATTGCTCCAGACCCGATTTTAACTCTATTGCCGATAGCCGGACCCAAAACATAATATCCTGAATTAACGAGCTCATCACCGGCGAAAACTTTTACCATCGGGGAATTCATCTTGGGATCGTCGCCTTCATTGGCGTTACGTAGAATTAAATCTGTGATATGTGATCCACCTCCGAGAAAAGAATGATTTCACGCTATCGAAAAACGAACATCAGTATTAATAATTGAATCGTTCATAACACAACTCATAACAATATTTCGGTTTGCAAGAAGACTGCTTCGTGCTCCCAAAACTCCTAACCAGATCAAACTATTCGGTTCAAGTAAAGCATGATCCCCAATACATCCCGCTGAAATAGTCACATTTGGCCCGATAATAACTCCATTATCTATAGTAGTTGGGCCTATTATTGTTGCTCTAGGATCTATTTGACAATCTTTTCCAATATGTACTGGACCGCGACGTTTTGATAGACAAGATAGTATTTTTCTAAGCTCCGCGTCTAGATTTTTAGACCTGCTATCTAGTTGGCTAGCTTGACAATAGATACTCAAGCTGAAATTAGCAAAAAGTAAATGTGTCCAATGCTTGATAGCAATATAGGATAATAGTGGAATCTGTAGTTGCATAGGGGGAAATAAAGTCCCCCCTGCAGCAAGCGGAGTTTTTAATAATCTTTCTTCTGAAGCGGATTCTAATGATGGCAAGGAAAAACAGGAAAGAGGTATACTTTCCGTATCTATTGTTACAGGTATGAAATCCCTCTCTAGCACTTTAGCCGGGAAAAAGAAAAAATCTCCCAAAAATAAATTCCCCACGTGTTCCATATTATGTTGCGGGTAGCAAGCATGCAAGCTTATACAGGGATCAGTATCTGAAAAAGCTATCTGCGCGGGTTTTTCAACTACTGAAGCTTTGTCTAAAAATCTCAAGACCAGTTCTTTATTGAAGTAAATATCATCACGGTAAACAAGTAGTTGGAGAGGCAGATGGAATAACTTCTTCTAACGATGAGACAAAAAAGGTTTTTCTTTAACTTTTAGATGTCTGAATACATCTTCCTGATGTTCGAAGATTGTCCTGTTCAATACTGGCAATGCTGTAGACGGTGATTCGAAGGGATGGATTAATTTCTTTGTTTCAAGGACATACCTTCTAATCGACCTGTCCACAATATATCGGGAGCTCATGCAGGCAATTGCATAAATGTTTCCTTTAAAGAGTTTATGGCTAGCAATTGCAAAAATTTCTATTTGGATCTTATCAAGAAAACTAAATTTTTTTAAAAAAATAATGTGATATAAATCAACTTTATAACTCTGTTTTTAATTCTTTTTTCTGATGCTTATTACTAGCAAAAAAGTAAAATGTAGTCTATGAAACAATGGAAATTCCGAGTTTCCGGCATTTTATCGGTTATGATGACTGCAGTATACTTTTTGCTAATTCCTGCTCTTGCTCATGTGCCGATTTTCGAGAGTGGCGGTAGAAGCCCTGACAAGGCAACTCCTATTTTAAACTCAGAAATATCCAAAGTCCTTTATGGAAAAATTGCCGCAGGCGATCTCATATACTACAGTTTCAAAATGAATAAAGGAGAAAGAATAGTTCTTGGGCTTACAATTCCTGTTGAACAAGGAAGGCAGGAATTTACTCCGGATCTTATTCTTATGGGTCCAAGTCTTACAAACGAGGGAGAAGTACCACGAATCTTGAGGTACCTAAGGGGTATGGAGTAAAAGTATATTCAGGCAACCTCAGTATTGGACCTGAATATGAAGAATTTACACCTAGCGCCTTCTATACTCTTGCCAGTCCTGATCTTATAGCTCCAGAAAATGGGACTTATTATGTTGTAGCTAGTTCTACAAAGGAAGAAGAAAATTATGGAATAGTAATAGGTTACAAAGAAATTTTTACTCCCATGGAATGGATATCCATACCTATAAACCAGATAAAAGTTTACCTCTGGGAAGGACAGAGCTTGGTTATGATTTTGTTTCCACTAGGGATAACTCTTGTATTGGGAATTTTGTTATTATTCTTGAAAAGAGAAGCAGTATCTGGTTTCAGCCCAGCAAAGATCTCTGGAATCTTCGCAGGACTCTTCTTCATTGGTACAGGATTATCTTTTCTGCTCCAGATGCTTATTTCATTAAGTAAAAGTGCATATACTTCCGCTGTTTCTATTACTATTATTCTAGCTCTAGCGAGTATTGTACTTGGATTACTTGCACTTGGGTTAAGCCTTAAAGACAAGGGTCACAGTGCGAGGTCAATAAAGAAGAGTCTTTTGTTTTTAGGTATTGGAATAGCCGGATTCCTTCTCTGGGCAGGATGGTTTACAGGCCCGCTTCTAGCATTCGGAGCTGCAGTCCTACCTTGGAGAAGTAAATAATTATATTAAAAAAAGTAAAGTTTTCTTCTTTAATATATGCAAACTTTTGACGGTTAGATAAAAATTAAATAGATCCTATAATTTTGTTATCAGAAACAGCAACCAGACTGTTGCCTTTTATGCAGTCCATAATTATTTTGGAAGTAATGATTGATCTGAAAAATTGGTCGTTTTCTATTATTTTGTTAATATTTTTTAAGATATTGGTATGCATAAAAAATAATGCCTAATAAAAATTACGGGACAAGAGCCATTTTAATTAATATATATCCGACTAAATAAAAATTTACTGGCGGAATATCGTAAACCTGCTTACCGTTGTTAACGTTAATGTTCGATAGTGCGACTCTCATACTGCCTATACCCCTTATAGCAGTGTCAACAGCAACTTTTACTAGTGGACTTATTCTCAGCCCCGTCATAGGGTTTATTTGAAGTCGGTACTGGAATAATCCGTTATTAGGAGAGCGTATTTTTCATTCTTTTTCTTCTTATTTATCATAAATCACGGGTTTATAGGGTTTTTTCAGTTCCTATTTTATATATGTTTTATTAACATTTTTTACTTTTTCAAAAGGCATTTTTCCTTATGCACTGATTTGAAAAAAACCAGATAAACCTGTGATGTTTAGACAGTGGTCTTTCAGCCAAAAATTACGTTTCTACCAAATTTGAAGGATTGCAAAAAAGAATAGGATTGATTTAAAGATTAAAATTTAACTTTCTTCTTTTATTAACTTAGATGACCAGGGACGGGTAATCCGTGTAGCCTTTCGTGCCGCCCCCGTAGAAGGTGGCCATGTCCGACTCGTTCAGCGTAGCATTCTGCCTGAAGCGTTCTGGTAGGTCAGGATTGGCCAGGAACGGCACTCCGAAGGCTATCATGTCGGCCTCACCGCTGTAGATGACCTCGTTTCCGCTATGGAGGTCATAGCCGCCGTTCAATATGAACGTCCTTTCAAAAATTTTGCGCAGGATAGGCCCAAGCCGTGCCTCTGGTGGCACGAACCCCGCCCTGCCTCCGATGGGCTCGATTAAATGAAGGTAGCCAAGGCCTATTTTGTTTAGCTCTCTGGTGAAATAGGAAAAGGTCTCTCGGGGATTGGCGTCCGACATAGAATGCGCGGTCATGTGCGGTGAGATGCGGTAGCCGACACTGTCGCCGCCCCATACCTTTATGACGGCTTTCGTGACCTCAAGTGGTAGAAGGGCTCGATTCTCAAGGCTGCCGCCGTAAATATCGGTTCGTTCGTTGGACCCGCTCCGCAGGAATTGGTCCAGCAGGTAGCCGTTAGCGCCATGGATTTCTACACCATCGAAGCCGGAGGTTCTGGCATTCTCCGCAGCCTGCTGGAATTGCCTGACGATGTCCGGCACCTCGCCGGTATTCAGGGCCCTGGGTACCGGAATTGGCTTTTTTCCACCGGGTGTGTGGACAAAGCCTTCGACGGGTAGCGCTGATGGCGCGACCGGAAGAGCGCCACCCAGGAAGTCGGAGTGGGAGACTCGTCCCACGTGCCAGAGCTGGATGAAAATCCTGCCACCAGCCCGGTGGACTGCGTCGGTCACCTTCTTCCAGCCGGCAACTTGTGCCGCAGAGTATATGCCCGGTGTATGCATGTAGCCCACCCCCTGCTGGCTAACCTGCGAGCCCTCAGTGATAATCATGCCGGCCGAGGCCCGCTGCACATAATAAGTGACAGTCATTGAGACCGGGACGTCTGCATCCCCAGCGCGGCTGCGGGTCATCGGCGCCATTACTATGCGGTTTGGCAGCGTGAGATCGCCCATTCGATACTGTGTAAAAAGAGCAGGTTCTCCTGTCATGATGACCATCTCGTTAAGCCTGGCTGGTTGCCGGTTCGAGCTTCTCCGATTTAAGAAGCTGCTCAAATCTCTTTGGATTGAACCCGATGACCACTACATAGCCGATCCAGACAAATGGGAAGCCGATATAGCCGGTGCCCTTTATCATCTTGGTCGCAATCTTGTTTTGCTCGCTCTCGCTGGCGAGATCGTAATCGACGAAATCGAATGTTAGGACTTTGGTCCGGGAAAATTCCTTTGTTTTCCGGCACTCTGGGCAGGTGTTTAAGGTGTACATTGATACTTTTGCCATATGCTCTCCTAATCTATTGTTTAATCCTGTTTCCTTCAATTTTTCCGTTTAGTTCCCAGCATCGATTCCGTTGCAAAAACTTCAAAAAAATATGTAAATCTATAAGTAATTAATAAAAATCAAAATATTAAAGGAAAATGTACTAACATTATAAAACTATACCAAATAATTGATTAATGTATTTGACTTCATTAAGAGCAGAGTAATTTAGATCGATTACTTGTCCTTTTTTGATCATATTTATAGCTTCAATCCCTTTTAAAGTCTTATTAGCAGATCGAAAAGACTGAAGCCCTAACATTGGATTAACGATTCGCTTTATAGATCTGTGATCTTGTTCTATAATGTTATTCAAATACTTGATTTGTCGAATGCCTACGTTTTTAGGTAGTATTTTATCATTTTTCAGTTTATTTATAGCAGATGGATAAGCTGGATTCTTATCAACGGTTGTTTCTCTTGGAATTTGATTATGATTAGAACTTAAAGCTTTCTTAAAGAATCTCTTCGCTGCTTTTCTATTTCGTTTTGGACTTAACATGAAATCAATTGTATCTCCATCTGAGTCAACTGCTCGGTAAAAATATTTCCATTTACCTTTTACTTTGATATAGGTTTCATCAACTCTCCACGAATCATTTGTTGGTCTTAAATGTCTTCTCATCTTCTTTTTTATTTCAGGGGAATATTGATGTACCCATCTCATGATTGTTGTATGGTCGACTTTTACTCCCCTTTCTGCCATCATTTACTTTAAATTTCTATAACTTAATGCATATTTTAAGTACCATCTCACATTTAATAGGATAATTTCCCCTTCATAATGCTTCCATTTAAAGGAATTAGATAGCATGTTACTATCTTTGGTTTTCTTTTTATTCTATTGTATCAGTAGAAAGGATTTTTTGCAACGGAACCTTGTATCTTTATACCATTTAGACGAAGGTGTGCAAAAAATTAGCCTTTGATGGATGGATTTAATTAATATAAAATACTTTTCCGAAAAAAATTAGCCTTTGAAGGCTGCATGAATGATTACAGGAATTTGCTATTTGAGATAATTTGTACAGGACCAAATTTTATTATCATATTTGTTGAATTTATTTTTATTATTTGAGCATTTCCTGAACTTTTTTAATATCACCTATAGCCTCTTTTTTTATTTCGATCATCGTTTCCATCTTGCTTATTTTAATTTCTAAAATTTTTATGAATTTATCCATCCTCATCGCTGCAACTTTTTTTTTCTGTTCTGTAGTCAGAAGTCCCCACATTTCAGCCATAGCGGTCGCCATTATAGACCCCTGTCCCATTATGGAATGTTCTTCGCACATGTTTAAAGATCTCCTTTATTGATAATGTTTTTTGAATTTACACTTCAAAATAGACCAAAATATTAGTATATTTTAATCTACGATTTCAACAAATTGTCTATAATTTCAACAAATTGTCTATAAAAAGTATATCTAAGTAATCATTGCAATCAGATGAATATTACTTTCCCGTATTATTTTTAATTAATGATACAAAAAATAATTTCTGAATAAAATTTACTTTCCAGAAACATATTTTAAAACTAAAAAATTACTTTGTACTAATGACTTTTTTATTTCATTCTGAAATTTTCAAACATCCTTGTTTGTACTCTAGTTTGTATTTCATATTGTATCCATCAGTGTATCCTATATCGAAGGAAGCATTGCTCTTGGGTGCCACGTTGAGGTTTTTATCTCCACCATTAGTAGATAATCCATTTTCACAATTATTACCTCAGCAGTATTTTCAGCGTAGTATCCAGCCTCATTTGCATCATTTGCTCCGATTGGATATGTATAATTATAATTTTGTTATTCTCGGGCCCCAACCCAGGTTCAAAGACGCACTAATCGATTCAGCTTTATTAATATTACAAAAAAGCTACTAATAAAATACACAGTGATTTTTTACTCTAACAAATGTTAGTTTAGTCATCATTCGATCTCCATGCGTTTGCACACTTAAGAGAATTTCGATAAACTCCATGCTATGGAGCATGGAGTTTATCGAAATTCTCTTCGAATTATACTCAATAGCATACTTTAATTCATGATCAATAGGAGATATTTGAGAAAGATTAAGTGTTATAAAAACACCCAGCTTCAATTCTAAACGTTCGGTATCCTTACCAACCTTTATTATCTGGCGAGCCAGTAATTCTTTGTATCAACGTCATGTATTCCTTAGTTAGAGGGCAACTAACATCGAGACCATTGAGTCCATCAAAACCTTCTATGCTCTTCATAGTAAATCCATGACTACAAATAACTTTAAAAATATATGAAAAGATTTAGTTGTTTGTCTCCATCCTATTTAGTACAGCATAATACGGTTAATTGTTGCAGTAATTAAGAATATGTCCGAAAAGTAGAACAATTATGTTTGTAAAAGTTATAGTAACTATAATATCCGAGTATCCATTCCGTTGTGCATATAGTTATTGTATGAGTTACAGAAGAAACAAAATTTTTAGAATAGGTTCAGAATCTGTATGTCTAGTAAATAAAAATGCGTAATTCTCATCGTTTGGCATTCACCACTTATGCAAAGGCTATATAAACATCTCTTTTGCTTCGGAAAATTTTTCAATCATTTGAAAGATTCTTCGTTGCTCGAGTGATACACATCTGATTCCTTTATGCGACTAAAAATGTTTGAACAGGTTACGAATCCATTCTTAAGTATTAAATAATTGAATATTATCTTCAAGAGTTATTTTCTCATTTCCGAAATGCAATAATAGTTACGACCATCTATTTATTGTAGCGGAAAGTAATAAGAAAATGGATAATTTAGAATAAGGAAATTAAAAAAATGATATGAGACTTATAATAATATATCACAAGAAATATACATCTTTTCGATCATCGACATTTTAAACATTCTGATCGGAAGGTGATCTATATGAGCAATTCAGAAAACACACAAAAATCCTTTTTAGAAGAAATAAAAGCTAAATTTCCATTATTGGAGATTAACCCTGAATTAGCAAAGGTAATGCCTCAAGATGAAGTAATAGAGTTAGTTAGTGCATGTGTTAGCATATCAGGCTACACTAGAAACGACATAAAGGATGCATTCTTTAGGGCTCTTTCATTACCTGCTTTAAATGAGTATGTCAATATAGATAAGAGATGTAGGGTAGCGATTGATGTTGTAGTCAACGGACTAGAAAATCGCTTTCCTGACAAGCTAAAGGTTGAGTATGAATGGAAAGGCGACTCTTCTCACTTACCGCTACTCGAATCAATTGACGAATATGGGAATAGTCTATTTACTGAGTATTGGATACCCGAGTCTGTAATTTCTGCATTAAATAGTGAATGTGCACTCGAAGAGCCCGAAACTTCAGTTTCTGATGGATGGATTGATGCTCTAAAAATTGTTATAGCCCCAGAAGTTCATGATGCTCCAGAATTAGTGCGATCCTCTCCTTTTTCTGTAAAAAAGAGAACAAGGAAGGCTTCTGAAGCTTCAAACAATCTTATACTAACTGAGATATTAAAAGAATTGAAGGAAATCAAAGCAATTCTTAAGGATAAGCAATGAATATGGCTCAGTAGAATCATTATGCGTATAATCCGGTTTAATAATTAATAGTCCAATGATAAACGGCAGATTAAATCTTTAACCCTTTCTTATTCGTCAAATCAAAATATAATGTTAATATTTTAGTATTCTGTTGGCATCATAACCGAAAATATTGGTGCCGGCACATTTATGCACCTTCTCGCCTTCAATTACATTTGGCAGTAAATTGGATATGAAGTTTTTGAAGCCTTCAACAAGTATTTTTAAAAATAAACTCATTTTGATTTATAAATTTTTGCGTAATTAAGTATAACGGATATCTTTAATGGATATACAGACGCTATAGGGCTTAAAACAGAAGAGGATTTTGTGAAAATGGCTCAAAATGGTTAGTTAGTGCTCTATGTTATAATGCCTAAGTAAACTCACAGATCCCACTTATCTTCAAGTTCTTATTTTGTCCTTTTCGTAAAGCTCTCATACTGCTACAGGACTTCAGATTATATATCAAATGAGGATCTATTGCGTTTTTATACAATCACACTGGTTATTAAGTAATCTTTTCATTGTTGCTGAACCAAAATATTCTCCCAAAAAGTGATTTAAATTATAAAAAAAATACCACAGCCAGGAAAATCTTTGTAGAATATTGTATATTGAAAAAAAATGATGTAGAGAACCAGGGAGTGAGGGAAATTACATTGGAACTGTGAGTGATGTTACAACTTCGGTGCAATTAAAAACTATGCTGAAAAATCAGATAGAAAAATAAGCACGTAAATATATGGATGATGAACAAAAGTCAAAATATTCGAGAAAAATGTATCAATATTACAGAACTATTCCAAATAATTGATTGGTATATTTAGCTTCATTAAGACCAGAATAATTTAGATTGTTGATTAGTCTTTTTTTAACCATATTCAAAGCTTCAATTCCTTTTAAAATTTCACTTGCATATCGAAAAGGCTGAAAGCTTAGCATTGGAACAATTATCAGCTTGATAGACCTATGATTTTGTTCTACAATGTTATTCAAATATTTTACTTGTCTAATTTCAACACTTTTAGACAACTTCTTTTCATTTTTCAGTTCATGTTGGCAATAGGATAAGCTGGATTCTTATCAACTTTTATTGCTCTTGGCATTTGATTGTGATTTTAAACTCAGTGCTTTCTTAAGGAATATCTTTGCAGCTTTTCTATTTCGTTTTGCACTTAGTATGAAATCGATTGTGTTTCCATCTGAGTAGACTGCTCTGTAAATATATTTCCATTCACCTTTTACTTTGATATAAGTTTCATCAACTTTCCATGAATCGTTCGTTGGTCTTAAGTGCTTTCTTATCTTCTTTTCTATTTCAGGTGAATATCGATGTACCCGTCTCATGATTGTCGTATGGTCGACTTTTATTCTCCTTTCTGCCATCATTTCCTTTAAATTTCTATAGCTTAATGCATATTTTAAGTACCATCTCACATTTAATAGGATAATTTCTCCTTCGTAATGCTTCCATTTAAAGGAATTTACTGGCATAATATATACTCCTAAATTTTTACTTATTTCAGTGATCTCTCCCATAATTTTTTACAATGGAACCATTAAGGCCATTACCATTGGCGAAGCATAATAAGCAAATGAAGTATTTGATCTTGAATAATCTCGTTATATCCACAAAATGGCGCACCAAGTTGCTTGTAGTGTGGTACACAGCTGAAATTTGGATTTAGGTATTGGAAATCGCTACAAACCACTCGCGACAACTGAACTAATAGCTTTAATATATTTTAACGGCAACAATATCAAGTAGATGACAAAAGGAATACTTATTGCAGGAACCCACAGCGGAGTTGGAAAAACGACAACTTCTATGGGCATAATGGCGGCCCTCAAGCACAGAGGGCTAAAAGTCCAGCCGTACAAGGTAGGACCTGATTATATTGATCCTTCTCATCACACTTTAATCTGTGGGCGTCTTTCCAGAAATCTGGATACATATCTGATGGGTACATATGGCGTTGGGCAGATCGTGGCTAGAACGGCTGCAAATGCAGATATAGTGGTAGTAGAGGGTGCAATGGGGCTTTTTGACGGGATAGATTCTACAGAAATTGCTAGTTCGGCACACGTTGCAAAAGCCCTGAACTTGCCTGTAATTCTGGTAATAAATGTCCATGGTATGTCCAGGAGCGTCGCAGCCTTGCTGAAAGGTTATTCAGAGTTCGATCCCGAAGTAAGGATTGTAGGCATTATCCTGAATCAAGTAGGAAGTTTACGCCATGTGGAACTCTTAAAAAATTCACTTCTTGACAACATTCCGATTGTTGGAATGATCCCACGAAAGAAAGACATTGAGGTTCCCTCACGGCACCTTGGGCTATATATGGCCCACGAAAAGGACTACAACACTAAAGAAATGGCAACATTTATTGAGAATAATGTTGATCTCGATGCAGTGCTTGAACTTGCTGAACCCTTTTACATTCCGGAAATTACCGATCTACCTAGACCAGAGATTGAGCTCAAGGTAGGAATTGCCAGGGATCCAGCTTTTTGTTTTTACTATCAGGATATGGTCGATGCCTTCAGATATTGTGGAGCTGAGGTTATATTTTTTAGCCCAATGGCAGGAGAAGTCCCAGATGTGGATGGGATTTACCTCGGAGGTGGTTATCCTGAACTTTATGCAGAAATACTTGAAAGTTCAGAGACCACTCATAAACTCAAAAGTCTTGCATCTGATGGCTTACCCATCTATGCGGAATGCGGAGGCCTGCTATACCTATGTAAGACTTATGATATAGATGATAGGAAGTATAAACTAGCTGATGTCGTACCTGCAAATACACGAATGACGAACAAGCTTCAGGCTTTAGGCTATACTGAAGCTCTCCCCCTTAACAAAAACTTCTGTCCGCATAATATAAGAGGTCACGAATTTCATTACTCGCTAACAGAATGTGATCGTGATGCAAGATTTGCATACAAGATGCTCCGAGGAAAAGGTATAAATGACGGTTTTGACGGACTCATAGAGCACAATACTCTTGCAGGGTATATGCATACTCATCCTGCCAGTTTCCCGGTAGAAAAATTCGTGCAAAAATGCAGGGAATTTAAAAGGCGATAAAATATTAAGATTCATATAATTGTTTGCTTCATAAGTAAAGTTTTAATTTTTTAAATTTTTTATAAAAAATACTTCAGGCTTTTATCATTTATTCCAAGTGCAATTTTATATGGGCCGTTATATATTAAGCATACATGATCAGTTATAGATGATCCATTATTATAATATGATTTTAAGTTTGTTTTATTTCATACAATTACCCTGTGTCTTGCTGCTGGGTGCACCAGCGAGATTTTGATTTATTTATCACTTTATTTAAGTTAAAGAGCTTAAATCTTTTAAATCATCTATTACACCACAAAAATCACATTTTAATATCAGGCCTTTTTTTAGTTGTTCCAAATAGTATTAGATCTTTATTTCTTCATTTGGAAAAATTTCCTAAATTTTTTTCTTGAGAATGAACTTTTAGCTTTGGACCAAAATCTATCTGAGACCAAACATTGTCTCTTAGTGAAGATGCAAAAGAAGAGTCTTCGCCGACTCAAGAAGCTCATTTTTCATAAGGCTTTAAATCTAATGTAGTCAAAGCCCGCACAAGAATATCAACTTTATCCAGCGATTCCTCAGAGGTTGAAACCTAACATTCTTCTGTCTTCAAAATTCATTCCCCTATTTAGAAGATTATGGATTTACTTAAATATAAGGAGAATGTTATAGCTAAAGTAAATGGCATCCCACAAAACCATATGCATAGCCGGACCTTCAAAATTTTTTTTAAGTGGTGTCAGTTATTATACTATCCGCCTGGCAAATGCCCTTTCATCAGAAAAAAATGTCTCTGTAATTTGCTTTCGTCAACTTCTTCCTACCTTCCTTTTTCCTGGAAAATCCCATGTTGGAAAAACTATTTCCGAAATGAACTTTTCACCGGATATTTCAACTTTTGATGGAATGGACTATAATAACCCCCTTACTTGGATCCAGGCATGCATCTTTCTTAAAAACCAAAAGCCTGACGTCATAATATTACAATGGTGGACCTCTTCGGTTGCGCATATGCATCTTCTATTAAAACTCTTTGCAAGTTATTTACATAAACCAAAAATAATAATCGAGTTTCACGAAGTTGTGGACCCGTTTGAGGAATCCCTACTCCCAATTCGTTTGTATTCTAAAATAACGGGTAAATTGCTCCGCAAAAACCTTGATGCATATATTACTCATTCCGAATCTGATAAACAACTTGTTGCCAAAAGATATTCCATCGCCCCTGAAAAAATCCATGTGATCCTGCACGGTCTTTATGACCAGTACGGGGAATTACTTGATATTAAGGATGCAAGGGAAAAACTTTCGATAAACGAAGAGTTTGTCATTCTGTTCTTCGGTTTAATCAGAAAGTATAAGGGAATATTCAACCTGATCAATGCTTTTGAACAGCTTCCTTCAAAAATTCTCGAGAAAAGCAGGCTGTTAATTGTCGGGGAGATTTGGGAGGATCGCAAAGAACTGCTTAATCGTATCAAGGTTTCTCCACTCCATGATAAAATTACTTTGGTAGACGAGTATATTCCTGATGAGAAAGTAAACCTGTATTTCAGCGCTTCGAATGTGGTAGTCCTACCCTATCTTAGGGCTTCACAGAGTGGAATTGCTCATATTGCAATGTCTTTTGGAAAACCTATTGTGGTTTCTGAAGTTGGAGGTTTGAAGGAATCAATGGCGAATTATAAAGGAACTTTCTTTGTTTCTCCGGGTGAAATTGGTTCTCTTAAAGAGGCTATCCTCAGCCGAGTAGGTACTGAGGAGCATTATGAAGCTCCAGACCAAAAATGGGATAAAATTGTGAACAGTTACATCGAATTAATACGATCAGTTTGATTCTCGTTTTCAATCGAAATTGCGCTGATGCACCCTGCTGCAGGCAATGGGATATGTTCATGATAGCGTTCAGGATATCGTTTACCACTGAAAGTCAATTTTTTTCATTTGCTTATATGCTTTCTGATCTCCCTGATTCTAAACATAATTTGTAATAATATCGGAAGTATTTCCTTCTCCAACTGTTCCATAGATCTCCCTCACTCTATAGATCTCCCAGCAAAGCTGTTTTTCAATTTTAAGGTATTTTTTGAAGATTTTTGTGTCTGTTATGCTTTAAATAATCCGCATCACTCTTGAAGGAGAATACTTTGGCTCAACCCCAATAAAAAGATGTACTTGATCACCATCGCAACAAATCACAGCAAATTTAAAAGAGTATCTTTCACTAACCTCAAGCATACGTTTTTAAAAATTAACTGCATTATAATTTAAAATATTTTTATAGTATTATAATACAAAAAAAAAACCATGTGATATCTAATCTTAGAGACATAATGATTTGCACAACTTAATTCCATTTACAACAAAAGTAATTCAGAATATAAATCAATTATTTAACAACGGGCACCTGGGAAGTTTCCATCCCCGCAGCAAGCTGTTTGGTATCCGAATGAAATAAATTAATTTCATCAAATTTGTCCTCAATTGACTGAAAAAAATTATATTATTCTTTAAAGCTAAAATTAGTAGCAATTTTAATGAGTAAATTAATGCTAAAAATTTAGGTTGTCAGTTATACAAATTTATATCGGTTCCTCTGAATCCTCTCAAGCTTACAAATTTATTAATTCCAAGAGAGCCCATGATATGATTATATTAGAGGGGATTAGAAAATTTTAAATTCATAGTCATCAATTCAAGGCAGTCTATCAGGATTTTCTTCTCGATGTCGTGAAAAGATGGCTATGACACTTTATCATTTGAGAAAATTGCTCTGATACTGTTTTATTTCAGATAATTTTGCTGCTTCATGGACGGCATTGGCGAATTAGTTATATCAGCAAAATTTATATTTGGAAACAAGCTAAATTATGCGTAACTACCCCAGGGGATATAACCCCAACGAGCAGGCGCCCCCCAAAGGTTTATAATTTGATAGTCGTCCCATCCAAACATTATATTTACCTCCAACTGATTTATTTTTTATATGATTTTTATATGTCAGATAATATGAATCTTTAAAGGCTTTATTGCTTTTGGTTTTTAAACAAAACTTCGATCAACCTCCAATAATTATTCCTTCATAGCGCCTATCGTTAGGAATCATGTCGTTCTTTATTTTTGTTCATGGTAAAGCACATTTGATTGCTATAAAGTACAAATACAAATATATTGACAAATAATATGAAATAGGTAGAATATTTGATTCTTAATATTAATATGTTTTATTAAATAAGTAAACACATTCTTTAATATATACAATAAAGCTAAAAAAAGTGTAATTAAATCCAAATTAGACATACTTGATACTTTGTATGTAAAACTAGGATGCCTAATAGATAGTAGGTAAAAATAATAACCTATGCTAACAATTTTTAACTTAGCTCGTTTTGTATAACCATAGAGCTCCTAAAAAGAGGTCCATCTTAACATTTGATTATTCATGGAAAGCTTTTCTGAGATTAGAGTTATAAAAAAATCAAAAACTGGATATCTTGTTTTGAAAGTAAACAAAATTTATAGATAACAGCAACTAGAGATACAAACCAACCAAGATACAGCTCAAATTTATTGGAATATTAATTAAATTTGATGAAAAATGTACAGAATCCGCTACTTCATAAATCATCTATCTTTCTATCAAAGTCTCAAACTTTTTTACTGTCCTCTGTTGATCAAATTCTCATCAACATACAATATTCCATCACAAAAGTCATTTCGACCCAAAAGTTCTTATTTAGAAATTTTCGCTTTTTTGCTCACATACCATAATTAAGAGGAACAAGAAGCTCTCCCAGATGCAGCATTTAAGCCTTGGTGTCTTTTCATTTATTTTACAGGAATCGTGAAGGCTTGATATACCATAGTATCTGATATAACACTTACTTGTCGTAGAACGCTCAGCTGTAATTTGCAGAGCCAGATATACCAAACTATATACTCTAGAAAAATGATTCTCAAATCACAGTACTCTACTAACTAGTAATCAATGATTTCAAGAGCTTAGCCATCCCTTTGAGTATCAGCGCCCTAATTATATCATTTTACAATTTTTACTTCTCCCTAAAAAAGGTCTTAAGATTCCATTATATATAGTATAAATGCTTCAATATGTTCGGATTATCATCTAAATCTGGAATAATCCTAAAATTGGAACAAAATCAAAAATATTGGTGTTGTATTATTAACCTCTCAAAAACTAAGTATGTTCAAATAAAAAGTTCACTTATAAATAAAGATATTTTTGTACCTATGTGAGTATACAGCCATCAGGAATTCTGTTCACTTTATCTTGCAAAAGTATAAAAATGTCGCATTTTGAAAATTCCCACATTACAACCTAAAAAAATAATTATGAAAGTATTCATCCAATCGAATGAAGCGAAATCTACAATTTTTTTTACTAAAACATCTTCCTTCACGTCAATAACAAAAACTAAAGGCCTAAAATATCTGTTATTCTTACCAAAATGGATGAAATGAAAGGATGAATACATCATTTTATCCACATTATTGAAAACTTGAACTTTAAAATTAAAGTTATTTGCACCAATAGAGAGTTTATTTTATAGACATATTTTGATTTTTGCAAAGTAATCAAATTGTCATATATATTTCCAGTTGTTGAAAAAAAACGCAGGTGATGTAGATTCAAGAAGGAGTAAAGCACAAAGTGAACAATACTTTACTGACAAAGAATCAATATTCCTTGCTTAACTCATTGCTGCTAATAGCATCAAGCGTTAGCTTTGAGTTCCAAATTATATCGAGATACAATTATAATTATTTTCACAATTTATATTATTTTATATTCTTATATTTTAACCCACTTTTACGTTGAGCACCTCCGCTATCATAATATTGAATCTCATGAAAATCAACAATTTTGTCTGAAATCTTAGTTTTGAGATCAATCATCTTAAAAACTTTACAATTCATTTTGCTAAATGAAAAAAAAATGTTTTCAATATAATCGAGATTTATATAACTTAAATTAGGCTAATCTGAAAAAATTCTTTTTTTGTTATTTTTGATCTAAGATCATTGCCTTCAGATTCAGGAGAATTTGCAGAAAATGTTGCAACATAATAAGAAACATTAAATACTTATTTATAATTATAGTTAAGTTCATCAGGAAAAGTTATTATATTAATGGTACTACATAATTCAGAAGATGCAGACAGCAAACTGGCTATGTCAGCACTAGAAATGTAGTCATTCTTCTTTGTCACAATCAACGACTTCATTATTTTGAATAATTTTTTGATATTTTTTTGATTTGTAAAGATGGTTTTGTAACCGACAGAATTAGGAACTACTTCTCAGAGAAGTACAGATTTAATATAATGGTTCCCTTCATCTATCTAATAACTCTAAACAAATCAATAATTTACAATTAAGGATTTTGATAAACCCCTAAATATCATCATATTCTTATGAATAAAATATCCTGGTTCTTGAAAACAGAGGTTTATCAAAATCTTCAATTATTCGATATCCCCAATCAATTTCACGAGGATTTCTTAAATGGACAAGTACGAGAAGGTATTCGAATTGGCTAAACGCCGGGGGTTTTTGTGGAACTCCTTTGAACTGTATGGCGGAAGTCGCGGATTTTATGATTATGGGCCTCTTGGGAGCACACTAAAGAGGCGGATTGAACAGATATGGAGAGAATTTTATATAATCCAAGAAGGGTTTATGGAAATCGAATGTCCGACTATTGGCATCGAAGAAGTCTTTATCGCATCCGGGCATATTGGAAGCTTTTCTGACCCTCTGTGCGAGTGCGTGAACTGCAAAGAGGCATTTAGGGCTGATCACCTTGTAGAAAACGTAATTAACGTGGCAGGAACTTTGAATGCAGAAGAGCTTACCAAGATTATAAAAGAACATGAACTCAGATGTCTCGAGTGTGGTGGGGAGTTAGGAGACGCCTATGAATTTAACCTGATGTTCAAGACCACAATCGGGCCTGGCACTGGAAAGCAGGGGTATCTAAGACCAGAGACGGCCCAGGGTATGTTCGTTGATTTCCAGAGGCTTTCCAGATTTTATAGAGGTAAGTTGCCTTTTGGAGCAGTGCAGATAGGTAAATCCTATAGAAACGAAATTGCACCCAGGCAAGGCATTATACGGCTAAGGGAGTTCACACAAGCAGAATGCGAAATTTTCGTTGATCCAAGGAACAAAAAACATCCTAACTTCGAACTTTTTGCAGACAAAGAACTTGTACTTTATTCGCAGGAGGCTCAGGAGAAGGGAGAATCATTCAGGATGACTGTCAGAGAAGCTGTGAATGCTAAGGTCATTGCTCACGAGATACTGGGTTACAATATCGCACTCACACAAGAGTTCCTAAAAAAAGTAGGGATCAACCCTGCAAAACTCAGATTCAGACAGCACCTTAAGGATGAAATGGCGCATTATGCAATAGATTGTTGGGATGCTGAGATTGAAACAGAACGCTTTGGTTGGGTTGAAATAGTGGGAATCGCAGACAGAACGGACTATGACCTCAAAGCCCATTCAAGAGTCAGTAATACCGATCTTTATGTTTACATGGAATATAACGAGCCTCGGATGATAAATCGCTTTGCTGTAAAACCAAATATGTCTAAGCTAGGACCTGTTTTTAAGGACAAAGCAAGAGCTGTCGCCGACGCCTTAACGCAGCTTTCAGAAAAAGAACTCTCAAAAAGTAAGATCAAAGTCACTGTGGGTGGAGAAGAATTGACAGTCAATTCTGATATGGTGAGCTTTGCGGAAGAGAGCTTAAAAGTGAGTGGAGAAAGCTTTATTCCGCATGTAATTGAACCTTCTTATGGTATTGACAGAATATTCTATGGTGTCATAGAACACGCTTTTGATGAAGAAAATATTGCTAAGAAGGTAGCAGAATTTGGGATTAAAGGCAAAGAAGAAGTTGGAAAAGAATATGAATATGTAAAAGATGATAAAGATGCCGAGTTAGAGGAGGACAATCGCCTTGTTATGCATTTCTCAGGTGTAGTATCTCCTGTGCAGGTTGCAGTTTTCCCACTTTTGACTCGTAAAGAGCTTTCAGATCCTGCAAAGGAGATAGTTGCAAAACTCAAGAAGAATGCCCTTCTTGTCAACTATGACGACTCCGGGACCATCGGACGCCGCTACAGAAGAAACGACGAAATCGGAACTCCTTATTCCATTACTGTGGATTATGATACCCTTGAAGACGGAACTGTTACAATAAGAGATAGAGACTCAATGCGGCAGGTAAGGTCTCCAATAAAAGGAATAGAAAATATAATCTTTGGACTTATTTATAGGGATAAGAGTTTCGAATCTGCAGGCAAGCCTTTTAACTTCTAATGTTCTGCTATCAACGTTAAATTGTCAAATTCCTTATTATTTTGTGGTCCTTCAATATATTATAGTAGCGGAATTCGGGGAATAATAATGAATTTTTAGATACTAGAAGAAAACAAAAAAGATCTCGATAAAATCTTAATTTCATCAGATCTTACAAATTACCACAATTGATGTAGAAATTAGATTTTGATCAAAATGCTTAAAAAAATATCTAAAATTGTAGCTGTTAAAAACTGAGTATAAAAGGGCGTGAAATTCACAAGGTCTACTTTCTCCACAGTTTACAGAATTAAAAGACTGAAGGCCTGTAGTAAAACTTTAATTTCTTTATTCTTATTAAAGAATTAAGATCTGAAACAAATAACTATGAAGTAAATAATCCTCAAAATGAAATAATACTGAAGCAAATTGATCCTGAAGCAAAATGAAAGACAATCTTTTCCTTGAGAAGCCGTCATACATAAAGCACCCATTGATAAAATCAGATATCGTTGAGCAGAGGCTATATCAGTTAAATTTAGCAGGAAAAGCTCTGGAGGGATCAAGCCTAGTTGTGCTCCCTACTGGACTTGGGAAAACCATTATAGCTCTTTTCGTAATTGCTTCCAGGCTCCAGCGTTTTGGTGGGAGAGCCCTTATCCTTTCTCCCACAAAGCCTCTTGTAGATCAGCATGCAGCTTTTTTAAAAAAGGTGATGGCTCTTCCCGAAGAAGAAATTCTCGCTTTTACAGGCAGCATTAATCCTATGGAGAGAGAAAAGCTATGGATACAGGGAAAATTGATCGTATCCACACCACAAGTAATTGAAAATGATATTCTTACGAAACGGATAAGTCTTGAAGACGTAAGTCACATCACTTTCGATGAGGCCCACAGAGCAGTTGGAAATTATGCTTATGCCTTTATTGCGGAAAAGTACTTTGAGAGCGCTAAAGATCCTCATATACTTGGAATTACTGCAAGTCCAGGAAGCTCAGAAGAGAAAATCTCTGAAGTTTGTCAAGCTTTACATATCGAAAAAGTAGCTGTGAAAACTGAGAATGATAAGGATGTTCGCCCTTATGTTCAGGAAAAAGAAATCGAATGGCTTGAAGTCCAGTTACCTACTGAAATTGCCGAAATTCGTGGCTATCTGGAAAAGATACTCGATGATCGGCTTAGGGCTATAAGGGAAATGGGCCTTTCTTCAGGGAGTGGAAAATATATCTCCAAAAAAGACCTCCTACTTCTCCATAAAAAACTCCAAGGTGAAATCCGTATTGGTGGAGATCCTGATGTTTATTTTGCCATCTCTATGGTTGCTGAAATGATGAAGGTGAACCATGCTGTGGAAATGGTGGAAACACAGGGTCTTGAGACCCTCAGAAAATATTTAGAAAAGCTGAATGTGGAAGCTTCCTCTAGCAGTGCGAGTAAAGCTGCAAAAAGATTGATGGATGACTTCTACATGCGAAAAGCTCTTTATCGGGCAAGAGAAAGCGATGTTGAACATCCCAAACTCGAACATGTGCGGAGAATCTTAGCCGAGCAACTGGAAAAAAGTCCTGATTCTAGAACAATTGTGTTTACTAACTACAGGGACACTGCCGAAATAGTGGTAAATGCTCTTTCGGAGGTTTTCGGAATTATCCCCATCCGTTTTGTGGGACAAGGTTCTCGCCATAATGACAAAGGACTTACACAAAAGCAACAGGTGGAAATCCTCGAGAAATTCAGAGCAGGAGAATACAACGTACTTGTAGCCACTTCAGTTGGTGAAGAAGGTCTTGACATTCCATCCACGGATCTGGTACTATTTTATGAACCAATTCCATCGGAAATCCGCAGCATTCAGCGTAAGGGCAGGACAGGCAGGCAACATAAGGGCAAAGTAATTGTACTGATGACAAAAGGTACACGAGACGAAGCTTATTACTGGAGCAGCAAAAACAAGGAAAAAAAAATGCTTAACAGAATGCAAGGGCTTGAAGCCGTTTTTGGCATGAGGGACTCTATAAAAAAATCTAAGCCTTTTGATTCTGAATCTGAAAACTTTATTTCAGATTTAAAGGAAACAGAAATTAAAGATGAATATGGGGTCGGGAGTCGAAAGAAAAATAGAAATTTGACAATAGATTCTCAGGATACGGCTGCAGGCTTAGATTGCAACGGGATGGATAGAGGAATTAAAGATAAATGGAAAAAGGAAGGAGATAAAAAGGAAGAGAAAAAAGAAGGAATCTATGAACAGAAAAAAAAAAATAAGGATACAGTAAAGAGAGAGGGGAAGGAGGCAGAGAAAGAAGAAAAGATACAGAAAATAGGCATAAAAGAAAAGGTAGGTATATATGAAGAAAATCAGGCTACTGATAGTTATAAAGAAGGAACTGGTATAAAACAAGAAAAAGGAAGCAGAAACCAAAAAACCCTGGTAGATTTTGAAGCTCTTACCGGAAAGAAATCCGTAAATGAACTAAAAACATTCGGGAGAGAACCCGAAACAGGAGTTCTCAGGATAGTTATAGACCACAGGGAAACGAAGAGTGGAGTTGCAAAAGTCCTTGACAGGCTAGGAATGGAACTTAATTTTGCAGCTCTTGAGGTAGGCGATTACATTGTAAGCGATCGCATTGCTGTAGAGAGAAAACGCACTGATGATTTTGCAACTTCTCTTATCGATGGGAAGCATAATCTCTTTGCCCAGCTCTCTAATCTTGCACGAATATATGAAAAACCCGTCCTCATCATTGAAGGAGGAGACCTATTCACCTTCAGGCAAATTAACCCAAATTCTATTTACGGTTCTCTAGTCTCTATTGCAATTGATTTTGGAATCTCAATTCTCTACTCAAGGGACGAAGAAGAGACAGCTGCGATATTAAAAATGCTTGCTAAACGTGAGCAAAACGAAAATAAGCGTGAAATCAATCCACATGGTAAAAAGTTAGCCAGTACTCTTGCCGAGCAGCAGGAATATCTGATTTCTTCAATATCAAATATAGGGCCAAAAGCCTCAAGATATATCCTGTTGCATTTCGGCTCCGTGGAGGCCTTTATGAAAGCTAACACCGAAGAACTCAGAAAGGTAAAACTAATAGGACCAAAAACAGCAGCCAAGATTAGAGAGATCCTTGAAAGTCCTTACAGAGGGTAAATGGAAAGATAATAAGCTTTAATGGTAAATAGTTTTGTTTTTCAGCTTCTGTATTTTTTTCTTTTTTTTCACTTTCCCTTCCTTATGCTCTTATATCTGCCCAACTACTGTTCCAGGCTCTTTTTTCTTCTTACATTCATCCTTCATATCCTCTTTAGGCGCTCTATTATCCCAAGACATTTTTCAATCAGTTCGAAATTCTCAACAATACTCTGCGAGTCCGTTTCATCCTGAAGAGAGGTTGCAATACTGACTATTTTTTTGAAGAGAAGGCTCTCCACTACTTCCTTGTTTTCATGAACTATGGGCAGGTTTGGGGCCTCTGTAGGCTTTTCTGCTTTTTTTGTGGATGCACCTTGGAGTATAGTGGCTGGTTTTTTTGCTCCTCCAGCATCGTCAGGTATTTTTGAAAAATCCTTTGTTGCAAAGTCGATAGCTTTTTCCTCTTTCTCGGTAGCTTCAACGGTTCTCAGCCCGAAAAGTGGTTTTTGTCTGTGCGCTTGAACTCTTTTTTCGTTCTCAATTGAAAGCGTGTCTTTTTCAGTATGCTTTCTGGTTTCAGGGAATTGGATTTCTGTGGCTGGTTCGTCAGCCTCCTCTTCACCACGAACATCGCATATCGGGCAGATTATTTTGCCCTGATAACGAAATCTTGGGGCTCCGCATCCATTACAATGCTCGGCAAGCATCGTACCCCCTAACTCAAGAAAACGTGCTATTCGCTGTACTTTTCGATCTTTTTCAGAATCCATGTGCACAACCTTCCTCTATACCCAGCTTCTAGTTTATCTAATATGATTTGTCCTGTTACTTTCGATGCATGAAACTACCTCTGCTCCATGAAATAGGACAGAGCATAGATTCCGAATCACAACTAGAAGGCATAGGTACTGATTATTGTTAAAATCACCGATACTATTTTATATCACTAGTCTGTCTTAAACTAATTTATTAGCTCTAATTTTACATTATAATTGACTACGAAGGTGATTCGAATGTCATCAAATGATTCAGCAGAAGTTATCCGACAATGTCTTCAGGTTCTAGAAAGCATAATCAGCGATTCTTCAGTTCCACGAAATATCAGGCGTTCCGTGAATGAAATCATGGAGATACTAAATAACGAATCAGAGCCTCTGTTCCTTAGAGCAGCATCAAGTATTTCCATCCTCGAAGATATAAGCAATGATCCTAACCTTCCTCTCCATACAAGAACTCTTATATGGAATCTTTCAAGTCAGCTTGAGACGATCCCTGTAAATGAGTAAAACAGTAAAAAATTATCTAATTATATTAAAAATCTATTTTTTCCGAGAGCTTAGGCTGAAAAATAGATAATCTGCCAAAAACAAACAAGGTATGTCAAGTTTCTTTAGAATACGCTATTCAAAAATAATACAATTGATCTTATTCTGAAAAAGGACTTACAAGGTAGCAAACCCCATTATTTTCTAATATAATGCCCATTTAGAGGATTGTATCTAAAAGTTAATGATATTGGCACGAAAGCTAACCTTTTCTCCTATTATTTGATTTTTTGATCTCTAACTAGAATTTAAATATTGGTGTTGAACAGAATGTTAGAAGATATTATTATATATAGCTTAATTAAGGGAGATAATAAGTAATTCAGATGATAAAACACCAAACAATCCGAAATCAAGACTGTCTAGGCCAAGTAATTTCACTTACGGACACAATTACACTAAAGGGGAATTCTTAGATTAAAAATATAAATCATGGAAAGTACCTGTAAAATATATAATGCGCTATTTAGTTTTAGAATATAAAAACTAAATTTAATGAAAAATTGAAAAAGCATCAAAGAGTATATGAAAAAAATGCTTGAAGATATTTTGGCTTAGATAGGTGAAAATTTTGAGACCAAAGGTAGTACAGAGGATGGATTAAAAATTTCCTGATAAATTGTCCGGAAATAATGGATAGCAACATTTGCCTTGTGTGTGTAGAACTTCGAGACGTCAAATAACAGCATCAAAGAAATGGGAATATTCCAAGAAGAAATTGAAGTTCTTTTCTGAGACATGCTGAGATTTATTGTGGCGGATTCGTAGAATATTGACATAAAAATAGTTCTAAGTTTCAATTCTCAGTGGCTTGCTAATGAAAAAAGGAAGCTAAAGAATATTCCCTACTCCAAAAGGAATTGAGAATCAAATAATGTTTCCTATATCAATGGTCTTGGAGCCATCATGAGGAAGACCAGAAAAAGTGTCCGGGACATTATCAGAAAGGAATCCATTGAAAAAAAACTGAATTATTATTTAGGAATTATGTAATAGATCCATTAAATGATTATTAATTTTGATCACCCTGATGCCATAACTAGAGGATTCAGTAGGAAGATCAATTATCCAGTGGTCTGATAATAAATATGCTTGCAGATGTTACCAGTACAATTAGGCACAAAAAAAATTGAAACTTCAACGTCGAATCCGACACCGGGACTTTAAGAATAAACTGTGTTTCGAAAATAAGCATATTAATAACTTGAAGCCACAAATGCCAAAATTATGCAACTGAACTACTATTTGCTCATATGCAACTTGCCAATATAATAAGTTTAGTAGTTGTTAAACCGTTGAATATTTGGAGTGTAAAAAAATATTTGAATTTTTTAAAACTTACAAACAAGAATCTCAAAATGAGATATTTAGAATTCAATAATTCGCTAAAGAGGATATGCATGAGATTTGATCCAGAAAAAATAAAAAAAGATGCAAAAGAGAACTTCGATCTTACTTGGAACAAAGGTAAAAAAATTGTCAGGACCCCTACCCTGAATGAACGCTATCCCAGAATCGCTTTTAAATTTGGAAAGGAACATCCTGTTTACGCCACCATCCAGAAACTGAGAGAGGCCTATCTCAGAATGGGCTTTGAAGAGACGATGAACCCTTTGATAATAGATGAAAGAGAAGTTCATAAACAATTTGGAAGCGAAGCCCTAGCAGTTCTAGATCGCTGTTTCTACCTAGCAGGCCTTCCTCGTCCTAACGTTGGAATTTCCGATGAGCGTATTGCACAAGTAACTACGATCCTCGGGAACGTTGGTGACAAAGGGATAGATATTATCAGGCAAATTCTCCATGCATACAAAAAAGGAAAGGTTGATGGAGATGATCTTGTTCCCGAGATTTCTTCAGCGCTTAAAGTTTCAGACTCAAATGTTGCCAATATGATTGACAAAGTTTTCCCGGAATTTAAAGAGCTTGTGCCCCAGGCAAGCACAAAGACACTCCGCAGTCACATGACAAGTGGGTGGTTCATCTCCCTTGGCGCACTTCTTGAAAGGAAAGAACCTCCATTCAATTTATTTTCTATAGATCGTTGTTTCAGGAGAGAACAACAGGAAGATGCCTCAAGGCTAATGACCTATTATTCAGCCTCCTGCGTAATCATGGATGAAGATGTGACCATAGATCATGGAAAAGCCGTTGCAGAAGGGCTTCTTACCCATTTTGGCTTTGAAAAATTCCTTTTCAGGCCTGATGAGAAGCGCAGCAAATACTATGTTCCTGACACCCAGATCGAAGTATTTGCCTTTCACCCGAAACTTGTAGGCTCTAACTCAAAGTACTCTGATGGCTGGATCGAAGTTGCAACTTTTGGAATTTATTCCCCAACTGCTCTTGCAGAATACGCTATCCCGTATCCTGTCATGAACCTTGGTCTTGGAGTGGAAAGGCTAGCAATGATCCTCCACGATTTCCCGGATGTCCGTGCTCTGGCTTATCCACAGATCCCTCAGTACAGTGAGTGGAGTATGTCGGATAACGAGCTTGCAAAACAGATCTTTGTAGACAAAATGCCTGAAACTCCTGAAGGGCGTACGATTGTAGATGCAATCGTTTCACAGTGTGAATTACATGCTGAAGAGCTAAGCCCCTGCGAATTCCCTGTTTGGGAAGGAGAAGTATGCGGTAGAAAAGTAAAAATTTCCATAATAGAACCTGAAATAAACACGAAACTTTGCGGCCCTGCAGTTTTCAACGAAGTTGTAGCTTACCAGGGAGATATCTTAGGAATTCCTAACATCAAGAAATGGCAAAAAGCATTTGAAAATCACTCTGCAAAAACAGGCATTAGTTTCATTGAAGCTTTTGCCGCCCAGGCTGCAAGGGAAATTGAAGAAGCGGCAATTTCCGGAGCAAATGAACATATTGTGAGAGTAAGAATTGTCAAAGTTCCCTCGGAAGTAAACCTAAAAATAGGTCCCATTGCTCAACGTTATATCACTGGCAAAAAGAGAAAGATAGATATTAGAGGCCCGGTTTTCACATCTGTGAAAGCAGAATTTGTGTAAATAATCATTACAGAAAAAAAGTAAATAGTGATAAAATAGATCGAATAGTAGCAAGTCCCTTTTTGATCTTGTCTTTGAATTTTGAGTTCATATTTTTTTAACAAAACCACTTCTTAAGGCAGACCTGAATCTGATGTAATCACTATTCTTAAAATGCTTTCTTTACAGCAATAGAATTGTCTTTAAGAACTCGAACTCAAGAAACAATGTGTTGATTGATTTTTTTCCAGAATTTTCTTGATACATACCAGTTAGTACCACAGTTTGATCATTCAGAAGAGATTTAGTGATAATTGTAAAGAAGCTCCTATGGAACGAGTTTGTGCAGTAACTAAAAAGAGATTCAGGGCAGGGAAAGTCCTTATCTAAAGAATGAATCTATGATGTTATGTACAGCTTTTTGTTAGAATCTCTATCAATCGATTACCTTGAAAATAAAAGAATTATTTTAAGGACAGCTGAAGTTATCTTTAAAATAAAGAATAACGAATCAAAAAAGAAAAAAATCAGGTCAAATACAGAAATTGGCAAGAAAGATTTGGACAGAATTCTAGCAAAAAAAATGAGAGATAAATCTGAATGCTATGGGATTTTTATAAATTTATTTAAGAGTATTTTGATAAAACCTCTGATTTTCACGAGTTTTTTATATTTTATTAAGTAGATGATTAAATTTAGGAATTTATTGGAATGTTCTGTAATATAACTAAAATAAGGAAAAACTATAATTTGACCTTACAAATACATAAATTCTAGGCGGATCATAGTCAAATCACAAATTAAGCATATTTTTTAACGCCATATCAGATATAGAATTATATTTCAAGTGTTTCAAATTCGCTTCATATCCAACTCACTTCATATCCTATATCGATGTTTACATTGTTTCATTTATTTATTTAAACTCTATTCTACGAATGAATAAAGTGAAGTTTTGAACATCATCCTTAAAACAAAACCATCTTTTAGAGAGTGTAATATTTTATGTGATGATTAGAAGCTATATAGAAGTTATGGATACTCTTATGGTCTAGGATATTCACCAGACTATAAACACTTTTCAAAATCCGCTAATTGACTAATTGTGACAAAGTAGCAACCTTTAGTATGTAAATATACTGCCACAAATTCCCAGAAAACTACAGAAAACTACTGGGGTCTACCATGAAATTGGACTTTTTCTTCCGAGCTGACGATAGAATCTTGGAATATTATCTAAATAGTATGAGTGTTTCAATTCAGAATCTGGAGTGAATTTTTTAAACAGTGTATTAATGCAAAGAGCTGGGTCAATACATGTTCCTTCCCGCTTGAAAGATATGATACCTTCAAATATCCCTAATACTCACAAGATTTTCAGAGAAGTTGTGGTTAACAAAAGAAAAATCAAGAAATTTGCAAATCAAATATTAAAGTTTTGATAAACAGCGAGTATTTATAATTACGGATAATTTGATTTCAATGGTTATATCTATGCAGTTTCCTGATGCAAGAAGTAAGTGGGAATTGAACTTGAGGACTTTGAGAGAAGAGCCACCTGAAATTTAATACTTTTTCCGAAGGAAAAGTAGGCATAAACGTTCTTCTCACTAGTTGCATCTTAATTTGAAAAAATTTACGGAGTGTATTTACTTTCTGCAGGGATGCACATCCAAAAAAATCAGTTTAGGTATTCTTCAGGGCTTTCGATACACATCTTGGAAAGTAATGAGGTAATAAACAATGGGAACTAGCAATACTGAAGCTGAAAGCAACATGAATTTTGAGACAATTTTTGTGGGCCGCTCAAATGTGGGGAAGTCCTCCCTAATAAGGAAACTTTTTGGGGTAAAAGTGATGGTGGGGAAACGTCCAGGAGTTACCCTGCAGCCGACGCATTTTCAGATCTCAGATATGCTTATTACCGACATGCCTGGCTTCGGCTTCATGAGTGGCGTAAAGGATAGAAAGCAGGATATAGTGAAGGATAAAATCGTGCACTACATTGAGGATAATGCCAAAAGGATCAAATTTGGAATTCTGGTAATAGACGGTCCTTTATTTCCAGAAATCTTCTACCGTTGGGATTCCAAGGGGTATATTCCTATTGATGTTGAAATGTTTGATTTTCTCAGAGGAGTTGGAATAGATACTCTTGTTGCTGCAAATAAGATGGATAAGGTCAAAGAAAACGGTTATGATCCTCTTCTTGACGAGATTGCAGCCCTCCTTGGACTTTCTCCCCCATGGCATAAATGGGATCACTTGATTGCTCCAGTAAGCTCCAAAAAAGGATATATCAAGACATTAAAGGTCCTCCTTCGAGACAGGCTGCACGAAATGAAAAGGGATGACCTTTTCAAGTATGTTTGATCCTTTAGATAATAATCTTCGGTAAACGCTTTTCCTTAGAATCTTAATCTATTAGAAAATTTAATGTTCCCAAAGTTTGGAATGACAAACTTTTTGATAAAAACAAAAAATCAGCTCGTAGCAATATTTTAAAACTGGATTATGAATCTCATTCACTTTGGGATTAATTTTCATCTTTTTGCCAAAAATCAGTTTACAGCTTCCAAAAATGTTATCAAATATATATGAGATTGATAAGTGATCGTATTTAAAAGAATTTTGACTTGGTGAAGATTCAAGTACTTAATCCAGTAGAAAAAGAAAAAAGATGAAACTGAAATTCTTAAAAGGGTCTGCATTTGAGTGAAAACTAGTCATAAAATATTAAACAAGAATTAAAGTGACAATACTAGTGTAATTAGAATGAAGTTAAATATATATTCCGTGTTTTTACAACTGTTATAATAAAACAATAGCTTTCAAGTTTAGATAAAAAATATCAATAACCATGTTTACTGGAATTCAATTGGCAAATTATAGTGTGCTGAGCTTATTTCATTATTGGTTTTTATGATGTTTTAGTTCTCTTCACCAGTTACTTATTAAAAGTATGTATCCCATCAAAATAAATCTAACTCAACAAATTTTTAGTAGACTGACTAGTCAATAAAAATATTCAAATTTCTATTCGGTCAAAGCTAACTTCTAGGTTATTTTTCAAGATTCTACCATTAATGGTTATTAAATTTTACCAGTAAACTCAATCCAAAATACAAATACTAACATTTTGTGATTTATGTTTAATTCCAAGTAAAAATGTCGAATAAAATTGATTAGGCATATATATTATTGCATTTGTAGAGATAAGACATAGTTATCTTATTCACCACAATTTAATAAGATTAAAGAAGTTCATGTGCTTTTGAGACCATTGATTCAATTCAGTGAAATAGTGCAGGTTTTTGTGCAACATCTTCTGCAAGTTTTTAATTTTTGAGTTTTAGTCCTATGATAAAACAAAAACTTTTCAAAATATGCATTCATAAGCCTTGATAATCTCGCAAGCATATTTTATCAACGTCTTCCAACTTCTTCAAAATATAACGGATCCTCTGTTCAACAAACTTGCCTTTTAAACACCAATAAAAGGGTCTATTGTTCCCTACTGAGGGAAATTTAGCACAAGAAATATCCAATGGATGAAAATAAAATACTGTATGCCCTCTTCTTAGACTTTGAAGAAGCCCATTTAATACAAGTGGAGCCCCAAAAAAACGAAGCATTGGCCCTCCAGATGCCGGAATTTTCAATAAATTATGATAATAGGCCCAGGGAAACTCAACCAGGTTTCTATCCTCTCCTACTTCAAGGCCACTTTCTATAGGAAAATATGGAGTTGATGAAACTGTACTAAGAGACGAATCTGTTTTATTATAAAGAGAATTTACAGATACAGATGAGTCATATTTGAATCCAATCCGTTCCAAAGAATCCAGCATCCAACCACCGACTAGAGAATTTGGCGCTCGATACCCAACTATTTTGTCCCCACAAACTTTTTCCAAAATTCTTTTTGCAAGCAATGTCCTTTGCTCAAATTCCTCGTTACTTATTAACTGTTTTTTTGTTTCAGGATCTATTTTACAGGTGTGGTGCAACCCATGGCATGCGAGCTCATGTCCCCTTTCCACGACTGACTCGATCAGTCCAGGATAATTCTCTACAATATCCGCAACTGCAAAGAATGTAGCAGTCACTTTGAACTCATCGAGGAGATCCAGTACCCTTTTTGTTGGCTCAGTCAGAAAGTCGTACTTACCATCCCATTTTTCAAAAAATTCATCTACACTTCTATAAACAGCAAAAGGAGAACCACAAACTGAAGGAATATGATACCAGTCCTCAAGATCTACTGTGATCGAAAAGCTACTTTTCATAGATCCACCACTGCTATCAAGTGTACTCATTGATGAGTATCTTATTAATAAATATTAAGAATCACACTGTTAATGGAAATTCAATAATCCATTAACTAGATAAAAAAATTCACTTACCAATTAAATATCGTATGAGTATAAATATCTTTTTGAGAGTTTTAAAGGTTTTGATAACCTATAATTCTTTTATACATTTAACTTTATATCAACTGACTCTTGAAAATAAAGGTTTATCGAAATTCTCCTTAATTCAAAATTAAAATACCCGAAGCTACGACCAACCTAAGGATGAATATGTTCGGACTTTCTACTTGGTTTGTCAAAATTCATAAATGCTCTATTCTTGTTTTGGCTACCTTTCTTTGATCTAGGTATAAGTCAAACTCTGATTTAAACTTCACCTAAATAAATTAAAGTAGTATTTAATTTGTGAGTTGCCACATTTTTAACTAGGCCATCAAAATATATGAAATAGTTCTAAGAAACCACTTTTTTCAATATGTTGTTTACACTTATAGTACTTTCCAAAAACAGGAGTTCTTTTACCATTAAATTGTTGACGTTTTCTAGATTAAATTTTCAGTGTAATGAATGCTGCATTTTTATAGATCGAAGCGTTTTGTCTTTGTCTCACAGAAAATAAAAAGATGCCGAAAAAAATAGATACTAATTAACATTTCAAGGACAATTCATTAGTTTTGCAACAACTAGACCCTGTTCGAGCCCGAGATCCTCAGCAACGCATTCACATTTTGTAAGAAGCATATAAGCAGTAGGCCCAAAATTATGTTCTGAAAGAGTTTCATAGTTAGCCATTCCCTTACTTATGATAAGGGTCGCATCTTTCATGGCTTTGAGAAGTTCAGGTGGAGCTTCTTCGATCAGAACACCTATTGCATTAGAACCTGTAGTCAGGACCCGATCAACTTTTTTATCCACTTCAAACTCTGTTACCTCTTCTAAGGTTACGTCCGTGAGAATTGGGCCTCCCCTAACTACAAGCGTTATTTTCCCTCCGAGTTTTTTTATAACATCAAAAACTAGCACATCAAAGAGGATCTCACCACAGTTGTCTGCAATGTAAACAACATCTTGCAGGAGGCAAAATATTTTAGGAGTATCATCCACGTCAAGTCCGTGTTCGAAGAGTTTCAGAAAAACAGTCTCAAATTCAGTTTCATTGGCATCAAATCCCATTATACCAAAATCAAAGTAATTTGCAATCACAGATGAAAGCACCGCCCGCCGGAAAATTTCCCTGTTATCAGGAGAATTTTCATAAATTTTTTGTTTGGCTGCAGTCAGGACTTTAAGTGCAGACCGGTTGATAAGTTTCTTTGTTCCCGCATAAGGGTCTTTATCTCCCAGAACTTCATAGCATTTCCTATGGATTTTAGTTGCTATAGATGCAGATACTGCTTCAGGATCATAATATTTATTCATAACTCTAAGGCATTCATGCATTGTCTTGTTTATGAGATCTTCATCATCTGTCGAAAGCTTAGACTGGAAGTGGACTCTTGAAAGTAGGCAATAGATGCAGCGTGGATTAATCTTCATGGAAATATTTCCTATTTTTGATCTGGGATAAATTTTTTAAGAATGCTACTGATATTCTGCGGCCAATATTATGGTATATAATTTGCTCCTCTTATGTAATGAAAATCAAAGATGTAACCTTACAAACAACCAGACTTTTGTGGATAACATAATTAGGAATGAGATACTGAACTTGGATGAGAGAATTTGTTAACGGTAACTGTTGTAGTTTGTAAAATGGTTAAGGTTAGAAGTTTTCCTACAAATGGTAAGTCTCTAGACTTATGGATCCTATTAGGAGCTCTATAATTTATTATTAATTCCGCTAGCAATTGACTGTAATAATCAAAAACCCACAAATTTATGAATTGTATACTTCTTTAAGTTTCTTGAATTCATGAATGTGCATGAAGTTATTTGCAGTCAACTCAGCAATTAATTAAACTATTTATTTGTTCATTAAATATTTTCATCAAATTCTTAGTAAACGATCCTAATTTAGCTATTCTGTATATTTACTTCTGACAAACTCTTTGAATCAAACGACTAATATAATGAGTTTTGTTGAAATCCATTTGTATAACTTCATGAATAAAATTTAGTGAATTTATCTTAGTTGAATGTATTGGAAGGAATACCGATATCATACCAAATTACTCTCCTTTTTGACCATGATATGTTGCCAATATGTTTTTTAATTGGCTAGTACAACTCTGATATAGTGATTATTCAAGTTGAATACCCCCCACAGCTTACTGCTAGATTGAAACTCTCCGATAATTGTTATTAACTAACTGAGTTATTTTAGGTTCTGTAGAAATTTTTAATTTGATGTAAACTATTTATACTATATTATTATTATTATTATTATTATTATTATTATTATTATTTACGTTATCGACTATCAGTTTAAGCTTAACCTCTTTAACCTGATTATGGAACTTTATTGCCTGAAGTACTTCTTCAACCTTCCTTTTGACAACAGAGAAGTCGTCTCCACTATATTCCTTTGATTGCATTTAATTTTATCAAATATTAAGTGCAGATGTTTTCTGTATTTCCCCTAAATTTTATTTCTCTTTCCTTTTTTTACATGTATAATTGAGTCTGCTCCTATTTCTCCTCTAAGTAGGGAATGGATCTTTTTCCGAATCAGATTCTTTGTCCATCACATAACATTTAGATTTTCTCATTTTATTCGATTGTCTCATCAGAATATCTGCATGTTTAATTCCGTGATATATTTCGTGATATGTTTTTGACTGATTTTCTATCCTTAATACCATCCTTTTTATCTGTGTCGAATTTAGTATAATTGAAGCAAAATTTTATATACAAGCGAATATGAATATGACCAATTAATTGACTTAATCAGAAGCTCTGTTGGATACTAGTTAACCAAGTAGATTAAATAGGATGTGTACTTTCTAAATTTGGATTTCAAGTTTGGTTTGTTAAGTACTGTTTTTACTCCTTTCTGTCGAAGAGCGCTCTTAAGCAATTAAATAGAAATTAAAGGAATGAACCTATGTTTAAAGAAGAAGGTATTTCTGTGCCCGTTGAAGAGGGCGAAACTTATGATGTAACTATTCAGGACATTGCGCGCCAGGGAGACGGCATCGCCCGTATCGAAGGCTTCGTAGTTTTTGTCCCGAATACTAGCGTAGGCGATGAAGTTCAGATTAAGGTTGGAAGGGTACTTCCAAAATTTGCATTTGCAACTGTTGTCGAGTAGGTACAGCTTCCGAAAATCAAGTATTATATTAAAATTTAACTTAAGTAAACTAAAGGAATGGTTTTTCATGTTCAGAGAAGAGAGTCGCTCGGTCCCTATCGAAGAGGGAGAAGTTTATGATGTAACAATTCAGGATATTGCCCGTCAAGGAGATGGCATTGCACGTATAGAGGGTTTTGTTATCTTTGTTCCGGGCACCAAAGTTGGTGATGAGGTTCGGATTAAAGTTGAAAGAGTATTACCCAAATTTGCATTTGCAAGTGTTGTAGAATAAATTCAGGCTTGAATCGAGTAATTACTCCAAATTTCAAGTTAATTTATTAAGGAATGGTTTTCATGCTCAGAGACGAAAGTAGCTCTGTTCCTGTCGAAGAAGGTGAAGTTTATGATGTTACAATTCAAGATATCGCGCGCCAGGGAGATGGTATTGCTCGTATAGAGAGCTTTGTGATTTTTGTCCCAGGAACCAAGGTTGGCGATGAGGTAAGGATTAAGATAGAAAAGATACTTCCAAAATATGGTTTTGCTAGCATCCTTGAATAAGCGTTATGCTTCAAATGAAAACAAGCAAGACTGAAAAATCTTATATTGACTAATTTTTCAGTCTTTTTTAATTCAGTTTGAACTTTTAATTGATTTTTAGGAGATTCATTAATACAATATGTTTTATTTAACTCTTTATTTCGTTTTTGGGACTTATCTTCAAATTTTATTTTGATCTAAATTGCTATTGGATTTGTGATCTCTAATTTAGCATTTTGATTTTGTATCAACGACATTTTTATTTTTGAGAAGTATATAGAGGATTTCGATAAACTTCGGATTTTATTTCTTAGCAGGAATTTCTCATATCTTCCCGTCAATTTCTCTATTTAATTCCTCTTTTTGGCTTTACTTATTCTCAATTCTTTGATTTTAAAGATAGCTTCCGCTATCTTCAATATACTTTTTTTATTTTCAATTTCCTCAATTGATGGAGATTATAACAAAAAGCCGTACACAACATTTTTAGATTTACTCTTTTAACAGTAGTAACAAAAACTCTTCTGCTTTGAAAATTTCTTTCGTTACTGAATAAACTCTTTCTCCTTTGCCTCTTTTTGAGCTAATTCTCTTATTTCTTAATATATCCCTTATTCCCAGCGTATGTCTTTTGACTGCTCTTTTCATTGTTGCATTATACACTTTCGTTTTTGCTCCAAAGTATCCTCTGTCCCTATAAACCACTTCATTTTCCTCTGTCAAATCTACATACGAATCATGTACTGATGCAGTTGTTGTTTTGAATCTTCTGATCAGCTCATAATCTCTGTCTATTATATTATGACGCTTATATACAAAGTGAGACTTACCTCCCTTCTTTGTCCATGTTCCGTCTCTGCTTCTTCTTGTTTTTGCCTCATCTCCTCGAGGTTTATCTGCTTTTGCATGTCCTGGATCTGAATGGATAAAAATAGCATCCTGAATCATTCCCTACTTTATCTGTAAACCCAGAGTATCAAGTTGGCTTTGCAACTTTCCCTATATTTTCTTTGAAATTCTCGATAATTCTCTCCCTAAATAGCCATACAGTAGCACTGTCAGGTATGTATTCCAGAAATCCAAGGAATTTCCTAAAAGAAATTCGATCTATACACTGTTTCTCAAGTTCAAAATCAGAGAGCCTGTACCATTGTTGTAAAACAAGCATTTTGAACATCACAATGACATCAGTTTCAGGTCTCCCTTCTGAAACGGTTTTGTTAATATACATAGACTAAAGAATAATACGAAAAAGTTTCTAATCAATTAAGGAAGCAATTTCAGCAATCTTATCTCCAACAGCTTCAAGACGTTATACTCTTCTTTAAGATCAAAATCGATAAGAGTTTTCATGAATATACATAAATATTGACAAATTTAAAGTCAACCATGCTCAAGAGCATGGAGGTTCTCGAAATTCTCTATAGAAGTAATATTTGTGTCAATAAATTTTTGTCCCTTTTGTGAAGATATTATATGACAGATGATTATCCGTATCATAAGAACTATTTTTCAAATTTTTATCGAATTTGAGGTACTAAATTTGACAGATTATTATACTTTGGGGACAATAGTTAGTACTGGTCAATTAATTTGATACTAAAAACAGAACAAAACCTTCAGTAGTCCTATAACTTTTTTAGCATCTGGGGTTAGAAATTGACAAATTCGATAGAATTCGGATGAAATTTTTGAAGGCTCTTAAATGACGTTTGAAAAGCTAATGCCATCTTTGTGGTTAAAATTATTGTTGAAAAAGTTAAATTTCCCGGTTCTCAATGCAAAGAAATTTACTAATATACACTGGGTATGTATATCCTATTGAACCAAAATAATTTCTGAGAAAAGATATATTTAAAATAATTATAAAAAACAAAAAGTAGGTAAAAAGACCTACTATTTTTAAAATATTTGACCATTTTGATTATTTTGCCGGGGTTATGAGAGATCTCGAACCAGCAGCCACAAACTCCCTCATGGCACCGCGACCGAATTCTCTCCTGGGTTCAGCAAAATTGAAGGGCAAGAGGTCGTCAGCGAAACATACCTTTATGAGGGGGTTAACGGTGAATGCGTCGCCACGGCCTGCGTGAGCTGCCTGAGCAATACCTGCGTACCCACCCTGGTGTCCTACATTCATTGCATAGTTAGGGTAGTTAGGCCCACGTAGTTCGTCTGGGAGACCTTCATCGCCCTGGTAGGACAGAACATTTGTGGCACCACACTGGTCTTGCAGGTCGTATCCGAAGAAGCCGAGACGTCCCCATGCTTCCTTATGAAGGTACATGGATAGATACCAGCCTGATAGCCCAGCGTTGGCGTTTCCGGTCGCAAGAGCTGTTGCGACACCTGCTGCTGCTGCGAGCACAGTTGCTCTCTGAGATCCACCGAAGTGATCTTCAAGGGCTGTCGGGAATTTCTCGTAGGTCTCGATACCATAGATTGTGGACTCGGTTGCAATGTCCTTTACAACGTCCAAGGTTGCCTTTATCTTGTTGTCCTTGCCGACTTTTGCAGCACCCTTGTATTTGTCGTTGATGTAATCAACGTTATAGTAGACGTTGTTGTCGAGGATGTCGTCGGTGTATGCAGCTGTTGCATATTGGGTGAACCCGACACCGCCGGACATGTAGGACCCGAGCCAGATTTGATCGTACAACATACAGCCTGCACCCACAACTTCAAGAGAGACCTTTGCTGGATCATCAATCGCTTTGCGACTTGTCTGAATGATATCTGATATGTGACCGAAGGACAATCCACCTGGCTCATTAGGACCACGTGCACGCCTTGCAGGCAGCATTTCGCCCATGGAAACCAGAGCTGCGTGCTTTGCAGCGAAGGACAGGTCAGCGACAGCCGCTTCCCCTGCGCACATTGCATATGCGGAAATGAAGGACATGCCTATCTGCATGGCTGCCCACCTGGAGGTCTGAGCACCGTCAGTCGTTCTTGAGACGATTGTCGGGATGTGGATTGCCTGCCAGGAAGTTTTACCAATGGAGGCCTTAATCTGAGCTGCCTGGTCTGCAGTGAACTCCTTATTGATATTAATAAGGAACTGCTTGTCTATTTCGTCTGCAAGCGCGTCATCACCTGTGAAGACTTTGACGTAACAGTCATCTACAAGCGCTGGATGGGTTTCGACCATCATTTCCTGAACAACTGCTGCGCCAGGCATGGCGTGGTTAAGGACTTCAAGATAGTGGTTAATAGTCTCAGGAGTAACTTCCTTACCCAGCCTCTTTTCAAGGGTCTCATGAGCAAGATCAAGACCGACTATACACGTTCTCCTGATATCATCCCACATCTGCTGCATTGCAGCGTTGTTCACGTAGTGGAGGTCGTCAGGTTCTGCAACGATGTCGGTGCCGGAGATGATATAGGGAGTAATTGCACGCTGACCTATTGGAGCACCGGAGTGCATCATCGGGTTGTAGAATGCTAGGCCTCTCTTCTCTGCAAGTTGCTTTCCGGCCTTAATCATGTCGGCCTTTCTTGGATCTTGCGTAGGCCCAAGCCTCAGGAATTTTTCGGTCTTGTCGGTAATGTCCTTGGTGGACTGCTGGTTAGAACCAAATTCCTTTGTGAACTTGACTTCCATTGATTTTTTGAATTTAGAGTAAATATCTGCTGCCATTGTGGTCACCTCATTTAGGCTGGAATCCGTACTTAGTCCTGTTATCGAATATTCTGTGTACCCATTCAACGACTTCTGGGTCGTCCTTGAAGGCCACATTGTCCACACGGTAGATGGTAGTCCTCTTTGCAGCTTCTTCTTCAGACATAGGCTTTCCAAGGTTTACTTTCCTGTCGAGTGGAATTGCAACTTGGTCCTTGTCCATGATGATGTTGCCGCCTTCGAGTCTTCTCCTGTCGAGCATATCAAACATTACACCATCTTCCTGGAGACGGACTGAGTGGCCGTGCACTGTTGCACCACGCACACCGCAGAGTGCATGGTCACTAATTTCGGTCTCCACCTGAACCTTTGCACACTTTTCCATGTCTCTCTCACGAGCTTCGACGATCTGACGACCAGAAAGGGTACCTGGATCTACACCTCTGAAGTTGATTGCCGCGAAGTATGATCTGAAGTACGGGGTAGCTGGGGCATTATACATAGAGTCAGTAAATTGAACGTATCTGACTCTGTCACCGGCCTTTGCGCCTGGGGTAGCTTCGACAATTTCACGAGTCGAGCATGCGGGCTCTCCCATTTCTGCAAGTGGTGGGTGGGTGCTTGGATAGTCGCTTCCTGGTGCACGGTGTCCGAGAATTGCGGTTAAGTCTTCGTCTGAAATTTCCCTGAGTTTTTCAAGTTTTCCAGACATGTGCTTTCTTCTGTTAGCGCCAACTGAGGTCGCTCCTGGATAAAATTGTGGTTTATATACCATTTCATGCAACTCCTTTGTGATTTTCTAAATGGTCTAATGTTGTCTTGACATATTTCACGATTAAGTTTAGTTTATCCCTGGGACAGGAGTCACCGCGTGTAACCCCACTCACAATATTCATCACAATTCCTTTTGTACAAATATTTTCATCCCTTGGCATCACTAATCTTGTCTTTATCCCTGCTTCTGCAAAATCCTCAAAATCTACCGAAATCTGACTGACGACAATTGCTGGTATATTAGCCTGGCTCAAGATTTCCCTAGTTTTCCTAATTACGTGGTCCTTGATATTTCCGAGGTGGATAACTGCCAGCTTGTGCATTTCAATTTGTGCAACTTCTATCGGACTCAGTACAAAAGATCCGGTTATCATACCTGAATCAGGAATTCCGGAACCTGAATAGAGTACCAGCACACTGACCTGAATGTTTTCTTTTCTCATTCCGTACGTGATCTCACATACGGGTTTTGTGATATGTCTCTGGCCGGGACTCATGGCAATAGCCACGACATCTGAACGGCAGGCTTCTGCGAGAGTACCACGCTGAGCAAGTCCTCCTCCTCTGCCAAGTCCTGAACCACATCGGCAGTCAACGATTTGTGTTTCCCTATCTATCATTTTAATTAATCTTTATTTTTTTTCTTTTTTTTCGATGAAGGCCAACTGATTTGTCTTGCTTTTAGGATCTACCATCCCAAGCAAACGAGGGTCAGCTTCAGGACCAAGTTTTGCATAGTCAGTCACAGTAGGCTTTCTCCTGAAAAAATTTCCTTCCCTGAATTCAAAAGAGAACGGAAGAATGTTTTCACATATCTCTCTGACTTTGTCCTTCGATTCAGCGTTTGAAAGTTCAACCCTGATTCTGCCTACACTGATCTTTAGTTCAATAACCTGATCCCCTATCTGAATAGGTTTTCTTAGTGGATGTTCCACCTTTTCTCCAGTACCTGGACCAGAAGACACCTTTTCAGGCAACCTGTTGCCCTGCACCATAACGCGGATTATTCCGTCTATCTTGTAAAGCTCAGTCATGAGCTTCTGAGCTGTTTCCGGAGACAGGATTCTATTTGGGAAAATTTCGATTTGAATACTCAAATCTTCTGTATTTGAAGCAGAGTCTGACATCTATAGACCTTAATTAATAGATTTTTAGAGCGCTCCTGCGACTGCTTTAATTGGCTCGCGGAATTCTGGGATTCCACCAAAAACGTCACCTATGAGGCCGGATGTTGATTCGATTGTGAACATCTGGGTACCTGCATCAAGGGCTACTGCTGCGCATACGCAGGGGATTGCAAATCCTCTTGAGTGTCTAGTAACCACGTGATTACCATTGAAGACACCTGGTCCACCGCCACCGTAGATTGAGTGACTGAAGAATGAGAACCCTACAGCGACACCTTCTACTTTACCATAGTCACATCCCGGGAGACCTGTTTCCTTCTCAAGGATATCATTGAAGTAGAGAAGTGTTGCAGAAACACCCTGAGCTGCACGTGCTGCGCCACAGTTTACAAGAGTTGCTGCAAGTGTACCGGCTGCTGCATAAGCATTCCACTTGGGGACGTCATTTGCCTTGTAGAAGTTGTATCCAGAAGGTGCTTTTTTGTCAACTGAAATTACTCCATCTTCAATTGCTCTGTTGACTATTGACTGGACAACAGTTCCCATTGTACCGGTCTTTCCATTTTCCTTCACAACGTCATATAATATATTGTTGGCATTAAGGCCCTGGTATGCGAGACCAAGAAGTTGATGCCTTTCGAACATACCGACTGCACCACCCATCTCGAAAATACCGGCCTGTTCATAGATAGAAGAAAGAGCTGATGAATTTATAGCAGACCGATTAGTGATTGCTGCCACGTGGTTGGCCATGATATTCCTGAGAGAGAAACCTAGACCTTCGTTGTTCTGGGGAATGCTCAGGATACTTGCAACGTTTCCGCCCATGAGGTCCATTGTTTGTGGGTAACTTCCCCATACTGCGCCTTTAACTATGGGTGCATCATACATGTCGGTTTTGAACATATCCAAAATTGCCTCGGTGACTGATGCTGCACCTACTGTTGTTGCGGACATATAATCTGCGCCGGCGACCATTCGAGACTCTGGAACCTGAACGAGAAGACTCTTCCCTCCTTTAAGGACCTTCACATTGGTATCGTCTCCGCTGTCGACTTTAACTAAATCCTTTACCTTTGCTGCAAGTCCATCAACATTGCCAACAAGGTCATAATTGAGTCCGCGACCCAGGATCTGACGGCCTTTTCCGCCCATTTTACCACTAGCAAGTGCGCCTTGAATACCTGCTATGGAGATTGCAACAGATCTCTTGGTGTCCAAGATGATTTTTTTAATTGCTGCATTTCTTGTTGGAGCAAGGTTCATAATGTCAACTTTGCTCTCGAGCAGTTTTCCTCTGTCGTCGTAGATGTCTACTTTGTCAGACACTTTAATTTCCTCCTTATTTGTTAAAATCATTTATGGGATTGATCACCTACTAAGGTGCTCTTGCACTCAATAAATCAAGTATCTAATCGCTTTTGAGTGTCACTTTCCCAATGGAAATTCATTCGTTTGGAATGTACTTAAATCTTTTGTGTTGTCTGTCAATTAATCGGTATTGTTTTTAAAAATTGGGGTAGTAAGATAAAAATTAGTCTAATAAATATATTTAAAAAAAACGGTATTTTTTGACCAATTAATTTACGAATACTGCTCAAAATCATCGAAGATGTAAAAAGGACTACTAAATTTTTTATTAATAAAACGAGAGTTAGGCGTCCACTTTTTCGTATGTAGCGTCCCAAGCCTGTGAATCACACCAAAAGGCTTTAGTAATATTCCTATAATACGAAAGTTTAATATGGAAGTAGTTGTCGATGTGGGTGGAAATCCCGGTGTAGACTGCAGAGGTTTTTGCAAATATTGTTATTTTAAGAAAGTAAAAGAAATTCAGCCTTTGGGTTGCAAGCACTGTCTCCCTTTCAAAAAAGGGTGTGATTATTGCATCCGGGGTGTGAAGGAAGCATACTCCGGCTTTAAACCCCTTCAGTTGGTACTGGAAGAAACTTCAAGAAAACTATATTTCGCGAACAAAGAGATTAAAAAATTCACGATCAGTGGAGGAGGCGATTTAAGCTGCTACCCCGAACTGAGAAATCTTGTTACGTTCTTGTCTCAATTCAAAACTGCGATACATCTGGGGTATACAAGTGGGAAAGGTTTCAACAACCCTAAAGATGCTCTTTTCTACATTGACCATGGAACCACAGAAGTAAGTTTTACAGTCTTTGCAACGGATTCGGCTTTAAGAGCCAAATATATGAAAGACCCGGAACCTGATGCTTCGTTACAGGTTCTTCGAGACTTCTGCACTCACTGTAATGTATATGGAGCAATAGTACTTATTCCGGGAGTAAATGATGGAGAAATCCTCGATAAAACCCTTAGTGACCTTGAAATCATGGGTGCAAAAGGAGCAATTCTTATGAGATTTGCAAACTTCCCGGAAAATGGGCTGATCCTTAACAATGCTCCTATAATGCCGGGTATAAATCCACACACAGTTCCAGAATTCTCAAAGCTTGTACGCAGTTTTGCAGCAAAATACCCTTCCATTAGAATCACAGGAACTCCACTCGAAGACCCTTTAATTGGTTCCCCTTTTGCCATCCGAAACGTTCCTGAAGCCCTTGGTAGGCTTCCTAAGGTCACAAAAAAAGCTACTGTTATTACAGGTCAGATAGCAGCCCCAAGGTTGAGAGAAATCTTTAATGCCCTTGGTGGTACTGTAAATGTTGTTCCCTTAAATAAGGACATCGGATGCCTAGTTACTATTGAAGATTTTAAAGCACTAGACATGACTGAAGTGAGTGAGACTGTCTTTATTCCAGGCAGAGCCTTTGTGCATGATATGGAAATAAAAGAAATTTTTAAAATAGACGGTGTTAATAGGCTTGTTCGAAGGGGGCCGGAATGTCTTTCCGTAGATGGCGAAATGTCAATAGGTATGACCAAAGAGGAAGTTCTAGAGCTTGAAATTGAAAATTTCACTGAGCTTATAGAGCAGATCAACTCACTTGGATTGCCTGTGGGATGAAAAAGTTCATTACCGAAAAACTTTCAATCCAGATCCAAAAGGGGAAATATTTTGTTGAATAATTTATTAAGTTTAATGTAAAGATCATCAAAAAAGACTGATTATAGGTATATCTAAAAAATGGAGAGGATTTCGATTTACCTCTATTTTCTTTGCTAGAATTCGGTGAATCTTTCTCGCTAATTTCTATGTTTGGCCCTATTTTTTCTGGATAATTATTCTCTGATTTTAAAGTAGCTGCCAACAACCTTACAATATTTCCTTTATTCTCAATTTTATCAACTAATAGATTATAACAAAAAGCGGTTCCGTTGCAAAAACTTCAAAAAAATATGTAAATCTATAAGTAATTAATAAAAATCAAAATATTCAAGGAAAATGTACTAATATTATAAAGCTATACCAAATAATTGATTAATGTATTTGACTTCATTAAGAACAGAGTAATTTAGATCGATTACTTGTCCTTTTTTGATCATATTTATAGCTTCAATCCCTTTTAAAGTCTTATTAGCAGATCGAAAAGACTGAAGCCCTAACATTGGATTAACGATTCGCTTTATAGATCTGTGATCTTGTTCTATAATGTTATTCAAATACTTGATTTGTCGAATGCCTACGTTTTTAGGTAGTATTTTATCAATTTTTAGTTTATCTATAGCAGATGGATAAGCTGGATTCTTATCAACGGTTATTACTCTTGGAATTTGATTATGATTAGAACTTAAAGCTTTCTTAAAGAATCTCTTCGCTGCTTTTCTATTTCGTTTTGAACTTAACATGAAATCAATTGTATCTCCATTTGAGTCAACTGCTCGGTAAAAATATTTCCATTTACCTTTTACTTTGATATAGGTTTCATCAACTCTCTACGAATTATTTGTTGGTCTTAAATGTCTTCTTATCTTCTTTTCTATTTCAGGGGAATATTGATGTACCCATCTCATTATAGTACTGTGATCAACTTGAATTCCTCTTTCTATCATCATTTCCTTTAAATTTCTATAACTTAATGCATATTTTAAGTACCATCTTACATTCAATAGGATAATTTCCCCTTCATAATGCTTCCATTTAAAGGAATTAGATAGCATGTTACTATCTTTGGTTTTCTTTTTATTCTATTGTATCAGTAGAAAGGATTTTTTGCAACGGAACCTAAAGCTTAAATGGACTTTTTAAATTGTTTAAAATATTGTTGATTTACTATTTTCATAAAAATTAATTCTCAAATAGTTACCAATTTCAATCATAACTTGACTAATAAAGCCCTAACTTGATTTAATTTATCGAATAAAAGTGCCGAATAATACCTGATTGAATCGATTAATTCATATTAAAAAGCTTTAATTATCAAAATATCCCTAAAAAATAGGGAATAAATACACTATTTAATACTTTTTAATTAAACTTGCATATTTATAATTATCAAAGAATACTGGCTAGTTCTCTAATATTTTGGCCAAAAAAGCATATTTTGTACCAGATGATCAATAAAACCGGCAGTGTACCGAAAATTCTGTAGATTCAAAATGTATGTTCGGAACATTGGAAAATTGGTGCTGCGACTCTAATTGCTTAAATACATAATTTCAAGAATTTTTCTTAAGGAGATAAGCTTGCTTCATGGCTTGGAATTGTTTCAAATGTATACTGATCTGCGAATAAATTCTAAAACTAGAGCGTCACTCAAGGTGGATTTAAGATAGTATGTGAATTTAAAGCAGATTACTAAGACAGCAGTAATAAAGAAAAATCGCAAATTGAAGGGTTTGTAAAATAGCAGAAAAAATCAATCTGATATCAAAGGCACTTATTGTTATGAAAAAAATGCAACAATTATGTGCATCGTATTACGAATACTAATATAAGAGGATTAAACGAGATAGTGCAAAGAGAATATTTTAAAAAGAAGATTACAGATATTAAAACATTCTCAAGTTGAGAAACGTACAAAATTAATTAATAGAATAATCGAAATTATGGGAAAAAATGAAGAGAGATTACGTCAAAGATCCTTTTAGGCCCGTATATTCGTGTTCGAACAATGAGAATAGGAAATATACAGGATACTTTGGATATCGAAAAAAACTAAGAGGTTATCTCTTCGGCAGTGCCTGCGGGGATGCTCTTGGGCTTCCTGTTGAACATCTCACCCTTGATGAAATTAAAGAAACGGGGAAAAGGGGATTCTCGATCTCCTCCCAGATTCTTCCTGGACAGATGACACTCAGTTAATGCTTGTACTTTTAAGGAGCCTATTAAGGGGAGCAGATACTTGAACTTCCTGAGCTTATGGACCATATTGCAGAAGAACTTGTTCTCTGGCTGGAAGAACCTGACATAAGAGCAGGAGTAACTTCTAGAGGTGCAGCTCTGAAGCTTAGGGAAGGCATGCACTGGAACAATTCAGGGATCAAATCTAAAACATGTGGGAGCTTGATTCGGGTGGGGTTTAGGTTTCATTTATCGGAATAGCCCCGAAAAACTAATCAAAGCAGCTTTATTTTCAAGCAGAATCACTCATTCACACCCAATTTCAGATGCTGCATCTATTGCAGGTGCTTATATCGTGAAGCTAGCCCTTGATGGAGTTGAACCTTGGGAAATGTTTAAACCAATTCTTAAGTAACTGAAGGAATTTCTCAGAAATTCACTAAAGCCCTGTAAAATTCTTACGAAATCGCTCATTCTGTCATTGAGGACGAAGATGTGCTGAGGAAACTCAGGCAGGGCTGGTATCCGGATGAAGCTTTTGCCCTTGCATATTTCTGTATTTTGCGTTATCTAAAGACTATAGAAAAGCTTTACAAACCGCAGTAAACATCACAGGAGACTCAGACTCTGTAGCCAGTATTGCAGGAGTATTCTTGGAGCTATGCTAGGAATTGAGGCAGTGCCGGGCTCCTGGATTGAGAGTCTTAAGGAAAAGGAAAAACTGGAAGAAATGGTTTTACCTCTGCTTGAGAAATATTTTCATATTTCAGGGAATAAATAGGGATTTTGGAAAGGATTTCTTCAAAAATATATAGTTATTTTTGTTAGTCGATAATCAGGATGAAGTTTGGATAGGAAAAAGAGACGTTCTCATTTCCTGCAGGGTCCTATGGATATAAAACAATAGAAAATTTCAATAAATTCCTATGCGTTTTATTATTGGATAGCTTTAAGTTTCTTAAAAATAATTTATACTCATGAAGACTCTCACTGATTTTGCTCTTAAAGAAGAATACAAACATCTTCAGAAAATTTATTGGTTTTCCTGAGTACATACCAGACAATACCACAGTCTGATCATTCATAAAAAATAAATTAAAACTGCAATGAAATAAATATAGGGACAGTTACAAAGCTAACATAATATTTTAATTTGAAAATAAAAAAGTAATGATTGAGAGCGCTATATATATATTATATAAATTGGCTCTGTAGAAATCCTCAATTTGATGCCAATTACCTCTACAACTTTTTTGTTTATGTTGTATATTATTAATTTAATTTTAATCTCTTTCACTTGATAACGGAATTTCCTTGCCCTCAGTGTTTCTCCTAATTTTCTTTTAACTACATAAAATATTGTCTCCACGATATTTCTTTGATTATATTTAATTTTGTCAAAGACCAGATTCAACTGGTTTCTATATTTACCTCTTATTTTCTTTCTTTTTCTCTCTCTTACAGGTATAATTGAATCTGCTTTGATTTCTTCTCTAATTATAGAATGTATTTTTTCTGAATCGTATCCTTTATCCATTACATAACAATCAGACTTTCTCATCTTATTTGATTGCCTTATCAGAGCATTTGCATGTTTGATTTCATGGTCTGTTTTTTGACTAATTTTCCATCCCAATATTATCTTTTTACTTGTGTCCACTGACATTGAAGTTCTCAGGAAGCTTCTTCGAAGCTTCCCTGTTTTTCTGGAATAATAACAACTTGCATATGAACTCGTAAATCCTGTTGCGTCAATCGCTGCAACAGAGACATTTTCTCCATATGAGTAAAACAGCTTTAGAATCCTTGACAGAAGAAGGTTAAACAGAGAGGAGGGAATCCTAGTTACAAACTTTTGAAGGGTAGTGAAATGTGGAATCTTATCAAGAGCAAGTTTTTCTTTTATATCGCTCATAAGGTCAATAAATTCTACAAAATCTCGATAGTCTGTACTAATATACTCTTTCAATAAAACCAGTGAAAGAAGCTGATGCTGAGTATAAACGTGTTTTGAATACTTGCAGGAATAAAGCTTCAGTCTCGAAGACTGAACAGTTTCAAGACTAGTATCAACAAATTTAATGTACTTATTAAACTTCAATCTTGAATGTTCCTTCGTTTTTAGCGAAAAAAATAAGAAGAATATTATAACTGAATAGTTATGATACTGGTGTAAAAGTTCAATTTAGAGTATTTCTACAGAGCCGATATATTATAGATATATTATAGTCATTATACTTTGACATGCAAAAGTGGATAAACCTCGAAAAAATGAAGCAAAACATGGAGAAGCAGAGATGGAACCTAGGCAAAAAAGAATTGCACGTCAAAAATTGGATATAAACTTCATAGCATAATATACAAATATTCTGGGATTATCAGAAGATTCAAAAAATAGCTTCATAATCCATGAATAGTGTGTAGATTCATTAAAAAAAGTGGGTTCTAGAGAAGAGAATTCTTTGGAGAAAATGAAGAAACATGGAACGAATTTTTAGATAACGGTTCGTCGGTATATGGTACAAATTTAAATAAACAAAGACGTATGGAAAAGACGAATCCCGGTAATTTCCTAATATGTTATGTCAAAAATTATCACGCTTCGTAGGATTATTAGAAATCACCTCAATACCCTTTTTAGATGAATTTCGTATTTAGAAAAATGGCATATACCCAGTCCAAGTAAATGTGCATCAGGTTTATATTTTGAAAGCTGAAAAATGGAATTCCGATTTCAGATTTGAAAGACAAACTTGCTATGTTTGAGAATCCAAAAAGTCCGACTTCTTGGAAAGGTTTCTTCTCAGTTATTTAAATGTATTTAAAGGACACGATGCAGAGATAATTGTTGAAAAATTAAAAGAAGCATCTAATAAATAATTCCTATTTTTCAGTTTACAAAAAAATAAGTCCATTTCCTTATCATGCAAACAAGAATAATAACTTTTCTGCTACAAACCCAAGCTCAACATACGCTTCGTACTCTACTAAAAACATTAATGATTTGGTATGAAAATTAATCCAATTTTTGTTACTCCTCCCTACCCGAACTTGTTAGTAAGTCCAGAATTTTCGTGCAAAAAAGAGTTTACGTACAAAGCCTATTCTAACGAAAATTATATAAGGTAGAATAACCTTTGGAATCAGGTATCCTTGGGATAGTAGGGTAGCTTGGTCCATCCTCGAGCGTTTGGGACGCTTGGACCGCGGTTCAAATCCGCGCTATCCCATTACATATTTTATTATTTTCGTCATAAAACGATCATATTTAAGATGATGTATTATTTTTAAATCATATTTTCTTCTTGTTCTCCGATCCCTCAATCTCCTCAATTTTGTTTATATTGATATCTTATTCCCCAATTTTTTTGTTTAATCAATTCTTCCAGTTGTTTTTCTTCAAAATATCTTTGCTATGGATTTTCCGAAGGAATCGTTGCTTTACTAATATATTGATACCAAATTAATTACATATTTTATTCATATCGTCATTCCACCAGAAATCTTATATTTTGTTTTAACTTTATGAGAATTTTGATAAATATATGCATACATTTGTTTATCGGAGAATTTAAATCGCTAAATAATAATTTCGTTCATGAAAATTTTTACTGATTTTGCTCTTGGAGGAAAATACAAAAGTATTACGTCTGTTGGGAACAAACTTGTTGAAATTGATTCCTGAATTTATTAGTAAACATTTTCGTATCATTTTTGAGTGTACATATTTTAATAAAACCGTTTTCTGAACGAACCTGAAACTGATTAATCATTGTTCTGAATTCGTGTCTCACAGGAATGACAAATCTTTTAGATTTTGAACTTGAAAAACAATGTATTGATATATTTTATTCAGAAAATTTCTTGGTTTTCCTGAAAACATACAGGAGTACCACAATCTGGTCATGCAGAAAAAGAATTAGTGATCCCTGCAAAGGAGAAGAAATATGGGAACAGTTGCAAAACCAGTTAATTTTCTTGGTTTGAAAACAAAAAACGTAAATAATTCTATGTGCTAGCTTTAACATTTAGATCCTTTACATGCAAAAACGGATAAAACTCATGAAAATAAAGCCAAAAAAGAAAAAGTTTAGACAAATAATTCTTATAAAAGATAATACTTGTCTAAAATAAATTTTTCCCGATATTTCATAAATAAAGACTATTTGTGATCTCATTTTATATATACAATAGTTTGCATGACATAGTTCGATTTTAGACTGCAAAGGTAGATTTAAGTGTAAATTCGTTATTTAATAACCTTTTTCAGAAAGTTTTCATCCCCGCAGTAAGGTACTGGATATTCAACTGAAATAATTTCCCGTATACGAAATTTAATACAATTGAAAAGCTCCTGGAAACTGCCTTGAAATTTCTGCAAGGACAGCAAGGAAACATCACACACTAAAGGATTGGGATACTTCTAGCTTCTTCTAGTTTTGTCGAAAATTAGAAATAATTGATTCTTGAGAATTTCGAGAACCTCCATGCTCTTGAGCATGGTTGACTTTAAATTTGTCAATATTTATGTATATTCATGAAAACTCTTATCGATTTTGATCTTAAAGAAGAGTATAACGTCTTGAAGCTGTTGGAGATAAGATTGCTGAAATTGCTTCCTTAATTGATTAGAAACTTTTTCGTATTATTCTTTAGTCTATGTATATTAACAAAACCGTTTCAGAAGGGAGACCTGAAACTGGTGTCATTGTGATGTTCAAAATGCTTGTTTTACAACAATGGTACAGGCTCTCTGATTTTGAACTTGAGAAATAGTGTATAGATCGAATTTCTTTTAGGAAATTCCGTGGATTTCCGGAATACATACCTTATAGTACTACTGTATGGCTATTTAGGAAGAGAATTATCGAGAATTTCAAAGAAAATATGGAAAAAGTTGCAAAGCCAACTTGATGCTCTGGATTTACAGATAAAGCAGGGACTGATTCAGGATGCTACTTTTATCCATTCAGATTCAGGACATGCAAAAACAGAGAGATGAGGCGGAAATAAAAAAAGTATATTGAAGATAGCGGAAGCTATCTTTAAAATCAAAGAATTGAGAATAAGTAAAGCCAAAAAGAGGAATTAAATAGAGAAATTGAGGGGAAGATACGATAAATTACATCTAATAAATAAAATCCGAAGTTTATCAAAATCCTCTCTTGTTTGAACGCATTTCTTTAACCTAGATAATTAAAACTTTGCTTTCGGCTCCTTCTGAGATTTCTTAATATAGTTTTTGTTTTGTTAGCTGTCACATCCCCAAAGAATCGATAAAACTTACCACTTGATAAAGGAAACTCATCACAATATATTTTTCCAATTAAAAATGGCTTTGAAAAGTCTTTGAGGATTATTTTTTTTCAAATATTGAGCTACCTTTGATAGAGAGTTGCTGGTATGGAATTGCGGAAAGAGTGAGATCGAGGTTCTACCCCCTCAAATAGAATAAATTCTTTACCTGCTCCATGAAACTAGTGAAGGGATGGGCACCAATCCTTTTTAATTTACTCATGTAGTCATATGTTGTATCAATACTTAGGTACCAAAAATATTTTTGAGGTGATCTGATCTTAGCCCTAGATAAAGCTGCTTAATTCTAATGTACATCAAATCCAGGTCTGATGCGGTGATACCCATATTTAATCATAGTGCCAAAAACAAACTCGCTTTACAATTAAGTGATGATTTTGGGGTTTGAATGAAAATGAAAAAAATCGAAGGTTTACTTTATCCTTCATCTTTGGATTTGGTATTTGTGCCATCGGCAATTCTTAAATGATAAAATGGTATATATTCATAAATTTAGTCAAATCTGCTTTATCCAAAATTATGAAGGATTAATTTTCATTAGTGTATACTGTAAAAACTATTTTGTCATAAATGATGATTCCATTACCTCCAATGATTTTTTTTTTCATTTTATCATGATTTGTAAAAATGGTGTGAATTGAAGACATTTAGAATCATAAATACATTGAAAACTTTTATATAGTATTTCCTTTAAGATTATCTGTTTATAATTTATTATAAACTCACCTCATGCTCAAACCTAATGCATATCCCCCGAGTATAAAGTATGAATGTTAGTAAAAAGGTCCTTATTATCATCTATGTAATTTTTGCTCTTCTAACTTCTGTTGTTATTTTTGCATCCCAGGGAATTCTCTATTCGAGCTTCTCCCACCTGGAAGAAAAAGAAGCAATTGATAACGCGAAAAACGTGAAACATATAATTGATTTGCAGACTGCACAACTGGATAATACTAACTCTATACTTTCTTCAAGGGAAGATATCAGGGCTTTTGTGATTAACCAGGATCGTGAATCCCTCAGCAAAATTTTACTCACTGATCTGTTCTCCCCGAGGGAGTACGACTTTATATTTTGTGTTAATAGTTTAGGGAATACAATATACTCTCAGATTTCGAGTTCAAACAATACTAGTAATGCCTTAATTCATTCACAAATAGACCAGAAGATAGTTGATAATAGCCTCTTATGTAAGGATGAGAAATGTCCTTTGAAAGGGATCCTTGTGCTGGAAAATGGTCCTGTAATTATCTCATGTCGGCCTGTGTTTGCAGCACCCAATAGTAAAGAAATAATTGGAACAATTATACTAGGAGAGAATCTTGATGCTAATTTTATAGAATATTTACAGGTTATAACTGGAAACCGGATTTCGCTCCAGAAGTATGATAGCTCACTTCCTGAATTCCAACAAGCCTTTTTAGAAAACAAAGACAAGAGTTTTACTCGTACTGTCAGAGAAAATAAAGTAACCGGTTATTTTATCAACGAAGACATAAACGGAAACCCCGCTTTTATTATTCGAACAAATTCTGACAGGAACATCTATGCTGAAGGCCAGAAGTCCCTCAGGTATATTGTTATCTTCCTTTTGTTTGCAGGATTGATGGTTGGGGCATGCTGCAAGCTTCTTCTTGACAGAGAAGTAGTTTCTCGGATAGTACTTATTGACAAATATATAGAAAAAGTTGGAAAGAGCGAAGATTTTGCAGCACGCTATTCTATGGATGGAGATGATGAGCTATCAAGGCTGACAGAAGGGATAAACCGGATGCTTGATCATCTTAAAATGACTTCTGATAAATTTAAAGCTCAGGAACATGAAAAAAAGGCTATTCTTAACTCTCTAAGTGAACTAATAGTTCTTGTAGACCTTGAGTTGAAAATTGTCTGGGCTAACAAGGCTTCTCTGAAATATATCGGTTTAAAACTCGAGGAAGTTGTAGGATCTTATTATGAAAAATTTTTCACCATGTGCGACAAGATTTCTGGTAAGTCTTACGTAAGAAAAGCTCTTGAATCAGGAGCTGAAGAGTTAGGAGAAGTTATCACTCCGGAAGGAAAAGTCTGGATGATCTGCGCAAATCTTATTAGAGATGAAGACGACAGGATTACTGGCATTCTGCAAACAGGTCTTGATATTACCGCACACAAGCGTTCAGAGGAGAGGCTGCTTCAGGCAAAATTAGAAGCTGAAGGAGCCAACCGTACTAAGAGTGAATTTCTTGCTAATATGAGTCACGAATTACGGACGCCTCTTAATTCCATCATAGGGTTTTCGGATATTCTGCTTGATAGGGTTTTTGGAGAACTTAATGAAAAACAATTGAGATACATAAATAACATCTCTACTAGTGGGAAGCATTTACTGGAACTTATAAATGATATTCTTGATCTCTCTAAAGTTGAAGCGGGAAAAATGGAACTTTACTACAGCGAATTTTCTGTTAATTCTGTTTTTGAGGAGGTCATAGCAGTTCTGGCTCCCCTTGCTCAGAAAAAATCCATTGAAATAGCTTTCAGCATAGATTCCGTTACAACTCTGGAAGCTGACAGAAGTCGCCTTATCCAGGTGCTTTACAACCTTGCTAGCAATGCAATCAAATTTACTCCAGACGAGGGAAAAATATATCTTTCTTGTAAAAAACGCGGAAGTAGAGCATTTATTTCAGTGATAGACACTGGGATAGGCATTTCTCCTGAAGACCAGAGAAAACTTTTTCAACCATTTACCCAGATTGATGCCTCCGCATCCAGACAGTATTGCGGAACAGGGCTCGGGCTCGCTCTCGTAAGGAAAATTGTAAACATGCATCAGGGAGATATCTGGATTGAAAGCGATGTTGAGAAAGGAAGTACATTTATATTTGCAATTCCTCTAAAAAAACATACCGAGTCCAGGAAAGCTAACGAAATTGGACTCGAAGAAATAATTGTTGAATTAGAAATGAACAAATCAAAAGCGCTTTCCGTAATTGAATGTAGCGAAAATTTGCAGGAAGGAATAGAGCTACCTGAAATATATCCTCCTGAAAAGAAAAATGCAGAACATAGACTTGTTCTGGTAGTTGACGACGACAAAAATTCCAACGAACTTCTCTCAACTATCCTCAAAGAGAGTGGATATAGCGTAGCTTCTCTTTACGGTGGGAAAAATGTATTAAACGTTACAAAGAGACTAAAACCCTATATTATTGTCCTTGATGTTTTCCTGTCGGACACTAATGGGTGGCTTGTTTTGAAGCAGCTCAAAAATGACTCTTATACAGCTTCAACTCCGATACTTATTATTTCAACTACCAACAATAACGAGCTTGGAATTGCTTTTGGAGCAACATATTCTTTTACAAAACCCGTAAAAAGAGCTGAATTGGTGTGTTCACTAAAAGGAATCGCTACTAAACTCAGGTTAGAAAATCCAACTGTTCTTATTGTAGACGATGATGAGAACACTGTAGAATTGTTAAACTCCATGATCGAGTCCGAGGGATTTGAAGTGATTAAGGCTTATAGTGGAAAAGAAGGCCTACCAAAGCTCTTTTCAGGTAAGAAACCCGATATCCTGATCCTTGATCTCATGATGCCGGAAATAAGTGGATTTGATATCATTTCCAGCTTAAGAGCAGATGTACACACAAAAGACATCCCTATCATTGTGTGTACTTCTGGGGAGTTTACTGAGAAAAATATTGATGAGTTAAATAGTGAATTGAAAGCGCATTTAATTTTTATTATGAAACAAGGCGCTTTTGTAAGAAGAGAGTTGATTAATAGAATGAAGCAATTAGTTATGCTTAAGAGGCTTAATGATGAAAAAAATCCTGATTGTTGAAGATAATCCCATGAATATGGAACTGATTTTAGACCTTCTGGAATTCTATGGTCATAATGTAACTGAGGCTGAGGATGGGATCAAAGCCCTTGAGCGCCTTGCTGAGGAAAGATTTGATATCATTCTGCTCGATATGCAACTTCCCAAAATGGACGGCCTTGAGGTTTTAGAAAGAATTAAAATGAATCCTTCAACTGCATGTATACCTGTGATAGCTGTTACAGCTCACGCTATGAAAGGTAGTGAAGAACATTTCATTGAAATGGGCTGTGTGGATTATATTTCTAAGCCTATTGATATTAACAAGTTCAGAAAACTGATCGACAAGTATCTTGGGGAATACTCAGATTAATTTAAAAAGTGATTTCTAGAAAGGCAATTATAATTTCTCCAGAAGCAATGATCTCTCTTTATAGTACAAAAAGAGCCCTTCACACCACTTAATTGCACTTTTGTCATAACTAATTAAGCGTTGATGATCAAATTTTCCCTTTTTGTCGAAAAGCACAAGCGAACAGAAACGCTCTGTTACAACATTTTCGAGGTTTACTTCTTTGTTGCAAATGTAGATTTCAGTATTTTTTGATTTTATAAGAGACTTCAAATTCTCATAGTAGTCTTTTTTCATCCTGCTAAAAATCGGTTCTGTCAGGATGAGGTGCAATTCGGCTCCTTTTCTTGCGAGGTCAGAATACATTTCAAGATAAAGGGGATTGAAATATGAAAGAAATATTTTTATGTAGCAAGATTCCAAGAAGTTATTCTTAAAATCTTCAGGTATTTCAAAAAGTCTGTTAAGGTCAGCCTCAAGCATGAAATAGTTCCCGAGTTCATTAATCCTGTTACGGAGATATTCAGGAATTACAGTAAGGTCATGGTTTATCCAGTAATCATAATTTTCCTCAAAAACTCTCACTGTATTCAATAGAGGGCCCATTTTTTCGACTACTAATTCTCCCATACTAGAGAGCTTGTAGTTGTTTTTATTATCCTGTACTATTAGATGTCCATCCTTTAATTTTTTGATTTGAGGCATAATAGAAGTCGATTTGACGTTAAGGGCTGTTTTGATATCTTCACCCGTTTTAGGCCCTTCTTCCAACAGGAGCAACACATCTTTTCTTTTTTCTGAAAGAAATGCCAAGTCAATAAGTGATTTTTTCATCATAACCCTTCTTCTTGAAAACTCTTACAAAAAATATAGTTCCCTTATTCCTTTTCAAATAGCAACATATATTTGCAAAATTTTCTTCATCCTCAAAATCGAATTCTCTGAGGAAACTTCTTGCAATATCATTGCGCTATTTTTAATTTATCCTATATATTTTTTCCCAAAAAAGACTCGTATTCTCAAGAGATAGTTATTCACGAATTATATAAATAACAAAATTTATGTGGCGCACCAAGCTGCAAGAAATGTTATTTACCCATCTCCTTTCTTACTGAGCAGATATAACAAGGATTTTCGGAGGTTCTTGCAGTAGTTACACATAACCTTTTGTGCCATTACAAATACGCTGTTATGAACTTCATACTGATGAAGTTAATCATTGAATTAGCCATTAACTGGCTAGAAAAGGAATGATCTATGAGGCTATTGCAGATTTTATAGAGGTATTACTAATTACCATAATTAAATAGCTAACCCTTGATGAACAACAATACAAAAAAGATAAAAAATGAAAAAAATCTATTTAACTTAGGATTAAATGGACGAATGTGAACCGACTGAAAGAGACAAAGTAGTCAAATTTGATCGTCCAGAATTTACAGTTTTGTGCCCTATTTGTGTGTTCCATCCATGAAAGTAACTGTACCTGAAGGTTTCTCAGATCCACAAGATTTAGAAGTAAGTATTTATTGTCTGACCAGATGTATACTGACTAGCCGAAGAAGTTAACCCAGCCATTGTTTTTGACAGTTAACTCGTAGTTTGACTAAGAAATTTTGTGGGACCAGGAGTTTGAATAGAAGTGGTGGGGCTAGGAGTGGGGTATGATTGGAGGATCAGGAGCTTGGCTAGGAGTTTCTGTGGAAATAGGAGTGATAAGACTAGGGTTTGAATAAGAGCTGGGGGATTAGGAGTTGAGGGACACTTTGATCAGGTACAGGCCCTTGGTACTGATCGTAATTGGTCCAGCTTAGTTATCTGTAATAGTTGTAGGTCCTACAATATTCAAATTTCCAACATTAGTTATATTGATATATGTGGGACTAGGTGTTGGAGAAGATATCAGAGCAGGTGTTGGAGTTGATAGCCGAAGTCCTACAGCAACTTCAGAAGGAGAGTCTTCTACTTTTTCATTGTAGTTGTAATGTGTGCGTAGCTTGTCAATTACAGAGACAGTATTGCTAAGCGCTACTATATACCTTTGTTCCATCTGAGGTGATTGCAAACCCATTGAGTCTGTCTTCTACAGGCACTGGATACAACAATGTTCATTGCTATGTCAATTACAGTACAGTACCCCTGAAGTCGCTGCCTAGAGAATGCAACACACATGCATATTGTCCCCCAAAAAAAGCACTTTGTGCAGATGAAGAGATAATTAAAAGCAAAAAAAAAATGGCTGTTGACACTAAAATTATAAGATATTATTTTTCTTTCTTTTTCATTACCTCTCATCCATAAATTGATTTAATAATTCTGTCAAGTTTATAGTCGTCGATTCAATCTAAACATATTTTTAGTTAATTACATATTTTCCCTTTTTGAAATATTTTCTGCAAATTATGACTGGAATATTAGTATTTCCAGGCCTTATAGAATAATGTATTAAAAGCTATAAAAAATTATATAGTATACAGATTTGTACAAGTCTTATTTAACTAAATATAAGTCAATAAATACTGTGCAAAATATGTATTATCTATGTAGATACAATAAGAAAACATGTAGTATCAACTTAATTGCATAAATACAACAAATACATTATGTTATACTACTTTTAATACCGATATAGTGGAAAAAAGCAAAGGGTCAACGTCGCAAACCCTGTAAAATGAGACAACAGTTAGGGAAAAATCAGCTTTAAAGCATCTAGTTGATCGTCTCACTAGCTACACAAACAATATTTTATTGATGTTAACTTCATGTCGATAGATTAAATATCCATGATAATTTGAAGGGTTTTGTCTTCTAATTTCCTGGGCAATAATGATATTCCTTAAGGTAATCGATATTGCTCTATTTCTTTTTGGTCCCACCAGGCTATAATTCTTGCTTTTAAATTGCTTTTGCTGAGATTAGAAGCTCAAACCTACTCTTTTGATCTGTAAATCAAAGCCTATTTCCCTTTTTAGTCAAAATTAATTCTCAAATATTGCCAATTTTAACCATAAATTTCATTAGAAATTCCAATAATAAGTAAATAATATTTAGTATATTTATTTTGTCAATATTTTTTAACGAATATTGATAATACATATTATGTATAAGAAGCTAATTGCATTCTACTTGTGATAGTGTTTATATCATTAACAGCAATAACCGCAAGCTCGTCTACTGGATCGAAAAATTTTGTTAATAATGGAGTTGAACTAAGGACATTAAGCCGGTTAGATGAAGCAATAAAAACCTAGTACAAAGCACTTAAAATTAACCCGCAGGACTAAGATGCTAGGATCAGCAAAAAAGCAGCTCTAGAGAAGTAGACAAGCCAGATGACGTTTATGTCAATCAAGGAATTGAACTTAGGAGATTAGACCAATACATGAAACCATAAAAATATATGACAAGCAATTAAAATTAATTTAATGGACTAAAATGCTTGAGTCGACAAAAGTAGCTCTACAACCACGTCTCAGTTAATGGCTTACTGCAAGCGATCTGACTCGGTAGCCGATATTATTTTCTGTCATTAACAAGAATTCCATCTACAATCCTCGCGCAGAGGGGCTTAAGGATCTGGTGTTTAGAGGTTTCGTTCTAGCTTATTTACCCTACTAACAATTAATCTACTTTTCGGATAGACCCTATTAAATCACTTTTATGTTAAAATTTTTCTTTTTGCTTCAACTAACACTTTGAGAATAGATGTTAACAGTAGTTTGAAATCGATATTTACTTAGAACTATTAAGAATACTATAATAGTTAAGAGGATTCGATACTCGAATAGAATAGCTGTGAATGAAAAGATCAGTAAGTCGCTTTTAAGTGAGAACACTTCTTAAGAAAAATAACTGAATGAGAGGATATTTAATTATTCTTCTTACGGAAATATTTGCCTGCTCTGAATCGTACTGAAAGATTAAGGAAATTTTCAAAAAAAGATGGAAAACAACAAAGACGATGAAAAATTTAAGTAACCTTTGAAACAAGTAAAAAATTTCTTTGAATATATTGGTTAATTTGGTTCAGAATTGAAACAGCTATTTATTCAAAAATTCAAAATTTCATAAAAAAATGAGCATAGCAGTTCATAGGAATTATCTATATACTAAGAATGCAGGTACAAAAATGATGACATCTAATTAAGGGGGATCAATAACCATGAAGAAAATATTTTTTTATAAAACAGACATCGGGAGGATAGGAATAACAGAAGAAGGAAGCTTTATTACAAATCTGTATTTTCAAACAGAAAATATCCCTCCAGATGCTATAATATGTGAAACAAAGCTACTAAAAGAAGCAGGTGAACAGCTGCAGAGCTATCTTTTAGGAAAAAGAAAAAATTTTACGCTTCCTCTTGCACTCTCTGGAACAGATTTTCTGCTGAGCGTCTGGAAAAGTATATGCACAATTCCATATGGTGAAACGCGAAGTTATCAAAAAATAGCACAGAGCATTGGCATTAAAAATGCATCAAGAGCAATAGGGCTTGCAAGTAACCATAATCCAATTCCAATTTTGATCCCCTGCCACCGTGTGATCGGTACAAATGGAAAGTTGATTGGTTACAGGTTAGGGCTTCGAATAAAGGCATATCTTTTGGAGCTAGAAAAACAACATGGAGATTAGTTTCTAAGGGTTCAGTAATATTGATTATGCAGTTTAACTGCGTAAGTCCGATTTGATTTAAATGATAAGAATTTTTCAATGTATCATTTTACTCTTATGGGTTGATTCATGCCCTAAAAAACTGCATACTTTGAGGAAATATGCATTTTTTCTACAATGCTACATTGAACTTTTGCAAATCAGACCGAGAAATCCTCGATTTTATCCAAAAGGTAGATTTCCAGCTTGCTGATTACACATGCATCTTGATATGTTTTTTTCAGGTTTTCTGATTCATAGAAACTGGTTGCGTCTTCTTTTGTATTCTATTAGAAAAGGATTAAGATTTCGTAAGGGTTATCTAAACTGCGAAAGAACTGCACAACTTTACAGCCAGCTTTTCCTCTCGTAGGCTAAATTTATCGAAAACATGTTTCCATCTGGAATAATCTTCAACTCTGTGATTTAACTGTATATACTATAGTTATACCTCCGTTTTGATGTAAACTCCTAAAATGACTTGAAAATGACCATTTTGTTCCAGGAATCTTTCCCAAAGGATACAAACTGACCGGTCTCATTCACTAAAATTTTCTTGGTCTGTTTGCTCAAGATGCAATAATAATATCCATGCAGTTATTTTATTTAATTATACGAGAAATTGTTTCGGAACAAAAATCATTTCCATATAAAAAGTCATAAAAACGAACAATAAGTTAATAGGAATTAATGCACTATAAAATATTTTTAATAATTCTAGGTAAATAATGTTTTTCAAGATGTTGGGTTCCGTTGAAAAAATCCTTTCTACTGATACAATAGAATAAAAAGAAAACCAAAGATAGTAACATGCTATCTAATTCCTTTAAATGGAAGCATTATGAAGGGGAAATTATCCTATTGAATGTAAGATGGTACTTAAAATATGCATTAAGTTATAGAAATTTAAAGGAAATGATGGCAGAAAGGGGAGTAAAAGTCTACCATACAACAATCATGAGATGGGTACATCAATATTCCCCTGAAATAGAAAAGAAGATAAGAAAACATTTAAGACCAACAAATAATTCGTGGAGAGTTGATGAAACCTATATCAAAGTAAAAGGTAAATGGAAATATTTTTACCGAGCAGTTGACTCAAATGGAGATACAATTGATTTCATGTTAAGTTCAAAACGAAATAGAAAAGCAGCGAAGAGATTCTTTAAGAAAGCTTTAAGTTTTAATCATAATCAAATTCCAAGAGTAATAACCGTTGATAAGAATCCAGCTTATCCATCTGCTATAGATAAACTAAAAATTGATAAAATACTACCTAAAAACGTAGGCATTCGACAAATCAAGTATTTGAATAACATTATAGAACAAGATCACAGATCTATAAAGCGAATCGTTAATCCAATGTTAGAGCTTCAGTCTTTTCGATCTGCTAATAAGACTTTAAAAGGGATTGAAGCTATAAATATGATCAAAAAAGGACAAGTAATCGATCTAAATTACTCTGTTCTTAATGAAGTCAAATACATTAATCAATTATTTGGTATAGCTTTATAATATTAGTACATTTTCCTTGAATATTTTGATTTTTATTAATTACTTATAGATTTACATATTTTTTTGAAGTTTTTGCAACGGAATCAAGCTTTAAATCACAGGACGATAGTTTAATAATAACAACAATTTTAGTCCTATAGGGATTAAAAATTGACTAAAATTTATTGAGTAAATTATCTACAACTAGGTTTACCTACCGCTAATTATCAAAGATTAAAATATTTTTTTTGAATTAACCTTCTGATGCCAAGCATCCCTAATGATTGTAAATTTTGATTAATTCTGCATAATTTTGTTATCATAAATCTTGTTTCATAATAAAAACAGGAATTAAAGTCTATAATTTTACTGATAATTTTTTTTCGAATGTTTTCACTGATGCTTAGTTTTTGAAGTAAAACATATTTACATTCTCAACGTAAACATTACTTTTTTGTTCATACTACCTAAATCACAAACTTAAAAGTATAAAAAATCATGCAGAAATTACGGTCAAAAGAATGAAGTGTTGTTATTATTACTAATATCCTATCCATCTAATCTAAATTTACTTGCATTATCTTGAAATTATGAAGATGAACATTTTGAAAGAATACATTGAATTATTCCTGAGATTCAAGAGTTGATCATAGATAAATATGCAGAGTTAGCTAAATCAAACTCATTTGCTAAATATGTGATGAAAATATTTGACGAACAAATAAAAAATAATTATTATTTTAATACTTACTCGAATATAATTGATGAACAAATAGGCGAAACGAGAAATAGACTCTAAAATGAAAAAAACAGCAAAAGTAAAAAATTGGAAATTTTTGATAAGTGGAAGCAACGGATATTGATACTCTTACTTAAGAATACTAGCAGCATCTTTTGCGAAGTAGGTAATTATAAAATCAGCTCCTGCCCTTTTGATAGAAATGAGGTACTCATAAATAGCTTTCTTTTCATCAAGCCAACCGTTAGCTGCAGCTGCTTTAAGCATGGAATACTCTCCGCTTACGTTATATGCAGCTGTTGGTATTCCGAATTCTGTCTTTACCCTATAAACAATATCTAGGTAAGGGATGGCTGGCTTTACCATTATAATATCTGCCCCTTCTGCAATATCAAGGGTTACTTCCCTGATAGCCTCATTGCTGTTTGCAGGATCCATCTGGTTGGTAGAGCGATCCCCAAAAGAGCAGCACGAGTTGGCAGCGTCTCTGAAGGGTCCATAAAAAGAAGAGCAGTATTTTGCGGCATAAGACATAATTGGAACATTATTAAATCCATTTAAATCAAGTGCTCCTCTGATGGCTCCTACCATGCCATCAATCATTCCTGAGGGGGCCACTATATCAGCACCTGCTCTTGCGTGGCTGACGGCTATTTTTTGGAGGACCTCAAGAGTCTGGTCGTTCATAAGATATTTAGTTTCAAAATCGATTATACCGCAGTGTCCATGGTTTGTGTACTCGCACACACAAACATCTGTGATCACCACAAGTTTGTCTTCTAGCTCAGCCTTGATCCTACGGATAGCTTCCTGCGTCACATCAGTTTCCCCGAAAGAAGAGCATCCATATGCATCCTTAAAAGCAGGCACCCCAAAAAGGAGCACTGCAGGAATTCCGAGTTCTGAGATTTTTTTTGCTTCTTTTGCAACCTCTGAAATAGGAAATTTGTATATTCCAGGCATAGAAGAAATCTCAACTGGAGACTTGATAGCCTCATCCACAAAAATGGGTTGAACCAAGTCGTTAACGGATAATATAGTCTCACGTACAAGGTTTCTAATTTTTCCTTTTCTCAACCGTCTCAATCTGACATCTGGAAACATGTGATAACTCCTTTAATTACGAATTATTACTTGGATGTGAAAGGTCACTAATATCCAATTCCTTAAATAAAGGATAATTTGAACCTTCGCTTCGTCTAATTTTCGCTCGAGACTCAAAATTATCTATTTTTTTAAAGTGAATTTTTTTGCACCATAGTCAGTCGTCATGCCTCAGCCTCTGACCGAAATGATACACATTAGAACTTAAACAGCTTCTTATGATTGGATCCTCTCCACTTAACGCTGGTACCTGAGTATCGATGCAATTTAAAAGATCACGATAAACCTTTGACTTTCACGAATTATTAATATTCCATTTATCAGCATATGACAAAATTAAGTGTTTATCGAAATCCTTTATATTATTTTGGAAAAATTAACTAATGTAGACAAATAATGCACTCACATTTGTTACCTATCTGTCTACCCCATAACATTTTTCTTTCATAATTTTCAATATTTTTTTTGTTTTGAGTCTGAGTTTCAATGAATTTGATAAACAAGTTTTTATTCATGTTCAGTTACTTCCTTCAACAGGACTACTATTTATCATAAAGAAATTTTATTCCGAAAATTAACCTATTTAGTATGGAGTAAAGACAATGCTCAGGGACTATATAGACATAGACTATAACCCCAAGGATAAGGATTTGATATGTGAATTCCACATAGAACCATCTGCAGGAGTGAATTTCGAGGAAGCAGCAACACACATGGCTGGGGAAAGCTCTATAGATTCCTGGACTGAAATTGTGACACTCAGTTCAGAGCTTGCAGAGAGGCTTAAGCCTCACATCTTCTACGTGGATGAGAAAACACAGACTGTAAGGGTGGCTTATTCTGAAGAACTTTTTGAACTGGGTTCGGTCCCACAGGTTCTAAGTGCTGTTGCAGGAAATATTCTTAGCATGAAAATCGTTGATAATCTCAGGTTGCAGGATATCTCTTTCCCAAAATCGATGCTTCACGAGTTCAAAGGTCCGAACTTTGGGTTGCCAGGAATCAGGAAACTTATGAACGTTCAGGACAGGCCTTTTATAGGGTCCATCGTCAAGCCTAAAGTAGGGTTAAACTCTGAAAAACATGCTGAAGTCGCTTATCATTCTTTTGCGGGAGGTTGTGACCTTGTTAAAGATGATGAGAACCTTACAAACCAGAAATTTAACAGCTTTGAAAAGAGAGCCGAACTCACACTCAAGCTCGCAGAAAAGGCGGAGTTAGAGACTGGAGAACGCAAGATGTACATCTGCAACATCACTGCCTCAACTTGCAAGGAAATGATTAGCCGCATGAATATTCTTAAAGACTTTGGCGCAAGCTATGCAATGATCGATATTGTACCCGTAGGCTGGACAGCCCTTCAAACTCTGAGGGAAGACGCTGGTGATGCAGGTCTGGTGCTTCATGCTCACAGATGCATGCATTCTGCATATACTCGGAACCCGCGCCACGGAATAAGCATGATCGTCCTTGCCAAACTCTGCAGACTTATCGGTCTTGATCAGATTCACATAGGTACGATTGTAGGGAAGATGCACGGAGATAAAAATGAGGTTCTTATTCTTCGGGATGAGTGTGTACTTGACAAAGTACTTGCTGATGAAAGTCAGCATGTCTTATCTCAGGAGTGGGGGGGGTTAAAACCCATGTTTCCGATCGCATCTGGAGGACTTGCTCCTACAATGATTCCTAACCTGTACTCCATTTTCGGAAAAGAAGTTATTATACAATTAGGTGGTGGAATTCACGCACATCCTATGGGTACGGCTGCAGGAGCCACTGCCTGCAGGCAGGCACTTGAAGCGAGCATTGATGGAGTCAGTCTGCAAGAATATGCAAAAAGCCATAAAGAACTTGAAATAGCACTTGGAAAGTGGTTGAAAAAATAAGGTTCAGAAACCTACAAACGAAATCATGGGAAAAATAAATGAAGTCAGCATAATTGAACCAGAAGGAGCTTATTACTAGTGAAGACTGAAAAATGGAATAAAATAAAGACCCGAATTTTCCGGGTTTCCGAAGGAAACTTAGATGTCGTTCTTGAAGAGTCAGCGGCGATTATCAGGAGTGGAGGAACTGTAGCTTTCCCCACGGAAACTGTCTACGGGCTAGGGGCTGACGGCTTGAATAGATACGCAGTCCGGAATATTTTCGAGGCAAAAGAACGTCCCTCAGGAAATCCTCTTAGCTTGCTCGTCCATTCAAGAGGAGATCTCGAGAAGATTTCAAGGAATATCCCGGAAAAAGCCTTCAGGCTCATGGATGCTTTCTGGCCAGGCCCACTTACGATTATTCTGGAAAAAAAAGATATCGTCCCAGGAATTACCTCCGGATACCTTCCATCCATAGGAATACGCATGCCTAATCACATGATCCCTCTAGAACTCATAACAAGGGCAGGTACTCCTCTTGCCGCTCCGAGTGCAAACCTTTCAGGAAAGCCTAGTTCCATTCTCGCAGCACACGTAATAGATGATCTTGCTGGTAGAATAAATGCAATTATTGATGGAGGAGTAGCTGCCATAGGCCTTGAATCTACTGTGATTGATATGACTGCTGAGGCTCCGATTGTGCTTAGGCCCGGAGCTGTGGGGATTAAAGAGCTTGAAAAAATCATCGGAAAAATAAATTATGGATACAAAAATGATAATGTTAGGATTGATGAAGCATCTCTGAAAAAGCAAGTGTCCCATAGATACGGGCACTATATTCCTAATACAAAGGTCATTCTCGTTGAAGGGGGAAATGAATCAGTTTCGGAAAAAATTATTGAACTACTCGATAATTATAGGGATACTGGGCAAAAAATCGGGTTCCTACTAAGCAAGGAAACTGCAGGAATTTTTGCTTTGAAGGAATTGGATATTGAGGAATCCTTTTTGCTGGGATCCCGAAAAGAACCAGAAATTGCTGCCAGAAAATTTTTTGTAGGGCTCAGAGATCTTGACAAAAAGGGTCTAGATATCATCGTAGTCGATGGCTCCTTCAGCCATTCAGGACTTGGTGGTGCTCTCATTAACAGAATGAGAGAAGCTTCATCGTCAATATTTACTGTTTAAGTTAGATTATGACAGCAGTATAAAAAGTTTGATATAATTGAGATAGACATTTTTGAAAGTAGAAAGAAGAAAATATGCAAAAGATACGGGCCCACAAAAAGTCATGGAACAAAATGAAAAATTAAACGAAATTTACTTTGTGATGCCAGTTGCTGGTCTGTTTTTAATAGGCTTGGAATGGAAGAAATAGAGATGCTATATTGTCCGAACTGTAATTTTTGTCTTTATTTTAGCTGAAACATTAGACACCTTAGCCTCCGACATCTTCGAAGGCCTAGATAAGTCAGTTTTTTCTTTTAAAGAGGCTTCCAAAATGGGTGAAATAATTGCAAGTGATAAGATGCACGAATACTTCGATGGACTCGAAGGGAGGCTCAAAGAAGCAATTGGGATTGCAAACAGAGCTCGTGCCCGTGGGGGAGACCCCAAGCCAGTTGTAGAAATTCTCCTCGCCAAGGATCTTGCAGATAGGGTTGAGAATCTGATAGGAGTAAAAGGAGTTGCAGAAAAGATTCGGGATCTTGAGACAAGGATGTCTAGGGAGGAAGCAGCTCTCGAGATTGGGCGTCAGGTTGCAGAAGGTGAAGTTGGAATCTTTGCCACTAAGAAGGATGCAGTTGAAGCTGCAATCAGGGTTTCAATGGCTACTCTTACAGAAGGAGTTGTTGCAGCTCCAATTGAGGGAATCGACAAGGTTCAACTGGGGAATAACGACGATGGTTCTCATTATATCAGAATATTTTATTCTGGGCCCATCCGGAGTGCAGGAGGGACAGCACAGGCTCTTTCCGTACTTGTGGGTGACTATGTAAGACGAGGTATCGGGATTGGACGCTATAAACCAAGGCCAGAAGAGGTGGAGCGCTATGTGGAAGAAATAATGCTTTATAAAAGAGTTGCAAGTTTGCAGTATACCCCTTCTGAAGATGAAATCCGTTTGATAGTGCGAAACTGCCCAGTTTGTATAGATGGGGACCCAACTGAAGAAGCTGAGGTAGAAGGTCATAGAGATCTGGAGAGGATAGTAACAAACCGTGTTAGAGGAGGAATGTGCCTTGTACTTGCTGAAGGGCTTGCCCTCAAAGCTCCAAAGGTTAAAAAACATGTTAATAAGCTCAATATGGATGGTTGGGAATGGCTGGAAAAGCTTATTGGAGGCTCAAAAGCTGTAGGAGATAAAGAAAATGAGCAGACAAATATTAAGCCGAGGGATAAATATATAAGAGACCTTATTGCAGGAAGGCCTGTTTTTTCTCACCCCTCAAGGCCAGGCGGATTTAGACTTCGCTACGGACGTTCAAGAAATACTTCTTTTGCAGCTGCAGGAATAAATCCTTCCACCATGGTATTACTTGATGATTTTATTACTAACGGAACTCAGCTTAAAGTAGAAAGACCTGGAAAAGCTGCAGCCATTTCGGCCGTAGATTCGATAGAGGGACCAACTGTGCGCCTTTATTCCGGAGATCTTGTCCGTGTAGATAACATAGAAAAAGCCTATAGAATCCGCTCACAAATAGAAGTAATAGTAGACATTGGCGAGATCCTTATCAATTACGGGGATTTTCTGGAAAATAACCATCCACTTATGCCTTCTCCGTATGTTTTTGAATGGTGGCATTATGACTATGAGGCAACATGTCCCGAAAAAATCCCTGAAGAAGAATTGAAAAACCCATCGGCAAATTTGGTTCTCAGACTTGCGAAGGAATTCAATGTCCCGCTACATCCAAAGTTCACCTATCTCTGGCATGATATAAACTTAAGTGAATTTGAAGCTTTGAGAAAATTCGTAGTTGAAAGAGGAATTTTTTCGGCTGAAGACGGAATTCTCAGGTTACCTCTAGAAGCTTGTCTGAAAGAAGGCATCAAATTCATATTTGAAAAACTCTTGGTGCTGCACGGAGTAAAAAATGAAACAATCTTTATCGAAGAATCTCTTCCTTTCATTTCTTGCCTTGGGCTCGATACAAAACTGAAAGAAAGAGCCCAGATACCTGATACTGATAATATTGTGGATGCTGCTGCTCTTCTCAGTGGGTTTAAAATTCTACCCAGAGCTCCTTCGAGAATAGGGGCAAGGATGGGAAGGCCGGAAAAATCTAACCTTCGAAAGATGTCTCCTGCAGCTCAGGTACTCTTCCCAATAAGTAATGCCGGGGGGATTACTCGGAACATTGTATCTGCTTCTGAGTATTCTACTTCCATGAATGGAAAGATTGGAGAAATTGAAGTCGAAATAGGGCTAAGAGAATGTCCTACCTGTAGGAAAGAGGCATATTTTTGGCGCTGTGACTGCGGAGAGTATACCCTTCCAAAACTTTTTTGCCCTCGCTGCAAGATGGATGTAAAAGGTGCAGAGACCTGTCACAAATGCGGAAGAAAATCAAATTCAGTTTCAAAGGTTAAACTTGATTTCCGTTCCATTTACAAGCAGGCTTTTGAAAATGTAGGAGAAAGAGAAAAAAAAGACATCATCAAAGGAGTAAAGCGGCTCATGAACGGGCAGATGACTCCAGAGCCTCTCGAAAAAGGAATCCTTCGAGCGAAACACGATGTTTATATTTTTAAGGACGGGACTGTTCGTTATGATATGTCAGATATTCCACTTACTCATATCCGGGCTGATGAACTCGGAATTACGGCAGCCAAACTTCTTGAACTCGGCTATACAGAGGATATTTATGGGAAATCACTCGAGAGGAATGACCAAGTCGTGTGCTTGAAGGTCCAGGATCTTGTGATTTCTTACGACGGGGGAGAGTATATGCTGCGTACTGCAAAATACGTGGATGATCTTCTTGTGAAATATTACCATGTTGAGCCATATTACAACGCTGAGACAATTCAAGATTTGGTAGGAGTATTACTTATAGGACTTGCTCCACATACTTCTGCAGGAGTACTCGGGAGGCTGATAGGTTTCACTAAAGCTTCAGTCGGTTATGCTCATCCTTTTTTCCATGCTTCTAAACGCCGAAATTGTGATGGAGATGAAGACTGTATAATGCTCCTTATGGATGGAATCCTTAATTTCTCGAGATTTTATCTCCCGGATAAAAGGGGGGGGAAAATGGATGCTCCTCTGGTTCTTACGACCCGTATCGACCCTAAAGAAGTAGATAAGGAAGCACATAATATAGAAGTGCTTGCAAAATATCCCCTTGAATTCTACAAGGCTACCCAGGAGATCAAGAACCCCACTGAACTTGAAGGCGTTATGGACCTGGTTAGTTGTAGGCTTGGGACGTTTAAGCAGTATGAACATTTTATGTTCACACACGACACTACGGATATTGCCGCAGGCCCACTGAATTCTTCTTATAAAACTATGGGAAGCATGATAGAAAAAATGGAAGCTCAACTTTCCCTGGCCAATAAGATAAGAGCTGTAGATGCTTCAGATGTGGCAGAAAGAGTTCTCAAGTCTCATTTTCTTCCCGACCTTCTCGGGAACCTTCGTTCCTTCTCCAGGCAACGGATGCGTTGTATTAAGTGTGGAGAAAAATTTAGACGCCCTCCTCTTATAGGTTTCTGTCCACAATGTGGAGGCAATGTAGTGCTAACAGTGTATGAAGGATCTGTTAAAAAATATCTTGAGATTTCAAAAGAGATTGGAGAGAGGTACGGGGTTTCCAGCTATACCCTACAGAGGATCGAACTTTTGGATAAAGATATATGTTCTTTATTTGAAAATCACAGAGTCAAACAGCTTGGACTTTCTGATTTCATGTCTGGATCTAAGAGATGAAGAAATAAATAAAGGAAAATACTACGGATATAATAAAAAGTTAAAAATTTAAGTGATTTATAAAGACAGAGGATGCTTTGGAGCAAAATCAAGAAATTATGACCAACAATGAAGAGAGCAGTAAAAGAACGTCCTCTGAAATGAGTACTATATTAAAAAAAGGGTCAGCTCAAAAAGAGCTCAAGGGGAATGAATTTATTCAGTAACTAAAAAAGATATTCAGGTAGGAAAAGTTCTTTTTACTGTTAAAAGAATGAATCTATGATGTTATGTACAGCTTTTTGGGTTCTGTTGCAAAAAATCCTTTCTACTGATACAATAGAATAAAAAGAAAACCAGAGATAGTAACATGCTATCTAATTCCTTTAAATGGAAGCATTATGAAGGGGAAATTATCCTATTGAATGTAAGATGGTACTTAAAATATGCATTAAGTTATAGAAATTTAAAGGAAATGATGGCAGAAAGGGGAGTAAAAGTCTACCATACAACAATCATGAGATGGGTACATCGATATTCCCCTGAAATAGAAAAGAAGATAAGAAAACATTTAAGACCAACAAATGATTCGTGGAGAGTTGATGAAACCTATATCAAAGTAAAAGGTAAATGGAAATATTTTTACCGAGCAGTTGACTCAAATGGAGATACAATTGATTTCATGTTAAGTTCAAAACGAAATAGAAAAGCAGCGAAGAGATTCTTTAAGAAAGCTTTAAGTTCTAATCATAATCAAATTCCAAGAGTAATAACCGTTGATAAGAATCCAGCTTATCATATCAATATCTATTAGTTTGTAACTGTAGTACTCACGTAGAAATTCATGGATCTTTTTTCTGTCGGCTAGATCTTGATCTTCCTGAAGGCTTTTTCTCATCAATTGATGGATAGAATATCTCCCATCCGATTCTACTTTGATAAAGGAAGATTTAATTAATTCTGAAAAGGCACCAGTTGGAAATCCCGGATCAAACTTTTTCATCAGTATTTCGAATAAATCTTGATCCCAAAAATTAGGTGCTGAGAGTACTTTCAGCGCTCTAATTTCATTAGCATTCAGGTTCCGTTGCAAAAAATCTGGTTATTTTACAAAACCAGTGAAAAACATCACAAATGGGGTATTTATATGCTCTAAACAGATCAATAATGATACAAAAAGCAATAATTATAACCTAAAAAGGCAGTAAAATTATTTTTGCAACAGAACCTAGCAAGTTTTCAATAAAAAATTTCGTGGAATGGGAGCGGATGGACTATAATAAAACTGATAGAACTGAGATGAATCAATATTATGCACTGGTTGCACAAGTTGCATTAGATGATGGAGACAGTGATGAATTTTCGTTTATAATCTCCGCCCTAATTGTTATGAAGCCAGTTTTTGATACCTACAAAAACTATACTCATTGAATTGGGCAGATTAGAAGATGTAGATTTGATAAGAAAGGTTGCTCTTTTCATCTGTGAAAAAGAACTTACCACTACGGAAGCAGTAGCTCATATTCGACAGCTTAGTATAGGCAGTAAACCTAAAGGTAGCGTTCATAATCTTGCAAAAGCACTTGCAGAAAGTATTGACGAATATAAATCCAAACATTCTGATGTAACTGATGAAATGGTACAGGAGTCTTTGAATATCATATTTTTGGAAAATAATCCCAATAATTTCCAAAAATAAAGCTCACTGGGTTATTCTTTCACCAAAGGCAGGCTTGGCACTCCTTTTTTAGTTCCAGTTTTTGTGATAAAATCTATGAATTTCCTAAATTCCATCAGTAATAAGAAAACATTCCTGATATATTACTCATGGAGCTCATGGTACCCGTAGAACATCTGGAGCTCATGGAACATCTGGAACTAATTAACCAAAATAACATTTGTAAATAGAAATAGAAGGGAAGGAATAATTATATAGATCCGGCAGCATGCCGAAAGTTCTGTAAAGTGTAGTTGATCCTGTATTTTTTTCCCAATTTAAAACAGAAATTGCTCAGTCTATTAGCACAAAGAGTTAAACAGTTAGGAAAAAATAAGCTTGAAAGCATCGGGTTGGTCATCTCACTAACTATTAAAATAATATCCTATTGTTGTTAATTTCATGTTGATAACTACAATCCCAGTACAGAATTTAAAAGTGTTTGTCACCTAATTTCCAGGGCAATAACGAGATTCTTTAAGGTAATTAGTATTGCCCTATTTCTTTTTTGAACTATTATTCAGAATAATTTATTCTATCAATTATATAATATATTTGGTCGTATTTGATAGTGGAATAAACCGTTATAGATATATGCGCAGGAAGTTTGTGGTTGGGGTTCCTGCACATATACGACAAATTAAATTTTTGTTTATTTCATCTACCCTTCTTTCACTACAAAAAAGGAGTGGTTCCGTTGCAAAAACTCCAGAATAAGCATGTAAATCTATAAGTAATAAATAAAAGTCAAAAGATCCTAGAGTCAATAAGAATTACAGGACTTTGAGTACAATGCCCAATTTGTTTTGGGATCAGCTCAACAAATTAATTAAATGGGCTGCAATAATCTATCCTGGAAATCATAGCTTAAGCAACTATCAATACTTTTTTTTACACTACCTTCGGATAATTAACTGTCCAAAATATAGGGTCAATTACAATTGGATACCTTGCATTTACCCATTCTTTGATACCGCTTTGCATATTATAGACTCTTTTGTAACCTGACTGTACCAACATTTGACTTGCAACAGAACTTCTTTTTCCACTAAAGCAGTAAACAATTATTTTTGCATCTTTGTTTTTTGGCAAATCTTTATTATTTTTGATATGCCACGCCAACAGTCCTTCATCGGATAAATTAACAGGATCATGTAAAGGCACGTTTCTCAATGGTATCAAATTTGCTCCTTCAATATGTGTATAATTATATTCTGCAGGAGTACGAACATCCAGAATAAATACTTCATCGCTTGAAACCACAGCGGTGCTTGTAACCATTTTATAAGCTTCATTGGCAGTTACATTCTGGTATTCAAGAGAATTATCTTGATTGTTACTTTCTGCTGCTATCACAATCTGTGAGAACATTAGCGGTACGATAAGAATTGTAGCGAAATAAGGTAAATGTTGTTTATTCAATTAGATCACTCCATTTATTCAATTTTCCATATTTTAAAATCTATAGATTCTTAGTTATGCCCATGAGTTATTTAATAGATTATATAGCAGATTACTATAAACCCATAAGTTTGTTATATGCTATGAATAATATATAAATTATTCATTAAAAAAATCGGTTTATTGAAATTCTTATCGATCTACAATTAAAAGCAATATTTTTTAAATAGCATAATCTTATGCACAATGTTTATCTTAAAATCTCGAAATTTTCTAGTTCCGTTCGAAATAAGAAAAGGTTACTGCTTTATGACTCCTGGAGCTTGTGGGACACATATAACATCTGGAACTAATTAGCTTAAAAGATCATCTTGAATCGAAAAATAAGAAATAATAATTATATAAATTTGGCATTGTACCAAAAGTTCTGTAAAGTGTGGTTGATTCTATATCTTTTTCTTCCCAATGAAAAAATAGGGATTCTCAGTTTGTTAACAAAATGAGTTAAACAGTTAAGGAAAAAGAAGCTTAAACGCATCGGATTGATTATCTCACTAACTACACAAACAATTTATTATTATTGTTAATTTCATGTTGATAGATGTATTCTCCATGTATAATTTAAAAGGGTTGGTCACCTAATTTTCCAGGGCAATAATGATATTCCTTAAGGTAATCTCTATTGCTATATTTCTTTTTTGAGTCTTTAGCTCAGTGATATTACTCCCATTTCAATATTTGATAATAAATTTTTTAAAAAATTAAGAATTATAACTCTTACAAAAAGAACTGATTTTCAGGAGTGAGTAATCTGGAAAAATACCAAAAATTCGTTGAGATGGCTGTCAAGCTGGGCGCCCACGATGCTAAGATTATTAAGACAGATAGTATAGTCACAGCGGCGTGGACCAGATGGAAGTGCAGGTATGGATGTCCGGAGTATAACAAAAGTCTTTGCTGTCCGCCTAATTCACCTACACATCAAGAGACTAGGGAACTGGTAGATTGCTATGAATACGCGCTTTTAGTACATTTTTCTCCAAATATCGACAAAGCGACGGAAGACCTGCTAAATAGGATAAAGATCATCACAAGGGACAGCACAAAGGTCATCAACACGCTTGAGAGAGATATCTTCCTTGCTGGGTACTATAAGGCTTTTGCACTAAGCGGTGGTCACTGTCAGCTTTGCCCTGAATGCACACTGAAGGATTGCAGGAATCCAAAGATTGCCAGACCATCGATGGAAAGTTGCGGTATAGACGTTTACAGCACGGTGAAGAATAACGGCTATCCTATCGAAGTATTGACGGATGTATCCGATATGATGAACATCTTTTGCCTTGTACTGATCGAATAACCGAGATATCCTGTATAATTTTTTCATCTTGGCTTTTTTTCATTAAAATAATATATTTCAGCTCTGTAGAATCCCTTTAAATTTACCACAAATAACATAATTTCTTGTTTTTAGTGATGCACAGTTTTTGATATAAAATCTGTGTATAATTAACACAATACAATACTGTTTTTGTTTTGGAGAAAAATAGATACAAGATCCTTTGGAATTTACAGAACTTTTGTGCACTGCCAACAAACTATAAATATTGAAGAATATACAATTCAATCACTGAAATAGGTGTTGTAAGAATGAATAAGCTGATAGTTTTGACGATCGAGCAGATTCACAATGATAATATAAAAGTATACCATCCTGTCATTTTAAAAAGTGATACCTAAATGGTCTTGGTAGACTGTGGTACACCAGGTTCTGTGTCTAAAATCAAAGAAAATGCTCTGACACAAGGTGTGAATATAGACAATCTAACAAAAGTAGTTCTCACACACCAAGATTTAGACCACGTCGGTTCTTTAGCAGAATTGAAGCGTAAATATCATGGTATACAGGTTCTTGCTGATATTAAAGAAAGACCATATATTAATGGCGAAAAAGAATTTGTAAAATTACAAAAACAACGTGAAACATATGATAGTCTCCCTGAAAGCCAAAAAGAAATAATAAGGGTTCTACAACAATCATATAGTAGCTACGAACCTGTTGATATCGATGGAATTCTTCATGATCATGATATATTTTCATGGTGTGGTGATGTTGAAATTGTTTCAACTCCAGGGCGTACAGATGGTCATATCTGCTTGTATTTATATTAGTTCAAAACCTTGATTGCGGGAGATGCTTTGTTTATTCAAGATGATGAACTTGTGATCTCGCTGTCAATGTATACTCTAGATTTTGAGCAAGCAAAACAATCTATAAGAAAACTTATTGACTATGATATCGAGGAAATAATTTGTTACCATGGTGGTATATACAAAGGTAATATTAAAGCAGCTCTTAATAGAATATTGATGGCCTAAAAATTGTTAAAAAAGTAATGTCAAAAGCATGATATATATACATACATATATGTATATATATATCTAAAGCTGGTGAAATATTAAAACATATTTGATTCAGTCTTAAATTATAAATTTAAAAAAATATAATAACTTAAAGGAGACATATCACATGCACGATTTAGCAGGAAAAGGCCCAATAATACAGACTTTGATGACTCAGACCTGGGAAATTCTTACTGAAGAACAGAAAAAGAAAGTTACATTAATGAGAATGGAAAAAACAATCAAAATTTTAGAAATGAAAATATCTGGTATGGAAAAAATGATCGAAATTAAAAGAGAGGCTATAGCTGATGTTCGAAAAGTTCAGGAGATGATCAAAGAAGGTAAATGCTAAATAAAGAAACAATTTCAGAATTTAGGTTCTGTAGAAATATCTGAAATAATAATTTCCATGACTATTCAACTAAGGCAGGATTCATAATTTTCTCTACATTTTATCCAATACACTTTTATTTTTTGTTTACTGTCCTATTATATTCATAATATCTTGAATAGATGTTTTTTTGGTAAGTCAGTCATATTTAATATGCAATCTTTAAATGCACCGTTTTTATATGAAAACTTCTGCATCAGTAAATATGATAACTTCATCCTAGTTAGTTGATACAGAACTAAATTTTCATGATAAAAAAAGATCATGTCTTTAGGAACAGAAATAATACAATTGCGTTAGAATATAAAACAAGACACAAAAGAACTTTATGATAAATATAAAAAATTTAAAATTTCTTCTTTACCAATAATCCCCGAAAAGGTAAGTCAATATTCAAAAACATGTTTTTACGGAACTCGATTTATTCTCAGACATATCAGAAGAATTGTTGAAGGTGCTCGTCTATTGAGTTTAAGGGACTCAAAGCTCATTTAAAGAAACTTGTAATTTAATGGGGTTGATCTGGCTTCAACTCCAACATTTAGTGATGAAAGTAAATTAAAAATCAGTGAATTTTAGAACTGAATCGCGATAAAATCGAAATATAACAGATAAAAATGGCGACAAATATGACCAGAGATCGTTAACAGAATTTCTCAATAGAATCCTTATTTGATGTGGAAGCAACATTTTATCTTTTCATTATTCAATAATTCCAACAAAATCTAATTTCCCCTCCAAATTCATGTACAAAATTGTCTCAGATTTAGGCTGAAACTAAGAAAATGAATAAATTTTCATACTAAAAAGAGAGAAAATAAAAAAGTAATTGATATTTATATATTTGCGTTAATAGTTTCATCATGCATTAATACAATTTTATCAGCAGTCACTAATTGCATCAATAAAGAAAGAAAAGAGAAAAAGACGTAAGTAGGAACTTTAATTGCTATTACTAACAGTTATATAACGTGGCTTTGAAAGTGAATCTTTACCCGCGGGTCCCCATACTGTCAAGTTGACACCATAAACCCCAGGCTTGCCAAAAGTGTGGACGGTTGTCACATTTGCAGTGCTATGGGTAATAGCTCCTGTTTCTTCATTCTTAAACTGCCATTGCCAGTTAGTGACGTCCCCGGTAGCGCTACCATTAAAATATACGTGTAAAGGTACATTCCCACTTGTATTACTAGCAGAAAAATCATTAACTTTTACATTGCCTGTCGCTAAAGCTGCTGGTATTACAAATAAAACTAATAAAACCATTGGTAAAATGTATTTTTTCATCTAAAATTCTCCTTTGGATAACTATATAAATCAAATATTTTCCAAATCAGTATTTCTTGCTTCGATCCACCTAGTTGACAGATGCAATTAAAAAACAATAGCTAAACTGTATATGTTCTATTTTTTCGAATTGCTTGGTCGATAGTTTTTAGTGGATTATAATAAAAAATACATTATTTAATATATATAGTTACTGATAAAACTCAAAAAAAATTATCTCTTTTTAAACAAATGAACATCAATGAAATTACAACTTGTCAAAGCTTCAAATCAATGGGCTCTTAAATAAATATAATTTCCTGCAGATGCCTAACAAATTTGTTCATTGTTTTGGATGTATAAGAGGATTTCGACTACCTCCGATTTGTTTATTCGCAGTAATGCTGTCCAAATCTTTCTCGCTGTTTTCTATATCTGACCCAATTTTTTGCTGGGATACTATTCTTTGATTTTAAAGATAGCTTCCGCTATCCTTAAAATGCTACTTTTATTTCAATGTCATCAAATGATAGAGATAATAACAAAAAGTTGTACACAAAATCTTTAAATTTACTCTTTGATCAGTAGTAACAATAACTTTCTCCTTTGAATACCCTTTTAGTTTCGGCATAAACTCGTTTCCATTGAGCTTTTTTGAGATGATATTCTAGTTTTTTAATACATCACACATCCAAGAGAATATCCATTTACTGCTCTTTTCACCGTTACACCACTGACTTAGCCACAAAGTACACTCTGTCTCTGTAACCAACGTCATTTTCCTCTGTCAAATCTACATGCGAATCATGTACTGGCGCAGTTGTTGTTTTGAATTTTCTGAACAGCTCGTGATCCAATTATTATTATCATTATTATATGGGATTTATATCCAAAATGTGTTTCCCATCCTTTCCCCCAGGTTCAATCTCTGTTTCTCCTTGTTTTTGCTTCATTTTCTCGACGTTTATCAGCTTTTGCATATCCAGGTGATGGACAAAGAATAACAAAATTGCAGTACTGTCTTTTAGGTGCTCAGGAAAGCCAAAAAATTTTCTGAAAGAATTTGACCAATAAATTATTTCTTAAGTTCAAAATCAAAGGATTATTGCATGATTTTAAACAAAAATTTTAAGCATAATGATCAGGTTAGCTATAGATCTGCCTCAGAAAATTGTTTTGTTAAACTATATAGACTCGGAAATGATACGAAAAGATTTCCAATCAACTAAAGAATTAATTTCATCTGGTCTGCCATCAACTGACTGAAAATGTTTGTATTATTCATTAATAACAAATCATAAGAGTTTTCATTAGTAAAAATTAATGTTACGGGATTTAAACTCTCCAATATTTAAATGTACAGGTGTTTATCGAATTCCTCTTCAGTGTAATTTAATGAGAAAGATATACTATGTTGTCAATCAACGTTTAATAAGGATAAAATAAATAATTTTGTATTTAGAATCACCTATTGTACTCTTTAGTAAAATACTGAATTAAGAACCAAAAAAATGGATTAATAGCCAATTTCATTTAGAGAAAATTTATATATAATATCAGAAAAAAAAGGATTAAATGAGTTTCAATTCCATTTTATAACAAATTTCCCCATAGCCACATATATTTTTAGTCTCATTAATTATCCTAAAACCAATTTTTTTGTATAATTGTATAGCGCTATGATTGTGTATCTGTACATATAACGTAATAAATGATATTCTATTTAGTTTCATTTCCTCAATACTTTCTTTCAATAATTTCTCAGCAAAACCCTCCCCTCTAAAATTAATGTCAACTGCGAGCGCGAAAAGAACCGATTGCTTCTCAAAACCCTGAAATGAAAGTGCCGGTTTCAAATAATAAAAGCAGTAGCCTATAACCTTATCTTTATTCTTAATAACATAGAAGATATCTCTGAAGCTCTTTGAATAGTTTATGAGTCTTTCCCTGTTTTCACGATTGAATGCTTCTGCCTGAATTCTAAAAATTTCAGGAAGCATGTAATCCTCTATAGTTAAAATGTTTTCTTTATCCATCTTTTTCCACTGTCTTAAAAGGAAAGGACCAGCAACATCCCGGAGCAGTCTGTTAAAAATCATTCCATTTAGATTCAATAGAATATGTATTTTTGTGAAATCCATACAAATCAGTGTTTTCTCATTGATCAATTAATATTTTAAGAAACATTTGATTGAACATCTCTCTTAATATTCATTCGTTTTGAGCAACTCTATATTTGCCTACATATATCCTCTTTTTCGAAACTCCCTTTTCCTTTTCTGTCTTTAATTACTGTGATTTCTGCAAATGGTAAAATAGATTCATAGAGCCTCATTTTATTAGATAGCCACTCAATTCTGTTTGAAATTTTTTTTGAGATTATATTTGGTTATTCCTCAATCTGTTCTTTATCCGTTCACTTTAGAGGATTTCGATAAACCTCCGATTTTACGAGTCCTAGATATAGCACTATATGGCTTATTTATAAGAATCTGACAAAATTTGGTTGTTTATTGGAATCCTCTTTTAGCCATATATCCATTTATTCTAGCTATTATTTTAAACAAATGATATCAATAATAGTTTTGAAATAAAAATTACTTTCACATAAAATACTTTTAAATCATAATAGTATTAATATAATTTTCTTTTTGGATTTTAAAACATTTCATGGAGAAGTAAGTTTAGTTCAGAGACTGTTTTTGTTCGTGGGATTAGTTTAAAATAAACATTTGAATAATTATACTTTGCAGCTTAAAGCAAACAAATAGATAGTAAGATATAATTGAATGATTTGTGAGTATCTGATTAATTCGAGAGAGTTTTGATGGATTTCGAATTCAACATTGTTTACATTTGTTTTTATAGACAATTACCCAAAAATTTAGGTTGATCAAAATTATCTATAGTATATAATATCTGATATATTACATATAACTATACATATATATATCGTACTAAAATAGAACATATTAAGGCTCTGTAGAAATGCTCTAAATTGAACTTTTACACGATAGTATTATTGCTGTTTCGTCATAATATTCTTCTTATTTTTTCGCTAAAAACGAAGGAATATTCAATATTGAAGTTTAATAAGTACATTAAATTTGTTGATACCAGCCTCGAAGCAGTTCAGTCTTCGAGAATGAAGCTTAATTCCTGCAAGCATTCAAAACACGTTTATACACAGCATCAGCTTCTATACTGGTTTTATTGAAAGAGCATAATTATTACAGACTATCGAGATTTTGAGAACTTATTGACCTTATAAGCGATATAAAAGAAAAACTTGGTCTTGATAAGATTTCACATTTCACTACCCTTCAAAAGTTTGTAATCCGGCTTCCCTCTTATCTGTTTAACTTTCTCCTGTAAAGGAGTCTAAAGCTGTTTTACTCGTATGGAGAGATGTCTATGTTGCAGCGATTGATGCAACAGGATTTAAGAGTTCATATGCAAGTTATTATCATTCCGGAAGAACAGGGAAGCTTCAAAGAAGCCTCCTGAGAACTCCAATATCAGTAGACACAAGTAAAAGGTAATATTGGGATGGAAAATCAACAAAAAAGAAGCACAGATATTAGTTAAAACATTATTTGTTTGTGAGAACACTGGTTTGTCGATTAAAAAAACAGCAAGAACTTTTTTGATCTTGTTTTTGTGCTTCAGTTCCAAGTTTGATACCAGTAAGAAAAGTGTGCACGTTATAAATCCCCTTATATCATTTGATAAAATAGCGACTATATAATATGGATATTTACATAGATTTTGTGATAAAAACTCCTCATGTTTTCACTTTGATCCGAAATTATACGGCATTTTATCTGAATTTGAGATCAATACATATTTTTTATTTAAATCACTGTAATAATAAAAAGTAAAAAAACTGCTATGTGGTAAAATTAAAGAATTATTACTTAACCATGAGAATCTAGCTCGAAATGAATTTTCCTATTTAGAATACCGATAGATTTGTAGATTATATTTTTAAGTCAAAATTTTCTTTTGTTTAATCTATCTTCCATAGAAGTTCGCAATAAATTTCGAGCTCGTCAAAATCATTGCTAAAATGCCTATAAGAACAATTGAGAGAATTTCAAAGACAATTCCAAGTGCATCTTGTTTCGGTACTGTTACGATATAATCCCCGAGATCATTTTTAACGATGTTCAGTATGCAAAATTCAAAGAAAGACACAATGGTCTGTTTCCTGAAGAAGTCAGCCATGAATATCAGGATCACAAAGAATCCAAGCAGGAAGACGATGATATATCCAAGAGTTTCGCTTACATAATTTGCGGCAAAAATTAGAATTGTATATACGATATAGTAAAGGAAGAGCCTTCAGAAGAATAAGGATTCCATGTTTCAAGTCTTCTATAAAATCAAGATCAATAAGCTTTTCACACCTGCCATCAACAAATTCATTAATAAGTATTATAATATACCCAAAGATTACAAACCATCCAAAATCGGAACAAGAAACAAAAGTGCAGATAAAAGCTTTTTTGAACTTATATACTTATGAAGTTCCGGGATCTGAATGGATAAAAGTTGCGTTATGAATCATTCTCTGTTTTATTTTAAAACCACGGCAGTAAAGTTGATTTTAAAACTGTATTTATATTTATTTTTCTTCACAGTTATCAATGATTCTCTTGCCGAATGACCAGATTGTGGCATTGTTTGGTATCCAGAAAAACCAATAAATTACTTGAGAAAAGTCGATCAAAAATTAGTTTTCATGTTCAAAATTTGAAAGACTACGCGACTGCTTTAAAAACACATTCTAAAAATAACAATTATATCAGCTACAGTCATCCTCATAAAACGGTTTTGTTTAAATATACGGCTTAAAAATGATACAAAAGGTTTCTAATAAATTAAGGTATCAATTTCAGAAGTTTGTCCCCAAAAACTTGATACTCATCTTTTTTTCTCCAATAATGGATCAAGAAAAAGTCTTCATGAGTAAAAATTATTGTTTCGGATTTTAATCTACCAATAAACAAGTAAACAGGTATTTTATAGAAATTCTCCTAAGTCTCCAATGTAACAAAAGTTTGCGTTTTCATTCACTGATATAGTCCTATCTAAATAGCTTCAATGAAGTGAGAACAAAAGGCTCGGAACACGGCACAAGTACATTTTGGAAATAAAATAAACCAAATAATAGAAGGCGACCAAAAACTGAGAACTTCTTTTATTTAATAATACGCAACATATTTCTAGATGATAGTTTATTAGTAGCATTGATCATTGATTCACAGCCTTATTATATCATAGTTCATATGCTTTGTTTATACTTATGAGTTTGAGTATTATAAAGCTCTTGTATTAGTCAGATGGAGTTAAGCATGCTTGAAGTGTACTGTGATTCTTCTTATCATGGAAATGAGGACTCATATATTGGCTGTACGGTGCTTCGAAACAACAGACAGATCCACCAATCCACCACTATGGTCCAAAATCGCTTTGGAAATAATCTTAATTGCGAATTAGAAGCCCTTGATTTCGCAGTCACTCTGGCTAACATATTTTCTAAGAATGAAAAGGAGATAATTATTTATAATGATTCCACAGAGGCTGTAAAGTTTTTTCAGGCCAAAAGGGAAAAAATCGAAAAGGAGTTTTTGGGATCTCGTGTTAGCTTTGAATACATACCCAGAGAAAAAGTAAATCAGGTAATTGCTGACAGCCTTTCTAAAAAATTTCCTATCTTTTTTCTGAATATTCCTACTTTTAAAGTTGAGTCTTTTTCACGGCAGGAAGATATTTTATCAGATATTGCCAGAAATGGACGTTCCGTTTTTTATCTGGAAAAAGATGAGGAATTGTCTACTAAAAAAAAGATTTGCTACAGGCTAGTAATCCGTACCATGGAGAACACACTATCAAATGAGCTACTTTATATTGTAAAAAAGGGAGGGCCTGGCACTCAGGTAAAAGTAGGAGAAGAGATTCGGAAAAATCTGTCTGATCCAATAGTTATTTCTGTCCTGAAATCAAAGGGTATAAGGCTTGAAGATTCCTATTTCCTGCTAACAGATGATACCTGGGGTCTACGATGTACTGATAATCAGGCATATTCCATCTTGCCTTTTTCTGTTCCTCACAGAATTATTTGTGATGAAGTTGACAGATCCCCTCAAAATCTTTTCATGCGAGCCGAATGCTTTAAATAATTACTCTTTCCGAATCGCTTATTTTTCTTATCGCGACATCTCTAGAAGAGATACGATTATTATCTTGGGAAAACAATATTATAATTAATCATTTCATCATCGATAGAGTGCCTTTGCCCTCCCTTCCTTTAGTAGAAAATGACGTGACTTTTCGCATTTTTTGTTTTCTTTCAGCCTACTAGATCATCAATTCTTTGCGAAATGACTCTGTTTTTGGCACCATGTCAGAAGTGGTGCCATTCGCCTAGGAACGGGATGTTGTATTCATTGGAATATAAACAGCTTTAGCCCTGGCTATTGTCAGATCACTTTTCACAGATTATTATATGCCTAAGTATTAATACAATAATATTCTACAGTGAAAGAATTAAAGCCAATTGCATATCTATTTTTACCGCATTTGTTACGGAGAAAGGCTATAAAATTCATTATTTTTTCAGTGACTTATTTTTCTACAAAAATATTTTTTTATTTGATAAATTTCTTTTTGTTTTGTTCATGACATCACATTCCTGGGAACAAAATTATATGCCACTGTATACATGGAAATGAAATATAATAAAATTTAGATAGTTATAAGAATAATAAAAGGTACCTTAAATAATTTGTAACCTATCTGATACTTGGGATAATAATAAAATTGGAGATCTATCATTACTGCCGAGACGGAAAATAAGATCGTAGCTTGCGACTCCACACATATTGAGCTAAGGATATTAGGGGAAATGGCAAACGAGCCTTAGTTCATAAAAGCTTATTTTAAAAATATGAACCTCCATAAGCTAAGGGGTCGAAAATATTCAACCTTTTTTAGAAAATATCAAGAAAGAGAGCAAAATGAAGGGTATGGCAAAAACAATAAATTTCGGATTAAAATATGGAATGCCCTTTTCTGATTAGTAAAGCGATTAAAAACTGAATCAGGGATAGAATTATCTAAATCAGAGGTAGAAGCTAATATTTCAGCATTTCAGAAAGCTATCCTGAAATCACTTCTTATCTTCAGGATATTAGTAAAAGGGGAGAGATTCTCAATCGTAAGTCCTGCACTTCTCATCCATTTGATAAATGAATCCATGATTTCATCTCAAAATCAATTTTTTCTCGAGTTAATAAGAGTTTAAGGACGGTTTTTTTATGATCAGAAATTCAATTGATTTTCCCACTTTCGGGATTCAAAGCGGCAATTTTGAGTTTTGAGATGAGCTCATTGTTTAATCTTTCAATAAAGTTAGCTTAAAAAAAATCTTCAATTTATCTTTTCAGCACTTCGAATTTCTCGCTTTTAAGACCGGGTGAATATATGTTTTGCTATAGCAATTCTCTTCTTCAGATCAGGTCCTCCAAGTTCTTCTACAACGGATTCGAGAATCTTTGGTATGTCAAGGTTCTGAGGACATTTTTCAAGGCATTTTCCACATTGTACACACTGGTATGCAAATTCGGGCTCTCCAACAGATATGACACCACTCAACCTTGTAGCATAGTATTGCTTTGCCACGTCTGGATTGTCGGACATGTACAGATTGTCATACTCTTCAAAACAAAATGGAATATTCACCCTTCCTGGACAGGGCATATAGTATATACGGCCTGTACAGCCTACTTTCATAGTTCATGGTACTTCCACTCAACTTTTTTTACTAGCTGCAGTTCAGCTTCAGTCAAAAAATTTGGGTATGCTTTTTCTGCTATTGAAAGATTCTCTTTAATATGTGTTTCCTCATTCATCCCGGAAAGGACAACCGTGACCTCTTGATGGTTCCATCCCCAGCGAATAGCTCATTCTGCAGCGGTCCTCTTCGTCAGAGCCTTATCCCAGATATCTTCCACAGCAGATAGGCACGGGGCTTGTGAGGTTCCCTCCACGGAGGGGCTCCATAATGATTACGCTAAGGCTTTTGAAGCTGCATATTCCAAACCCTCGGTACATGCCTGGTTTTTTCGTCCAGGAAGTTGTACTGGATCTGACAAAAGTCCCAGTCATAGGCGTCCACTATCCGTTTGAAATCGTCAGCTGATCCATGGAAAGAAAAACCTGCGTTGACAATTAGGCCGTCACTTTTGGCTTTATCAAGGAAATCAATTACACCAAGCATTTCAACATTATCCCACAGTTCACCAACGAGAGCGTGGAGGAGGTAATAGTCAATATGATTGGTATTGAGCTTTTCCAGCTGAGAATTCAAGAAACGGTCCATATCTTCTCGGCTTTCCACCATTCAGCTGGGAAGTTTTGTAGAAGTTTAACTTTCTCGCGGTATACGTCAGCAAGAGTCGCCCCAAAAAAAGCTCACTTTGTCCCATATGATACGGCCAATCCGTGTCGATGTAGTTGACTCAGTGATCGATTGAGTAGCGTATCTGCTTAGTGGCTCTTTTTTCATCTATACTCCCATCTTCTTTAACTGGAAAGCGCATGCACCCAAATCCCAATACAGAAATTTCGTCTTCATTCTTAGGCATTTTTCTGTACAACATTTTCTATTCACCTGGTCTGTTCACACTATTTTGATGTATCTTGGGTTGATTTTCTGATTGACTGGATAAATAGAGGTAAGTAAGTTATTAATTCCCATAATGATTGACTGATCACTCATAAGTGATATGAAAAAATTCATTCTTTACTAGACCTAGCCAGATAATCTAGAATCCATACCCTATAAACTCATTTTTAGCCTGCTATGAATCTGAATCAAGTATCAGGTTCACTACCTCCCTGCTAGCCTGATAAAACATTTTAATGATCAAGTCAGCGGAAAAGTCTCTGATCACTCTGTATTTATGCCCTCATTCACAAAATAGTGGAGAAAAACATCTCTTTCATCACTTCTTCACGCGTAAATTTTGTTATTAAGGATAAGAGTAGAACTGCACGACAAAGAGGAAATCTACCTGATTGTTTACTTCCCATTTGATTAAATTTGACCATATTTTTCTTAATTTATCCTAAAAGATACTCTGTTTTTCAATTATTAGTCAGTTATATTGTAATTTACCTTGTTGGATAAATACTTTATGATGCTTTTTTCTTGACTCCAGCTGTGCTTCGATTCCCAATTAATTCCATTTCAGATTGTGATTCCACCAGGCATTTGATCCCCTTCTTAATTATATATATTTTTTTAAATATAATTGGATTTTCGTTAATTTGATTTATGGGTATTTTTGCATATGCCACCAAAACTAGTAATTTAACTTGATCCACACCAATAGATTCTACATAACCTTTTTGCCGCTCAATAGAAGTCTAGATTGAGATTAACAACACAATTTGAGAGACAAAACCAATTTTCAAAAAAATGAATTCCCGCATAGATAGTATGCTTGAAAGTTAAAATTCGTATTTCTGACCATCAAAGGTTTAATGCTACCATTTTCAATTCAAATGCGTTGGTTTTATCTCAATTCTATATCAAATTCAATTTAGTTCTTCACTGTTGATCGTCTACTCATATAGTATTGGTATCTTCTGAGATATTACCTAAACTTCCATCTCATAGGTTAATTTAGAAGATGGATTGTTTGAGCTAGATATAAACAATTCTCAGGCTATTTGAGACATCTTTGAGATATGTAAGGTATATTAATGGATAAAAATAGAAAATTGAATAGAAGAGCTGCAATTAAACAAAATAAAATAGAACTGCAGACCTTATAATAAATTGGCCATTTATTCTGTTAACTGTATACGATTTCCCAACATTTTCATCGGATGAGAACCTTAACTTGAGCCTATCAGTGACCGATCTCTTATTTATTTTTGGTAGCTATCACACATTTGAAATGGTGACAATAAGCTGGATAGAAAGGCCTAGATACTAAGCGGGTTGATGTCTTTTTATGATTGAAATATTAAAACTTTAATCAATTAGGTCTGATATTAGGAAAAACTAAGCTATTGAAAATGAAAGGTGCGTTTGACAAAAATTTGGATGCCCTTTGAGTACCTTCTTCAAACTGTCTTTTTTATTATCAAAACAGAATTCCTAAAAAAACCTGATGTTTCCATTATTTTTGTTCTTCCTTTATGTTGGTTTTACAGTTGTAAGATATTTATTCTTGTTAGTTCTCTTGATTTTTTTGTCGCTTTTTCACAAAGTTCATAAGAAAATTTATTTCATCATCTTCAAGTTTTGTCTCTGAAATGAAGATAGGAAGGGATTCAGAGATTATTGTGACAAATAATTGAATTGTTGAGACAAAAGGCTCAAAGTTTCTTAGTGTGCCGAATATCCACAGCAACTCCTCTATTAGATTTTGTCATTTCATTTCCGCTCATAAGTGCCCTGCCTACGCAGAGGGCTCGATTTCCAATAACAATCACTTCATCATTAGGTCGTATTTGAGGATCTGCTTTCAGTATTCCCGGAGCAAGAACGGAAGTACATGGGATAAAATTATCAATATTTACCACATATTTCTCATTTTTTGACATAAGTCCCCCTCCGTCAAGCGAAAGTGCAAGCGTGCCATACTGTGGAACTAAAGTTGCAAATTGTTTTTTCCCGACAAAGAGCTGATACTTTGGGAAATGTCCTTTGACAACAAGCTTTTCTGCGTTTTCATAGAAGAGAAGTCTACCGGCTTCTCCGAATTGATAAGTTGCAATTGCCTTCATTATATTCTTCTTTTTTTCTTCTGCACTCGAGCTTTTCTTGCTAAAATCTTCGGCTGTGCAAAATGATTCGACAACATTTCTTAGATTTGAAAGAGCTTCTATCGACAAAAGGTTTTTTTTAGCTGTGTAGGTGATTTCAATTTCAAGTTTTTTTGCTACTCTCTCACAAATTTCTTTGTACCCCCCTTCTACATGTGCTATCACTTTCTTATAACTATATTTTGAGAGATAAGCTTCAAGGCAGCCGGAAACCCAACTTTTTTCTCCTTCTTCCCAATGTCCCGTAACCGCAGTATCATAATGAGCTGCAGGATATGTTAGTTCGAGTTCTCTGGGCACTATTCCAAGGGGCGAAGTTAATATAATTTCATGGATAAATTTGCGATATTTTCCGAGGGTCAAAATGAATTTCTGATGAGATTGAGAGGTTGAATATGGTTTTTTGGCTGCACATGGGAGAATCAGTAGGATATCAAGATCTGGAGGCGTATATCTGTCATGTACACGCTTCGCAAACCGTGTCACTTCTATTCGAGATAGCGCTTCCGAAGTATCTGCAAGGAGCTGGTTTTGCCGGAAAGCAGGAATTTTTTCCTCAAGATAAGAATATTCACAATCTCCAAGGCGTAGCAGAGCTGTGAGCCAGGGCTTGACCCTGCACTGGCCTTCAACATATTCCCGAAGTGTTCCTGCTCGTATTCTTTCACGGATAAGGGAAAGCTCTGACTCAAGGGCATTCCTATTGTGGGCTATAAGGAATTTTGCTCTATCATTTTTCGGAAGATTTCTTAGCTCTGCGGGACTCGTGTGAACACATATCTTGCATCTGCATGGAAATTCTCTCAAGGTTTCAAGATGAAAACTGTCTGAATTTATGACATAAATATCTGAATAGGCTGCAATTACTGCCCTGGTATCATCCAGAATATCGATTCCAAAATAGATCAACATTGCTATATTTTCAGGAAGTGCTATGTTTGGAGCATATAATGCTGTATCAGGGGGAATACGATCTTTCAGCTCAAAAAGGGTTTCAAGAAACTTTCGAGCATTGTTTTCAAGGATCCCTGCCCCCTCCATTATGTAAATGTCACTTTTTTGAATATCTTCACCTATCCTGAGGAAGGAACCTAGGGGGCCTTTCGTTTTTTCCCCACAATCAATGGTTAACGTTCTTATTTTTCCCCTTGATCCGATTGGGATATAAGGGGGATAAACCTGATGCGGCAGGATTATAAGAGTCCCATTTTTTGTTTTATCCCGGATTTGTTTTACGCGTTCTTCAAGCTTTGCATGGGATTCTATATCCCAAAAGCTACCTACATCGACAATAGAGCCAGGATTTTTAATATTTCCGAGCTCTGAAGCACTAATAATGCAGGGAGTATGAAGTTCGGGTACTAGTAAAAGTTTCCCTATTCTGGCTGCTCCATCTCTTTTTTCAATCTCAAAGTACCGTGTCATGTTTGTCCTTTTATGTCTATCATAATGTAAAGGTTTATCGCCATCTAAATTTGAAAATTTTTTCGTTCTGTAGAATTTTGCTTTAAATTTGAAAGCTCTCTTGCATATTTTTCGTTCTCCCAATCCTTTAAATACCTCTAATTGTACTACTTAGACATGACAGTTCATGATACGAATTGGATACACTATGTTAAATATTGTACTACCAGAGACTAGGTTCACTACCTGGTAGTGCTTCTTGTGGACTGGAAATCAATCATATCGACTCAATAACGTTGAAATCTGCTGCAGGCTAGATCTAACATATTTTATTATCGGGCCGGAGGTATTATCTGAATCGTTATAAAAGTTGCCTGTATATTGCTTATCTCCCTCAAATGTGCAAACTGGTTATTTCCCTCCTCTTAAAATGTAAAAATTATAGGACTGGCAATGTTAAATATTTTTTTAGATGTAGATCTCCTCTCAGCCTACAAAGTCCTAGACAGATTTTACTCGCAGGTTCTCGCAAAATGCAACCAAAGATTGTACTCCCTTAAGAAGAAGATATTCTTCTCTTCGAGATGGAAGACACTGAAAATTCAGGGTCCTGTTGCAAAAATTCATCAGAAATATGCAATAAATAAAGAGGAAATCAAGAGAATGATAAATGCTATCTAATTCCTTTAAATGGAAGCATTATGAAGGAGAAATTATCCTATTAAATGTAAGATGGTACTTAAAATATGCATTAAATTATAGAAATTTAAAGGAACTGATGGCAGAAAGGGGAGTAAAAGTCGACCATACAACAATCATGAGATGGGTACATCAATATTCCCCTGAAATAGAAAAGAAGATAAGAAGACATTTAAGACCAACAAACTATTCGTGAGAGTTGATGAAACCTATATAAAAGTAAAAGATAAATGGAAATATCTGTATCATGCGGTTGATTCAACTGGAGATACAATCGATTTTATGTTAAGTTCAAAACGAAATAGAAAAGCAGCGAAGAGATTCTTTAAGAAAGCTTTGAGTTTTAATCATAATCAAATTCCAAGAGAAATAACAGTTGATAAAAATCCAGCTTATCCACCTGCTATAAATAAACTGAAAAATGATAAAATACTACCTAAAAAACGTAGGCATTCGACAAATCAAGTATTTGAATAACATTATAGAACAAGATCACAGATCTATAAAGCGAATCGTTAATCCAATGTTAGGATTTCAGTCTTTTCGATCTGCTAATAAGACTTTAAAAGGAATTGAAGCTATAAATATGATCAAAAAAGGACAAGTAATCGATCTAAATTACTCTGCTCTTAATGAAGTCAAATACATTAATCAATTATTTGGTATAGTTTTATAATGTTAATACATTTTCCTTGAATATTTTGATTTTTATTAATTACTTATAGATTTACATATTTTTTTGAAGTTTTTGCAACGAAACTGTTTCCACAAACCCTGATCTTCAAGTGCCTAATAATGTACTAAATATATTTATCAAGTATGAATGTTTAATTTATAGCGCGAGTATTAAGCTATGTGTAATTATTTAGTTATTTTTCATTTATACAACCAAATATCAGAGGCTGAAAATGAAAATAGTGAAATATGATAAAACAAATCGAAGGCATATCATCATAACGGCTTTAGGAATTACTATGCTTGAATTTTTAATCCTAGTGGTTATCACAGTTTCGGAGCAATCTTCAAATGCTTGGGTTCATAAAGGAGACAAGCTACTGAGCTCATCCAAGTTCAATGAAGCACTAGAAGCATATGACAAAGCAATTGAAATTAACCCAAAAAATGAAGATGCCTGGCTCCATAAAGCGGCACATCTACTAAGCTCGGAAAAATACCATGAAGCACTAGAAGCATATGACAAAGTAATTTAAAGTAACCCATATGATTCAGTAGCTTCGAGCAATTAAAGGAATTGCTCTAACTAAATTAAATAAATATGATGAAGCATTAAAAGCACTTGACAAAGCCAATAATAATATATGACAAAACCAGTAAACTTATACGAAAAAGCAATTAAAATTGACTCGCATGATTTTATTGTTGTTTAAAAGTCTTGCAATATTTGTGCCAGCTTTTCTAGTTATAATTGTACGTTTGTTTAATTAGTTTTAAGTGTTCCATGAGATCCAAACGTTCAATATGCTCCATAAGCTCCATGAGTCATCGATCAGCAATGTTTCCTCATTTTGAATGGAACTTAGAAAATTCAAAAATTTTAAGATAAACCATGTGCACTAATCATAAGAAGATAACTAAATATAATAAGTCAGGTTGGAAATTTTGATAATATCCGCTCATCCGTTAGTTTCTTCAAAAAGGACAGGATACTTCTCTCTTAATGGTATGAGAAGTTTTTCGTCTAATTTAGTATCATAAAATGTTTTCACTTTAGAAAGTTGTTCAAGTGATAATCCGTAAGCTTCTCCAAGGAAAGCAGCTTCAAGGTTAGCCTTCTTAAGATTAGCCTTCTCAAGGTAAGCATCTTTAAGGTAAGCATCTTTGAGGTTAGCTTCTTGAAGGTCTACTTCTTTAAGGTTAACTCCTTTAAGGTAAACCCATTGAAGATTAGCTCCCATAAGGTTAGCTTTTTCAAGGTTAGCTTCTACAAGGATAGTTCCTTCAAGATTAGCTTTTTCAAGATTAACTTTTTCAAGATTAGCTTTTTGAAGGTCAGCTCCAAAGAAATTAGTTCTATAAGATTTGCTCCTACAAGGTTAGCTCCTTTAAGATTAACCCATTTGAGGTTAGCTCCTCTAAGGTTTGCCCCCTCAAGGTTAGCTCCTTCGAGTTTAGCTCCCATAAGATTAACTCCTTCAAAGTAAGATTCTTTTAGGTTAGCTTTTCTAAGATCAATCCCTATAAGATTAGATCTCTTAAAGTTACTCTCGTTGTGATTAATTCTTGTAAGGTTAGCCTTATTTATGTTATTTTTTATAATTTTCTGCATACCATAACTCCTTTCCTTTTCCATACAATATCTTGTTTCTGTCGTAACTATAATTTAAAAGAAAATTTCTATCAAAATCCTAAATGCACATTAAATGATATATATAATTAGTATGTATTAAATATAGCGTAAACGAAACCAATCGATATATATTGAGGTATATATTTAGTAAAGACAAATTAGAGAAGATCTCTCCAGCAATTAAAAGAGAATAAAAACATCTATACAAAAATTAAAAATATTAACAGGCCTTCCATATCAAAAAAATTCTAGTAAGTATGCAAAAGGCTGAAGCCAAATTAAGACAAAAAGGAAAAAAGACAACATGATGCAAATTCACGTCTAAGTTAACAAAATTGGTTCTGTTGCATAAAATCATAATATTGAAGCAAAAATTTAGTTTCACAGCAAAGAACATAAAAAGCAGAATATTTCTCAGGTAACATCTAGATTTAGGTAGCTATTCCGAATAACTTGTTTATAAAATTGACTTCAGCAAGGACACATTGATTTAAAGTGTCAACCTGTCCTTGTCTCATAATATTTATGATTTCAATTCCTTTTAAAGTCTTATTAGCAGATCGAAAAGACTGAAATCCTAACATTGGATTAACGATTCTCTTTACAGATCTATGATCTTATTCTATAATGTTATTCAAATACTTGATTTGTCGAATGCCTACGTTTTTTAGGTAGTATTTTATCATTTTTCAGTTCGTCTATAGCAGGTGGATAAGCTGGATTTTTATCAACTGTTATTTCTCTTGGAATTTGATTATGATTAAAACTTAAAGCTTTCTTAAAGAATCTCTTCGCTGCTTTTCTATTTCGTTTTGAACTTAACATGAAATCAATTGTATCCCCATTTGAGTCAACCGCATGATACAGATATTTCCATTTACCTTTTACTTTGATATAGGTTTCATCAACTCTCCGCGAATCATTTGTTGGTCTTAAATGTCTTCTTATCTTCTTTTCTATTTCAGGGGAATATTGATGTACCCATCTCATGATTGTTGTATGGTCGACTTTTACTCCCCTTTCTGCCATCAGTTCCTTTAAATTTCTATAATTTAATGCATATTTTAAGTACCATCTTACATTTAATAGGATAATTTCCCCTTCATAATGCTTCCATTTAAAGGAATTAGATAGCATGTTACTATCTTTGATTTTCTTTTTATTCTATTGTATCAGTAGAAAGGATTTTTTGCAACGGAACCTTTTGGTTGTCGTCGTTATTACCCCATGGCCAAGCATTGACCATTGAACCACAAATCACTAGCATTAGTAATGCTACCATTTCAATCTTGATTATTTTTTTGCTCATTTTATCTAGTCTCCATTATAAAGTAAATTGATTACATTTTGGATCTAAAGACAAATATAGTACCATTGATGGACTTCAATAGAATGAAGATCTAACAACCTTTGATGCTTTTACAGGTAATCAATATGTATATGTCGTTAAAGGGAGCAAGCTCGAAGCAAAAATAGTATTTCTAGTAAATGGATATCCAACAAATGTTCATTTGCAATATAATGGGTTATGTGTCCGCCCTTTCAATAAATTAACTAGTATGGAAATAAAAATTCATACTGAATTGGAAAGAAAACACTCTTTACGATATACATATCAACCGTATCTAATTTATTATAGAATGTTTTTTTGGTTTGCCGTGCAAAGCAATAATTATTTCCTTACTTTATAAAGTTTTCAATATAGTCTGTCTAAAATAAGATGCTCAGGTTTAATCACAAAAACTGTGCATAAAAAAGGCGATAAACATTTAATTTTTAATTCGACTGTTATTTATCAAAAGCCTAAAAAATAATGAGAAATGATAAGGAAAATCTCACTTTCAAACATTAATACATTCAACAATCTGTTTAAATTGATATATAATGAAGAATTATTTTACATGATATTTAATTATAATTAGTTTGACTGTAGTATAACTTACTTTGGATGAATATTTGCATTATATTTTGGACACTATCCTTTACAAAAATATGTTAGCAGAAATATCTGAACTTGGAATAAATCTAGAATTTTATTAATTAAAGAAAGGAGTGGAAATTTTGATTTCTTCAAGCAATTGTTTCAAGTTTATAAGAGTGGAAAATTTTTTTGATGATTATAAAAACTGGCATACAATTGAAAATGCATCTATTCAGGGCCTCTATAAAGATAACAAAGATTTGGCTTTAATGCTTACCGAAAGTAACGGTGAAAATCATAGCATGCTTATACAGTTTGTGCGTGAAGATATATTTAGGATAAGGTTTCATCCCGGAAAAGAAAATTCAGAAGGTTATTCTCTGTATAATACTCGCTCGCTTATTTTGAACGAGTTTGATATTTTAAGGGAAAAAATAGCCGATTTCACCGTGAATATAGCTAGAAAAACAGGAAGTTTAGAACTTATTACAGTCGACGCCAGCAAAAAATCTAATATGAAAATGGTCATTAATTATGTACCATTTTTCATAACAATTTTTGGATTTGATGGGGATGAGGAATTTCAAGTCATGTCAACATCTGTTCCTGGTATATATTTCATTGAAAATGGTTTTGACGGCGAATACAACATAATACAATCAATGAACAAGCCCGGAACAGCTAAGTACATCGGTTTTGGAGAACATGGAGGTATACAACTTTCTGAAAATACTGCACAACTTACATACTTTAATTTCGACAACATGCGGTACTCCCAAGTATATAATAATGGTCCTTTGGATGAAAGGGAGCCTTTATACCATTCTGATCCATTTTTCATGGAATTTTATGGTGTGCCCGGCAAAAAGAGCGTAGATGGAATATTTATAGACAATCCATCTGAAATTTGCATGGATATAAGGTATCTTAATTCTTCACGCTATATGTTCGGCAGTAGGTTCGGAGAAATGGACTACTACTTCTTTCTTGGAAAGGATTGTACTGAAATAATAGATGCATTTACATCTATAGTAGGCAAATCTAGGTTAAAGCCACGATATGCTCTTGGATACCATCAGGGATGCTATGGATATGACAACAGAGAAAAGGTGGACAACTGCGCAGAGAAATACAGAGATTGTAAGATACCTTTGGATGGTATCCACATAGATGTGGACATGCAAAAGGATTATAAGACATTTACAATCGACACTTCAAAATTTCCTGATCCGAAGGGAATGTTCTCAAATCTCAGAAACAGAGGAATCAAGTGTAGTACAAACATAACTCCCATAATAAGCAATGAAAATCCATATGATGCAGGAGATCCTGATAAAAATCCAACTTATAATACCTACTTTGATGGTGTCAATAAAGGGTATTTTGTTACTGATGAACGTTATGACGCCGGAAGCGCTGATGCCAGAAAATATTATTGTTACGTTGGAGGGAGTGAATGTTCACTCGATTACAAGGGGTTGGATTTTAACAGTGGGGCTCCTTATATAGGAGAAATTAATTACGGGGATAATTGGGGTACAACAGGACATTACCCGGATTTTGGGCGGAAAGAGGTCAGAATCTGGTGGGGAGAGCAATATAGATATCTTTTTAACATGGGATTGGAAATGATTTGGCAGGATATGACAACCCCATGTATCGCTCAGTGGCGTAGGGATATGAAATCATTCCCTGCGAGGCTTTTGGTTACAAACGATTTTGTAAGAACGTTTGAACAGGATGGCGATGGAACTTCACAATACCCTAAAACTCCTTTTATCAAGATGTGGAACTTTTATGCGTATAATCTTCACAAGGCCACTTACTATGGGTTGAACTACTTGCCAGGAAGAGAAAACACCCGCAACTTCATAATTGGTAGAGGTTGCTTTACTGGTGCCCATAGGTTTGCAGGGTTGTGGACCGGAGACAATTGTTCCAGTTGGGATTTCCTAAAAATCAATATCTCGTAGGTCCTAGCACTTGGATTAACTGGACAAGCGCTGGCTGGGCAGGATATCGGTGGGTTTGAGCAGGAAAACGATGAGCAATGGGCAGATCCAGAGTTATTAATACGCTGGACAGTTATGGGCGCATTCCTTCCATGGTTCAGGAACCCCTCTTCTGGCAAACCTGGGAAAAAACTGTTTCAAGAACCTTATATGTATCAGACAGTAGTTGACCACATACCGGACGATTACAAATATATGTACAGAGCAGTGCTTCCTGTATGCAAATACTATATAGAACTCCGATATAGGCTTATGCAATTATTTTATGATAGAATGTTTGAAAACACTCTCAACGGAATGCCAATATGTAGGGCTATGTTCCTTACTGATGATGATGATACTTTGTTTAATGACAAGCTTGAATTTTTAAACACTCAATTTATTGTAGGAAACGACTTTCTTGTAGCCCCAATACTAGATAAGAGCAAAGTCTGGAGAAATGTATATCTTCCTGCAGGAAGCAACTGGTATTGCTTCACAGATAACAAACAATCTTTGGCTGCTCCTGTTGAAGGAGGAACTACCATCAACTATAATTCATATATAAGTGAAGACAGCAATCATTTGCCATTTATTATGCCTCTCTATGTAAGAGCGGGGGCTATAATCCCTACAATAGAGCTAGAGCAATATGTAGGAGAACTTAACAGCCAAAAAGAGCCAAATCCCATCACAATCAATATATACCCTGGCGATTCAAAAAGGAGCTACATCATGTACCTTGATGATGGAGTAAGCCGTTCCTCTGCTGCAAAGGGTATTAACTGTGATGAAAAGGCAAATGATGAGTATAGGGCTACCGAAGTTAGCCATAAATATCTGGATTCAGTTACGAGGCAAGTAACCATCAAACGAGTCCATGACAAATATACTCCAAAATATGAAGATTACTTTTTTGTAGGTATTCTCCATGAACCCACAGAGAAGAAAGGCAACACGGGCCCTATTGATAGCGTAAAAGTTGACGGCGTACAAATTCCTTTGATATCTAACGGAAACATCGCAGAAAGAAACAAAAGCCTCAAAGATTTTAGTGCGAATTCCTGGTACTATGATGAAAATGTAGTTATAAGCTTTATTAAAGTATTTGATAAAAGTTCTACAATAACTATAATGGTTAAGTATAATTAAATTGTGTAAAATAATGAAACGAAATTCGGTTCTGTTGCAAAAACTTCAGAATAAGCATGTAAATCTATAAGTATAAAAAAGTCAAAAGATCCGAGGGAAATATACCAACATTATAAAACTATACCAAAAAATTGATTAATATATTTGACTTCATTAAGAACAGAGTAATTTAAATTATTGGGTTCCGTTGCAAAAAATCTGGCTCCCTTGTAAAATCAGAAAAAACCGTCACAATTAGAAAAATTAATCATTTTTATTAGAAAGAAAATGACACATAGAGATGAAAATTATATCTTCACAATGCAGGAATTTTATTTTTGCAACGGAACCGAGCAGTGTGATCAACTGTTATTCCTCTTTCTGCCATCATTTCTTCTAAATTTCGGTAACTTACTGAATATTTAAGATACCATCTTACGTTTAAATAGGATGATTTTTCCTTCGTAATGTTTCCGGTTCCGTTGCAAAAATAATTTTACTGCCTTTTTAGGCTATAACTATTGCTTTTTGTATCATTATTGACCTGTATATGGCATATAAATATCCCATTTGTGATGTTTTTCACTGGTTTTGTAAAATAGCCAGATTTTTTGCAACGGAACCCTATATTTATTTAATTTCAAATTCTCTATTTTGAAATCTTCTATTTATGATTATGTTGTTGTTTAATTAGTTCCAAAAATTCCATGCGCTCCAAATGCTCTATGAGTTCCACAAGCTCCATAAGTTATAGAGAGAACTAAAACGCATGGTTTTTGTGCTAAAATCTCTTAATTTCCTAAGTCTCAAAACGGACTCGTTACCATGCTACCCTATATCCAAAAGCTGTATCCTGACATTCTTGACACAGCCCAGAACTCTTGAATTCTCGCATGAACACTTCGTTTCTGAATTCACCTTTGTCTACTCTCTCTCCACAAACCGGACACCTAAAATCTTTAACCATCGTAACTTTTTGCCAAAATCTTAATTTCCTTAAAAAGCGGTTTTCCACTCTCTCTGCGCAAGATGAACATCTATAGTCTTTAACCATCGTAATTTTTTGCAAGAACCTTAATTTTCTTAGAAAGGGATTTTTTTCTATATTCATGCCTATCACCTGTATATTAACACTAGATTCCTTATATCTCATGTTCCGTTGGTAGGAACATCACAGAAATATCAACCGTCAAGTAGTTCCTTAAATAATTTTTTAGAATCAGATAAATGGATCAATAATTACGTTAGTGCATATAAAACAAAGTTTGTTTTTACATCAGATTATAAGATAATTACTCCCAAAGTCTTATAAAATATTGGGAATGATTAATTACTATATTTCTGAATATATATTAAAAAATATGCATACTATACTTTTTAGCATATTTGCACGTATTTTTTAATAACCTTCCATCTGCTTTCTTTCAAGTAAGCAAAAGATTGGCTCTGGCTCTTATAGACAGGCTCCTACTTAAATCAGAGCAAGGGCAATAGCATCAGTATGTTCTGTTACCCAACTTGTAGATAAACCGTCTTGTTTCACTAGTGCATCGCCATTATTCAAGAGTACACCAATGCGTCCGCTTCCAACGTCATTTCTCATTCAAATTTAATTAAATGTTAAAATAATTTGTTTCTCAATACATTTTCGTGAGCAATAGCACACATTCTAATGATTTTTCTGATATATCCATGTCAATCATTCTCGAAATGAATTATTGAGTTATAGGTTAAAAGGAAACTCCGAGTTATGTGAAAGTATTCAAAGCGGAATAGTTCAGGATAAAGCACAACATTTAAGAATTTCTTTACAATTAACCTCATTCATGATGATTTTAAATTGATCTTACAAGAAAGAGGTATATACTGCATGTGTGGAGCGTATGGATTTTCAGTAAAAAACATAAAAGATGTGTATGATAGGTTTTTTATAGAAAATACTTTAGAGAATTTTAAACCGGGATGGAACATCAGACCAGGACAATTAAATCCTGTTATCGTCAATCACGAGAAAAAAGAAATTGAGTTGATGTTTTGGGGACTACTTCCTCATTTTGCCGAAGATGAGCATTATAAATACAAAGCGATAAATGCTAAAGCCTAAACAGTTGATAAATTGCCTACATTCCGCCAACCGTTTCTTCATAAACGTTGTTTTATCCCAGCGACAGGGTTTTACGAACCAGATAAGATTCATTTTTTAAAAAATCCCTTCCAGTGGCACTATTTCCAGATGAAAGACCATTCAATTTTTGCCTTTGCTGGGCTGTATGACGTTTGGAAAGATAAAAAGAACATGAAAGAAATCCATAACTACACAATCATTACTACAATACCTAATACGACTGTTGGCAAATATCATGATAGAATGCCTGTTATTTTAGAAAAAGAGGATGAAGACATATGGTTGAATCCTGATATTGTTGAAGCGGATCAGCTTCGCCCCTTATTGAAGCTCTTCCCTGACGACAAAATGGAAGAATGGGAAGTTGGAGATGAAGCAAGAAATTCAAGAAACAATTATCTAGAAGTTATTGAGCCACTTAAAACCAACAGGCAAAGAAGCTTATTCTAATAATTTTATATTACTGTCGAATCTACGAGGGATAGCGATTTATGGTTCCGACAGTAGCTGGAAAAATACTCTCCCTCGTTGACTTAACAGAACCAAAAAAATAAACCCTGAATACTTTCACCTAACTCCCTTTAACCTTATGATCTTTTATAATCAAATATTTCAAGATGCATGCTCCCAATCCTAAAGCAAACAATACCGAAAGGAGGATAGTTCTCCATGTAGATATGGATAGTTTTTTTGCGTCCGTGGAGGTCAGGGAAATGCCAGAAATAAAAGGACTGCCTGTTGTGGTGGGTTCTGACCCTAAAGGGGGGTCAGGCAGAGGAGTTGTAAGCACCTGTTCTTACGAGGCACGAAAATACGGAATTCATTCGGCAATGCCAATTTCACAGGCATATAAACTCTGTCCTGAAGCTGTCTTTTTGCCTGTCAACATGAAGCTCTATGCACAGGTTTCGGCAAACGTAATGGAGATCATGAAAGGGTTTGCTGAGAAGTTTCAGCAGGCGAGTGTTGATGAAGCCTATCTAGTGCCAGGACCTGAGATAAGGAGTTTTGAAGAGGCTGCAATTTGTGCTATCAAGATCAAAGATGAAGTTCAACGTCAGGAAAGAATTACATGTTCAGTTGGAGTCGGACCGAACAAGCTTATTGCAAAGATTGCTTCAGGATTTCAGAAACCGGATGGTCTTACAGTTATTCGACCTGAATATGTCAGAGACTTTCTTTTTTCGCTAAACGTCTCAAAAATCCCTGGAATAGGTGAAAAAACAACAGAATCCCTAAAATTGATGGGGATAACCAAAGCTGAAGAGCTAGCAAGCTGTGATATCCAGAGGTTTTCTGAAAGGTTCGGGAAAATGGGGCTCTGGATGAAACAGGTGGCGCATGGTCTGGATTTCAGTGAAGTAAAGGGATGTGAGGAAACGGTAAAGTCAATAAGCAGGAGCGGAACATTTGAGGAGGATACAAACGATCCTGTAAAAATTGCTGGCTCTCTAAAAATGCTTGCTGAGAGCGTTCATAGAGTTCTCCTAAAAGATAGTTTCCTTTTCAAAACAGTAACCCTTAAAGTTCGTTATGAAGACTTTTCTACATATACACGCTCAAAGACTATCCCAGTCTGGACTTCGGATATCTTCGTGATTAAAAGGACAGCGATTCAGCTCCTTTCGGAGTTTATTGGAAGTCAAAAGTTCAGACTTGTTGGTGTGGGGGTTACAAAACTTAGGGAAAGAGACGAGAGGCAGACTCTGATTACAGATTTCTAAAAATCCAGTTGTCGAATGGAAATCCAGAGGTTATATAGATATAAATATTTTTTATAAGTTTGGTTAATTCTTCCTATATCGTTATGCCATTACCGACCTATCCACCATATATCCGTACCAATTCTCACCATCCATTTTTGACATGCAACATAATCATTGCGATTTCTAGCAAGAGTTCCTCACCCAAGTCCATGAAACCGTATTTGGAATTCTTGAGGGTTCCGTTACAAAAAATTCTTTCTACTGATACAATAGAATAAAAAGAAAACCAAAGATAGTAACATGCTATCTAATTCCTTTAAATGGAAGCATTGTGAAGGGGAAATTATCCTATTGAATGTAAGATGATACTTAAAATATGCATTAAGTTATAGAAATTTAAAGGAAATGATGGCAGAAAGGAGAATAAAAGTCGACCATAAATAAATCATGAGATAGGTACATCAATATTCCCCTGAAATAGAAAAGAAGATAAGAAGACATTTAAGACCAACAAATGATTCGCGGAGAGTTGATGAAACCTATATCAAAGTAAAAGGTAAATGGAAATATTTTTATCGAGCAGTTGACTCAAATGGAGATACAATTGATTTCATGTTAAGTTCAAAACGAAATAGAAAAGCAGCGAAGAGATTCTTTAAGAAAGCTTTAAGTTTTAATCATAATCAAATTCCAAGATTAATAACCGTTGATAAGAATCCAGCTTATCTACCTGCTATAGATAAACTAAAAATTGATAAAATACTACCTAAAAACGTAGGCATTCGACAAATCAAGTATTTGAATAACATTATAGAACAAGATCACAGATCTATAAAGCGAATCGTTAATCCAATGTTAGGATTTCAGTCTTTTCGATCTGCTAATAAGACTTTAAAAGGAATTGAAGCTATAAATATGATTAAAAAAGGACAAGTAATCGATCTAAATTACTCTGTTTTTAATGAAGTCAAATACATTAATCAATTATTTGGTATAGCTTTATAATATTGATACATTTTCCTCGGATATTTTGATTTTTATTAATTACTTATGGATTTACATATTTTTGTGAAGTTTTTGCAACGGAACCCATTCTGCATATGTATATTTTTTTTAACTTATTTGCGCACTATCATTCATTAGAAGAGGGCAAATAGGTGAAAAAATTATACATATGTGTGCATTTATAGAATGCGGATTTAAAAAAATAAATTGAAAATTATAGTTCAATTGCCTATGAAAGTAATAGCCTGATATATCCTAGATAAGGAATCCTATACTTTGCAGTTCCTATAATCCACTCGTCTTTTACAGGCATATAATAGCTTATGTCTCCTTCCTGGTCAAAGTACTGGTTAGTTACAACATTGTCTCCTTTGGTAATATAACCCGAATACTGAGCAATAGGCCCTCCCACCCACATTTGCTCTCCGGCTTTTACCCTGTACATGGCTCTATGAATTATCGGGGTTACACCTTCTTGACCTTGAGGACGGTAAAGAATCACATCTCCATAATCTTCAAAGGACTTATAACCTAAATTTTTTCCTTCTTCATTCGTGGTAACGTTCACTCGATCAATACTTTTCATAAAAACAATATCTCCTATTTGTATATGCGGGTCCATACTCTCTGACTCTACCGCAACCATAGGAGTCCAGAGACCCAATACCAACTTGGAAAGGACCATAAAAGTAATCAGTACAGCTACGACCAACAGCAAGTCCTTTCCAAGTGAAACCCAGGAGTTTTTCTCTTCCTGGGTACCATTTTCCTCATTTGTTTTGCTCATACTCAGCCTTTATTCCTTTAATTTCACTTTTTAGCGTTTCATCAATTCCATTCTTCTTTTTCTGAAGAATTTTTATTCAATTAAGTTATGGTATAGCCGCTGGACTTTATATAAAATTTCGATAAACCCACTAATTTTTTCAAATACTTATAAAATAATTTATAAATAGCTCGTGAAAATCAGAATTTTATCGAAATCCACTATTATTATATCCTCAGATTATTTCAGGCTAAAATATAATCTCAGAGTTAATTATAGCTCCTTCTGCTATCCTGACTTATTAAAAATAATTATGTATTTCTCCCAGTATGTTTGCCTACGATTTGTTTTATATATATTAATTTTAAGTCCTAATTTCCACCGATTAACACAAGAATGTCATCCATGTGATCAATATGACAGTAGCTTAAAAATTATTCTAACTTTCAATAATATTAGTGGGCAAATGGGCAAACAAAATATATACCGATATACACTTTCAGAATATCTGTTATATCTATTCATCCAGTTATCATGCTTTTATAGTCATCTACTTAAAATGAGGTAGATACTTCTTATAGTAGGCAGGAATCTATAGATATAAGTTTTACGTGGGGCATCTAAAAATTTTTAAATGTTAAGTGGGACATACACTATTTTTTTAGAATTACAATTTCATTTCATAAATTAATTTTAACATATCAATTTAGTAGCTATTAAGCATATTATTCTGTATCTTATTAACTTTTATATTTTAAACATGTCTTTTGGTTAGGCTCTTTTAAATCTGGAGCCAAATGAGCCTTATGGTAAATCAAATCCAGAAGGTTTAGAAAAGTTTATTTCAGTTTGGAAATATTTGTGTCAGTCTAGGAATGTCAGGTTGGAAGTATGGACAAAAGCGAGATTATAAAGGCAGTTATAGAAAAAGAGTACCAGATAAGCCCTGAAGCTGTTGAACTAATTAAATCCAGCAACTCTCCCGAATGCCTGCTCAAATATGTTCTTTCAACTGTGAATGACTTTGTTGTTGTCATAGAGCCCGGACATATAGATCTTGAAAATTTTGCTGCACATGACAGAGCTTCAAAGCTAATTCATGTAGAAAATAAAAAAAATCCTGGTTTCGAAACTTCAACAGAAAAGCCACATTACGATGAAATACCAATTTCTTCTTTAAAAGCGGGAGAATTTCTTTCAGTATCTACTAAACGTCCTCCAAAATCAGATGAGATCTCCTCAGAGTCTGGCATCCCTACTCCAATCCAGAACTCTGCGGTTAGCCCTCACCTAAATCTGCTTCTAGATCCAATTCCAGTACCTATAAAGTATAAACCAATTCCAGATCTCAAATCAGGTAATACTTCATCCGAGGGGGTACCGAGTTCTCACGCTGCTTCAAGCTCAATTTCTTCATTGAGAACTGATTCCGAATTGGTCTTTTCCTTGCCATCTTCACAAGTTGGAGACAGATCAACCGTATCTTTTTTGGGAGATTCGAATTCTCTTCCTTCTTCTCCTTCAAACCGAATTTCCAGGGAAAATCCATCTTTATCTATTTTCGGAAAAGCCTTATCTTCTAGTTCCTGCGACAAAGTGCAAAGAAGTTTTTCAGGCAGGAATCCTGTGACCATAATTTCTGACATATCAGGGCATTCAACCTGTATTGGAGAATATATGCAGTTTGTTCAATATTTCAGGGATAGATACAGCAGGCTTTCCGCGATTATACGGAGCAGAATAAATGCGCGTTCTATAGAAAGTTTAAAAAGAAGCTTTCGTCGTGAAGGGGACTGGAATTCTGAAGAAATATCTATAATAGGGATGATTTCGGACATCAGTAGCACAAATAATGGCCACAAAATTTTATCTCTTGAAGATCCAACCGGCTCTTTCTCAGTTCTCATTCGAAATACTGATAAGGAACTTTTCGAACTGGCTTCAAAAGTCCTGCTTGATGAGGTCATCGGAGTAACTGGTTTGGTAAAGAGCGCTGGAAACCTGATGTTTGCCACAAAACTCATTCAACCAGATGTACCAAATGGTGTGCAACGGCGAAGCGGAAGTCAAGGGCAAATAGTGCTGATATCGGATGTACATATAGGAAGTTCCCAGTTTCTTGAAGACTCTTGGCTGAATTTTATTGACTTTTTGAAAGGAGAGTCTGAATCAGAAATCATGCGGGAGCTTGCCGCAAGTATCCGTTATCTTATTGTTGCAGGAGATCTTGTTGATGGGATAGGGATTTATCCTGGTCAGGAATCAGAGCTGGCCATTATGGATATCTATGAGCAGTACATGAAAGCTGCAGAGTACTTAAGGGAAATTCCAGAGCACATTCGTGTGATTATAAGTCCTGGCAATCATGACGCCGTCCGCCAGGCAGAACCTCAGCCTGCGCTTCCTGAAATAATTCAGGCTTATTTCCCTCAAAATGTCATCTTCGTTGGTAACCCTTCTCTTGTTGATCTGGATGGTGCTCGCATCCTCATCTACCACGGCAGATCAATTGATGATCTCGTAGCTAACATTCCAGGGATTTCCTATCAGGAACCTGCGATGGCCGTTCTTGAAATGGTGAAGCGCAGGCACCTTGCTCCAATTTATGGGAGCAGGGTTTCCATATCTCCAGAGAAAATGGATTATTTCGTTATCGACCCTGTGCCGGATATCATCCACACAGGCCATGTCCATACCCTAGGAGTCCAGCGCTATAAAAATATCCTTCTTGTAAATTCCGGAACCTGGCAGGATCAAACAGAGTTTCAGAAGCATGTGAATCTCATGCCAGTACCTGCAAGAGTCCCAATTGTGGATCTCGCAGATTTTACTTATAAAATCCTTACTTTTGACTGAATTTGGCCTGAAAAATTTTAACTCCAATGATTGGATTTACGCGAATAGGCAATTCAAAAAATTCTTGTAGGCCATAAATTTATCTAAAATTATTGCCCGATCCTTATATATACATCTAGGATTTAATATGCTGCAAATGCCTCTGGAAGAAAAGAAGGAGGACTTCGAAGAAGATTTATCGATTGTTCAGAAAGAAAACCGAAACGAAAAGCATATTCCTTTGTCTTTTGATTTCCCTGATTTAAATACCCTTCTGAGAAAACAGGGATATGCTCTCGCAGGGCGCCACTCGGCCGTTAAGACATGCCTTTGGCTTAAACACGCTATGAACGGGCAAGGCTTCTGCTATAAATCCAAATTTTACGGAGTACAATCTCACCGCTGCCTCCAGATGACTCCTACTCTTATATGCAACCAGAGGTGCGTCTTTTGCTGGCGACCCACTGAGATCCCTGTTCCTATTCCTGATGAATGGGATTCCCCCAGAAAGATTGTAGAAGAAAGCATTGCATGCCAGAGCAAACTGATTACGGGGTTTGGTGGTTCTCAGATCGCAATTAAGGAACGTTGGATTGAGAGCAATGAGCCGAATAATGTCGCAATTTCCCTGTCTGGAGAGCCGACCATTTATCCTTACTTGCCAGAGCTGATCGAGGAATACAAAAAAATGGGCTTTACGGTTTTTTTGGTCACGAATGGAACGAATCCTGAGATGCTTACTAAAATTTTCCCTTCCCAGTTGTATATGAGTCTTGATGCTCCTGACCTGGAAACTTATCTGAAAATCTGTAAGCCAAAATCTGCTATGCTCTGGGAAAAAATCAACGAATCTCTGTCCCTGCTAGGAGATCTAAGATCACGGACAGTCATTCGTACAACGCTGGTCAAGGGAGAAAATATGTTTAGGTCAGAGGGTTATGCTGAGCTGATTAAAAAAGCTTCCCCTGATTTTGTCGAAATAAAAGCTTATATGCATCTGGGGTTTTCACGGCTTCGTCTTGACCGATCTTCCATGCCCACTCATATAGAGGTTCTAGAGTTCTCAAAAGAACTTGCAAAATACCTGGGGTACGAAATAGTAGACGAATCTGAGATTAGTAGGGTTGTACTACTCTCTAAGAATGGGAAAACCACACTATGAAGAGATAGGCAATTGGACTAAAATTTAAACTGGTAAATTTAAATCCAAGACTTGAGTTTTTAAATTCAAATTAGAGTTATTTCAGACTTTATTTCATGATTAATTCTTGATGCTTTCATAATTAAATTTCTATCGTAACGAAATTTTTGTTTTCATGTACTGAAGCACATTTGATCTAGCTCACGACGATGGATGCGGGACGAGAAAGACCAAAAAACTTAAACTAGTGCACTTTAGAAACCAATCAAATTAATAAAGAACAAGTGTTTATCTCAGTAAACCAATAATTTGAAGCAAAGATAAATGTACATGAATATTTTTATCTTTATATGGATATATTATCTCAGTCCAGCCACAAAAACAAATTGAAACTTAAGAGGATTTCGATAAACCTCTGATTTCAACAAATTGCTTATATACCCTTTATAAACTATCTACTAAAAAGTGGGGTTTATCGAAATCGTCTTAAGTTTCAATTAGAATACACTTTCATTAGGGATGATCCAATTTTAAGCCAATAGATACAATTTAAGTAAAATTATGTCTCATATTTAGTTCGATCAACAGAATACGAAATCAGATAGGTTTGCACAGCATAAGGGAGTTAACTGATTACTGAAATTTTTGAGTTGCCAGTTTCTCTAGCAGATCGATTCCTCTTTCAGGTTCTTCGTGTCTGCGCGATTTTTAGATTATACATTTAAGTTGAGACGGGAATTTGTTGTTTGATTTTTCTTTATCAAATTTCTAGTTCACTATTGTCAAGTTAACCGAAAAGCTAAACAAAATGTAAACTGAATAACTAAATTTATTACGAGATCAAATTGATGGTATCATACAATTTCTTAGATTTACAATCTCAAATATTTCTTAAATATGACAATCTCAAATTTCAATTCAAATATAACTGCATCTATTTAGATAACGAATTTAAAATCAAATTTGCCGGAAATACAGAATTTAATCACTTGCCTATTGGAGAATTTTTGCAATGACTGAACAATCCGCACATCAAAAGTACGAATTTAAAAAGAAGCTTGAAAGTCTCAGGGATAAGAAAGGAAGAAGTACTGAGCTAATTACTCTTTATATTCCTCTAGACAAGCAGATTTATGATGTTACAAACCAGTTGAAAGAAGAGCACGGGCAAGCTGCAAACATTAAGTCCAAGCTTACCAGGACGAATGTACAGGGAGCCCTTGAATCTCTTTTATCAAGGCTGAAATATCTTGATAAAGTACCTGAAAATGGTATAGTTTACTTTACAGGAGCTGTGGACATCGGGGCCAACAAGACCAACATGGAAAGTGAGGTGATAATTCCTCCGGAGCCGATTACAGCTTATAAATATCACTGCAATTCCACCTTTTACCTCGAGCCTCTTGAAGATATGCTCAAAGACAAAAATACCTTCGGGCTTTTGGTTTTGGATCGCCGAGAAGCTACTGTAGGGTTGCTAGTTGGTAAGCGAATACAAGCCTTCCGTCATCTTACTTCCACAGTTCCGGGGAAGCAGAGGAAAGGAGGGCAGAGTGCCCACCGTTTTCAGCAGCTCAGGCTCATTGCTATCCATGATTTTTATAAAAGAATAGGTGATGCTGCAAGTGAAATCTTCCTTTCCATTGATCATAAGGATTTGAAAGGAGTCCTTATAGGTGGGCCTTCTCCGACAAAAGAAGAATTCTATGCAGGGGAGTTTCTGCATCATGAGCTCCAGAGGAAAATTATTGGACTATTCGATATATCTTACACGGATGAATCCGGACTTTCCGAGCTGTTGAATGCTGCAGGAGAAAAGTTACAGGATCTTGAGCTTATGGGACAAAAAAATGCTGTCAAGGCCTTTTTCAAAGAACTTATTTCTGACTCAGGGAAAGTAGCTTATGGAGAAACTCAGGTCCGGGCAAACCTCGAAATTAATGCTGTAGAAATGCTTTTGCTTTCCGAAGATCTACGGGCTGAAAGGGTTACCACGAAATGCAGCGTTTGCGGATACGAAAATAAATGGACGAGGCGCTGGAAACCAGGCGAATCTGCTCCTACAGCCGGAAACTGCCCAAAGTGCGGTTCTTCCCTTGATGTAACAGATGTAACTGATATCGTTGATGAGCTATCAGCGCTTGCTGATAAAAGCAATGCAAAAGTTATTTTCGTGTCTACTGACTTTGACGAAGGTTCACAGCTCTTGAATGCCTTTGGAGGTCTTGCTGCAATTCTGAGGTACAATACAGGGGTCTGATTTCACTAGTGAGATCTGCTCCCATATCAAGTACCTTTTTATAATACTTTTTAATTGAACTGGCCTTAGATCAGTGGATCAAAATTTAGTAAATAAATAGATTTTTTATTATTTTCTGGATTTGGATCGATTGTAGTCAATTGCCAATGGAATCAATAGTAAATTTTTACTATTCCAGAAGTTATTAAAAAATATCTAAATTAATGTTATCATATTGTTTTCATAGTTTTTACAGGTGATTTATCTTGTTTATGGAACTCAAATCTCAGGCTATATCGATCTTAAAGGATGCTATCCGGAAAATCGGGTTTGATGTTAAGGATTCCGAACTTTATTTTGAAGCTTCTTCTCATGCAGACCTTGCAAGCAGGGCTGCCTTCAGGCTAGCGAGTCTTCACAGACAAAATCCCACATACATTGCATCATGCATTGTTTCTGCAGTTAAAATTCCGGATGGTTCGTATATAAGGGAAGTAAATTCCTCAGGTCCTTACATTAATTTCCATGTGGGTAGACACTACTTGACTAGGACAATAGCCACAATCCTGGAAGAGAAAGAAAAATTCGGTTGCGGATTCAAAAAGGATACGATCATCCTTGAACATACCTCTGCAAACCCTAACGGCCCCTTGCATGTGGGACACATCCGTAATTCAATTATCGGAGATACTCTTGCTCGTATTCTCAAGCGCGCAGGGTACAATGTGGAAGTGCAGTACTATGTCAATGATATGGGACGCCAGATTGCTGTAGTCTCCTGGGCATGTGAGCACTTTGAGCTTGACCGTTCCAAAAAACCAGATGCTGCTATTGCGGACATATATATTAAGGCAAACACTGAATTAAATAAAAATTCAGGATATGTAAATGAAATAGATGCTCTTATGAAAAATGTGGAAGCTGGAGACCTCAAGACCATAGAAAGCTTTGATAAAGCTGTTGCCCTAGCAATTACCGGAATCAAGGAGACTCTTCTTCGGTTAAACGTAGCCCACGATAAGTTCGTCAATGAATCTGGTTTCCTTAAATCTGGAGCAGTAAACGATATAATCGAGCGGATCAAGGCTACTGGAAGAACTAAAATTGATAACGGAGCCGTTGTGGTAAACCTTTCTGACTACGGGTTTGAGAAAACCCTCGTAATACAGCGATCAAATGGAACTTCTCTTTATACTACCAGAGATCTTGCTTATCACGAATGGAAAGTAAGCCAGACAGATCGTGTAATTGATGTACTTGGGGCGGATCACAAGCTGATATCTGGCCAGCTCAGGGCTACGCTGAATGCGATCGGAATCAAGGAACCTGAGATTGTGATCTTCGAGTTTGTATCTCTCCCCGAAGGCTCAATGAGCACACGCAGTGGCCAGTTTATAAGTGCTGATGAACTCTTTGACAGGGTCGTTGAAGCTGCCTTCGAACAGGTAGATACGCGCCGTCCGGAAACATCTGATGATTTCAAGAAGGAGGTTGCAGAAATGATCGGAATAGGTTCAGTGAGATACGATATAGTCAAGGTCTCCCCAGAAAAATCTACGGTTTTCAATTGGAACAATGCTCTGGACTTTGAGAAGCAGGGAGCTCCTTATATCCAATATTCCTATGCCCGCGCTTCCAGTATCCTCGAAAAGACAAAAGGGGATGCTACTTTAAAATCTTTCTTGGAAACAGATCCCTCTTTACTTGTTGAGGACAGCGAAATAAATCTGATCAAAAAGATGGCAATGTTTGATCATATAATAGATCTTGGAGCCCTTGAACTCAAACCTCATTTGCTTGCAATCTATGCTCGCGAACTCGCCGATGCTTTTAATCAGTTCTATCATTTTATTCCGGTCATTTCCACAGAGAATGAAAACGTCAGGGCTGCAAGACTAGCCCTTGTAGAATGTGCAAGGATTGTGCTTGCAAATTCCCTTGATACTCTCGGAATCACAGCCCCTGAATCTATGTGAAAAGAAAAAAATTGATAAAAGAGAGAAAATAAAAAATAATCTATATGCTAAGGGGAAATAGATAATAGTCAAATTATTTCACTAAAATCTCTCTTTTATGTATTATTCATCCATTTACTTAAACCACTCCACTAATATCCCGACACTTAATTTTTGTCTCAGTATTCCTCAATGAGCAGTATAAAAAATATCAAATTTGAACATTACCTAATCTATTGTCTAAGGTTTTCTTCTGATAATCATAATTTTTTCAGAAAGATATAGACGTGTATTTTAGCAAAAAATATATCTGAGTATAAAAATAGACAATGTTAAAATTTTTAGATGAAGTTCTTGGTTTAACAGCATTTGTTATCCTGTATGATGACCAAATGCAAATTTTCCTATGTAAATATCCATAAGTATTTTGCTAGAGAACCTGGTTAGTATCATATTGGACGGGGCATTTCTCTATTCTGATGTCACTGTATGATCAAGAAGGCTGCAGCCACGATGGCTTTAAACGATCAAAAGGATTTAATAAAACGATGATCTCAAAATCTATATTGAGATTGGAAGAAGAAGGTATTATTTACCGTAAAATAGATCCGGAAGGCAAAAGAATCAAAGGGCTGTATTTTACAGAAATTGACAAAAATTAAAGCCAAATATGGAGAGAATAGGATTCGAGATAAATGAATTCCTACTTAAGTGTTTTGATTCCGATGAATTCTCATCAGCTATCTAAGTCGTTAGGAAGATTACATTGAATGCAGCTAGGCTCTAATGAACACGCATTCCAAAGATAGAGATCAAAGAGGATTATTGATAAACCTCTGATTTTCAAGAATTAGTTTTATATAATTTATAAACATAGGACAAAATTTATGGCTTTATCGAAATCCTTTAAAATAGTAATTATAATAGGCTCCAAGCAGTAATAAGGACTTATTCAATTAAAAAACAAAACAAGCAGAATATACATCATGATTTCAAATTTATATTAAAGTAATTAGGTTTTATTGCTATGATTTTTTAGTCAAACAGATTAAGTCCTAAAGAATCAAGTGCCTTTAAATATGTGCAAGTGCTGAAAATGGAACAAAATTTATAAATATTGTCCCACTACCCAAATCGTGGAAAATATTTCTTTTTGAATATCGCGCAGGATTCTTCCTGCAAATCTGCGTATCTAAGGAACTTTTAAAATAAAATTTGTATAAATTTAATATTTTTTTAATTGAAAAAAAATACAAGGATCAATCATGAAAAATATACTCGTAGTCCAATCCCTTACTAAAAAATTTGATGATCTTACCGCTGTAAATGACATCAGCTTTAATATTGAAAAAGGTTCGATATTCGCTTTTTTAGGTCCAAATGGTGCAGGCAAATCAACGACAATAAAAATGCTCACAACCGTCCTGAAGCCCACATCCGGAGAAATAAGCATTAATGGTTTCGATGTACTCAAAGAACAAAGTAAGGCTCGTGAATCTTTTGGGATTGTCTTCCAAGACAGTAGCCTTGATGAAGTTCTTACAGCCTACGAAAACATGGTCTATCACGCAGTTGTCTACAAAGTACCTAAAAAAGAAAGAGCAGAAAGGATTCAGAAAGCCCTTGAAATTGTTGGACTTTGCGATAGGTGGAACGATTATGTAAAAAATTATTCAGGTGGGATGAAGCGTAGGCTTGAGATTGCACGGGCACTTGTTCATTATCCCCAAATTCTTTTCCTAGATGAACCCACAGTGGGCCTTGACCCTCAGACAAGAAACGCTATCTGGAGTCACATTAGGGAATTGAACGAAGAACAAAAAATGACGGTTTTTCTAACAACACATTACATGGAAGAAGCTGAAGCAATTGCAAACAATGTCGCGATTATTGATCATGGTAAAATTATAGAATCTGGCACTGTTGAAGAAATTAAGAGGCGAACCAAAACCAAATTATTAGAGGAGGCATTCCTTAAGCTAACAGGTAGAGATATCCGTGATGACAATAATGGAGCAAATAAACAAAAAATGATGAGGGGTTTGGGGAGGATGAGATAATGATTGAAATTGTTTATATACTCTGCCTTAGGCAGCTCAAGCATTACTGGCGCTCTAAAACCAGACTAATAGGTTCTCTTGGCCAGCCTCTACTTTTCATGATCGCATTCGGATACGGATTTGGTCCGATGTATGCCAGAGCCAATGGAGGGGCAAGCTTCACTGATTTTCTAGCTCCAGGAATTATAACCATGGCAATTCTATATACAGCTATTTTTTCTGGGCTTGAGATCATCTGGGACAGGCAATTCGGCTTTCTTAAAGAGACTATGGTAGCTCCGATTTCTAGGACAGAAATCATGATAGGTAAAACCTTTGGAGGTGCAATCATAGCCATGATTCAGGGACTATTCATGCTAAGCATGACTTATTTGTTTGGGTTCAGGATTCCCAATCTAGGTAGTTTTTTGATGGGACTCATATTCATGTTCCTGATAGCCATATTCTTTTCAGGCCTTGGCCTTACCCTAGCCTCAAAAATGGAGGATATGCAAGGTTTCCAAATGATATTGAACTTCCTGATAATGCCCATTTTTTTCCTATCAGGAGCTCTCTTCCCCCTCAAAAATTTGCCTGATGCAATTTATTTAGTAAGTAAAATAAATCCACTTACCTATGGCGTAGATGGCTTAAGAGGATCAATTGCCGGAATAAGTACTTCTTTCGGCGTCTACAACGATCTTGCAGCAATGGGTGCGCTATCAGTCTTTATATGCACAATTGGGATAATGCTCTTTTTGAAAATTGAGGCATAAACATCAATAGTTATTCTCCAAAAAATTGGGTTTAAGGGTTCAAAGATTGAAAATCAAAAAAGATTGGGAAGAACAGTAGTTCCGATTTGATGTGGTTCTGAATGACTATTGCGGATTTTAATAAATCTCTGATTTTCACGAGTTATTTGAGAATTTAGATAACTCTGACGCATTTGAGCAGTGGAAAGTTTAAGTCTCTTAACAATAATTTTTACTCATGAAAATTCTTAATTACTTTCGCTTAAAGAAGAATACAAATGTCTTCAGTTTGTTGAAGACAAACTTGGTGAAATTGATTCCGAATTAATTAGAAATCCTTTTGCTTCATTTTTGAGTTCATATTTTTTTAGCAAAGTAGTTTACTGAAGCATACCTAAAGTTGACCTAATACTTATGTTACAGATGCTTTTTTACATCAATTGCATGGTCTTTCCAACTTTGAACTTGAGAAACAATTCATTGATCGAATTTCTTTCAAGAAATTTCTTAGTTCTCCTGAGCGCACACAGGATATTACCATAGTCTGGTCATTAAAAAAATATTGATAACTGCAAAGAAAAAATATGGGGGCAGTTTCAAAGCCAACATAATTGCCTAGGTTGAAAATAAAAAAGGAAATGATTCAGGAAGCTATTTTTATTCGTTCAGATCTTGGAAATGCAAAAATGTATTAACATCGAGAAAATAAGCAAAAAAGAGTGTATTTAGAGATTTAACCATAGTAAAAAAAGGGCTATAAAATTTCACTTACGATCTAAGTTTCATGGGAAACTAAAATTCAATTCTTCCATTAACAATAACACAAAAAATGAAAGTACTTTTCAACTTACTCTTTTTAAAAATATATTCAATTATTATTCTTATTAGGATATTTACTCGAATTTTATCTTTTAAATAATGCTTAGAATGTAAAATTAGTGGATCACGCTTTAAAATGGATTTACATTTTATATAAAATTCAGAATACTGAGAATAGTTGTTTATACGAAATGATTCGCAGGTAGATCCAAAAACTAAAGTCCCGATGAAAGGATTTTCTTTCGATTAATATTACTCTGTCTTATGGAAGGTTATGCTGGAGAGTAAAGTCTCTCATGCAATAGTTTTGGATGAAATCAACAATCTCAAACAGGTGATTTTCTCTATAATATTAGTCTAGCAGGGAATCTGGATTCGTAAATAGCGGTCATTTTATCTCAACTATCGGTATTTTGAATGATTTGTGTGACCTTGTTAAATTGGCACTTAATTCAGGAGATATTATTGATAGAACACATTGATAAAATGTTTAATACTAATGATGCGGATAGATTTGAAAAATCAATTCCCTGAATGGGATTCCACAAAAATGTTACTTGCGATTATTAAATTAACATCTCATGATAAAAAGACAGATAGTATACATAAATAAAGGCAAAAACGCCTAAATAAATGTAAATCTTAGAAACTAATGCGCATACATGTCAATTATAGCAAAGTCTATTGCTTAATTGATTATCATTAGCTTGATTAAAGAAGTCACTCTCAGAAAAGGGAATAATACTTCATGGAGAGATATCGAACTAGACATTACTTCGAAAGAAAAACTGGAAGAGTTGCTATATCAAGCTATAGATTGGAAGATGCTGGGAATATGAAACCTGTATCATTTATTTGATTTCATTACTATTTAGGGGCCTGATTTGTCAGTTTAATAATGGTTACTCTCTTCACTAAAGTATGGAATGTCTATATGTTTCTCTATAATATATGATATATTCGAGTTTACAGACACATAGAACAAAATCTGGTTATTCGCTATTTTGTTTAGATTATAATTATTTGTCCAGTCAAAAAATTACAACATCAAAGTAATTAATTCTCTAGGGAAAGATAATGTTAGGTTCTGATGAGTTCCTAAATAATAAAAAATGATTAATGATATTTATTTATTTTTTGCAATCAAAAAATTTTATGCGAGATTATTTTTTGTTCAGAAACTATTTTTCATATAATTAATTTAAAATAACTTTGGAGATTAACATGTATTGTATCACAGGTATCACAGAACGAACAGATTAATAAAAGTAAAAAGTCACAGCCACAGAAGAACTAAAAAGCCGATTAGGATAGCTTTGAAGATGTTGGTCTACTATTTAAGGGTTGGAAGTAGACCAACTCTATAAAGTATCCTTTAATTTTTTTGGCAATCCACCCAAAGTTCTGTGAACTTTAAATGGCGCTGTACCCTTTCTCCACTACAAAAGACAGGATTGATATCTTTTACTAATCATGGTATTTGTATAAAAATCTATGTGTTTTAATGGCTCTGTATCCTTTCTCCACTACAAAAGACAGGATTGATATCTTTTACTAATCATGGTATTTGTATAAAAATCTATGTGTTTTCTCACAAAAAAATGGCTCTGTATCCTTTCTCCACTACAAAAGACGGGATTGATCTCTTTTACTAATCATGGTATTTGTATAAAAATCTATGTGTTTTCTCACAAAATCATTGTATTTTCTAAGTTTCAGTCGGAATTATAAGGAGAAATTACAAGGATCTGAGCGTCTTTATGAGTTTAAAATTATCCAATTCATGAGAACGTAGTGGAATAAAAACATGAATTTTAATGATTTATATTTCTTTGAAGAATCAATCGAATTAAATTATTACTTAGATGATATTCAAATGACCTTAGTAATTGGTATCCTATGCGAAAGATCTTTAAAATTCTAGATAATGTAAATACAGAAGAAATATTCGATGGGAAAATTGACAATTTATTGGAACGAATGCAAGTGATACAAAAACTAAAATCATCAATTTTTAGTGGATTTAAATGATCATTAACTTTTAGTGCACTGCTTGCTTGATAAAATAGAGTAATAAAATTAAAATTCTATTCTATTTAGTAGAATACAATTTTAAAATAAAAATTTACAAAAAACTTTAAATACTTTTCTTTTTTGACTTGATTGCATAGTAATAGTTATTTTTGATTAAACTTTCCTTAATATATTTCTTAATGGATATTAAGACGCAAATGAGCCTTGAGAATTGCATTGCAGTCGTCATTCCATTTAAAATTTAGAACAAGAAATTTCTTTTCCATCTTGTGACGATTAAAAGAAAATATATGAACTGTTTTACCTCTATCATCTTCCTGAAAAGTATTATCAGATATATTGGGATCGTTTCCTTCTTCGAACTTGATATTCCAACTACCTTTAGCTGGAGATCTGATCTTTAAATTGCCATCAATTGTTTTTTCAAGACCTATCTCTTTACTCCATTGCCAATTTCCATCGATGATATGCACCTGGATATTCTTGTTTATAGTTCCAAGTATATGCTCTGTTATATGTTTAGCTTCCATTTCACCTACATTTACCATTGTATTATTCCTTAACTCACTAACTCTCTAACTTACTAAAACTATATCAGTTATATTAAAATATGCTGTAAAACCACTTTTTATTTTTATATCAAATTAATTATACCAAAAATAGTTTCTGAATGAAAAGTAATCCCACATAAGATTTTTCAAATCAAAAAACAACTAAATATTTAAAAATGATTTTTTAATTATGTTTTAAAATCTTCAGAACTTAACATCAACTTTTTCCTAAAACAGAACGAACATTGGACCCTAGATTAAATATTAAATTTTAAAAATGTCAGAATATGATAAAAACATTATTAATATGAAATGATTTTTTAGTTTTAAAATATGTTATTGGAAAGTAAATTTTATTCAGAAACTTTTTTTCATATCATTAATTAAAAATAATATGGGAAAATAATAAACATCTGGTTGCAATAAATTGCTTTATATATACTCTATAAATAATTTGTTGAAACCGGAGATTAAAATATACTAATATTTTGGTCTATTCTTGAAGTGTAAATTCAAAAAAATATTATCAATCAAGGAGATATTGAAACATGTGCGAAGAACATTCCATGATGGGACAGGGGTCTATAATGGAGACCGCTATGGTTGAGATGTGGGAACTTCTGACTATAGAACAGAAGAAAAAAGTTGCAGTAATGAGAATGGATAAATTCATAAAAATTTTAGAAATGAAAATAGGTAAAATGGAAAAGATGATCGAACTAAAAAAAGAAGCTATCGCGGATATTAAAAAAGTTCAGACAATGCTCAAATAAAAAAATAAATTCAACATATCAAATGATAATGGAATTTGGATTCTGTATAAATTATCTCAAATAGCAAATTCCGTAACTATTCATGTAGCCTCTGAAGGCTATTTTTTTGGATAAATATAGTATTCAATTAAATCCATCCATTAAAGGTTAATTTTCTGCACACCTACTTCTGTCAAAAGTTATAATTTAGGAATTGATGGCTCTGGCAAAACAAATTTAAAAATATACTTACTATTCGTTGTTAGTGGTAATATCAGCACTAACAGAATGAAAGAATACTATACTAATTATAGAGAATTTAGATAAACTCAATGCTCTTGAGCATGTAGTTTATCTAAATTTTCTAATATTTTTGAGATAAAATTTTACAGAATTCCCAGTACAATGCTCAAGTTGGCATGCGCATTGTTTTCTGTCAAATCTGCTCGTACCATTTAATCTTTTTTTTGATTATTTTCCCATTACTAATTGCTTGTTTCTTGAAATGAATAAATAGGTTTTATTGAAATCATCGAATAATGAAAAACTAAAATACTGCTTTTAGATTAAATTAAGGCTCCATCTTGGATCACAGGTAACAAGATAATAATAGAATGGTAATCAGAAAAAAATGTGATGTAGAGCGGATTTTACGGAAAATTATGCACCTTGTTTTTGGATCTATTAGATAAGTTACATAAATCCTAATTTTTATAGAAATTAATTATAATACTTTTGCAGTTAAGTGATCTCATATGGCCTATAAAAATTGATTAATCTTCACTCAAAAACAAAGGTTTTCTATCTCAGAGATAAGAAAAGATGTTTTCAATGAGGCTTAAAGTTGTGGGCAGAATGGTGTTCGCCAAAAATTTAAGGACTAATGCGGATGCTGCAGAGAAATACGGTTCTTGTTACGTTCATTTAACTTCAAGGCAACAGATTGGAGTTCCGTTTAAAAAACTTGAAGATACGGAAAAAGCAATTTATGAGCTCGAAATGCAATAGATTTTTGGAAGTTCTTCCGGGTAAAAAGTGAGGGCAATTGTTGCTTGTCATGGGAACAATGTCTGTAAATATAGGTTAATTGACTGTTAGTGACTGGCTTACTTCATAAATGAGAAATATTTCGGTGAAGCTGTCCCTCAAAAATTTAAAATTGCAATAACAGGCTGTCCTTCTGCGTGTGTAAAACCCCAGGATGATGATTTTGGAATCATGGGTATGAAAAAACCAGAAATTCTCGAAGAGAATTGTATTGGTTGCGGAAGCTGTGAACAAGCTTGTAAAATGGGAGCAATAACAATCGAGGAAGAAAAAATACGGATAGTCAGGGAAAAATGCGTTCTTTGCGGAGCCTGTATTGCAGCTTGTCGAAAAAATGCATTGAGAACGGAAAAAAATCGGATATACGATTTTTGTTGGGGGTAGTATGGGACGTAAGCCAAGGCATGGAATAAAATTTATTGAACTTGTGGACGAGGAGAATCTTTTTTCAATTCTAAAAAACAATTGATTATTACAGTAAAGAGTGTCTTAATGGAGACAGATTAGGAGAACTTTTGACAAGCCTGGAATTGAAAAATATAGGAAAGAAATTTTTCCCTAAAATTATCGGTAAATTTATGTATGTTTTAACCGCAATAAATTCAACCTATCTATCTGCAATTAAATCAGATAATTTATAGCATAGAATATAACATCTATGTGGATAGATTGGTTATATCGTATATTAGGGCTATGAGGTAGGGTACCATATCTAAAGCAGTGGGCATTCTCACTACAATCATGAAAATAAAACAATATTTAGTATGGACTTGTAAACAGAAAAGCAAATTGAGCTGGGTAAAAAAATAGTTTGTTTAAATTTAAATGACTTTGCATTTCTCTTTACTCTTAAACTTGTGAGTTAGGGTTAATAGTGGAAAAATTGTAATGAAATGTTGACATTGGTAATATATATATTTTATATCAAACTCCATGAGTTGAAGAGGCACCTAGCATGGTGAACACTCATTTCCAAATTTTTTGAGATATCGACCGCATTGGAGATATGATTTTTTATTTTTCTAGAAAAGTAATCAAGCTGCCGATAATATCTTATTTTCATGTACAATTTATATGTCATTTATATCATAGTACGAAATGGAGGGATTTCTCGAAATCCTCTATAACGACTCAAAGACGACTTAAGGGTTTGACCAAAATTTGATATGAAGTCAATATATATTACTTCTTAGAAAAAAACTATAATACTAAGTTTATAACTTCTTTTGAAATAATATAACATCATTAATATCAAATTATTGTTTAAGATTAAAATATTTTGTGCAAAAGTAATTTTTATTCCGAATATATTTTTCACACAATTAATTAAAAATAACTAAGGGGATTATTTTGCATTTTAACGAAAACTGCTCGGTCAAAAAGTTGAGGAATAATTGGTAGATATTTGAATAAATAAGTGTCTGAAAGACTTTGGTCCTGTATAATCCAAATAATAATTTGTCAAAGATAAGATTTTAATATCAATATAATATCCTTCCGCCATAAATCTAGATCGGTTATTGGAAAATTAATCATTAATTTATCTGCAGATTAATTTACTAAATCAATTGTATCAAAAAGTATTGAATGCATGATATATTGAAAAAAAAATTGACCGAATAAAAAGCACCAATCATTTCGGTAGTCTTACTTGTGGTAATTTTATCACAGAAGTTAGTAAAACTGTTAAACCAGGTAAACTTACTCTCTTCCTAATGATCAAATTGTATTAAGGGCAAGACTCTTGAAGGATTGAACAAGTTTTATGGGACAATATTGAGAACATCGCTATTGGTATAAAAATAATGCTTTTTGGCATTTACATACTAACTGGATACAAATAAATTTTATTTCAAAATTGAAAGGAAAGTTCACGTATAGTAGTAAAGCATGTCGGATATGGCATTAGCCAGCTCAGACTACACAAGAAACACACAGAGAACTATAAAGCAACAAAAAGCAGTGAAATTCACCAAAAACTAAAATTAATAATTTAAAAATATTTCAGTGTGTACGAAAGGCGTAGATAAAACAATAGATAAAACAAAGAGGTTATATTATGAATACAGAACATGATATCGAAAAACAAGAACATAACAGAAAGATTGACGAAGAAGAGTTTGAAAAAATAAAAGCAGAGCTCAATATAGAAATGGAAAAAGTCAAGTATTTCGAGGATTTAATAAATGCTGCTAACAACCTGAGGAAATTAGCAGAATCTAAGATTATACAAACCCAATCTAAAAAATTAGATACAATCACCAATAAATTAGATTCACAAATCCAAAGTATTGGAGACCTAATAAGGAAAGCAGAAACAAAACGTGAAGAAGCAATAAACAAAGTACTGGATGCAGAAGTTAGTCTGATAATAGTAGAAAATAGAATATTACACTCAAAGGTCAAAAATTATTAGAAGACCAAATCAAACAAATTTAGTTGAAGTTAAATCAGTTATCCCACAGATCACCCGTAGAGGGTAAGGGTTTGACAATTGAAGATTATAATCTTACCTACCTTTTATTGATTCTGTCTGCCCATAATTAAAATTAGCTACATCACGTTGTGGTTATTTTTCAGCATTGATATCTGAATAAACATCAAGAGGCTGAAAATTGAAAAGCTACATACGATAAAGCAAGAAGAGGGCATATCTTTATAAAAGTATTAGGAATCAATATGTTGGCGTTTTAAATCCTGGTGAGTATAACTGACATGATGCAAGATTCAGATTCTTGGTTCAATAAAGAATCTCTTTAGTGACATTAGACCAGTCGGATGAAACAATAAAGCATACAAAAAGCGATTGAAATTAACTTGCAGAACTCAAAAACTTGGCACAATAAAAGTAGTTTATCCACATAAAAACTATGCATGTAAAAAAAGACCTGAACAGAAATGATTTTCATATTTCCAAACTTAACGACCAAGGGCTATAGCCTTAAATTTGATTGTTGCTGCTTCGAATACAGCACCTTTTTGGTAGCATATTTTTTTTCAAAAATTTATGTCCTTTTAAATTCTATCACTTATTTCTTGCCTATGAACAGCTTGTGTTGATGTGTATAACACCGACTACTGCACTCTTGTATACACAATTATGTGTTTCAATGTATTAATAGGATAGTTTCAAATTCGAAATGCTTGTCTATACCTAAACCAATATTTGAATTTAAGAAACTAAGATCTTCAAATTCCGTATAGTACCGAACATTTCAGGAAAGTTACGAGCATATACTCTAAACCGAAACTGTTTTTAGAAAATGTCGTGTAATCAATCATAAATTAGTTGACGATCAATGACACCAATGAGACATTAAAAGTAAAATACAAAGGCTGAAAGCCTATAGCCCTTTAGATACGGTGCAGATGAGACTTGTTTATACTAATGTAACTGGATATGAATCTCGTTTTTAAAAATCCGGTATTCATAATCCAAATCGTGAAATCCGTATATTGGTTCGAAGATGTACATAAAATTTGTTAACCGATGGTAAATAAATGTAGGGTCCCTTAATTAAGACTTATTCACTTGCTGATTAAAATAAAGCACATTTGACTTTGTAATTCAAATGCACAATTTAGATAGTTGAAGACTTAATGCTATAGATCTTTCATTCCAACTATGTAATCTCTATAATGTTTAAGAATTGCAAGCCATAATACAGAGTTAAAAACGATAACTTTCAATCTTCTATTACAATAAATTCTATATACCTCTTTGCTTAGTTTTGTATTTGCACTCCGCTCGCTCAGTGGTCACAATACATACAAATAGCCTTCTCACACTCTTCATCCTGGAATTTCCACTTCAGTCCCCAGCATTTAATTGCTTGTATTATCTTCACAAAATCCATACCACTTTCAGTTAAGTAATACTCGGATTTTGGGAGCTCTGTTGAGTCGTCAACCTTATTTGCAATCAAGCCTTCATCTTCTAGTTCTGTCAGCCTTTCAGAAAGTATTTTTGGGGTTATGTAAACGAGCTTTCTTTTTAGTTCATTAAAGCGTTTCTTCTTCATTTCTCCTTTGTGCAATTCGAGAAGTATGTGAATAGTCCATTTTTTCCCAATTATATTCATTGTCTTATAGACTGTGCAGTCTTTCATAGTATAGACATAGAAACTGTTTAATATATAAATCGATATCTCGAATATACTGGTATCAAAAGCATACTTAAAAATAATTTGAGTTATAATATTTGTTAAAGTAAATATAGTAAAAGCTTTCGAATGCGTCTATTCCGGAGTATATCCATAAACCTAAACTTATAACTCTGGCCATTGATCAATGACGTTCCCACAAAAAAAATATTTTGAAATCGATGCATTAGGTATAGTTAAAACAGACTTATAATCAGTTCACAACTGAGATATTTTGCTTTCGCTACACAAGAACTATCAAGTAGTTTCATTATACAGTAAAATCTCAAAATATAAATTTGGAGGAAGGAAAAATATGAAAGATAACTTACCAGAAAAAGGCGCAATAGTTCAGCGAGACCGTGAAACATACGCCATCGCTCCCCAGATCTCCGGAGGACTTGTAGACCCTGCAACCCTAAGGAAAATCGGCGATGTCGCCGAAAGGTACGGAGCTTCAGCCCTCAAGATTACTTCTGCTCAAAGAATAGCAATCGTTGGTCTGAAAAAAGAGGATCTCGATAGTGTGTGGACAGATCTTGGTATGCATCCTGGAGCAGCAATAGGGCTTTGTGTTAGGAGCATAAAACTTTGTCCAGGGACGACTTTCTGCAAGCAGGGGAAGCAGGATGCAGTTGGTTTGGGCCTAAAACTCGATGAGAAGTATCATGGAATGCCTATGCCTTCCAAACTAAAAATGGCTGTATGCGGCTGTCCAAACTCCTGCGCTGAACCTGCTATCAAGGACATAGGGATAATGGGCACTGCCAAAGGATATACCTTGATGGTTGGAGGCTCTGCAGCTGCAGCGCCAAGAATTGCTGAAGTTGTCGCAAAGGAGTTATCTGAAGAGGAAGTCCTTGAGGTAGTAGATAAAATATTAAATTTCTACAAAAGCTCAGGTACAAAAAAGAGGCTAGGAAAATATATCGAAGAAATCGGCCTTGAAAATTTCAAAACCAGAGTAGGGCTGTGAAATTACAGCTTTCAGATCTATGGATCGCTGATATTTTCAATTAAAAAAAATGTTTCATTGTGTAAACCTTTAATCCCAATAAATTTGGGTTTAAAAATTTTAAATTCAAAAGACTATCTATAGATCGATAGAGATTTTTGCTGATAAAGCGTTTTGGGTCAAATGCAAGAACGGAATTACAGAATAAAAAGGGTTCCGTTGCAAAAAATCCTTTCTAATGATACAATAGAATAAAAAGAAAACCAAAGGTAGTGACATGCTATCTAATTCCTTTAAATGGAAGCATTATAACGGAGAAATTATCCTATTGAATGTAAGATGGTACCTAAAATATGCATTAAGCTATAGAAATTAAAGAAAATGATGGCAGAAAGGGGAATAAAAGTCTACCATACGAAAATTATGAGATAGGTACATCGATATTCCCCTGAAATAGAAAAGAAGATCAGAAAACATTTAAGACCAACAAACGATTCGTGGAGAGTTGATGAAACCTATATCAAAGTACAAAGTAAATGGAAATATTTTTACCGAGCAGTTGACTCAAATGGAGATACAAATGATTTCATGTTAAGTTCAAAACGAAATAGAAAAGTAGCGAAGAGATTCTTTAAGAAAGTTTTGAGTTCTAATCATAATCAAATTTCAGGAGTAATAACCGTTGATAAGAATCCAGCTTATCCACTTGCTATAGATGGACTGAAAAATGATAAAATACTACCTAAAAACGTAGGCATTAGACAAATCAAGTATTTGAATAACATTATAGAACAAGATCACAGATCTATGAAGCGAATCGTTAATCCAATGTTAGGATTTCAGTCTTTTCGATCTGCTAATAAGACTTTAAAAGGAATTGAAGCTATAAATATGATCAAAAAAGGACAAGTAATCGATCTAAATTACTCTGTTCTTAATGAAGTCAAATACATTAATCAATTATTTGGTTTAGTTTTATAATATTGATACATTTTCCTCGGATACTTTTGACTTTTGTTCATTACTTATGGAGTCACATCTTTTTTTGAATTTTTTGCAACGGAACCCTTTTGGAAGACTTTTTATTATGTAGGGGAGTGAGACGGAACAGCGGAAAGACCTAATCATGCACAGACTGACTACGATTCAATTTTGGGGTAAAACGACGACAATTAGTACTAGGGTTCCATTGCAAAAAGAATTTTTCTGTACTTTGAGGACATTTTAATTTCCTTTAAATGCTGTTTAAACCCCAGTTTGATCACTAAATCACCTTATTGTGAAAGTTTTCAACGATTTTTGTAAAATATTTTGATTTTTTGCAACAGTACCTCCAAAACTAATATTTCCTTATACCCCAGCCTTCCATACATTAGCCTGAAACTTTTTCAGCTCATGCACATCTTCATCTGGTTTTACAGTGCGGTACATATGGTTGTCAGCTTTGATTACTTCCACAATAACATCGATCATCTCTTGTGGATCACGCTGTTTGGATAACTCTTCAGCCATTTCACTGGGGTCTCGGGGTTTGATTAAATTTTTTTCAGGATCGTACCATTGATGCCATCATCTAATCCTATGTCGTTAAAACCAGTCCGATAGGCTCCCGGGTTAATCGTTGTGACCTGAATTCCATAGGATCAAGCTCTTCTTTCATCGCCCAGGCGATAGCTTCGATAGCATGCTTAGTAGCGCAATAAGTTCCTGCAAAAGCATCCGTCAAAATACCGTCCTCCGAAGAAATCCAGACAACTTTCTCACGTCCTTGTTTGATCATCTTATGCACAAAGTCCTGCATTAGCTCTAGGCGACTAAAAACATTTGTCTCGAAGGATTCACGTACTCTATAAATAGGTATCTCGGCCATGGGATCGATTTTCCAATTCCTGCATTGTTGACCAAAATGTCAATATCATAGGTCAGAGCATGCCGTCTATCTATGTCATCTCGAATATCAAGCTTAATTACATCAAGCTCGATAGCCTGTTCTTTGGTTTCACATCTTAAATCCCAAACCTGTGGCCAGATTTGTGCAGTCGCAATAACTTTGTGACCTGCTTGGCCAAACCCAATGCTACTCCTTTGCCTAAACCATGCCCAGCACCAGTAATAAGTATTTTCTTGCTCATAAATCCTCACCCTTAATCGAAATTTTTCAGCTTTGTAAATAGCTTTTGACCCAAAGTAGATTAGTCTAATTATATATCCTCTTCAAGTTACATATCCTCGTCGAATTAAGTGGAAACCTCTTCATTTTCCCTAAGAAACATTGAGTTCAAATCACAATCAAATGCCGAGAGCAATAACAGTTGATAAGAATCCATCTTATTCATGAATGTGGATATAGCAACTTTTCGGCTATTTAATATGAAATATTTTTTAATAAAATCTATGCATAATAGTATGATGTACTCAAAATTAGAAAAACTAACAAAAAATAAACGACTACAGCAGAAACTTTTTATCTAAATTTCAAACCAAAAATACATAGCTTTAATTACAAAAAAAACTTTGTATGAATCCTTATGAAAATTGAATAAAATAATTCCTGTAAGTTTTTAAATAAAAGAGAACTGTTTTAACTGTCATAGCGCCCCCACAATTCTGCAAAAAAAGAAGGGGCTGCAAAATACAGCCCTTTATGAGTTAAGTTCCTTTCGCACTTTAATGGCCAACGATCATTGTTTGGGCATAAATGAGGCCAAGGCCATAAGCGCCACCGAACTTAATAGAGTTGGCACATGTTTCGTTGTAAGTCTCGACACGCGCCCAGTCGCGTTGCAATTCAAGAAGATATTGCACGCTAGTCATGGGACGGCATCCAGCTTGAATCATACGTTCACAAGCGCGATCATGTGCTTCAGTCGAAATATCGCCGCAGGCGTCCGCGATGAAATAGACTTCAAAGCCTTGATCAATTGCCGACAGCGCTGGATCCGCAATACAAACGCTCGTCCACAAACCGCAAAGAACGATTTTGTCTTTGCCAAATTTATTGATCTTATCAGTGATACGGCTGTCTTCCCATGCATTGATAATTGAACGATCAATAATTTCTTCGTGAGGAAAAACTTCTTTGATTTCACCGGAAATAGGGCCACTGAATGTTTTTTCTGCAATGGTAGTCAGAATGGTTGAGACTTTGAATTCTTTTGCCGCACTGGCGACAAGTCCAGCGTTGTTACGGAGATATACGATATCAATCGACTTGGTAGCGAAGGCCATCTGCGACTGATTATCGATCATGATCACGTATGGTTGGTCGGATTCAGAAGCGTTTTTCCCGGAATTGGATTCGCTTTGGACATGGCTTAGACTTTCTGTTTAGGTAAGATAATCTCTCTAGTTTCATTTATGTTGTCTGAATAATAAAATTTCAATGAACTACAAAATTTACTTTGCTTTTTAGTTATTTTAAAGTATTTATCAAAAAAATAGTTTCTGAATAAAACTTATGTTCGCCTAAATATTTTAAAATTGAACATTGCTTTAATAGTAATAATGTTTTAAAATAACTTCTGAATACAGTTTTTGTCTCTGTTTTACTAATACATAGGTTTTATCGCAAAAAAACTATGCATTAATGAAACAATAGAACATACTTTTTTAACATAACCATTGGTTCAGCACCCGGATTTTTTTGCAGTGAAAGAAAATGGTAAAAGAGCCAATCAGATTTCACAGAACTTTAGTTCCACTATTAAAGAAACCTATCGAAATTAAATGTAAAATTTGAAAAATAGCAATATTTTATGATAATGGTTGTTGTCTAGTAAAGTATGTTAATTATTGATAGTCTTGTGATGTTATCTAGAAATAATTAAAACTATAATTAATAATAAATAGTTGTTCAGTGTTAAAATATTTTATCTAGAAGTAATTTTTATCCAGAAACTATTTTTTTTATAATTAATTTAAAATAAAGAACAAACTAGTAAATATTATTGTTCATCGAATTTTGTTGATGTGATAGAATAGACACCAACCAACTAATTTTTGGTAGTTTGAATAGTTATCAAAAATAAGGTATAGCCATGGGAAATGCTGAAAGCTGGACTGGGGGAGTTGCAGTCTCCCCTATGGAACGAAAGTAATGTAACGAATGAAAGGCAGCAACCCTGTCTCTGTGATCGACACAGCAACAGACATCTGATTCTGAAGTGTTTGGTCCTGGACAGGTAACGCTTTGGTGTATCTTGCCTACGTATCGTATCTTGGTAGGGGGAATGTCTGCATAACGCGTCAAAATAATTAGGGAGAGATATTATATGGAACAACCAATTTATACTGAGTCAATGATAAAATTTGAAGTAGTGCAGCCACCTTGGTGGTCGGTTTTTTTGGAAGGGATTATTGCTATTCTTATAGGCATATTTCTCTTATACGAGCCTATAGCAACCACCATTCTGCTAATACAAATTTTAGCCATTTTTTGGCTAGCTCAAGGAATTATTTCTGTTATAGAATCACTGATTTTTACGAAGAACCGGATGTGGAACCCGATTTCAGGTATCTTGAGCATTATTGCAGGAGTTGTTATAATTATGTATCCCATCCTCAGTCCTTTCATAGTTCTTAAACTTTTCATTCTCTTAATAGGAATTTTAGTTCTTATCAACGGTGCTGTGAGATTTACTTTGTCGCTTAAAGGGGGAGGAATGGGCATGGGAATTTGTGGCTTGCTTAACATAATCCTGGGCTTACTTCTATTAACTAACTCCCTAGCGGGAATCCTGCTGCTGCCATGGGTATTTGGATTTTTCCTTATTTTCGGTGGAATTGGAGAAGTTATTGGGGGAATGAAAATGAGGACATGAAAACAATAAGTAAAAATTTCTTTAGATAGATTATGAATATTTGCCATCCTTTGATAAACTCTTGAGTTGAGTATGAAAGAATATATCCTTAGGGTTAGCAAATCTGTCCTAGAAGAACTGGAGAATCGAAGGTTAGAGAGGAGTAGTTCACTCTTCATATAAAATTTTTGAAAATTTTATTTGTATTACGAGTCAGGAGAATATGACTATAATGATGGGGCACAAGACATTACTGGGGAATATAACTAAAATGATCGGTAAGGAGAATATGGGTATAAGGTTCATGAAAGCCCTTAAAGAGCTGCTTAGGGTATTTGCTCCGGATTCAAACACATGGACGAAATCTAATAAATATTAATTCTATAGATTGCGAATTGAAATAAAAATTAGGAAATTAGTTTTATAGAACAGATCAAGCGCCACATCATTACCTATTCACTGTTATTCCATCTCTTTTATCAAAATTTAAAGTTGGACATCCTTCATACAAACGTCATATAACACAGTTAAAGTGGGACTTTTACCACGTTGTCTTGTAGCTTTATCATCCCACATTTTTCTAACTCATTCAATGCTTTCGGAAAAGCCCAATATGGGAAAGTAAAAATGAATTTATATCTTTCAAGGTGACTACTAAATCTTTAGACGTCTTCACCACTTTTAAGTGCCAAATATACATATCCATCCATATGTGTGTCTCACTGAATTGGAAGGTAACTTCACAATCCATTCTGAAGGCATTTGGGTATGACGTATCCTCTTATTTTATCTTTAGAATTCATCAGCATCACTTTACTCCATTCAATATTTTTTTAAATATTAAGAAGAAGTAGGCTTTGTAGAAATGCTCTAAATTGAATTTTTACACTATAATATTATAATTATTTAGTTATAATATTCTTCTTATTTTCCGCTAAAAAAGAAGGAAAATTCAATATTGAAATTTAGGCTATGTAGAAATCCTCCAAATTCGAGCAGCACTTCAAAATCATAATATTATAAAATTAGCTTTGATATCAATAAGGGTAAATGCTCATTATAGTCTAAAGATTATATTTTAGGAGAATTTCTACAAAGCCAAAATTTGAGCATTGGAGGAGATGTTGTCACCAAATTTTGTTATGTATAAATTTTATCCAGTCTCCCCAAGATCGAAGGAATACATGAGGCAGTTACCACATGCATATAAGTCTTCAAGCATCAATGAAGTACAAAAAAAGTGAAACAGATATTAAAGTTAAAATACATCCTTTATAGATTTATAGGTTTAATGTCATTGATTTTTCAGTTCAACGGCTTGAGCTCCAAATGATTTATCCTTAAAAATTTGAATATCTTTAAAAAGGATAATCCAAATTTTGTTTTAAGAAATAATTTCCTCTGTTTTTAGACCGATTCCCCCGCAGAAATAGATTCATATAGTTTTCTTTTTTCTAGAGGTATGGAGTTGAGATACTCTTTTGCTTCTTCTGGGGATACTACTCTACGAGTTCCATCAAGTTCTTGTATGACCACTCCGCTTTCTATTAGCATCTTGTATCTTGCTGTTCGAACTTCTTTGTCAGGGTGACAGACTAACTGGCAGCTAGAACAGGGATATTCCATCATGCATCCTGACATTATGGGTACAAAAAATCCGCCTTTTAACTTCGGTCTTTCTTGATACGCTTGTGTGGCAGTAGCTATTGCAGAAATGAACTCTTCATCTTTTTCGGGAATTTTAAAGCGCCCAGGAGACCAGGTGGACCATTTTCCTGAGGCACTCAGACCTGTAAGTCCCATACATACAAGTAAACCGCGACTATTGCTTCTTCGCTTCCCATAACTAAACTCCTTTCCACCCAGGGTTACAGAAATTTTCTCAACAGGGTCTACGTATCCAGATAAACATACTGAAAGGCAAAGCTTGCATTCGTCACAATAGTTTTCTTCTTCTGACAAGGGGTCTGTTGGAATAAGTTCAGCGTCCGTTACGACTGTGGCCAAGACAATCGCGGATCCATATTCCTTTGTAATAATATTTCCTGAATATCCTAGATGTCCTATCCCAGAGCGTGCTGCCAGATACCTGTGGGAAATAGGAGGATGCATATCCAACAGCCAATTTTCTGTACCCTTCCGGTAAACGAAATTTGCAGCCTGAGGGGCAGCTTTGAATCCAGATTGCTGCAAAAAATTTGCAATTTCAAGAGCTATTCCATCGGCAAGGATAGTGGTCAATACCTTATTCATTTCAAGGGATTCGTAATCCAGTTTTCTGAAATAAGGGTCTATAAGGTTCTGATCAAAAGCTAGGGCAAAACAGATAGCAGATTTTGCTTCTGGCAACACATAGGTCAGGTCGGTGGAAGGAGGGCCGCCTAAAAGATTTTTTGTCGTTGCAATGCCTACTTTGGCGGCCCCACGGGTCAGAGCCATTTTTTTTAGAGATTCAGTAAGTGTTACTATCTCCGATTCGCTAGTTAATTTTTCCTTTTTCGATTCCTCAAACAAATTAGAATGATATATTTGCTGTGGGAAATATTGGAGTGAAAAATATATCTCGTTTAAACTCTGCAGGATTTTGAGCCCTTTTTCAGTGATCATATAATTTCCTCTATCATGTTGTTGCAGAATTAGCTCGCAGTCCATGAGTTTCTGGAGATGAAAGTGTAAGTTCCCTGCTATAAGACCCGTAAGTTTGGAAAAAGCGGAGAAGCTTTTCGGTTCGATGGCGACAGCTTTTAAAATTTTCAAGCGCTGTTTATTTGAGACCGGCTCAAGGATTTCGTTCATAACCACGTTGGTTTCTAGGGCTGAAATATCGGGCTTCTGTCCTTGATCAATTTTATAACTCTTTATGGAATGCATGAGGTTTATTTGTTTTATGAAGAGATTCGAAACTTCGGAAAAGCACCGCTCACATTTCCTATAAGGAGCTCTGCATTTCAGTTCATCCAACTTATTTCTGTTGTCCGAAATAAGGGCCTCATCTATTTTAATATTTTTTAGAATCCTTCCATTGTGCTGTAGAATAGCCGTGAACTTAGAAATGCAATTTCCTTTTTCAGGACATCTTTTCGCCATATTTCGTTCAAGTCCAGTCTCTATATCTTCAAAAAGATGATTTAGAAGAGCATGTGAATATTCCTGCCTTGAACTTTCAAGAGCAGTTTCGAAACGAAGCCTGTTGGAATATTCCATCACTGTTTTGATATCACAGTGCATTTCGGAAAGTTTTTCACTTATAGACTTTATCTCCTTCATTTCTAGATTTTCAAATTTTTTAGGATATTCAGAATTGTCTTCCGTCTCCTTGTTAACCTTGTTCATGCTTTATACCTATCTAATTTATTTTTAAGATTTCTGTCATATTTTCCAGAATATTCAATATGCGTTTATTAAATATATAGAAATGTATTTAGTATATTTTGATTCCAATTAACTATAAATTAATTACTAACAATGTGATATTTAGTTGATGTATCAGAAATTGGAAAAAGGATGTGAAATATATGGTAAAATGTAGAAGCTGCAGCCAGAATTGGCGCTACTTTTACCATCCTATGGTTCGCACTTTCTGATTTAACTGCTACTGATAGTAAGAAGCCAACTCTGTACAATAATATTTATTTTTTAACCTTTGGCTCTGCAGAAATGTTCTAAATTGAACTTTTACACCAGTATTATAACTATTCAGTTATAATATTCTTCTTATTTTTTTCGCTAAAAACGAAGGAACATTCAATATTGAAGTTTAAAAGTACATTAAATTTGTTGATACTAGTCTTGAAACTGTTCAGTCTTCGAGACTGAAGCTTTATTCCTGCAAGTATTCAAAACACGTTTATACTCAGCATCAGCTTCTTTCACTGGTTTTATTGAAAGAGTATATTAGTACAGACTATCGAGATTTTGTAGAACTTATTGACCTTATGAGCGATATAAAAGAAAAACTTGCTCTTGAAAAGATTCCATATTTCACTACCCTACAAAAGTTTGTAACTAGGATTCCTTCCTCTCTGTTTAACCCTCTTCTGTCAAGGATTCTAAAGCTGTTTTACTCATATGGAGTAAATGTCTCTGTTGCAGCGATTGATGCAACAGGATTTACGAGTTCATATGCAAGTTATTATTATTCCAGAAGAACAGGGAAGCTTCCTGAGAATTTCAATGTCAGTGGGCACAAGTAAAAAGATAATATTGGGATGGGAAATTAGTCAAAAAACAGACCATGAAATCAAACATGCAAATGCTCTGATAAGACAATCAAATAAGATTAGAAAGTCTGATTGTTATGTAATGGATAAACGATACGATTCAGAAAAAATACATTCTATAATTAGAGAAGAAATCAAAGCAGATTCAATTATACCTGTAAGAGAGAAAAAGAAAGAAAATAAGAGGTAAATATAGAAAACAGTTGAACCTGGTCTTTGACAGAATTAAATATAATCAAAGAAATATTGTGGAGACAATATTTTTCGTAGTTAAAAGAAAATTAGGAGAAACACTATGGGTAAGGAAATTCCGTTATCAAACAAAAGAGATTAAAATTAAATTAATAGTATACAACATAAACAAAAAAATTATAGAACTAATTTGCATCAAATTGAGGGTTTCTACAGATCTTAACCTTCAATTATTTTTCACCTCATCAAATTATATAGTCAAAGCTATGGCTTATGCCATTGAAAGGTCTTTATAAAAAGGGTCTTATAACAGTGCTCATAAGAGCATTTTAGCCAATAGAGAAGAAAGAATAGCCAATGAGCAAATTGAAGTTATTTTTGATAACAAAATATCCCTATTCGAATAGAAGCAACAGTCCAAAATATTTTGAAGCATAAAAGGCAGACGAAATTCTGGATAATATTGAACATTTTTGCAAAAAGGAAATTATCCATATTATCACGAATTATCTTTTGGTTATATCAGGGAAATTCAACACAGAGTGATATCTATAGCTTTTATTCATGAGGAGCTACAAGAAGTCAGATAAAGAGACACAGATGCTTTCTCAACATAACTTGAAAAACTTGTTGAGAATATTTTTCTGATATACAATTTGGAAATGTTGATTTCAGCTTAAATATAGATTTGGAAGAGAATTTTTTTCTTTGAGATAGATACTGCAGTTACCTTATAAAAGATTGTTAATGAACTCGTTTTAACTCTCTCAAACACGATTCTCCGGCATATCTAAGAGAAATTAAATCAAACTTCATGGCGAAGAAAACAAAAAAGATGAATGTAAGAACACCAGTTTTACCCTGAAGGTCTTAGAAAACAGTGCGTGATTTCTGAGAACTTTGAATTGAAAGCCTTGATATTCTTGAATTTCAGTTAATAGCAGCCCTTGTAGATAATTGGATAAGGAATTTGACTGAAAGGATACAATAGAATGAAATTCGCGATGAGATCCACGATTTTAAGAAAAATGAATAAGAATTAACGAATGTAAGAAAGTAGTTTTTTTGTCAGAAAATCTATGCATTTTTTTCAGTTTAATCCTTAATTGTAGGATATTTTCATCTGAATTTGGAATAAACACATCATTTACTGAAATTACGGAATGATAAAAAATAAAATGGTGCTATCAGATCAAATTAAGGCGCCAACGTGGGTCATAGGAAAAATAGAATAATAATCAAAAAAGAAAATTGAGATACATGGTAGATTTTACAGCAAATCTGGGATGCGGCGATTTACAGCGGTGCACTTATTTTCTGTAAAATCGTGAATAACCTTTCTATCTCGTATCAACAGCCATTCCTCCATTTTCAGCATTATACAATCCTCAAATTTTTCTCAAATGCTGAAGATTTTGAATTGTTGGACTGCCGAAAATGGGGACTTTTTAACTGCCGTTGACCTAGTTTTCCAAAAGAAGCTCTGTAAGCCCTAATGTCATTGTCCGCAGTAAGATCATCAAAATGCCCTGTCTGAAATAATGTTTGTTTGTGAATTTAAGCACGCTCAATGTCCAGAGAATCGTTTTGAGATGACAAGTTAAGCATACTAGAAGGGACCATCACCTGGTAATCGGAAACGTTTTGTAAATCTATTGGTGCAATATCAATTTGAGTGTATTCTCCCATATTTTTTACTATTGTTTTTGGTGTGTGACCTGTTTTGTATCCCCAAACTTCACTGATTTCTCTTTTGACTCCATGGCTTTTTGGGGAATCGCCTTGTGATAGCATCCAATGCTTCGGAGTATAGAGATATTGTGTGTTTTGGACTGTCATAAGAGGTGCACGCAGAGTTGTGAAATTTGCGACTGCCCAGACACCATTTTCCTTCATTGCTTGTGTGTAAAATACAGTCCAGACTCCATTAGTATCTTGTGCAGGTATCCAGAGTTTCAAGATGTTTCCATCATCGCTAAATATACCTGCACTCCGATATAATAGGACTTCTTTATGTGTTGCAGATGACGAATCCTTGACTTTTAGAAGTGGTGAACTTTGAACTGTGAAATTATCGGTGTAATTATTTGCGGTTGCGATATGTAAATCTTTGATGAAATCCTTTTTATTAGTCATCAATGTAAATAATGCATATATTGTTGAGTTTCCGGGATAATTCATAGTATTCATATGCCAGGTTTGGAAATTGCTCGATTGGCTCACAGCTTGCTTATTACCAAAATGTACACCATCTGTGGATGTGTATCTGTATATTACATGCGGTTGAGGATCGATATCAACAATCCACATGTAATACGTTCTTGTGGCTTTATCATACAGAACAGCTGGTGATACACCATGGGCTGTGACATTTATTTCAGGTGAAACAGTAATCCCATCATATGTTTTAACTTTTGGGTCTTCCACGGTTACATCACCAATTACATCCCCAATTACATAGTAGCACATGAATTTTCCGATATTAGGATTATATATGAGATGAGAATCAGAACCGTATGGATCAGAACCATGTGGATCAGCACCATAAGGATCAGAACCATATGGATCAGAACCGTAAGGATCACAACCATAAGCATTTGGTTTATATTCAGATTCTATTGGTGTTCCAATGGGATTTTTCACTCCTGGCGGTACATACCAAATTAGTCCATCATCAGAATAATACAAACATGCATTTTCATATGTACCTTTCGAATATGCATATGGTGTAATAAACATCCACCATTTGTGACCAAATACTCCAGTCTCATTGAAATAGATAGATGGGTGATTGAACTGGTTATACCCATATGGATCAGGTATAGATAAGGGTAGACGATTTTGAGTTACATTTAGAATATACATATTTGCATTACCAGAAACGTCATAACTATATGCCAATGTATGTGAAATATTTCCTTTGATGTAATCACTTAGCGTGATACCAGGAGTGGGCATCACAACATTCGAATCATTTGAATTTACCCAAATCATTGATTTGTGTATCCCCTGGCTTTGGAATGATCCTCCACCAGCTTTGAAGCTTGTGTGCCACCAATCTTCCCCTCTGAGACCACCTACTAGTGCTCCGGAACCAAAAGAAGCATCAGAAAATGTACCCATGTCATGAGTACCCCCTGTTATTGTTTCATTGACCGCCAATTCAATGCCGTTCGTGAATTGTTTATTCAGCACAACATTTGCAGAAGATGTGTTACCAGAGCCTGACAACACCAGATGTCCGTTCTGTACATCTAATGTTGAGTCATTGCTTCCTCCTTTGTAAGCTGTCCACTTTGACGTATTTAACTTGCCTGAGCTAAAGTTATCGAATGCCCACATAACTGTATCTCCATTGGGAGAATAGCCAGACGCATTGTAAACATTAAAATGTTGTGTGCTGCCATTCATGTTGATCTTGAGCCACAAATTATGCTGTGGATCTATGTAATACGGTTGTGCAGCAGATTTCAAGGGTGTAGATGTTGCAAGTGCAGTTGTCGATAATAAAATCATGCTGATTAATACAAAGAATGCTTTATACGTCATTTCCATAAGGCACCATCTTTTGAGTATTATTGTGATAGTTTTACTGAATGATAGGCTAAATTACGACATTTGGCGATTTTTGATTTCTCATCAGTCAGTAAATTTTAAAGTTAGCTTAATAAAAATAACATTTGTAGATATATATCTATGTTTGCGTAAATAAAGTTATTTCATATTAAATAGATACTAGTGTGTCTTCACAAAATAAATGGAATAGGACTTCTGTAGTTGGGTTGAAACAAATCAACAACATTGAATAATTAATTCCATAGAACCTAAATTTATTCGGTTAAAAAAATCTGCTCATATAAAAATGAATGCCGCAATAATCTATTAATCTCGATTTACATTTTTAGGTTTACAGAAGAAAGCAGTAAAATTTGCATATCTTTGATGGAAATAGCCTAGCAGTATAGTGTAGTCCATGAAACATGGGCAGATCAAATCCAAAAGTCATGTAAAAATCGGTCTACAATTTACTCTTTTGAAATGATATTCCCGAAGTAAATAATGATTATATCGAGATTTTTGAATACTTTAAAGGTGCAAAAGTGACAGAAACTGTTTCCTAATGAAACAATAAAAATAGGTCCATTAATTCTTACAGGTTAGAATAGGATATTTGAAAACTCGCTGTCAACAACTTTGATTCTGGAGGTAGTTATGAATTTCTAGTGTCCTATTCAACAAATAGCCGAATCAAAGATAGGCTCTAAATTAAATAAGATTGCTGCCAGAGTTCGTAATATATGTATATGGTCCTCAATTTGCAATATTCACCAAGATTAAAATTATAGCTGTTGAAATTAAGGTTATTTTACACAACTTTTGTTTAATTATCATAACTTTTTTCCTTTTTAAATATGGTAATACTCCTCAATAAGGCCAACTTGAAAATTAAAAAATGATGCGCATATCTATCAATCAGAAATATTATTATTTATTTACATATGTACATATATATTGTTCATAAATAATAGTATTGTCATAAAGAATTTGCCAATTATTCTTCTATTTTGTGGAGCTAGATATCCATTAAACTATTTTTTATTTATAGATGCTCCTCTTCTTTTTTACTAGTTTTTCAATCCGGATAGATTTAAAATTGTAATAAATGCGATTAAATCAATAATGAACCTGTAACAGATCCAAGAAGACCTATTTTAGCAGGCATAATTCCTGTTACACTATCGCATTTTAACCCTGTAATCTCTGCTTGTTACAGTGGGCACAATTGCTATTATTGTTAACTGTTCTCACCGGAAAGATTATGAAAATAATACCGAGAAATATCTAAAAAGACAGCATTTTTGTTTATATATTTCTAAAAAGCGACAGTAGCATTATTATGGATATTCATTTTTTTCGTGATAATGGAATCCAAATTCATAAGATGGTCTAAAATCGAATATTCAGCTAAGAATTGTGTTTATTTCAACTTTGATAGGATTGCAAAGAAATAATAGCGTTAATTCAAAGATGTCAAAAAGTTAATCTCATGAGCTGCAATGCGAGCCACATGCGACTCTATTTAAGGTCTTCTCATTAAGGGTGTCGCAAAACCTTTAATATATAATTATATTTATTATTGTTTTTTGCCGGTTTTTTGTAAATTTTTCTATGAAATGGGTAACACATTGATGAAGAAATTCAATAAATTATTAAGTTAAATGGTAACATCAGCACTGTTGCTTACGGTGTCATTTGCATTTTTCATCTTTTCTTTTTAAATTACAAGCGTATGCTTGAGTGTACATGAAAACTAGGAATTAAAATCCAAAAGATGATGAAATGATCAATTTAACTTCACATATTCTCAGATCCGCCTCTTAGCTTTTTTTCTCAAACATTATTTAGCAAATATTTTCTGAAGAAAGTTTTCAAAAGTAGGTGGAGAATGATATAATCGATGACTTATGATTATTTGATGCATTTGTATTTGGTTAAGTTACATTCTGTGAAGTATTTCGATAAACTTCTGATTCCACGAAGCATTTATATGTCATTTATAAGCATATGACAAAATTTAGGAGCTTATTGAAATCTTATATAATAAATGTGTCACTTTTGCTATGTTTTTTGTAAACCTCTAAAATGTAAATCGAAATGAATGGATTATTTAAGTAGCTATTTTAAAGGTACCAGATTCCTTAATTGAGTACAGATGATGTACTATATACTTTGTATTTTTTTCAGCTGTGAACTCCTAATTTGAAACCTCAGTCCCCTTCTCAAGCTTTCCAAAATTGGCTTCGTAACGGCTTTTCATTTCGTCCCATGTTGGAAGTCCCGTCTGGCAGCCCCGTGTCTGTACGACAAAAGAAGCTACAGTTGACCCAACTTTTCCGCATATGGACAAAGAGTATCCTCTAGTAAAAGCTAGCAAAAATCCTGCTCTGTAAGCGTCTCCTGCCCCTGTCGGGTCCACGGCTTCAACAGAAATCACTGGAATTGAGAATTCTTCTTCACACATGTAGATTCTGCTACCCTTTGTATCGCATGTAACTACGATGATGTCGATTCTGGTTTTGAGTTCAGAAAAGCTTTTTCCGGTGATCTCCAAGACCCGCTTGATTTCGTGTCGGTTAGCAAAGAGGATATTAGTGTAAGCAAGAATGATGTCAAGTTTCTCTTTTGAATATGTAACAAGGTCCTGGCCCGGATCAAAGGATACGAAATCAGCTATTTGTGCGATTTTTGCGTTGTATACGGGATCTGCAGTTGCTAAATGGACAAAATCCACAGGTTTTGGTTCCAGTTCTTTGAATTTTGAAGAAGCTCCCCAGTAAAAATAGGTTGTTTGGTTGTTATCTTTATCCGTAAAAATGAACGCCTTGGAAATTTTCTGGTCTTCAAGCCTATAGAGGCAGGAGAGGTCTACGTGGGACTCTATAAAAAGTTTTTCGTATCCTGAACTTGCAAAATCCACACCTACAGGAGAAATTAACTGGCTTTTTCCTCCCAGTCTTTCGATGGCAACTGCAATGTTGGCGGCTCCTCCACCTGGGTATTCTTCGTAATCAATGATAGGAGAAGATTCGTTTTTCCCTGCTATTTTTTCAACATTTACGATGTAATCAAGGGCAGTGTGCCCAACTATAGAAATTACTCGGTCCATGTAGTTTCCTCTGTTCCGTGGGTCTATTTTTCTGAATTCATTTGTATCCGGTTGAGGAATCTATTAATTTTAAAATGACTATTGCACTTATCCACTTATTGCGATTTGCATTTATAGGTTTACAGAAAATGCATCAAAAGTAATATATTCCTTAAAGATTGGTTCTTAACCGAATAAAATGAATTTTCTTTCATTTAATTTACTTGCCCTTGATATTATGAATCCTATAACTGCAAGGACCAAAGTATTTTTTTGTAAATCAAAAGAAATCGGTACAAATTCATCAATCTTTATTTATACCGAATATTTATGCTTCTCTATGAGCAAAATATTCTACTGAATGCTGTTTTAAGTGATCAAAATTTGATAGGGTTGCCCACTTAAGGAACAACATAATACTTCTCATACATTATGGTCAAATTTATGTTTTATACAGCTAAATGTTTAATGTTATTGATTTCTAAGCTCGGCCGCATAAGTCCAATAAAATATTATTTTCTAAAGGTTTGTGCTCTGTCCGGACCTACTGAAATATAATTGATAGATACCTTCATTAATTCTTCTAATCTTTTGACATAACTTCTGGCATTTTCCGGAAGTTCATTAAAAGTTTTTATCACAGTAAGGTCTTTTTCCCAGCCAGGGAGGTCTTCGTAGACAGGCTTACATTCCAATAGATCATCTGTGAGTTCAAGAGGGTAATCCACATTTTCTCCCTTGTAATTGTAGCAAACACAGATCCTAATCGGGTTAATGCCTGTCAATACATCCAATTTGGTTAGAGAAATTTCCGTATATCCATTAAGAGCAATTGATTTTTTCATAAGGGGTAGATCAAACCATCCACATCTTCTGCTTCTGCCGGTAGTGGTTCCGAATTCGTGCCCAGCTTTTTGTATCTTTTCACCCAGTTCCCCTGTAAGCTCTGTAGGTAATGGGCCTTCCCCTACTCTTGTAATATAAGCTTTCACTATAGCTATCACGTTGTCCACTCTTGTAGGACCTACTCCAAGGTTGACACAGGCAGAGCCCGCGATTGTAGAGGAAGATGTTACGAATTTTTGGGTTCCATGTATGATATCTAAATGAGTGCCCTGAGCAGCTTCAGCCATTACATGTTTTCCTTCGTCAAGAGCTTCGTTTATTTCCATGGAAACATCAGTAATATAAATTGTAAACTGCTTACCAAGTTCGATATATCTTTCTATTAGAGTAGGGTCCATTACTATCTTCGGATCTCCTCCCATTGCTGCGATTTCTCTTTCCTTTTGAGGGGCAAGTTCCTGAAGTCTCTTTAAAAAACGTTTATTGTTTATAAGCTCAGCCATGCGGATCTCGTCCCGCGATACTTTATCTATGTATGCATAGCCGATTCCACGTTTTGTAGTTCCTATTTTTTGTTCCCTAGATGCTTCTCTTAGCCTATCCATTTCAATATGATAGGGCATAATTACACTTGTTTTCGCATCTATGCCGAGTTTTCTAGTATCTACCTTTATGCCATGCTTCTCAAACATCATGATTTCTTCGGCTAGGATCTCCGGGTTCAGGGCAACTCCAGGCCCAATAAGAACTCTGGCATTAAGCAGAATACCAGAAGGGATTAGATGCAATTTGTAGATATTGTCTCCTACCTTGACCGTATGACCTGCATTATTTCCTCCCTGAAAACGGGCAACAATGTCATAATCTTTTGCAATCATATCTACAATCTTGCCTTTTCCCTCGTCACCAAATTGCGCACCTGTGATTATCGTAAACATAAAGCTCCATAAGAAAAGAACTCGAAAGTTTTTCTCTACAATAATTTGTCTTGTTTAGAAAGTATTCAAATCGCCTTTAATCACCATTTCGGTAATCTTTGTCACGTTGGAAAACCAATCATCAATTACAACTTCGGTTTCAGCTTTAACCTTTTCAAAAGATGTACCCTCTTTGGGAATAATCTGAGCGCTTGCCACAAGTGGCTTATCAATGGGTTTTCCTATCTGAGAAAGCAGTTTAACATATACTTCCTGTACGTCTGAGACTTTTTTTACAATATCACGAGATATCTGAGTCGATAGAAGGTTGTAGATTTTCCCTATATGGTTGATAGGATTCTTTCCGCTTGTTGCTTCCATACTCATAGGTCTATTTGGTGTAATCAACCCATTACAACGGTTTCCACGCCCCACTGAACCATCATCTCCCATCTCAGCTGAAGTTCCAGTGACTGTCAGGAAAACGCTGCCTTTTTTCAAATCGTCTGCGGTGTTAATGTAAACTTTCACGTTGCGTTCAGTATAGTGAGCTGCAAGCTCTTCTACATAACATTTCATCTCTTCAGTCATGTTTATATAACCATTTAAATCGTCAATATATTTCCCAATCATGCCACTGGCTATTGTAAGTGTTATGTCCTCTCCATCCCGAAGTCCCATGATCTTCATATCCTCTCCGATTCCAGGAATGCTAGATTTCAGGTCTGTGAGAAGTTGCCTTTCTGTATTGTATACAAGATGTTCAAGCTCAGAAAACGGAGCATGTCCAACACCGAAAGAAGTGTCATTTGCAAGCGGAACTCTGTCTCTCTTGAATACATCCATCAGGTCTGAGGACCCTGTTCCGAGTTTGCAGTCCATTATTATGTCCCTCTCAAGATCAATATTCACAAGAGTGTTCTTAAGGTATCTCCTCGCAGCTTGAATGGCTACAGACTCAGTAGCAAGTTCGACACCTTCAAACTCTTTTGTGGCTCTACCCACAAGTAGAATATAAATCGGTTGCAGTACTTCTCCGCCCCCGAATCTGGGACATGACCTTCCAGCTACAATCTGCGTTTCATCGGTGTTGTGGTGGAGTACAGTCCCACATTTGCTGCTGTATTCTCGGCATAGTGCGCGGCTTACGGCTTCTGCCAATCCGTCTGATATGCTATCAGGATGCCCGATACCTTTGCGTTCTACAAGCTCTATTCGTTGTTTCTCGATCGGGGTTTGAAAGAGCTCTTCCACTTTAATATTTCGAGTCATTTGGATCAACTTTTTTTTGAAGTTAACATGCTTTTTTAGAGTATTTTGAGATCTTATTTTACTTTGTCCGTAATTATTTAGCTTACTTAAAATAGATCTATTGACATTGTTTTAATGTAAAAGATATGATATGATCATCAACCAACAATTAAAGAAAATAAGCTCACTTAAATTTGCCAATTCACTCTTAATAAAGATAACGATTGATAATGTTTTGCATAGGCTGAATAATTTTCTTTGTTTTAATTGAAGTCCATCATACATTTTCACGTTTCCAGAGTAGAAATGTATTCATACTTACTGCATAAAATGCACCGGAAAATTACTAAAAATATTTTATACTTTTTTGTTTCTAAATTATGTCCCACACTCCCAGCTGCTCAAATAAAATTCATATACTGCTGTAAGTTCATCAATTATTATGACCATGGATGCAAGTTTGATCTTTGCTACTTACATATCTAGTACATGAGGCACTTTGAGTACTCAGTTGTGGAGTTTGTTTTCAGCAATATAGCGTACACATAGAGCTTGATTTGTAAATCTCATATCCGTAAACTCGGTAGGGTGTCCATCACCTGCAGCCAAATTAACTGTCTTCCTTCAGATATAACATTGATACATCGGTTATTGACATATGTTCCTTAATATTTTGCCTGATGGTTCGAACTGACTTTTAAAGAGAAGCGAGAGCTTCTAAACCTATTTCCACATTGAAGCGTCCGGAGTTGTAAGAATTGTTACCTCCTTTATAATCTGGAAATATTCAGTTGTGAGGATATCGCGGTTTCCGGTGGTAGTAACAAAGATATCATCTAATTTTGTGGCTTCTACCATTTTCGTACACTGTATCATCCATTCTGGTTTCTAAAGCTCTTATATGGTCTATTTCAGTAACTATTACATTTACTCCGAGGCCTGCAGCTAGCATTGCAACCCCATGCCTGCACTAACAATAACCTACTATACAACGTTTTTGCCTGCAACCAAGAGATTCGTGGTCCGTTAATTACTTCCCAAGTTGACTTCCTGTACCACATCGATTGTCGAAAAGATATTAGTATGGCGTCATTTACTGCAATTATAGGCATTTCTAAAGGATTTGCAATCAGTGACGTATATCTTTGCAACGACTGAAGCTAGGGTTTCTGCAAAGACTGCAGTTTTCGCTTTTTCGTGACGGGCCATCCCCACCTTCAACCCTTTTAGGTTTTCTCTTTCTCAAATATCTCCCTTACAGTAGCAAGCACTGGCATATGATTTCTTGACTATTCCACTTTCATGTTTCCAGATTCTATAATCCCTTTTCTATCTTGATAATTCCGTAATATCAGACAGACAGTTAAATTAATTGTATTAAATGTGAGTATATAAATCGAATGTTATTTCTGAGTTTTACTGTTGGTACCTAAATTTGACAGAAAAATACGCTTTGTAATGTTTAAATGGGCTTTATGTCCTTGATTTTCCAATATTACTAAAAATTCAACGTTGTATTTTTTTATTTTTGATATTTTCATTCCAAAATGGATTCTGTCCAATACAATCTATTTTTGCACGAGGTACTGTATCAATCGGTAGAATATGTCAAATTTGGTTTACTAGTTTAACTGGAGAGCACCTTATGGGGTTCGCCTGAAATATTTTATCCTGTATTTACCAATGCGTATATTTATACGTTTTTTGATAGTAAGTGATGACTTGCAGAGCATTAATTAATACTTTAATAGGTTTATGGTTTTTGAAAATCGACAGATGCCTATATATCACAAAGTATACTAGGGCTTCAAGCCTCAGCTTTCTCATGCCATTAAAAGGTATACTCTTATATTCTTTGATTTTTGATATTTTTCATTTTTTGAAATAAAGTGTTCTATACAATGCTTTTTTTATGAAATATCAAATAATTAGTGCGATATGTTAAAATAAAGTTAATACGTAATATTGTTTATTTTCATAATAACAACCAATTTTATGTTATTCCAGTGATATTCCTGAAGAAGAACTGGTAAAGGATAAGCTGATGAAAAAAAGACGTTTTTAAAATTAAAATTCTAATATAAAAGTAAAATTTTATATTCATAGGTTCTCACAGAAAAATGAACAAAATGGATAAAAGCATTATATTTATTGCATATGTATTTTAACCGCCTATACCTAAAGCCCCTTTCTATATATGTTTTAAAAAAATAATCGGCTTTATGCTACTGTTTTTTTCTGTAATCGCCGTGGTTAAGTCATGACAATAACAGAAGATTTTTAAATATTTCTTCAAAAAATATAGCATGAAAAATGTTATTTTTTTGAAAACATCTGCGTAAAGTGGGCAAAAATTCTCAAAATCATTATATAATAGTAGGTGATAAATGATTACTTGAGTGTAATTACTTGCAAACTGTAGGACTTAAGCAGCTTAGCTGAAAAATATATAATTAATCTTTTACTTATTTAAAACATAAATTCAAATCAAAGTGTCGATTGCACTCTATTTTGTGCCTCAAATGCATAAATACCACACAGATATGGTTTTTTTAAGAGATTAATATTTTCAGTTTTTAAGATACTATAGCAAAAAAGGGATTATCAAATGAAAGATAACCAAGCTAGCTTTACTGCAATGATGGTAGCCTACATGCGTGCCTATCATTCCATGCACGATAATTCAAAAATTTTTGATGACTTTCTAGCCTATAATTTGATACCAGAGGAAAAAAGAACAATAATCGAACAACATTTGGTTGAATATTATTTGAATTTGAATAAAGAATTAAACGATTCTAAGCATACGACCTCGCTCTCAGACCAGATTACCACCTCAACGCATTTTATGCAAGCAATTAATAATGTTATAAGCCGTGCACGATATACTGAAGAAACTCTTGAAAAAGCTGTCCTGCAGGGTGTAAAGCAGTATGTGATCCTTGGGGCAGGGATGGATACCTTTGCATTTAGGCGACCAGAAATGATGGAACACTTGGAAGTGTTTGAGGTTGACCATCCAGCCACACAAGAATTTAAACTTCTTCGCATTGCTCAGTTGGGATGGAAACATCCAGCAAAATTACACTTTGTTCCTATAGATTTTACGAAGGAAAGTCTGGTGACATCACTGACTCGATCATCATCTTATAATCCAAATGTTAAAAGCTTCTTTAGCTGGTTCGGTGTTACCCCTTACTTGACCCAAGAAGAAGTGTTTGCAACACTACGTTCCATTACCGAGGTTGCCCCTGTGGATAGTACTATAGTTTTTGATTATTTTGATACCGATGCACTTGCTCCCGAAAAATTATCTCCACAAATGCAAAAAACACTGGAGTTTTTGCAAAAAATAGACGAACAAATGAAGACAGATGGCTTCAATCCATCAAGATTGGCTGAAAATCTCACAACTTTGGGATTTCGTCTTCACGAAAATTTGAGTCCAGCAGATATCGAAGAACGCTACTTACAAGAACGTCCGGATGGACATCTTGAGTATGTGCACTTTGCATGTGCAGTTACTGAATGATCAAGCCAAAATATATTCACCTGCCGATTAACAACAACGTCTGTCATTAATTTGCCAGTCAATTTTTTGATGCAAATATCCTGCGAATGCACACTTACTGATATTTACATTTTTAGATCTAAGACTTACTAGTTGAACTGAAAAATCAATAGCATTGAACCTCTCAAGATCCAAAAGTTTAAATTTAAACAACAGTGACGGTTATATCTGATTTTGTACCTCAAGTGCATAAATCCTATATATCTTTAATAATTATGGCTCATCGCTGTTTTGTGTGGTAAAAATAAATATTTAGTTAAAAGTAGCCGATCAAAAATATAAACACAGAGATTGAATGTATTTTTAGACAACAGATATCTCGAATTTCTAAAAGTGATGTTCTCATATTTTGGAAATGGATCAAATTACCCATACAAAACAGAGGGAACTTAAATTGATAATAATTATCTAATATAGAGAATTTCGGTAAACTTCTGATTTTCACGGATATTGATATGCCATATGAGAATATTACGAAATTTAGGGATTTATCGAAATTCTCTCTTATAAGCTTTAGTTCAAGAATCGAAGCAAAATTTCTAATTCTTTAGATATGGTAGGAATGCGTGATTTTCTCAATCCCTGTTTTAGTACAAAATTCAAACGAAAGTTACATTTATTTTTATGTGAATGTACTTATCATGAAATCTATTAAAATAATACCATTGAGGATAATAGATGTTGATTTTGATTTAGTAGAGAAGATGAAAAATATGCAAATGGTATGAACTAAGTTTCTAGTTGGTTTGTATAACTACCTTTAGTCATGGTAGGAAAATCTATAAAATCTGTAATTATCCTGATGCAAAGCAATTCTTCAAAATTCCTTGAAAATTTGAAGCTTCTATAGTCGTAAAGCATAAAGATGATTATTATTATTTCCATCTTACTGTATCACAAGAACTCCAAACAAGAGAACAAAAGAAGTTTCGACTTTCATGAGTATAGATCTATGCATAAATTTCTTAGCTGTAGCTTCCAATACTGACAAGAAATGCAAGTTTTTTGCCGGTGGAGAAATGAAAAATAAAAGAAACGTATACAAAAATATGAGAGCAAGATTACAATCTAAGGGAATTTGTAAGCGAAGAGGATGATAAAGCATTTAGCTGGAAGAGAGAAACATCTTATGACAAACGTTAATCATTTTATTTCCAAAGCAATCGTAAAATTTGAGTTGAAAACGGTGTTTCTGTAATAGATTTAGAAGACTTAACCTGAATAAGGAATATAACTAACAACAATCTAAGAAAGAAACAAAAATATCTCCATAATAACTGGGCTTTTTACCAATTACAATAATTCGTTGAGTAAAAAACAAAAAATTCTGGTATAATAACAGAATGTGTGGATCCAGAATTATACTCCCAAGGCTTGTTGCAGGTGTAAACATATCTCTAAAAATAAATGGATTGAATTTCTGTGTAAACTTGCAATTTTGAATTCAATGCCGAGTTGATGTCGCTAGAAACATCGAACACAGAACATGAGACTATCGGTATATCTTAGAGTTTCATGTGTGTCTGTTTACCACTTATACGGATAATATATCAGGGAGATCCATATTTGTTACTTGAATGGCAGGTAGTTGACTACATGATGGACATGATCATATGGCTGACATAATTATAAAAAATGCTTATATTTTAACGATGGATCCAGATCTTGGTGATCTTAAAAACGGAACCATTGTTATTGAAGACAATAGAATTACGGCAGTTGGGGAAAAGACAAATGAAAGAGCAGAGACAGTGATTGATGCAAAAAATTCTGTAGTAATGCCTGGGCTTGTAAATACACATACTCACGCAGCAATGACTCTTTTACGAGGTTATGCCGACGACCTGCAACTTTCGGAATGGCTTAATGGACATATATGGCCTGCTGAAGCCAGGCTCACAGCAGAAGATGTCTACAAAGGCAGCCTACTTGCATGCCTGGAAATGATAAAGTCAGGAACTACTTTTTTTGCAGACATGTACTTTTTTATGGACGAAACTTCAAAAGCTGTTGAGCTATCCGGACTTCGAGCCTCGCTTTCTCACGGCCTAGTAGAGCTCTGGAACAAAGAAAAAGGAGAAACAGACCTTAAAGAAGGAAAACGCTTTGTCCGGAGATGGCAGGGTGCAGCAGACGGCAGAATAAAAACAATGTATGGGCCGCATGCTCCTAATACGTGCTCAGAGGATTTTCTCGCAAAGGTTAGAGAAGAAGCTACTAAGGATGGAGTTGGAATTCATATCCATGTACTGGAAACAGAAGCCGAACTCGTATTAATGAAGGAAAAGTACGGGAAATGTTCAGTACACCTACTGGATGATATCGGATTTTTTGGCCCTGACGTGCTTGCAGCTCACTGTATCTGGCTTTCGGACAGGGATATTGATATTTTGAGGAAAAGAGAAGTCAATGTTTCCCATAATGTCGTGAGTAATATGAAAATGGCTTCTGGAATTGCACCTGTACATAAGATGCTCGAAAAAGGTGTAAATGTCAGCCTTGGCACTGATGGCTGCGCCTCAAATAATAACCTCGATCTCTTCGAAGAGATGAAAACCGCTGCTCTTCTACATAAAGTAAATACTTCAAATCCGCTTATCCTTCCTGTCAGGCAGTTAATTGAGATGGGGACGGTTAATGGGTCCAAGGCTCTTGATCCTGAAACAGGTATGTTAAAAATTGGTAAAAAGGCTGACATGATAATCCTGGACATGAAAAAGCCACACCTTACCCCTTGCTTTGACGTTCGATCCCATCTTGTGTATTCAGCAAAAGGGAGCGATGTGAGGACAACAATCGTGAACGGTAAAGTACTAATGGACAATTACAAGGTGCTGGTTCTTGATGAGCAAAAAGTAATGGAAGATGCGAAAAAAGCTGCAGAAGAGCTTATAGAAAAATTAAAAGCCTGAGTAATAGATCTAATAGGATACTTTGAAATATAAGTAAAACGATACCCGAAACCCTGAGCCAACTAAAAGTTAATTTTAGTTCTTCAAATTGTGGGCTACATAGCGAAAATTAAAACTTAAAAAATTTATAAAAATGAATTTATTTCAGTCTAATATCCTATAAATTGCTGTTGGGTATCCGACTGAAATAAATATTTTGGGTCATAATCCATTTAGAAACAACTGGGTGAATCATTGCTCTGATATAAAGGAATTATTCAAACTCAGATATCCAACCTGTGGAAAACAATATCATTAGTTACTGTTACTAAGATTAATGAGCAAATTTAGGTGAGTTTATTTTATTCAACTGTTGGCTACTGATTATTTTACAGGTAGGATTGAGTCTGATCTTATTTCATCTCTAATTAGAAAATGGATTTTTCTGAATCATGTCTCTTATTCATTAAATACATTGAAATTTTCTTATCCTATCTGATTGTCTAATCTAGCGTTTGATGTTTGATTTCATGATCTATTTTCTGCAAGCTGTCTCACAACTCAACTCAATAATACAATTGAGTGATCACAAATTTTTACTTTAAATTTGGATAGGAAATTATTCCGTAATTCCGGTACAATTCGACCTTATAGTAGAATATTTTGTCACAGTTGTATAATTGGTTAGAGTTTTTAGACAACCTTTCTGATTAATTTTCTATCTTTAATATCATATTTTTTAGGATCTTTCATAATTAGTGCATAAACTAATATCCCAATATATTTATTTTAGGAAATATAAATAATTGGAATTCTTAAAAGAAAAATACACTCCAATAATTCAAATTTTAAGCTAATAAATAAAATTAAGCTTTAAAATTGGTAACTGCACTTAATAATAGCTTGGTTTATTGCCAAACTTTATTTATTTATAATTATTGATTAGATCACGTTTTTTACTTATACTGGGTTTAGTGTCAAAAAATAAATAAGAGTCTAAGGAATAAATTAAAGGCGAATATTCTTTTAAATTAAGAAAAATGATATTAAAAACGTTTTTTTCTTTTAATAACAATTAAAAGGTATCTGATCTGGTAAATAAAGTTCATTAGTCCTTAAAAATTGGACAATTTTTAAGGGCCGTAATATTTTTTACTGTGTCGAATGATCTTAAAATTTTCAAAAGCTCCTTCGTAGATTTTCTGTTCTGCAGGAATAATCATGACCTGCATAGGAACTCGTAAATCCTGTTGTATCAGTGCTGTAATAGGGGCCAGTTGTCCATATGAGTAAACAGCTTTAGAATTTTTGACAAAATATAGTCAGGTAAAGCGTAAAATCAAAACCTGTTATTACTCATTTCCAGCACTTTACTTAGATACTTTTTTGATAAATTCAAGCCAGAGCTTGGCATCTTTGACTCTTTGGTCACCAAACTGTTCTTGAAAATGTTTTGTATTTTCCCTAAGAGTTCCATCCTTTATTTCTTTTAGGTCCATTATCGCACGCAGTAGGCCTGCAGTTTCGTGATATAAAGCTTTTGCTTCTTCCTGTGTAAGGGATCGTTCTTCCAGATTTCTCTCATCTTCCTTTTCCTTTGTCGAAATCATCTCAATACATTTATCTATAGTGGACTTTTCAGTTTGAGTAAGCGTTTCTTTCTGGATTAATTCCCATACATAATCATGCAAGTGACAGTTTTTTCCTTCTACTTCTATACTATGTGGGATGTATTGACCTACCCAGAAAAGGCGTGAATGTAAAGCTGTAAGCAACTGCCTGCGTTCCTCATCGGTGATGTATTTCGTTAAACTTTCTTTCTCGTTTACTTTAAATTTTTTGTCCATAAATCTATTCTCTAAAAAAAATTGCTTTATCTTATCACACATTCTTGTATGATAGTGATCTTATAATAAATTGTATGTTGAAATGCAAAATGTAAAGCATCAACGTTAAAATAAACTAAAATCTTAATAAAAAGGGATACAGATTATGAAGAACGCACATCTAAAACGGAGTAAGGCAGCTTACAGAAGATCTGCAAAAATATAGGAAGAAAAGTTAATTTTTATGCTTCCAAAACTTCTTTTCTCTTGTTTTCATTAGTATATTTTTTGACACAAAAACTTGTGTCAATGAAACTAGAAAATAACTTTGTTAGCATATCCATTGACTCATGGGGTTCATTAAAGTTAAAAAAGTCATTATCTTCTAATTGATTATTGTTTTAATCAATTACTCAAAATCAATGAACTTGTTCCAAGTCCTAGAAGGATAAGGCCACCGAAAATTTAGAATTAAATATAGGGTTAGTGTATACTGCTTTTTTAGGAAAAAGCTAATGTTAAATTTGTGAAGATTTCTGGGAAAGATAAAAAAATCATTAATATCAAATTATTGTTCTAGATTAAAATATTTTAGGGAAAATTAATTTTTATCAAGAAACTATTTTTTGTATAATTAATTTAAAAAACGAGGGGGGAAATTATACATTGATTTAAAGTGAACAGCAAACAGTGAAAGAGTAAGGTAGAATTGGTAGTATGTATGAATATATGGGGAAATTGTAGCGAATTTCGGTAAACCTCCGATTTTAATAAATTGGTTACATTCGTTTTATAGGTAATAAACCAAAAATTGAAGTTTATCGAAATTCTCTCTGGATTTCCGGGTTTTCCTCAACACGAGCTTTGAAACAATCTAACCCCACACAGATTATGGACAGATTTATACCTTTTAAGTTTTCACAATCAGAAAGCTATATTTGCTTTATGAATAATTTTTTGTGTGCACAGTTTTTAAGTGCAAGAGGTTGAAAAAGCGAAATAAAATCCCGGTTGGATCTATCTGAAAGCACTTATATTCGGAGCCGATGGTTTTGAAGATGTGGAACTTATCTATCCATACCATCGTTTGAAAGAAAAAGAAATAACCACACATATAGCTTCGATGAAGACAGGGCCTATAACAGGAAAACACGGATATGAAATCAATGCTGATGTTGCATTTAAGGATGTGAATCCTGCAGATTATAATCTCCTCGTGATCTCCGGAGGAAAAGGGCCTGAAAAAATGAGGCTTGACAAAGATGCACTTGAGATTACAAGATACTTCTTCAAAGAAAACAAACCAGTTGCAGCAATCTGCCATGGTCCCCAGGTTTTAGTCTCGGCAGGTGTTATAAAAGGCAGAAAAGCCACCTGTTGGTTAGGGATAAGGGACGATATTATAGCTGCAGGAGCACTTTACGAAGACCGTGAAGTCGTTATAGATGGAAACCTGATATCATCAAGGAGCCCGCATGACCTTTATGCTTTTGGGAGGGAGATGATTAAAATGTTGAAGTAATTCGAAGTTAGATTTTTTAGTTTCCAGTTTTTCTTTAATTTTTGAAGATTTCGATAAACCCTAATTTAAATGAGTTATTTATGGCGATGCAGAAATAAGCTATATAGAAAAAGGATCTCAAATTAGCTATCAAAATTCCTGTTTACTATTTTCTGTCTAGTCTTGAGTAGCTGATTATAGTTTGATTTCGATCTTTTTCTGAATCAACTGGTGTGTATTTATTAGACTTATTCCTTTAAGATCAAACGACTAAGTATTTCACTATACTTTTAAGTTTGTGAAGAAGAATAGGGTAAAAAAGGTTATGGAAAGTTAACCTTGAAAGTGAATCGTTTATTGTGTCTAAATCTCTGGATTCCCTACGTTCCATACTAAATAAGAAAACATTGCTGATCTCATTACTCATGGAGCTTATGGTACTCATAGAGCTTATGGATCTCCTGGAACATTTTAAACGATTTCATATAAAGCACCGTTACAGATAGTTAAATTTCAAAAGGTTACTGCCCCTGGTCATAAGCCTTATAAATACACATAGGATAGCTATAAACTATATAGCTAAAAATTTTTATAAATATTTTTTGTTCAAAAGATGTATATCTGATCACATTCAAGTATACAATGATCCATAAATGCACTATTGCATAAATCCAAAAATAGAATGTTTGAATGTAGGAGTGTAGTTATGCGTCTAAAAGCAAAAAAATATCAAAGATCTCTTCGATAAATAGTATGTCTTACCCACAACTTACAAGATCTATTTTTTTGTGCATCACTGATGCTCATAACACTTCACTTATTCACTGCTGATAGCTTCTCTAGGGTATCCCTGTGGAGTCAGAAGCTGCAGAATCTCAAGGACAAAATAAATATAGCAATCTTTCAAATAAGAGCGTGGCTCAAAATTAAATCATTTTTTTTAGAATTGCATAATAAGCAAACTTGAATCTAAAAGCTGTACTGTTTGTTATATGGATTTATTCACAGTACTTCTGAAAAACATAGTAATTTATCTGTATAAACATTAGTTCATATAATAATAAGTTACATTATACTATAGGGCATCAGAGATAACTTTTTTGTTTCCCCCAATTAATACACCCCCCATCCAGTTATTTAAAAAACAGATGCCCATTTACTTTTTTGAACTTCTTCTCACTGAGACGAAAGAAGGAAAAGCATTTTTGATATTCTTTTTTAGACATAGTTTTTGCTATAAAACCTGTGTATATTTTTCAGAATATAATCTTCAATATTTTTTAATATTTGTTTTTATATATTATAATTAATTCACATAATAGTATCAATGATATCTTTGGACAGGCCAATAGATCACCTAAAGATACTGCAACATTAAAAGTAAGTAAAAATATCATATGCCTGTTATTGTGTAAGTCTTAATCAAAAAAAAATAAAATTAAAGAGATATCTATTTATTCTCAAAAAGAGAAAAATTGTAGTGCTCATTGGATGCCTGGATAGTTATATTAAATCTGTTGCCTTCAAGTTAAGCAGAAAATATTTATTTATCACTTGATCCAAAAGAAAACTAATTAAATAAATGATCCCGGGATTTTGAAATTTTTCATTATTTATTATTAAAATCCATCACTTATTTCATTTTTGGAATATCATACACATAAATTTTATAATTTTTAAATTCAAGTATTTTTTTTGGCGGATTTTTATGCACAAAATTCTCATTTTCTTCTTTTTGGAACTGGCTTTGTATAATGAAAAAGTTTCCATTGGTCTTAGGTAATTCTGTAAACCATCTTTCGCATAAGAGCCACATATAAGGCTTTATCATTGCATTTCTACTTGATAGGCTTTCATTTCTTTCAATTGTGTATGGATTGTGTCTAAAATGAAATTTGATAGGCCTAATAATGATTTTTTTCTTTGGATAGATAAGTTATGATGTTAGAGTCCCAATAGTTACCATAATCAAAAATTAAATTTGATTCTTTCAAATAATCTATTAATTCATATTGTTCTCTATTTGGGTTATTATGCTCGTCTTTTAAAATTTCCGCATTAGAAACTGAATTCATAATAATTAATGACAAAAATAAGAAAATATATATCCGTCGAAATTTCATGTTTTGATTGTATGTCAAAGCCAAGATGCTAATTAAGTATTAGTGGGAATGTAAGGTATCTTGTTGTATTAATATCAATAGAAATTGAAGTGAAAACATAAATTATTGAAATGAATGTAATGGATAAATAAACAAATAACAACCATATAGAATTAGTAATTCTTTTCGAGATATTGCTAAATACAAAATACATTATTCCAATGGTAATTATTATTGCAATTATGGTATAAATGTTTAATTTATATGTGTTAGAAAATTCATATAATTCATTGTTGTATAGTAGACAGATACCCTTGAAGAACAAAACAACATTATCAAAAAGTTGTTCTTTAGATGGGCTCCGTTGCAAAAAATCTGGCTATTTTACAAAATCAGTGAAAAACATCACAAATGGAGTATTTATATGCCATAAACAGGTTAATAATGATACAAAAAACAATAATTATAGCCTAAAAAGGCAGTAAAATTATTTTTGCAACGGAACCCAATTGTATATCATTTATTTTTTTGAGTTACAACTATTCATGTTTTTCTATTTACTTGATTCTAAGAAGTACAACCTTTTAATTATCAGATTTTCTTCTTCGTTGTGAAAACATTATTTTATATTGCCTGGATACCATGAGATCCACAGATTCACTACTATTTCATTCTCGCACTATCCGTCAAGAGGTTACGGTCGGTAACGGTCTGAAAAGACCCCTCATTCCTTTCTTCATGTCTTTCTTTTATTCAAAAATATACTCCCAGGAAACATCTTCTTTTCTTTTTCCAGCATGTCTTTCTTTATTTTCCGGATATCTGGCCTTCTTTGATTTGAAGATCTGGATTGTATCCTCCAGTTATAATCTTTTTCAGGAAATCTTTTATTTCATTTCCATTCAGGAAAATGGTATACAAAGGTAAGAATTATGGGATTAAACTGTGGAAATATCATTTTTGCATCACAACCGCACTTTCGGTGCCTACAGAAGAAGGAAAACTCTTTGTGTCCACAATGCAGGTAAATAAGCTGTGGTGCAAAAATGGTATTTTTTTGAGGGCATCTGCGGAAGGTAGGTCTTGTTCTCATACTTTTTGTTACATTTACAGCGCAAAAAACGCAATATTTAAGCCGCCCTGAATTAATTCTTTTACTATGCCTGGGCGTTTTAGAGATTCAGCAGAAAGGCATTTTCATAAGACCTTATACTTAATGCAAAAAGGCAAACCTGTGTAAACCTTAATAGAACTTGAACAAGCCTAAAAAGCCTCACAGAAGGCAAAAGCAAATGATATTGATCTCTGTCCAAACTGAGAAAGGGTATCTAAGGCAGACCTGAGGTGAGTAGGTAGAGGCTTTGAAAATCTACCGTTGTACCTTAAAAGTTACTGAGGAATTTCTCTCAAAGGGCCTTAATGATGAACTTTATCAGTCTATTTTTCAGTTGAATTTCGACGCCATATTCAACCTTGGAAATCTTTCCTATAGCATGGGACTTTTTCTTCAAGCTAAAAATTGCAATGAGCTGAACCTATCAATCTCTCAAAACCTACTCCAAACATACCCAGAAAATGTAGCTTACCAATCATACGTTGGAAGGACGCTCAATAATCCTAGCGCCTTGCTTAAAAACATTGGTCGCATTGAAGAAGCAATAAAAGGTACTAAAAAACACTTGAAATTTATACAGAACCCATGCAATACCGGACTTTAGGCAAAAAAACCAAAGTTTATAATCTGACTCGTTGAAATAAAGTCTGACTTGGGAAAAAAAGGCAATAAATGTGATCAGATGAAATATCTAAAAAAAGCAGTCGAGTAGTGCAAAAAATATCATGATTTTCTTATTAAATATGAGCTGAAGCACGAAAGAGAACTGGTTATGGGGGCAGGGCTGAGTGCATATATCGATTTTCTGCTGAAGAACATCAGAGCTGAAACCGATTCTGGAAAACGTGCAGAAGCATATGAAAAAAACTATAAAAGCAATCGAAAACAAAAATCTGTTGAAGACGACGAGGCTATTTCAAAACTCTGCGATTCTACCTATATTACCTTTCTGGAAGAAAACTTGTAAATGAAGAACTTTCTTTAAAGTAACCTGATATGGAACGGCTTAACCAGGCAATGGAACAATTCAAAAAAGCAACTGAAACGCATGAAAAAGCAAATGTTTGATACTGCGTATATACAGGGCCGTTTGAAGTCCTGAAGGAAATTGAAAAATCTGAGGAGATAGGATGTCCCAAAATTGAAAAAGGTTGTAGAAGAGGTTACCAAAACACGATCTTATGATGTCACCCCAGCATCCGAGCTTCATTTTAGAACCTCCTGCAGATCTTTGAAGAAAAAGGCTGCAAAACAAGAGATAAACTTCTTTTTGGTTTTTTGGAAAAAATTAATTCAATTGAGTACCGACCTCTTGAAAACCTATCAAAGTATGTTTACAGGAAAACAAAGGACTATTTGAAGAGCCTTTCAGCCCTATCAAGCTGATCTATAAAAATTGAAAGCTTGAAATTATTTTATATCAAGGAAAATTTTCCACAATTATATGGCATCTGATTACAAATGACTAGATATATGGATATGAAACAGAGTATAAAAAGGGAGGCATTCAAAAGAGGAAGATTGTTGAAGCTGATGAATTCTTGGTTAATAAACGTATAAAATTAATTAGTGGAATAATTGCAATTATGAGAAAAGAGACTGTGAGAATAATATGAGAAAATATCCTCATGTACTTTCATGCCAGAGTAGGGGTAAAAAGGTAAGCATATGCTTACCTTACTATTACAACAATCACATCATTAACTTCTAGAATATCGACTTCTCGACCTTCTGAGATCACTTCCTTTGTTATCACCACGGCTTCAGATTCGATTTTTATTTGTTGACCTTTTACAACAATGGTTATGTCTCCTGAAGCTTGCTGGGCCTCAATAGTCGCAAGATCTCCATTTTTTAGGGCTCTTACAACATTATTTGCATCCTTCCTGAAGCGTGGCCCAATTAAACCCATGTTAACCTTAATTTCCACGGGCATATATTCAAAGCAAGGAGCACCTCCCATCAATTCCACTTCAGAGTTCGTAGCGCCTGAAATATCTCCTATATCGATATCATCCGCATTATATATCTCGATTTTCTTCAGTGGGGCATTGAGAGCCATCCCTAAATCTGATTTATACCTGCGAACTTCACTAGTGATTCGCTTAATCAGTTCTCCTGCCGCTTCAGCTTCTTCGCTGATGAGACTTTTATCGATAGTTGGCCAAGCCTGCATATGGACACTTTCCTTGCTAAATCTTGAATGCAGCTCTTCTGCAAAGAAAGGTACAAAAGGCGCAAGCAGCAATGAAAGAGTTTTCATCGTTTGGTGGAGAACATATTGGCCTGCTCTCCTGTCTTCGAGCTTGTCGCCATAGAGTCTGCCTTTTACAATTTCTAAATAATTGTCCGCAAGGACTTCCCAAGTAAAGTTTCGAATAGACTTGAAAGTTGAATCAAAGTTGTATCCATCAAGCTCTTCAGTGGTAGTAGACACAAGTCTGTTAAGCTTGCTTAGGAGCCATCTGTCAATAGTAAAGAGGGAATTAATGGGGAATTTTTCTGCGTCTTCAGGTCCGAAATCATTTAAATGAGACATAGAGAAACGATAGATGCTCCACGTCTTCTGGAGAAAGCGAGAAGCTGAAACTACATCTTTCCAGCGGAACATTATATCTGAGCCTGTGGAACCTCCAACTGCTCCCCACTGCCTAAAAGCATCGGCACTGTACTGTAATATCACTTCTTCGGGGGAAATAATGTTTCCAAGGGATTTGCTCATTTTATGGCCATCAGGCCCAAGCACCATACCATTAATTATTATAGAGTCCCAGGGCTTCTTGTTTTCAAGAGCCATGCTACGCAGTATTGTATAAAAAGCCCAGGTTCTGATGATATCATGTCCTTGAGGACGGATCTGAGCAGGCAAGCGGAGTTCATGCTCGCTTTCCCAACCAGTGACGTGTAACGCAGTAATCGAGGAATCCATCCAGGTATCAAGGACATCGATCTCGGGTCGAAATTCGGTTGAGCCACAAGTACAGGCCTTCTTTGGAGCTGTTTCATTTGGATCAATCGGAAGCCAGCTCTCTTCTGCAAGCATGACTTCTCCACAATGTTTACAATACCATATCGGAATTGGAGTTGCAAAGATTCTCTGCCTGGAAATACACCAGTCCCATTCCATGGTGCCTGTCCAGTTCTGCAGCCTAGTTTTCATATATTCTGGACACCAATTAATCTCTTCTGCAGCTTTCAGAATGCTTTCATGGTTGATCTTCACGAACCATTGGGGTTCGGAAAGAATTTCTATAGGAGTGTCGCAACGCCAGCAAAGTCCTACATTTTGCTTCAGTGATTTTTGGTCATACAGAAAACCTTCGGCCTTCAGGTCAGAAATTATAGCCTTCCTGCATGCTGTTGTACTCAAGCCTTCATACTTGCCTGCAGCTTTCGTCATCTTTCCTTGCTTGTCGATAGTTTTTACAAGTGGTAACCCGTATTTTGCCCGCCAGTGTACATCTTGTTTATCCCCAAAAGTACAGATCATTACAGCTCCTGTGCCGAATTCAGGCTCAACAACTTCATCAGTAATCAAAGTCACTTTCTGCTTAAAAATAGGTACCCTAATTTCCTGGCCGACATATTGCTTGTATCGCTTGTCTTTAGGATTGACTGCAATGGCAACACAGGCTGACATAAGTTCTGGCCTTGTAGTTGCAATGTCGAGCTTGCCGAAATGGATAAAGTTAAGTTTCGTTTGCCTTGTATCATATTCTACTTCTGCAAAAGCAATGGCAGTTTCGCAGCGAGGGCACCAGTTAACAGGATGCTCTTCGTGATAGATGTATCCATCATTGTACATCCGAACAAAAGATTTCTGTGTCTTTACAAAATATGACGGTTCCATAGTTACGAATTCGTTGCTCCAGTCCACAGAAAAGCCCAGACGCAGCATTGTTTTGCGCATCTTGTCAATGTTTTCTGCCGTTAGTTCCCTACACATTCTCCGAAATTCTACACGAGAAACTTGGTTTTTAGTTATTCCATGAATTTCTTCAACCTTTACTTCCGTTGGCAAGCCATGACAGTCCCAACCCTCGGGGAACATCACATTGTATCCACGCATTCGTTTGTAACGAGCAACAAAGTCTATATAGCACCAATTAAGTGCGTTCCCAATATGGAAATTGCCTGTCGGATAAGGGGGTGGGGTGTCGATAATATATTGGAGACGTGAATCCTTTTCCCAGTTGAAGTGGTACATGGAAAGATCCCATTTCTCCATCCACTTTTCCTCAATATCGTTTGCATTGTATTCTACTTGAATTTCCGATTCTTTCATAGAGACACTCCATGATTGGAAAATGGTGTACGAATTGCTGGAGTCCTAGAGTGCTTGCGATTATTTAAATATATCTGGTCTTGCAATAGTTCTGCATCTCATCAGTTCAAAAATCATTTCTACAATATACAAAAATGGGAAGATTTTAGCATATGAAATAAATGGGAAAAATAAAAGTTTTTGAAGATAAAGAAAAAATTCTCGTTATTAGAAATGAGAACGCAGGGACTACATTCTATTTAATTAAAGGGGAGCATACAATTAATGACCTGCATAAACTTATTCGTTGAAAAATGATTGTAAATATAAAATATCACTCAAATGGGCAATTACACAATATCGAAAAACTCTTCTCGAATACTAGCCAAATTCTGATAATGGGACTTGGAATATAACAGATTTTTTTAAATATTATTTATAAATATCCAATCTTACGAAGAACACATGGAAATAGTTAAGACATACTAAAAATTAGAGAATATGAAAAACTCTAGTAAACAGATTAAATCAGAAATAGAAAAGATTTTTTTCAAAAAATATATCTTTTGAAGTTCGTGAAAAAAAAGACTTTTTACAAAACTAAATTTTCGATAATTTTTTATAAACTATATTAATCTCGGCTCTGTAGAAATCCTCAATTTGATGCCAATTACCTCTACAACTTTTTTATTTATGTTGTATATTATTAATTTAATTTTAATCTCTTTCACTTGATAACGGAATTTCCTTGCCCTTAGTGTTTCTCCTAATTTTCTTTTAACTACATAAAATATTGTCTCCACGATATTTCTTTGATTATATTTAATTCTGTCAAAGACCAGATTCAACTGTTTTCTATATTTACCTCTTATTTTCTTTCTTTTTCTCTCTCTTACAGGTATAATTGAATCTGCTTTGATTTCTTCTCTAATTATAGAATGTATTTTTTCTGAATCGTATCGTTTATCCATTACATAACAATCAGACTTTCTCATCTTATTTGATTGCCTTATCAGAGCATTTGCATGTTTGATTTCATGGTCTGTTTTTTGACTAATTTCCATCCCAATATTATCTTTTTACTTGTGTCCACTGACATTGAAGTTCTCAGTAAGCTTTTTCGAAGCTTCCCTGTTCTTCTGGAATAATAATAACTCGCATATGAACTCGTAAATCCTGTTGCATCAATCGCTGCAACAGAGACATTTTCTCCATATGAGTAAAACAGCTTTAGAATCCTTGACAGAAGAAGGTTAAACAGAGAGGAAGGAATCCTAGTTACAAACTTTTGTAGGGTAGTGAAATATGGAATCTTTTCAAGAGCAAGTTTTTCTTTTATATCGCTCATAAGGTCAATAAATTCTACAAAATCTCGATAGTCTGTACTAATATACTCTTTCAATAAAACCAGTGAAAGAAGCTGATGCTGAGTATAAACGTGTTTTGAATACTTGCAGGAATAAAGCTTCAGTCTCGAAGACTGAACAGTTTCAAGACTAGTATCAACAAATTTAATGTACTTTTAAACTTCAATATTGAATGTTCCTTCATTTTTAGCGAAAAAAATAAAAAGAATATTATAACTGAATAGTTATAATACTGGTGTAAAAGTTCAATTTAGAGCATTTCTACAGAGCCTTAATCTCGTATAATTATAAATCCAATAATTGCCACCAAGTGTCGCCACTGGCTTCCATTAATTCCTTACTTTAGATTTAACTCCCAAACTTTAGGTGCAAAAGAGAGTTTACTTGCAAAGCCCCATAGTACATTGAAAATTCATTGTTGATTTACATATAAAGTTGAGAAAGAATCGTGATCTAATTGGAGCGTTGAGTTTCTTTTTTGATTGGAGTTTGCGTCCTGTGGAAATGAGTTAAATACTAAAATAGAAATCTTTATAGGATAAATATCAGAGACTGAGAACTCCATGGCCAAGGAAATAAGAATACTCCACACTGCGGACACGCATCTGGGATATAGCCAATTTCACAGCGAGGTCCGTAGGAAGGATTTTTTTAAGTCTTTTGAAATTGTAATAAATGACGCGATTGAAATGCAAGTTGATGCTGTAGTGCATGCAGGAGACCTTTTTGATTCGCGAAACCCTACCCTAGAAGATCTTCTTGAGACGATCAACATCCTGTTTAAGTTAAAAGCTGTTGGGATACCTTTTTTCGGAATTGTCGGGAACCATGAAAGTAAGCAAAATAATCAGTGGCTAGATCTTTTGGAGAAAATGGAACTTGCTGTAAGACTTGGTAAAAAACCAGTAATTGTACGGGGTGCTGCAATCTACGGGATCGATAACGTCCCTAGGTCAAAGATTCCTTTATTTGATTATTCTCGATTTGAAACTTCAGATTCTCTACTGCCTGGAAACTGCAAGAAATTACTTGTAATGCACCAGATCATGCAGCCTTTTCCATATGCTGAATGGGACTGTGTTGAAGTGCTTAATAAGTTTCCGTTCAAGATTGACGCACTTCTCCTTGGAGATTATCACAAATATGAAAAAATTAAGGTTGGAGATACATGGGTCACGTATTCAGGCAGTACAGAAAGAAACAGCACTTCTGAAGAGGAATTTCGTTCTTACAACATCATCACTCTTTCCGATGAAAGGTTTGAGATTAGCAGGCGCACAATTCCTACCCGCAAATTCCTTTCCATTATAGTAGAGTTGAATGAGGAAGAGAAGACTTATGAACAGATTTTTTCTGCAGTAAATGAACACCTTGAAGAGCTTCCCGAATCAGTAGTGTTCCTGGAAATTTATGGGAATTCGAGGATGATTCTTTCCTTCAGCGAGATCGAGGAATACCTCCTAAATAAAGGAGCCCTGGTGACAAAGGTCAAAGACTTCAGGACAGTAAAATCTTTACCCAACGACGTTTTGAAAGTCACATTTTCTGATCCTGATCAAGCAGTTGCAGAAGAGATCAAGAAAATAAGCTTAAATGATGGCGGGTTAATTGTTGATGAAGTTGTCCGAAACCCAACCGTCACAAGGTCAAGAGTGGATGAAGAAACTGAAAGTCGAATTTCAAAGTTGATTGAATCCATTGATTTCAAACACCCGGATTTCAGAATAGAAAGTTCTGTCAGATCTATCAAACTTACTGAGTCTAAAGAAACAAAAGAATGCGTATGTGATGACGAAGTTAAAATGGTTGTGGATCCCGATCCAGCCGATAAAACTGAATTTGGTGTGGCGATTTTTGGGAATTCTAAAACTGTCGAAGGCTCTGGAATTACTGAAGAATCTGAAATTTTGAGACCCTTCAAAAATATTAAAAGTTCTGAAATAAAAATTGCTGGATCGTCTATATTGAGTCTGGAGAGCTCCGGATCAGCGCCTGAAACTTCATCTTTATCTGAATCTTCGCCTGAATCTATAGGTGAACCTGCATATAAATTTGCTTTCCACCAGGAAAGACCCAAAATTTTGGCAGAAAGCCGTCGAAAAGAAATTATATTTTGGAAAGACGGTGAAAAAGGACTTGAAAAAGAGGTTGAGATTTTGCCTGATCCCGAAGATGAAGTTACCTTTGAAAAGGATACGGGAGACAAAACAGAGGGGCTGGACGAAGAATATCCGATCAAAGTTTCGGATGCAGTTGGAAAAAAGGTAAATTCGGGGCAGAAAAAGGGAAAAGGAAAACTTTCTGCACCTCGACAGTATAACCTTGGTGATTACTTGTGAAGCTGAAAAATCTTCATGCTGAAAATATCCGGAGCTACAAAAATCTGGATTTCACTTTCGAAGATGGAGTGACAGTCATTTCTGGGGTTAACGGAAGTGGAAAATCAAGCTTGCTCGAAGCATGCTTCATGGGACTTTTTGGTAGTAAGATCCTTTCAAAGGATTTTGTGCTTGCAGATATAATTTTCAAAGGGGCTGAGAATGCTAAAATTAGTCTGGGTTTCGAGCACTTAGGCCGTGAGTATCTTATTGATCAGGCTTTCAGATATTCGGTTAAAAGTGAGAATGCCTCAAGCTCAAAATGCGTACTGTATGCAGATGGGGAAATTATTGTTGATCAGGCCATACGGACTTATGAGGAAGTCTGTTCCCTCCTGAATATGGATGAAGAAGCATACAGGAACTGTGCTTACATCCGACAGGGAGAAATCGATGTACTCATTAATGCAAAGCCAAAAGACAGGCAGCTCATGATTGATGATCTACTGCAGCTTGGAAAGCTTGAAGAGTATAGGGAAAGGGCAAATAGTGCAAAAACAGCTGTTAAAAGGCTTGGAAGGGATACTAAAAACAACCAATTAAGTGTGAAAGCTGAAATTGAAGAGATTGAAAGTACAGGACCCGTTACATTACTGAATGGACTTAGGCAGAAGGTGAAGGAAAATGAGATTGAATTGAAAGGTTTAAATGAGATGAAAGAGGCTGCAACTGCCCGTAAAGATAAGCACGACTTGATGATTGTGGAGTACACAGAACGCCTGCAGGAAATTGATATTTTAAAACAGGCTATCTGTAAGTCGCAGGAAAAAAAAGATGTATGTTTCCAAGAAAAGGAAACATTTGCAGGTGAAGTCCATGAGCAAAGGCAAATTTTACTAGAACTTAAAGAGGAAAATGATACCATCGAGAAAGAATGTGGCTTTGAAGACCTTGATATTGAGATTCTTGTTGAGCAACAGGAAAATGAAGAATTTCTCATCAGGGAAAAGGTAAATGAGATTTTAAAAGAAGTTGCTCTTCACTTCAAAGACGAACATGCCCTCAAGCAGACCTTACTAGAGATTGAAAAAGAAAAGGTTGAAACTGAAGGCGTTTATGTGCAATGCAGAAAGGATATTGGGGCTACAAGTAGAGAAATAGAAGAGAACAGAATAAAAATAAGGAGAACTGAAGAGGAGAATGGGGAGCTTAAAAGAAAGGCAGGGTTTGAAGAAGATAATGAAATTTCTTCAGTAATAAAAGAATTGGAAGAAAAAGAAAGTTTTCTTCGTGACCAAAAAAGTGAGACTTCGTCAAAGCTTACACTTGCTCTTAAAGAAAACGAAATTAGAGACTTAAACCTCCTGGAACTTGAAAAAGAACAGCAAAACTATAGAGGCACAGTCCAGAAAAGTCAGAAAGAAGTTGAAATTCTTGAAGAGGACCTCAAGGTGAACTCAAGAGCAGTCATCGTAATTAATGAGCAGAAATCCGAAGTCCTATTAGAATTGAAAGGACTCAATTTTACCGGAGAACAGCTCGAAGATCTGGAATATTTCAGTGATCTTCTGCTGGAAAACAGAAATAGACTTCATGGTAGGGAAAAAGAGCTGGAGACAACTCTCAGAGAGCTTGAAAAAGTTCTTCGTAAAAATTTGCAGTTGCTTTCCGAAGGAAAGTGTCCTACATGCGGACAGGAGCTTGAAGAGTCCTTAACTGCCTGCGCGATAGAGGAATCTGAACAGAAAAATGAAAAGATGGCTGTAGAACTCATGGAGATCAAAGTCCAGCAGACAGAGATCGAAAAAAAACTGAACCGTCTCAAAGATGCAAAAAAATTGAAAAAACAAATTTCAGATTACGATCTGGAAATCGAAAAGCTCAGTGTTAAGGGAGAGGATTTGAAAGAAAGGATGAAAATCCATAAATCCCGAATCATGGATGATTCCATTAGACTGGAATTTCTTAGTACACGAAAACAGGAACTAAAAGCTGAAATTGGAAAATTTTCCCTTTATATTAAAGCCCTCCAGGGTACCGAGGAGGCGGTTCAAAAAGCTCACAATGAAAGTGAAAAATTTATGAGGGATGCAAAAGCCTTTGAGAAAAAGCTTGCTGAAAATAACGCTGAAATTGAGGCTCTGAATGGAAAAATTAGGACTTCTCTTGCGTTAATCAAAAATCACGAGCAGAGGCTTCAAGAACTGAATGATAAGTTAAGAGGGCTTTCAGAAAGGGAAATTTTTGAAAAAGAAAAGCTCAAATCCCTGGAAATTAATTTTGAAGAACTGCGGAAAAAAGAAGAAGGGGCAAAAAAAAATCACCAGGAAAGTAAAAAATTTCTGACGCAGGTAAAAAAAATTCAAACAAACCTACTCCGTATGGATAACACAAAGTACAAAATCTCCGAACTCGAGACTTCGATCAGAAATCTTACCGAAAAGGTCAGTTTCTTTGACCGAGATATCCTTGAAAGAAGTGAAAAAATAAAACAGCTCGATGAAAAACTGGAGGGGAACAGGCTCGAAGATCTTCAGCTCAAGCGCGCTCAGTTTGAGGAAGCCCAGGCAAATATCACAAAAGAAATAGGGTTAATGACTGCTACAAAAGACTCAATTTTAAAAGAAATAGGTATGGTTGAAAATAACTTGAAAAATCTTAAAAAACTTAAAAGAGAACTAAACTATCTCGAAAATAGGCTTCTGTATCTCGAAGCCATATACAATAATTCTGAGGAGCTGGAGAATATTTATATGCTCGTCAGGGCTGATATGAGAGCAAAAAACATTGGTGCACTTTCTGTTCTTTTAAACGAGATGTTCAGTTTTATGTATGCAAATAATGCCTATTCCCACATAGAACTAGATTCTGAATATAATCTTACTGTTTATAGAAAAGATGGAACTCCGCTTGAGCCTAAACTTCTCAGCGGTGGCGAACGTGCCATATTTAATCTTGTCCTACGCTGTGCTATTTACCGGCTCCTGTCACTCGGTTTTGGCGGAGACCGAGCAGATGGTCTACCACCGATGATCCTTGATGAACCAACAGTGTTCCTTGATCGTGGGCATATAAGGCAGCTTTTACAACTAATAGATATGATGCGCAGCATAGGGGTCGGCCAGATAATAGTGGTCTCTCACGACGAATCCCTTATAGATTCGGCAGATCATATTTTTCAAGTAGAAAAAGATCCTCTTACCAATATGTCCTCCATTGTTAGGCTCTGAAAAATACAACTTGCAAAAAAATTCCGAATAAATCTCTCTAAAATAGCTTTATGGCCTTAAGCTGGTTTACCAGTACACAAGGTAGTTGGACAGTTCATCTACTTCCGTCTTGAATTCTTCAAAAAAGTTATGATTCTTTACCAGGAAGCTATTTGCAGGAAGATCTTCGAGGTAACCATACCAATAAACAACCATTCCTTTTCCGAAAATATTGACGTACTCTCTAAACTGCTTTTTTGCATAACGTTCGTGTTCGAAGTCGTCCCCGAAGAGAGCTTTGCTTTCAATCCAGCTGACCATGAGCTTATCTATGCATATAGGGCTTGCCAGGACAAAGTCAGGGGTCTTGCCATCTCCCTGAGCCCGAATTTCTGCTTCAGTGAAATAGAGAATTCCCCTGTCATCCAGCCATTTTCTGATGACTGTTTCTCCCATTTCCCCCTTTTTACATTGCATCTCGTGGGCGCGAGGGGAAAAAAAATAGTCTGCTTCAAGAGCTCTTTCTACCTCTTTTCTAAGGCGGTGGTTTTTGATGGAATCGATATTCTTAAAAAGCCAGTTTATATTTTTCCTGGAGATGTCAAAATTCTTCATTATTAAAGACGCCATAAGTGTTGGAGGAAAAGCATTAAATTTAGCAAGTTCAAGAATCGAAAGACCCTGCTTCCATATCAAAAAAAGTTCATGTTCTCTGGCATAGATCTTTCTGTGTTTGAACCTTGTCATTTTCACGACTTTCTGATTCAGAATTGTTGCGAGCATGCCTGCAGGTTCTTCATATTTTTCCGAAAAATGGAAAACGTCTTTAAAATCGTGCAGTGAACTATATACGTTCTTGTATTTCTGGCGGTCCATTCTAAATCAACATATTCCCTTTTGTGTTTTTCTGGAGCATGCAAAATGAAAATTAATCAATATGAAGAGAAGCATACAATATCATAAATTTATTTCAGATGAATAATTGATTTTAACATGATTTCTTTTAATGCTCATAGATTACAGAGGACGATTAACTGCAACCTTCTGTTTGTTGCTTATAGAGTCCATATAAGCGATTTGTTGAAATAAGAGGTTGATCGAAATCCTCTATGATATCAAAGCCCTAAAACCCGAAAACTCCAAATAACGGTCTCTTCAAGAAATTTTGCAGATTAGCTTCAAAAATGCCACTATTGAATAAAGCAACATCACATTCAAGGGCAAGTAAAGTTTTTTTATGAACTCCAGTACAAATCTCTGAATTAGCAATTTCCGCTCTGTCAGAGGCTTTTAACTCCAGAATTATTTATCATGAACTTCAGAAAATTCTATAGCCATGACTTCATCAAGCTCTCGTCTTTTTCCCTATTTTCAGAGTTCTTTTTGTATTTTCTTCATTGCTTAAGGAGAATTATCCGTTTTGTCATCTGTATCAATTGATATAAATATTGTAGTTTTTATTGCTTGAAACTACTTTTCTAGGCAAATTTAACTTTTCCATGACTTCTGGCTGAGTTTTAGTACATATAATTGAGTTTCCTTCATAAGGCTCTTTTGTCATTATGGCTTCAATTTTTAGGGAAACTTTCCCGACTCCAATTGCAGTATACACTTCTTTTGACCTAAAATCATTGTTTTCTCATTTTTTTTGGACCAGGGGTTAAGACAACTGTTTTGTGGGAATGTTTAGGGGTAAAATTTTCTTCTGTCATTTCAGCAGGTTTTTCCATGGATTCTTCTGCAAGCTAAGTAGGAATCAATCTTCTTTTTTAGAGATATTTTTCCTTTCAGCAGATTTTTCCAAAAAATTTTCTGCAAGCCTAGTGGGAACCCAATCTCCCTTTTCAGAGACATTTTTCTTTTTATAGATTGGTTGTCCACTTAACTTGCGGAAGGTGTCTTCAGCGTAAGTGTCTTTGTTTCGGTCAGCTTTTCCAGACTTAAGTTTACTTGTTGTACTGTAGCCTATAAGGCATATGGGTTCTCTCAATCTCCACTCAAGGAAGAAAAGGTGACATTCTCGCCCTTTACACGTTTGGTTATCGCCAAGTGGGCAAATTTCTGGGAGGGTCATAGTACTAAAGAATAGCAGAATATGAAAAATAGTTAACGGTAATAAAAATTAAAATAGTATTCTCAGATATGCTTCAAAGCATCTGCAATTAAAGGGGCAACGCTCAGTATGCTCTCAGCTTTTTCGAGAGTATCAGTTGCAATTATATCTTTTACGCCAGCATTAAAAAGTCTTAATGTCGCATTTCTTACAAGAACAGGATGCACGCAAGCAAGATGCACGTCAACTGCTCCCTGATCTCTAAGAATCCTAATAGATTCAGCCATAGTACCACCTGTCGATATCATATCATCTACAAGGACTACGTGCCTGCCTGTTACGTCGACATTCTTTGTATTGATTATAACAGTGTCTCCGCTAAGTCTGGTTTTATGCAGGTGATCGTAATCGAAACCCTGATCTGAAGAAACATTCTTAACAAGCACTTTGGCGCCAGAATCAGGAGCAACCAAAATCGGATTTTCCAGACCAAAACCTGCAATATATTCTCCAAGCAGTTTAGCAGCATCGAGGTTTTTGGCAGGACATGGGAAATATTTAAGAACATTCTTTGCATGGATATTTATTGTAAAGATACGATCAGCATTGACGCAGCAGGCAATTGCGCGGGCACTGATTGGCTCTCCAGTTTTGAATCTTTTATCTTGTCTGGCGTATCCCATGTAAGGGATTACAACATTGAGTTCTCTTGCCTCATTACAGGCATTAATAAGTTGGAGCAGGGATACGAAATCTGAATCGTTAGGTGTACTCTGGATAATGGTTACATTCTCGTCTTTTGTCTCATCTGCGATCCGGAGGTAAAGTTCCCCGTCAGGAAAACGGTTAAATTCGCAGAGCACTGGCTCTGTCCCTAAAGCTTTGGCAGTGCGGCTGGCAAGTAATTGTGATGCTGGTCCACCTACTATCTTCAAAACATATACCTCAGTCTGCCGTCTTGATAGATTCCATCCTTTAAAAAGCTTATTTTAATTGGCTTCACTAATTTACTAAAATTTTTCCTCCGCTTTATCCCCATTCATTTATCTCATACACTCCACTACTATCCTAGCTCTTACTTTCTTCCCAGACATTCCTCAATGAGAAGTTTAAATATATCAAATCCAATTTTTTAATCTATGGCCTTAGGTTTTCGTTAAGTAATTTGAATTTGTTTCTATCCCTTTAGTCAATCCTTATTTTCTTTCTTCTTGAATAGTCCTCGAGTACCTTCCCTAGTTCTTCTGTAAGCTCTTTGGCTTCATCAAAGTCTAGCTTTATAATTTCCTCGTCTTCTCCGTGAAAAATAGCGATTCGTATCCGATTCCTTTCAATTTCTATATTTATTTTCCTTCCAATTCCCATTACCATCTTGTTATCTCCGACTTTATGTCACATTTCCACACAGTATTCATAAGTTTGTAATATTAAATTCGATTTGCATTTTTATACTTCCATTACCATATGAAATATTTATAGTGTACCTTCATTACCCTATACATTTCCCTTTAACTATTTCAGTAATTTTTTCGATTACGTCCGTTGCAAGCAGGCCATTCCCTGCTTCCTCAAAAGCTAGATCTCCAGCTGCTCCATTGATATACGCGGCACAGGCTGCTGCAAGAAATGCTGAATTCCTGGTAAAAAGGGCTCCTGTTAGTCCTGCCAAGACATCCCCTGTACCTCCTACCGTCATGCCCGCATTTCCTGTTCTGTTCAGAAGGGTCTGTTTTCCATCAGAAATAATGTCTATTTTTCCTTTGAGGAGTGTTACAATATCTCTTTTCTCCGAAAATTCCTTTACAGTTTTGATACGAGCCTCCTGATTTTCAGAAAGTTCCATGTCACTCAAACTGTTGAATTCTCTTGCATGTGGGGTAACTATCAATTCACATTTGCCTGTAAGAGACTCAAAAGTAGAGCAGGAGAGAGCTGAAAGAGCATCTGCATCTAAGACGGCTCTCTTGCAGAACGGCAGTATTTTTCCGACAGCTTCTAGGGTTTCTGAGGCTCTCCCTAGTCCCATGCCCAATACGACGACGTCATGTGAGTTAATAAGATCAATGAGAATTGAAAGGTCATCGGGGCAGAGCAAATCCGAAGATAATTTTCTGACTATCAGGTTAGGAGAATAGGATCCAATTATTTTTGATATAGGCTCAGGAATCGCTACGGTTACAATATCTGCCCCCCCCTCAAAGCTGCAAGAGATGCAAGAGCCGGAGCACCTGAGTAAGGACCGCCTCCTATCACAAGAATCTTTCCAGAATCTCCTTTGTGCCCTTCAGACTTTCGTTTATGCAACATCGTTAGGTCTCCAGGGCCCACATATTTTTCGGCGTCCGCACAAATTCCTATATCTGCAATTTTTATAGTACCAATATATCCTTTTGCTTTCTCGCTTATGAGCCCTCTTTTCATTCTGTGAAAGGTGACTGTAAGCTTTGCATGCACAGCTTTTTCAAAATCACCGCCATCAGGATCCACACCTGAAGGGATATCAACAGAGATTACTATTTTCCCCGCTTTTTCTTCCTTGTTTATAAAGTCAACAGCTGTTGACTCTGGTTCTTTCATACTCCCTTTTACTCCTGTCCCGAATATGGAGTCTACTAGCAGATCGGCTTCCGAAAACCAGTCAGAGGCTGCAGACATAAGCTGACTTGAATCCTTGATTTCGAGTACTTGCAATCGGCTGAACTTTAACAGGGAAAAGTTATGGCAGGATTCTCTGGTTTTTATGTCTTGAGCCTTGCCCAGCAAAATTAATTTGATAGTATAGCCTGATAAGCCTGCAAGATGTCTGGCGGCAACAAAAGCATCACCTCCATTATTTCCCAGGCCTGCGACAAAAAGTACTTTCCCACATTCCATCTTTTCTCTTATATTTTGCGCGACGATAGCCCCAGCATTCTCCATTAACTGGATAGGCAATAGGCCAAGGTATTCGCAATTTTTATCAATTGCCCTCATCTGCGAAGAACTGATACACTTCATAATAATTACTCATATATTTTTTTGTTATTCTACTTTTAACATTCAGCAAATAGTCTCTTTAAATCTGAATTAACTAATATCAGGAACTATTATAGAAATCATTAAATATCTCAACGATAATTGAAGCAAATTATTCATTATATTTTAATCAAGGAAATATTATTTGATATTTATTATTTGATATTATTACTATATACGTTGCATTTCGCTATTATATAGGGGATTTCAATTAACCTCTTATTTCTATGAATTACCAACATATAATTTTATAAGCATATGATGAAATTTAAGGGTTTATCGAAATCCTCTATACATACCTGCCAGACTAAATTATGCGGAAATCCATGTCAATCACAAGAGCCTAAGTTAATCCCCCAAATAAAGCTAAGCAATTTTCATTAAAATTTGTTCTGTGTACTTCACTAAGTTTGATATGAGCAGGAAAAGTGATAAGAAGTAACTATATTAATAAAGAATATAAGCAATAAAATTGAAATAAAAGAGCCAATATGGCAATCAATTAAAAGTCACTGACTTTAGTAAAACTGCAAATCATGCAGGATTTTAATCGGTATTCGCCTTCCTCTGCAGGTATCGGATTTACATAAGACAAGGAGGATTATTTTTGTCTAATTTTTCAAAAGATGTTGATAGCAACCTTAAAAATTCAATCAAACCCAGATACTTGGTCCTAGGTAGTGGAAGTGTTGGTTTTGCACTTGCAAAAGAGCTAAGGGAAAGCAACAAGTTGGTGATCATTGCAGATAAAGATGAAGCCAAGGTGGAAACTCTTAGAGAGGAAGGCTTCGAAACAATCGCAGGTGACATCTCAGATCCTGAGCTCGTTAATAAGATTGATCTTAAAAATGTTGTAGTTATACTTTTCCTGACTTCCAATAACGAAGCAAATCGGAAGGGACTTGAAAATTTTAAAACTGTGGTCAACCCTGATGTCCAGCTATTTTCCCGGGCTTCAGATATAATTAATAAGGAAAAGATGGAAAACCTCGGAGCAGATTATGTCTTTATGCCATCCAAACTTATTGCAAGCTCCCTTTCTCGTTCCCTTGAAAGGGCTGAATCAGTACACAGGGGCAACAGGCTTGCAAGGTGGCTGAAGGGAATAAGGGATAAAAAACTTGCTATTGTAATTCATGATAATCCTGATCCTGATGCGATCTCAAGCGGACTTGCACTGAAGGAAATTGCAAAAAGTCTTGGTGTAGAAGCAAATATCCTCTACCATGGCAGGATCGGACACCAGGAAAACAAAGCCTTTGTAAACCTTTTAGGTATCGACCTTGGCAAGATTGAAGATAATAATCTTCAAAATTTTGATGAAATTGCCCTTATAGACTGTTCTGTTCCTGGTGTTAACAACATGGTTCCACCCAATTCATATGTGGGCATCGTAATTGACCATCACCCACCCGGGGAAACGGAGGTAAAGGCTGAGTACATAGATATTCGGCCAAATTTTGGGGCAACTGCAACTATTATGACAAAATACCTCCAGCAGCTTAATATTAATATATCAAAAACCTTGTCAACAGCTCTGCTATATGGTATTCGGACTGACACCCAAGACTTCAAGCGGAAAACAGATCCTGCAGACCTCTCAGCTGCTTCATACCTCTATCCACTTTCAAATCATGGAATCCTTGACCAGCTTGAGCAGCCTTCGATGGCTATTGAAACTCTGGAAGTACTCGGAGAAGCCATCCGAAATCGTCAGGTACTTGGAAGTTACCTTCTCTCAAACGTCGGAAACATTAGGGACAGAGACACTCTACCGCAAGCTGCGGATTACCTCTTGAGCCTTGAAGGAATTTCCACAACAGTCGTTTTTGGAGTCACTGAAGACCGCATTTACATCTCGGGACGCAGCAATGATATTAGAGTTAACCTTGGCGAAATTATGCGCCAGGCTTTTGGCGAAGATGCAGGTGGGCATGCAAATGCAGCTGGAGCCCAGATTCCTCTTGGAGTTTTCAGCTCTACAAAAGATAGACAGACACTATTGAGGTTGGTTAATGAATCAGTGGTCAAGAGATTCTTGGGTGTAGTAGGAGTAGAAAACGCAGGAGAATAATACATCCAAAAATTTTTACCACAAATGTTTTAATGATTTAAGGAATTTTTTAATTTTACTTGAGATCACCAAAATTTAAAATCAATTATATTGACAATGACTGCAAGAAATCAAAAACCCATAAATTAATAAAAAATAGAGCTCTATCGACATATTTTTTTGAAAGTTTAATGGTTCATAAGTCAATTAATAATTGTTGTCGGAAAAGTTTTCATTCTGCTACAAGCTGCAAGGCATATAACACCCTTTGTTTTGAAATGTTTCGAAAACTTTAGTATGATCAAACCATTTTTTTTCCTTGACAAAGGAATAAGCTATTTTATATCTATTTTTATGAAAATAGCGAAATAAAACTTCATTCGGGCGAAATCCTTCGTCATTTTATGAATTGCAGGCTGGAGAGGGAGGAATCAATAAGATAATTATATTATTTGGTGGAAAAAATCCTAAAACTCTAACCATAAAAGGAAGCTAAGGTCGACACAATTCCACTCGGAGCTTCAAGATATTATACGCATTCTGATATAATACTCATTATGAATAAATGGATAAAACGTATATCACGATGTTGGAAACTATCCATTTTCATGACTTCTACTTATTGTCTCGCCTCTGATTCTCGCAAACTATCAAACATATCGAAGCTTTGCAAAAAATAATGCTGATATATAATACATTCTACTGACCGAGTTATGATTAGTTCCTTAATCATGCTAAATATGGTGCCACCTAAAAGCAAAATCAATCATCTCTTGTGCATCAAATACTGTAACACTAGGACGAAAAAATTGAAAGAATAGAACACTTGGCCAATAAAATTTAGAAAAAGGAAGATATATCAATTCAAGAATCAAAGATAACTCAGTTTCCTGTGCTAGAATGGAAAAATGATAGAGGTTGAATGTCCATGAAAAACCAAAATATTATAGATGATTCATTTAAAGAACTCTCCGGAAAAAGACTGGAATGCAAAAAGGGACAAACCATATTATGAATAAAGTAAAATCTGAAATAAGTAGAATAAGACAGTGAAGCAGATATCCAATATGCTGGGACGTTATTGCATATCAATTAGTGGTGTTTAAGGGATTAAAAAAGGTTCAAAGTAAAAATTCATTCGGGGATATTTTAAAACAATTGTCAAATTAGATTCTGGATTTAAAGAGCTAATTTGAGATTCTTCCTAGAAACTGGAACGTCAAGCGAAAACTATTTAATCTATAGCTGTATTTTGAGATATCTGCACCAATAAAATGACACGACTAATAACCCTGTAGCGGGGTAGGGTAGCCAGGAGATCCCGACGGGCTCATAACCCGTAGACCGATGGTTCGAATCCATCCCCCGCTATGTTTAAGATTTTTGGAAGCTCTAATTTTTTTTGCAAATATTTATCCTGGGTAAAACAACATCAATGGATGTTTTTATCAGGAATCACTGTGCAGCTTTTTTGCCTTTCTAATTGTAAGTCATTGATCATGTTTTTTATTAACATATCAATTAATTAGAACATAAGTCAAAATGGACATAATCAAACTGATATTAAGCAGGTGGGAAGTTACTGAGAATTATTATAAGCTTCTCTGCTTTTGAGTATTGGAAACTTTAAATATATTTACAATAATTTTTATTCGTGAAAAATCTTACTGATTTTTCTCTTAAAGCTAAATACATATTTTTTCTGTCAGTTGATAACGAACTTGCTGCAATTGATTCCTGAATTGATCGGAAGTTTTTTCGTATCATTTTTGAGTCCATTCATTTTAACAAAAAGTTTTATGAGGCAGATCTGGAGATGAAGTCATTATTATTTTTAAAATAGTTGTTTTAAAATAATTTATGATTTTTTTTTCCCGACTTTGAACTTGTGAAGCAATGAATTTATCAGATTTCTTTCAGAAAATTTGTTGATTTTTCCTTTGTACATACAAGAAAATATCACATTCTGATCATTCAGGAAAAGAATTATTGATAACTTCAAAGAAGAATAAATCAATGAATAGTTGAAAAGCCACTTTAATAGCCTTGGGTTGAAATAAAAAAGGACAATTCAAGACGCTACTTTTATCCTCAGATCTTGTTCACGTAAAAAGCAGATAAATATCAAAAAGCTGGAGCAAAAAAGGATGATCAGAGATTGAACATAAATGGAAAAGGTAAAAATCTTACTTTGGATCTAAAATACATTACATAATATACCGGAATTCTTAGCTGATAAGAAGATTCAAGACAACAGCTGCATAATTTTATGATCAGGTAGATTTATCTGAAAAAAAGAAGTGGTTTACATTGATAGAGGATACTTTTGAGCAAGATCAAAAGGTTATGATGCAATAATGAAAAGAGCAATAAAAGAACACCACTGGTGATAACTGCTATCCTAAGGGACAGGATGATCAGCTCAAAAAGAGAACTAACCATATCAAGATGGATTTTAATGCAGATGGCTCAGAGCGATAAGAAAAGAAATCGCAGATTAAGAGAGTTTTTTTTATTGAAAGAATAAATCAATTTGACATGCGAAATCATTTATTCTTTGGCAAGGAAAATTGCCACAATTTATGGAATATGATTACAAATGACGTGATATACAAAGATAAAAGAGGATATATATGGGAGATAAATTCAAAGAGGAAGACTGTTGAAACTGAGACATTCGATGTTGATGCACAAGTAACATAATTAATAAAGAAACTCAATAATGGGTAAAAAGCTTGAGAGAGAAAGAGCAGGTAAGGAATCATTTTAGTCATTTACTTCCATGTTAAATTAGAGAGTGTTTTTTATATCATGAGGATATTGATGTTATTTTTTTACAGAAATATTCCATGAGATATTTCAGAAAAACCATTCATTTGATTATTTTATCTTAAGTTAATATAATTATCTTTTTGGTTCAAAAATTCTATTAAAAAAATTGTCGAGGAAACCTATCCATGAAGTATATAGTAGTTACCGGTGGAGTGATGAGCGGGCTTGGAAAAGGCATTACCATCGCATCTATCGGCAGGAACCTTAAAAACAAAGGTTATAAAGTTACGGCTATAAAGATCGACCCTTACATCAATATTGATGCGGGTACCATGAGTCCCTATCAGCACGGGGAAGTTTTTGTGCTTAAGGACGGAGGCGAAGTTGACCTAGATCTCGGAAATTACGAGCGTTTCCTTGACACTGAACTCACCAGGGACCACAATCTTACCACAGGTAAAATTTACCAGGAAGTAATCACCAAAGAGAGGAGGGGAGATTATCTAGGAAAAACCGTTCAGATTATACCTCATGTTACAAACGAGATTAAAAGCAGGATACGAAAGGTTGCAGCCAGAAGTGGAGCTGATATCTGTCTTGTGGAAATTGGAGGTACTGTTGGGGATATTGAGAGCATGCCTTTCCTTGAGGCTGTCCGTCAGATGCACAGGGAAGAACCTCCTGAAAATATTGTATTTACTCATGTAACCCTGATAGTGGAAGACTTACAGGGAGAGCAGAAGACAAAACCTTCCCAACATTCAGTAAAGGAACTCAGGGCGCTTGGTCTGAGCCCTGAAGTGATCGTTGCAAGGTCAAAGTCCCCTCTCCAGGAAAGTGCCAAGGAAAAAATCGCCCTTTTTTGCGACGTGCCTCAAGAACTGGTTATTAGCGCCTATGATGCCAATGATATCTATGAAGTACCTCTTTTCATCGAAGAACAGGGACTAACCACCCAGCTGATGAAACACTTGAAACTTGAATCGAGTGTAGAGAACTATGGGTGGAGAGACATGGTCACAAGGATGAAGTCCACTACAGAAGAGGTCAAACTGGCAATTGTTGGAAAATATACCAATCTTGAGGATTCTTACCTTAGTATCCTTGAAGCTGTCAAGCATGGAGGCGTAGATAATGGGTGCAGGGTTGAGGTCAATATGGTTGAATCCGAAACCTTGGAAGATGACCCGGATTCGGTTCAAAAGCTCCCTATGTTTGATGGAATTCTTATACCGGGCGGTTTTGGAGAGCGTGGAACTGAAGGCAAGATGCTGGCAATCAAATTTGCAAGGGAAAAAGATATTCCTTTCCTTGGAATTTGCCTGGGAATGCAGCTTGCGGTTATTGAGTTTGCAAGAAATGTGGTTAACCTGAGAAAAGCAAACAGCACGGAATTTGATGAAGACACCCCATATCCAGTGATTGATATCCTTCCGGAACAGACAGGTATTGCGGAGATGGGAGGTACTATGCGACTCGGTGACTACGAAGCTTTCCTCAAGGAAGGTTCTACTGCTGCAAAGCTTTACGGAAGCAATTACATTGTTGAGCGCCATCGCCACAGATACGAGGTTAACCCAGAGTTTGTGGACAAGCTGGAATCTTTTGGAATTTTATTTTCCGGCAAAAACAAAACTAGAATGGAGATTGCTGAAATCCCTGGCAAGCGTTTCTTCTTTGCTTCTCAGTTCCATCCTGAGTTCAGGTCGAGACCAGGCCGGCCGGCTCCCCTGTTCAATTGCTTTGTCAAAGCCATGTGCGAGTTCAGGAAAGAGAGAGGGTAGATAACTAGGTTAGATAAAAAAAGTTATCCTTTTCTTTTGGAAATTTTTGCCTCAATATTAGCCTAAATATTTTTTAAATTTTTTCAATCGGGATCTTGCTGATATACACATATGTAAAATTTGTTTGCTTTATTTGAAACTATTATTTATTGAAAGCTAAATTAATTTTTAAGCTACTGTCATATTGAGAAAATGGATGGTATTCTTGTGCACATCTGAGTAAAGTGAGTTGTAGCTTCTATTCATTGAAATAAAAAAATTATTTAATGTAACTAATTCATCGATTATTGGGATTCGGATAAACCCCAATTTTTAGTTGGTAGTTCATAATATACCTGTAAGCAATTTTATGGAATCGTAGGTTTATAGGATTTCTTTATGAAAAAATAATCCCAATTTTGTTATAGGTAAGAACAGTTTACTGCTTATATCTTCTGAATTTCGTAGTATCATTGATATATTGACTTTACCTAATAAATAAATTATAACTTTTAGAGGTTGGCAATATTTGATTCTAGCCCTCAAAATCTTCTACAAATTCCCTTGAATTTGGAATAAACTATCTAGATCAAAAATACCCCAAATAAGGATTCTTCTAGACGATACTATTTTTAATTATTTAAATTCCAATTCTTTGAAAACATTCTTTCTCACTTTAGCAAAATAAATAGTGATGTTTTTAACTTGATGGATTTTAAAAATCATGTTTGAAATATTGTCGTTGACTTGCGTCAGATTCCCATATTGTGATATATACAAGCTCATGTATGAAGGGATAAAAACCAAAGAATAAAATTTCCTAGAATATTAACTCTCAACTTGAATATAAATGAGAGATTAAGCTAATACTTTATTTTATTAACATTAGCTGCTTAAACAAAGAATATTCGACCTTCATGAAATACTTATTTGAAAAGATCGAAATAATGGGAGTAAAAGTGGGAACATTATACATGAATCGATATTTTTTCAAAAGAGACGTTCTCTCAAAATGGATAAAACAAACTGGTGTATTTAATTGCTGCCAAATCCAACAAAAGATAAGGAAATTCTTGAAAAGCACACTAGGAATAATATAAACTCTCCTAAGATGCCTGAATTACAGAGAATTTCGATAGACTCCTATGTATTTGAGGATTGGATATTTTAAATTTCTTAACGTTAATTTTAATTAATGTAAAATCTCACTGATTCTTCTCTTAAAAAGGCCACAAACATCTTAAGTCAGTTTGAGACAAATTTGCTGAAATTCATTTCTTAATTGATTGGAGTCTTTTTATATCATTTTTGCATCCATGCACTTAGACAAACAATTTTCTTGGTGAAGACCTAAGCTGAAGTAATAGTTATAGTTATGTTAAAAATGCTTTTTTTACAGAATTGCATGATTTTTTTTCTACTTTGAACTTGAGAAACAATGTATTGATCGAATTTTTTTCAGAAAATCTTGTGACTCTCCTCAGTACATACTAAACGGTATTACAGTCTTATCATTCTGTATCTATTTAGATCCTTGACTGCAACAGATGATAAACCTCGAAAAAATGAAGCAAAAAAGAATCAGAGATGGAACCTGGACAAATGGGACGATAAGTCACACCTTGCATATAAATTTCATAGTATAATAAACATGTTTGTGAGCTTATCAGAAAATTCAAAACAACAACTTCATACTTCATGATTCGAGTGTAAATTTATCAATAAAAAATGAAGTTGTTTGTAGAGACAGAGGATACTGTGAACAAAATCAAAAAATTAAGATGCTACAATGAAAAGAGGAGTAAAATGACATCTTCTTGGAATGAGTAATATATCAGAAACAAGATGATTGCTAAAAAATAGCTTAATGTGAACTAGTTTACGCAGTAACTAAATAGGTGTTCTAGCAAGAAAAGTCTTGTCGCTTATGTTCAAAGAGTAAATATGAAGATGTTTTGCACAGCTTTTTTCTATAATATCTCTCATTTGATTACATAAAAATATAAAGGGTATTCTGAAGATACCTACATCTATTTCTAAAATTAAAAAAAATAATAAACCAGAAAAGAAAAAATCGAGTCAAATAAAAAAATTAATGAGAAATAGTTATACAGGATTCAGGCGGGAAAAAAACTTTGAGGTAAATTTGAATATTCTATATTCGGAACTTACTAAGTATAGGCTGGCAATGGGAAAAAAGAATAAAAAGAATGAAAAAGGAAAGTAATCTACATTTAAAAAAAGGTAAATGCTTTTTATACCTTTTTCATGCCGAAAGATTGAAACAAAATTTCTGGATAAATTTCGCCGCTTGAAATTGTTTTTTTGCTTTTAAGGTCGTTTACATTCAGCCTAGCAGGCGCAAAAATATCTTCATTAACCTTAACTAAATCAAAATCTGCTTCTTCGAAGGCCTGATATAACGGTTTTCCGAAATTATTGGAATTTTTTGAGGGCACCTTCTTTACGAATTCTTCAAGTTCGGCCAGTTCTCCGTCAAAGCATACTGTATAATTTGTTTCCCCGCAGTAAATCACACAATCTTTGGTAGAACCTCTGCACAGAACATCGTTTCCTACGACCGGAGCAATTGGGGCAACGCCGTATCCACTCTTAATACATTTGATGTCAAAGCCTAGCGATTTGAATTTATGGATTCCAGCTTCTACGGAACGAGCCGAAATTTGGACTGACCCGGCAATAGACGCTATTGGAGCAACTGCAATCATCACATTTTCAGGATCCACGCTACATTGTTTCGCAATGTAATCGACAACTCTTTCGTCTGGCAGCTTATCGGATTCTATGAACAGAACTGCAGCTTTGAAGTCATCTTCATATCCTATTTCTTCATAGAATTCTCGAGGTTTTAAAGCAAGTGCACGCGCAGGACCCGAAACAACCCCTAAGTAATCACCTACAGAGATCCTCCATCCTGCGTACTGGGAAGCCATACAGGCAATTACCGGGTTGTCAGTTGCTATCTGGATGGCAGGCCACTTTAGACCGTTCAGATCAAAGGTGGTATATTGTAGGTCAGCAAGGTCAGCCAGGCAGAGTCTTGCTAGGTACATACCGACTTCATATCCACCGTCTTCCTTAACTCCGCAGTCAATAACTGTAGCCCCATTTTTGAGTTTTGTAACTTCCGTGTTTAAGTCTTCGCTCCAGTCGAGCATCTCTTCCATGACATATGATCCCATTTCGTTGACGCTTATCAAGGTATCACCATTCTAGCTCTGGATAAACAGAAATAATGTTCTTAGTCGGGAAATTATTTTTTTAACTAACTTTTCATCGTGAAAAAGTGTTTCATATCTGATGGCTAGTTGCTTCTAAATCAAAAATAATTCTTATTTATAATCGTTTGTAAATCCAAAAATACGATTATTAATATACAATCTTTGATGAGATGGAGTTTTTTTTTTCAATCAAACAGTGTTAAAGTCATTATTATTTAGATATGCAGATATCAGACGATTTGATCATTTCTTAAATTTTACACACTGATTATTTTCTGTAATTTGTTTCTCTGATAGAAGGGATCCAATATATAAATAATATTATATTATTTTAATCTGATTATAAAGATATGATCATTTCTCCTCACTATGCCCTCGACAGCAAGGCCTATTTCATCTCCTTTTTCGGCCCTTATTAGATTTTTACCTTGCTTTTTCAGGGACTTGACTTGCTGCTTCAAATAAGTTGTGCTCCCCTCTATAATTATTTCGTCTCCGATTTGTATCCCCTCTTCTAGAAGCTTTACTGCTGCAGCCATCTGTTTTGGATAATAGTTCACAACCATTCCCGCAGACAGACGTCTCTTTCTGGAAGCATTCATATCTTTTCCAGAAGACAAATCATCGAAACTTGGAGCCCCAAAGTAAAAGCCTGTAGAAAAGCCCCTATTATAAACAGAGGCCAGTTCTAGTTTCCAGACCTCTACTTTTTCCAGATTATAATTTCCTTCTCTGAAGGCTTCGATAGCTTCTCTATAGCAACGAGAGACAACTTCAAGATAACCTGGATCTCGCAACCGTCCTTCCACTTTAAAAGAATTTATTCCGGCTCTAATAAGTTCTGGAATGTGCTCTATCATGCAGAGGTCTTTTGCACTGAGGATGTATTTTCCCAGGCTCTCTGCAACAAATCCATTTTCCCCATGAAGCTCCCATTTCCATCGGCATGGCTGTGTGCATTCTCCGCAGTTTCCGGATTTCCCAAGGACGTAAGCTGATAGATGGCATCGGCCTGAAACTGCCATGCACATTGCACCATGGACAAAAGTTTCGATCTCTACTTCGGTCCGCTGAATTATTTTCGTAATCTCTTTAATAGAGAGTTCTCTTGAAAGTACAACGCGTTTTGCCCCCAGAGTTCTATAAAATTCTGCCGCTTTATGGTTCGTAATATTCGCTTGCGTGGAGACATGGACTTTAAGCCCTGTGCTTAGTGCTTGCAGGATCACAGCCATGTCCCAGGCTATAATAGCATCCACTCCTATCCTTGCAGACATAGTTACTATTTCCGATACATCCCCAAGACTGTCCTCGTTCGCTGTCGAGTTTACAGCAAGATAAGCTTTGAGTCCTCTAGCCTTCACTTCCCAAACAAAACTTTCCAAGTTTTCTAGCGTAATGTCTTTTGCTCTTGCTCTCAAGTTGAGCCTGTCGATTGAAAAATAGACTGCGTCCGCATAGAAAGAACAAGCCTCCAAACCTGCTAGGTTCCTGATACCCAGAACAAGTTCAGGTTTCGAATTTTTACACATGGAAGCAAAAAATAACACAACTTTCATTTAAAAATATCTTATCATTCCCATAAAATTACAAATGAAGTAAGAAATGTCGACTTTCTGCAAGGAGTATAATTAGATATCAGTTGACAGTAACATTTATATAAGTTAAACGCGTTTTTCAAAATGGGGACTAAGGCATATTAAAATAAGGACTTCCATATACATAAGCCGACATTCTGCTGATAGACATAGATAACGGACTTGGTGCCTATTTGCTCACTTAGTAATTGGAAGTTAGATTAATTTTCATCTTTATAAAGTAAATGGCATTCTCTTGTCATATGCAGAAAGATGAATAAACAAAGCAATAAAATAGTGTTATCAAAATTTAAATGGGGGAATTAAATGGATTACGAACTCGAAGAAGTCGAGAGAGATTACATAGAATTCAGAAAAGAAATGGGTGAGGAATAAACAAAAATAATTAAAGCAGGATATTTTAAAATGGAATCGAATTCTTCCAAGAATGAATTTAACAATTATGTTAAAATTAAAAATATACAGTTTTATTTTTTTGGTTGAAAATATATCGTTACACTATTGTTTCACTTAGTTTTTTCAATTTATATTAACAGAATCAATATTATACATTAATGAGGTGTTCGTATCATAAGAACTTCTATATACGCCAAATTTTCATCACATGCCTATAAAAATATATAAATGGCTCGGGAAAATTATAGTTTCATCTTAATCCTCTCAAATATTTCAAATTTATTTGTATATGGTACTGTTTTGAGTTTGATTCAATCGGTAATAATGGTGATCATGTATATCTACTAGTTAGTGCTGGGCCAAAATATTATCCTTCAAGAGGGATGCAGGTTATAAAATGCATCATAGCGAGAAAAATCTTTGAATAATAGCCTGAGATTAAGTAAATCTTTTGAATGGTGAAATATGGATTGATTGGGGGCATTGGAACCGTAGTTGATGGTAAGCTTCCGTTTAAAACGAATATATTGGATCCTTTTTGTACTTGAATTCAATATCAAGTGCTAACAATTATTAGGGAATATTGAGCTTTTAAGAGATGCGAGCTATCAATTCCATGTATTTACTTATTGATTTGATGTCTTTTTAAAATATAGTGCAATATCAACTATGCAAAAAAATCCTCATTGCCCGTGACACATTCCGTAAGTATTTTTATAACTTTCATTCTGTGGTTTCTTCGTCTTACGCATTGCAGGATTAAACCTTTTAAAATAGTTGAAGATCATACTGCTTTGTGATTATTTTTAACTCAAAACGCTGACATTTGTCTTTAATGTCTTTTGAATGACCATAGAGGGTTTCGATAAACTTCTGATTTTTCACGATTTATTTTTATAACTTATATAATTATATCATGAAACTAAGGGATTTATCAAAATCCTCCTTATGTACTTCAACATAGATTTGCCATCGATATTTTTGTAGTTTCTAAAAATGATAAAATATGTGATGATACAATGTAGAAGTTAACTTTTGATGTTGATAATTCCCATAATTTCAAGGCAAATTTCATGAAAAGTTGAATGGAGTTTGTTCCATGCATCTAGTCAGGGAGTTCTTTCAGAAACAATATCCTGAGGTAGATGCTCATTCCAAGACCAACCAATTTTTCAATTGGGTGAGTTTAAAAGTACTGAAAAATATGTCAAGGTTGATGTCAGTGAAACAAAGACAATTTAGAAGTTTTTCTTTTACTAAAGTATTAGCTAATTTTGTTGCCCAAATTTGGACATTACTTCATCAATCACTTTTTCAATTTAAAGTTCATCACAAATGGCAGAAAAGGCTCCGAGATTATCTAAAGAACGTATTGTAGCAAACATAAGAAAATTCGAATCAAGATTCGGCACTTAGTTTGATTATATATTGATAAAAAAATGAACAAATCTGTCAGAAATTTGGGGAAGGTCGGAGCCAACATATATAAATAATTGTCCTATAGAAAAGTACAAAATAAAATTATCATTCTAAGTAGCACGAATATACCATCTAAAAGAACAAATAGACATAAATTGTGTAAAAATTCAATAAGTCTATCCGATTTCAGAATAGAGGATATTTGACTATCTTAATCCCTAATTATAATTTTGTTCCCTTCTACTTTTCCATCTCTATGATTTCTTTCAGGTATTCAATGATATTTTCTTTCAGATTTTCATTTTTAAGGGCAAAATTTACTATTGCCTTTATGTAACCTAGTCTGTCTCCGGTATCGAATCTTTTTCCCTTGAACTTGTAAGCATATATAATCTGAGATTTATTCAGATGCCTGATACCATCTGTAAGCTGAATTTCGCTTTTGAATCCTGTTCCTGCACTCCTTATACAATCAAAGATTTCAGGGGTGAAGACATAACGACCAACTGCCCCTATATTTGAAAAAGCATCATTCGGGGATGGTTTTTCGATAATATCTTCAAGTACATAAAGTGAATCACCAATAGGTTTTCCTTTTATAATCCCATAACTGCTCAGTTTTTCGTAAGAAACTTCTTCGACTGCGAGAGTAGATTTTTCATATTTTTCGAAATTTTCAATGAGTTGGGCAGTGCAGGGCTTATCATTTACAATAATATCATCCCCTAGAAGCACAGCAAAAGGCTCATCTCCAATATGTTTTTCTGCTCTAAGGACTGCATCTCCAAGCCCTTTTGGTTCTTTCTGACGGATATAATGGATATCCACAAGTGAAGAAACGTCCCTGACCAGTTTGAGGAGTTCAGTGTCATTTTTTTTTTTGAGATACATCTCAAGCTCAGGGGAATCATCGAAATAATCTTCTATTGCTCTTTTGCCCCGACCTGTAATAATTATGATATCGTTGATTCCGGAATCAATAGCCTCCTCTACTACATACTGTATCACAGGAGTATCAATGATTGGAAGCATTTCCTTCGGCATCGACTTGGTGGCGGGCAGGAATCTGGTGCCAAGACCGGCTGCCGGAATAAGTGCTTTTTTAACTCTCAAAAGGAACCCTCAGTAAAAAGAAAATCACGTGAAAGATTATTCTTATAGCTAATTTAAAAGAATTTCGATAAATCTCTGACTTTCATGAATATTTATAGGTTGATACATGTATAAAAATAATTAGTGAAGCGATTATAATTATGGAAAAAGAGAAGGGAGAAAGAGTACTCAAATAACAGTTTAATCACGTACTTTCTGTTGAAAATATCAGCTTTGTTTAAAAATCTCTTATTAGAACTATAACTGGACTGTAATTACACAAATATATTTATTAAATTTAAATCTTTGATAAAAGGATGCATATCAGTTTAAAAGTTAATACTTATGTCGAAAAGTTATTCATGCTAAACTATACTATCGAGTACTGGGAGATATTTTATCATATTTCGAGGTATATATGTTACTAAGTGTAATATCTTCTAATGCTATAATTCCTTATGATACAGCAGTAATTTTAGGGCTTATAATACTTCTTTATTTAAAAAAGACTCTTTTATAGTCTAAAACCTGGAATACATACCTTAACAGTTCTTTTAATCTGGCAATCACACCTCTACTTTATTGTCTTGCAACGATCATCTGTTACAAACTTGGAGCTATTTTTTAACTCCAAATCAAATAAGATTTTAATCAGGCACATGTCAGTTTGTAATATGTGGAACTTTTTAGATATGTTGATAATTTATGATACTTATTTGTAGTTAGCCGCTTAAATCTAGTATAAATCAGAATATTGCTGGCAGATTTAACTACAATCATTTGATTCTGTCACACTATACGCACAATTTATTAAAATAGAACGAAAACGAATACAATTCAGCTTCAACAAAATTTTGCAAACAAATGTAAATTCTGCACTTGTAATATTAAGAATTAAAAGGCTTATTTTTGCTATTGACATTTCTTTTATTTGGATTGCTTATTTATCCCGCAGAATAAATGGTTATAAGGGAGATCTCGCCACCAAAACAGTTTTCTGAGATTTCGTGATACTGAATAGCACTATATCATCGAGAGAAAGTATGAATGCAGATTATTTTTGAAAAGAATACCCCTATTTTCGATGGTAGATATCAAATCTTTGTTGCTGGTATAAAAATTTCCTAAGGTACAGATCTTTTACTTTTAAGGCTACAGAGACAGGATTTGCACTTTGAGGTAAAAATATTATATATCTCAACTTCCAGTCAGAAGGTTCCGGAGGAATCGTGACCATAACTAGCACACATGTCCCACCCTTGAATTAAGGTGTTCATATCTACGGCATTGCCAGAGGAACGTCTTATTTTGTATACATTCGCTAACGCTTCCAATACAATCAAAGACGATCCAATGGGAATTGAATTCAAACTATGGATACTTCCTAACGACATTAAGTGCATACCAGACAAGGATGGGAAATATTTAAAAAATAATTAAACTAAGATCCAAAAGACAGAGAACAGAATCTAGAACTTCATGTTAATGGAAAACAGATCAGTCGGATTTTACAGAAGCTTTTGTGACGTTAAAAAACATAATCTCAATGCTGTTATAATAGAAACATGAAAAACTAAATAAATTTTGGACTTCGACTTTGGATTCGATCCTCAAGTTGAATCTTTATCCCAGTTTTCACATCTATGCACAAAAACACAATCTATTTTCTCGACAGCAGTAGTTTAAAAATTAATCTAACTTTCAATGAACAATAAGGAAAAAAACAAGCAATTTTTACATATGTTTACATCTTCAAAATGTCGATTTTATAAAAAAACCTGCAGTTTATCTGTTTATTCCCTCTAAATTTTATTCCTCTAACTTAGATCGTCAAATTAAAGAGAATCTTAATAAAATTTTATATTTAAGTATTGGAGAATTTAAATCCTTTAATAATAATTTTTACTCATGAAAAATCCGACTGATTTTGCTCTCAAAGAAGAATAAAAACATCTTCAATTAGTTTGAAACAAACTTTCTAAAATTGATCCCTAATTAATTGGAAATCATTTCATATCATTTTTGAGTCCATTCATTTTAACAAAAAGCTTTATGAAGCAGACCTGAAGCTGAAATTATCGTTATGTTGAAAATGATTCTATCAGCTCCAGGTTTGCTTCATAAAGCTTTTTGTTAAAATGAATGGACTCAAAAATATCTTAAACAAAAGGTTTCTTTTGATCGACTTGCTTGGTGCACAAGGAAACAACAAAATAATAAAATCCAATCAAAGTTATAATTTATCCGGCTTAGATATTTGGAGATTCTATCGATTAAACGGTTCACAAATTTAGAGTCACTAAACATAATAGGTTACTAGTAGCTGAATAGGTTGGATAAGGAAGTTATGGTTGGTTACTTCACAAATTGATGCACATATATTTTTAAAATTAATTGATGAATGAATGTTTGAGCTAAAAAACAATGTGGAACTTGAATATTTTTTACTCCTCATTGAGGAATGACTGAGACGAAAGTAAGGGTTATGATAGTGTTGAGTGTATTAAAATAAGTGGCTAAAATATAAATGGAGGAGAGATTTTTAGCAAAATAGTGAATATTTAGAATTTATGAAAAAACCAAATTTTTAGTGAATTTCAATAAATTTTGATTTTCAAGAGTCTTTATATCTAAGTTCTAGCATGTGACAAAATTTAGGCGTTTATCGGAATTTTTAAGTCAATCAAGAATAATCCAAGTTTCTATCATTTTACTCCCTATATCAGGGTCAAGCTGCATGGCTTTCATGTACTGTTTTTTAGCATCTTCAAAGCGCCTCATTTTTCTCATAAGAAGACCATAACTGTAGTGAATTGGAGGATAATACGGGTTAAGGACAAGGGCTCTCTGGTATTCTTCTTCAGCTTCAGATAAGCGTTCCATCTCCAAAAGAAGATTTCCATAGCTATAATGCCCCTCCGCACTTTCAGGATCCAAACTGAGGGCTTTATTATATTCCACTTCAGCCTCGTGCCTTCTCCCAAAGCGGGCCAGGAGGTTCGCATAATTGGAATGAATTTTTGCATCATTTTGATCAAGGGCAAGAGCTTCCAAATAATGTACCTCTGCTTCCGAAAATCTACCTTCTCTTGCGAGAAGGTTCCCGTAATTGAAGAGCGTTCGTCTTTGACTCGGGTTAAGGGAAAGAGCTTTTTTGTACTCAATTTCTGCTTCTGGATAACGCCCCAAGAAAGAGAGTAAAGCGCCACAGTTGTGATGTAGACTTGGGTCTTCAGGGGCTAGTTCAATTGCAAGTATGTATCCTTTTTCTGCATCCCTGAATCTTCCTAGATGAAAAAGTAGGTTTGCGTATCCACCTCTAGCAGGGACATAATTTGGATCAACATCAAGTGCCCTGGAGTAGTATTCTTCTGCTTCTTTCGTGTAGCCATATTCAGCTAAGAGATAAGCATATCCTGTATTTGCTTTTACATGTGTTGAAGAAGCTTTAAGTATCGTTTTATATTCCTTTTCAGCTTCCGGGATTTTTTTGAGTTCAAATAAAAGTTCTGCATACGCACATCTGACATCTGTATTATCGGGTGTTTCTCTTAGAACTTCTAGATAGCTTGCTTCAGTTTCAAGGGAAAAACCCATTGCATTTGACGCAGTGCTCATTGAAACATAAGCTTCTTCCCGGATCTTCCCACAAGCCTTTGAAAAGCAAGCCTTTGCAAAGACGTATTCTTGCATGCACATTTTCTGCTGTTTGCAAGCATTCGAAATCTCAAACAAGAGTTCGGGAGAAATGGCCATCTCTTCTGCACGTTCAATAGCAAAAGCGACTGCACAGCGGATGTTTCTTTTATCTGATCCAATTATCCCGATTGTTTTATGTACAAAATCATCTATTGCATCGAAGTCCATATATCAGACACCTCTGGAAGTAAAGTTCCTCTATTGGATAAGTAAAGTTATCAGTATATTATGTTGAGTATATTTTACATTTTAATAGAATATGTTCCTCTATTGGATAAGTAAAGTTATCAGTATATTATGTTGAGTATATTTTACATTTTAATAGAATATGTTCCTCTATTGGATAAGTAAAGTTATCAGTATATTATGTTGAGTATATTTTACATTTTAATACAATATATTAGTGCTTTGGTAGTGCATAAAATATCAAGTATAACAGTAGTGCTTTGGTATTTCCATTATAGGTTGAATATATTATTATATTTGTCGTATAACAGTTTGTTCTTTATATCCCAAATTTAGCGAGCTATTTTTTTGTATGACAATGTTCTTTTGATAAAACAAATTTTGCAGAATTAAAAAATATTGTTTGTGAAAAAAAATGTTAAGAATCTACAATGCACTAAACTAACATTAAAAAATATCTTGATAACCCCTAAATTTCTTCATATGCATATTAAATAATACTATCATTATTCGTGAAAATCAAGGGTTTATCGAAATACTCTAAAATAGGCTCAAAATAAGAAATTTTATACTAGTTCAGCCTTTATAATCTTAACTTCAGTTTTAGGTCTATCTTGACGGTCGGTTTTCACCTTTCCAATAGCATCCACAACTTCCATGCCAGCTATTACCTTCCCGAAAACAGGATGCATTTTGTCGAGATGATTATTGTTTACAAGGTTGATAAAGAACTGGCTACCTCCAGTATTTGGGCCAGCATTTGCCATGGAGATAGTTCCCCTAGAGTTCTGGTTATACTTTGTGAATTCGTCTGGGATTTCATATCCTGGCCCTCCCATCCCCGTTCCTGTGGGATCTCCGCTTTGAATCATAAATTTATCGATGATCCTGTGGAAGATAACTCCATCATAGAATCCGTTGTCCACGAGTTTTGCAAAGTTTCCCACTGTTATTGGCTTGTCTTCAGAAAACTCAATTGTTATGTCACCCATAGTTGTATGCAGAACAACTTTCTTTTCTTTCCAAACAGTCATTTCTAATCCTCAACATTTTTCTGATGTAATTTTTAGCATATCTTTCTTTTTGTTGGAATTCTATACGTTGTATGTTCACCTTGCATGTAAATGCATCGCCAGTCGAATTTCGCTTCGTTATCTAAAAGTCCATCGCTCGATTAGATCGTTCGAGAGAAATAGATTATGAAAATTACATACTTTTAGTTCCAATTTCACTTATCTATTTTTAGGATTTTCATAGGTCTTCGATTGAAAATATGTTCCTCTTTAGATATTTTTTAAGTTATTGGGTAAACTCAATTCCTTGTGACTCTTTTTAATTAATTTTCTTGTTCCTTAATATATCCATTATTTCTAGAGGGCATTTTTTACTGATCTTCTCATTGTTGCAGCGTAAAATATTCGATTTTACTCCCAAGTTTCATCTGTCCCTGTAAAACACTTCATTTTTTTCTGATAAATCTACCTAAAAATTACGGAATTATACAGTTTTTGTTTTGAATATTTTGATCAGATCATTTTCTTTGTGCACGATGTGTTAAAGTTTGTTTACAGAGTTTGGCTTGATTCTTTTTTACTCATGTCTAGTCATTTCTTTTTCTTTTTTGCTTCATTTTCTCGATGTTTATTCTTTTTAAAATGTTAAGGATATAAATGGATACAAAGTAGCTTTTTGAATTATTCATTTTCTATTTACAAACCAAGGTTATCAAGTTGGCTTTAACTATCTCCGTATTTATTCTTATTTGGTTATCACTAATTCTCATTCTGAATGATCAGACTGCAGTTTGTCTGGTATGTACTAAGTAAAAACAAGAAATATTTTGAACGAAATTCGATCAATTCATTGTTTATCAAATTTAAAGTCGAAAAAATCACGCCATTGCTGTAAAACAAACATTTTCAACATAACGATAATTTCAGCTTCAGGTCTGTTTCATAAAGCTTTTTGTTAAAATGAATGGACTCAAAAATGATATGAAATGATTTCCAATTAATTAGGGATCAATTTTAGAAAGTTTGTTTCAAACTAATTGAAGATGTTTTTATTCTTCTTTGAGAGCAAAATCAGTCGGATTTTTCATGAGTAAAAATTATTATTAAGGGATTTAAATTCTCCAATACTTAAATATAAAATTTTATTAAGATTCTCTACACTTTATCAAAATACACTCTTTTTCTAAGCTTACAGGCACACAGAGAATCAAAAAACTATACAGTGAAAGAAATGAAATTCTGAAAGCGAGTACGCAACTTTTCTGGATAGACATAAGCTAATTAGCTCTGAAGACCATACTTTTGATTTTTATTTTAATTTAACATCGCCCTTTTTTGGATCATCAGAAATACCCCTGTTTTCTTCAAACCATCTGCAGTATTCATCAGGGCATTGTGTCTCAGGGCACCCATGTATATACTCCAAGACATCGCTCATTTTTGCACTGGCCATTGATACTGATACATCCGCACTTCCATAATAAATACGGATTTCATCCTCTACTAAAACCCAGCCGCAAGGGAAAACAACATCATTAACGTCCCCACTGCGTTCATACATTTCACGAGGCCCGAAAACCCATCCTTCAGATCTGTGAAGCACTTTTCTGGGATTTTCAAGATCAAGAAGAGCCAATCCAAGTCGATAGCTTGCTTTAGATGTCGTCTGGCGTACTCCATGGTACATAATTAACCATCCGTCAGATGTGCGGATTGGTTGCGGAGATAAACCTATCTTGTTAGCGTCCCACCACCCACCTTCCCGAGCATACAGAAGAACCTCATGTTTTCCCCAGTACTTCATATCCGGAGAGAAGGATATCCAGATATTTGCCTTCGAACCCTGCATACCAGATACAGGCCGATGTAACATTGCCCACATGCCATCAAATCTCACAGGAAAAACAGCGGCATCTTTATTTTCAGGAGGCAGGGTAGCTCCCACTCTATCAAAATTACGAAAATCTTCTGTAAAGGCAAGCGCTGTTAAGGGACCTGAATCCGAAAAAGCCGTATATGCTACAGCCCATTTTCCCATCTCATCGATGTAAGTTATACGCGCGTCTTCAATGCCGTATATCTCTTCAGGGTAGTTTATAGGATCTGGAGCAAAGGTTGGTTTACTGTCAATTTCCCAACCATCAATTCCATTCTTACTCCTGGCTACCGTGAAATGAGAAAAACCCCTGTGATCTTCGACACGTACCAGTAACAGAGTTATACCATTAACTATAGCTGCTGCAGGGTTAAATACTGAGTGGGCTTGATAAGGCCAATCTTCAGCAGTAAGTATAGGATTTTTCTTATATCTTTGAAACAGCTCTCTGTGGCCTTTCAATATGATGTTAGCTTTCTCTGAGTGGGCCTTGGATGGCACATCTTCAAAGGTAAGTATAAGATTGTTTTCATCTCTTTGGAACATCTCTTTGTGATCTTTTAATATCATGTTATCTTCCCAATTCCATTTGATGTATTAATAAATATTCTACTATCTTTGTAGACCCTAGTTTCTGCTCCATAACTTATTCTGGATTGCAATAATATATTAATAATCTGTTTTCAGACTTATTTATAAAACTTAAAGCTTTAAAGTAACAAATTATGGATTCGGTATTCATATTATAGTTAATGCTGTGGCTGACTAACCCGCTGTATATGACACTTACTATAATACAAACATTATTAATATTTAACAGTTGTTAAAGATTAATACATTCCAGGCAGGTTACTACTTTTTCAGAAGCATTTTTTTTTACATAATTTAAAATAATTATGTGATTATTAAATAAATTTTATTTTATATAATTTGTCAGTCCTTTTAACCCATTTTCCTAAATAAATTTATTCAATTAAATTCATTCAGTAGATTCAAATAGTCAATTAGAATGTGGAAGGTAAAAAATAGAAACAAATAAGTTCGATAGTTTATTTGTTCCTATTTTCCACAGAAGTACACAAAAATTGCCATCGGTTTTCTCAATATGATTGTAGCTTAAAATATAGAATATTTCGATAAACCTCTTATTTTCATGAGTTATTTATATACCTATTATAAGTATAAGACAAAATTTAAGGGTTTATCGAAATCCTCTGTAGTTTAACTTTTGGATTAAAGTAGGCAAATTGGCAATCAAAGTTTATATCTATGTAAATTTGCAGGATGTAGGTTATGAAGTTACAGTGCTAATACGGATGTCCTGATTAAATTCTTCCCAAGTTAAAACGTCAAAATAGGTCAAAAAATGACTCCTATAATAATGAGAAGAGTCATAAAGATCTGATCAGGTACATTTATTTCTTATTATAAAGGGAAAATGCAATACGGATTACAGAAAACGTAACATTGAATCAAATAAACTTATTTGGAGTCGCAACATGAATTGTCTTCCAAAATACGAGTTCGCTAAATATATATCTTTCAGGCTCTCCCGCATTTATCTTCAAGTTTACAATAATACCCCTAATATTACTCATATACCCTATTTATAATTTATATTATGGTCATCCGCCATTAAGTATTTAATACTTTCAAGATTAAGTTCCCAATGAAAAAAATGTTTGTGTTTTTATGCACTGAAGCAGATCTGCTTTAAATAACCTCACTGAAATCCGGCACAAAAATAACTGAAAAACGGTAATAAGAGCAGTCTAGAAATAACATCAAAATAATATAGAACTATTAAAACTCAAAAATAATATCTGTAGACTAATTTTTGACATATAAATTATTATAACCTTGAAAACATCAACTACTTAATTATAGACTAACTAACTTGCCAAAATGTGTAATTGTCAACTCATTCAAAACTAAAGGACAATCATAACCAACAATCAAAGAAAATTAGCTCAAAAAACTTGCCAATTAAATCTTAAATAATATGGTTAATGATATCATTTTCCCCAAACTGAATAGTCACGATTTTTATTTTAATTTAACATCACCTTTTTTTGGATCATTAGAAATACCCCTGTTTTCTTCAAACCATCTGCAGTATTCATCAGGACATTGTGTCTCAGGGCACCTATGTATATACTCCAAGATATCATTCATTTTTGCACTGGCCATTGATACCGATACATCCGCACTTCCATAATAAATACGGATTTCATCATCTACTAAAATCCAGCCGCAAGGGAAAACAACATCATTAACGTCCCCACTGCGTTCATACATTTCACGAGGCCCGAAAATCCATCCTTCAGATCTGTGAAGCACTTTTCTGGGATTTTCAAGATCAAGAAGAGCCAATCCAAGTCGATAGCTTGCTTTAGATGTCGTCTGGCGTACTCCATGGTACATAATTAACCATCCGTCAGATGTGCGGATTGGTTGCGGAGATAAACCTATCTTGTTAGCATCCCACCATCCACCTTCCCGAGCATACAGAAGAACCTTATGGTCTCCCCAGTACTTCATATCTGGAGAAAAGGATATCCAGATATTCGCCTTCGAACCCATCATACGAGATACAGGTCGATGTAACATCGCCCACTTACCATCAATTCTCACAGGAAAAACAGCAGCATCTTTATTCTCAGGAGGCAGAGTAGCTCCTACCCGATCAAAATTACGGAAATCTTCTGTAAAAGCAAGAGATGGTAAGGGACCAGAATCCGACCAAGCCGTATATGCTACAGCCCATTTTCCCATCTCATCGATGTAAGTTATACGCGCGTCTTCAATGCCGTATATCTCTTCAGGGTAGTTTATAGGATCTGGAGCAAAGGTTGGTTTACTGTCAATTTCCCAACCATCAATTCCATTCTTGCTCCTAGCTACCGTAAAATGAGAAAAACCCCTATGATCTTCAACACGCACCATTAATATAGTCACCCTATTAACGATAGCAGCTGCAGGATTAAATACTGAATGGGCTTGATAAGGCCAATCTTCAACGGTAAGTATAGGATTTTTCTTATACCTTTGGAATAGTTCTCCGTGGTCTTCCCAGATCATGTTATCTTCCTCATTCCGTCTGATTTGCTAATGACGCATTCTTTACTCTTTGTAGAGCCCAAACATCTACTTCTTCACTGGTTCTGGATTGCAATCGTGTACTAAATGCTTTATTTTCATATTTCTTTAAACCGTTCAAAGCCATGAAGTAGCAAATTACTGATTCTGCACCTTGATTTAAGTTCATGCCTTTGCTGGTGAGCCCATCGCAAACTGAACCGGTTGAGTAGTTGTACATAGCAGTTTGCAAGCGATTTCTGCCTAAGAAATATTCAAATGAATGTTTTGCAAGTTCTAGATATTTCCTTTTATGCACAATCTCATAAGCTAAAACATAAGCCTGAGTTAGGTAACCTGCCTCTATAGGTTGCTGGTCAAAAAAAGGTTTTTCTCCATTGAAGGAATACCAACCATGATTTCCAACCAGATCAAAAAATCCGTCTCTCCATTGAATCTCAGTAAGAAAATCCAATGTAGCGAGCCCAATTTTTTTGTAATATTTATTTTTGGTATAATTGTACGCAAGTAAAAGAGATTCACTTAATTTTGCATTGCTGTAGGTAACTGTGGGCTCAAACCAGTTCCAGTCTTCGTTATGGTTAGTCTCATATAAGTCAATCAGAGAATCCGCATGATTGACAAAAATAGATTCAAAAGCGTTTTTCTCTACAAAAAAGTCTGTGTACTTGACAGAATCTCTGTATGAGTTGAATAGAGCCTCAAATTCATCCGCATCCACTCTTTTTTTGAGCATCTCATACAAACCGCATATTGTGTAAGCTTTTGCCCTTGGAAAATTCAGATTTTCCATTTCCGGTTTGGATCTGTTGACAAGGAGGTGTGCGAGTGTGAGCATATTTCTTGAAAGGTGAGGGCAGCTGATTACATGACCAAGCCCGTAGATCGCACGCCCAAGAGTATCTTCACTACCTTTTTCATCTAAAAATTCTCCATTATAGCTCCTGAAGTTATGAAAATGGCCCGTGTCTGTCTGTGCATGTTCAAGAAAGCTCAAGTATGTTGTAATTAACTTCAAGATCTCTTCTGTTTTACCTTCATTATCAACTAATTGTGTCAGAGCGACAAGAGCCCTTCCCACATCATCAGTGCTATACCCATGACGAAAAGCGGGTACATCGAGATCTGTGTGCTGTATAATGCCCACATTATCAGTCAATAACTTAAAGTGATCAAGTTTCACTTCAGGCAGCTTATTTGGAAGAAAACTAAATCTGTCTCGTATTTTGGGATAGGTATTGTAGTTATTTAAAGCCTTATGGAAAATAGTAGTATATTCTTTACCAACGTTTTTCCATGTCATTTTTCTGCCAAAATAGTAAGCATTTTGACGCATAATATTACATTTTTGTGGATTTTCAATTAAGTATAAAAGAGAATTTTTAAAGCCATCAAAGTCTCCAAAATCTACAAGTAACCCACGGTTATCGGAAAGCATTTCCTGGGCATACCAGTAAGGTGTGGAGACTATTGCTTTCCCCATGCCTATGGCATAGGTCAGAGTGCCGCTTACGATCTGTTCTCTGGAAAGATAGGGAGATGCATAAATATCACTTGCAAGAATATAATTGCAGAGTTCCTCTTTTTCAACAAATTTATCATGGAATACTACATTATTCTCAATCTCAAGTTCGGAAACGATACCCTTCAGATATTGCCTGTATGCTTCTCCATGTTTCTTTTTGATCATAGGATGCGTGGCGCCCAGAATCAAATAAACAAGGTCAGGATATTGATTTATAACATCAGGAAGGGCCTTGAGCAGACTTTCAATACCTTTGTTTTGGCTCAGCAAGCCAAAAGTGAGGATAAGAGGAGACCCGGAAAGATTCAGCATTTTTTTATACTTACCGCAGTCGCTAAGGGGATAGTCTGGCATCCCGTGGAAAATAACTTCGATTTTATCTTCATAAACTCCATAAACATCTGTTAGTATGTTGACTGCAGTCTGACTCATTACAACAAGTTTTTCGGAATACCTTACTAGTTTTTCAGTTGATAATCTATACTCAAGCTCAGGCTCCAGAATCACAGTGTGCATTGTTGTTATTACAGGTTTACTTATTCCAGATATAAGAGCGAAAATGTATTCCCCTGCTTCCCCACCAAAAAGACCGAATTCATGTTGAAGACAGATAACGTCTGCATCGGAACGATTTATAAAATCTGCAGCTTGGTAGTAATCTTCGAGTTTGTCCCTTTCAATTTGAAAAACAACTTCTTCTGAATAATTATAATTTTCAGAAGGATCGATCAAAGCAATAACTTCACAATGAACGTCTTTATTTCCCGCAGAAACCGAATTTAAAAGATCATAAGTAAATGTAGCAATCCCACATTCTTTTGGAACATAAGTCCCGATAAATAATACTCGCAATTGCTTACCCAATTGAACCCTCCTAGCTTTAATTCGATTAATTCGATTCCTCATTTATTCCCCATTTTAGATTTGGCCTTTTTATAATAAATTTAGGGTCTTAATGCTATTGATTTTTCAGTCCAACTGCATAAGTCCTAAGATCTAATAATTCGTTTTTATCCTCGTTGCCTCTGCCTGAGACACGATGCCAAAAGTGATAAAATCTAGTGATAAACAGAAAATAACAAAATCACTCAATTTTGAAAATTGCCACATCCTTCGAAGATAACCTATTGTAATGGTACAAGAGAGCTCGAATTTTGAGTTTCATTGGAGATCGGATTCTTCGTGGAAACTCAATATTCGAATACAACTAAAAAATGATTGGAAGAAAGTTCAGGGGTTTTATATTCCTTATTCCAATTCCATAAATAGATTGTATAGAGAATTAAGATAAATCCCCATTTTTTTTGTTTGTCGTCTTATATTAGCAATTTGTTGAAATCGGAAATTTATTGAAATTCTCCATAATCACTGGGATTTACGAATAAATATTTCTCTAGCAATGTGCTTTCTATTAGAAATAATTAGATAAATTTAATACCAATCTAAGTTATAATACCGATCTAAGTTATTTCTAATTTTTGCAAAGAAAAAATGTATATAAACAAAAAATTTCCCCATTTACAAAATTACAAAGACAAACAACATTTTAATATTAATTATGTAATATTTTATTGGTATTCATAAGTATCATGATTTTCATAATTAATCACTAAGTTAATTTCGAAAAAAAAGTTGCAAGTAACTCTTATAGCTTTTTAAAGAATAACTTAAGTAATACATTTATTACAGGTTTGATGTTTCCATAATTAAATATCCATTATTTAGAAGCTCGCGTTTTTCATGCATCAAAGGATCCCAAATATTAACCCTACCGCTTGGTAAGTGGAAAATGGAATGTAAACAGCATAGATATTGTAAGAATAACATAAATCAACTGAATAGAGATCGACTTGAATCACCACTTACTCTAAAAAAATTAAAGTTTTTTAGATTTAATATGGATCATGTGAATATTTTGATTATATTCCTTCTGATCATAAATAAAATCCAAACAGCAATATATATTATATCAAAATAATCCTACAGAATCATAGTATTGTTAGGGAACTAATTCAGAACTTCATTCGAATAAAAAAAATACACGAAGAAATGTGGATAGTTAGGAATGTTGAAGGTAGAAATAATTTTCACTTTTTGTCAGCAAACACGCCAAAAGGAGATAAAGCTTATCAATTGAGCTGAAAGAGATTTAGGAAAGATTGAAAAATTTATAGTACGAAACATAAAACCACTGAATCTTCAGCCAAGCGTATGGAAGCTTCAACTTCAACCTTAGTTCCGTATGTAACTCCCCTCAATCCAAACTTCATCATCAAGCATATGTTTCTTAATCTCATAATATTCTTTAAAAATTTTATTGCTATAATATTTTTTGCAATTTTCACACCTTTGAGGAAAATATTTTGGTTCATCACCAGTGAAAACATATGGATATTCCCATATTACATATTAATAAACATAACAATGTATCTTTTACTAATTTCAGAATATATAAATTTCAAATCGTTGGTGATGTCATTGTCTAAAAGAAATTTCTTACGAAATTTCACACAGAAATCATGTGGGATACTACTTTAGAGGCACAATAGTTTGCATGACTTAGCTCCATTTTTTTGTCCCGTTGGTGATATTCTAATATTTGTTCTCAAAAGTTACGGGAAAGTCTTTGGGAATTTACCTCTTAACTATTTCTTGTTCAGCCCTTCGGAACTCCGGAATACGCCTGACCTTCAGATGCCTCCGAAGTTTCCCATCCCAGCAGAACTTTAGCAAAATACATTACTTTAATCAATAAAACTTCTCCGGAAAGTGGATCGCTTACTACCTTAGGGAAAATACCATATCTAAAGAGGTAATAATATCTGAGAAACTTGTTCTATAAGAGGAGCTATGAAGAAAGATTTCTTATTACCTAGTCCAAAACATTATGAAAATTCACAGATATATTTATCTAGAAGTAAATAGAAGGTTAGTTACTGGATTGCAGGACTCGATAGGTAAGGAAAAAACTGGCTTCAAATTATTAAAAAACGATTAGATACTTACCTACTTGTGGCCAATTGAAGGTTTAAGGGGGCTTAAAATAGGCTACTGTAGGATATTTGTGATCCGACTCAGTCATTAACTGTCTGTATTTCGTGCAAAGTACAGAGTGTGGTTAATTACTATAAACTTCGGGGATTAATATTAAACAAATAATGGAAAATGAGGATTTTTCCATTATTTATTTTTCTTTAACCCTCATTTTGACAAAAAGGAGTTAGTGGATCTATGAAAAAAATTCGAATAGGGATTTTTTCCTGGGAAAGTTTATATTCGATCCGTGTAGGAGGTATTGCACCCCATGTATCTGAACTCTCAGATGCTTTAGCGGTAGAAGGACATGATGTCCATTTGTTTACACGAGGCCATGAAAACAGTGATGAAGTGATTAATGGGGTCCACTATCATAGAGTTGCATGTGATCAAAATGGAAGATTAGTTGAACAAATGAACAGGATGTGCGACAATATGTACTGTCGGTTCCTGGATGTGAAAGAAAAAGTAGGTGAATTTGATATCTTGCAAGGACATGACTGGCATCCCGTAAATGTCCTCTGTAGGATTAAAGCCCAGTTTAGTTTGCCTTTTGTGATGACCTTTCACAGTACTGAATGGGGGCGCAATGGGAATCGTCACGGAGACTGGTGGGAGGCAAAGGAAATATCTCATAGAGAATGGCTTGGAGGATACGAATCTTCTGCTGTGATCACGACCTCGACCATATTGAAAGAAGAAATTCGGCAGATTTACGCAATTCCTGAGTATAAGCTATGGGAGATTCCTAACGGAATAAATGTTGGAAAAATAAAAAGAAAAATCGATCCTGGGGAAGTAAAAAAACATTATGGCATTCATCCATGTCTCCCAGTTGTACTCTTCACTGGGAGGATGGCGTATCAGAAAGGGCCTGACTTGCTTGTGGAAGCTGCTGCAAAGGTTCTCAAAAAGAGGAATGCCAAGTTTGTACTGATAGGAGAAGGAGAAATGCGTGCTCATTGTGAATATCAGGCTCAAAAACTTGGCATTGGCAATTCTTGTAACTTCCTTGGATATGCCCCAGATAACACTGTGATAGAGTGGTTTAATGCCTGTGACCTTGTGTGCGTACCAAGTCGAAATGAGCCCTTTGGAATCGTTGTACTTGAAGCCTGGGATGCAAAGAAACCTGTAGTTGCAAGTGATGCGGTAGCTCTTGTGGATAATTTCAAGACAGGTATTATTGCTCATAGAGAACCTTCATCCATTGCATGGGGTCTTAATTATGTTATTGAAGGGCTTGGCCACAACAAAATGGGGGAAAAAGGATATGATCTTCTCAAACATAAATATAACTGGAAAACAATAGCTCAAAAGGCCCTTGAATTATACTATAAAGTAATTGAATTGCACAAATAAAAGGAAGAAAAATAAATAGTTTAAGAAGAATTCATGGCAAAAGCAATTCTAAATGAAAATTTTATAGTAACCATTAGCCTGAGAAAAAAATACATATAATCATCCTTCCTCAGATTTAATGAGCAAATTTCGGGGAGTTCTTTTATTGAACGGGTTATGTGAGGAATATAGTTCTGGTATTCTCATGGTTAATCCAGCGATGATCATAAAATTGAAAATATGTCGATTTTAGAACTGGAATTTATAATTTTAGTTTTTTTAAAAAGATGAAAACAATCCCAATAAAAATCAGAATTGAAGATGTTGAACGTGCGTTTATCGAAATATCAATTCCAAAATTTTTGTCATTCGTTTTCAGTATATAGCTTTTAATTATATTTTTTTCAGTGATGTTGCAATTAAATCCTTCAATGTAAAATCTAATGCCATCCTTTTTGAGGAGAATGTTGTTAATAGAATTGGCAAAACAGATACAGTACATTCATATTGAGTTATAGTGAAATTTTCTAAGATGTTTTGCTAGAGTGGATTAGAGTAAATCCTTCGCCACTATTATTTTTTATGATATTTTTGTGATAGTTAGTTAAATTAATTCCATAACTAACAAATTTATCATCATTTGAGTTAAAGTGTTGTTCACAATTATATCGTCTTAGGATTGACATCATAGAAATGCTGCCATATGATTATTGGTTACAAAATTATTAGTTACGGGATTGTTATGGACTCTATCCATGCTAGCTGAAATTAGTGAAATGACATCAAAATTTTTCAGGAATTTGTTTCCAATAGATGACGAATTTAAATAATCATGAAAAAATTATAATCAATTGCAGTAAAACCATTTATGATGTAGAATTAACAGTTGCATCAACAATAGTATTATAGAGTTGGAAGCTTCAATAATAGTGTCTTCAGAAATTTAGGACATGTATCTCATTTCCCGGCCTATTCAAACATTAATAAATCTGAAGAAAAGCAAATAGATGCTTTTTTTATCGCCTCAGACTCTCAAACACTTTTTCAGCTCTCTTTCTAACTTTTCCAAAAATATCGTTGCCATTTGAATCAATTCCTACAATGAGAGGCCCAAATTCTTCGACTCTGAGCACCCAGACTGCTTCAGGCATTCCAAGATCAAACCAGTGGACAGTTTTTACTTCTTGAATCAACTTTGATGCAAGAGCTGCACATCCACCAGTGTAGGCCAGGTAAACACATCTGTTTTTTAATACTGAGGAGATGTCCTCCATCCCGCCTTTTCCTATAATCACCCGAATTTCATGTGCTTTCAGAAGAGAATGAGTCATTTTAGACATTCTGCCACTTGTTGTAGGGCCTGCAGAGCTAACTTTCCATCTTTTTTCTGCCTGTTGCATAAGCGGACCACAGTGGTAAATAACTGCTCCTTTAAGTGAAAAAGGAAGTTCTTCTCCTTTTTCGTCCATTTCTAGAATTCGGGAGTGTGCTTCATCCCGTGCTGTCAGTATCTCTCCGGAGATATAGACTATATCTCCTGCATTGAGTTTTTTTATGTCCCCTTTCTTCAGTGGAGTGTGCAGGTGATATTCTATTATTCCTCCCCCCCAAAAACGACTGAAGCATGCCTATTGGCCCAGCACTGAATGTTTATTGCAACCGGAAGAGAAGCCGTATGGCAGTATGCAGTTTTCACGCGTACAGCAAGGGCTGTTATGCTGCCTCCAAGGCCCATACAGCCGATGACGAGAGCGTTTACAGCTTCAAGTATGCCTCCCTCTAAACTGTTCATGGGAGTATCGAGGGGTTCTAGAAGAGCTTCTTTTGCAAGTTTGGCTGCCGCATCAAAAGAACCACCTATCCCAACACCTATAGTAAAGGGGGGACAGGCCATTCCACCTGCTTTTACCACGGTTTCAAGCACAAAATTAGGGGTTTTTTCGATTTCCGTAGGGTTAAACATATGCAAAGCACTCATATTTTCCGAACCTGCCCCTTTCGGTGCGGCTGTAATTTTCAACTGATTTCCAGGAACAAGTTTCCAGTTAATATCTGGGACCCCTATCCCTGTATTATCTCCGCTGTTCTTACGTGTCAGTGGATTTACTGCATTGGGCCGCAAAGAAATTTCAGCTGTTGCAAGGATTACTGCTTCTTTAATCGCAGCCTCCAGATCAAAGCTAGGATGGAATTCTGTCCCCAATTCCACAAAAAAGATCATGATGCCAGTGTCTTGACATATTGGAATTCCATTATTTTTTGCAAGCTCAATGTTTTTCAGGATTGCTTGAAGCTGGGATTTTGCAACCTGGTTTTCTTCGATGGTTTCAGCTCTTATGAGTACACTTTTGACATCTTCAGAAAGCTCGATTTCCGACTTTCGCAAAAGATTTACAATAGATCGGATGAAGTCATTGGGATTAATTTTCAGGGACAAAAGACCACATGTGAGGAGGATGATTTCTTAATTAGTATGGAAATATTAATGCAGGTATATAAAATGAAGGTTTTAACAGATGATAATACTTGAAAACATATTTGTTTTTTTATGTTTAAATATCAAGTACCCGGATATTCGGATACTGGTTAACTTTTTTGACTGAAAGATTTGTTTTCGAATAAAGGCTAGATCGATTCTTAGTACTCAAATTCATACGAGCAAAATAAACAGTCAAATAAGGAATCCATTGTAATAAATGACATCAAATTGAGTGCAGGCATTCCACTATGACAGATTGGAAATACTTCAGCCAGCCAGCTAAATTTGTCGAAAATCATAAGGCATCAATTCTTATCACAATCAAGTATGTCGAAAATTTATATACTTAGAGCACCACCACAACTTTTATTTTAATTAAGTTGAGGGTCTTATTCCTAATTTTATGAAAATCGCTTGTGACTTTTTTGTGCAATCTCACATAGTATTACAGAAGCTTAAGGCCCTCATCTACACCTTATTTACAGTTATTATCTTTATCTTTTACAGTTCTTGTCACTATTACCATTAGCATTTCCATCCATACTCGTGAGTGAAACACTCATACACAAGGACCTGTTATTGATACAGGGCCTGGCAATGATACAGAGCCTGGCATTGACACAGGACCTGGCAATGCTACAGAGCCTGGCATTGACACAGGACCTGGCAATGCTACAGAGCCTGGCATTGACACAGGACCTGGCAATGTTACAGAGCCTGGCATTGACACAGGACCTGGCAATGCTACAGAGCCTGGCATTGACACAGGACCTGGCAATGACACAGGACCTGGCAATGATACAGAGCCTGGCATTGACACAGGACCTGGCAATGATATGGGGCCTGGGACTGGTACAGGGCCTGGCATTGGTACAAGGCATGGCGTTGGTCCAGCTTCAGGAACTACCATCGCTGGGGGATCCGTGACGGTGGAAGGAACTGAAACAGTTGATGGAATCGCAACAGCTGACGGATCAGACATAGCTGACGGAACTGAAACAGTTGATGGAATCGCAACAGCTGACGGATCAGACATAGCTGACGGAACTGAAACAGTTGATGGAATCGCAACAGCTGACGGATCAGACATAGCTGACGGAACTGAAACAGTTGATGGAATCGCAACAGCTGACGGATCAGACATAGCTGACGGAACTGAAACAGTTGATGGAATCGCAACAGCTGACGGATCAGACATAGCTGACGGAACTGAAACAGTTGACGGAACTGGAACAGCAGGCGGAACTGAAACAGCTGACGGAACTGAAACAGTTGACGGAACTGGAACAGTTGACGGAACTGGAACAGTTGACGGAACTGAAACATTTGACGGAACTGGAACAGTTGACGGAACTGAAACATTTGACGGAACTGGAACAGTTGACGGAACTGAAACATTTGACGGAACTGGAACAGTTGACGGAACTGGAACAGTTGACGGAACTGAAACAGCTGACGGAACTGAAACAGTTGACGGAACTGGAACAGTTGAAGGAACTGGAACAGTTGATGGATCCCAATTATATAGGTATGCTGTTGCTAATACAGCTGTCAAAGATGCCACAAGGAATCCTACCAGCAAAATAGGCATTACCTTTTTTATTCTATGAACGGATTGTTTCAATAATTTCACCTTTTTGTATTGTTCGGGATTTGGAAGAGTTTATTTTTTGAAGAGAAGCATATTTGGTTGCTATAAAGTACTATTACAAATATATTCACAAATAATATAAAACAGATAGAATGCTAGATTCTTAATAGTAATAAGCTTTGAAGGAACGAGCAAAATAATCTTCGACAAAAAAATACTTACTTATATATGTATAGTTTGACAACTTATTATTAGCACAGTTTTGAATATCATATATTGCCTAGGACCAGATTTTGAGAGGAGGCTCACTTCAGGTTCTACATCAAGTAAAAAAGAAAAATTCAATTTGGTTCTAATCACAAAAAATAAGTGGAAGAGATAAAAATATCGAACCCGTGTTTACTTTAGGCCAGATTTCCTTCGTTTCCATAGGCCATTTATTGATAGAGTGCAATTATTTTTAGTGATGATTATAGAAAATCTCGATCCACCCCTAATTTTTTTCGTGACATCTGTTCAAAGCCTTTCCCGCTAATTTCTGTATTTGAACAATTTTTTCTTGCTCATTGTACTTTGATTTAAAGCTATTTTCATTATCCTTAAAATATTCATTTTATTTTAGTCAACATCCTGCGGCTTTCTGTGGGAATATATATTAATGAGAGCTGTTATTAACTAATATAATTCTATTTTAAATACTTTTGTGCTATAAAATGTAAATATGGCACGCAAAAAATTGTGTGTGAAATAAGTTATCACATATTTTTTATAAAATATTGGAAAAAAATTGACAAAAGAATAATAATTATTTGAAATGTAACTATTTTGAAATTCGTTTAAGGTACTGTTTTGAATTTGATTTAATTGGTAATAATGGTGATGATGTACATCTTTTAGTTGGGTTGAGTCAAACTATTATTTTTAAACAGTTATACAAATTGTAAAAATTGTCACAGAAAGATTTTTAAAAAATACTCTGAAATCAAAAAAAAAATGGTGATATTGTTGTGATTTTAGAGTGATTTTGGTTACATTGGAACAGTTGTTGATGGTACACTTCCAATGCAGTTAAATATGATCTTGAAAACAGGGGAAAGTGAAGTCTATCAGCAAATTATGGTTTGTGCCTGTGATTCCAACAATTAAACGCTTGTTTTTAAATTACGATCACATTAATAAAATAGTTGTGCCCTTGTATGCATCTGAACAAGTGAAATATAATAAAAGTCTCAGATTAGGATTAAGCTAATACTTTTTATGGATGAGACAGTCTCAGAAAACTGGATAATTGCGAAATGGTTCCATAAATGACGGAGGTTGGGATGTGAGTTCAAGAACTTTGAAGAATTCATACAATGTTGCAAAAGATGATCCCAAATAACCTTGAAACTTTAAGAACGTGAATCATCAGCAATGCTTTTTGAAATATATTGGCAGGGAAAGCAAAATTTAGATTTGGTGTTAAGTTATTTGGTTTGTAGAAATTGGAAAATTAAAATAATTCTGGGTCGAAATTATTGATAATAAATCATCTTTGAACGATATATAGTTGAGAATAGAATGTCATGCCATTCAGCCTTTTCGCAAAATCTGCAAGGGAACATTAAGTTATCATATCAAGAAACAATTTGAAAAAAATATTCAAACGTTACAATCAAGAAAATAACTTCCAAATTACAAGTCGAAAAATGTAGTATCTCTTTAAAAAAATCAGAAACTAAATCAAAAACCCAAAACCAGCAAACTATTATATACATAGCCACAAACCTGTAATGTTATTTTCATCGGATTTGAGTTTCTTAACAGTTATATTTTTTAATCTATTCAAAAAGGTGTGATAATGCCTCATATAATGGAATTAATGGGAAAAACAAGAGTAGTTGTAAAAGATGGTAAAGTTATTGAAGTTGGACAGCCTGAGGTAGAATGGTGCCCTATCTTTGCCAAAGTGCGTGGAATCCAGAGAATAACCTCGGAAGAAGTCAGGAAAAATGTGGAGTTCAGGATTAGAGACTTCGGAATGTTCACTGACAGACGTCAGTTAGAGCTTGAAGATTTTGTGGGATTCGGGGCTTCGGAGGTTATGATGACAGGTCTTCGCAGAGGTCTTCTTGATGCGACTGTAACTGCTTGCGATGGAGCAGGAACCGTCATTTCCAAGAACCCTACTCTTATCCAAGGAATGGGAGGTAGGATGTCTGGACTTGTCGAAACAGAGCCTATCGAAGGTGTAATCAGTGGCATCACTAAACGCGGCGGAATCGTACTTGATCCATCGACTGCAAAAATTGATCCAGTTGCAGGAGTGAAAAAAGCGGCTGAAATAGGCTACAAAAATATTGCAGTAACTGTGACTTCTGCTGAAGTTGCAAAGGGATTACGGGAAATTGAAGTTGAACTCGGACTTGACCTGATAATAATTGGTGTGCATGCCACAAGTACCAGCAAAGAAGATGCTCTGATACTTCTGAAAAATACGGATATTGTGACAAGTTGCGCCTCTAAAAACGTCAGAGAGCTTGTAAGACCTTTAGCCCAGGTGGGGACTGCTGTTCCGCTTTTTGCCCTTACTCAAAAAGGGAAGGAACTTGTGATCGAGAGGGCTAAAGAAGTCAGAAATCCTATCTTGATCAATACAATGCCTCTGCCAACCTTGCCTGAAAAAAAACAACCAAGGGAACTGAAATAAAAACTCAAGACTTTATCGCATGAATTTTATTTTTTTCTCAAAAGAAGATTGAAACTTCTGTATTTCATATTCAGACTATGGCACTAAATGGAACTCTTTTAGGGATTAAAGATTCAAGTTAAAGGTTTTGTAAGAACATCAAACTTTTTGTTCAAAGCACTTATATTTCATATTTTGCTCTATTAATTCTTATGGAGATTTAATCCTAGTTAGCAGACTTATTAATAAAAATTCAAAGTAATCTGTGCTTCTAGATCTCACTTCCAACAACTGAGTTTACCTAATATAAATCATGATTGACTAAAATTTCAATATTTATTAACCTGTCCACGTATTTGAAAGAGCTTCAACTTGTTTCAATACTAATTCTACAGCAACTGCATCCTTAGCTGGAACAATATCTGACAATACGGTGTTCGGGTTTAAAATTTCAGGAGTCATAATCCCGGTTTTAGATGATATCATAGCTAATATAATAACAATAGCTGAAAATGCAGGCTTTTAAACTCTTGTATTAGACGGACACATATTAGGAGAGTTGGAAAAGCTTGATCAGCGGATACTTTTATTCTGCTGGGAACCCTTGAAGCTTGGGGGTTTCTAGCAGCTTCCATAACTCTTATACAGGGAAAGCTCTAACTGCCTTAGCTATCAAGGTGCTGTATCACATGCCAAAGTCTATGGAGTTCTGATCCGATCAGCAGTGGACACCTATTATTTCGATCTGCTCAAGACTCTTCATCAACCTATGCCCCTGAACCTAGCTGAAGAGAAAAAGCTGTAGGAAAAATTGATGAGATGGATAACCTACAAGAACAGGATAATGCTCCATCATACGCATACGATCAAATCAATCCCTAATTTTATGCTCCATTAACTGCAAACGCTGCCCAATAATATGGATGCTGGAAAGGCTCATTTTCTGGAGATTCTTCTGCCATTTTGATGTAGCGTTCCCCGCATTGTTCTATGAATTCCTTGCTCTTGTCTTCCCATTTACCTGAATTGTAGCATTTTTCCACATAATCTCTCACCTGATTAGAAGTAAGATCTCGGACCCAGAGCTGAGCGTCCTGTAATGATAATGGAACATCCATTCCCTTAGCAATATGGTTGGAATAGAACCGCTCCATCAATATGGCTGTGGAAATATCTGGAACTGACCAGAGACTGCTGACCACGCAGGGAACACCCGCGAATAAAACCTGCAGGCAGGCCAACAAACTCATCAGCACTGCCTTTTACAATATCTGTGATCCCTGTTTCACAGACAGAGAGAGTAACCAATCTAGATGAGGACAAATCAACTGCATCACTTTGAAGATCTTCTAAGCTCAGAGTTCGCCCTCCAAATAAGTACAATATAGACTGGTTGGATCGTTCCAGTGATAGCTGCCATGACAAGAGAAATGGAGACATGTATTTCAAGGTACTTTATCTAAGATTGTTGCTCTGGTACCAAATTTACCAATATTTATCTGGGAAAAACTGAAAAAATTGGATATAGCTTGGCCTTCAAATCCTGAAAAGACTAGAGAAGGATCTTCCCCAGGATTGATAACCACATAGAGACCGTTTTCTTCAATTGTCCCAGCCTTATTTCGCATTTCTCTGAGCAGCTGAATGGAAGGAGCGTAGCTTATGCAATAACGTTCACAGAGAAGCTGGCCATCGGCTAGAGGAATTGTATGTAAGGGCAACAGAAATAGACCGCTAGAAGGCAGGAGAATCAATCTTTTTATTTGAGGTAGAAGATTTGCCAGGAGTGGATTGAATAGCTTAGCACCAAAGTTGGATAAAACATCATTTAATGGTTTTTGCCAGGCTTGGAAATCTTCATCATGGCGCTTATAAAATGGAAAGTGCAACTTAAGTCTTTATTCAATTTTTAGCAAGAGCTATCACGATAATTCCAAGAATAACTAACAATGCATCAGATAGTCTCAATATATATTCCGTTTAATTTGATCCGCTCAGCCGTAGTAAGATAAACTACACTCTCACAGATATTACAGCAGTGATCAGCAATTTTTTCAATGTACCGAATCAAAAAAAGTAAATATGTAGTTCTGGAAATGATGCTCGCATCTTTTGCCATCATTTTTATTAATTCAACCCAGATTACGTAAAAGAGCTGGTCTATATCATCGTCTCGAGCTGCCGTAGCTTTTGCGAGCTCAGTGTCTTGATTCTCAAAAGCTTTCAGGGAATTCTCAAGCATATATGTTGCAATGTCTGACATTTTTTTAATATCCATGAGATATCTTACATGCTCACCTTCGATTTTCCCGGGAATCTGAGCAATATTGATTGATAGTTCACTAATCCTCTTTAGCTCTGCTGAAATCTTGAGAGCAGATGTGACTAGCCGGAGATCGCTAGCTATAGGCTGTTGAAGCGCAAGCAGATCCGAAATAGAAACCTCAATTCCTTCCTCATATTTATTCATTTTTGCAGCAAGGACAAGCACTCTTTTAGCGACTTTGATATCCAGATCTATAAATGCATCTATCGAATCGCAGAAAATAAGTTCAACCATCTTTCCAAATGAAATTACTGATTCTTTGAGCAAATCCAACTGCCTTAAATATTGTTCTCGAACCATAATTCAATCACCCAAATCTACAGGTAATATAAATCACTTAGGGATGGTAAAACGGTCATATTAATTTTCGAAAAATAATTAATTCTTAAATAGAATTTAAATAATTTGTATCAATTGCTGTAAGTCTTCAGTGATTAATTGAGGTAATTTATAATAAAATCATTTTTCACTCCGAGAAGTGAAGTGTTAGTTTTACGATATCTCGTTGACTGACAACTCCAACTATTTTATTATCATTATCTGTCACTGGAAGAGATCTGAAGCCATATCTAGAGAACATCTTCGTGGCTTCTCCAATACTACTCTCTTTATCCAAGGTTATGACATTCTTATTCATGATGTCCTTCAAAAGTGCCTGACTATCTGCCTGAAGAAGCTCCTTCACATCAATCACACCCAATAGCTCATTATCCTTATCTGTTACGTGGATGTACATTATTTCATCTTTGCCCTTTGCTCTTTTGGGGTACGCATCCTCCACAGTCTCTACTGTTTCATCTGGCTGAGCTTTTAGATATCTCTCAGTTATGAGGTTGAATATCGTATCCTGTCGCTTCTCAAGGATAGATTTTATCTTATTGAGATTTTCCTCATCCATCAGTTCCATTATCGCTTCTTGATCCTCCAAAGTCAGAACCGACAGGACGTCAGCTGCCTGGCCAGACGTCATCATATCAATCAAGTCTGCAACTTTTTCCTTAGTCAGAGAGGTGATGATCTCCCTTTGCATATTCGGATTAATTTCCTCTAAGGTATCAGACGCATGCTCTTCTTCGAGCTGATTGATAACGGTCAGTCTCTGCTCGTGATCCAATTCCTCTAAAATTTCCACAATATCCACAGGTGGAAGATCGTTCAGTTTCTCCTTTAATATCTTTAACTTAACATCGCCAGTAAAACTTCCAATATTAGAGGGCAGAGCTTGAACATAGGACCATGGGATAAGTACATCCTTGCTTTTGTCACGTTCCATGTGAATAAAATTAGCAAATTTATCAAGACCTAGCTTTCGGAAGCGAGCATCTTCAAATGGATCCACGTCAGTTATATAAAGTCTGTTTTTTCTCATAACCATTTTGATATCGTAGACGATCTCAACCTCAGTATCCTCTAGATCTAAAATCTTCTTATCCAAAATGAAATCTTTCAGAGGAGTACCTCCTTCAGGTATTTTGCAGGCGAATTTTTCTACCTCGTCAATATCTATAGTTATCTCCTTTTCACTGAATGAACTTACATTATTCCATGGTACCATCAATGAAGAATAACCAAAAGATCGACTTACTACAATATGTGTGACCTCTGCCACCTTATCCTTTTCAAGTACGATGAGATCTAAGAGCTTTCCTATTTT
>CAWHXP010000012.1:0-114399 GCA_963833425.1 uncultured Methanosarcinaceae archaeon | reverse complement strand
ATAGCAATTTCCGGGGTAGTATCGTGACCCGTTGCGCCCTGCAATTGGCGCCCTTGTTTTTTGTCCGGCCGGGGGAGTTGCGACAGGCGGAGTGGTCTGAATTCAATCTTGAGACGGCAGAATGGAGAATCCCGGCAGAGAAGATGAAGGCTGGCGCCGTGCACATCGTCCCGTTATCAAGACAAGCCCTGACATCTTGCGGGGGATGCACCCCTTACCGGGCATGGCAGGTTTGTCTTTCCGAGCCCCAGGACCGATTCAAGGCCGATGAGCAGCAACGCAATTTTGTCCGCCCTGCGGCGCATGGGGTATGCCAAGGATGAGATGAGTGGCCATGGTTTTAGGAGCATGGCCAGCAGACTGTTGAATGAACACGGGTGGAACCGAGACGCCATCGAGCGCCAACTTGCCCATGCCAAAGAATACAGGGTAAAGCGGTAGTACCATCTATGGTCGCTTATTTAGGTATTTGCTTATTTCATATAAACCTGCAATTGTACATTGGTTAGGGACACAAAAACCACGAAATAAGACCCAAAAATTACATCGATTTAATTTCAAGTTCACGTTTTATAATATCTGTTTTTTGGCAATTTTATTCGACCACATTTCAGGGAAAATATTACAGATCGTGTTTTTAAACTAAGGAGCGACTGGAACACTATTGAGAATTTTGATAAACCTCCAATTTCAACAAATTGTTTATATTTATACTTTATGAGCAATCAGCAAAACATTGGGATTTATCAAAATTCTCTATCGAATGGATTTAATATATTTAAGTAATATGAAATATTTGGCAAAAATAACATTTTAAATGTTAACCGATGACCAATGACCAATGAATATCCTTTAGATATCTTGGATGTAACAATATGAAATGCAAAATGCCGGTTGAATGCTCATGTCATCTACTATTGTTGGTTTTCATTCTCTCAGGGCAGTATGACCAAATCATCGCAATCCACATCGCCCCTTATAAGGCGAGACAAGGAGAATAAGGCCTTATGCTCCTGAAGACCCTTAAACGGCTGCTCGGGAATATCGGCCCTGGAGTCATCACCGATGCTGATCCCTCCGGTATCGCAACCTACGTGCAAACTGGAGCCATCTTCGGGTACGGTCAACTCTGGCTCGTTTGGTTCATCTGTCCATTCATGATCGTCATCCTGCAGATGTGCGGCCGGATCGGGATGGTGACTGGAAAGGGACTAGCCAGCGTCATTCGCGAGAACTATTCGAGGCGGGTGCTGTACATAACAGTCTCTTTGCTCGTGATCGCGAACACGATCAACATCGGCGCGGATCTCGAGGCTATGGCCTCTTCTGCGCAGATGCTGCTGGGGCTGGCATTCATCGTTTGGCTTGTCCTCATCACGATGGTTATCATCGCCCTTGAGGTTTTTATTCCTTATATTGCCTATTCGAGGATCCCTAAGTACTTGCACTAACCCTCTTATCATATGTCCTGGCAGACCTCGTCGTCAGGCTGGACTGGGGAGTGGTTTTCCACGCCACGTTGGTCCCACACCTTGAATTCTCGGCGTACTACCTGCTCAACATCGTTGCGATCCTAGGCACGACTATTTCCCCGTACCTTTTCTTCTGGCAGGCGTCGCAGGAAGTCGAAGAAGAGATAGTGAAGGGCCAAATTGCCGAGATTGGTATCGGGAAACCATGTGTAACGCGATGGGGTATAACCGAGATGGACTGGGACACATGCATTGGAATGTCCTACTCCCAGATCATCATGTTTATCATCATTGTCGCAACTGCCGCCCACTACACGCCGGTGGGATCACCACAATTAAGACCGCTGCAGATGCTACAGAGGCCCTGCGGCCGCAAGCTGGCGACTTTGCCTACCTGTTCTTTGCGGCTGGGATCATCGGCACTGGGCTTCTCGCTATCCCGGTACTAGCAGGCTCGTCGGCGTACGCTGTGGCCGAGACGCTCGGGCTGAAGGAGGGGGGCGGCAAGAAGCCAGGCCGAGCTCCGGAGTTCTACGCGGTAATTTCCGCATCTACACTGATCGACATGTCCTTCAACTGGCTCGGAATCAACCCGATAATGGCCCTCTACTACACGGCCGCGTTGAACGGCTTGGTTGCACCACCTCTGATAGCGTTGGTAAGTTATGATCAGGAACAAAAAAGACGTCATGGGTCAGTTTGTCAGCTCGAGAGTGAGTAATTTCTTGGGATGGGTGATCGTACTGATCATGGCTCTGGTTGGTGTGACACTACTCGTCAGCTTGGAGAAGGGGTAGTAAATTTTCCAAGAATACCCAGAATATCATTCTTGATAATGGATTTGGCTGGTGGATGTGGCTTCCTACCTATTAATGTGGGTATCGCTTGGCTAGTTAATTGGGCTGGCGAGGCGTATATAAGCGATTGAACTGAGAATCAATAGCATTAAATCTTCAACTGTTTAAAATTAAAGTATCAATCACAACGTCTAATGTACTTGATTTCATACTTTATGTGCGTAAATCTTAATATTATAAAGAATTACGATAAACTTCTTATTTCAGCAAATTGCTTATATAGACTCTATAAACAATCAGTCAAAAGTTGGACTTTATCGAAATTCTATACGATGACCAAATGGAATATTATTGACATTTCCTCAATTAGTTACCTGAAGAACCTATCGATGTTGCTGCAGCTGATGCTGTTCCTGCATCATGCGAATTTGTATCTGTAGCTGTTCCTGTAACTTCTTCTGCACATACTGTTGCAGCTGCCACTAATATTAAAAAAGACTGCAAGCAAAATAGATATTGTCTTTTTTTACCCTGTCAAATGATTTTTTTTCCATTGGTTTCAACTCCGATTTGTTAATACTTCTACTATTGTCCAAAGCCCCATGAAACTTGTTCATTGAAGCTTCATAAAAATGGTTCTGTAATTGATTATTCTAATCATGCTTAATATCCAAGCAAGAAACCTGGATATCAACAAATTTTGAATATTTATTCTGTATAACTTCCATATTTTATTTCAACATTTTCTGGACAATTAGAATGTCGGCAATACCTTTTGTCTTTAGCGCGATCACCTCTTCCATATCATTGATTTTTGCTTCCATCCATTGTATTATCATATCCATTCTCATTCCTGCAACTGCTTTTTCTGTTCTTCAGTCAGAAGTTCCCACATTTCAGCCATCGCTTCTGAGTGTATCATTGGGTGTGTTGCTATTAATTGTTCATGATGCAGGCTTAAATCTCTCCTTATATATATCCACAAAACAAAATTTTAGATTGTGTCCCTGAATCACTTATTAAATCTGAAAACTGAGTATGTCTCCATTTTTGGAATAATGTAGATAGAATCTCGTGTTTACAATTTTCAACAACACATAGACATGATCCATTATATCTCAGGAACGGTTTTAATCTTTTCAACTCATGAAATATTTTGGAGGACTACAATAAATTTCAATTTTTAGCTGGTTGTCTATGAATTAGATATAAGCAATTCATTGAAGTCGGAAATTTATCGAAATTCTCATATGGATGTATGGCAAACCATATTTAATATTTTTCGTTTATTTAATTGCATTTTATGCTATTAAATTTAAAAATTGTATTATTTAATACAGGGAAAAATAGTCTATAAATGTGAGTTATTGAACAACAACTGGGCCAAACTTATTACCCTTAAAAATCCAAAAATGTTGATATTTTACGGATGATATGCAAGAAAAGATTTTGGAAAGATTCAATACTGAGCAGGACACCATAGTTCTTTTAAGTACTTAAATTTGAAATTACCCAAGTTTCCTGACTGACAGGTGAGTAATATTAAGGCCTCTGAGAAAGTTATAGTTTTCACATAAATTGTTTTCTTTTAAAAAAGAAATGAATTTCTTCAGCCTAGGGAAAAAAATATCAAAACCGTATTTAGTAAGATTCACTGAGCAGTTTCGTTGGCTTATTTTTGTAAATATTGGCTGTAATCATATTTTCATTTTTTTTCATCATTTAGTGTCAGGAATATTTATTGCATCAAAAATAGTTATCATCTAAATAATTTTTCTTAGGCTGGATAATTAAAGATCAGAATCAAGAATTTTTTTGTTCAAGAAATTTTCTGAATTCCTGTGTACATATCGAATAGCATATGCAAATATGTAACTATAAGTATAGAACATACAGAGAGTTGGATAATGTGTATAATTTTCTGTAAAATTTGCTCTACACCCATTAATTTCCTTTTTTGATTACTGCACCATTAGTGTATACCTTTTTCCTGTTGTCCAGTCCTAATTTATATCTATGAGTATTGATACTACGAGTTTCAATAATGATTTCTGGCTAGGGAATCCCATTATTATCCTACTTCGTCTTTTGAGTTCTTTGTTAACCCTTTCCATCCTATTTGTTGTACTTATTTTTTCCAGTGCTTCTCTGAAAACTGCATAAATTTATACTATCATATTGAAAACCTTCAATCCAGTTCTTTAATAATCCTGGAAACAGAAGAAGCTGAAATTTCCCAGGTGCCTGAATCGATAAGTACCGTTCCATTTTTCGGGGTGAAAAGTTCCCACGTCTGTTCTTGAATGATGTATTACTCTCTGAAAGGTGTTATGATATTTAGAGATAATAACATTAAATATAACAAATATTACAAAAAATGTTAAATATAAGTTTATCATACTCACATCTGGTTATACGAACAGACACAAAAATAACAACGCCTTCTAATTTTGTTATTTGACCTTGAAGCACTTGATTTTCCTCATCTGTAAAAGCATGCAGATAGGGAATTTCAGCTACAAGGAAAGAGCATGAAAAATAAGGATCTACTATTCAATAAAACCTTTTATCTCCTTTTTCCTGGAAAATGTTAATGTCTTAAGGGCTTTTATAAAGCCAATAAATTTGGCCTAAAGAATCTGTTCGGAAAAAAAAAAATGGAGTAGTGATTAATTTAGACAGGGACAAACTAGAAGAATTTACAATAACTTGATAATTTTCGGTAAAATTACAAATATCAATAAGTTACTGATTAGAAAAGTTTGACCATTATATTAATTTCAATCTACCCAAATCTATCTTTTCAGCTATTTTCCTTTTTATTGATACCCGATCTTTATGAGAATTACTTTATTCCGAGATCTGCAAAAGTTTCTTGTTTTTTTCCTGGCCCAAGTTATCATTATAATTCACATTTTGACTCAAATACAAAGGATTTCCCATACCTATGTAAGATGGGAATAAAGCTTGACTTAAGAATAAAATTAAAATTCGTCCAAAATAGTAATATAAAAAGATACATATGTAACACATAACAATCTAGTATTATAATAACACTCTAGGACTTATGTAGTTGAACTGAAAAACCAATAGAATGACTATTTAATTGTCTAAAATCTAAGTTAAACCACAAATCTGACTGCATTTGATTTTGATTCTCAAGTGCGTGAGTCTGACATTTGTTAGAAATAATCATTAAAAATAGCATATAATATATTTATAAAGCTTCGCAGTCTCCGGAAAACACTCTAAAAAAGCCAGCTTTAAGAGTGTTATTATTCTTTGCATAAAAAGAATTTTCAATATCATGAAGAATTATTTAGCTTAAATAACGATTTTAGTTTAGAACCATAGAAAATGAGTTAGGAGAAGAGAGAAAATGCACATTCCAGACGGCTATTTAGGGCCGCATACATATATTGCGTTCTGGATCATTATGATCCCGATATGGTATCATGCAGGAAAGGAGCTGACCACAGAGTTAAAGTCCAGACAAGTCCCTCTGCTGGCGCTATCAGCCGCATTCTCATTTGTAATAATGATGTTTAACGTCCCTGTTCCAGGAGGCAGCACAGGCCATGCCGTGGGAGGTGGAATTATCGCCTTAGTCATAGGTCCATGTGCAGCAGTTATAGCTATTTCTGTAACTTTGGTATTGCAGGCACTCATTTTTGGTGATGGAGGAATAACAGCCATAGCTACTAACTGCTTCAATATGGGAGTGGTGATACCCTTTGTCGCTTACTACGCTTATAAGTTGATTAGTGGTAATTCAGTGATTACATCCCGTACGAGAGTTATTGCTGCGGCTATTGCTGGGTGGCTTTCTCTGACCATGGCATCACTTTGTGCGGGCGTTGAATTAGGGATACAGCCAATTTTGGAACACACGGCTGAAGGAGTCCCGATTTATATGCCATATACCTTGAACGTGACTATTCCTGCCATGGTACTTGAACATGCTATGGCATTCAGCATTCTTGAAGCACTGCTTACAGCAATTATTTTTACCTATATCCAGAGAACAGATACTTCTGTATTTTATGGAGAGAAATCTGAAGCGGGGATCAATAGAACCGAACTGAAAAGGGAAGTCACATTCTGAGGTGAAAATGTGGATAAGACGGTAAGAAACTTAACAATTGGTTTGGTACTATTGGTAATTTTTGTGCCTATAGGTCTGCTTGCAGCAGGCACTGCATATGGCGAATGGGCACCAGATGAGCTTAAGAATAAGGTTGGGTATACACCTCCTGGATTGGAGGAACTCTCTGGCTTATGGCATGCACCAATGCAGGATTATAACATCCCCAACGGCCCTTCTTTCGCGGATTCGAAGCTCGTAGCTTCAGCAGCATACATCATGTCCGCAGTAATAGGTGTAATAGTTAGTGGTGGTCTATTATATTTCATAGGAAAGAAGGTAGCCAAAAACTAAAAAATCGATCGCATTTTGGATCATCATGATCTAGATTTAAATTTTTCAGAAAAAAAATGAGGCTATATAGTATAAACGGGCTTCATACTTGCTCTAGTGTCTACATTTGCAGAAGGAACTGCATATGATGGATAACACTCCTGACGAGCTTAAGGATCAGATAGGCTTTGTGTCGTGTACGTAATTTAGTTTCCAATCTGCAAATTAGAAGGATTTCGATAAACTTCGGATTTTATTTCTTAGCAGGAATTTCTCATATCTTCCCCTCAATTTCTCTATTTAATTCCTCTTTTTGGCTTTACTTATTCTCAATTCTTTGATTTTAAAGATAGCTCCCGCTATCTTCAATATACTTTTTTTATTTTCAATGTCCTCAATTGATGAAGATTATAACAAAAAGCCGTACACAACATTTTTAGATTTACTCTTTTAACAGTAGTAACAAAAACTCCTCCTGCTTTGAAAATTTCTTTCGTTACTGAATAAACTCTTTCCCCTTTGACTCTTTTTGAGCTAATTCTCTTATTTCTTAATATATCCTTTATTCCCAGCGTATGTCCTTTGACTGCTCTTTTCATTGTTGCACTATACCCTTTAGTTTTTGCTCCAGAGTATCCTCTGTCCCTATAAACCACTTCATTTTCCTCTGTCAAATCTACATACGAATCATGTACTGACGCATTGTTGTTTTGAATCTTCTGATCTGATCATAATCTCTGTCTATTATATTATGAAACTTATATCCAAAGTGAAACTTACCTCCCTTCTTTGTCCATGTTCCGTCTCTGCTTATTCTTGTTTTTGCCTCATCTCCTCGAGGTTTATCTGCTTTTGCATGTCCTGGATCTGAATGGATAAAAGTAGCATCCTGAATCATTCCCTGCTTTATCTGTAAACCCAGAGCATCAAGTTGGCTTTGCAACTTTCCCTATATTTTCTTTGAAATTCTCGATAATTCTCTCCCTAAATAGACATACAGTAGTACTGTCAGGTATGTATTACAGGAAATCAAAGGAATTTCCTAAAAGAAATTCGATCTATACACTGTTTCTCAAGTTCAAAATCAGGGAGCACATGCCATTGTTGTAAAACAAGCATTTTGAACATCACAATGACATCAGTTTCAGGTCTCCCTCCTGAAACGGTTTTGTTAATATACATAGACTCAAGAATAATACGAAACGTTTTCCAATCAATTCAGGAATAAATTTCAGCAAGCTTATCTCCAACAGATCCAAGACGTTTATACTCTTCTTTAAGAGCAAAATCAGTAAGAGTTTTCATGAATATACATAAATATTTACAAATTTAAAGCCAACCATGCTCAAGAGCATGGAGGTCATCGAAATTCTCTATTATTTTCATTAGATTGTGATATGAATCAGGCACACATCACAATGGTCTGGATTTATTCTGTTTTTATGTCTCATACAGATAACGAAGGAGAAACTGAGAGAATGGATTACAGGGTCAATAAGATGTGAAAAACGCGTGATAAACACGCAAAAATGAAAAATAAACTAAATTTTCTGTACCAGAATGGAAGAGTAGTACATTTTGGAATATATCTAAGAAACCAAAGCTTTAGAGACGATTCTTTATAGAAATTATAGAAAAAAAGTATAAAATGAAAAAGACATTGCTATCTTTAAGGATACAGTAAAATTTTATGCAAAAGGAGTAGGTAAGTAGAGTAGAAGATTTTACTCATTAATAATTTTTGTTGCATATCAAATATTATAAGACTTACGCACTTATGATACAAAACCAAGTATATTAAACGTTATAGTTAAAATTTGAATTCCATAAAGTTGTTACTTTGTCATTATTGGTTTGTACTTCAAGTGTGTAAGTTCTATATTGGTGCTTACGAAATTACAAAACTTGGTTCAAAATAAAATTCATTTGGAGGTACTTTAAAAAACAATTGTTAAATAGATCCGCGATTTTTGCCTCACTAATCTGTGGATTACCAATACTCGTTTCTTAAAGGGTATTTTTTGATCCTTTCTTCAGTTTTTCTTGCTCACGAATTTCTTCTTCTGTAAAATGGATGTGTATCTTTCCTTCTGGATCTATATAAAAATCCATTTCTCCATATCTTGTTTCGATTGAATGCATGTTGAAACTCTGTATATTTTTATAATCGTGTTTCAATACCTTTTTATTGGATCAGGCTCACGAATAATATTTATTATAACAAGAATTATAAATAATTATGTTTCAGCGTTTCTCAATTTAAAAGGAGCAGAAAAAAAAATATCTCAAGCAGGAAATTTTTAATTATTTTCTGGTTTTTATGATCGATTGTAGTCGCAAAATGTGGGAAACAATAAATTTTAGCAATTTAAGAAAATAATAAAAAGGTCTCTTAAAGAAAAACTTACCGAAAATCAATTATCTATAGAAATTTCTAATTGCAAGAGAAGGTTGGTGTAAAATAATGGCTGAGTCCCTTAAATCATTAAAAGAAAACTAGATAACATTTTCAATTTTAAAAAGACTTAAAGCTCTTGGATGTCGCTTAGACTATAGAAATGAGCTAAGGCAGTCCTTCACACTAAGTAGAGAAGAGTCCTATAAGATTGGAGCCTGAAGCTCCTTCAGTATGAAACAGGTACATTTAAGGGGGAAGGTCATTCTTTTAAACTTTCTTGACCGTTGAGTCAGATGAATAAATTAGTAGTGCATGTTGTAATGTATATGTTGAATATATGAAGGTAAACATGATAACCGTAGCAATGAAAAAGAGATTATATGCTCTTGAAATAAGCAAAAATATAAATAAAGAATTATCATGGGATTGTAAAAATCTGTTTGAGCATTATTTTATGATGTTAGATCATCACAAAGCTAGTAAAATGACAGATAACAGGCAAAAAGAACCCTTTAGGTTTGCTGTGGAAGAGGATCAGAGAGGACTAAGCCCTGAGGCTCAAGAATTTATTTCATTGTCTGTGGAAGGACAGGCTCTGGCAGTGGAGCACTATAGACTGATTATGAGCACAGAAAAAGTGACCGAGATGAAGCGAAATATTTTAGAAAAATTGAATGCGAGCACTCAGAGCATAGGGTTACAGCTGTAATAGCACCGTTTTGGCTTTGATTATTACACTTGTTTTAGTAAAAATTATACATGTTTCACAATAACGAGGTAAAAACGCCTCGAATTTTGCTTCGATGGCGAAAATACATAAATTTTCCTACAAAAAATTGTGCATGGTTGTCTTCTATTATTTTGATTGCTGTTTTCAAGATTAAGTTTCCGGTGTAACTAATGCTTGCTTTTTCATGCATTTAAGCAGTTCTGCCCCCCTACGGCACTGAGGGAAGAACAAAAAAGGCTGAGAGATGGCATTAAAGATGTTTTAAAATATATCAAACCGCTAAATATTGAAGTTTTCTAAACTCTAACAGATTACAGCATTTTTCTGAGTTTATAAATTGCTATTTCTACGGTGAGATCATAATCAACTCTGTTTATGTAATTATTGAGTGGGTAAAGCATATCTAGTAATACTTATAATATAAGAAAGTATAATTATATAGGTAAATATATACTTCTTGGTGATACGATGGAAACAGAACTTATGAGGATAGGGGTTTCCCTTCCTGACTCCCTTTTGTGTAAATTTGATGAGATTATCAAAAAAAGAGGTTATTCTTCCCGTTCAGAAGGCATAAGAGATGCCATTAGGAGTTATATCTCCTATCACGAGTGGATGGATGGCATCAAAGGTCATCGTATCGGAACAGTTACCGTTGTTTATGACCACAATAAACGAGGTCTTTCAAACGACCTTGCAGATATCCAGCATCGATACTCTCACCTGATTAAGTCCTCTGTGCATATCCACATCGATCATGACAACTGTTTTGAAGTAATTGTTCTGGATGGAGATGGCGAAAAAATAAAAGGATTTGACGAAGCTATAATGGCTCTAAAAGGGGTGAAATTCTCAAAACTCACAACTGTACCATCAAACAAAAAAATGTGATTCTTTCGCGTAAGGGTATAAATCAGTTAGTTGATACTCGAAAAACGCAGAACAGAATGAAATTATATTTAATGTATTCGAATATAAGTTTAAGTAGAGGGTCCAACTTTCAACATTGCAGCAAGTTGGATCAGAAGAAAGGATACAAAATATTTGCAACAAATAAAAAAATGATATCGTATACCAATTTGTGAAGCAGATACCCGAAGGTTCCGTATCCGAAGAACTTAATTACGTGCAGTAAACAAAAGTCTAATTCCGAATTTACATTAAATTCGCTATACTGCCTGTATTTTGAGATAATTCTGCTTTAACATGCATGAATCACAATGTTTGTGTGGAGAACTCATGTGATAATATCAAGAATCAAGGAGCCTGATTATTACATCAATTTCAATTGACCCTGATCTGTATTTTCGGCTACTTTTTTCAATCTTTTATTGGTACCCGATCTCTATGAGAATTACTTTATTCCGAGATCTGTAAAAGTTTCTTGTTTTTTTCCTGGCCCAACTTATCATTATAATTCACATTTTGACTTCAAATACAAAGGATTTCCCATACCTATGTAAGATGGGAATAAAGCTTGACTTAAGAATAAAATTGTAATTTGTCCAACAAAGTAATATAAAATGATACATATGTAATATTTAACAATCGGTATTATTAAAGTATTCTAGGACTTACTCAGTTGGACTGAAAAACCAATAGAATGAATATTTAATTGTCTAAAATCTACGTAAAACCACAATCCTGACTGCATTTTATTTTGTTTATCAAGTGCGCAAGTCCTATATTCTTTAGAAATAATCATTAAAAATAGCATATAATATATTTATAAAGCTTCACAGTCTCCGGAAAATACTCTAAAAAAGCCAGTTTTAAGAGTGTTATTATTCTTTGCATAAAGAGAATTTTCAATATCATGAAGGATTATTTAGCCTAAATAACGATTTCAGTTTAGAACCATGGAAAATGAGTTAGGAGAAGAGAGAAAATGCGCATTCCAGATGGATATTTAGGGTCGCATACATATATCGCATTCTGGATAATCATGATCTCGATTCGGATTTATGCCGGAAGAAAAATGTTGACTCTTTGGTCGGAAAGGATTTAGTTACTTGCTCTAGTGTTTACAGCTTCATCAGACACTGTAAATAAAAAATATATCTCAGCGGAGCTTAAAAATTAAATCGGTTTTATGTCATAGAGACTGAAAAAGCTTTCAGATCTCTGAAATGCACGATTCTCAGACTACAGCTTTCCTGTTCTCTATACAATTATCGGATATTATAAAAGTTGTAGTAGGCATACCATGTATGTGTGGACACCTTGTACTTCATGAATAAGAGGGGTGTTAAAGACTAACAAATTAATAGCTCATTTTATTTTAACTGGAGGGAAAATGATCCCGGACTGGATGAACGAAATAAATGTAGAACCTTGCGAGTTCTCCGCTGTATATCGTGGTAAGAAAAGCTTCATAGGTAGAACAATTGAGGAAGTCGTCGAGTTCATGGAGACCACTTTTTTTTCAGAAGTATATTCAAGGCGAAAAGGCCTGCTTCAAAGCTTGGATTCCAGGATTAAGCTAGTTTCTATCCTGATTTTGATATTCGCAACGAGTTTGATCAGAGATCTGAAATTACTGATCTTTGTTTATATGCTTACGCTGTTGTTTTCGTATCTCAGTAAAATAGATGCCCTGTTTTTCATCAAGCGGGTCTGGCTTTTCATCCCCATCTTTTCAGGCATCATCGCTATACCCATGATCTTCAATATCTTCTTACCAGGCGATTCTCTAATTAGGTTAGCATACCTTGGCCCTGACTCTCACTTGGGGCCATTTTCACTGCCGGAGAGTATCTATATCACCAGACAGGGCGTCAATGCCGCTGTGATATTTACAATGCGTGTTGCAACATGTGTTTCTGCCACAGTTCTACTTTTTCTTACAACACCTCAGCAAATACTCTTTAAGTCCTTTCGCAGTATTGGCGTTCCAAAAATCTATGTTTTCACTCTGGGTATGACCTACAGGTATATCTTCGTGCTGACGAATCTGATTCGCGATCTGCACATTGCAAAGAGAGCTAGGACCATAAAGTCTAGAAGCATGTTTGAGGAGCAGAAGTGGGTAGGGGGACGAATAGGATACGTGTTGATCAGATCTCTGGGAATGAGTGAAGAGGTCTATAAAGCCATGAAGTCCAAGGGATACAATGGGGATGTTAAGACAATGCAGGAGTTCAAAATACGTAATCGAGATTACATTTCAGGGGCAATGGTAATCTCTCTGAGCATAGCCTTGGTGTTGATTTCCCAGAACATCATATGGTGATATGAATATGGGAACGATCTTTGACTTAAGGAATGTTTCATATTCATATGTAGGAAAGATAAATGCCTTAAATGATATTGACTTCAAAGTGGAGCCCGGTGAGCAGATTTCTATAATTGGCGCAAATGGTTGTGGCAAATCTACTTTCTTGGCTATGCTAGATGGGCTTATATATCCTACTTTGGGAGAATTCTATGCCTTTGACAATAAGATAGTAGAAGAGGTTTTCGATACTATTAAAGATAATAAATTCAGGTCCTATTTCCGGAAAAAAATAGGATTTGTCTTTCAGAACTCTGATGTGCAGCTCTTCTCGCCCACAGTCTTTGATGAGATTGCATTTGGACCCCTTCAGCTCGACATGAATCCTGAGGATGTCAGAACCAGAGTGTTGGAAGTAATGGAGATGATAGAAATCACTAAGCTTAAAGATCGATCTCCTCACACTCTAAGCGGGGGGGAGAAGAAAAAAGTCTGTATAGCTTCCGTTCTGGCTAATAACCCCGATGTCCTTTTGTTGGATGAACCTACTGCAGGATTGGACCCGAGAACCCAGCTATGGCTTATAGAGCTATTACAAGATCTTGGGACTGCGGGAAAGACAATAATTACTGCAACTCATGACCTTGAAACAGTCGAGCAGATTAGCAAAAGAGTCATAGTCATGGGCGAAGACCATAGGATTGTGGTGGACGATAGAGCAGAAAAGATACTTGATAACCGGGAACTTCTTCTTTCCGCAAATTTGATCCATAAGCACATGCATATTCACGATAGACTTGTGCATGATCATCTGCACCCAGCTCACGATGAGGAGCACGCGCATGAGCATTAGATTTAAGGTTGTAATTGACTGGTGAGTATCCAAAATTACCGAAAATCGAGATACTACAACAGGTTGTTACTCGAGACCTCGCCTACTGGATCTGAGTTATTATTGCAGAGGGAGAAAAATAAATTCCCAGCTTAACTAAAAGGTTAATAGAGTCTGATGGATTACTAATTTTTTCTAGAAAAACAATCGTATTATTAACTGGAGGTTTTGGTTGAACTCTAAGGTATTCTTCAAATCCTGCAGGAATTTCGAACAGAATGCCAACATCCGGTATTTTTCTAGGCTGTTTTCATAGAGACGATAGGAGACTTTACTCCTTTTGGGCAGAACTTTTGCTAGATGCCCGAATACCTCTTCTTTGGGTTCTGCCTGGGCAGCGACCATATAAAATTTACATCTAGCTTCGGTAGGAATACAGAAGTGATTCCCTTCAATTATCCCAATTTTTTCCGAAAGCTTGAGTCGAGAAATTACTTCCCTTGAGAGATTTGCTCTTTTCCCATCCTGCTCCATTCCAATTCCTCGAACATAGTGCTCGTGACAGAGCATTATCAGACTCAGTGGAAGAGGCCCGCTGCCAAGAAACACAACACAGTCTTCTGATTTTAGTTTGGAACCTATATATTCAGTCCTGGCAAGCTGCAGGTAGTTTGGATAAAATGTAAAATTCGTGAGGGTTTTCCACGGGTTCTGGCTTTCAAGGACGCTTTTTGCTTTTTCGATTTCAAGCTTCAGATTATATAAGAACCTAAAGTTAGAAATTGAAATAAGCAAAGGTTCACAATCCAGGCTTTTTGTTATAATCTCCATCAATTGAGGACATTGAAAATAAAAAAAGTATATTGAAGATAGCTGAAGCTATCTTTAAAATCAAAGAATTGAGAATAAGTAAAGCCAAAAAGAGGAGTTAAATAGAGAAATTGAGGGGGAGATATGAGAAATCCCTGCTAAGAAATAAAATCCGAAATTTATCGAAATCCTCTATAATCAACATGAGTATCATATCTTGAAGCTTCAAATGAAATGGAATCGACCTTAGCTTCTTTTGTGATAAGAGTTTGATAACTTTTTCTCCAAGAAACATCATGATCTCATTGATCCCTTCCTCTTCAGGCCCATATCTCACAAAATAATGAAGTTATCCACCAGAAAGAAGTTTTTTTGACCATTTTCATTAAAAAATTTCTTAGCTATTTTGAGGGGTAATTTCACCCATCTTCAAAATATGGGATTTTCAACCCATACAAAAAATGAATAGTCAAATTTATTCACTAAAACTTGCATCTAAATGAATAGTATTAAACCTTCAATTGTCTAAAAGATATTTAAGATATGATTCATTTGACATATTCTCTAATGCTTTATTTTGATCTTCAAGCGCATAAGTTCTATCCCTATTAGATAAGGGAGCAACTGACTTTATTTTTGTTCATCTACCTTGATGAAACTATAATAAGCGAGTATCGTACTATATTGATTGAAGAACAAAAAAATAAAAGGGAAATCATAAATGAAAAGTGCTATTTTCAAGAAGATAATGGTTTCAACCGACGGTTCGGAATTGGTAAAACAGGCAGTTAAGTCAGCAGTTGAAATTGCAAAATTAAGCGAGGCAAAACTATATGCTGTACACGTGATCACACTAGGGAGTCATTCGATAATTCATTCATTAGATGAAGAATGGAAAAAAACAATGAAAAAGCAACTTACAATAAAGGGTGAGGCAGCAATAGCTTATGTCGAGAACATTGGAAAAGCTGCAAATATTGAGGTAGAATCTGTAATTCTTGAAGGGAATCCTGCAGATGAGATTATCAGTTTTGCAGAAAAAATCGACATCGACCTTATAGTTATGGGCACGCACGAAAAAACTGAACTCCAGAGATTCCTTATTGGAAGTGTAGCCGAAAATGTGATCAGACACTCGAGAAAAGCAGTACTTATTGTAAAAGGGGAATCTGCTGATTTATTATTAAATGCTTTGTTAAAATCCTCAGGCTCAAAGACATCATGAGCATTAAACTAAAAGATAATCGCGTTGCTACGATCAACCCTATTTGTAGCCTTATGTGTGCTTTATTCCTCATAAGGAAATTTCAACTGGTTTCTACAGAGCTAAAATATCTTATTCTGATGAAAAAGCCTAAAGTGGAAAAATTGGATGATATAACCCTGTTATTCGATAAGCACGAGACAGAAGCGATTCATCTTGTGGGACCTGCCTTTCAATACTTCAATACTGTAGCTGTTATTTCTTACAGTGCAGAAGACGTCTATGCCGCAACTTTCCATTGATGGCCTGGCAATATCAGCATGTCTGCAATATTTCAATGTGCATTCAGTGCAAAGCCTGCAGGGACCGGCCCCTAGCACAAAAGCCTTATAGTACCCGGCAAGGAAGATGTCTCGCTCAAGCACGGTGATGACACTCGCAGGATCTATCAAGTCTTCTGTCGCTTTGTCGACATTTTCTGTAAAATGCACTAGGAGCGCATATTTATAGCAATCTACCAACTCTCTGGTCTCGCAATATGTGGATGAGTTCGGTGGGCAGCAAAGACTGCTTCCATACCCCTCACATCCATATCTGCACTTTCAGCCTATCCACGCTGCTGTTACGATACTATCCGTTTTTATGATCTTGGCATCGTTAGCGCTCAGCTTGACAGCCATCTCAATGAATTTTCTGTATTTTTCCATAATACTCATTATAGAAAATTAGTCAGTTCGTCATTTTCCTATAAAACTATGTGTGTTAAATCATAGAATATTAAGAGCATTCAATCGCATCAGCTAGCAAATAAGGCACGACCATACTGTTTCAAATTTATCTATATGTTTTGTTTATGTATATTTTTCGATAACTAGATTAGTCTATATCTTACAGGAATATACAAGTTCCTACTGATTACATGATCAATAAAATGTAAATACACAGTAAGAAACTTATCGACAAGGTATGATAAACCCTACAGATTATGATTTTAAATCAAAAAATCCAGAGAAAATTAGTTTATAAAAACTAAAAAGTGGATAAAGCTAATCATGAGAAAGAGAAAAATTGATACCGATATTTACAGATGTTCGCAGGGAGATAATAATTTTCATGCTATCTTTTTTGGATGTTTGCTCAAGAGTCGAAACTCTTCATCGCAGCTAAAACTTCCGAAAATGTAAGTTATAATATTTCACTAAAAGCAAAATATCTAGAAGATAAAGATATTTTTCGAAAACAACGTTTAAATAAGCAGACAACTTAAGAAAAAAATAGCAAAATAATGTGAAAATTGGATAAACGACTGCATAAAATCATATATGTTTTCTAACAATTGAAAATATTCTTCTTTTTCAGATTAAATCAGTGACTCGTGATATAATCCAATATTGAAAAATTAATACATAAATGATTATTTCACGCTCATGTCAGACTCCAATATCCCAATAAAGTTTTTACCGTGTTGAAGCAAAAATCTGCTGTATTTTTTTACTCTGGATTTGACTAGAACTTTATTGACTCTTATTTTAGAAAAGCTAATCAGCAATCACTTGAATACAATAAGGTCCGGATCACTAACTGGTCAATTGGATAGACATTGAGATGATAGAAGTCTTGCAACAGGATGGATACAAAACTGTACCTCAGTCTGCAAATTTCGTTTACTGGATAGATACAAATAATTCGCTGTTGGATATGCGCCCTCTCTTTTTTCACATGTGCCTGGTAGTACGCTGCCGGATAGGTATTTTGGGTATTCAGGGGATATTATTACAAATAAATATGGATCCTCAATTCTCCTAGCTTCGGTCGTTACGGACACAGAACTGATCCCAACAGATCCATTAAAGGGTGACGGCACCTAGTTGTTGTAAACTATGAAAAATAAATAAAATAATAACGCTGAATATAATTTTACAACCTAAATTGTTTAGAGGGAAATTATGAGAAAAGAATTACTTATTCTGCTAGTATTGTTAAGTGTATTCTTTGCAGTAGGATGCGTTGACAATAAAGGTAGATCTCCAAATGCAACCGGAACTCCAGTTACAACAGCAACTTCAGCTACAGTAATACCTGAAGTTAGAACAGTTTCCGGGGCTGCCAGCCTTACTGAAGCTTTCACGAAAATTGCTTCCCAGTTTGAGAAAGAGAATCCTGGAACGAATGTAACCCTCAACTTTGGAGGGTCAGGTAACCTACGTATGCAAATAGAAGGCTGAGCGCTTGTCGATGTTTTTGCATCAGCTGACGAGAATCAAATGAATATACTTAACAACAAATCACTTATTGTAAACAGTTCACGAAAAGACTTTGTTCACAATTCACTTGTGCTTATTGTCCCTGAAAACAGTACCCTTACCGCAGCCAACATAAAAGATCTGGCTAATCCTAAAATTCAGAAAATAAGTATTGGAAACCCTGATACTGTCCAATAGGCGAATATTCGCTTCTTGCACTTAATGAAGCTGGTTTGTGGGGTCAACTGAAAAGTAAAGCAGTACTTGCTGAAGATGTCAAAAAGTACTTGTATATGTGGAAAGAGTAGATGCTGATGCAGGTTTAGTATATATAACCGATGTAAAAACTGCACGACCCGGAATTATAAAAATCATAGCCAGTGTACCTATCAGCACCCCAATCAATTATCCAATAACTGTAGTTTCTTCTTCTCCCCACAAAGAAAAAGCCCAGAAGTTCCTTGATTTCGTAACCGGAGTAGAAGGGCAGAAAATATTGAAAGAAGATGGGTTTGTTCTACAATCTTGATAAAATATAAAACTTATGCACCGTAGATACAAAATCAAAATCATAGACTTTGTGATTTAAGTTTCGCTTTAGACGGTTGAAGGTTTAATGTTATTGATTTTTTAAGTTGAGTAAATTTAATAGTATAAATTATTCCATAACTTGACAATAATTAATCTAATTATTTAACCTTCCCAAATCATTTAATTGGGGTAATTTTGAAATGATGGATAGATAGTTCTGTAGAAAAACTACTAAATCAACTGTAGGTATTCAAAATAAATAAGTAAACATTAAGGTCAAACTAATTTGGATTAAATTGAGGATTTCTATAGAATCCAAATTCCTATAATGTCTAAAATTACTGAAAACATTGAGTAAAAGAATATCTTCACATTTTATTCAAATGTAAGAGTTGTAGTCACTTTTTTCAGAATTAATCAATATCTCACGGAAGTTACCAAATTACTTGCTGGATACAAATTGATAATGAATATAATTCATTAGCGTGGAATATAAAACATTATAAAAACCCCTACTAAAGCAATCAAAGCCCCTATTATTTCATATTTATCAGGTCTCTTCTTATCGACAAATGTGCCCCATATAAGAGACGAAACTATAAAGATCCCTCCGTACGCAGCATAGACCCTACCAAAATGCGCATGCTGGAAAGTTGGAATTATCCCATAGACGGCTAATGTTAAACCACCAAGGAAACCATAGGTTAGTCCCTTATTTTCCCTCAACCATAACCAGACTAGATAACCTCCTCCGATTTCGAATAAAGCTGCCAGAAAGAATAGAAAGAGAGAAATTCCAATATCAACCATTAGCATCATCTTTCCTTGGCCAGTAAAATATAATTGAAACACCGATGAGAATGATCAGGGCGCCGATGAGATCATAAGTATCAGGTTGGATTTTATCGAATAGCCAGCCCCATAAAATAGACATAACGACAAAAATGCCCCCATAAGTCGCATATATTCTATGAAAATATGAAGGCTGGAATGTTGGTATGATACCGTAAAGAAACAAAACTATTGCCCCTGAAAATGCAAATATCAGCTCTCTTCCTTCTCGCAGCCATAACCAGATAAGATATCCTCCACCAATTTCAAAAATACCTGCAAGGATAAACAGGAGAATTGTATACACAAAGCATCTTTCCCTGGATGAGCACCTTGATTCAAGATTAGTTTTCAAATTAATCAAGCAATGTTTTATCCCGAGATAATTTTGCCTCGAAAATTGGTTCATTTTTACCATATATCCACAACCACAAAGATATAACTATGATTATATAAATTCGTGAATTCATTATACTTACAAAATAAGTAAAATTTTTAATTAAATGCTTATATTTGAATAACCAAAATATTTCAGAACAACATACAACGGAAGAGGCGAAATAAAAGAAATTATTAGAATATTTTTTTTACTGTCTTTAAGAGTTTTCAGTTATTCAATATCGCGTAACTCATAACTGCAAATCGAGATGAAAGATTGCGGCACCATTTTAATGGTACTATATTCCGCAATCGAACATGAATGAAGTAGACCAGAATCCAATTTCGCTTCTTCGCGAGCTTTTCCAGAAAATATTGGAGGCTTTGTATTTATTCCCCTTGTAAAGATCATATTATAAAACCTCATAATTTTTCTAGATACATACACATGCATAATTTGTTTGTTTATTGCCCATTATTGATTCATTGGAAGTCAGATTGATTTTTGAGCTACTTTCATATTGAGGAAAGATATGCCATTTTTTTCATAGATTTGCGAAAAATCGATTAAAAGAAATTATTAAGATCCAGAGTTCTTGTTCAATAAATCGGGGACGTAATCCAGAATCGCCCGCCAGGAAAATGGTGAAGCATCTTCTTTTCCTATAGTTTCAACGCGAAAAATAATGGCAGTAATGTTATCAGGAGCCCCTGCTTTCAGCGCAAGTCCGACAAGTTCGCCACAAGCAGTGTCAATGTTGTTTTCTTGCATAACAATCTCTATTTCTTCATCACTAATCTCGGACCATAACCCATCACTGCAAAGTAAATAAGTATCACCGGGCAGGATGTGCTCACGTATTATATCTACATTTAAAACCGGCTCGCCACCTACTGAGCGAGTAAGTTGATGGCGTCCAGGATGCTGCTGAACCTGTTTATGTGAGATGAGATGTAAATGGAGCAAGTCGTTAGCCATTGTGTGATCCCGGGTCAATAATTTGATACTGCCATTTCTTATTCTATAAAATCGACAGTCACCCACGTGCCCGACTGTCAATGAACCGTGATCCAGTGTTATAGCAGTTAATGTGGTCTGCATATTCTCGAACAATTTCGGTTGCGAATTACCCGCTATGAATACTTCCTGATTAGCGTGCTTTAATGCCCGACTAACAAAATGATTCGCTGCTTCCCCATGCCAGTTCGTGAATTCGTCTTTAATGGCTTTCAAGGCTATTCTGCTTGCAACGGCTCCACCTTTATGTCCGCCGAGCCCATCAGCGATAGCGAAAAGGTAACGTGAAGTAGATTTTCCCTCCGTTTTTGCATCGACTTTATGGGCTACATAATGGGCATCCTCATTCTGTGAACGCACCAAACCTTTGTGTGTTACAACCCGCCACTTCACAGTGACAGCAATAGGTGTTGGAGTCTGATCTATTGATTTCATTACAGTATTATCTCCCATTGTATCTACTTGTTATATTCATCGTTTAAAAATAAAGAAGAGAAAAAAACCTATTAGTTAAGAGCTTTTTTCCCTTTAACTTAGTCTCAAGCTTCTCTACTCGCATTATTCCTGGATTCTATATTAATTTCTGTTTATTCATTAAGGGCAAGTTCCGAGGCAGTCATTTGAGAAGCTTGATGGGGCAGCACCCTACTACCTTGCTTTCGTGTGTTAATGATAAACCATGCAGCTCCGATGAAAAGCCATACTGCTACCATAACCAAAGCAATCACAGCATCATTTGCTGAAGCTCCACCAGCGGTAATGGCAAGATATACAACTGCCCCTAGCATTAACAAATTAGCCAAGAAACCAAATAGTGGCACAACACGGTGTTTAAAGAAACTGGCATCAGAACGATGTAGAAATGCCCAGAAGCAAATGAGATTGGTCAATCCGTAGAGTATGAAAGTACCCGTATTAGACGCTAAAGTGATTTGAGTCAAATTATCTACATTTAGGACTCCATATGCTCCAAAGGCTGCAGAAAATAACACTAGCAGCCAAATACCCCAGTGTGGCGTGAGAAAACGGCCATGCAAAATACCCAGTAATGAAGGTATTTCGCTATCTCGACCCATTGCATATGTAATACGGACTCCAGTGTTAAGACAAGCTAGAGTAGTACCGATCAATGCCAGCACTACAGTTGCAGCCATAATCAGAACTAAAACTAATCCGGTACCACCCAGCATCTGGTCGCCTATAATCCGTATCATATCACCAATCGGAGCTCCAGATGCCCCAGCTGCAGCATAGCCCGTAACTGTAGCTCCAGTTGTATCTACACCAATCAATTGAGGACCGACAAAATAGTTAGCGGCGAAATATTCGATTAGATAGGCAAATAATCCCTGAATAAGCAGAGACAAAATGATTGCTCTCTTAATGTCATGCTTTGGCCTGATAGCCTCTGCACCTAACGCTGTAATTGATTCGAAACCTACCAATAACAAAATGGCTATAGTCGACTGGAATAACACATTTGTGAAGTTATGCGGAATTATTATAGAAGAGATGGATTGTGTATAAACCAGTTCCGGATGCGCATGCCGGTACAAGATTGCCAGCGCTGAAAAACCAACTAGTGAAGCTAGCTGGATTGCATTAATGATCATCGCGGTGAAGGTTGAACCGCTAATTCCACGATAAGCTATGTATCCATTTAAGAAGGCAAATAGTGCCGCTACGAGAATTTGCTCCCACGCCGCTAATGTGATTCCGAACAAACCAAGGATGTAAACAATCAGAGTAGCTGAAAATGCGATCATTATGCCTGGATAAATCCAGTAATAGAGATGCGAGATCCAGCCTGTCAGAAACTTTGCAATTCGCGCCCACTGACGATGAGTTGCTTTTTCTTTCTCTAGAAAAGCAGCTTCAGCAAAATAATATGAAGAGCCACTACCTGCTTTGGGGTAAATATGTGAAAGCTCGGCATATGAGATTGCAGTTAATAGAGCTAGAATAAGAGCAGCAACCAATCCAGTCCACATCTCAGATGCAGTTGTTACAGAACCATTCATCTGCGCTGCCTGTACCTGAAAAGTGGTCCACAAGAAAGCACCCGGGGCGATGAGTGCCATGGCATTTACCAAAAGAGATGTCAAGTTTAGCGTACGCTTCATTTTTATGGTCAATTTGCCATCTACTGTTTGGTCACTATCTTGCGTATGATTCATTGGGTTAGATTCTCCTTTTAATATTCATTTATCCAGAATAAATTTCGGTTTTTTGTTAATATATCAAACAAATGCAAAGAAATGAAGAAGTTAGGTTCTTTTTTGCCGAATATCATTTTTAAAGCCGGTAATAAGTTGGTGATCTTATTATATTTAATGTTTTTTCTAAAACTCGAAAATCACCTAAATTTGCCGGCAGATAATTGGTGACTTTAAAGTATTTAAAGATTTGTATGTATATTTATATATCGAATGTATTTATATTTGTTTTTTACAAAAATTAAATATGTCAGTTATTATCCGAGGAGAAACTCAATAAAAACAGTATTAATGAGTTTTTATAATTATGATTGTTTTAGAACTCTTACTTGTTTTAGAATTTTTACTATTAATACAACTCATACGTGGTGGACTGTAAACACCTTAAATTTAAAAATATTTAAAAATTATCCTTCAATTGTATTTAACTTCAAAACCGGTAATTTGTTGGTTACTTCATTATATTTAATTTCTTTGTTTTTTATACATTTTTTTTGATATTTACAGGCAACATATTGGTGATGTTATATTATTTAAATAAACCCCAACTATCTTTATTTTTATCAATATTGCCAGCAAATCATTGCTTATTTGATTTTATTTAAATTTATACTGCTCTTGAATTATTCTGTTGGCATTGTTATTAGTATATCGTCTCGAAATAAATTTGCTATTTTACCGTCCTCAGATTGAAAAACAAACTGTAATTTATTCATTCTCTAAACGTTGGTTACGATTAAATGTTAAATAGTTTAGATTTGATGGATAAATTTAAATATTGTAACTTAGGATATAGGATACCCGCTGGTGCGTTCCAAGAAATACTTAAGTAAAACGATAAGGCTGGAAAGACCTGAGACGGTAAAGCGAGAGCTTCAGAGAATCGAGGTTAATAGACCAATAACTTCCTCCGTTTACGGTTATGGCTGTCCAAAGAGGGCATCTAGAAACCAGAGCGATGAACTATGAAGCAAAGCTGCTCAAAAAAAATCAGGCTTGAAGTCACAGCAAACGATGATTTTCTGCGACCAACAATTGAAGCAATAAAAAGAGAATCAATAAGTAAGAACGAAGGAAAGGTTGGAAACAGCAAAATCTTCATGCTACCGCTTGAGGATACCACAAGGATCTGCACGAATGAAAAAGGACCTCATACTATTTAAGTTGTGATCGAAAATGACTATTGTAGCAGCAGATACTGGCTGGATGTTGATTTCATCGGCACTTGTACTATTAATGATTCCAGGGCTTGCATTATTCTATGGCGGACTGGTCCAGCGAAAAAATGTCTTGAGCAGCATGATGCATTCATTTGTCGCAATTGGTGTCATAGCCATCGAATGGGTAGTAATAGGTTATTCGCTTGCTTTTGGAACCGGAAACTGGTTTATAGGTAGCCTGGAACACTTATTTTTGAGAGATATCAATATTTATTCAGTAACAGGTACCATTCCCACATATGCATTTATTGCGTTTCAGGGTATGTTTGCGATAATTACCCCTGCCCTTATTTCAGGTGCGATTGTAGGCCGTATCAAATTCAAATCATATATTGCATTCATCTTATTATGGGGCATCATTGTCTATGCACCTATCTGTCACTGGGTCTGGGGCGGTGGATTTCTCACAGGAAAAGCCCTAGACTTTGCAGGCGGCACTGTTGTCCATATATCATCAGGAATCTCCTCCCTTGCAATTTTGACTTATCTTGGCAAGAGAAGAGGATACGGGATTGATTCAATCAAACCTCACAATGTTACTCTCACCCTTATTGGTGCAGGGCTTCTCTGGTTTGGATGGTTTGGGTTCAATGCCGGTTCTGCCCTTGCTGCAAATGAGACCGCAGCGGTTGCATTTCTGACCACGCTAGTGGCACCAGCAGCTGCAGGACTTTGCTGGATGGCTCTGGAATGGCATCACTTAGGACATCCTACATCTCTTGGCTTTTCAACAGGAGTTCTGGCTGGATTGGTTGCAATCACTCCAGCAGCTGGTTTTGTCACACCTGTGGCAGCGATTCCAATAGGTTTGATAGCTGGCATCATATGTTATACAGCTGTCGAACTCAAAGGAAAGTTTGGATATGACGACTCACTGGATGTTTTTGGGGTCCATGGAGTCGGCGGGATGACAGGGGCGCTTCTCACTGGCATATTCGCAACCATCGGATCGGCAGGTCTCCTTCTTGGAAATTCCAGCCAATTGGTGATTCAGCTTGAAGGTGTCGTTGCCACAGCTGTATATGCATCCGTCTGCACATTGATTCTTGGATATGTGATCAATAAGACGATGGGGCTCAAAGTGAGTGAAAGTGAAGAAAACATCGGGCTTGACCAGACACAGCATGGTGAAGCCGCATATAATATTTAACACAGGTAAAACTTTTACCTGTATTTTTGTAAATTTTATGTATTGTACAATCAGTTTATTCTCAACAAAATTATTACATTTTTTTTATTGTCGATCCGACATTCCTCATATGTACACGATGTAAAATTTGTTCATCTATTTGCTCATTATTTTTCGTTGAAAATTAGATTAATTTTGAAGTTACTGTCATATTAAAAAATATATGTCATTCTTGTGCACATCTGGGGTAAGTAGAATTATTAATTATTCCAAACTTATTCCATTCTTTTTTGTACTGAATTGATCTTTCTCCGAACCCGCCTACTCTAAAAGTTATTTTGAAACTAGATTTCAGGTTGTGAAAGTCAGTTACTGAAAATTGTGGAAAAAAAAAATAATTACTATCAAATTTGGCCAAAAAAGCTAATATTAACTTTTTTGCCAGATTTTTGAGTATAATTAATAACTATCTACACCACCGCCTCAGTAAGCCTTCAGTTTAAGCTTCGTCCAAAGTCACTATATCGCTACGCAAAGATCCGATGTCAATTTGATCTAGAAATCGATATTGAAATTAACATGGTTAAAATCAAATTTGGCACTTGGGATATTTTTAAACTAGGAATAGGTATCTGAGCTAAGCTTAAGTCAAAAACTGACTTTTTCAACCATTTTTTTGCAAACAACTGTTTATTTAGTACTCTCTATATCATTTAATATGATTGACAATGATTTTAAAAAAGTAGTTTTGCTACAAATTTGCGTATTACGATAAATTGTTACCAAGTTTAATGGAAAGTTCAATCCCACATACTTTGAAAAGTAGCAATCAATTGGGGATCAAAAGTTTGTTTTATTCTGTCACTAAATAATGTTTCAACTATTTTATCTGCAGTTTTCATGGAAAGAGCAATATTGAGATGTATCAAAAGGTAGTTCACACAGATTTCCCTTTTATATCTTTTCCGAGATAGTTCTCAAGAAATTCGATATCATAAAAAAGCGATTCTGAGTCTTTCAGAATCCGTTTTTTTTCTTCGGATTTTGATAACTTGGCATCGAGCCCATCGGTACTCGCATCTTCAGGATCATTTACAGGCAATTCGTGGCTTTGACGCCATGTAGTGACACTGTGTTTTCTCACTTTGAGTATTTCCGCAACTCTACCATCTGAAAGCCCCAAGTCATATAGCTCACGCATCTCCCAGTGTCGTCTTCCACGATTCGGCGCAAGCCCGAGATGGTGGCGTATTCTGAAAACAGCTGATTGAGAAATGTTAATAACTTTACCAATCTTGGCATCGCTCATGCCCGCGTGATATAGCTGTTTTAACTCATCAATGTCAATGTCTTTTCGCCTATTTTGTCTAGGCATCTGTTTCTGCTTGTATAGCCCAAGACAGCGACGGCGATTTGAGATTGTCCTGTCACAAACATCAAAAACTTTGCCGATCTCAGCATCGCTAAGACCTTGGGCAAAGAGCTGTTTAAGCTCATCGACATTTATTTTTTTTAATGTGTGCCCCAACACAACTATTTTCTTCTTTAGCGCTTTTCCTACAAGACTTTCCAAAAATTTAGTATCACAAAAAAGAGACTCTGAGTCCTGTTGAATCGGCTCATCTTCTTCAAATTTTAATAACTCTACATCAATTGCATCGATAAGTGCATCATCCTGATTATTTGGAGGAAGACCATGGTTTCGACGCCACTCAGCAACCTTTTGTTTGCTTCTGATAATTTTTCTCGCAATTTGTCTCGTCAGACATCCCTGCATCATAAAGTTCTCGTTTTTTCTCGTGGAACCGTACCTTATTCGGTGCAAGACCTAGATAGCCGGCGTATTTCTTTGATTCTCTCACAATGTACTCCAAGTGCTTTGCTGATCCTTTTGTCATTCATGCCTTCGGAATACAGTTTTTTGAATTCATCCACGTTTATTTTGTTTAAACTGATCTGCTGCTTGCGTCGGGATAACCCTAAATCACGGCGTCTTTCATAAACCGTATAAGCGCTGACACCGAAAAAGGTGCCAATTTCTTTGTCAGTAAACCCTTCAGCAAAGAGACGCTTAAATTCCTCAAGGTCGATGTGCTTTCTAGCTAATGCCTGCGGTGGCAGCCCGAGATTATGACGTATTTTACGTACTGTATCGCGGCATATATAAAGAACAGTCGCGATTTTTGTATCGTTCAAGCCTTCAGAATAAAGCTTTTTGAATTTTTCGATGTTAGAAGCTGAGCTCTCCCACTTTTTACACCTAGTTAAACCAAGACTCTTGCGATGATTAAAGATTGTTTTATTACTTACGCCAAAGACTAAACCAATCTGCTTATCGCTAAGGCCTTTTGCATAAAGCCTTTTGAGTTCATCAGTGTCTACAGCAGTTTTTACTACTGATTTTCTGCCTATTGTAAGTGGTGGTAGCCCTAAATTGGAGCGTATTTTACGTGCAGTTTCTTGAGAAAAGCCGAGAGAATTGCCGATTTCTTTGTTAGTCATGCCTTCAGCATGGAGCCGTTTAAATTCTTCTATATCGACATTTATTTTTTTCAATCCGCACACCTCGAGAAAATGAATTAACATTTACCTGGAAAAATCAAATCTGGTTTCTTATACCAGGAAAAATGAGCAAGGATTGGATCACAGATTATGAAAATTAAGTTGATATCTTGATTGTGTTTATCGACATGCCTAATTTCTTGATTACTACTGAGGGAGCGCTGAGTGTAACGAATACCAATATCCTTTGGATAGAGAATTAAGAGACCCATCTCCAATTTTTCCTTTCGTTCATTTGATTTCATCAATTCGTTGGGAATTAGTTACTTCGAAATCACAGGAAACGCCAGGAGTTAGTTTCAATCGGATAGATTAAGAAAATTGATTAAGTAGACGTATGATTTCTTAGAAACGGAGCACATTAACTGAGGCAGACTTCGTCTTTAGTATGTGTAACCATTCACAATTTGATTTTAGTCAGAATTATTAGCTCTAACCTCTACTATAAACTTTATATATTGAAATTTAGGATAACTATTTCCTTTTTCTGATATACTACTATAAAAATTTATTGTATATCCTAGAAGAACTTCAAATCACATTATTCTCCAAACTCTATAGAAAATATCCTAAAAATCCTAGAATACCCCATTGAACTTATATCATACCTTTTTCGGCAGATAAATAGATAAATAATTATAGAGACTTCTAATTCGTTAACAGTTAACGAATTTTATTCATAACTTAGAATACCATTATAGGAATTTTTCAACTTAAGTGAGAAATGTTTAATATAAAAATAACATTTTTGGTATTTTATTTTCGAAGTGAAGAAAATACATCTTCAATAAAATTAGAATTTGTGTAATTAAAAAATGACATCATTGATGCAAATTTTGTATTATGTAGTCTTGACCTAAGGTCGTTACTCGTAAATTCAAAAAAATCAGTAGAAGATGTTTCAGTATGGAGTGAAACATTAAGAAATTATTACTAGTTCTGTCTGCTCTATCGGTGGTATATTAATGATGCCAAAAAAATTTTAAAATTCTAGCCAGAAGGATAAATCTATACCATACACGGATCGTTTTTGATTATCCTTTCATTTGTAAAAATAGATTTTGGGACTAAGGAGGTTCCAGATTACTGATTTATCAGAATTATAGTCCAAGTATCGCGTAATTACCAGGTCGTGGAACTGATATGTACTTTGCCCAATATTAATTGTTAAAAAATGAGATGCAGTTTTAAAACTGCTAGCATTGAAAAATGGATAGCACTAATCTATAATTACCTAATAGTAAAATCCCCTTTGGGATATATTTATATATAAAAAAGGTAATACGCTTTCCGACTGCCGTCGTAACTCTATGTTAATTTTTCTTATATTCCATTATATTCCCATTCTCAATGACACAATGCTATCTAACAAAATCCGTACCAGTGCTTTAGAAACTAAAACGAAGAGTGAAATAACAATGCAACATATTAAAATGTATATTCATAAGTTGAAGACTTTAATCATAGGAAAACCCCATGATCCATTTGATTCGAATATTTTCCATAAACTTTCACTTATAGCACTTTTTGCATGGGTTGGTCTAGGATCGATGCAATGTCTTCAGCGTCATATGGTCCTGAAGAAGCATATTTGGCATTAGAAGGACATATTTATCTTGCTATATTTGTAGCAATGGGAATTATATTAACGATCTTTGTAATTAGCACAAGCTATTCTCAAATAGTTGAATTATTTCCTACAGGGGGAGGCGGATATTTAGTTGCAAGCAAATTATTATCTCCATATCTTGGGATGCTTTCTGGTTGTGCACTCCTGATAGATTATGTACTCACAATTGCCATTTCAATTGCAAGTGGTGTAGATGCCATATTAAGTTTTCTACCAATAAGTTGGCAAATATTCAAATTAGAATTTGCATTTTTTTGTGATTATGGTAATTATCCTATTGAATTTGAGAGGGATAAAAGAATCAGTGTTATCCTTAGTACCTATATTCGCATTGTTTGTAATTACCCACGCTATAGTAATAATATATGCTTTTTTTGTCCACCTAACAAGTATGCCAACGGTGGTGAATAGTACTGTTACAGATGTCCATAGTATCACATCTGGATTGGGATATACAGGATTGCTTTTTATTAACCTCCATTCATATAGTATGGGTGCAGGAACATATACAGGAATTGAGGCTGTAAGTAATGCAGTGCCAGTATTGAGAGAACCAAAAGTGCACACCGCTAAGAGGACCATGCATCACATGGCAATTTCGCTAGCATTCATAGCAGCAGGACTGTTGTTTGCGTACATCTTTTACAATGTTACCTATGAACCGGGAAAAACTCTGAATGCCGTACTATTTAAGAATGTTGCAAAGTCTTGGAGAACTTTAGGTGATTATTTTGTAATAGCAACTCTCATATCAGAAGCAGGGCTATTATTTGTAGCGGCACAAACCGGATTTTTAGATGGCCCACGAGTCTTGGCAAATATGGCACTAGATAGATGGGTTCCGACTAAGTTCGCAACGCTGAGTGATAGATTTGTGACACAAAATGGTATATTAATGATGGGCATTTCAGCGTTAATTATGGTTTTCCTAACTCATGGATCGGTCGAACTTTTGGTAATACTTTATAGCATAGCAGTTTTCATAACATTTATTCTATCCCAAGCAGGTATGGTCCGCCATTGGTGGAAATTCAAAACAAAAATCAAGGATTGGAAGAAAAAATTAATTATCAATGGTGTGGGACTATTTCTGACAGCTTTGATATTAATATCAGTGATAATGGTTAAGTTCAATGAAGGTGGATGGGTGACATTATTCATCATCGCAGTTTTTGTTGGAATTGTTCTTGTTATAAAACACCATTATGACTATGCCGCCGAACTTATTAAAGAGGTTAATACCAAAATTATTAATTATCCAGAATGTGCGGATATAATTCAAAATAATACGCCTAATGAAGATAATATGCAAAATAAGACTGCCATACTGCTTGTAAACGGTTTTAATGGTTTGGGAATCCATACATTGTCCAATATATTCAAATTATTTGGTGGAATATACAAAAATTTTGTATTTGTACAAATTGGTGTAATTGATGCTGGAGTGTTTAAAGGAGTAGAAGAAATTAAAGGACTCCAAACAGAGGTGAATAAGGATATCGATAAATACGTAGATTTAATTTCATCATATGGTTATTATGCAGAAAGTTTTACCTCAATAGGTACTGATGTTGTTCATGAAATTATAACGCTGGCACCAGATCTCTTAACAAAGTTTCCTAATGCGGTATTCTTTGGTGGACAGATTGTCTTTCCGAACGATTCGATGCTTACAAGATGGCTCCATAATTATACTGTCTTATCATCACAGAGGAAACTATATGCGGATGGTATTCCATTTGTACTTTTACCAATCAAAGTGTAGAGTGTTTACTATTGAAATAATGGTATTTATATTGACAAAGTATCCTCAATTGCATTTTAATTTGATGCCACTAATCATTTTAAAGAAGAGGACCTCGGTAATTTCCAAACAGAATACCATAACCAAAGATTTTATCAATTGTATTATTAAAAAAATCGGAACATGATTGAATCCATCACAAAATATAGCTAACAAAAGAAACCTTATTTAATGAGGCATTCTCCCAAAATAGATAATCAAATAATTCCGTTGATGATGTTTTAAATAATCGTGCAATCAGCATCAATCAACCCTATTGTAGATTTAAAGCCAGGCGTACAAAAGCCAACCAAATATGTCTAAATTGTGACATTTATGACATATTTTCTTGATTCAATTTTGTCATAAGTGTGAATCGGAGTGAAGTACCACTCGGTGAAAACAAAATGATTTCTGGATTCATTCCTTTCTCTTTTGAGAACAAGTCCCCGAAACTGCTCCACACATTCCATGGGTATCAGATTCCAATTAGATTTTGATCAATGAGAACGAATTTTTTGATGCTAATTCAGCATTTAATGTCTCTATCATATTTTGTCTTACAATCAGGACATTTAAATCCTCTATTCCGTAGTGTTAGCTCTGATCATGATGTCCACAAACGCTCATATAGTAGATGATGGTTCAAATTTACTTATCATAATCTTCCACAAAAATGTTGATATAGTACTTCCCTGTACGAGACATTAAAATCATAGCGATTTTTAATTTTTCTTCAAATATTTTATGAAGAACTGCTTTGATTTTTCCAATTTTAGGAAGCTTAATAATATTATTTTCAGAATCCATATTGTAGTATTGTGGTATATGGAATGACTAAATTAGATTCTTCTTTGATTTGCATTTAGGAAAACCATTCCTTTCTCTAAAAACTCTTGTGAATTAAGATTCGACCCAATTAGTTATACCCTGAAGTGATTGGGAATTGACTTCATCTAACCACATATTTGCTTTTGTGAATTCTGTATTAGTTTTTTAAGCCAAACCTAAAAATTGATTTCCAGATTAGTTCAGATGTTTTTATTTTCTGATCGAGAGCTCAATTATAGACAAATCTACAACTATCAATATGTTGATTAAGTTGGATAGATTGCCAATTGTTGGATACAACCTAAATTTGAATTCTTTAATAATGAAAGACCTAATATATTTTAACAACTATTATATTTTTTGTTAAATTTAGAAGCGTATATGGGAACTATAGTAATTTTTTATTAGAATATTTCAGTATCTTTTGCATAAGTATCGAAAAAAGATAATCAGAACAAATTGATGAAGAACTCAAAAAGATAATTCACGACATTGAAAAGGAACTGATTTCGAAATACTATAAATGAAGACGTACAAAGACTACATCCACCTACTCTTTAAGAATGAGCCAAAAGTCAGTACTCTTGCAATCATTCGAAAACTGAAATAAGAGACAACAATTAGGCTAATGGGAAACTCAAAAATAATATTTGAAAAAAAACAACATTGGAAAGAACATACACATTGATTGATGGATATTTCGTATCTTCTGCCCACAATGTCAGCAAAGAACCAGCTTAAAATTACCTGTGAAACTAGGGCTAAACTTGACGATTATATCCACTGGGTCTTTAGCCCAGTGGTTTTATGCTTTGGCCTACATAACTGATTTATGTTATTGATTTGTTGGTATTCACTAGACGTATTCAATATAGGGAATACATTTTTGGAACTTATTATATGCTAAAAAAATTAAAAATACAGGAGGTATTTTATTTGCAATTTTATTTACTAATAGTCATTTCTCGATAAACTACGCCTTAATACAGATTTATATACAATAAAATGCCCCAAAATGTTCATTCGAAAGCCATGGTTTGAATTGTCAACGATCTCGATCGTTGACAAAATAACCATTTATTTTTACCAACCATTTTCAGCTATAGTATTTTTCACAATATAGTGGTTATCTTGGTTCCACATGCATCCATAAGGTCCACATACGACATCGTTGTCACCGCTCATGCCATAGGGAGCAGGAGGGTAAGATCCGAATGGACCTCCCCATCCAAAACCAGGTCCGCCAAAGTTGCCTGGACCATAACCACCATTACCATGACCACCGCGACCATGACCACCGTGACCATGATCATCAGGACCAGAAGCTGCGCTCGCTGCCACAGCTGTCAATGGCACTACTAAAAAGACTAATATAAGAATGCCAAGTATTTTTATTCTGTCATATTTTTGTTTCTCCATATTTGTATACACTCCGAACTTGTTTCCAATTTATACAACTTTTGAAGGTTATTGGCTTTTCAATTTACTTCCAATCGGCAAGTGCATTGATAAATACCCATATACACCTTGATGCCCCAGTTTGTATATTAGAAAAAAATCTTTTATATATTTACCAATAATTATTTATTTGCCGACTTTTATGAATTTAAATTGAATTATATGATTATTCTTAGTCATATTTTATAAAGTATAATGAAATATCAATAAGGAACTAACATTTCGTAGAAACTATTTTTGATGAAAATCGGATAAGTAATATCAATTTTCAAGTTTTATATAGTAAAAATATAGTAACTATTCAGCCTACCTAAATAGTTGATTGGTATCATCTTAATTCAATAGATATCCTTTGATTACTAACTGATGGTAAAATAAAAAACCTGATCAATAGCCTATGGTTAAATTAAATAAGTTCACCGAAATTGTTAAGTGAATCTTGGTGAAGATGTTTATAAATATTTTTTCCCCCAGGGAGAATAGTTACAATGTTTGAATAATTTTCAAAAATAAGAAACAAGAAAGCATTTCTTTTTTAAAGCATTGTTGGGAATTTGGATACAAAACTCTTGAAATGTTGAATCGGTTCATATGAGCAAAATCTTTATATAGTATTATGATAGACATAGGCTGCCTATTTCCGGCAACCGATGGAAGCAGGTTAAAGGAGCAAGAAACAATATGAGACAAATAGCAATCTATGGAAAGGGTGGTATCGGAAAATCCACTACCACTCAAAACCTAACTGCAGCCCTTACAACCATGGGAAATAAAATTCTTCTTGTAGGATGCGACCCGAAAGCAGACTCTACCAGAATGCTTCTTGGAGGCCTGAATCAGAAGACTGTACTTGACACTCTGAGAAATGAGGGAGATGAGGGAGTACATCTTGAAACTGTTGTACAGCCAGGTTTTGGGAGCATTAAATGTGTAGAGTCCGGTGGGCCTGAACCAGGAGTGGGATGTGCAGGTAGAGGAATCATTACTGCTATCGGGCTGCTTGAAAACCTGGGAGCATATACTGATGACCTTGATTATGTATTCTACGATGTTCTTGGTGATGTCGTGTGTGGAGGCTTTGCCATGCCAATCCGCGAAGGAAAAGCAAAAGAAATTTACATCGTAGCCAGTGGAGAACTAATGGCTATCTATGCAGCAAATAACATCTGTAAAGGGCTTGCCAAATTTGCCAAAGGTGGAGCTCGTCTGGGAGGCATCATCTGCAACAGCAGAAATGTGGATGGGGAGCGCGAACTTCTTGAAGCGTTCGCAAATAAACTGGGAAGCCATCTGATCCACTTCGTGCCTAGGGACAACATTGTACAGAGGGCAGAGATCAACAGAAAGACCGTAATAGACTTCGATCGTGAGTCCAACCAAGCCAAGGAATACCTGACTCTTGCCAATAATATCCAGAAAAACACCAACCTTGTTGTTCCAACTCCACTTCCTATGGAAGAATTAGAATCAATGATGGTGGAATTTGGAATTGTTGAGTTATAATTTGAGATGCAGAGGAGATAAAAATGCAAATGATACGCGCAATAATCAGGCCAGGCATGGAATCTAAAGTTATCGAAAATCTTGAAAAAAAAGGCTGCATTTCTCTGACCAAGATGGAAGTCTTTGGAAGAGGGAAGCAAAAGGGGATTCATATTGCAGACATCCACTACGATGAATTGCAGAAGATTATGCTCATGATGGTAGTCGAGGACGAATACAAGGACAAAGTTGTACAGGCCATAATGGAATCAGCAAGGACTGGAAAATATGGAGACGGAAGAATTTTCGTAAATCCAGTTGAAGAAGCCTATACCATAAGGAGTGGAAAACCCGGACTTTAAAGCCAGATTTTCGGAGGATAATCCCATGAAAGAGATTACAGCAATAATCAGAATGAACAAAGTCCAGAAAACTAAAGATGCTCTCCTTGAATGTGGCTTTCCCTCGTTTACCGTAAATAGGGTAATGGGCCGCGGGAAGCAAAAAGGGCTATGCTTTGAGTTTGATCCACCCCTGCCAGATCCTAAGAAAGAAGAAGCTGAGAACTGTATCCGTTTCATTCCAAAAAGGATGTTTACCATCGTAGTGGACGATGCAAGCGTAAAAGAAGTGGTTCAAAAAATAATTGAAGTAAACCAGACCGGGCATGTAGGAGACGGAAAGATTTTCGTGTCAAATATTAGTGAAGCGCTCCGCATCCGGACTGGGGAAAGCGGAGAAATGACCGTTACTAAGGAGTTGATGTAAATGGGAGCTGAAATAGATCAGAGAATTGAAGATAAACAGCAGCTTGTAGATAACATGCTGAAAGTGCTCCCGGAAAAAGCTGCAAAGAACCGGAGAAAGCATATAGTTGTCAGGGACTGCTCGACTGAACAGCATATTGAAGCTGATGAGAAGGTAATTCCAGGAATCCTCACAAACCGTGGCTGTGCCTTTGCTGGTTCCAAGGGAGTAGTCTTCGGGCCAATAAAAGATATGGTTCACCTGGTTCATGGCCCTATTGGCTGCGCATACTTCACTTGGGGAACCAGGCGAAACTTTGCAAAGGCAGAAGAAGGTGAAGACAATTTCCTCAACTATTGCGTATGCACAGATATGAAAGAAACTGATATCGTTTTCGGCGGTGAGAAAAAACTTAAGAAAGCCATTGATGAGGTTGTGAAGATATTCAAGCCCGGAGCCATAAGTATCTCTGCAACCTGTCCTGTAGGGCTAATAGGAGATGATATCGAATCTGTTGCTAGGGAAGCTGAAAAACAGCATGGGATCAAGGTAATTCCTTCTCGCTGTGAAGGATACAGGGGGGTAAGCCAGTCGGCAGGGCACCACATTGCAAGCAATTCCCTGATGGAACATCTGATCGGAACCGAGGAACTTGAAAATCCTACTCCCTTTGACATCAATATATTCGGAGAATACAATATCGGAGGAGACTTATGGGAAATCAAGCCAATTCTTGAAAAAATAGGTTACAAGATAGTCTCGACTTTCACAGGAGATGGGTCATTCCATAAACTTGCAAAAGCCCATAAAGCAAAGCTCAGCATCCTGCTCTGCCACCGTTCCATCAACTACACGAATCGGATGATGGAAGAAAAATACGGGGTCCCCTGGCTGAAGGTAAACTACGTGGGTACCAAAGGTACAGCTAAATCTCTTCGGAAAATGGCAGAGTTCTTTGATGACCCGGGACTCACTAGGAAAACTGAAGAAATCATTGCTGAAGAAAAAGCAAAATACCAGGCTGATATTGAAAAATACAGGAAAAAACTTCAGGGCAAATCTGTCTTTATCTATGCAGGAGGTTCAAGGAGCCATCACTACGTGAACCTCTTCGAAGAACTCGGCATGAAAATAGTTGTTGCAGGATACCAGTTTGCCCACAGGGACGACTACGAAGGTCGACAGATCATTCCAGAGATAAAGCAAGGAGCTTTGGGTTCCATCCTTGAGGACATACATTACGAGAGGGATGAAAATATTGAACCTGCGGTCAGTAAGGAGAGGATTGAAGAGCTGAAAAAGAAAATTGGGCTCATGGACTATGAAGGTCTTTTCCCTGAAATAAAGGATGGAACAATCGTAGTTGACGATCTCAATCATCATGAGACCGAAGCTCTTGTAAAGGCCCTTAAACCTGCCCTCTTCTGTTCAGGGATCAAGGACAAGTATTGGGCCCAAAAGCTCGGAATCCCATCACGACAGATTCATTCCTATGATTACAGCGGAAGATATACAGGCTTTTCCGGGGTTTTAAATTTCGCAAGAGATATTGACATGGCCCTGCACAGCCCGACCTGGAGGTTTATACGCCCGCCTTGGAAAGCTGGAGTAGTAGATTAAGGAGGGAAAAAATGTTAGACTACACCTCATGTGAAGAAGTAACCAGAGAAGCGGTAACCATTAACCCTGCAAAGATCTGCCAGCCAATCGGCGCAGTCTATGCTGCCCTTGGAGTTCACAACTGTATGCCACACAGCCATGGGTCCCAAGGTTGCCTTTCTTATCTGCGCATGTGTCTGAGTAGGCATTACCGTGAAAATGCAATGGGCACTACTAGCAGCTTTTCAGAAGGGACCGCTGTTTTCGGAGGCGCAGCAAATCTCAAGGAAGCTCTTGAAAACCTAACTACAATCTACAAGCCCGAAGTGATCGCGATTCACACCACCTGTGTGGCAGAAACCATAGGAGACGATGTGAATACTATCGTAGAAGATGTCCGAATGGAAGAACTCGTAGATCCTTCTATCAAAATCTGTGCAGCTTCTACTCCCAGTTACGTGGGAACTCATGTTACTGGTTATGATAATATGGTAAAGTCTTTCGTGACAACCTTTGCCAAAAAAAGCAAACCAAATGGAAAACTCAATATTATTCCTGGCTTTGTGGAACCTGGCGACATTAGGGAAATAAAACGCATACTTTCAATAATGAAAATCTCCAACATCGTCTTCCCAGATACTACCGACGTCTTTGATGCCCCACTCACCGGAGAATCTTCAATGTATCCGAAAGGCGGGACTCCGATCGGGGATATCGAAGATTCCGCAAATTCCTTCGGGACGATTGCCCTCTGTAGGATGGCAGGAGGCGCTGCAGCAAAGATCCTTGAAAGTCGCTATAAAGTCCCTGCAAAAATAGGGCCTATTCCCATAGGAATCAGAAATACTGATCGTTTCATCATGAACGCAGCAAAGCTTGCCAATGTGGCGATTCCTCCTAGACTTGAGGATGAGCGCGGTAGGCTGGTAGACATGATGACTGATGCCCATCCACATTACCACGCAAAAAAGGTTGCCATTTACGGAGATCCGGACATCATTGCGGGTCTCACGAGCCTTATACTGGAAATGGGTATGGAACCCAGTGTAATGCTCACTGGTACTCAGAGCTCGGAGTTTGAAAAAGAAATGGAAGATCTTATTGGCTCTGAATACCCGGAAGCAGATGTTATTTCGGGAGGGGACCTCTTCATGCTTCACCAGATTATTAAGAGAAACCCTGTGGATCTCCTTATCGGCAATACATACGGAAAATTCATAGCAAGGGCAGAGGATATACCCCTGATAAGGGTAGGCTTCCCAATCATGGATAGGGCAAATCTTCACTACTTCCCGATCATGGGATATGCAGGCGCTGCAAGACTAGTAGAACGCATAGGAAACATCCTACTTGATAGAAAAGACAGGGATGCACCTGACTGGCTGCTCGAAACTATTCAGTAAAGAACCTGATTCAAAATAATAATTCATGATACAGTTCCATAAGATAATTAAGAATCTAAAGTCGCGAAATTAAAACCGAGAATAAACTGAGAAGCAAAAAACTGAAAAACCAAATAATTGTCGCTGCAAATCTGAAAACAGAAGCAGAGGGTAGTGAAAGATATGAAAGAGAAAACCGGAATAGTGGATACTCTAGAGGAAAGGCAACCATACATTGCCAGAAAGCAGGAAAAAGGACAGATAATCCCCCTTGCCTGCGACAATAATTCCCTGGCAGGGGCTATTAGCCAGAGGGCATGTGTCTATTCGGGAGCCAGGGTTGTCTTAAATCCAATAACTGATGCCATACATCTTGTCCACGGCCCAATTGGTTGTGCAGGTTATACCTGGGATATAAGGGGCGCAAAGTCCAGTGGGGTAGAGACAAACCGCAGCAGTTTCAGCACAGATATGAAAGAGCTCGATGTTATATTCGGAGGAGAGAAAAAACTATCAAATGCCATTGATGAACTTGTGGGGCTCTACCATCCCCCGATTATTTTAGTTTATTCAACATGCATTGTGGGAATTATAGGGGATGACATTGAAGCCGTATGCAAAATAGCAAGCATGAAGCATAATATTCCGGTAATCCCTGTAAAGTCAGAAGGGTTCAAAGGCAATAAATCCGATGGGTACAAGGCTGCCTGTGATGCTTTGAAGCAGTTAATCAAAAGACCTCAGGAAGAGAAAGCTGCAGAAAATAAACCCGAAATAAGCCATGAAATCATGAAACCAAGGATCAATATCCTCGGAGACTTCAATGTGGCTGGGGACGTCTGGCTAATAAAACCCCTGTTTGAGCAAATGGGAATTGAAGTCATAGTCTCCGTAACAGGGGATTCAACTGTCAAATCTATATCACGAGCAGCTGAAGCCGACCTTAATCTCGTGCAGTGCAGCGGGTCCATGACTTATCTTGCAAAATGGATGCAGAAAGAGTATGGAATTCCATATCTTACTGTAAGCTTCTTTGGAATTGAAGATATCTCAATAGCCCTGCGAAAGACTGCAGAATACTTTGGCTCAGAAGATATCAAAGAGAAAGCAGAAGAAATTCTGAAAACCGAAACAAACCGTATAATGCCTGAAATTTCCCGAGTTCGAGAGAGGGTCAAAGGGAAAAAGGCTGCCATTTACATGGGAGGGCCTGCTAAAGCTCTAACGCTTATCAAAGGCTTTTCCGAACTTGGCATGGATGTGGTCATCATCGGGACCCAGACTGGGCAAAAGGAAGACTATGAGCAGATCAGCTATTCGGTCAGGAATGGGACGGTTATTGTGGACGATGCAAACCCCTTGGAACTTGCCGAATTGCTCGTGAAACAAAAAGCTGACCTGATGGTTGCGGGCGTAAAGGAGAGGTTTATAGCATACAAGCTAGGTATTGCTTTCTGCGACTTTAACCACGATAGGGTAGTGAAGTTCGAAGGCTTTGATGGCTTTGTAAATTTCGCGCGAGAAGTAGACGCCTCCATTAACAGCCCTGTCTGGAAATCTATCAGACAGAGGATCCTGAAACCCGAAGCAATGAGATCAGGAAAGAGAAGCAGTAAAAGAAAAGATTTCTGGAGAACCAAATGCAAAAGAGTATAAAATCATGGCCGTGGAACCCGAATTTTTGCACCCTAACATAGATGTAGCAGCTGAAAGTCAAATATATGGAGAGGCATCAAGATGACGAAAAGGAGCTATACAACCGTAAACCCCTGTATCATGTGCCAGCCTATGGGAAGTGCCCTTGCTTTCAAGGGAATTGAAAGCACGATGGTTCTCTATCACGGTTCCCAGGGCTGCAGCACTTACATGCGCCTGCACCTTGCCCACCATTTCAGAGAACCTGTGGACATTGCATCGAGTTCCCTCAGCGAAAAGGGAGCAGTATATGGAGGCAGGGAAAACCTGAAAAAAGGGTTAAGAAACGTCATCAACAGGTATAAACCGAAGATAATTGGCGTTGCTACTACCTGCCTTGCCGAAACTATCGGGGACGACGTACCTGCGATAATCCGAGAATTCAAAGAAGAGGAGGAGATTGGAGATGATCTCGAAAAAGATATCATAATTATTCCAGTTTCCACTCCCAGCTATGGAGAGAGCCACGTAAGTGGGTACATAAAAGCCTTAGAAGCAGTTGTCAGAAAATTTGCAGAAAATCAAGGAAAAGGACGAGCCGTAAAAATTCCGAACGGAAAAATTAATCTAATCACTGTTGAGAGTCTCTCTCCTGCAGATGTACGGGAGATCAAAGAGATCCTTGAGGTTACTGCAGATAATTACATCTTCCTGCCTGACATTTCAGAAACCTTTGACGCTCCTCTGAGAGACGATTTCCCTAAAATTGCTCCCGGAGGCACTCTACTTTCCGAAATTGAGGATATGCCTAATAGTCGGGCAAGCTTGGGCTTGGGTATAGTCAGCAAGAACCTGGCACTGGAATATCTGAAAGGATACTATAGTGTGCCAGGACACAATGTTCCAATACCAATAGGGCTTTCAAACACGGATAATTTCTTTACGGAACTAGTTAGCATCCTCAACTGCCCGATTCCTGAAAAGTACCAAAAAGAAAGAGGAAGGCTCCTAGATGCCATGGTGGATGTACACAAGTATCTTTATGGTGTAAAAGCAGCAGTTTACGGGGACCCTGACATGGTATTTAGCCTCACGACATTCATGCTGGAAATGGGGATGCATCCAGTACTAGTAGCCACCGGGAGCAAAAGCCGGGACTTTGGAATGAGAATCAGGCAAATATTCAAAGAGATCAGGCCAGAACTGGAACCTGTGGTTCTTGATGGAATTGATTTTGATAGTCTGAATGACGCGGTCAACGACTGCAGCCCGGATATCCTGATCGGAAACTCAAATGGGAGATACATTGCCAAAGCCCGAGATATTCCTCTTGTAAGGGTTGGCCTGCCAATCCACGATAGGGTGGGTGCACAGCGTATCCTTACTGTCGGATACGGGGGAGCACTGGAACTGTTGGACAGGATCACGAATGCCATCCTTGAAGCAACTGATACTTTCACCTCACCTGTACAGGCAAAACCAGCAACATATACCAGTAAGGTAACCGAGGAGGAATGTATTGAGGGAATGACATGAATTAAAGAACGGAAAAAAACTGATACTTTTAGTCCTTACAGTGGTTTTCTGCCTTTTGGCGTGGTTGCTTTCTTCGCGACATCCCACGAAGTGGAAGAAGCTCCGTAAAAACCAGGAAAGGCCATAAAATTTTTAGAAATTAGTACGACTCTAGGGAACTGAAAAGGGATTTAATTGGAACATTTCAATTGGTCATAAGCCAACCTATACTTACACTTAAAATTGCCACTGTTTCATATTTCTTTGTGGATATTCTTAAATTATAATTGCTTATCTGCTAGCAAAAATAGAGTTCACAGGAAAGTGGCTAGCAGATAGTTTTCTTGACTCTATACCCTGGTCTTGCTCCCGACTGTAATAGGATACATCCTTATGCTTCTTCTCGGAAATTTCGTCTCATATTTCTTATATTTTTTCTATTATTGTTGTCATGTCCAAGGGTTTTGCATAATATGGAGCGCTTATGACAATAATATCCACAAAAGGAGCATAATAAGGAATGTTTTCCACTTCAATTCCTCCTACTGCAAGCTCAAGTTTGGGATTTAATTGCTTAAGTTCTGGCCCGATCTTTCGCAATTCTGTCGGGGATAGATGGTCAAGAAGCATTATGTCTGCGATTTTTGCATATTTGATTGCTTTTTACCTCGAACGGGGTTCAATTTCTATTTTCTTCATAGCCCGGAGTTTTTTTAGCTCTCCAACTACTTCTAGATGATTCTGGCTGATTTGAATGGAATCACTAAGAGAGTTCCTGTGGATATCTCCCCCTCCTGCACGAACAGCTTTGAGCTCAAAAAATCTAGCTCCAGTGTGTGTTTTCCTGGTTGCTGCAATAATAATGTCAGGGTTTTCTTTTTTGCCTGCGCTAACAAGTGAGGCGGTTTTTCCAGCAATTGCGCATATCAACGAAAGAAAAGTCTGAGAGACTCTCCAAAATCTAAAAATGAGTTTCAAGTCGCCTTCAGCCTCTAAAATTTTCTCTCCGGATTCGAACTTCTTACCTTCTTTCAGGTAATCCAACATTTTTATTCCGTTTTTTCTATAATGTTCAGCCAGTTCGTCTGCACAGGCACAAACACCAGTCTCTCTGGAAACAATCCTTAATGTACCTCTTTCCCTTTATTCCCAACAATTCAACACTTTCATCTTCATAAGGACAATCTTCGTGAAAATACAGTTCAAATAGATCTATCATAATATGTCTCCTGAGTTCATTATCTCAAATTCAACTTTTAAGCTCTTCGCTGTTTTGTATGGGTAATTTATAGTCATTTTCCAAAGGTGGATGCACATGCCCAATAACAGGTACAAAAGCCATGAAGAAAGACTTATAATCGACTTGCTAATGTGGCGCATATGCTTCGACAGCTTCACGAAAATACAAAATATTATTATAATAAGAAAAATGAATTCAGAAACTACCGAGACGTTTTGGATAATTTGAGACTAGATCACGATAACAAGAAGATTTTTTAATAAACTGCTCGGAGAATGAGAGTACAGTTGGTGGCTCTAGAGAGATTGTGGCTGTATAGTTCCCATTGACGTCCCCACCTCCAATTATATTTTTTATAAAAATAAACCATATCCAACTTCCAGAGTAAAATTTTTCCAATTTCATATCTTTTAAATAATTAATTACTTTTTATAAAATATCGTCTCACTTTTCCATGATGACCCTTTCCACTATCTCTGGATCTACTACTCTTCTAGGTCAGTATGGTCTCACCGCTGAGTATATGACGAACTTGACATTTCCGGAATTAATTGATGATCCTCTCCCGAAGAAAAGTGGTCACAAAGCTCCTCATTCAATTTTGATAAAATTGGGAGATTAGTATTGATCTAAAAAATAAAAAATTAGATTTAAGAGGATTTCGATAAACTTCGGATTTTATTTCTTAGCAGAGATTTCTCATATCTTCCCCTCAATTTCTCTATTTAATTTCTCTTTTTGGCTTTACTTATTCTCAATTCTTTGATTTTAAAGATAGCTCCCGCTATCTTCAATATAGTTTTTTTATTTTCAATGTCCTCAATTGATGGAGATTATAACAAAAAGCCGTACACAACATTTTTAGATTTACTCTTTTAACAGTAGTAACAAAAACTCTTCCTGCTTTGAAAATTTCTTTCGTTACTGAATAAACTCTTTTCCCTTGGACTCTTTTTGAGCTAATTCTCTTATTTCTTAATATATCCTTTATTCCCAGCGTATGTCCTTTGACCGCTCTTTTCATTGGTGCATTATACCCCTTCGTTTTTGCTCCAAAGTATCCTCTATCCTATAAACCACTTCATTTTCCTCTGTCAAATCTACATACGAATCATGTACTGACGCAGTTGTTGTTTTGAATCTTCTGATCAGCTCATAATCTCTGTCTATTATATTATGACACTTATATCCAAAGTGAGACTTATCTCCCTTCTTTGTCCAGGTTCCGTCTCTGCTTCTTCTTGTTTTTGCCTCACCTCCTCGAGGTTTATCTCCTTTTGCATGTCCTGGATCTGAATGGATAAAAGTAGCATTCTGAATCATTCCCTGCTTTATCTGTAAACCCAGAGCATCAAGTTGGCCTTGCAACTTTCCCTATATTTTCTTTGAAATTCTCGATAATTCTCTCCCTAAATAGCCATACAGTAGCACTGTCAGGTATGTATTCCGGAAATCCAAGGAATTTCCTAAAAGAAATTCGATCTATACAATGTTTCTCAAGTTCAAAATCAGAGAGCACATGCTATTGTTGTAAAACAAGCATTTTGAACATCACAATGACATCAGTTTCAGGTATCCCTCCTGAAACGGCTTTGTTAATATACATAGACTCAAGAGTAATACGAAACGCTTTCCAATCAATTAAGGAAGCAATTTCAGCAAGCTTATCTCCAACAGATTCAAGAAGTTTATACTCTTCTTTAAGAGCAAAATCAGTAAGAGTTTTCATGAATATACATAAATACTGACAAATTTAAAGCCAACCATGCTCAAGAGCATGGAGGTTATCGAAATTCTCTTAAGTTTTTAAGGCTCAGGAAATCTGCATAGCTTTTGCTATAAAACATATGTATTTACCCCCTTTTTGACATTATACTTAGGGGATATTAATAATAAGTTAAAATATTTTATATTGATTTAAGATTTTTTTTGTACTTATTTGCTTAAATTTACCCTAATAAATATATTTATTACAATAATTTTTTAAAAAGAAAGCCATATTATTTTAAACATGTTCATATTAGTTATATACTCAAACATTTACAAATATTATAAAATTTAGTTTCCTGAAAATAAATCCGTAAGCTTAAATAATAAAAATTTTCATTATTATAAATTATAATTTATAATTATACTTAACAAAGATATCTGATCACACAAAATCAATACCGAGCCGGTAAGTTTCTTGGTTTTTCAAATAATCTCTCCTGATATTACTGATTGCTTAAACCATTCAATTGCATCAATGCTGCTGCTGACCTGCATTCAGCACGGTTTCTAATGGTGGAGTGTATATAACTGTTCAAGGTACTGAAACAGCTACATCTAACTGAGTATTGCCTAGTGCTGTTCCGTATGTTACGCTAGCAGGTCTATTCCAGATTATTATAGGAGTTTCTGTTGTCACGTTTACTAAAACACTTGCTACTGCTGTAATATAGTTTGTAGTGTCAGTTGGTGTGAAAGAAGCATTTAATGTATACATACCTGCGCCTAATACTATTCTGCAGGTGGAGTGTAAACATAGGTTCCAGGTACGGAAGCAGATGCATCCAGCTGAACGTTGCTTAATGGTGTTCCATATATTATACTTGCAGGGTTACCCCAGGTAATTGTAGGAGTTGATAGTATAGGTCCTATAAACTGCCCGAATGCTATAGGATAGTTTCCTACAGACAAAACGGTTGTAATGGAGTTTGTGGATGTGTTAATTACAGAAACAGTGTTACACAAATAATTTGTCGCATATACTTTCGTTCCATCAGGAGTGACTGTAACTCCATAAGGATATAGTCCTAAATTCACCGTGTCTGCAACACTGTTACTTGTTGTGTTAATTGCAGAGACAGTACTATTCAATAATAAGTTCGTAACATACACTTTTGTTCTGTCTGGGTTGACTGCAACTCCTACAGTGTAGGAGCCTACAGGCACCGTGGCTGTATCAGTGTTTGTGGTTGTGTTAATTACAGAAACATTGTTGCCATAATAATTAGTCACATATACATTTGCTCCATCTGGGATGACTACAACTCCACAAGAATCGTTTTCTACGGGCACGCAGACTGTAATTTTGTTTATAGTTATGTCAATGACAGAAACGGTGTTGTCTAGGCTGTTTGAGATATACGCATACTGTATCGCACCTGCGGTACTTACCAGCATGAAAATCAATGCTGTTGAAACTACGGCTATATAATATAATTTGTGATTATTGATCACGTATTTCAACTCTTTTACCAATGTTCTCAATCAGAAAAAATCGAAGATTCTTCCATCTTATGGGAAATATTCATCAATCCAATCCTGGGTGTTGTAACATATCGGATATAAGGTATATATCCCAGATTTATATTATATCAGCAGTTAAGGCTTAAAAAAAACTAATCGGTTTAAAAATAGGCTTATATGCGTTTTACTCTAGGTTCCCGTTTGTTAGTGTATAGTGCACTCTTGTAAAAAAATAACAAAACAAAGTCAACATAGAAAGTACATGTGTTTTATTTTGTAACCCATCCACGAGTCAAAACGATAGAAACAGAAAATTTGGCAGTAAAACATTGCTTTCCGATTGATCAAAAAACGACTGATTCTCAGCCCCACAGCGAGTTTTTTTGATTGCGCTGAATAGAGATTAACCTTACCAAGCTCAGGAAAATGCTGCAAATCGCCCACAATCGTCCATATTTGACCAAGAGCCTATCCAAAGGTCACTAATGACATGATGTAAAAATTATAATATATATATATGGCAACTGACGATCCATTCAAACTAAATCTTTTCATCGAAAAGTTAGGCTAGGCTATAAAACCCATCTGATAGGCTCTAAATATTAGCCCTTACATTGGATTTTGTTGATTGCCCCATAAGTTCACTCTTATGGACCCAAAAAGCGTCTCAAAAGGCCTAAAAGGGCTCATTTTTGATTAAAACTAGCATAAACTCATATTTCATGCATAAATAAACTACAGAAATATTAAATAGAAGATTCACTAATATTATTCATAATAAATCAAAAACTGTGTTTTAAGATGGCGATACCTTCCAAATTGACCATGAGATACAACAACGAATTGGTGAGAATGTTGCATTGGAACTTCCTTATGCTCTAGCAGCAGCATCTGCAGGAATTCGATGAAGCAATAAAAGCCTTTGACAAAACAATTGAAATTGATCCACAGAATCCATGACCTGGAGCTATAAAGGGTCGACTCTTAAGAATTTAAACAAGAAGAAAGAAACAATAATAGCATTTAAAAAAGCAATCGAATTAACCCCCAGGATGAAGAAACCTTGAAAGCCAAAAATGATCTCTCAGATTTAAATAATAGGACTCGAACCACGAGTCACAATTTAATTTTATTTTGACCAATCCTGTACTGTTTACTTCCCCTATTAAATAAAAGGAAATGAGTGGCTCTGGTAGTAAATATTAAACGTGAATTAACTTGCTGATGATTCAAGCTCTGATAGCAACGGTATTGTTCACTCAAATGTAAATATGAATTGACTTAAAAACCCAGAATGAAGTACTCAAAATAGATCCGTTAGATACGAATGTAGAGATATAAAGCAGAAGATTTAGAACATTTGGCCATATATGATTAAGCATTAAATGCGTATAGCTATCAATTTATATAACTACGATGAATTCAAAAGCCGTGAAAAAAAGAAAACGATGCTCTACTCAAATTAAAAATGTTTAATGAAATTCAGTTAATGCATGATGAACTATAACTTTAAGCTGATTCAATGCACAGGTTTTGTGATAAAAACTATGCATTTTCTCATTTTTCAGTCGAAATATATGGTGCGATGGAAAGCAAAAACCTTGCTAAATTAATCTCTGAAGAATAAGAATAAATTAAAATTAGGCTCTGTAGAAATCCTTAATTTGATGCCAATTACTTCTATAACTTTTTTATCTATGTTGTATATTATTAATTTAATTTTAATCTCTTTCATTTGATAACGGAATTTCCTTGCCCTTAGTGTTTCTCCTTATTTTCTTTTAACTACAGAAAATATTGTCTCCACTATATTTCTTTGATTATATTTAATTTTGCCAAAGACCAGGTTCAATTGTTTCTATATTTTCCTATTATTTTCTCCCTTTTTCTCTCTCTTACAGGTATAATTGAATCTGCTTTGATTTCTTCTCTAATTATAGAATGTATTTTTTCTGAATCGTATCCTTTATCCATTACATAACAATCAGACTTTCTCATCTTATTTGATTGCCTTATCAGAGCATTTGCATGTTTGATTTCATGGTCTGTTTTTTGACTAATTTTCCATCCCAATATTATCTTTTTACTTGTGTCCACTGACATTGAAGTTCTCAGGAAGCTTCTTCGAAGCTTCCCTGTTCTTCTGGAATAATAATAACTCGCATATGAACTCGTAAATCCTGTTGCATCAATCGCTGCAACAGAAACATTTTCTCCATATGAGTAAAACAGCTTTAGAATCCTTGACAGAAGAAGGTTAAACAGAGAGGAAGGAATCCTAGTTACAAACTTTTGAAGGGTAGTGAAATGTGGAATCTTTTCAAGAGCAAGTTTTTCTTTTATATCGCTCATAAGGTCAATAAGTTCTACAAAATCTCGATAGTCTGTACTAATATACTCTTTCAATAAAACCAGTGAAAGAAGCTGATGCTGAGTATAAACGTGTTTTGAATACTTGCAGGAATAAAGCTTCAGTCTCGAAGATTGAACAGTTTCAAGACTAGTATCAACAAATTTAATGTACTTTTAAACTTCAATATTGAATGTTCCTTCATTTTTAGCGAAAAAAATAAAAAGAATATTATAACTGAATAGTTATAATACTGGTGTAAAAGTTCAATTTAGAGCATTTCTACAGAGCCGAAAATTAAGTAATTATTCAATCCACGAATCGGGTTTATTTTTATAGATCCAAGTATTTGGATTCAAGGGATTAATTACAATTGCTTTGTCATGCACTTTTATTGTTTCATTTTGCTGGCCTGATTTCGCACTTGTTCGTTGAATAACCAAAGTTTGTGATTTCCGTCAACGCATCTGCGATATTCGCTAGCATAAATGCACCAGTGATGTGATCTTAAAGCTGTTATAATTGTATGCTTTCTACTTATTTTATCACTTTAGCTTAGTTCGTTTTTTGCTTCTAGATGTTTGCTCAGATATTAGTGCCTAAAAAAGTTATTAAACGCAAATGAATGATACTTTCTTCTACGAATTAACTTTCAAACTAAAAAAATAATTTTATACATTTATTAATATATTTTTCACTTTGCTTTTAGTTGCCAAACTTTTAAAAATTAAATAATATCCTCACACAAAACATTTTAACTTGGAAAACAGCCATTCTGGAAAAAACTTTTAAGCTATATCTTAACAAAAACTAAAATAAACTACAATGTAGAATAGAACAGGGCCATCTAACAGCAATAATACACAATTTTTGTTTTAAAACCTGTGCATAAGTGAAAACGATAAATACCGCTTTTTCGCAGTGCAGAAAATATGTACAAGTCAATTAAAATTCATCTTCTGGTACTTTAGGTACACCGCTATATTCCTACATTATTGTAAAATAGTTCTAAAAATTGCATTTCTAGATTGTAGATTATTTAGTAAGTATAATCCTTGAAAAGTGGGAATGATATGAAACAAAAGAGGCTATCGATGTTGAAGTCTACAATTACAATGAAAAAGTTAGAATAACCTTTGCTTATTCCCGGAGATATCAAAATAGAACACCATTTATTGATGTTTTCGGAATTTCAAGTTATTGTTTTATGCACCGAATTAAGTATAAAAAACTAAGCACCTAGGATTCTGTTTTAACATCAGAACCTCATAACAACAAATGATAGTTGCAATTATTACTAAACAACTGGTTGATATATAAAAAATAACCAGGGAGCATTTATATGGCTGAACGACAAGTTGAAAGTGTTATTATAGAAATTCCAAAAGGAAGTCGAAACAAATACGAATATGATAAAAAAGAAACGGTAATTAAATTTGACAGAATGCTTTATTCTTCGATGGTATATCCCTGTGATTATGGTTTTTTTTTCCAGATACTATAGTACTTGACGGTGATCCTTTAGATGCCCTTGTTTTAACATGGGAACCTACATTTCCAGGATGTGTAATTGATGTATATCCTGTCGCATTGTTTGATATGGAAGATGATACGGGAAGAGATGAAAAGATACTCTGTGTTCCAAAGAGTGATCCAGTATGGAATTATATAGAAATAATTGAACAGGTACCCCCACACTTGTTGAAGGAAATTACTCATTTCTTTGAAACTTATAAAAATTTAGAGAACAAACACGTGATGATTATTGGTTGGGAAGGTCTCGAAGCAGCAGTTAATGTAATCAAAGAAGCTAAATCTAGATATATATCAAACAAAATAATAAGTGTCGCAGAAGCCTCAAAAAAATAGGGTAATATCTATTACCTAAGAGGGATGTGACTATTTCCCTGGAAATTAAGTGGCAGACTCATTTAAATTATAGAGAGATATTACATGGTAGAGAATAGAAATGTCCTGACTGTAAGGCAGAACATGATATAGGCATTAACGCTGCAATAAACATCAAAAAATTTTTTACCATTAATTAAAAATTAATTGGAATCTGATATCAGTGGCATGAGGGTGACGTCTTATGGACTTGTCTCAAGATACAATGGAATGAACCAAGAAGCCACTTAGTCTTCAGCTGAGTGATAATTAACCTTTATTATATATTTGCTAAGATATTAAGTGGCTAGATTAATACATCAAGTTTTTAGGTCCACTTTCCCATATGTACATAAAAGACTATCTACTTCCGAAAGAAAATCCTTGTCTTTTTTCACTATTTATTCATTCCCTAAAGACTTGATTATTTTTCAATAAGTGAAAACTATGCAATAAATGGCAATTCATTGTTATAAATGCTCAAAAAACTAATCATCAAGCCATTTCTCGCTAATTTCCTCCGTTTTAAACAATTCTACTCTAATCAAATCTATTCGAACGAAAGCCATAAAACTATAGAGGATTAGAATTTATCTCTTATTTTTTTCTCATGAAGATATAAATAAGAGATGAGCTCCAATCCTCAATAAATTATTGAATTGTTTATGAAAATATTTCACTAAACAAGTTACAATTTTGGAGTTTCTCGCAAAATAAATAAATATGGAAATATAGTAACTTGTACCAATATGTTTATATGATACTTGCAATCAATTTCTAATTAATTAGAGGAAGTATCATTCTCGATTTTTCTACTTTCATGGAGGAATTAGACATAAATATCATCAAAATTTTATTACTGGCCTATTTAATATTTACACTAAGCTCCTGTGTCGGAACAGCAGCTGAGATTCACGTCCAACCAGGAGGTTCAATACAGGCTGCAGTGGACAGTGCAAAATCAGACGATACAATCATTGTAGAACCCGGAACTTATACTGGGAACATAGACATAAGCAGAGATTATGCTAATAATCTTAATAATTTAGTACTGATGTCATCATCTAGTAACCCTGGAGACACCATAATTGTTGCCGACAATACAGCAAGTCCTACAGTTAAAGGTGTGATTTCGATTAAATACAAAACTCATGTAACAATCAAAGGATTTACTATTACTGGAGCCAGAAATGATATGGCAGGAGTTTACCTATCTCAAGGTAAACAGTGCACAGTTGAAAATAACATATTTTTAAACGATGGACTTGGAGTGAGACTAACTAGTTTTACTGATAGTGTGGTTCGCAACAACAACTTCAACAGAACTAGTACTTTTGGTACTGGCACTGGGATCGATATTGAACAATCTGGCAATACACTGGTTTCTGGAAATTCGATCTCAAACCAACATGACGGGATTCATATTAAAGGCTCTAATTCTAAGGGAAGTACTATATCAGGAAACTCCATAAGTCAGAACACTAACTCGGGTATATTACTTGAATCTGCAAAAGGTGTTACCCTATCAGAAAACACTTTGAAATCAAACAAAAACGATGGGATTTATCTGACATTGTCAGATGAAAACAACTTAACAAATAACAATGTGTTAATGTCAAACAGTGCGGTCAACAGAACTAACACCAACGGTATAAACCTTCAAAATTCCAAATCGAACATAATTTCAAATAACAATGCTAGTTCTGCAGACCATGGTATTTTCTTTAACACCTGTGAAAGCAACGTTGTACAAAATAATAAAGTTTCAAGCAATCTTTACGGAATAGCTATGAGGTATTCCCATAAAAACAAGATTATTAAAAACAATGCAGATGGAAATAAAGAAGGCCTTTACTTCACATATGAAGATAGTGGGAACACGATTTCAGGTAATAATGCAAATTCGTGTGACGTTGGTATTCATCTGACTAATTATTGTGGCAAAAATAATCTTGTGGATAACAATATTGCAAATTCAAACTCATTTTATGGCATCTATGTGGAAACAAATAATAACGTGATATCTAATAATCATGCAACTGGAAATGGTAAAGGTATTTACTTACTAGGCTCAGGATGCTACAATAATACGCTATCAAATAACATTGTGGATTTCAGTACTGGCAACGGTATTCGTCTTGCGAATACTAGCAATTATAATAAGCTCGTCAACAACAGTGTAATTTCAAACAGCGGAGATGGGATTTACTTAGTGAATTCAAATAATAGTTACCTTGATAGCAATACAGCACGAGGCAATAACATCGGAATCCACGTGGAAAGCTCAAAACGGAACATACTCTCCAGCAATGTAGCTCCATATAATAATATGGGGATTAGGCTCTACTCTGCAGACAATAACTCTCTTTCAAATAATACGGTATCTTATAATGCTCTCGATGGTATTGACCTAAACTCTGCTGTAAGCAACAATATTTCAGGCAACCATATTATCTGGAACGAAAAGGGTGTTTTCCTATGTCCTAAAAGCATCAATAACATGATTTATAATAACTATCTCAACAATACTGAGAATACTGACGCTAAAAATGCAAAATGTACCTGGTACATAGAAAAGACTAAAGGCAAAAACATTGTAAATGGGCCATATCTTGGCGGTAACTTCTGGGCACGCATTACTGGTGACGGATTTTCCCAAACTGCACCTGATTCAGACGGCGATGGAATTGCTGATGTCATATACGATAAAGAAGTAAATGTTGTCGATAGATTACCACTAGTAAATGTAGTAGTTTCTGCTGCAGACTTCAGAGCCAGTACTACACATGGTTATGCTCCACTTGATGTCCAGCTTACAGATCTTTCACAAAATGCAATATCGAAGAATTGGGATTTTGGAGACGGAACTAATTCAACCGAGCAGAATCCAAAGCACACTTATTCCAAAGCAGGAAACTACACCCTTAACTTTATAGTTAGCAATAAAAATAACACGATTTCGAAGGCTACCACAATAACTGTTCTTGATTACAACACCAATCCTACAACTGAGAGTAGTTCTAGTGATAGCAGTAGTAGCAGCAGTAGTAGCAGTAGTAGTAGCAGTAGCAGCAGTAGCAGCAGCTCTAATAGCGGGAGTAGTATTGAAAGTGCAGGTTTAAGCAGTTCCAATGAGCCTCAAAGTAATGTAGTGGGTAAAGAAATTTCACAGGCTTTCATTACAAGCGGAAAATCTGTGAAATTTGATTTCCCAAAGAACTATACTTCTGTTGTATATGTGAGCTTCGATTCGAAGAAGACCAATGGCAAGACGACTACCATAGTCGAGATGCTGAAAGAAAAATCTCTACAAGCTTCAGGTCTGCCTTCTGATACTGTATACAAACACTTAAATATTTGGGTTGGAAACAGTGGATTTGCAACTTCAAAGAATCTAGAAAATGCGGTATTATGTTTCAAGGTTGAAAAATCATGGGTACATGAGAATAATATAGATCAGTCATCCATCACCCTCAACAGGTACTCTGACAAGGAATGGAATCCATTACCAACAAGCAAATCAGGAGAAGATGACAAGTATCTTTATTTCACAGCGCAAACACCTGGATTATCTCCCTTTGTAATAACTGGTAAGATGACAGCAAAGCAAAATATGAGCACTGTAAATACACCAGCAAATGGTGAGCCAAAGTCTGAGAATAACAAAAATTCAGGCACCGCGCCTGGATTTGGAATTATTTTTGGTATAACTGCCCTGTTAGCTGTATTCTTGTACAAAAGAAAATAAAACATAAAATAAGAAAATTTGAGCGAAAAATTTCAGTGCATAAGAAAGTTAGGATGAGGTTCAATCTTTTCATCCTAAATTTTATTTCCAATTTTTTCTTTATTTTTCCCTTTGATTCTGAAAATTATAATTATTTTCTGGGTTTTTTATTTATTGAAGTCAATTGAATATCGAGGATTCCGATAAATCACTAAATTTTTTTAAATGCACATAACTGGTGTAAAAATAATTCGTGAAAATTCGATGTTTATCGAAATCATCTATTTATCTTAATTTTTCTGTTTTTCTCTAGTTTTTAAAAAAATAATGGACTTTCATCCAAATTTAGTGCTCTACTAATCCGAATTCCTCCATAAAAGATGCTGCATATTTTATTATAAGTGATGAAAACGCGTCGATATTTTTTTCTTTATTATATGTGTCTCATTGTAGTCCTAAAATGGAATTGAAGTCAAAAAAATCTATTGATGCTAATGATGATTCTTCAAACAGTATATAAGTTATCAAGGCCATGATTACTTGTACACAAATACATTTTTCATACTGTTGTGAGTATAGCAGTTAACAAGAATTCTGTTCACTCTGTCTCAATTCTCATTCAAATATTAATAATATATTTGAAAACAATGGACAAATATAAATTGGCTGATAATTACATAAATGGTCCTTCATGCGGAAAAATATATTAATCTTATGAGATGTACGTAAACTTGACAGTCTTAAATGTCCTAAACTCTTAACTCTTTTTACTCAACATCTCCCTTTCCATTGCTAACAAAAACGAAATATTTAGAAGATTCCTATTTATCTTTGATCTTTTACCTTACCGGTAATCGTGCCCAAATCTTTCCACTAATTTCTGTATTCGACCTTAAGGTAAAATACCATGCAACTTTTTATAGTGGATGAAAACTTCCTGTGAACTGTTATTAAATAAATTATCTATGTTTAAGCTACCTTTGTACCATGAAATGGAACGACGCCATTCAAGCAATCTTGTTTATAAAAAAAGGATTTCGATAGACCTAATTTTTTGCTGGTCGTCTACAAAGTAAATATCCGAAATTCGTTGAAATCGGAGGCTTATCGAAATTTCTATAATTACCCAAGATACTCACACACTATAGCGGTCATTTTTTATTCTTTCATTATCTGTTCGCTCTCGGCTACAATATTTATTTTCACTATTAGTTATTTAAATTAATTATACAAAAATAGTTTATGAGTAAAATTTACTTCTGCATAAAATATTTTGAAATCGAACAAAAATTTAATATGGATCATGTTTTGAGTCTTTACAATATCTTCACGAATCTAACACTGAGTTTTTCCAAAAAAAGGGTTCATTTTAATTTTATATCGAATTCTTGATTCAGTCTTTCTCTGTTAGCTAGTTGCTATTTTCACTTTAGAATTCCCTGTTTAAATATATTAATTTTTTAAGTTATCCCATTGCAGAGAACCATAAATTAGATCTCATAGAGAATTGCATGCAATGAACAAGTCTATGATTTTTCTTTATAAACATCAACTCTTTATTGGTGGGCAACATAATTTTTAAAACTCTCATATTATCTGCCTGTAAAAATCATTTTGGTTTCTAAAAGTTTAACATTTAGGTAATATAAACATACCTAAACTTAAATAACAAACTAATAATATTACAACCTTATTCTATACAGTCTAGGTTTCCGAAAATATCCTAATAGTGATATTTTGCACAATTATTTACTTTCAATTAATAAAACTCAATTTCTGCAAATATGCACCAAAATACCATATATTCTTCCAATGACCTGTAATATGGTCTTAAAAGATCAGAGAAATGTTAAAGCCAATAGAAACATCCATAAATCTAAAAACTATTAAAGGAAAACCGGAATTAATTTTTGAAAAAACATAATTTACACGTAAAACGTACACTATTTAAAATGGTTACTATATATCTATTTTGTGCTTCAAGTACGTAAGTTTCAATCAAAATGACTGGATACATGACTCTTGACAGATATTTTCTTGGGCAGCGACCCTATATTTACGTTAAAATCTAGCAACATTTGCTGGGAAGTATTTTACTGGAAAACAGCAAAGTCGTTAAAATAACAGTCTGGAGCACGATATCATAAATAATAAAGTAAGGTTAATAAAATTTGAAGAGTTTAATGAATTACTTGATCTATATCAATATTTAAATCCTGATGATCCTAATTTGAAAGGATCGGATAACATAAACAAATTATGGGATAAAATTTTCAATGATCCAAATAGATATTATTTTGTGGTGGAAGTTGATGGGGTATTAGTCTCATCAAGCACATTGGTTATAATAGATAATTTAACACGAAGCGGAAGACCATTTGGATTAATAGAAAATGTGGTAACTCACAAAGAATACAGAAAAAGAGGATATGGGACCGCAATATTGCATAAAGCTTTGGAGGTTGCAAAAAATAATGACTGTTATAAAGTTGTGTTGTTAACCGGAAGAAAGGAAGAAAGTGTACTGAGATTCTATGAGCGAGTAGGATTTGAGAAGGGAATAAAGACTGGATTTATAATTAGGTTTTGATAAGTTATATGTAGGAGTTGAAGTCGATTAAGGACCTATCTGAAAAGTTTTGTGACCTAGTGTAACTTTACAATATAAAATACACTTGAAACAGATACTTGAGATTAGAGACTTTTTAATCTCCAGGGATGGTTCCGTTGCAAAAACTTCAAAAAAATATGTAAATCTATAAGTAATTAATAAAAATCAAAATATTAAAGGAAAATGTACTAATATTATAAAGCTATACCAAATAATTGATTAATGTATTTGACTTCATTAAGAACAGAGTAATTTAGATCGATTACTTGTCCTTTTTTGATCATATTTATAGCTTCAATTCCTTTTAAAGTCTTATTAGCAGATCGAAAAGACTGAAATCCTAACATTGGATTAACGATTCGCTTTATAAATCTGTGATCTTGTTCTATAATGTTATTCAAATACTTGATTTGTCGAATGCCTATGTTTTTAGGTAGTATTTTATCAATTTTTAGTTTATCTATAGCAGATGGATAAGCTGGATTCTTATCAACGGTTATTACTCTTGGAATTTGATTATGATTAGAACTCAAAACTTTCTTAAAGAATCTCTTCGCCGCTTTTCTATTTCGTTTTGAACTTAACATGAAATCAATTGTATCTCCATTTGAGTCAACTGCTCGGTAAAAATATTTCCATTTACCTTTTACTTTGATATAGGTTTCAGCAACTCTCCACGAATCATTTGTTGGTCTTAAATGTCTTCTTATTTTCGTTTCTATTTCAGGGGAATATTGATGTACCCATCTCATGATTGTTGTATGGTAGACTTTTACTCCCCTTTCTGCCATCATTTCCTTTAAATTTCTATAACTTAATGCATATTTTAAGTACCATCTTACATTTAATAGAATAATTTCCCCTTCATAATGCTTCCATTTAAGGGAATTAGATAGCATGTTACTATCTTTGGTTTTTTTATTCAATTGTATCATTAGAAAGGATTTTTTTGCAACTGCGCAATATTATTTATAAATAATGGGGTTATAATGTTAAAAAATAATTAACATTATTTTTAAACAACCTTAGAAGAAGAGTCTGTTTTTATGATCGGTTTAGCTGTTTTTTCTGCATTAACGTTATCTACTTTAGGTGAAACTTTTGAATCTGGCTTTCCCATAATATATAGCTCCTTATATTTAATTATATTTAATGCAGGTTGTTTGTAGTAATTGCCTGTACAATATAGATTGATCGCAAAACATAAGTACTAATGCATTTTTAAATTTATTTATAATGTCTAGTGCCACAATATAACTCCTTATACTTCATTTTATTTAATACAGGTTTGTCTATAGTAATCGCCTTCCCTATACGGGTAATTGCAACTTATAAGTACTAATGTATCTTTTAATTTCTGTATAAAGTCTTGATACCAAATTTAAAAATAAGATCATAAATACCTGGAAGTTTTAATTATACCTATTAAAGATCTATGAAGTCTATGAAATTTAATTAATCTACAAAAGCTATATATTTATTTTCCCCCAACTTGCACATTTAGGATCGTTTTTTATTTTAATTAGTTCGAACTGTTCCAAATGTTCCATGAGCTCCAGATGTTCTATGAGTCCCATCAGCTCCATGAGTAATAGATCAGAAATGTTTCTTATTCTGGATGAAATCTAGGGAATTCAGAGATTTTAGCACAAAACATGTACATGAATTGAGTTTAAGCCAATACATCCTTAGTTGTCCTGGTGAACTACAGTCTATTGGTTTCTTTGGGACCTATTTAAGATCCAAGAAGAATTCAAGCTAGGAATAAGAATAACGCTTTACTTATGAATAACATTGAAATTTGTCCAAAAAAACAATATAAATTTTGTATATGTAATACTTGACAATCTGGATTTATAAGAACATTCTAGGACTTATGCAGTTGAACAAAAAAGACATAGAATATAAGATATAACTGTCTAAAATCTAAGTTTAAGCTACAAAGACATAAAGCAGTCTAAGCGCCATATAACCTATTCACTGTTAATTCCATCTACTCTATTATTATTTTATGTGGGCTTTATAATCTCAAACTATAAATAAATACATTTTTAAAAACTAAATCCTGAAGAACAGAAGATATTTTCCTAGTATAGTAATGTTTATTTTAGTTCAAAGCCGATAATTACAAATGGATGTTTCACAGAGGAAAAAATCTTCAAGGAGCTAATCTTCAAGGAGCTGATCTTGTAGAGGCTAACCTTCCAGGAGCTAACCTTGAAGGAACTCAGAATTTATCGCTTTTCCAGCTTTCTAAGGTGAAAACACTTTACAATGCAAAATTAGATGAAGAGCTTCTCATGCTATTAAAAGAAGAATATCCTGCATTTTTTGAAGAACCTGAATGAATTCTGTTTATAAACATACAATTATGCATAGATCTAGCTTTCATAAATACAGATATTGTATAGCAAAACATATGCATCCATAAAAATTAGAAAGAAAGAAAACTTTGTTTGCATAACTATTAACTCCCACGGATCGCATGACCAAGTCTGGGCAAAGATCTTTCTTTTTTACTGATTTCTATTAACTTGACATTGTTAAATTAACTTTTTTTTCTTGACAGTATTTTCATTTTTATACATGCTGCTGAAAGCGGCATTCAGAAAATCCAAATAGGCGAATAATATAACCACTTTTATTTCGGTCAAAATGTGATTTTATTTAATTCTTCATTAAATATAGGCATACTACCATCAAAAAAGAAGTGTCTAAAGTGAATAAAATGAAAATAAAGCTGGAGAGATTTACGGCAAACAGTTTAAATCCTGTTATCAGTCTGGGAACTGATGGACTGTTCTTTACTCAAATGTGGCGGATGAGTCCTTATTACATGAGTGGAACGTGAGAGTCGGAGAAAAATTGCCTTCTTATATCGAAGATTTCGTGCAAAAGGTAATTTCCCAGAATAGACCGGAAAAAAAAATGGAAGTTAAAGTGGGAAATAAAGTATACTTGGTAACATTTCATCCTACCCCCGAAGAAAAAGAAGTAAACATTTATGGATTCGATATAGGTGATCAGAAAGAACTTGAAAGAAAACTTCAGGAGAGCGAAAAGAAGTACCACGAAATAGTAGAGACCGCTAAAGAAGTAGACGCTAAATTAAGAGAAACATTTGACTACATAGTAAAGACAGCCAACGAAGTAAACGCTAAGTTGAAAGAAACACTTGACCATTTAGAAGAATTAGTTAGAAAGCGTAATTGGAACTTGAGGATGCTTATATATCGCTAAAGGAAAGCGAAACAAGGCTTGCTAAAGCTCAAATGATAGCTCATGTCGGAAATTGGGATTGGAATCTTGTAACTGATGAAATGTCCTGGTCTGATGAAATGTATCGTATTTTTGGGTTTGATTCTCAAGAAGTGGGCATAAAACATGATAAATTTTTAAATTGTATAGATCCCTACTACAGAGATTATGTTGAGAATGCCACTAAAGAAGCTTTAAAAGAAAAGACTTATGCAATTGATTATAAAATAATTTCAGCTTATGGGAAAGAGCGCATAATTCATTCAGAGGGAGAAGTTACTTTTGAGAAGAAAGATACCCCTATTCGAATGAGATCAACAGTTCAAGATGTTACTGAGCAGAAAAAAACTGAAGAGAAAATTCAAAACTTAGTGAATATTGTGGAATCATCAAGTGATGCTATCCTTACTTTATCACCTGATGGTAAAATTACTACCTGGAATAAAGGTGCAGAGCAGATTTATGATTATTCATCTGAACAAATTCTCGGAAAAAGCGTATCAATACTCGCACCGGATGATCTAAAAAGTGAAACAATGAAGTTAATTGAAGACGTTAAGCTGGGAGAAAAGATCCTACACTATATAACTTCAAGGTTAAGAAAAGATGGTAAGTTAATATAATATTTCAATGGCTCTTTCTCCATTTATGATGCGTCTAGAGAGCTTGTAGCTATCTCAGCTATTACTAGAGATGTTACTCAGCGAATTGAGAGCGAAAAATCTCTATTGAAAGCTGAAAAAACCAGAAAGAAAGAACTGCATCATAGGATCAAGAACAATTTACAAGTGATTTCTTCCTTACTGGATCTTCAAGCTGATCAATTTAAAAATCGAGAGTGGGTTAAAGATTTTGAAGTTTTAGAAGCTTTCGGAGAAAGCCGAGATAGAGTGAGATCTATGGCTCTTATTCATGAAGAACTATATAAGAGTAACAAATTCGAAACTTTGGATTTATCGGCATACATTCAACAATTGGTTGAAACACTTTTCCAGACTTACAAACTAGATAATAAAAATATTTCCCTGCACATGGATCTGGAAAAAAATGCATTCTAAATATGGATGATGCAGTTCCTTTTGGAATAATTGTCAATGAATTAGTTTCAAACTCTCTTAAACATGCATTTTCAGGAAGAGATGAAGGAAAAATTTATATTAAACTACACAGAGAAGACAACGGAGAACTCATAAATAGCAGAGAAGAAAGCAAATGTAAAGGTTTTAAGAGTACCAGTTTCATTTTGAAGGTTTCAGATGATGGGATAGGTATACCTGAAAGTCTCGATTTAGAAAATCCCAACAGTCTTGGTATGCAGTTGGTAACCACCTGGTAAATCAGTTAAATGGAGAACTTAAGCTGAAAAGGAATAATGAAACGGAATTTACTATTAGGCTCATGGTAGCAGAAAAATCAAAAAACATCAACTAATATGATATACACAGTTTTTATAGCATAACCTATGTATAATTTCAATTTCAGCTAAAATATGAGCCTAGCAAGCATCAAAGGATGTTACTTGATAAGAGTTTTTGTTACTATGGTCAAGTTACTTAACACTATACTATTTTCCGTCTTTTTTTGCTATTGTATTTACCTAGGAATAACAAAGCCAATATGTCAAATCGTCTTAGGATGAGGAAAGAAATTGCAAGAGAAATTAGAATCGAGGTACATGCCATTAGTATAATTTAGATATACACCAAGTTCATCAAATCGTTTAAAATACTTAATCGGAAACTACGCAAATAATATTAATATTAGAGAGATGTTTACGTAGAGATCTAGAGTAATGGTGCCCAGCAATGACAATGTCCTATGAAGTGTTGAAGATTTAATTATCAAAGTCTTGATCAATAAAATTGTGATTCCTATCCATGCGAATCCGATAACGTATCCAATTAACTGAGATATCATTCCCGTATTAGTTATATGGTAAGAAAAAATTTTATTCGTAAGAGCTATTGGTATAACATTAGACCTGCCGATCCAAACAATGAACGATTTTATCGCGATTATTACAGATAATACATATGCAATATTTCAATCTACTAAGATCCCTGGCATATCTATTTATAATGTATCCTGCTGCAAAAAAAATGGCCAATGCCATCTAATTATGTTCAATCCAAAATAATCCATTGGTGATAGATTATAAACAGGATCATGAATAGAAACATGGATGGGATTGGCCTAACTAGTTTTTCGAATCTTAGTGCTACATATAATATGCAAAAGTTGAGGAATAGAACCCATAAGTGCCACAATCCGTTACTTGGATTTAACACTGCACGAATGAGGTAATCGATTATTCCATTGCTCTGTAAAGCCCTGGTTTTACGGTGTTCATGACTCTAATAAGACCGTAGCAAACGGCGTACCAGATGCGAAAGGGATAATAAAATTTATAAATTTTCGTCTCAGATATGACATTGGTTTATTGTCAGTATGCTTCCATGCTAAGTAACCGCTGATAATCATAAAAAATGGCATACTGAAAAAGTAAATAATGTTAAAGATAACGTTTTGATGAAAATTGGTTATATTATAATTATATTCAACCGCATGTCCTATGACTATTAGTAGTATTGCGACCCCCTTCAATACATCTAATTCACTTATCCTTACTTTATAGTCCTAAGTCGTGTGCATAAACACGCAATAAAATTAATGTTAAAGTATATCATTCTTTCAGCCCCCCCCACATTTAATAAAGTATTAAAGTGGTATTATTTCAACTCTTTTTCAGAAATTTTGGGATTATTCAATATGTAATTACATTTATAATTTAACAACGTGATTTTTTTTTTGTTTATAATAATTAGCTTATTTTTTAGTATATATATAACGCATGCTCAAGCGCAAGACTATTGAACTTGGTGTATGGTTTGAGCATTGCAAAAATTAATCAGTATAGAAATCAAACTTTATGATGAATAGGAGAGGTAGATACTGTTGAGGATGCGAACATCAACGGTATCCAATTTATTTCGAACAAAATGCTCAGATGTCGTACAGAATGATATTAGCTTTTATACTTTGTAAATTTATTATCTATATAGCTCATTTTTTAAGTGTAATTTCTATATCTTGTGGATATACTGTTATTTATATCTGTATAATTATTTTAACAAATAACTATCCAAAAGATATTTTGGTCTCGTTGACTGTAAAATTGCTATGATTTAAGAGGCACAAAAAAATAGGATTTTATCGTTTTTATTAATGCATAGCTTTGATAGAAAATTTATGTATACACAGCATATTGTGTGATTTTCACAAGGAGTTTTTATAAATTAGATCCGTATTGCCATAATTCAAAAGTGATTATGAATTCTACAGTCGAAATATCAAAGATCCTTTTTTAGTTTATTCTTAGTGATTTTGTCATTAGGTTTGCTAATATACCCCAAAAAATGCTAGTGTCAGATGAATTTGTACAACTAAACGAATTGGTATTTGTAAGAACATTCGAAATAAATTTGCTAAAAAGAACATTATTATTAAGAAGTAGTGTGTTATAAGTGAGTCCTATCCGAGGCCTACCTCCAAAAATATATTCCCAGATAAAGTACATCAACTTGCCAATTTTTGCAATTCCTTTGATTTGAGGATAATGTAAAGTGTAGAAAATACTTTTTTATACCAACAAAAATTGGCACTTTTTATCCCCATCTTTGTGAACTCTAGAAGTTGTCCCAAATAGCTTCATCATAAAACCTGCGGAATCTCGGGCCTTATTGGTTGAGCATACGAGTTTGCCAAAGTTGTAGCATTTTGTCCTCAAAAAAGAGATTAAAACATTGTCCTATATTTAGCATGTTACCTTCCCTGGCGAGAACTATTTTACATTTCAGGCAAATTCAAAATTATAGTTATTATTTTTAAGTTATGTCTTGAATTAATTTTTATAAATATTATTTTTTTACTTGACAAAATTGTGAGAATGGGACAGCGCCTCAAAGCCGGAGAATACTTCAAATAATTCCTCATCGATGCTATTTTGTCGCAAACGGTAGTATTTTCCATTGAGGTCTTCTAGCATCTCCTCTATATTTTTGTCGGCATGTTGCATTGCTGCCAAACGGCTCGCATTCTCACTTGCAAGGGATTCGGCGCATGCCCTGAAGAGCGAGACGAAAAGGTATTCTCGAATTAGCGCTCGCAAAGTTGATGTCTCTATCACCAATTATTTCGGGTAAATTTTTAGTTGGCCAGGGGAGTTCAGCCAGTTGTTCGCCTCCAGATCTGATCTAGCGGTAATAGTAATTGACTAGTTGGTTCATATAAAGTCCTTGATTTGTGGAGGTTGTAGAATATATGGATTTCGGAAACTTTACCCTGGCTATGGACTAGTCTCGATCTCCACGAGAATTTGCTCGATTAGTGGGGTAATGGCCTTGATAGAATTCGGTACTGTAAAAAGTCCCATAATCTGCAGGTTAGTATCCACCAGACGTGCATGAACGCGCTCACCGACAGCTAAAACATGAGCTTTGCCTGGCAAACCTGACAGTATTTTGACGGCGTAATCAGCTATTACATCATTAAATTGGCCCACAAGTCCCTGATCTGAACCAAACACAATCGCACCAATCACAATATCTTTTTCCTGCTTCTTTAGTCGTGAAGAAAAGATCTCTGGTGTATTTTCCAGAAAACATACGCTCAACCCAAGCTCCACGGTGCGATAGTAGTCATCTAATGCGCTCACTGATTTCTCGTATTGTCCTATGCTCGAGGTTGCCAAAGCTTTCATTGTGCGGACTACGGATTGAAGATCGCCTGCTCGGTTGATATTTCGGCGCAGACTCTCCATGGTGTCGCTCATTCATTCTCCTTATTTTGAGGTTTTGCATTTGACTTCGGTTGTAGCTTCCTACTTGTTATTACTTAAGTTTTCAATTATCGGTTTAAATTTGGATTAGGAAGTATGCTGGAAGATTTCTAGAGCTTTGTAGGTAATTTCGAGGATCATTTCACGATCCTTGTCGCTCAATTCTTCATTGGTATCGAACCACTTGCGCACTTCCGCAGAGACATCTCTGTACCGCCTCTCGCAGAGAACTGTTCAGCATCTGTCATCCGGTCAAGCGGCACGTTATCAAAAAGTTTTGCATTCAACGCAAGTAGAATGAAGATTTGTTCAGGCATGGATACAGGAGAGAATTCTGGCTGCTTGAGAAGTGCACGAATTCGCTTTCCATGCTCGATAATCTTGAGGGTGTTTTCTTCTAGCCTAGCGCCAAACCGGGTAAATGCTTCGAGTTCTTCAAACTGTGAATAGGCAAGCTTGAGATCTCCAGCCACCCCGCGATAGGCAGCATGCTGTGCTTTACCACCTACACGCGAAACCGATTTACCGACATCGACTGCAGGCAGACACGCCCAATTCAAAAAGAGATGGGGAGAGGTATATCTGCCCGTCAGTAATTGAAATCAAATTGGTTGGAATATAGGCAGAAATGTTCTGCGCTTCGGTTTCGATGATTGGAAGGGCAGTCAGTGAGCCACCACCAAGCTCTTTGAGTAGGTGTGTAGCACGCTCCAGTAAACGAGAGTGAATATAAAAAATATCACCAGGATATGCTTCACGTCCTGGAGGACGGCGAAGTAAGAGAGAGAGTTCGCGATAGGCACGTGCATGATTGGTTAAATCATCGTAAACAATCAGCACGTCTCGGCCAGCTTCCATAAAATACTCTGCAATGCTGGTCGCTGCGTAAGGAGCAATATAGGTTAAACCTGGTGGGTCGTTGCCTTCAGTCACGACGACAACAGTGTAATCCATTGCTCCCTTTTCCCGCAAGGTTGCTACTACCCTAGCAACTGCTGATGCGCGCTGACCGATGGCACAATAAACGCACAGAACATTGTAGTTGCGCTGGTTAAGGATTGTGTCGATCGCAATTGTAGTTTTTCCAGTCTGGCGGTCACCCATAATCAACTCTCTCTGGCCTCGTCCAATTGGTATTAATGTATCGATGACTTTTATACCGGTCTGGAGAGGCATGTTTACAGGAGAACGATCCATAATTGGCGTGCTGGGGCGCTCAATAGGCAAGCGCTTGCTGGAGATCACAGGTTCTTTGTCATCGAGTGGTCGACCGAGTGGATCGATGACTCGCCCAAGCAATTTTTCGTCTACTGGCAAGTCCATAACCCGGCCAGTGCGTTCGACTTTATCTCCTGCATGCAGAAGTGAGTATTCGTCTAGTAGAACTACGCCGATTTCTTCTTCGTCCACGTTAAATGCTATCCCAAATACATCATTGGGAAACTTCACCACTTCTTCAAAACCCACACTATGAAGGCCGGAGACATTGACAATACCTGTGGAAACTGTCGTGATAGTGCCGACCTCCTGAAGAGTGAGCTTAGGGGTGATTAGTCCACGCAGCTCGTTTATTTCAGTGAAAGCATTCTCAAAAACATCTTTCAAATTTTTAGGTATTATGTTAGTAACTCTCCATGTGAGCTTTGGCTAAGTATTGACTCCTTGCTTAGTTATAGACTCGGATTTTGTTTCTAGATTCTTCTTTAATCTCAGATTTTTGTTTGGTCTCATCTTCTTTTCTAGCTTAGATCAATCAGGTTGTTAAAGTCTGGCTTTGGTTTTCAGGTTCGGATTTCTACTTAGGTTCAGCAGGTTTATACTCAATGCTCGGCTTTTGCTTAACTCTTAGGCTGCTTTTCCAGAAGTTCATTGATATCTTTTTCCAGTGATGTGAGATAATCTGCTATGCTCCAAGCCACTTTTAGTCCATTTGTGGTTAACTCAATACCACTTACTAAGTCTGGTGCAGTCTCGAATTTGGCTTGAATTTCTATACCAAGAGTTTCTTTAATCGTCTTTTTAATCAAATCACGCTGTTCCTGTGGAAGATCGAAGGCAGTGAGAACGAGCAGCGATCTTGGCGATGCGCTAAGCTCTGAGCCATTTGTTCCTTCTCCTCATCTTTTAGCTCGTGTAGCTTTCGAGAAAACACTTCAACTGTGCGCTCTTCCAAACTCGTTTCAGCCAGATCCATTAGTGTTTTTCGCGCTATGGCAAAGACTTCCTGTTGAGCTCGATGTCTTATTGCCTGATTTAAGTTCTGTTTTTCATTCCTTAATGCCTCTTGCTGCTTTGACTTCAAATCAAAGGCTTCTTTACGTGCTTCTTCTATGAGGTGTAAGCTTTCGGTTTTGCTTCATCCTTCGCCTTGCTCAAGAGCGCAGCACGTTGCTGGTCTAACTCTTCGTTCTTACGCTTGAAATCTTCTTTCTCTCTTTGCGCTTCTGTCTTTTTAGCATTCGGCATTCGCAAGTTCATCTGCGACTTTCTTCTCACGCGCGTCGATGGCATTGAGAATGGGTTTGTAAAGAAAGTGCTTCAGCAACCACACCAATATTAAGAAGTTGAGTATCTGCGCAATTACGGTGAACCAATCAATAAGCATAAGCTGACTTTCCTCTGTTGCTTAGACAATTGCGCGGTTCCAGAAAGGATTGGCGAAGATAAGAATCATCGAGACCACGAAACAATAAATCGACAAGGACTCGATCATAGCCAAGCCCACGAATAGAGTCCGAGTGATGGTCGTGGAAGCATCGGGTTGTTGTGCCAGTGAACTCAGCGCTGTCGCGACAGCTCGCCCTTCGCTAATTGCTGGTCCAATTACTCCGATACTGATCGTGATGCCGGAAGTGACAATTGATGCCACCGCAATTGTAGTCATATAAGTATCCATAAATATTCCCTTCTATTGATATAACTCCAATTTTTATTCTCCATTTTCAGGCTTTGCTTTGTGGGTGCGCGTGGCAGCAGCGATGTAAACTGTGGCCAAGATACTGAAGATGTACGCTTGCACCATTCCAGTGAGCAGACCGAGAGCAGTCATAAAAATAGGAAAGAAAAATGGCGTAATGGTCAATAAAATGGCAATAATCATCGTCCCACTCATCATATTACCAAACAGACGGATCGCCAGAGCTAGCGTGCGGGAAATTTCACTGATGATATTAAATGGTAGCATGATCAATGTCGGCTCCGTGTATGATCTGAGGTATTCGCCAACCCCCTGCTCTTCTATACCAAAGATCGGCACGGCCACAAATACACTTAATGCGAGCGCCGCAGTGGTTGATAACGATCCTGTCGGGGGCTCATAGCCAGGAATAATAGTGCATAAAGTGGCTACGGCTAGGAACAGAAATAGTGTGCCCAGAAAGCCAAGATATTTCCGCGGCTGACTCAACCCTACTTCCTCAATTTGACTCAAAATTGTCGTGACAATGATTTCTAGAAAATTCTGCCAAATGGAACGCTTCAGACCAGTGGAAAGTTTTCGTGTAATTATTTTTGAACCGACTATCATTATGAGCATCAGTCCCCATGTGTACACAATAGTGGCGTTGAGTTTGATAAAACCATACTGCCAAAAAATCAACTCATCAGGACTAAGTCGCATGATTTGCCTCCTTTGTCAATTGATTCGATTCTTTCTCCGGAAGTCTGATGAGTCTCATTACAATATAACGCACAATAAAGAACCCAAGTAGGCACATCAACAACCTTTCCCAATGGCCACCTGAAACAAAATAAAATCCAGCTACTGAGGCAGCTAGTCCGTAGCAATAGGCTGCCGAGGAACCGAAGTGCAGGTCTGTTGGACGAAGGCCCCTCCTGAACAGTCCACCAAAGGCCGGCGAAGAAAATTGCTCCTAACAAAAAGCCTTCTACCAGAGCCGAGACAAAATTCAAAGTTTCATTCATTGTTCTCCTCCTGTTCCTGTTGCATTTCGTGATGTTCCTTAGTCACCCAATGCCATGCATTAATGCACCCTATAAACAGGCCGATAAGCAGCATCGTAAGCGTCCAGGAAAAGCTCACTGGATAGTGCTTGTCCAACCATAGACCGACTGCAGCACCAAGAAGAGTTGGAATTGTCACAGACCAACCGATAAGCCCCATCATGCCTAAACCAAGCCAAACAGTTCGAGTCACGTTACGTTGCGCCCTGAGTTTGCGTTCAGCTTTTGTTCCAACCTGATTGGCTAAGGTCTGTTTATTCCTCGATTCTTTCATTTTTAGCTCGTCAATCATTATGAAACTCCACTAAGCGACTTACAAGCTCGCTTTCCAATTTTGCCATCACTGAGCGTATTTTTTCTTCGCTCTTGTCCAGGGTCAAAAACTCTCTCTCCACCGCCTCCCTCAATTGGCTTAAGTTTGTTCCGATAATGGCGTTGCGAACTGAAACTAGCACTTTCTGACCAGTCTTGATTAGTACACCTTCATCGACAGCCACATAAACCTCACCTTCTGCTTCGGTTTCATAGATGAAAATACCAGGCTCTAAAGCCATGACACAATCGAGTCTTTGTGGGAGGAGCCCAAATGAACCCCTCAAGAGCTTCTGCAACTATGCGTGATACGCTCTTCCTTTCGGTGAATATCTGGAACGGTAGAATAATTTTAAGATTCATCAATATTGATCTCATGATCTACCCAACTTAGTTTTTTTGGCTATTGCTTCATCAATCATTCCGATCATATAGATCTCATCTGCCGTGTTGGTCTTTGAATTCATCGCACAGGATCCACTCACAGCTTTCGAGAGCGCCAAGAGGCGACAAATTTTCTTTTATGCCTATGAAAAAAATGCTAGGTTGTGAAAACGACTGCTTGAGGCAACTCCCAGCCAACAAGTGCAGGAGATTGCATTGCTGTCATCCTGCGACAGTTATACCGTACCAAGCCTAGAGATAATATCCTTAAGTTCTGAATATTGTGCGAGCATTTGCTGAATTTCTTGAGTTAGAAGATAATTCTCTAATGTCCATTTCGGAACTTGGTTTCATTTAGTCAATTACCTAGAAAGACTCGAAATTGCTATTTTGTGCTATAAATAATAGATTTTAAGAGATGTGAGAATGTGTACATAGCTGAATGATCTTTAAGATAGTCAGATGGTACATGCATAGCTCGGATGGACGTTAGCTTCGGCATCGATGTTAAAAATGTGATCTTCAAGATCCAATAACTTGGTGTCCGCTACCTGGCTGATAGCCAAAGGATGGTATCTGTCCAATTAAACAGAACACCTCCGACCTGGGCAGGATGCACCAGGAAATATTACTCGATCAGCTGTAGAACATCACTATATTCATTATCCAGTAAATATTCTGCAATTGTAAGCTCCTTATAATTCACTCGGAAATAACCTTCAGAAGGGTCATTAATCCGATCTACCATCAGTCCCTCATTCGAAGCACATCTATTTTTTCATGTAACTCTAAAGTTCTTCCACTTAACAACAACACTCTTCCATTCCTCAAAAAATCCTTATTCCTTGGTGATTCTTGATCATTTGTGAATCATCTCAGTTGGCAACAATTTCTTACCCCCTCTCCAAAAGGTCCACCTAGTCTTTAAATCCAGGGGCACTAATTTATCGTATATGATCCTGATACCAGTCTCACAGATTTCTGATTTGGTCGATCTTCGTGCAAGTGGCAGAGGAGCTTAATTGATTATATACCATTGAACATATGGTAGACCTCTTATGGTATTGATATTTTTACACGTAGAACGTTTGACAGAGGATCATCTTTCTACAGGCGCTTTCAAAGATCTAACGTATCTTCCACTATATTATCTCGAGCAGGATATTTAGTGGTATGGACGATCGAGAGTTTGAACATGATGTTTGTGAGTTAGGTCAAAACTTCAAATGCAATATGTTTAACTTCCCCGCGAGCATAGAAGATACGTGGCAAATACTTTTAGAAACATTTAATATTGAATTGTTTCTATTAAATAATTCTCTCCATATTTTATCTGATTCTTTGTTTATGAACATACTTTTGAAAATTCTGATAAACCCTCGATTTTGTCATATGCTTATAAATGCTATATTATGCAATGGCTATTGAAAATTAGATGTTTATTGAAATTCTTTTTTGTTTTTATTCAGGATTCAATTTTGAGAATTAAAGTCGTATGATACAAATTTATACTCGAATAATGCAACAAAATCATGATTATTAGGATACTAACGAAAACTTAAAATATGATATTTTAAAGTAATTTTTTTCAAAGAAATTATTATATTACTGCAAATATAGATTTTATTATGAATTATTTTCTGCTTTTTTCCTTTAATCAGGAAAGATATCATTTCGATATCTTAACTTGATTTTGAGGTAGATTTCTAACTTTCTGCAGAACATATATGGAAATTTCATTGATTTTCTCAATATTACGGCGGTTTAAAAATTAATTTAAATTCCAGGAGTAAATGTAGGCAAGTGGACAAACAAATTATACATATGTGTATATCCATGGAATGCCCGATGCATGTTAAAAAGGTTTATAAGCTACGAATATGTTTTAAATACTCCATATAAGAACTCTATTTCTTTGTAATATACATATATTATGTATAATATCAATTTATTAAAGTCATTTATGGGATTACAGCATATCATGAAATCTGTATCAGTGAGGACATGATTTGATTAGTAACAGACGGAACTGGAGCATTATGCAATATTCCATCAAAATTACTCCTGAATTACTTAACAAAATTTAATCGAGATAGAACTCAAGCGCGGATTTGTTAACTAATAGATATCGAAATTCTAAAATATAATCAGACAAAAAAAATCACAAAATAGTTTAGGAAATTATGGATAATTTTTATTTAATAATTCTGCAATATTGAATTCTCTAAAAGCGCTTATAATAAAATAATCAAGATGTATGGATAAAGTCTTTTTCTTGTGAATTATTGAGGAAGAATTGTGAATTAATTGGAGTGACTCTTCAGAACTACAACAAATTGAAACTATTAACGACATTTTCCTTTATTTTCCATTTCTCTTTAATAACCCCGGCTAAGTACATTAATAATGTAAATTTGATATCATGAACGGTGGCAGGAAATCTCTGAATGAGCTCATTTCCAAAGCTATTTTATTCCAGATAGTTAATAATTTCCAGGATTGCTTTAATGATCTAAACTCGATTGGATTATTCGAGATAAAGGATCCAAAAAGCAAATTATGGGGAGGACCAAATGGAAATATTTACTTACAATAAAATCCCACTCTGAATCTTGTGAGGTATATTTTTGAACATGGGAACCTTGGTAAAAGCCATCGCAGTCCTTTTACTGCTCACAGCAGGGGTGCTTCTGGTCCATACTTACTGGATGGATATCATACCTATTCTGGAAGAAATCTTAAGAACATTCCAAGAAGCTCGAATACGCTATGTTGTTCCGGCTGTCTTAGTTTACTTGCTGAGCGTGTACTTATTTGCGGTTCGCTGGCAGAAGGTTCTTTTTTGTATTGGTTACAATCTAAAAGCCACATGTCTAGTCCCCATTTATTTTGGAGCGATATTCATGAATAACGTTACTCCGGCAAATATGACCGGTGGAGAGCCTCTCAGGATACTTTGGGCCAACAAACTATTTGGGATAAGCTATACTAACGCTTTCAAAACAATCCTCTTCGAAAGACTAGTTGAAGCGATACCGATTGCGCTTTTATTAATCTATGTTCTGTACTCATTCCCCTCTTTTAATATTAAATTCCTACCTCTAATAAGTAGTTTAACTTTAAGCTCAACACATTTAATGCTCTTAGTTTTCCTAGCAGCAGGGATTACAATAAGGTTTTTTCGAGCAAAGTTTGCTGCCCTCCTTAAAAATTTGCAGAAAAATTGGAAACAACTTAAAAAATCTTTTACATCTGTTTTCCTTCTATCTTGTGGGGTTTGGATCCTGGATATACTACGTCTTAAATTGGTTGCTTTAGCTCTTAATATTCATCTATCCATAAATCTTATTATAACAGTCTCAATCCTGTCCTTCCTTTTAGGACTCCTACCATTAACTCCCGGAGGTCTTGGAATAATCGAAGGTGGTCTGATTTCTCTACTTCTATATTCTGGGTTACCTTTAGCATCTGCAGGCAGTTTCGTTTTTTTGGAGCGTTTAATTTCTTATGGTGTCAGTAGTGTAATAGGATTTTTGTGCCTATTCTATTATGGAGGATTTAAGATATGGGAAAAACTCAAAAAAAAAATTGACTGATAAATGGGTGATGTTTTTTCAAAGTTTGGTACAATGAATGCTCTATGCATTCTTTGCTAAACAGTTGCCTTGCCTAGCTACAAATACATTTCTTTGCAAAGAAATATTTGGTTTTCAGGAATAAAATATCAGACATAGAGCCAAGTGGTAAGTATCAAAAATAGATCTTCAACAGGCATTTTCATTTTCTAATATACAATGCCTAAAAGAACTCTATCATCGAAACTATACAAAAAGCTATTTTCCCCTTATAGGACTTGCCATGAGAATTTTATGTGTTTAAATGTCTAGAAAAAGATAAGGAACTACTGTTCCTCAAAATTATGCCACAATAACTCGGAATCGGTAATTTCAAAAGTAGGTCTTTTTTTATTCTTATTTAACTATAATGGGCAACATAGTTTAATCCTTTATAAAATTACTAGGTTATATATTACACACATCTGATATATATTATTCTAAATAATTTCTTGATATGTTATCTATGATGTAGTTTATTTCGATAAATTTTATGTTGAAACAAATTGCTATATAATCCTATAAAAACCAATCAAAAATTAATTTTTATCTAAAATCTCTATAAATAAATCTCGATAAAATTGTATAATGAACTAAATTTGAGAAAGGTATCATAATGGATGTAATTCTAGACAATAGAAAATTTCCAATAAATCTCTGATTTGCTCGAATCATTCTCATATGCTATATGAGCATGTGACAAAAATTAGTAGCTTCTTGCAATCTTCAATATTTTTAAAGTTTTATTGGCGACAGCACTTTCATTCAATTATCAGAATAGAAACTATAGTAGTTTAAAAAAGCTATCCTAAAGCTTTATACACTTTATTATAAATTATATTTGAGATGGAACTTTATGATCGATTTAATAATTTATTTAATTATTGGTATAATTGCAGGTATTTTCAGTGGCTTCTTTGGGATTGGTGGTGGGGTGATTATTATTCCAGCACTAGTATATTTAATAGGATTTTCTCAATTAAAAGCTCAGGGAACTTCTTTAATCGCACTGCTTCCGCCGGTTGGCATACTTGCATTTTTTGAATATTATAAAAGAGGTAATGCTGATTTGTATGCAGGGATAATTATTTGTATCACTATGGTTATTTGTGCAAAGTTTGGAGCGCAATTTGCAAATATGCTTCCTATGGATTTAATGAGGAAGTTTTTTGGAGCATTTCTTATTTTAGTAGGAATAAAAACTTATTTGGGCAAATAATTATAACCATTCTGATAGCCTTATAAATAGAGAATATGAAATGAATACATAAACTACATCTTCGGCTTCATTTTTTAAACAGTAGTGACAAGAATTTTTCCTGCTTTGATTAGCTTTTTAACCACTGCGTAAATTTTTCACCATATTTTTTTAAGATGATTCTTTTGATTCTTTTATTTCTTACGATACCACAAAAAGCCAGAGGATTTTCTTTTACTACTCTTTTCATGATTGTATCATGAACTTTTAATTTTATTCCAAAATATCCTATATTCTTTTAAACAACTTCTGTTTTATGATAAGATCTCATTTCTTGGGTTTTGGTCCTTGAAGAATATGTGGGAAAGTAAATAAGAGAAAATTATAAAAATAAACGATGACAGAATTTTTACATTAAAATTCTCAAGAGTAACAAATAAGGAAAATCAGGATTTTCACTATTTTGAATAATAAGTTTAGAGTCGATTTGAATATACGACAAAATGTATATATTATACTCTGAAAATATTTGGTGTGGGAAATCACCTTCGTATTCTACATTTTCTCTACACTTGGTCTTTTCAACTAGAAATTATTTTCAACCTACACAAAGCAGCAAAGAGCTGAATTTTTTAACAGGGAACTTATCTCAAAAATTGATGAGCATAAAATGAATATGAATGGGGCTGAATGGTTCTTAAATTTCAAAAATTCTGCTATTAATAGTGTGTATATAATGAGTCCAGTATACAGATTTTTTAACAGGTTCATTGGGCTATGTTGAAGCTGGAAAGTTGTTTTGGTCTTCTTATAAAGAGGCGAATATTAAGGATCATTTTAATTATACCATCTCCAATAGCCTTGGGAATTCTTATACTCGGAACGAATATTTCATGATGGCAATGTTTGACAAAATAGTTTATGAAACTGTCTGGAATGTTGTTGGAAGATTTCATCAAAATGATTTTAAAAAATTGGAGGAATATGTTTCAGTTGATAGGCTATATTCAAACGGCGATACCAACACATATTATATACATAGTTTATTATGATTTAAATAAATGATTTAAATTAATTTAGAACTATCTCAAAAGTAAATCTTGAAAATTTCGACAAGTCCCTAAATTTCGTCATATTCACATAAATATTTGAATAACTCTTGAAATCAGTGATTTATCGAAATTCTATTGATCTTAAATGGATTTAATGAACAACTCGTCGAACAAATTCTACATTTGTGTAAATTTACGAAACTCTGAATATCTACCATCCTCGAAAAAAAAATGTCAACAGTCATATGATTACGATTTTCAACAACTCATGAATATGTCTGATCTGGTTGTCAGATGTACGTGTATATTAAGTAAAAAGCGTACATAATTAGTGAATTTTATCGATAAGTTATATGCGTCAAAATTTGTGAACACCATCATACTTTGCCAAATTATGAGAGGATAACATCATAAGAATCTGATTCAAATTAACACATTACCGAGTGTTGCAGGATAATGTTTAGACAGAAAACACTTGGCCACATCAGATGAGTTAAAGGACTAACTATACAGCAAGCGCCATCATGTTGCTTTCATAGCTATTGTTTAAACATACATATGATGGATTCGTCTACTTTGTTGTTCACATTTTAAAAGGAAGCTATTGTTTACAGCTTCCAGTAACTTATTCTAGTTGTTGAATTTGTAATCTTTTGTTTTGGAAAATCTAATGCCCTTCATCATAAAAATAAACAATATTAGCAAGAACACCAAATAGACCACTAATAACAATAATACTTATTAACACATCAATCCAAGATGTAGCAGTAACAGTATCCATATTACAAGTACCTCACATACGTCATATAACATTAAAATATATAACTTTTATTAATTGATCAGTAGTCCAGATTTGCTGTGGTTTAATTGTTATTACTTATTTATTTACACTTATTCTTCAGTAGTTATAAAAAAATCATCCAAACATTTTAATTCCATTTCTTTGTAATAGCCTCTAGAAAATTCAATATTGTAGAATTCTGAAGTAGAATTCTTGCATCGTTTTCATCAATTATATTCAGTATTTTGAATTAAGCAACGTTTTATGTTTGAGTGTATATTTTTCCCAAAATCATCCAATTTTTCTCCTATTTTTTAATCTTTTTAAATGATCTTCTTGACTTTAACATCTTTATTTTCGTTTTCCAACAATATTCGGTTTGGTTTCTTTCTGGTGTACATGAGGTATAATAATCTTTACAACAAGTGCTTATTGTTTCAATATAAATTTCTCTGCATTTTTTAATTTATATCATGTGGCTCGGTTTAGTGAAGAAATATCTTTGTTCCCGTAACTCTTTCAAAATCAAATAAGATTTTAGAAAAGAGTAGGTATTCTGTGCAATAAATATACCCATCAAATTCTTGGTTTCAGTATAACATCCCCCACTAATGATTTTGGCTTTTGAATTACTCGTAAATTTAATGGTTTTGCGTCCTCGATTAACCAACATCTTGATTTATTTGAATCCACAAAAGAACTAATATTTCATTGTTGACAATTGGTGATTGGGGTTTAAGATTCCTTTTGGATTGAAGAGATATAATTCGTATCTGAGTTTTCATTTGTTTTTTATCTAGGATATCATTTTTGATTCGGAATAAAAGATATTGAATTTCTAATTGACAATTAGATTTTGTCTTTTTGTTTGCAAACTGCGATAATAACCATTATTTTTTTGAAATTGGCTCTGAAAGGTATATCCTTGAATCAGAAATTTGTTCTTCTGTTAAAAAAGATTCTACTCCTTCACAGATTTGCATTCAAGGCTGAGAAAATCTTCTTCTTCAGCACGCTTTATCCAAGGATAAATCTTTGGCATGTGAGCGGAAAATTTTCTGCAATGTTAACCGGACTCAAAATTATATTTAACCAATACAAAATTATATTTAACTAATAATAAGACCTAAAGTTCCAGGGTTCTTTTTTTGCAGGAATAAATTTTCGCCTTAGCAATAAATATCATGCGTAGTAAAATGTCCCAGATAGGAATAAAATAAAGTATATTATATATATCAGATATAATAAAATATATATACCTATCATCATATAATATGTACATGCGATAAAGATGTGACTTAATATGTAAAAATATGTAAACTTCTGAATTTATATTTTTCAAAACTCTCAAACTTATCTGCATTTTGCTCGAAATATGCAAATAATGTTGATTATGTACTATTATTTCGTGATGCTAAATTTGTCTTATATGATGGTAGTAACTAGATACTCTACATTCAACTAGATAATCCAAGCTATATATTCAGAGAATGGGTAAAATAGAATTCATAATATAATTTATGATGCTCAATTTAAATCGATCTCGTTTTTATATACTTCATCAGCTCCATAAAGCCTTTATCCGGAAGATTGTTTTAATATCTTCTGGGATCGTAAAAATTGCTTCACAATTCATTTTCATTGACTGCAATCAATCCAAAGCTCAGAGAAAAATAATATGTTTTTTTGAGGGATAAAATCAAGTATATGGAACCTCTTTATATTAATTCAATCTATACAGGTAAGGATTTACTGCCGTTGTTTTTTAATTCATCGCGTAGTCATTCGTACATTACGGAGAAAATAAGATATGTTTTCTAAAATTGGAATCGTTGTTATAACATTATTACTTCTTTTCTCTGGCTGTATTTCAGGTGCATTACCAGGAGAAAGATCCCACGAAAATAAAATTGAAAATGGTACTCTCCTAAACACATCAGATACTACAAGTGGTAGTTTGCCAATAGCAGTATCTTCTGAACAAATAACAACATCTAATTCGACAGGCCCAATTAATGTTGTCGCCAAAAATAATCCTCAGCAGAATAATTTGTTGTTCAATACCAGTACGAATAATCGACTTTCTTTATCGATACCCGACCCATATGGATCTAACCAGTTCAATCATCCTGATGTCTATTATAATGCATCAGGTGTATTTGGTCACAAATGGTGGATGCTTATTACTCCATTTCCATATTCGAATAGTACCTATGAAAATGCATGTTTGTACTATTCTGATGATGGACTTCTTTGGCATGTACCGTCAGGAGTGACAAATCCTATCGGAAAGCCTATTGTATCTGAGTATGACTCAAAAGCTCATGGGTCTTCTCCTGATATCATATATGATCCTATTACTCGAAAACTCATGTGCTACTACGTAATTGGTGATGTAGTTGGTAACTTAACTATAGAAGACCCAAAAGTTAGAACATATGATGGCAGTACTGTTTCATCTGAAATGAATGTCACTGCTCATGGAATTTCGCCATCCGTTCTGTATGATAATTCCACAGGAATTTATTATATGTGGATAGTTGATATAGATCTAGAACCTCACGTTATATACAGATACACTTCAACTGATGGGGTACATTTTAGCAATAAGCAAGCAATTGGTCAATCAAGTGACTATCAACCCTGGATGATGAATATGATGAATTATCCCGGAAAATCAACAATATATGCGTTATTTAGATTTGTAGGTAATGATAATTTGTATCTTGCGACTGCAAATAACTACACGGATAATTTTACTGTTCAAGGTTTACCACTGCTACAAATCAGTGATCCATCATGTGCGATATACAAGGATATTCAATTAGATCGCAGTGCAGGTGTTTTTAGTGATGATGGAAATTTTTTGAATCTGTGGATCCCTGCGAAAGATACTAATGGAATTTGGACATTGTTTTACACACAAGCAACTAAGGAAAATGGTTTATGGACAGTTGATAAAGGAGTGAATAAATATCCTTCACATGGGGTAATTTATTGGAAAGGGCAAAATTGGTATATGAGTAAAGGAAAATCAGATCCTATTAATAATTACTGGAATACTACCGGTGCATGGATAGATGGCGAAAACAGGATTACATTTAACAATTGTAAAGGACGAAGATAGATGGAAATGTACGATGTTGAATAGTCAACATAAATATCTTTATGGTACTTTCACATGGAAGGTAGCTTCACCTATTTATACCTTTGATATAAATAGTGTGGTCGGATTTTTCACTTATTTCGACGATAATAATGAATTAGACATTGAAGCTTCAAGATGGGGTAATGACAACCGGAGATCAACTGAGTTATAGTGTACAGCCTAATAAAATCAAAGGCAATGTACACAGTATATGGTTCCATCAAACATTGACGGCACAAACACAACGCATACTCTTGAATGGAAACCCAATATGTAAGATTTACATCTTTGCAGGAAAACGGGAAAATTATATCAGATTATAAGTATACAAATGTTTCTGGAATCCCTCAGCATCCTTCGAATATTTTAATGAATTTATGGTTGTGGGATTGGAATCAGCCTCCAACCAATGGGAAAAATATTGAACTTATAATTAGTGATTTCACAATTAACAATAGTTCAAATGAAATTGACTTAAGTAAAAATTTATAAAAATGGACATGTAACTCACTATATCAGCAGTAGAATTCAGCGTAAAGAGGGTGATTTCTATGATCTAGAATACTCCTCAATATTTTATTTTTTTATTTATATATTACTGGTATTATATTAACCAATTATTCTTCAACTTCATAAGTTCTGAACAGTTTTCCAAAAATAGCACATACAATACTGGGTCATATAGGTAATGTATATAGATGATCTAAAAAAATGGCTACGGCTAACAAGTCCTGAAAAATTAAAAGGTACTACGAATGAATGAAATGCTCATATGGGTGAAAAATTTCAGACAAAAAAAAAGAGTCACCGAGACATTTAATGTTTTCATTGAGATTTTTTTAAGGTTGGAGTTTGCCCATAATTAGAAAAGAAGTATTTTGGCTTTAATTGAAAAGCATAAATTCACTTGGTGGTATCAATAACATATATAATTCTATCAGATATAACTTTAGAGGATTTCGATAAACTTCGGATTTATTTCTTAGCAGTAATTTCTCATATCTTCCACTCAATTTCTCTATTAATTCCTCTTTTTGGCTTTACTTATTCTCAATTCTTTGATTTTAAAGATAGCTTCAGCTATCTTCAATATACTTTTTTTATTTTCAATGTCCTCAATTGATGGAGATTATAACAAAAAGCCGTACACAACATTTTTAGATTTACTATTTTAACAGTAGTAACAAAAACTCTTCCTGCTTTGAAAATTTCTTTCGTTACTGAATAAACTCCTTCTACTGGAACTCTTTTTGAGCTAATTCTCTTATTTCTTAATATATCCTTTATTCCCAGCGTATGTCCTTTGACCGCTCTTTTCATTGTTGCATTATACCCCTTCGTTTTTGCTCCAAAGTATCCTCTATCCTATAAACCACTTCATTTTCCTCTGTCAAATCTACATACGAATCATGTACTGACGCAGTTGTTGTTTTGAATCTTCTGATCAGCTCATAATCTCTGTCTATTATATTATGAAGCTTATATCCAAAGTGAGACTTACCTCCCTTCTTTGTCCATGTTCCGTCTCTGCTTCTTCTTGTTTTTGCCTCATCTTTCTCCTTTTGCATGTCCTGGATCTGAATGGATAAAAGTAGCATCCTGAATCATTCCCTGCTTTATCTGTAAACCCAGAGCACCAAGTTGGCTTTGCAACTTTCCCCATATTTTCTTTGAAATGCTCGATAATTCTCTCCCTAAATAGCCATACAGTAGTACTGTAAGGTATGTATTCCGGAAATCCAAGGAATTTCCTAAAAGAAATTCGATTTATACACTGTTTGTCAAGTTCAAAATCAGAGAGCCCACGCCATTGTTGTAAAACAAGTATTTTGAACATCACAATGACATCAGTTTAAGATCTGCCTCCTGAAATGGTTTTGTTAATATACATAGACTCAAGAATAATACGAAATGTTTTCCAATCAATTCAGGAATAAATTTCAGCAAGCTTATCTCCAACAGATTCAAGACGTTTATACTCTTCTTTAAGAGCAAAATCAGTAAGAGTTTTCATGAATATAGATAAATATTGACAAATTTAAAGCCAACCATGCTCAAGAGCATGGAGGTTATCTAAAATCTCTTTAATTTATATTAGATAATTTAGATAAATTTCCATCATTGGGGTATTGGGGAGTTTAAATTTCTTATCAATTATTTTTATTCATATAAACTTATACTGATTTTGTTCCCATAGAATTCTATAAATATATTTAACCAGTGGTGACGAACTTGCTGAAATTGATTTCTTTAATTGATTGATTAAGGCAGAAACAGGAATGAAGAATAGCAAGGTAAGATGATTTTTTTTTAACAGGAAGAAATAAATCAATTAGAAATGCAAAAGTAATTATTGAACTGAAAAAGGAAAATTGCCACAATAATATGGTATCTTATTACAAATGATGAACTGTACAAAAATGGAACAGGTACAGATGGGGTAAAATCAAACAGAGTAATATTGTTAAGACTTAGGTCTTTTGGTCGATGAAGATATAATAATAATTGGTTAAGTAATTGTAATTTTGGACAAAAAAGTGGGAAAATATGTAGATGCATAACCTTATGCACTTTCTTGCCGAACTTAACTAAAGTTTTTGCCGGCAAGAAATTTTTCAATCCTTCAATACAAGAGCTACTGCCAGAATACATCCATTTGCTAGGAATATTTTTTCGAAACTCAGAAAGCCTGTAAAAAGCCCTGCAATAATCGGGGCAAAAGAAAGCCCGGCATAGATGGTTGTATTAAAAAGCCCCATTATTAGGCCCTTTTCCGAATTCATTCTGGCAACAGCCAGAGCAAAACCTACCATCGCAATTCCGGATCCACCACCCAGGCTTGAAAATCCGAGAAAAGGATACTTAATGACCAAAAAGGCTCCAAGGGTAGAAAATGTCAATCCGATCCGGATCATGTTTTTTTCCTTGACTCTAAACCGTCCAACAAGTAGAGATGTAATCATGGCGCAGACGTAGAGGCTGGCAATAGAACTCCCGAGTTGGGTTTTTGTCATAGTGCCCAGGCTATAATCCGGATAGTAAGCTATAAGGACTCCGATGGAGCCGTTGAGGAGAAAAGAACTGAGCCAAAATCCTTGAATTGTTGCAGCTAAGTAGTTTTATAATTCCATTATACGAATCTCTAAAAAGGTTTCTGGGGGGATAGGGTAATGAATCTGACTTCTCTGTGTTCTGAGGATGAATCAATTCTCTGTGTCTTGGAAAAAGGTATAAGATCAAAGAAAAAGTGATAAATGTAAAAACAAGGATTGCTCCTTTTAGGTATGTATCAGCCAATAAACCTGAAAAAAAAGCACCTGCTGCCAGTCCTGCGTTGAAAAGAAATGTGAATTCTCCAATATATCGTTCTGGATCTTTAGATTTAGAGAGGGTGGCAAATGCAGCCGGGAAAAAAGCTCCGCAGGCAGAACCCTCTATAAACCTTGAGATTAAAAGAATCCAGAGGTTTTCTGAGAGTAGGATGGTTAGTCCTGAAATTGCTGTCAGAATAACTCCAAACCCTATAAACCTCAAATTTCCGAACCTATCAGCTAGAATCCCGAAAGGGATCATTGTAACCAGAGCTCCAAAAAAGTAGGCAGAAAAGAGTAAGCTTGAAGCAATTTTTCCGGAAGCGCTATAATCCAGGCTCGCAAGCTCCGGAAGGATGGGGATGACAGCATTCGAAAGTCCCATAATTGCAAAAGCTGCTCCATAAATCAAAAGCCTATCAGGGTTCATAGTACCAAGAACCAGTTACTCAAGTAAATACTTTCTTGTCGCAGTAATTTTGAAAACCTGCTTTGAATAGCTTAAAATGTTTTAAGCGAATACTTAAGGCTTCTTTAGTAATTTGCAGGCTTTTTATCTGGCATACATTGGATTAACAAAACCTGAAAATTTAAATATTCGATGTGTGGGTTGCACATAATATTATTATATTATGTGATTATTATATTCCCATGGAACAGAATGCATAGCTATTTATATAATTAATTTTAATAAGAGTAATTGTAAGATGTGAGCGGGAAAACTTTTTTCACATACCATACCCCCCACTCCCCATATGACCCCCCACTCCCCAACCCGCTCACATTCTTCTAATTAATTATTGTTATTTCTATTCTTTTTTGAATCAATACCTCATTCCTCCACAATTTTTACAAATTATAATAAATTCAAAAATGCTATTGGAAGTAATGGTTTGTTGATTATGGGGCTAGATAAATGACTCAACTTCTGGTATAGGCATATGCATCCAGTTTGCTGTCTGTATCTGGAATCATTACCATCTTTGATTAATAACTTTTCCTGACTACTCGCTTTAATTTGAAACACGTTTTTCTTCATTTTGGAATATAGAAAGGTGGAATTTTTAAGATTATGTATCTCAAAAAAATTAAAACATGGTTTTTGATTTCTTGACATTTCATTTATGGAAACATAGACACTCTATGTATGAGTGGTTTTTAATCGCAGAATGTATCTTCGTAGGAGAGTCGTTCTGAAATATATATGTAAACTCTAAGCGAAATTTTATTTTACTAATATAAATGGGTTGAGCAAAGAATGTCAGCTCCTAATAAAAGATTTATTTGAAAGGATTGAAAGAAATAAAGTAAAAAAATAGAAACCTCAAAATGGATCGATTCTTTAATTGCGAAGCAATCTAAAAATGGAGGAAAAAACTGAAATTTACAATTGCAGCTAAGCCTATCAAAAAATTGATGAATGTCTAAAATGTTTGAATACAATATATGAGGATGTGGCTCGATTTTCTACTGTAGCAGTGTTGGATTATGACAAAGAACTCATTTATATAGAACAAATCGTAAAATCACAGGATTTTTCAGCCTAGTGGATCTAGGCGTCAATTTCAACCCTGGTTCTGTATCTAGTTTCCGGCTGCTTCTTTGCCAAGAATGCCAATAAAAGATGCTAAATATCCTTCACTCCATGGTATATGTTCTTTTCAATAGTATTTTTTCAAATACCTTTTTGATTTATCTCTAGCATAATTATTGTTTATTGTTTCCGTTTTCGAATGATCTCAAGAGTGCTGATTTTTGGCTGTTCTTAGGTAGATGGATTTGGCCTTTGTCCGTTTCCATTTCTAGTATTTCAAAATTGGGCTCCTTTTCAGTTTTATGAATCATTTTTTGAGTTCTTCGTTAAGCTATTCTAGTATCTTTTTTTCCATACTTACAAGCAAAGATAATATGTTACATTAACAAAAATTTGCTGTATTTCGTGAGAAAATAACGAATACGAGAAATGATTTTCAACACAAACTTTTTTTTTAAACTTGTTAGCGAGAGCCAAGTAATATCTGTTGAAACTCTGAATGTTGAAGGCACGATTAAGAATCACCATTAGCACAGGCTAAAGGTGATCCGACATGGAGTAGTTTTGTAACAAAGTTAGAATAAAATGTGATGGTCTGGATAAATAATTCTTATGCTAAGTAAAATTTAAACTATCACTAAGGCATGTCATGTTTGTGGGTGCCATAACTCTGTGCTAACACTAAAAGATAACGAATGGAAATGTTCCGATTGCAATACAAAATATTAGAAACATTTAATGCTGAAATTGACATCAAAAGATTTTCTATCATTAATTAAAAACTAATTGGATTCTGGTACCAGTGGAATGTGGGGGATGGACTTGGAAACTTGTTCTCAAAAGATAAAGGATTGAACAGAGAAGCAACTTAGTCTTCGGATGAGTTGAAGTCCACTTTATTTTCTGACAAATTCTGCATTTTTAAAACCGCTAGGCTCCCAAAATTTGTGGGTTGCATGGCTTTTTCTCTGCTGTCTTTCCGATGCTTACAGAATAGTATTAGTGAGTTTAATTATTTGTTAAACTCTGGGTTAGCTGCAGGATTTTATCTGTCTGATCTCCTGTTAGACTTGGAATCAAGATCTAATAAGCATCTTCACACTTCTAGCATGCTTTCTCTGCATCTAACTCATTTCTAAGAAGAATAAATATTCCCTTTGGTAAAATAAGAAAAAATTGCTCTTCAAAATAGTAGCTATTTTGTAGGAGATCAATTGAATACTTCTCGCTTTTCGGACTCTGGAGCTACCTCAAAAGATAAGTGGGATTCTACTAAAAAGCAGGCTTGAGAAATGATAAAAAAGATTGGATTTTCATATGGGCTTCCAGGGAAGTTGATTGCAAACTATCCGTATTATATTACTGGCTTCTTGGTAAAATCGCATTCTGGCTTGTAATTTAAGCTCATATATTTGGTATTAATGCTGATCTCTCTAGTTGCAGGCCTGCTAAACATAAGTTTCAGGGACGTCTTGAGGTGAGGGATAATTCTCCCTTAGTATAGCAGGTATCCTGCTCACCTTGACGATTCTTTTAGTGACTTTCTCCCTGATCGGAGTGGGCGGATTAATATCATTTAGGGTTGATTACTACATGGTATAAGATGAGTTCCAGCGTCCTGCAATGAAATTTTGAATACAGGAATTTATTCAGTTCTCAGGAAAAGTCTGGTTTTTGTTAGTTTATTCTAGAGCCCTTCTGCTATGAACCTGTATTTTCGAAGGTGCTCTGATGCCTCTTATAATGCTCTTTGCAAAGTTAAAGGAAAAATCCGAATAAACTATGAGAAATCTTGTTTCAGAATCCTTGGAATCCACATAAGCTTTAAAAGGCACAAAAACCCTATGCTATAAATAGTGCATGAGATTTTTGAAATCAGGTGATTGATTGAAAGTGAAGTCAAGAGTTCAGCTGAGGAAAAATACGAAGAACAAGATGTTAAAATACCTTGTGTCTATCTTCGGTGAAACGATGACGGGGCTGGGAAATAAAGTCCTAGAAAAAATCATCATTGAGGATTATTCCCTTATTCTTGTGGGTGGCAAGCCCCTATTTTTCGAAATAGAAGGACAGCTTTTTCCTACCGTCCGTGGAGCTCTTGAGATTGAATTCAAAAAACGTATTGTAATCGTGGATAAAGGAGCTATTAGCTTTATTTCAGATGGGGCAGATATCATGGCTCCTGGAGTCACGGAGGCTGATCCCGAAATAGAAGAAGGAGATCTAGTAATTATTGTAGAAGAAATTCATAGTAAACCTCTTGCGATAGGAAAAGCTCTCATGACAGGTCCACAGATGGTTGAGATCAATTCAGGTAAAGCTATAAAGTCAATAACCCATGTAGGAGATAAACTATGGTGCATGGAACTTTGAAAATACTCTTGAAGCATGTAGATTCCTACTACTAAAATCTGCACGAATAGGCGGATAATTCCTTGAAACAGAGACTAAAATCAAGGTTAGCTTTAATAGCAAAAATTAATTAATATAGGTTTCAATATAAGACAATTATCATTTAAATCTAAAAAAATACAAAAGGTGTGCATAAATGGCAAAATTCATAGACAAAATCCTTGGCAGCAATGTAAGAAATACAACTAATGCCGACGACTACACCGAAATTGATCTTAGTAAATATGAGGAGGCTCTAGAGGAAGAGCCTGCAGAGACTTATGTTAAGATCGCGGAAGTCTCAAATATCAACCAGATATCCTTGCTCAAGCAGGAAATTTACAATGGAAATATCCTGATGATAGATATCTCAAACATCAGGGGCGATGACCTCATGAGAGACAGGGTTCTGAAAGAGTTGAAAGATGTAATCGTCGATGTCCGCGGAGATATTGCAGGTTTTAAAGGAAACACTGTGATTGTAACCCCCTCGGGTATTAAAATCGATAGATCCAAAATAATCGGTGGGAAATATTGAATCATAATTTTTATAAGCATGAAAGTTTTGAGACTAGGGTCTCATGTCCGCTATGTCACAACGATCTTGTGATAAGCTGGCAGAAGGACAATATCCCCTATTTCGGGGAAATCATGTACATTAGTGCAAGATGCCAATGTAGTTTCCGTTTTTCAGATACTCTAAGCCTCTCTAGCAAGGAACCTATACGTTATGAAATATCAGTTGAAACTCAAGAAGACCTGGACGCAAGAGTTATCCGTTCAACATCAGGAACAATTCGCATCCCGGAAATGGGGGTCATTATCGAGCCTGGGATGGCTTCCGAGTCTTACATAACGAATATAGAAGGCGTACTTCATCGCGTAAGGAGTGTACTGATGACTGCAAGTAGATGGGTACAGGAAGACGAAGATAAATTTTCCCGAAGCCAGGAACTCTTGTGTATGCTCGAAGAAGTTATCGCAGGCAAGAAAAAAATTCTAGTTATCATCGAAGATCCTTTCGGAAATAGCGCAATAATTTCAAAAAAGGCCACTACTACCAAGCTCTCTAAAGAGGCAGCTGAAGAGCTAAATAACGGTATGATAGTTTTTGATATTGAAAAATCAGAATTTACACATAAAGGTTTGACAAATGTTCAGCCTCTAGAAGAAAATTAATTCTTTATTTCCTATTTTTAGGCAGATAGGCTAAAATTCAGTATATCTAGTTCGCGTATAGTTATCAACTTTTATTAAAATAAAAGAAAGAACGTTGCGGCTATTCAACAGTTTTCTTTTAGATATCAGGTCTCAAAATATAACAGCTAAAATATCCTTTTGTAAAATTCTAGAGAAATTACAGTTTCGGATGGCACTTTACTTGCATGGAGTAGAGCTTTTCAGTCAGCACAAAAGCTTGTATTTCCTATCCAATACATAGCATTTGATATTAGGAATGTTCTGTGACTCGCAAATGCCTGAATTTGATGGACTAAATAATTAATTTATATTGTGATAATATGGTGAAGGTATGGCAGAAAGCGAAAAAGAAGCAACACTTCCTCCAAAAGAAAAATTCAGCGATTGGTATAACGAACTCCTTTGGATGGCCGAAATAATGGATGTACGCTATCCTGTAAAAGGGCTCTATGTCTGGTATCCTTTTGGCTTTGCCATTCGGAGGAATACCTATAATATAATAAGGGAAATCCTCGACAATAGCGGACACCAAGAAACTCTCTTCCCGTTGCTTATTCCCGAAAACGAATTCATGAAAGAAGCTGAGCATATTAAAGGCTTTGAGGATGAGGTATACTGGGTAACTCACGGTGGAAAAGCCCCTCTTGAAATACCTCTGGTTCTTCGTCCAACCAGTGAGACTGCAATTTACCCAATGTACAAAATATGGATCAGATCCCATGCGGATTTGCCTCTCAAACTCTATCAGGTAGTGAATACTTTCCGGTATGAAACAAAACACACCCGACCCTTGATCAGATTAAGAGAGATTACTTCCTTCAAAGAAGCTCACACAGTGCATGCAACGTGGGAAGATGCAGAGGTTCAGGTTAGGGAAGCTATTGAGCTTTATACCGAAATCTATCTTAGGGTTGGAGTTCCTATCCTTCGTTCAAGAAGACCTGATTGGGATAAGTTTCCAGGTGCGGACTACACTGATGCTCTGGATGCAGTTATGCCTGATGGAAAGACTCTTCAGATAGGTACAGTCCATCATCTTGGTGACAATTTTGCAAAAACATTTGATATTAAATACGAAGCTCCTGATGGGGAGCAGTGCTATGCCCACCAGACCTGTTATGGGATCTCAGAAAGATCTATTGCAGCTATTATTTCCATCCATGGAGATGACAAAGGGCTGGTTTTGCCTCCGGAGATTGCACCCGTACAGGTTGTAATTATTCCTATTATATTCAAGAAAAGAGCAGAGGATGTGCTTGCAGCTTGCAAAGATGTACAAAAACGCCTGAAGAAAATGGGGCTAAGAGTTGAAATAGATGCAAGTGATCTTCGCCCAGGAGCAAAGTATTATAAATGGGAAATGAAAGGCGTTCCCTTGAGGCTTGAAATCGGACCTAGAGATCTAGAAAATAATGTTGTTGTGGCTGTAAGGAGAGATACAGGGAATAAAGAACAGATCTCGCTTTCTGATATTGAAACTGATGTTATATCAAGATTTGAATCAATCCACAAGAACCTTTATGATAAAGCGAAAACAGGGCTCTTAAACCGTATATTTGAGTGCACTAATTTTGAAGAAGTAAAGGATAAAATCCAAACAGGCATTGCAACAATCCCATGGTGTGGTAAGAAAGAATGTGGACTTATTATGGAAGACCACATAAATGCAGGGATCCTTGGAATTCCTTTGGAGCAGAAAAAGGACTGGAAAGGAAAATGTCCTGTCTGCAAGGAAGAAACAAAAATTCTTGTGTATGTAGCAAGAACATATTAGTGAGGATTTCGATAAACTCTGATTTACAAGATTCATTCAATATCTCTTTTGTAAGCATATGAAGAAGTTTAGGAGTTTGTTGAAATCCTCCCCTATTTTATCGTGCATGGTTCAAAAAGGTAGAAAAGGTCGAAAATTGATACGCATCGGAATTGTGAATACTCAGGAGAAGTCCTTAATTTCATATCTTTTTTGCTTGTATTTGTTCTGGCCAGATAAATTTATGAATTTAAAAACAATCGAATATCCCTAAAATTATAAATTTTCAATAAATTAATTGTTTTGGTAGAGTTTAATGGCAGTGTTTTAAGTTTTTAAATAGAACGTCTGAAAGTTAATAGCTCTTTTGCATCCTATATTTGATCAATTATTTTCTATCCATTGATGAATTTATTTGAACTCGTTTTTGTTTTCAAATTCAATTTTTGGTTTTATGGAATAATGAGGCTTAGTAGATTATACCATGCTTAAAATAAATTAAAAGTTTTCTTATGTATTATTAATGATTATTTCAATGAAACTCATTCTTTTTCTTACAACTTAAATTTGATAATATCCACGAATTTAAATTGAAAATAGATCCCCATTTTTAGCTCACTCTAAGTTGAAAAAACTTATGGATGCATAAGATTAAAGAGGATTTCGATAAACTTCGGATTTTATTTCTTAGTAGGAATTTCTCATATCTTCCCCTCAATTTCTCTCTTTAATTCCTCTTTTTGGCTTTACTTATTCTCAATTCTTTGATTTTAAAGATAGCTTCCGCCATCTTCAATATAGTTTTTTTATTTTCAATGTTCTCAATTGATGGAGATTATAACAAAAAGCCGTACACAACATTTTTAGATTTACTCTTTTAACAGTAGTAACAAAAACTCTTCCTGCTTTGAAAGTTTCTTTCGTTACTGAATAAACTCTATCTCCTTTGCCTCTTTTTGAGCTAATTCTCTTATTTCTTAATATATCCCTTATTCCCAGCGTATGTCTTTTGACTGCTCTTTTCATTGTTGCATTATACCCTTTCGTTTTTGCTCCAAAGTATACTCTGTCCCTATAAACCATTTCATTTTCCTCTTCAAATCTACATACGAATCATGTACTGACGCAGTTGTTGTTTTGAATCTTCTGATCAGCTCATAATCTCTGTCTATTATATTATGAAACTTATATCCAAAGTGAGACTTACCTCCCTTTTTTGTCCAGGTTCCGTCTCTGCTTCTTCTTGTTTTTGCCTCATCTCCTCGAGGTTTATCTCCTTTTGCGTGTCCTGGATCTGAATGGATAAAAGTAGCATCCTGATTCGGTCCCTGCTTTATCTGTAAACCCAGAGCATCAAGTTGGCTTTGCAAATTTTCCCATATTTTCTATGAAATTCTCGATAATTTTCTCCCTAAATAGCCATACAGTAGTACTGTCAGGTATGTATTCCAGAAATCCACGGAATTTCCTAAAAGAAATTCGATCTATACAATGTTTCTCAAGTTCAAAATCAGAGAGCCCCTGCCATTGTTGTAAAACAATCATTTTAAACATCACAATGACACCAGTTTCAGGTCGCCCTCATGAAACGGTTTTGTTAATATACATAGACTCAAGAATAATACGAAAAGTTTTCCAATCAATTAAGGAAGCAATTTCAGCAAGCTTATCTCCAACAGATTCAAGACGTTTATACTCTTCTTTAAGAGCAAAATCAATAAGAGTTTTCATGAATATACATAAATATTTACAAATTTAAAGTCAACCATGCTCAAGAGCAGGGAGGTTATCGAAATTCTCTAAAGTGTATATTTTTATATATAATAAATTTGAATCTATATAACATTGGATTAATTAATTCTCTGCATCAGAATTCTCCTTATAATCCAAACTTGGTAGTATCCACGAAAGTGTGTCAATTGGCCTATAAAATAATAAATTTCAAGGGGTTATGGGTAGAAAATCACACATCAAAGAAGAAAGTTATACACATTATGCAAAAACTTAACTTAGAATTTACAGCAAATTCGTGACCCCTGCTTTGTTTCTTGTTTTTCTATTTTATTTAAAAATGTACAGCGATTATTTTATTGGATTTCCAACAGGATTTCTACACATATTTTATATCAAAAAACTATGTGCCTTCTTATTTTCTTAATCGAAATATGTATTGTGACGGAAAACAAAAAACTTGCTATATTTATCTCATGAATGATAAAAATAAATGAAAATTAAGTAGCTATTCAACCCAAAATCTGATTTATTTTTATTTAGATAAATTACTTTTATTGTTCCAAGCTTCTGAGTTGGGGGTTAATTTCAATCGCTTTTTCATATGCTTTTATCGCTTCATCGGATTTATTTAATTTATTCAGAGTAACTGCTTTATTGTACCAAGCCATTGAATACTTTGGATTAATTTCAATTGCTTTTTCATATGCATTTGTTGCTTCATAGTGTTTATTTAATTTATTTAGAGCAAGTCCTTTATTGTACCAAGCTTTTGAATACTGTGGATTAATTTCAATTACTTTATCAAATGCTGTTATTGCTTCATCTAAATTGCCTAAATTCCCTAAAGCTACGCCTTTGCCATCCCAAGCATATGAATCATGTGGATTAATTTCAATTGCTTTGTCATACGCTTTTATTGCTTCATCGTACTTTTCTGAGTTCATTAGCTCGCTCCCTTTATGGGACCAAAAATTTAAAGATTGCGCTGCGCTTGCTACAAACACTAGCATTAAAAGCGCCAATGCGGTGATTCCTAAAACCGTAATAATTGCATGCTTTCTACTTGCTTTATCGCATTTAGCTTCGTTCATTTTCAATCTCTCGATGTTTGTTCATATATTAATGCTTAATAATAACTACAAAAACACAAATGAATAATACTTCAAACTACAAAGTAAACTTTTCTACCGGAAAAATATATTTATTTATCATTAAAATTACTCCCACATTACTGATCGTTGTTAAACTTTTAACAATTTTAATAATATAATTAAGACAACAACATTTTAACTTGCAAAACAGCTATTTGAAAAACTTTTAATCTAAATTTCAAAAAAACCAAAAAAAGTTTCAATGTATGGTAGAACATAGCCATCTAAAAAAAATGATTCATAGTTTTTCAAACAAAAACTGTGCTTGTGTGGGATAGTAGAGAGTCAATTAAAGCTATTGATCCTAAATTCTACTCCGAAGCTATATGCATCATTAGGGAAGTCATTCTGGCTGAACTTGTTTGTTTTATCTATGAGAATGGTAGAATTCAAAAGTTTCGTAAATTCCCATATATTGAAGATCAGATATGCAAAATGGATTCTTGATACTGATAGATCTCCAGATCTTTTTTTAGGCAATTAAATAACCGGATTCAATCAAATACGGACTATTAGACTTTTAGATATTTAAAGGCTTTTCATTCGTTTCTTCTCTTCGAAAAGTAAATATTTGGGGGTTAAGGGAGTTTTCCTATAAATTCCTATTACAAAATAATAATCATCTATCTGAAAAGATAAGAATACAAATAAGTGAATCTCGAAAGTGGTTATGTTTTTAAAAAAATTCTTGTTATGGGTTATATATGGCCGTCTTATTTTAAATTTATTAAAAGTCATTTGCCTTTCAAAGATAGATATTTATCAACTTATTCGGTGTTTTCGTTAAATTCTTATATTTTGATCAAAAACGGATCGATGCATAAGAAACTCACAAATTTGAGATTATAACTACGCTACTTAATTATTTAATGGCAAGAGTTAGATGTATTACAATACCTAGATTAGATTGTGATTATTCCCCATCAAATAGAACTATCTTCGAATTATTCTTATTAATGATGTAGGGTAAAGGAGCTTAATGTATGATCAATAAATGGTAGTTGTACCCGATAGCTTTAGTTTCAATAACTATGATTTTAATGCTGGTAAGTATTGCAGGTGCAGAGCCATAGGCATTATCGATTCTGGTAGTAACAATGTTTCTGTAATTGACACAGCCACTAATCCTGTTGCAGCTACAAAATGTAGGACTATAGACTGATGAAATTGCGATTGCCCTGATGGAACAAAGGCATATGGGCAAATAATCATGAAGACACTATCTCTGTAATTGACACAGCAAGCAACATTGTTACTGCCAAGGTGTCTGTAGGAAACATTTCTGTTGCCTTAGGATAATTTATACTTACACGAATTACCTTTACATTACCTGGAGTATCCCTGCTTACATATTCTATGGGAGGTCGTTGAGCGGTATCAAGAGGTGCATTTGCTTGGGTACCTAAAATCTTTGACTATAATCCTCCTCATGAATCGGATTGAGCGCTGATACGCATACATTGACTATTAGTCTCATGCCAAAAGATACTATGAACTATAAAACAGCATCTTCAACTGTTGCAATCAATGCAATGAAGGCGATTTCTAAAATTACTTGGAGTAACCCTAGTAGCATGACCCATGGAAAAGTATTGAGCAACTTTCAGCTAGGTGCAACTACTTCAGTAAATAGACACTTTGTCTATCTCCACCAGGAGGAACTAAATTGAGTGTAGGTTTGAATCAGACATTGAAGACTACCTTCATTCCAAGTGATATTGTAAACTACGCTATAGTATCATCAACTGTTTCAATTAATGTTTAAAAACAAAGACTCGTTCGCGTATATGAAGGAAAGGAGGTCTAGATTTAGTGATTCCAATGCTAATTTTGAATTCAATTCTAGTCAAGCTAATAATAGATAATATGAAAATTTTGAAATAAAATATAGTCAAATGTATTGAAGTTGTGAAAATTCCATAAAATCAATATATTAAGAAATGATTATGTGTGGTATCATTATTATAAAATGGGATCCGCATCTGAAGTATGGAGCATTTTGAACTATAAATCGTGAAAATGAAACAAAAGTTAGTATCATATTTGTAAACAGAAAAGCAAATTAGACTAGAAACGAACTGGTTCATTTGACATAAATTAGGGATGAGTTTTTCTATGCTTTTAGGTTTGTGAGTTAGGGTAGTAGTGCAAAAAAAAAATGGTAAAGGCACGTTGATGCATAAAAAATACCTATTTATCCCTTAAAATCTCTGAATAAATGAAAAAAAATAAACACTGTTTTTGTGATGAAGAACAAAAACGTAGAATCGATCCGAATTTAAGAACTTTGGGTACACTGTTGATTTTCCTGGATAAAAAAGTAATGTTACCTTTTCTTGGTAACAGTTTACAAAAAGTATCTTGGAAATAAATGAAGCATAGTTAAGTTATACATTAAGCTTTTTCAAAAGCCAGACCATATTTTGTCCCAGAGTCTGCATGGTTCGTATGCCTTCTTCATCTTTTTCCACATCCCCTTCTGCAAGGCCCATACCTATATTCCAATAACTAGATCCTGGGATAATCATCTGGGAAATCGTAAATAAATGGTTGATAGAATCAAAGACATGAATTGACCCTGCTCGTCTTACTGCAACAACTGCTGCTCCCACTTTGTTCTTGAGCAGCCCGCCATTTGCTCCGGCAACAAAGCCTGACCTATCTATAAGAGCTTTAAGCTCAGGGGTCAGATCTGCAAAGTAGGTAGGAGATGCGAGAATGATACCTTCGGCTTCGAGCATCTTTTCTATGCAGTCGTTTACTATGTCTTTATCTATTACACATTTTCTGTCTTTATTTTCAACACATTTCCCACAGGAAGTGCAGCCATGGATAATTTTTCCTCCTATCTGCACGGTTTCTGTTTTAATTCCTTCCTTTTCAAGCTCAGCAAGGACGTGCTTAATTAAGGTAGCTGTGTTTCCATCCTTTCTGGGGCTTCCATTAAATGCAACAACTTTCATATATTCATCTCCACCAGTTAATAATCTTCATTTACTTTTTCTCTTCGTTCTGCTCATCAAACTGAGCCCTATACAAAATTAAATATTTTTATTGGGTTCGTCGTGAATGTCTTGAGGTAATATCCAAGTTTCTATCGATTATAGCTAAAAATACAAAAAGGTATTTGAAACGCATAAACAAAAAAATCGATGTATTTAAAAATTTCAATTAGAAACACATCTGATGTAGTCTGGTTAATTTTTCGGTGTTGATTAATAACTTAAAGTCATGTTTTATTTTAATATATTTTAAAAATATAGATAGATTGTTTGACTCCTAACTTTTTAGCTGTTTCTAGATGTATTACTTGTTCATTCAAAATGATTTCTACTTACTAGATTTAGTTGCATACGGCAGTAATTATATAATTTGCTGCATCAATATAACGAAGACAACTCTAACAATTACTTGGAGTTAACCTTCTAAGCATAATCTCTGGAACAGCATTAAGCAACTCTCAGTTAGATGCAATTGTTTCAGAAAAAGAAATGTTTCCAGTAGCTCAGAACAGGAGTTGTATTAAGTGCAGGTACGCATAAATCGACTATCAGTTTCACGCTAATATCTACTGTAAACTATCTACAACATCAGATAGTTTTCCAATCAATGTAATACAGTTTACTAAGAACTACCATAATACCTTATACTGTTTACAATTATAGTTCGTTATTACTTTGAAATTAAGTGATGCTTGTTCCTAAGGTAATAAATATGTTATTTATTTTGTGACTCTGCAAGATGTCATGGAAATCGCATGAAAGAGCTTTAATTTGCTGAATTTGATATCTAATTATTTATTTTTTGGTCCTATGTAGCCTTCGGTTGAGATTATATTTAGTTTTTGAAGAATGAGAACTCCAAACAAATAAATGTTTAACTTATATTCTACAGTATTTTTGAAAATAGTCTCTAATTTAGCACTAAAGTTAAAATAGGCAGTATACCAAAAATTCTTTAAATTCTGCATAGCTCTGTGCGCTTTGTCTCCAACACAAAAACAGTGTTTATTTTTTTCATTGATGCAGATATTTTGCTATAAAACCTGTGCACAGTATAAGTATCATAGCCACTAATCCAGGTTTTTTAGTCAAAGAAAAATATAATCGAATTGCAAATATATCCATAATTTAAAATTTATTTTGAGAGTATTATATATATATATATATATCGCTTAACTGTTTATAGCTATTTAATTAGTTATTTACCCTTCAAATTTTTTATATTTATTGAACTTATGCGATGTTTTCTCCAAATTCTGATATTTTAATCAATTCCCATCAGAAGTAACGATCTTTGATTTTTCTAATTAATGACATTGGTAAAAGAGTTGGAATGAATGATCAATATACAAAAGTTGTATCTTATAGCCTTAGTTTCAACAGCTTTGGTCTTAATGCAAGTAAGCATCATAGATGCAGCGCCATTTGCATATATGACATGCTCTGATTTTGGGGGCACAGTCTATGTAATCGACACAGCCACAAACAATGTTACAGCCATAGTGCCTGTAGGACTCAATCCTTGTGGAGTTGCAGTTACCCCTGATGGAACAAAGGTATATGTGGCAAACTGGTTCGATCCAGATCCAACTGTCTCTATAATAACACATCCACCAATACTGTTACAGACACTGTAGGTGTAGGAGAGTATCCTGAAGGAGTTGCAGTCAGCCCAGATGGAAAAAAGGTATATATTTCAAACAATTGTGTTCAAACCGTCACTGTATTTGACACAACAGATAACGATACAGAAACAACAATGGGTTTAGATGGAGGCTTTGCTGATGAAGTTGCAGTTAGTACAGATGGAACAAAGTCATATGTGACAGACCATGACAGAAACGATGTTTATGTAATTGACACCGCAGGCAAAGCTGATACAGTTACTGTGCATGTAGGAAACGGGCCTTTTGTGATTGCAGTCACACCAGATGGAACAAAGGTATATGTGGTAAATTCTGGGAACAACATTGCAAGCGACAATACTGTTTCTGTGATCGACACAGCAACAAACAATGTCACAACCAATGTGACTGTAGGGGATAGGCCTTTAGGAATTGCAGTCACTCCAAATGGGAAAAGTGCATATGTAACAAACTCTCACAACAACACTGTTTCTGTAATTAACACATCCACAAACACTGTTATAGCTACAGTGCCTGTAGGAGTTTATCCTTATGGAGTTGCAACCCCTCCAGATGGAAAAAAGGTCTATGTAGCAAATAGTGAAGCTGACAACATTTCTGTAATCGACACAGCTACAAACGTGGTTACGGCCACAGTGCATGTCGGATCAGATCCTATCGCCGGACAGTTTATAGGAAAACTTGCTCCTATAAAGGCTGAAGAAGCAAATACAAACTTAGTGCCTATAGATAAGATTAACCTACAGAATTATTCAAAAGCTTGGGAAAATAAAGGAGTCACTTTATGTCTGTCTTGTGATAACACTACGATGAAGCAATAAAAGCATTTGACAAAGCAATTGAAATTAACCCAAAAAATTCAGATGCTTGGTATAATAAAGGACTTGCTCTAACTAAAGTAAATAGACCAAATGAAGCATTAAAAGCATTTGACAAAGCAATTGAAATTAACCCAAAGGATTCAGATTTTTGGAACAATAAGGGAAATACTCTTGATAGTTTGCATAAATACGGTGAAGCAAGTTCAGCGCATGACAAAGCAATTAAAATTAACTCACAGTATTCAGAAGCTTGGTATAATATAGGAAATGCTCTATATGCTCTAAATAAATCCGATGAAGCAATAAAAGCATTTGACAAAGCAATTGAAATTAAACCACGGAATTCAGATGCTTGGATTTGTAAAGGCGATTCTCTATTGGACTTAAATAAGTTTAGTGACGCGATACAATCATATGACAAAGCAATTGAAATTAACCCAGAGAATTCAAATGCATGGACAACAAAGGGAATGCTTTGTATAATTTAGGTAAATATGATGAAGCATTGAAAGCATATGACAAAGCAATTGAAACTTACCCATATAAGATAGAAGTTTGGTCCAATAAAGGAGATGCTCTATTTAATTTAAATAAAACTGATGAAGCAAATGCAGCGTATGACAAAGCAATTAAAATTACCCCCAAGACGAATATGCTTGGTACAATAAAGGATTAGCTCTCAGCAAATTAGGTAAGTCTGATGAAGCAATGAAAGCATTTGATAAAGTAGTTGAAATTAACCCGAAGAATTCAATGGGTTGGTATAATCGTGCACGTTTTTATTCAATTATCAATAACAAGGATCATTCAATCCTTAATTTAAAAAAAGCTATTGAGCTTGACCCATCGCATAAAGAAGAAGCAAAGAAAGACGATGATTTTAAAAGACTCTGGACAAATAAACAGTTTAAATAAATTGTTAAGTAAAACTCAAAAACAATTATAAATATTTACACTTTAGGTGTCCAAAATTTTATAATGATATCAAACACATGTAATTTTTTTGTTTATTCTTTTTTTGTATTTTCTATGCTTCATTTCCAAGTTTAAAACAGTAATAAAATTTGGATACTACATAAATAATCTTGTTCCGTTGCAAAAAATCTGACTTCCTTGCAAAATCAGTAAAAACCTTCACAATTAGGAAAATTAATCGTTTCCATTAGAAAGAAAATGACATATAAAGGTGAAAATTGTAGTGTAAAATTGAGTGAATATTATTTTTGCAACGGAACCGATCTATAAGTTTGAAGATAAAATTTATCTTTTTGAGTCTTTCAATGCCTTAAGATTTTCTTCACAAAAGTTAATTATGTTCTTATCATCTATTTCTTTCCCAATTGCTAATCCTTGTTCATAATATTCAATTGCTTTTTCCGTTTCTGCAAGATCACGATATGCATTACCCAGATCTCCAAGCCAAATTACTTCTCGGCTTGTCCCCGATTTCTTGAGCAATTTTTAGTGCCTGTTCCATGTTTTTTGAGCAATTTTTAGTGCCTGTTCATAATATTCAATTGCTTTTCTCAAGTCACCAATATTGTATGCGGTCCCCAGATCTCCAAGAATTAAGCCGTTAGCCACAACATTTTTTAAAATTGTTTTAGTCGAAAAATTGTCATTAGCCAATGTTTTCAAGCAGAGGTCAATAAGTGCTGTGTAATTGCCCCAAAGATCAAGAAGTTTATCTAGCTTGTTCTTAATTATGATATCAAAAGCCTCATCATATTCTTTGGCCATGCAAGCATGATGGTGAGCTTCAATTAAAGGCTGAATATTTTCTTTTTTTGCAGGTTTATCGGAAATAGGTATGGAAAGGTAATATTCCATTGCAAGTTTGTGAATTTCGGTTTTGTTTTTAAGATCGTCATACGCAAATTCCTGTACCAGAGGATGGAGCCAATAATTGCCTTTGTGGTCGGTTTCTAGTAGTGACTCATCTATCAGATTGTCCACAGCACCTATGGGTGTCTTATCTGTAACATCTTTTCAATTGCGCTCATAGTCTCAGTCTTATGATAGACTGATATGCGTTCTAATAGTTCCTTTTCATCCCCTGCCAGTTTGTCAAATAATTTTTTGGCTATTTTGATAGTGCCTTCTTTGAGTGTCTTGTATCGAATTAGATTTTTTAATGTATCAGATGCTCCAAATTTCTTAACAAGACCTACCAAAAGTTGTAGTGCCAGAGGGTGTCCATCCACACCTGTAGCCAGTTCTTCTAATTTATCAGATTCTAGATTCTCAAGTCCATTTTTGACAAGATAATCAACTGCAAAATTGGTCTTTAACCCCTTGATATCCTGTTTTTCTCCTTCTATTATGTCAATTAAACATTCTCCATCTTTCAACTTGGGGAAAGTTCTACTCGTTATAATGATCCTTGCCTGGTGAGTACTGTTACGCAAACACGTAAAAAAACAGATCTATATATTCATCGTGAAAATAGATTTCATCCAGTATGGTTTCCAGGTTGTCAAAAATAAGCCATACAGGATTTCCTGGCTGTAATTTGTCAGTGAGTTTATCGAGATCCCTTTTTTCTGGCTCTCGTTTTTCTTTCTTGAATATTGCAATATCCGGAGATTTCATATAAGCTGCAAGTTTTTCTAGAATATCTCTTAGTTTTGCACTCTCATTCTGCCTGATATCAAACCAGAAAGGCATAGGTACGTTGGCTGGCCTAATATCTATAAGGGCTCTTGCTAGTGTTGTCTTTCCAACGCCACCTATCCCGGTAAACAGTAAAAGCCGATGATCCTGGAGATCTATGAGAGCGTTGTTTAATTCTTCCACTCTATTCGTGGTGACAAACTCTTTTACTCTAGGATCAAAATAAGAACGGACAGAAGGATTATAACTGTTTAATATTTTGAGATTTGCTTCTTCTTGTCTTTTTTGCTCCAGATAAGCTATCAGTTTAACTAATGCCTCTCCTGAGGGTTCTTTTATCATAAATTGATTGATGTATTCACCAATGGCTACCTGACCTGAAACATCATCTATGGAGGCATCTCGACCTGCTGTTAGTACGATACTGCCGGTTACGATTTTATTGTCCAGAGGCTGTTTGCTCATCGAATGTAAAACCCCCTTCCATTTTTATAAAAAGGTCAAAGCTATCCCAAATAGTTTGGCTATTTTTTTAGCAGGCTCGTAAAGCTCTGAAACATTTGTGATTGTCTTCCCCGCTTCTTTTATAGTTTTAATTGCGCTTTCAAATAGTTCTTTAATCTTTGATTGTTGAGGCTCCTCTTTTTCAGCTTCTTTAATGACGGAATTAATATTTGCACTAACAATATCATGGTCTTCTGGTTCAAGTCCGAGTTTATCAATCCCCTTTTGAAACTCACGAAGATTTCCTCTTAGTTCTTTAAAATCAGTTTGGTTTATCGTTTGAATCTGGTTTATATTTTCTCCCACTGCAATTTGACCACTTACATTGCCAATAGTTAAATTTCCCCAGGCAGTTATTCCCGTGATGCGGTCAATTTTTCCTTCAGGTTTATTTTCTTCAGTCATTGTTGATTCTCCGTATCTTATACTAGCTGCTAAGAAAAATGTGTGACCGAGACTATAATTCCTTTTTCATAAATAAGATCATAGCTAAAAATATTAAAAGGTAGCTGCTTTAGTTTATATGTTGTTATTAGCCTTGAAAAATAGCTAAAAATCAGAGAAATGGCTACCTTTTATCAATAAATGGAGCTGTTTTTCTTATTTTATATATGATTTTTATGGGTTTCTTTACCTTCAAGAGTAAAAACGCAACATTTTTGATTCTTAGCTGCAGATATATTTTAATAAAAAAATCTGTATTTCATCCTATTTCTACACCGCCGCTTCAAACAGAGGGAGATAGATCTCGCGCAGGGTGCGTTCATCAATCAAAGAATCGGAATCGTGCCGCAGATACTCGGAGTTGTTACCCAGGAAGTGTTTGATGGTGGCTGAAACGCCCTGCGACTGCATGCCTTTAATGTAGCCAACCGCGATCGAGGATGTGAGGAATGGATCTTCTCCAAAATACTCGAAGTTGCGGCCGTTTAGCGGCGAGCGGTAGATGTTCACGCCGGGGCCCAGCATGAAATGAATGCCGCGGGCCGGCGCGTCTCTGCCGATCGCTGCGCCGATCTTTTCCGCCAGATCGGTATCCGGACGCCGCGAGGCCGACGCCAATCGCATAAGTGGTGGAAGGAAACCGTTCATTACTGCGCACACCAAAGGGGCCATCGGACATCTCGAAAGGCGGCAAGCCGACCGAGGGGACGGCCCGAACAGCAAATCCCGTTCCGCCAATGTAGTCGATTTTCTCCTCGAGCGACATTCTGCTGACGTAGGAGTCCGCACGCTTCGCCATGTCCGCATTCGTCAGTGCGGGCGCCTGAGCAAAGGCCGCTACGCCAACGAACAAAACCACCGCCAGAATCAGCGCCTTACGCATATCCGGTATCCTTTCCGATCCCTATTCTGTTTTTGGAGCGAAGTCGATCCCCTGCAACTTAGACTCTATTACTGATAGAGTCGCGGCGCAAACACGCACAGACAGGCTGGCCAGTTCTGCCGGTTAGGAGACCAGCAGCGGGCTAGCTGGGGCGTAGTATTAGGTGAGAGGCCAGGATTTTCAACGTGTACAGGCGCGAGGGAAAGCTCTACTGCGGGTGTATCTTGGCGTCAGCCGTGAGGCGCTCCAAGAAGCGCCGTGCGGTCGCGGCTTCCGGGCCATCGCCGTGGTTCTTGCGGAAGCCCGCCCACTCCGCCAGGTTGGTCTTGCCCAGGATCACCGCCCCCGCCGACCGCAGGCGCGCAACCACCGCCGAGTCCCGCTGGGGCCGGGCGCCGACGAGCGCCAGCGACCCGGCGGTCGTCGACATCCGGTCAGCCGTGTCGAGATTGTCCTTGAGCAGGATCGGGATGCCGTGCAGGGGCCCGCGCACCCGCCCGGCCCGGCGCTCGGCGTCGCACCAGGCGGCAATCGCAAGCGCATCAGGATTCAGCTCGATGACGGAGTGGATCGCGGGGCCCGCCCGGTCGATGCCGGCGATCCGCCGCAAGTACGCCTCGGTCAGCTCCAGTGAAGTGAGCGTTCCCGCGGCCATGTCTCGCTGCAGCTGGTCGATGGTCGCTTCCGCGTAGGGAAAAGCCGCCGGCTCCGCCGCCGGAGCGACGCGCAAGAGCGCGGGCGCCATCATCGCAGCCGCCATCACGATCACGCCCTGAAGAAAGCCGGATCTCTTCATGCGCGGGGGATTACGCGTCTTCCGTCCGCGATGCAAGGGCAAGCCGGGCCGCTCCCATCCGGGCCGATCACGGCCCGGCGGGGTGGTTCCGCTGCATGAGGTCCAGGACCACGGCCGACATGGCGGCGACGCCGGTCTTGATCGTCGGCTCGGGCACGGGCGCGAACCGGCTTGAATGCAGCGCCGGCAGCGCCACTCCCGTCCGCTGGCTCTCCGCCCATTTTTCCGGGCGCGACGGCGCCGATCCGGAACATGCACAGGGGGACATGCTCGACGGTGCGGCCGTACTCGCTGAAGTCCTCGCCGCCCATCTCCGGATCGATCGTCCTGCACCCGCGCGGCGCCAAACCGCGCGGTGAGCGCCTGCCGCACCCGGCGGGTGAGGGCCGGGTCGTTGTAGGTCGCCGGCGTGTATTGGTCCTCGAGGACCTTGACCTCGGGCATGCAGGTCGTCCGGGAGCCCGGCGGCGATCGCCTCGCCCCGGCAGATCCGGCGGATGGCCTCGATCGTGTGGGCGCGGACATCGTCGGAGTAGCTGCGCAGCGTAAGCTGGAGCTCCACGACGTCCGGAATGATGTTCGGCCGGGTGCCGCCGTGGATCGAGCCCACGGTCACGACCGCGGGATCGATCGGGCTCGTTTCCCGGCTGACGATCGTCTGGAGGGCGAGGATGATGCGGGCCGCGAGCACGATCGGATCCTTGGTCAGGTGCGGATACGCCCCGTGTCCGCCGACGCCGTGGACCTTGATCGTCACCGTGTCGACATTCGCCATGGCATAGCCCTCGACCAGTCCGACCGTCCCGGCCGGCAGGCTCGCGCTGTCGTGGAGCGCGACGGCGCATAGTCCGGCTTGGGAAAGCGCCGGAACAGGCCCTCCCGCAGCATCGCCCGGGCGCCGACCCCCATCTCCTCCGCCGGCTGGCCGATCATGACCAGGGTGCCGCTCCAGCGGTCCCTCTGCTTCGGCCAGGAGCCGCGCCGTCCCGACGAATGACCGTCATGTGGATGTCGTGCCCGCACGCGTGCATGACGCCCACGGTCTGGCCGGCGAGATTCTTGGTCCTGACGGTGCTCGCGTACGGACAGGCCCGGTCTGTTCCTCGACCGGGAAGGGCGTCCATGTCGCTCCGCACGAGGACGGTCGGTCCCGGCCCGTTGGCCAGGACGCCGACGATGCCAAAGCCGCCGAACCGCTCCGTCACGGCGAATCCCGCCGCGCGCAGCTCGGCCGCGACCTTCGCCGACGTCTGCTCCTCCATGAGCGACAGCTCCGGATGGGAATGGAGGTCCCTGTAGAACCTGTCCAAGGACGGGTACTCTCGCGCGATCGCGCGGTCGATCTCGATCGGCCGCCGCCGCGACGGCGGACGCCAGGCGGGCCAGCAGATCATGACGAGAGCGCTGAGGAGCGGGACAAGCGGCAGGAGGGGGAATTTCATCGGGGATGGACTGGGCGGAACCGGTCCGCCGGCGCGACGGGAGCCGGCGGCTGAAAGTCATTGTGCCACGGCCGGATCTCCCGGTCGAGCGTCGGGAACGCCCCGGGGGGCCGCTCCCGGCGGCGGCATCCATCGCGCCAGCCAAGCCTGGACCTCGCGGTACCAATAGCGGCTGTCCTCGCCTTTCGTGATCCAGTGGTTCTCCTCGGGAAACACGATCAGCCGGGTCGGCACCTGGAGGCGCTGCTGGACGGCGAAGAACATGATCGCGTTGTTCATGGGCACGCGGAAATCCTCCTCGCCCACCGTGAGGAGCAGCGGCGTGACGAACCCGGTGCCCTTCCCGCGGTTCGCGCCCTGCATCACCGGGCTCTGCTCGCGCCACACCTTGCTGTCGCCCCAGATCGGGCCGCCGCTGCTCACCTCGCGGCCGTAGATCCCGTCGCTCGTGCCCCATTGCATCACCAGGTCGGCCTCGCCGGCATGCGAGATGATGCACCGGTACCGCGTGGTCGTCGCCTCCAGCCAATTCGCCAGGTGGCCGCCGTAGCTCGCGCCGGCCGCCGCCTGGCGCGCCGGGTCGAGAAAGGCGTACCGCCGCAGCGCCGCGTCGGCCGCCTCGTTGATCTCCCGGGCCGGACCCCGCAGCGGGTCGAACTGGATGTCCTGGGCGAACTTCTCCCCGTAACCGGTCGAGCCCGTGTAATCCGTCAGCAGGATGCCGTAGCCGGGCGCGGCCAGCAGGTGGTAGTTCCACCGCGTGACCCAGGCGTCGCGCCACATGCTGGCGGCGCCGCCGTGGATCAGCACCAGGAGCGGATACTTCCTCGCCGGGTCGAAGGCGGGCGGCCGCACGAACAGGCTGTGGATGCGCCTGCCGCCGCTGCTCTCAAACCAGAAATGCTCGACCGGCGCGAGATCGAGCGCGGCCACCTTCTCGTCGTTGAAGCCGGTCAGGGGCCGCGGCGCCGCGCCGTCCGGGCCGATCGCATACACCTCCGGCGGATGGGTGGCCGACTCCCAGTCCGCCAGCAGCGTGCGCCCGCCCGCCGCCAGGCCGGTGAAAGATCCGGCGTCCCGGAGCTTCTCCTCGCGGAGGTCGCCGCCGGCGAGGGCAGCCGAGTAGAGCTTCTCGCGCCCCGCGTCCTCGGCCGTGAACCAGACGCGGCCGCTGCCGGCGGGCAGGGCGAAGCGGCCGACCGAGCGGTCGAGGGATGCCGTGAGCACTTCGCGCCGCGCGGCGTCGAACGGCCAGGGAAAGCGGGCGATCCGGACGGCCGCGTACACCTTGTCGGCCGGCTCCTCGTTCGTCGTGCAGAAGAGCGCCCGGTGATCGGGGGCGTCGAAGAAGCAATGGGCGAAGCGGGAACTCCGCCCGGCGAAGGGCTGGATATCCAACTTGCCGTCGCTGATCATTACCGCATGGCCCGGCGGAACCGACTGATGCTCTCGGCCGCAAACCCGATGTTCAACAGCGCCACGCTCTCGCTGGCTGCGGCGAACAACGGCCCCTCCACCGCGTAGCTCAGCGGCTTGATGCCCAGCGGGTCACGGGCCACCATCATGTTCCCCAAGGCATCGAGGAACACGAGACTGTAAGCGCCGTCAAACTTGCGGGCAAAGTGACGGCAAACGTCCAGCAACGACGGCCGCCGCTCCGTCGACAGCGCCCGCAAATCTGGTGCATGAGCACTTCGGTATCCGACTCGCGAGCGAGGTAGTTATCGTGGTCGTCGAGCAATTCCTCGCGGAGGTCCATGTAGTTGGCCAATTGACCATTGAACGCGAAACTGAACCACTTGTGCTTCTTGATGTGGTGGCGTTCGAACGGCTGGGCATAGCTGCGGTCGTCCTGGCCGCAGGTGGCGTCGCGCACGTGGCCGATCGCCGCCCGGCCCGCATATTCCTCCATCAGGCTCTCGTACTTGCCGCGATGGTTGAGCCGGAACACCTCGCTCACGTTCCCCACCTCTTTGTGGGTGTCAATAAGCTGGTGCCGATGGGGATTATAAGTGGTCATGCCGGCCGCCAGTTGGCCGCGGTTCTGGATGTCCAGAAGCATGCGCGGCACTAGCCGAGAGATATCCTCGGGGCCCTGCTCGGAACATAGAGGGCTTACCCCCCGTCCCGGCAGGTGATAGACGGCAGCCACACCGCATTCCTCGTGAAGGTCACTCATACCAAGCATTGTACGGCGAGCCGCCCGCTCTCACAATCCACCTGAAGTAGTGGCTCGCCAGCTAGACCGCCGCGTGCCGGTTCGTTAACATACCCAAACGGTCGAATATCGGCTCGGCGTCCGCCCTGACCACCCCCATTACGAATGCGAGGAGTTCATGCGATCCGTAGGGTGCTTTCCACCATTGCCGCTGTGGGCACGTTCTTTGTCATCGTTTTCGGCAAGATCGTGCGGGTCACCGGGGCCAGCACGTCGATACCGGACTGGCCGCTGGCTTTCGGTCGGCTGGTCCCCCAAATGACCCCGCTGGTCTTCTGGGAGTGGTCCCATCGCCTGTTGGTGCTGATCGTGTTTGCCACCGTGGTGGCATTGATCATCCGTGCCTTCTGGCTGCCGGGGCGGCTGTGGTTGTACTGCTCGATGTCGCTACTGCTGCTGGCGGTTCCCGCCGTGATCGGCGGGCTGTCGATTCTGTACCCGTTGCACTGGGTGTTCGCGGCGATCGATCAAGCCTTTGCGATGCTTTTTTACGCGAGCATGGTCGGGCTGGCAGTATGGTCGCGCCTGGTCGACGTAGACGCGGACGGACGGCCAGTCGCACGCCAGGTTAACCTGCGGTCGTCCTGACCTCTCGCCTGTTGGCCTCGGCGACTTCACGGCCGAAAAGGTGGGCAACAATGAGCACTCGCTGGGAGACTGAGCCTGGATCAGGAGACGTCGAGCATCGCGATCTCCAGCGGGCCGCCGCAGCGAGGGCAATACTCGAAAGCGAACGACGTCTCGCTGTGGCACTGGCGGCATATCTTCTTATTCCGCTTCAGTGTGCTCTTATGCGGCTTTTGCTCCGACCCCGAGGGGTCACAGGGCGGTTTGGTGGGATCGGCGTTGCTGGAATCGTTAAGAAAGGCCATGACGTCGTCTTCTGACACGGCCTTGGCGTCCTGCGGCTTCGACGCCGCTTGACACCGTGGACACGGTGCCGCCTTGCCAGACGGATCCGGCTGATACCAGTGCCCTTTCGGACATTTGATAGGACCGGCCATAAAGGACAGGCCTTTCAACCAAACGCCCCGCTCGCTGCGCCGTTCTACCGAGAAGAGGACCACACACCCTCAGCGTACCACCGCCCGAATGCAAGTCAACCCCCCAAGGGGCTGTATCAAAAGCTCTGCGACACCCTCACTTTTCCTCGCCAACCGGTTTCCTTCCTGTGGCGCCATCGACGCGGGCCCAGAATGGGTGCTGACGGTCGCCGCGAGTTCGAACGTCCTCAAGTAATATGTGCAAGTCGGGCCGAATCACCTGATCGGCGTTGTTCAGCCGCCGGCCGTTTGCGGTGATCGTTGCCCGTTGCTTGAAATCGACCATCTTCGGCGAGAGCCAGACAGTCACCTGGCTGGTACCGGTGCGGACGTTGATCCCGTTCTTAGTGTTGATCGAGGCTTTCACTTGCACCGGCTGCGCACCAGCCGGCGGCGGCCAGTCGGCCGGATCAACCATCGCCCGCGGCGGCAGCCCTTGAACCTCGAGCCACCAGAAGGAATTGTCCCAGGGACGCATCGTTTCGCAGGCGAACTCGCGTGGAAAGGGGTTGCGGCGAAAGTGGCCCATCCAGTCGAATACTTGCAGGATCTCGTCGTAGAAATCGTCGTGCCCCCGGCCCTCGTATTCGACCACGGTGGCATCAAAGCCGTATTTGAGATAGCGATCCAGCCCCCCTTCCTTGGCGTTCTTGATCATCTTATTGCCGTCCAACTCGCCTGCCACCACGTAGAACGGCACGTAGCGGGCGTTTTCCCAATAGCGGATGCAGTAGCGGTCCGATTGGGCCACGATCGGAATCACTCCCGCCCACAGATCGGGATGGGCCAGCCCAATGTCCCACGCCGCGTCGCCACCCATGGAATGACCCGACAGAAAGACGCGATCGGTGTCGATGGAGAACCGCCGGCAGGCATCGCGGAGCGAGTTCAGCACGGCGGCGTGTTCATGGGCCGAATAGCCGAAGTATTTTTGGTGTTCCTCCGTCCATACGGGCGCAATCACGATGTATCCGTAACGCGATGCCTGACCGAGGCGAGCCCCGTTTTGCCGCGCGGTCCGGCCCACCAGTCGATCTGTTGCCCGGCGGTGGTCCCCTCGCCGTTGAGGGTGACGATCGCCGGATACAGATGGTGGGGATCGTATTCCGGGGGAAGTTGAACGCAGTAGGTCACTGGTGGCCCCTTGGCCACTCCCGGCACTTCGAGCTCAAAGTAACCCGGCTTGTCGGCCATGCCCTCCGGCGGGTTGACCGGCGGTTTCATGTGGGCCAGCAACTTCGGCTACAATTCCTAAGTCTCCGCCCGACTCCACTTTAATGTAGCCGTACGTGCGCTGGCGATCAGGGCCGGTCGTCGCGTTGAGGTAATCGCGTACCAGCCCGCGGACTCTGTAGGCCAAAATCGCCCTGGCCAGCTTGTCCGTGGCCGAATCGGCCCCCAAAAGCCAGCCGCTGACAGCCAGCGCGAGCTTCTCCGTATCGGGCGTTTCTTGATCGTCGGCATTCTGCAAGAAGGCCGCCATGCGGTCCAGCGTGTTGGGACCAATCTCTGCGGCAATCTCATCGAGAATCGGCTTGAGATTCTCTCGGGCGATCGTGTCGGGAATGCGGGCAGCCAACGCCTTGAGTTCCTTGATGACGTTCTGGCGGCGGGCCTCGCGAATGTCGTACTGCGGGACCATCTCGCGGACGCCCTGGAGGATCTCGCCGCCAACGCCATCCGCTGGAAAATGCTTCAGCCCGTCGGCCACCAACCGGTGCTGACCGGCATCGCGCCGCAACTTCATCTCCGACAGCAGCCGCTCAGCCGAGAGTTGTCCGATCGCACGCAGCGACGGCGCCAACTGCTGCTTCAAGTCAGGCTGATCGGGAAACGCCGCGGGCAGCTTTTCGAGGGTCTGCCGCGCCTCCTCATAACGTTCGGCCTGCAAGTAGAATCGGGCCACCTTCTTATAGTCCTCGATCTCCTTCGGATTAATCTGCTTCAGGAGGATTCGTTGCAGCGTATCGCGAGGAATAGAACTGGTTGCGATCCGCATGTCCCAGACATGGGCCTTCCCTTCGACCTTCGTCCATCGGGGCGTCAACTCGGTGATGCCTTGGATGACGTCCACGGGCCCCTTGGCGGTAAGCATCGTGTAGATGCGGCGGCCGAAATCGTCGAACGGCTGGATCTCATACGCCGGACCGACGCTCTTGATCGCCTGGCCGGACCGCACCACCGACTGCCGGATGGCGAACTTCTCGTCGAGCTGCCGGTTGGCCTCCTGCTGAATCTCCCGAACCAGTCGCTCGGAAAAGAAGGTCCGTCGCAGGTCGTCGTCAAGGAAGATAATCAGTTGCAGCGGGCCGCCATCGGGCCCAGAAGCCTGCGGCGATTCGGCCAGCCCGGCGACCTTGCCCAGCTTGCCCCGCAGCACGCGGCCGTCTTTCAGCAATACTTCGGTGCCCCAAGCCGGCCACGCTGATCCGCTCCAGACCGCAGCAATCAGCAGGAGAGGCCAACCAAAGGAGAAACGTCTGTGGCCAATGTGTGGCATGTGGCAGTTCTGGCGAATATTCACTGCAAGTCTAGCTTATTGTCCGCCACGGGGCCTCGAAGTGCAAGCGATTCGATTTCTGCACCAAAGAGTAATGTTCCGGCCCAAGAAAACGCGAAGGGGAAGGGACCCATGGGTAACCCTTCCCCTTATTGGATTCAGTCCACGGCGCCGGCTCGGGCCGCCTCGCGAGGGCTCGTCTCGAAAAGGAGCGAGCCCTACTTCTTCTCTTCTCTTCGGGCTTGGGCGTCTCCGCCTTCGGCTCAGCCTTCGGGGTTTCGGCTTTCGGCTCTTGCCTTCGGAGGCTCGGCCTTCGGTTGGCTTCCTCGGCGCGGCGGCGTCGGTGGGGCCTTTGGAGCAGGCTTGTTGCAGCCGACCGCACAAAACAGTCCCAGACTCAAAATCACTACGAAAGCCACAAGGTTTTTCATGGGTTCACCTTTTCTAAAGCCTTAGGTTGATCGCGTATACGCAGCGAGGAATCATCCTGCCTGCTGTCCAGTTAGATACCGACCACTGGGCAATTATTCCACATAAAGTACAATGGAGTAAGAATCCAGCGGGCTGAGGGCGGATTTTTTTCCACCCCCCGAGGGAATAACTCCGCCATTCGTTGCCTCTTACAGGAAGGCCGAGCATGGCCGACGCCGGATCTGTACCCCAGGTTGCCCAACTGGTCGCCGAACACCATCAGGCGGCGTACCGATACGCCTACCGTCTGACTGGCTCGGTCCAGGATGCCGAAGACCTGACGCAACAGGTATTCTTGGTGGCACTGGGAAAGATAGGGCAATTGCGAAATGTGGGGAATGCAAGGGCTTGGCTGTTTGCCGTCTTGCGGAACTGTTTTCTCAAGGACCGCCAGCGGCGCCGGCCGGAGTTGGCGGCCGATTTGCCGTTGAACATGGAATCGGTTCCATCTTCCCCTGCCAAGGAGGGCGTCGACCGAGACCGGCTCCAGGACGCGCTAGACCGACTGCCCGAGGCCTCGCGCCTGGTGTTGGTGATGTTTTACTTCGAACAATGTTCGTACCGGGAAATCGCCCAACGGCTGGAGATGCCGATCGGCACCGTGATGAGCCGGCTGGCGCGGGCGAAGGATTATTTGCGTGCGATATTGTTCGAGCCCGAACATGGGCGGCGAAGGCGGGCGGTCCGTGTGCCGGCTCAGCGCAAATAAGAGCAATGAAAGACAACTTCGACGAAAAACTCACTGCCGCGCTCCATGACGTACCGGTTCCCGAGGGGCTCGCCGATAGGCTCTTGGAACGCCTTAAAACGAAGAATTCGGGACGAAGCACGAGGACAGTGCCAGTTCGTCGTTCTTCACGGTTCGTTCCCACTTTGTCTCTGGCGGCTACGGCTGCAGTGCTGCTGATTGCCGTCTGGCTCGGCATGCCTAGGGGCGAAGGCATCTCGGAATCGTTCGTGCTCGACGAGGCAATCCGGTCGTTCGACGTGGGCGTGGACGAGCCGGGGCCCCTGCTGGCCGAAAAGCCCGCCCCGGCCGGCTACCCTTTCAGCACGGCCGTGTTGCAGCTTCGGGGGACGAGGTGGCGGCCGCTGGAAGCCTTTTTGGGCCGTCGCGGCGTGGTCTACGACCTGCCAGGGCCGGCCGGAACGACTGCCTCGCTCTATGTGGTAGACGCTGAGGGACTCGATGGGTTTGGCACGGCCCCAGCGTTGCACCCTTACACGACCGCCGGGTGTTGTGCCTCGTCGTGGCAGGAGGGTGGGATGCTGTATGTCCTTGTTGTGCAAGGAGATCCGGCCACCTTTCGAGCCTATCCGAATATCCCGCATGGCCCGGTGGCGTAAGCCTTGTAGAGAGACAGGCGGCGATCCCGTGCTGCCTTATCTGCCGCCGATCCAGGCAGACAGCAGTCGGCACACGAACGTGTGCCTGCTAATCGGCAGGGTTTGCCTAAACCCGTCTAACGTTACAGGCCGAAAGGTGTAATAGCGGTGTCGGCGATGAGTCACGCCGTTGACACAAGGGGGGATCTATGAAGCGGCCAGTTATCTGTTCGGCCCTGTTTTGTTGCTGTTGGCGCCGCCTCTGCGCGGCCGAAAAACCGTTCGACCACCGGTTTGGGGCTGGGCACCACCGTCTCGCCCGGCGAACTAAAGGCCACGCCGGAAATGTGGTTCTACGATCAGGCGTTGCGGCAGTACAAAGATCCGCAGATGGCCGTCCGCGCCCAGGCCGATCTTCGCGCCCAACAACGGCAGCGGCGGATCGAATCCATGAAGTGGTTTGGACTCTCGAACAGCCGGCCGCGCGCCAGCAGCGATCCGTTCAACAACGACTACTCGCCCGGCTGGGTGGCCAACCCTGGCTACTATCCGTCGCGTTGGAATGGCGTATTCAGCCGTAACCTGTCAGACGGACGGTGTCGCAGAGAGGCTCTTGCGTACCGCGCCGTCCGCGGGCGTTGGGAATTGGGAGCAGGCCGTTCCGAGGCCCGCCCCAGGCGAAGCCGAGCGCATCTCGCTATTAACAGCAACCCACCGCACGCCGCCAGCCAATAGCCCAGATAGCCATAGTAGACGATGTAGAAGGCCAATTTGAGGTATTCGCTGACCATGGCCACCAGTCCCGCTTCATCCTGCCACCAGCAGTCTCTTCGGAAGTCGTCGCCGGGGGCGGAAACAAAGGTGACTTGCGCGCGCCCGTGGACCCAGCACTTTGGCAAATACCCATCGGCTGCGTCGCGTGTGGTAGTCGCTGGTGACGACCAGCACCGAAGCCTTGGGCCGATCTTTGAGAAAGACGCCCAGGGCTTGCGCCTCGTCAAAGGTCGTCGTCGCCGCGGCCGGAAGGATCGTGATTTCGTCGGACGGGATGCCGCGTTTGACCAGCACTTGGCGGGTGATCTCGTGGGTCGGCGGCAGCGCCAACTCGGTTTCCTGCGGCGTGATGGCGACCTCCGTCACGAGCACACCGCCGGCAAACCCTGCGTTGACCAGGACGCCGGCCATCAGCGCCCGCGTCTCCTCGTCACCGTTGAGCACCATCACGTACTGGGCCGGCCGCGGACGCCGCCCACGTCCAGCCATCTTGCCATCGCCCGCAGCAGATGCGGGTGTGTCGCCCACAACAGCGTCAAGATGATTGCCAGCGCGCTGCGGCGATAAGAGATCGGCGTGGGAGGCTCATGGCGTCGCTTTTCCCAGAGATTGTCGGACACGGTTCTCATACTCGTCTACGCTACAGGAGGGCGGCGGCAGGTGATCTCCGCCCGCACACCAACCCTGGAGCTGCCGGAGCCATCCGTAGCCAAACGCCTTGATCCCATCGCGGCTCGTCCACCAATTCGTTTCGTCCAATCGCCGGTCGGGCAATGGCCGGATTCGCACGCGGGCGGCCTGGGACCGATCGAGCACCGCATCCAGCACGTATCGGAGGTGGCGCTTCCAAAATCGCCGCAGAGGACGACCAGGGAGGCGTCGGGCCGCTCCGCCAGCCAAGCTCGCAGTCCGCGCCGTGGCCCAATCATCGTACCCATCGCCATGGGCGACCGACACAGTCACCGGCGGCAGGCCCCGCGACTTCAGTTCGCGCCGGCTGATCGCATCGAATGACGGCAGAACGCCCTTTTCCACCAGCCGACTGCGGCGGGATTCGACCGGCAAGAGGCCGCACGACGGTCGTCAGCGAGACAATTACAGCGGCCACGTCATAACACCGGTCACCATCCGGCTTGCCGTTCCATTGAGAACGCCCAGATACTGGTACTTGCCAACCGGCTCATC
>CAWHXP010000011.1:0-144670 GCA_963833425.1 uncultured Methanosarcinaceae archaeon | reverse complement strand
GCTTTACCAACATCTTCAGATTCAATCTTTGATTTCCTGAAAGAAATTCAATCAATACATTGTTTCTCAAGTTTAAAGTCTGAAAAACCATGACATTGCTGTAAAACAAGCATTTTAAAAACAATAATAACATCAGCTTCAGGTATACCTCCTTAAGCTGTTTTGTTAAAAATATATGGACTCAAAAATTATAAGAAAAGGTTTCCAATCAATTGAGTAATCAATTTTAGCAAGTTTATCTCCAACTAACTGAAGACGATTATATACCTCTTTAAAAGCAAAATCACTCCGAGTTTTCATAAATAGGAATTGTTGTCAAGAGATTTAAACTCTCCAATGCTCAAATGCATAGGAGTTTATCGAAATTCTCTAAAGTAGTAAAAACTTCATTTCTCATTTCTGCTTTTCCATTTCTAGAATTCAGAGTGATAAAAATAGATCCGAACTCACTTGAGAACTGGGCATACAGAGATTTAGGCAGAGCCTGTATAGAAATTTTTCGATATTAGCCTTTTGATTCAATATATACACTCTTTAGCATCGTTTACAAGTTCTCTTCATTCCGTATACTGCATAAACTTATTTATTTTTTAATGCAGTTGAGGATGATTTTATTATATTTGGAAATCTACCTCTCTGAATTTCCATTTTATGAAGACGTTTCAGTGGTTGTTTATCTATCAGGAAAATGCTTTCTGTTTTATGCCAAGGATATAGGATCAAAACCATAACTTGGACATTGAGAATCAATTGGATTTTGAATATAAAAAATTGTTTTTATCCGCGTTATTTTTCGGTCGGAAGGAAAAAAATCATATGAAATTTTAGACCTTCAGCACTTCAACAGCCAAATCAGCGTTGATGATATAATCAAAGTTGATTATTTTATCCCATTTCCGCTGCATGAATATGGACTGAAAACATAATCCAATAATTCTTCCTTTTTCCGAGTTTTCGAGGACCTTTCTGGCAATTTAGTTTGCTTTTTCAGGATTTATCTCCATCTTCGGCATTGCAAGTCCTCCGAGCAAGACGATCACATCAGCATGCGCATCTGTGAGCTCTCCAAGCTGCATACCCTCAAGAGTCACATGAATTGATCTAGCTTGCTCAAAATCTAGACCGGGAATGAAAGCAAGTTTTTTGTCCCGAACTACAAAACTTAGAAGTTCAGCAAAGGGGGTGCAGAAACTTGGAGTTTCCACAAAAGTGATCTTTTCCGCTCCTTCTGCAAGGTCTCTAGAATTGTTCAGGATACCTCCGACCCCTTGTGAGGTAGTTTATTATTGGCATAACAATGTTCTCCTTATTGAGCTTTCATTAAACTACTTTTAGATTACTCTTTGTAGCATCATTATCAGTACTCTCTGTAGCATTATATATTTTTATAAACACATTGAGGCCATTACCTAAAATAAGTTGAGTTGATTAGCTCTTCCCAAGATAAAAGCAAGAAGTGTATTGTTCATAGATGTTGGCACAAGATTAGGAAACTGACATGGAAATTATTCCAAAATAATTATTTGTTGCTTAGGTTATCTAGTAACAAGCATTAAATGTTTTTTGCATTCAGTTTATTGCTTAGAGTAATCATCCTATTTGGGATCTGAAACAGCTTTTTTAAGCAGTTCTCATTTTTCTTAGCTTAACGATTTTTATGCACAACTTCGAATACTAAGTGTAGCGATTTTCCGACTTTAATGTGAATTTTTTAGTATAACAATAACACTCTATAGACCTTCTTAGACATTTTGTGTCTTAACAGAATACAAATGAAGTAACCTCATACCAGTTTTCAGGAAAACTTTTTAAACTTTCGAGTAGATTTCTTCATCGTAGACAGGTTCAAAGTAATCATTTTCTACATAGTTTGTAGATATCATTTCCATGTTTAGGGAATTATCTCCAGGTCTTCACTCATCTTTTGCCTCAAAGTAAGGGATACAGACTACTTTTCCATTTCTCAATCGTCCCATAGGTTCCATAAAACCTTCTCCACATTTGTTACAGATCAGAGTAGGGTAAATTATGGCTTTTTCTGGAGGCTTTATTTCCACTTCCCTTACCCAGAAAAGTTTTCCGCTAGCATTTTTAGGATCTTCTGGCTTTTTGCTTCGTGTAAGGCTCGAAAATCCTTATCTTCTCTGGGCTTGCAGTGTCAATCCTCATTTTTGCGAAGAGTGCAACATGCTTTTCGTCCTGCGAAAGGACAGCTGGTTTCAAGGAAATCCTGATGCCCGTTTTATCGTCTCTTTTGAAATATGTGTAAACATGCTTCCCATAATCTTTAAAAACAAGATTTCCTTTCCCGCAAGTACAGCCATTTATTACCTGAATAACATCAATAGCACATGATTTATTTTCCACAATTGCAACTAATTCTTCGTCTTTGCTCCGACTTGGACATCAATTCCGACTTCAGCGAAAATAGAAAAGGCATTCTGACCCACAAAGCCTGTTAAGAGTACATTAACCCCTGCGTTTGTGATAGCTTCGACTGCCTTGATCCCTGCACCACCAGAAACTTCTACACTCGTATTTGAGATTGATTTTACATATTTGGTTTCAGTGTCATAGATTACAAAGTAGTTGCATCTCCCTACTCGGGAGTCTACTTTGGAATCGAGCCCTTCACCACTAGCTGTTATGCCGATCTTCATTCTTTTTACTCCGTCTGTTGATAGTCAAGAATTTTAATACATAATTATGTGCATCAGCAGCTATTTCCTGACCATTGAAGTCCCGCACTTTTCACACTTCACCTCGATGCAAGGCACCCCAAGCTTGTGGGGCATCTCGTATTCGCATTTGGGACATATACACGTCCCTTCCGGACCGTCATTACCCCCCTCTATTCCTACCTCGTCTTCTGCCTCCTCCAGATCCTTTACCTACCGGGCCGGTACCGTCTTTTCCTGGCATCCTGTAATTTCCTCCTTCAATTTTTACTGACTTTCCATAAACAAATGCTTCAGTTACTTTCTCAAGTGCTTCAAGTGCTCTTCAAAGTGTCCTTTGAAAAGTAGATTGATGAACGTCCATGCAGTCCGCCGCCTCAATCTGGAATAAATTTTCCAGGAATCTGAGCCTCATGGCTTCAAGTTCGTCAACTGTCAGGACTATTTCCTCAAAATTGCTTTCTTTGCAAACCCCAGGTTTGAAGTGCCTCAGTTGATGTTCGAAACTCACCATTTTTCTTTTCCTTGGGCGCACCAGTATGCATTATTATGCCTAATATAGTGTCTACTAATATAGTGTATATAATTTATCCTAGAAGAAAATGTCAGAAAGGAAGCCCAGAACAGGATAAAGAATCGTTTATTCAAGCTTTAATACATGGAATTTAAAAAGCACTAAGAAATGTTAAACAATTTGGAACTTGATATCGTGGAAAAGGGTTTTGAATGACTCTCTGCTCAGCAAATTAATTCAGTAAAACAACTTCCCAGTACAGTATCAGCGAACGCTCTATGGGAATTTCAGAATCCTTATATAATTCAACTGATACTTAAATAATACTTACGCGGTTGAACTGAGAAATCAATAAGTTTCAAACCTTAAATTACCTAAAGCATGATTTTAACATCAAAGTCGATTGTACTTTATTTCATTCAATTACCTCGCAGCTTGCTGTGGGGATGGAAATTTTCCAGAGAACCATTATTAACTAACCGCTTTATGTTTTAGCTACTTTTGTAATGTAAATGAAACTGAGGCATGCAAATCATTTTGTATATAAAATAAAGTAGCACATAGTTTTTTTTGTGTTAAAATATCATAAAATCCTCCTTTTAGAGATAGAAATTATCAGCTTTTTGAAAAACGTGTGACTTGAAATTGGTGAAAGGTACCGTTTTAAATTTGATGTAATTGGTACTGATAATGATCATATCCACCTTTTCGTTGGTTCTGAGCCAAAGTATTCTCCTTCAAAAATTATTCAGATCATAAAAAGCATTACAGCAAGATAAATTTTTAAAAAATACCACGCGATTAAAAACAGCTTGGTGGTGGGGATTATGTAGTGATGAGGATACATTGGAAAATTGGTAGATGGAACAACTTCTGACATTATCAGAAATTATGTTGAAAATCAGGGAAAATAGGACGACAAAAGAGCATAATAAGCAAATGAAAACATTTCATTTTGAATGACTACATCATAATTCATTGATCAGCGGTTCAGGAATTTTCTTGTCTGTATGTTATCTATTTAGGAGCAAAAATCAGTCCTGAATTTTGAAAATTAACACTAAAATCGATAATCTACCCCAACTTTGCATCTAATTAATATTTTTGAGAATCTTTGCGAAATTGGTGCAAAATATCGCGATTCCACACTTAACCGAAGATGCATGCATTACAATTAGAGCGCCAGAGCAATGTATATTTATATTTTAGCGTAGGAAAAACTAAATTGTAGAGATGGATTGAAAAAAATTAAGAGCCGGATTCTGTGCCAAAAAAATCTTTCGAACCATTTTTTACTTATCATTTTTCTTTATTTGACCCTCTTTTTATTCTTTTTTTGTGGCCTTGAGAACAACTGCACCTTCCGGATTTTCAGTTTCCACATGAAAACCTACATCTTCAAAAAGTTCTTTCAATGCAGCTTCCGAAAGTGGAGGTCCGTGGTGATGTTGATGGTCAAGGGGCTCAACTGTGGTTAATAACCCACCCTTTTTCAGTACTCTCTTGATTTCGAACAGAGCAAATTTGATATCCTTAAGGTGGTGAAGCATGAAAAAGCATGTAGCAGCATCCACCGAATTCCCATCAAAAGGCAAAGCATAGGCGCTACCTGTCCTGAACTCCACGTTCTGCACATCAAGGATTTCTGCGTTCATATGCGCCTGGTTTGTGAGGGAATCATGCAGATCGATTCCATAAACCTTTGAATTCGGATTATTTCTTGCAATTTCTAGAGTGAGGCTTCCAAAACCACTGCCTATATCTAGGATTTTTGATCCTCTTATATATGGAAGCACAGCAGGAAGTACCTGTGCGCGCACACTGGCCATTCGATCTTCAGGGAAGCTTGCTTTCTTTGCTTTTTCCTCATCTATTGATATAAAAGGAAGGATTGCATAAATTTTTGACCCGTTAGTTGCCATGAGGCCTCTTACATAAGCGCTCTCAGTTTCAGCTACAACCAGTTCCACCAATGAAACTCCAATATTTCCGCAAAAGCGCAGGTTCCAATATTCCTTATTGTCAGGATACTGAATGCTAAGAGGAGTATGTACCACCAGGTAATGGGAGTATTCAGGCTTGAAGTAAGAAGACATGGATTCAGGTCCTTTAAGTTGGATCTCACTGATACTGTCCCTGAAAAGTACAAGAATTTGCAGGGAAGTTTCATCAGCCTCGTTTCTCACGATCCCAATTTCTCCGAACATGCCATTAAATTGAATTTGGAAGAATAAAAGCTTTCTTTAGAGAATTTGCAAGGAGCGCGCTTATTGACACCAGGTGCAAGAAACTTCACCTATTTCAGTTTTCTTTCGATTTCTAATAGAATTGTCAAGGGCAGTGGATAATTTTAGCAAAGATTAAAGGTTTGTATAAAAAATCAAGATGTGAATAGATCAACTTTTCCAAAATGCGGGAAGGGACTTAATAAATATGGATTGAATTCCATTATTCTTTCAAAATTTAAGAAGAACCAGAAAACTTAAAATGACTCAAAAATTATAAGGATTGCCATCATTCAGGCTTACATACCTCATATAAATATCTAGAGAAAAAATCTACACTCCAGATAAAACCAAGTTTTTACATGGATGAGCTGACTATTCGGGAAGCAAACAAGTTGGAAGTAACAATCCTAATTGATAATTATACGCATAGGTCAGTAACAGAAAATACTGATGTATGTAGACGACTGCAATTATCCTTTCCTCAAATAATCCTCGCAGAACATGGACATTCATGCCTAATTAAAGTTTGGGCTGCCTCTGAAGAACATATAGTACTTATGATGCAGCAGTCACTCCGGCCTGCATTTTTAATAATCCAGCGCTTTTGAAAGCTGATCTTGGCAGAATAAAAGCTGTTATCCGGAGCTATGGCCATCCGGATCATTTTCTTGGACTTGTCGAGATCTTGAAACTCATAGGCGAAGAGCGAGATAAAGGAGTCACTCTTTATCTTCATCCTGACGCTTTTCTTGAACGCCGTACGAATATTCCCGCAATTGGACATCCTGTCATAATGCCTGCATTCGATGAAGGTATTTTGATAGAAGCAGGAGTTGTTCCCATAAAGTCAAAAAAAGCTTTAATGATTGCAAATAGCCTTATCCATACTACAGGAAAGGTGGAACGAACAACAGCATTTGAAAAAGGACTCTCCGGAGCTGAAGCAAAAATCGATGGAAACTGGACTATTGATCCTTTCAGGGATGATCAGGGATTGATTATAAAACTGAAGAACAAAAGGCTTGTGATTATTAGCAGTTGTGCTCATGCAGGAATTATCAATACAGTCGAGTATGCGAAGAAAATTACAAGGACGAATAAGGTTCATGCAATTGTAGGAGGCTTTCACTTTCCAGGGCAATTTTTAGACCAAAAATTCAGTCTACAATTGACAAAATGAAAAGAATCAAGCCTGATTACATTGTACCCATGTACTGTACAGGCTGGAAAGCGATAAACAAGTTTGCAGAGGAGATGCCTAAACAATTCCTGCTCAATACCGTCGGCACAATGTATGCATTGTAATGAGAATCCTTAATAATATAGGATTTATGCAGTTGAACTGAAAAATCAATATCATTAAACGTCAATAGCATTAAATCTTTAACTGTTTGAAATGGAAAATTTAAACTACAGTGTTTATTGTATTTAATTTTGTACTCCAAGTACACAAGTCCTAAGAAGATATGGAGTTGAAAAATGGATATCTTAAAAAAATACAGAGAAAAATGTACATATTGCGGACAATGCCTTGAAGTCTGCCCTCGATATAATGATCCCAAATTGATTGAAAAACTCTGCAAGTATTTAGAAGGGAATTCAGGCATTGATTCCGGCTCTCTTCTTCGCTGTCTGACCTGCGGACTTTGTACCTGCGCCTGTCCTGAAGGACTTGGAATCAAGCCACTTATTTCTCCTGCCCGACAAAAGTGGATAAATGAAAACGGTCTTACGGATAGGCAGACCATAATGAATCCGAATGCTCAAAATAACATCTTCAAAAAAATCGCTGAAATGAATGAAATTCCCGTGTACAAAGATATTCTCGGTTCTGTAGTTTATTTTCCCGGGTGCGCGGGTACCTACATCAATACCAGCATAGCGACAGCTGCAGTTGCTCTTTTGGAGAAAGCAAGAGTCGATTACACCGTTTTGAGTGGGATTGAGTGCTGTTGTGGAGCTGTATCTGCAGGTGCTGGTGATCCGAGTCCTATCCACAAGAACGGACAGCGAAATATCGATGAAGTCCGAAAAAGAGGAGCAAAAACTCTTATAACTGCCTGTCCAGGATGTTTCAAAGCTTTTAAGGATATATATCCAAGGCTGTTTGGAAAATTTGATTTTCAGGTCATGCAAGTTTCCCAGTATCTAGAACTTCTGTTAAGAAACGGCAAACTTAGTCCAGAGGCTACTCTTAATCACAAAGTTTTTTATCATGATCCCTGCCACTTGACTAGGGGAATGAGAGTCTATCAGGAAGCAAGAAATGTGCTTGAAAAAATCAAGGGAACAGAACTTGCAAATAAAACTCCTAAAAATTCGGCATGTTGCGGTTTTGGAGGTGGAGTGAGGATTAACTATCCTTATGAGTCCCTCTCCATGGCATCGGACAGATTCAGAGCTGCAGAAAAGCTGGGATGTGATGCAATCATCACGAATTGCGGGGGTTGTATGCAAAACCTCATTGAGGCTGGAAAAAATGAGAAAATAATAATCTTTGACCTTACTGAGTACCTTTCCCTTGCTTGCGGAATAAGAATAGACCGGAGAGACCAGAATATGCTTGAGCTAGTTAACAGGGCTTACAGGCTCTGTATTTCAGAATATCATGTTGCTGATATTGAATTAGATACTTTATGACCAGTGTATTTTTGCTTTTTAGAAAATCTTAACTCAGCTGAAACAATAATGTATATTTTTTAGTTATGTGAAATCTTCGGACAGGGGAATGAGTTATTTAAAAACATAACCACGGTAAAAATTGTGACATATGAAAATAGGTTCTATAATCATCTTCCTATCTTGTTTAGTGTACTTTCCGTAGTCCGACGTTGCATTTAAGTTTAGTAGAAAAAAGTATGTACTTGGAGATATCAGAAAAACACCGAATCAAATCAATTATTAAATTTTACTTGAGACTTATTTTTCCCATCAACCTCTTCATTGGAGTTTGTTCTTATCTCGGTTTTCATTACAGGATCTTGCTTTTCAATTACTTCTTCATATACTTCAAAGGTCTTTTAAGCTATTGTTTTCCAGTTATATTTCTTTTTGAGAAGATCATACCCGTTTTCCCCCATTCTGTTACGACCAAGCCCTTCAAGGACATAATTGAGTTCCCAGGCGATAGAAGAGGGATCTTTATGAACAATAACGCCTGTTTTGAAATTTTCCACAAGAGCTACTGCATCACTCGCAACTACCGGTTTTCTTGCGTCCCAGGCTTCAAGCACAACAATTCCGAAGGGCTCATTTCTGCTAGGTACACAAACAAGATCACAGGCATTAAACCAATCTATTACAGTATCATCCGGAGCATACCCAAGAAAGTTGCAAAATTTGCCAACCCCAAGCTTCTGAGCTTGATATTGACAGTGAAAGCGCATTCCCCCCTCTCCAAGAATACAAATTGTGCATTCTTTTTTTCAGGACTCTTGCCGGGCTTCAACCAGCAGATCAGGCCTTTTCTGATATACCGTCCTTCCCATAAAAAGCACTACTGGGAGACATGGGTAGATGCCATAGTGCCTTTTTACATTTCCTGGGTCGATTTCTCTTTTTATCTTTCCCACATTTATGTCATTTGCAATCTCCCATAACTTGTAATCGGGAATTTTGTAAATTTGCTGAATTTCTTCCTTCAATATTGGCGAGGTCGTGATCACATCAGAGCATTCGTACCCTCCGAGCATTCCCTGTGAGATATTTCCTTTGCTTCCCACAGTCCCCATAAATATTTCCATTACGGCCCCATTCAGTGCTGTGAAAAGTCAACACAGAAAACAACCTGAACTGAGCTTTTATCCTGCATAGAGCATTTACTGGATGCAAATCGTGCCCATGTAGAACGTCAAACTCACCCATCTTTTCTCTTACATCCAGGAACCGACAGCACATACTATCGCACATTCAGTTCATTTGTTCCAATATCCCTCCATATTGATCACAGGCAACTCAATGATAGTGAACACCACTGATAATTTCATCTTTGTCTTCACAGCTTCGTGTAAAGATATGAACCTCATGTCCCTCAGCAGCAAAAGCTTCAGAGAGTTCAGATACATGGAGTGAAACTCCTCCTACACATATCGAATGCAAACTTTTCCAGCTAAACATTCCTATTCGAATTTGTGTCATATATCCCACTTATTACTTTTTGTAAAAATGAGAGTAACAGAGAATAAAAAGCCACTAGTACCTGTTATAGGCTATAGTATATACTATATATGAGAATTTATACCATCTTCTGAGTTCGTCAAAATTTACCATCAATTTTAGCATTAAGTGATTTTGTGGTCTTTGCGGTCCACGTAATCCAAGCGCAAGTCCCGGATAAATAAACTTACAAGTAACTGACGAGGTAGGCCTGCATACCGGAGGGATGAGGTGTAATCTTCCTGCCAGCCAGTTGATGTAATTTCCCATGAAGTTATCTCATGAAATTGTCATTAAAATCTATGGAGAACAGGTGTCCATAATCATTGGTTAGCAGGCCCATTCCACTGATTAGTGTAAGGGTTCCACATCCAGTCACAGTTAAACTAATAATGGCCATGAAGTAGGGGTACGTGGGCGGTGGTGATGAACTATTAGATGGTAGTGATGACCTGTTCGTACTAATTGCTTAGTTGTGTGACCTAACATACTTCGCTTAGTGGCCTGTTTTTACGACATGCCTAGCTGCGCTTATAGTCATAGCTGTCTTGAAATTACTACAAATAAAAGTACCAAAATGACTAGTTTCTTTTTTATTTAGTCAAATGTTGTTTTTCCATACTATTACATTCCATACTTTTTAATTTATTTTTGAGGTTGTTAGTTTTTCAATAACTCCATCTGCAGATACAGTAAAAGATTAATTTCTCAATTAAATAATCCAGATTTGTTATGGAAGGATAAATCATATTGAAATTTCATGTTGGAAATTCTGGCTCTGTAGAAATGCTCTAAATTGAACTTTTACACCAGTATTATAACTATTCAATTATAATATTCTTCTTATTTTTTTCGCTAAAAATGAAGGAACATTCAATATTGAAGTTTAATAAGTACATTAAATTTGTTGATACTAGTCTTGAAACTGTTCAGTCTTCGAAACTGAAGCTTTATTCCTGCAAGTATTCAAAATACGTTTTTACTCAGCATCAGCTTCTTTCACTGTTTTATTGAAAGAGTATATTAGTACAGACTATCGAGATTTTGTAGAACTTATTGACCTTATGAGCGATATAAAAGAAAAACTTGCTCTTGATAAGATTTCACATTTCACTACCCTTCAAAAGTTTGTAACTAGAATTCCTTCCTCCCTGTTTAACCTTCTTCTGTCAAGGATTCTAAAGCTGTTTTACTCATATGGAGAAAATGTCTATGTTGCAGCGATTGATGCAACAGGATTTACGAGTTCATATGCAAGTTGTTATATTTCCAGAAGAACAGGGAAGCTTCGAAGAAGCTTCCTGAGAACTTCAATGTCAGTGGACACAAGTAAATAGATAATATTGGGATGGAAAATTAGTCAAAAAACAGACCATGAAATCAAACATGCAAATGCTCTGATAAGGCAATCAAATAAGATGAGAAAGTCTGATTGTTATGTGATGGATAAAGGATCTGATTCAGAAAAAATACATTCTATAATTAAGAAGAAATCAAAGCAGATTCAATTATACCTGTAAGAGAGAAAAAGGAAGAGAATAAGAGGAAAATATAGAAAACAGTTGAATCTGGTCTTTGACAGAATTAAATATAATCAAAGAAATATCGTGGAGACAATATTTTCTGTAGTTAAAAGAAAATTAGGAGAAACACTAAGGGCAAGGAAATTCCGTTATCAAGTGAAAGAGATTAAAATTAAATTAATAATATACAACATAAACAAAAAAGTTGTAGAGGTAATTGGCATCAAATTGAGGATTTCTACAGAGCCGAAATTCTATCCTCATTTTATAGCTGATGATTTACATTTCATATTATATTGTTAACCCATTATTATTTAGATTTTAGATTATAGAAGAACCAACGCCTTCCAAGCAATTCTTTATTCACATATATACCGGTTATTACTCACCTTTTGACCGATTAATTTTCAGTAAAATATGAAATAACCCCCTTGGTTATTTTTAATTAATTGTACGAAAAATATTTTCGGAATAAAAATTACTCTGCATAAAATGTTTTAATCTCAAACAATAATTTAATATTAATTATTTTTTTTTGGGAATCTTCACAAATTTAGAATTGAGCTTTTTCCTAAAAAACAATGCAGATTAATCTTATATCAAATTCTAGATTTAAAAAATTTGAGAAGGGTTATTATTAACACTACACTACTATAATAAAAATTTTTAAGTTTGTAGTCGTGTCCTTAGGTGAGTGAACAAATCTGAAAAATGATTATATTCCATATTTTTGGGATACTATATAGAGAGTATGGAGCATGCGATATTTTATACACCACAGACATTTACCTATTTTTCAGGTTTTTTACGTTACATTTTAGTGAAATTGTTAAAGAAAACGCTATATTAGCCTCTTTCAATATATTCAAAATAACAAAACTAATGTATTATGGAAAAAACATAAGGTTTTGACTGAAATAAATCATTGTTAACTCGCGAGGAACTATATCGTGTATATACTCATTATGGATAATTGATTCAATACATTGGGGAGTGAAAATGTGCCGGGTTTGAGAGAACTTGCAGTAGTTTTGCTAGTTTTCGCATTGGTTACATATATCTTGGCGTACAAGGAATTGAAGGCTTGTCCATGAATATTGCAAAGTAGCGTGCAATAATTTTTGTTGCACTTGCCATTATTTCGTATATCTTTTAAGATGGGTGACAACATGAAATATGTTGTTTTAACTCTTATTTTTCTATTAAAAAAAATTGGAAAAAACTTGAGGTTCGAGGAAATCTCACTACTTTTGAAAATATGTATCCTACATGCATTATTTTACATAGTGACATTAAATTGGCTGAAGTATAAATCGTGTGCGAGAGTAGCCCAGTTAGGTCCAAGGCATCAAATTGAAAGTCTGTCTTGTAGGAGTTCTGTGTTCAAATCGCACCTCTCGCACCAAGTAAGAGTTGAGATTATGGAAGAAACAATTTAGTATCCTTCTAAATGGAAATGTAAATGTCCGCACTGTGAAGCAACTAACACATTTTCTGTGCCTCAGAAAGATCTTGTGTGCACCGAATGTGGAAAAGCATTTGCAGTTTATGTAGTGCATAAAAGAAAAATGATTAAGCCATATATAAAAAAAATCTAATTTGTTGTCAGTAGGACTTACGCGGTTGAGCTGAAAAATCAATAATATTAAAACACAGTATTTATTGTACTTAATATTATATCTCAAGTGCGTAAGTCCTAAAAAGAGTATATTTTCTCAATATTATTTGGGAAACAAAAGAATCAAATATTTTTATTTTAAAAAAAATGAAATATGTTTAAATTTTGGTCAGGCAATTTAGTTGAAAATGAACAGCGAATTGAAGAAAATGGGCATATTCCACAATACCCCTAATAAGGATAAATCCTTAAAGCCTTAAAATTTATCTCGAATTATTTTTGCAGTATTAATCTTAAATGATAGAGTAGAGAGTGCAGTGTCTCATGATAGAACTGAAGAGCCCTGTAAAAGCTATCAGCGTACAAACCATTCCCAGGGAGATGTTTTCACAAAACCTATGGCAAAGCAATTATTACAAGCACTCCAAACATAGCCCGAAACAGGAGATCAAAGCCACCTACATTTTCTTCCAGAAACAATTTTTTGAGATCCATTGGAAAACCCACTTATAAACCCTCTTATTATATATATAAATCTCTACAATACATAGTGTTATTTTGTTGTGATTATGCTTGTATTCTGCTTGCATTAAGCTTGCCAAAAAAGCCCCACACATAAACTATGTAAAATTTCCAGAGATATATTATCCAACACTATAGTTGAAATCTATGGGTAATCAGATATTCTATTTGAATTATTATTCTATCAATAGTCAAGAAATTTATTTGATAAAGTAATCTGAACAAGTATGAAATAGGAGGGCGAAATCATAACTCAAGAAACAATAAAAGTTGAAGGCATGACCTGCGGACACTGTGATATGAGGGTTAAAAAAGCAATTGAAGCCATCGAAGGTATACGGAAAGTGGAGGTAAATCTTCAGAATAACCATGTAGTTGTTGAATACGACGAAAAGAAGGCAAACCTCGAAAAAATCAAGGCTGCAGTTAAGGAAGCCGGGTATGAGCCCGTGTAAAGATGAGGATCGCGCACATCAGTTTCAAAGGATTACATACCAAAGGGTACAGATTGTTATTACAATGGGTGAAGCGCCTGTTTGAAAAAAACAGCTGATTCGGTGGGTGTGAACCAATAGAGATACGACATTCATAGTAGATGACATGGTCTACATATACTATAAAGGACAGGCTACAAAGTTCATTAACTCTATCAAAAGGGAGTGGCCAGAGTAAACTGAATATTTCTGATAGGACAAGAAATGTATTCTATGACAACCAGATAACTGATGCGCATGTCATACGGATGACCATGCTTAAAAGGGGTTACAAAATCATAACAAAGCCGTTAAAGGCTCTATAAGCTCCGGAAAGATTTGGAAAAAACATGGGTGGTATATTCCCGATGGAAGTGAATTTAGGAGTCTACGGCATGACCTGTAGTCACTGCCAGAAAAGAGTAGAGGATGCTATATCTTTGCTTGAAGGAGTGGAGTCAGTGGGGGTAAATCTGGAAGCTGAAAGTGCTACTGTCAGTTTTAACCCTCAAAAAATTAGTATGGATGATATAAAAGAGGCTATCCGAAAGGCTGGTTACTCAACAGAGATTGAAAAAAAGGAACCAAAAAGGCACAGGCAAATATTGAAGCAAGAACCTTGACTGCAGCAGGTGTAACAGGCACAGCCTCAGAAACTGTTGATATAGCTTTAGAAGAACTGGAAGGAAAGTTTCAAGCCTGCCCCCTAGCGACGCAAGAATGCAGGCTTGCAGAAAAGGAAACACTCAGCACCTCAAGCCAAAAAACGGACAAAAAAGAAATTACCCTTGGAGTTTCAGGCATGACATGCTCGGCCTGTGCCCTGAATATTGAGAAGGTGTTGAAGAAAAGGGAAGGAGTGGACTCAGTAGCTGTCAATCTGGAGTTAGGACGGGCAAAAGTCAGTTTTGATCCCTCCCTTATCTCTCCCAAGGGAAATTGAGGAAGCTATCGAATCCATTGGGTATAAGGTAGAGACGGACAGAGTAACTTCTCGACCTTCAGGATATGACTTGTGCATCCTGTGCTGCAAACATTGAGAAGGTTCTTAATAAAACAGAAGGCATCATTTCAGCTTCAGTAAATTTCCCACTTGAAAAGGCAGTTGTAGAATTCGATTTGGCCCGAATTTCTGTCAGGGAGATAATTGATGCAGTTCAGGGAATTGGATATGGGGCAGCGGTCAGGACTGAAACAGTAGAGTATGAAGATAGAGAGCAAATGTCACAGGATTCTGAAATCCGGAGGCAGAGAAATAACCTGATCGTAGCCCTTGCGCTGGGAATTCCAATTGGCATTGGAAACATGAGCATGATGTTTTCCTCCCTATCTTTTGTGCCTGGCTTCCTTTCCAACCATATCGTCCTTTTTATACTGTCTACTCTAGTCCTTCTTTTCCCTGGAAAGCAGTTTTTTGTCGGGACTTTCAAGGGCTTCAAATATGGCGTGACTGACATGAACCTGCTGATTGCTGCAGGAACCGGATCAGCTTACCTTATCAGTGTGGCCACAACTTTCCTCGATCTGGGCCCCGGGTATAATAATTTATACTATGATACTGTAGCTTTTCTAATCATTTTTATTTCTTTGGAAGATACCTCGAAGCAAAAACAAGAGGCAAAACGTCTGAAGCTATTCGGAAACTTATGGGACTCAGAGCAAAGACTTCCAGGATTCTCGTTAATGGCGTGGAAAAAGAAGTCCCTGTTGAAGAGGTTGTAGTAAGCGACATTGTTATTGTCAGGCCCGGAGAAAAGATCCCGGTTGATGGGATTGTGGCAGAAGGAAGTTCTTCAGTAGACGAATCCATGCTCACAGGAGAAAGTATCACGGTGGAGAAAAATCCGGGAGATGTGGTTATCGGTGCTACACTAAGCAAGACAGGATCTTTCAGGTTCAGAGCAACAAAGGTTGGAGTTGACACTGCTCTTGCCCAGATAATCAGGCTTGTGGAAACTGCTCAGACAACCAAAGCCCCCATCCAGAGAGTTGCAGACGTTTTTGCGGGCAATTTCATAGTAAGTGTGCATATTATTGCCCTTCTTGCTTTTTTCTTCTGGTTTTTCATAGGATACTGGCACTACGGGGTAGGGATCTCGGCATCTCTTGGAGAAATTAGCCCATTTCTCTTTTCCCTGCTTATCTCCATTACAGTTCTTGTAATCTTCTGTCCACGTGCCGTTGGGCTTGCAACCCCTGCAGCCATAATGGTCGGAACCGGCAAAGGCGCAGAGAATGGAATCCTTATAAAAGGCGGTGAAGCACTTGAAAGAGCGCATAAGCTTGACACTATCGTTTTTGACAAAACCGGAACCCTTACTGAAGGCACTCCAAGCCTTACAGATGTGTTTACAGCCCCGGGCCATGAGGAAAAATAAGTCCTTTTTATTGCAGCTACAGCTGAAAGAGGATCGGAATATCCGTTAGGGGAAGCTGTCGTAAAAGAAGCTGAGGAAAGAGGAATTAGGCTTGGAAAGGTAGAAAAATTCCGTTCCATCCCAGGCAAAGGAATCGAAGCCTATTTTGGAGAAAAAAGAATTTTGCTCGGTACTCGTAAACTTATGGAAGAAAATGGGATCTCATTCAATGAACTTGAAGCTAAAATGCGGAGTTTCGAAAAAAACGGAAAAACCGCAGTTTTTGTTGCTTCCGAAAAAGAAATTATAGGCCTTGTTGCAGTTGCTGACACTCTAAAGGAAAACTCTAAAGAGACAATTGAAACCCTGAAAAAAATGGGTATCGAGGTAGTTATGATAACCTGTGACAATGCAGTAACAGCTGGTGCTATTGCAGCAGAGATGGGGATTCTCAGATTGCTTGCCGAGGTGCTGCCCGAGGATAAAGCAAACGAAATAAAGAAGCTTCAGAATGAGGGCAAACTTGTAGGAATGGTAGGTGACGGTATTAATGACGCTCCTGCCCTGGTTCAATCTGATGTGGGAAATTGCTATGGGAGCGGGCACAGATGTTGCAATGGAATCCGCAAAAATCGTTCTCATAAGAAATGATCCGAAGGATGTGGTTGCAGCCCTTAAATTGAGCCGGCTTACCATAAACAAGATCAGGCAGAATTTACTCTGGGCTTTTGGATACAATACGATAGGCATCCCTATTGCAGCAGGAATTCTGTATCCCTTTTTTCACAGGATTCTGATTACACCTGAACTCGCTGCCGCTTTCATGGCACTTAGTTCAGTTTCGGTAACGACCAATTCCTTGCTAATGAAACGAAGCAGAATTAAATAAATTATGAAAATAGTTTTAAAGTTGATTCATCTAAAGTTTGTTTGGAATATATTTGAAGGAAAAACGGAAAATAAGTATGAAGATAATTGCTGACAAAATTTCTCTACGTATAAGTCTATTTCCCTGAGAAGAGGTTTAAAATGACGTTTGAAGAATTTTGAAATCCCAGAAATTGAAGGTGAGATCTATGGTAAAATCTAGATACGAGGTTAATAAGCCTAGATCAGTGCTTTTAGCAAGCATTGTCACGTCAATAGTGCTTGTAATTTTCTTTCTTTTAGGAGCTATTTCAACCAATGTAATCAGGGGAAGAGCGGCTTATACTCAAGTAGATATAGTTGCAGGCTCAATTTTTGTTTTGGCAATTACAATGATAATTTCACTATCTCTCTGGCCTAAAGTTATAGATTGGCTTGAAATACATAAGAGAAATTAAGAGGTTTCAAATTGATTTATTTATTAGGGATCTGTATAGTCTTAGGGATATTAGAGTTTTTTATCCTGCTTCGAACCTCTATAGCTGCTTATTCCCCATAGATTTGATAAAAGATCTCTCAAAATAGGAGATATTGAAGCCCTGAGGTTTGTGGACTTCGAATGAACGATACATGAAGGATACATCCAGAAGGTTAGAATATTAAGGAAATCTTGCTGGGAAGATCTGGAAGCTACCAGAATTGAAGTAGCTATATATATAACAGGGAAAGAAATAAAAATACAGGGTGGCAACTATATCAAGTATTAAAGTTATGACATTAATGAAGATACTTTGCGTTAAAATGGTACATAGCAGGAAAAACGGAATTTTAAAAAGGCGATTAAAATAAAAGATCGAATTCAACCACTGGAAAGTTTATCAAAAAAGTCAATCGAACCTAAAATTATAGAGGATTTCGACAAACTTCGGATTTTATTTCTTAGCAGGAATTTCTCAGATCTTCCCCTAATTTCTCTATTTAATTCCTCTTTTTGGCTTTACTTTAGTCTCAATTCTTTGATTTTAAAGATAGCTTCCGCTATCTTCAATATACTTTTTTTATTTTCAATGTCCTCAATTGATGGAGATTATAACAAAAAGCTGTACACAACATCTTTGGAGTTACTCTTTGAACAGTAGTGACAAAAACTTATTCTGGTTTGAATATCTTTTTAGTTACTGCATAATCTTTTTTCCTGAGCTCTTTTTGAGCTTATACTCTTGTTTTATAATATACTACTCATTCTCATAGGGTATACTTTTATTGCTCTTTTCATTGGCGCATCACAACTTTTGATTTTGCCCTAAAGTATCCTCTGTCTCTGTAAACCACTTCATTTTTCTGACAAATATACCTGAAATAATAAAGTGATGCAATGGTTGTTTTGAATCCTCTGATAAGTTAAAAATCTTTGTCCATTATGCTATGAAGTTTAATCAAATTGTACCTTGATATCATTTTTTCCAAGGCTCAGGTTCTGTTTCTCTTGTTTTTGCTTCATTTTATCGAAATACATCCATTTCTGTGTTATCTAGATCTATAATGGATAAAAGTAGCTTCCGGAATCACTCCTTTTTTCTCGGGTTCTGCAGGGAAGCAATTACTCATAAAATAAAGAATTTAACCTCTCTAAATAAGGATTCTCAATCAATATTATTTGATATTTAATATATTATAAGTATCTGTGTATTTGGTATCACACATAAAAAGCTAATAATCCGAATGCTTCCAATATCCAAACAGAATAAACAAAGCCGAAGACAGAGAGCCGAAGATAGTTTGTTTATCCGATTATTATTTCATAAGAAAAATTTTTATTCCGGATTCCGATACAATTCCAAAAAAATACATTGTAAAGTAAAAAACATATGTAGCCACAAAGAAAAATGTTATGAACTAGAATTGAAACTCGGTTAAAGATTTTCTTCCCATTTCTTCGTCTCAGTATCACTGCTTTCGATAGACCGGCTAGGGCCCCATATACAAAACGATTGACTGTTGATCGGAAACACGGGATCTAAAGAATCTTTTCGTTATGGAATCTCGTTTTGAACTAGCTAATGATGACACATTTATGACAACTCAAAAAACATCAATAGATTAATTATGGTAGCCGAATAGTTACCACTCTTTCTTGAGGGATGTCGTCTAAATCACGAGTTTCTGAGACTAAGGCATGAAAAATAAGGATTTGGGCGGGTAGAAGAACCGTCTTGTATTTATATACTCATTTTACAAAAAAGACTTTCATGACGTCGAAACACTACTATAAATACAAGCATTACAAGTATGAGAGCAAAAGCTATCAGATAATTGCCTATCTTGATAACAGCTTCTGAAAATGACTCTGAGTTTTTGCCTCCTCTACAAGCCGTGCAGTTTTGCCAAAAAAAGTGCTCATCCCAATGGCAACTACCAGTGCATTCATTTCTCCTTGCCGAATAATGGAACCGGAGTATGCGATATAAAAGATATGTTTTTCTACAGGGAGAGATTTTCCGGTTAATGCGGACTCATCTACCAGCAGGTAATCTCCGTCTGTGAGTTTAATATCCGCAGGAAAGATATTCCCCAAAAGAAAGCGAATTAAATCTCCAGGTACTATTTCACTGGCAGAGACTTCAATCCATTTGTTATCCCGACGTACCCGCGCCTTCAAGGCCAGCTTCTGCTTCAATAATTCAATAGCATTATCTGCTATTGTATTCCTGCCAGAAAACTACTATGGCATTTAGTATCAAAAGTGTAAGAATAATCGAAAAATCCTCCAAACGATGCAAAATTGCAGAAAGGACTACTCAATCTCAATCATCCATGGAATGGGGCCCCAAAAATAGCTTAAAAATTTGAAAATAGGATTGGTTTTCTTTTCTGCTATATTGTTACGCCCGTATGTTTGAAGCCTCTTTTTTGCCTCTGCAGCACTAAATCCATCTCCACTTGACGAGAACTTCTGAAATAGCTCAATTATAATAGATACTTCTTTTTCTTCTTCTGTACTCATTGGGCTTTGAATAAAAAACATAACTTTAAAATATCCCCTTTTCTTTTTCCCAACAAATTGTACGTACAAATATTATCATGTATAATAGTTTTATATAGAGGCATTATAGTTTGTATAGAAGCATTCATTTATTTTTGTAAAATAATTGATATTTAGCACATAAAATAATATCAAATATAATTTAAGATTCCTGATAAGTTTGATTTTATTTGAAGACCTTGTAGATTCTTGCGGGGATGGAAATTTTCCTTAGAAACTTTATTAACTAACGGATTTATGCTTTAGCTACCTTTGGAATGTAAATGGAATTTGGGTATGTGAATTATTGTGTATACAAAATACATTATCACATGGTTTCACTAACCAAAGAAGTTACCTGGAGCAGAGGCTGGCATGTTATGAACCACTCCAGGCCTTGAATTACCCACATGAACCTTATCCTTAAAACAAATCTTGCTGATTGGATGGTAAGGGTGATCGTAGACTTACTTGCTGATTACAGATTTTTTAGTTAATCAAGGAGAACATTACAGAAAAGCTGGTTTTTTTGTTGAGATATGAAAAACGGCAGATGTAGTTTGTTCAGCATCAAAAAGGTTTAACAAGAATAAAATGGAATTCATAAAAACTGGAATGCTTACGGCAGAATTCACCTTCAAGCCTTTTTATTCCACCTTCTGTGATGCAAAGGCAGACCTGTTACAATGAATAAAAATGTAGCATTATTAAACTGAAAATTTGATCATTAAGACATCAACAATTAATGATATACTACCACTGCTTTTAGAAAATAAAATAGGTGTAAACAACATCTTGAAAAAAAGTAGTTACTTAGAGCTATTCCAAATATTTTTATAGTCCTTTTAGGTTTATTGTTCCTGCTTTAGAAATATATTTCAGTCATGTTTAAACAATTTTTAAGACGCTCATGGGACATATTTATTTTCGAAAGGTACAATGTATATACCATCTGCCCTTTTTTGCCCTTTAACCAGTTCGCAATGTCTCAGAAGAGCAAATTGATTTTCCGTTTCTAATAAAGATATCTCAAATTTTTTTGCAATTTCTTCCTTTTTTACTCCGCCACTCGAGACGATGAATTCATAAATGGCTTTTTGCAGCTCAGTCAGTCCTTCGGTTCCTTCAAACCCAGCTTCTTCCCTAAATTTTTTTTTTGAACGGACAGCCCAGGGATTACAAGCCTGGATTTTATGATGGCTCTCTATGTAACAGTCCTCACAGAAAATCTCGCCTTCTTCCTCAATAACATCTTCTCTTTCCAGTTCACCCCCGCAAACATGGCATTTGACGAGATTAGTTGTTCCTTCAGTCAATTTATATCACCTTATTTTTTTAAATGCCCAGTTTATCTAAAATTTCAAGAACAACTACCGACCCATAAGCTACGGCAGGTCCACCAGCCATTAATATAGCAGTACTCACAGCCTCTAAAATTTCCCCACGGGTTGCTCCCAATTTTACAGCTTCAGGAATGTGTTTCCAGAGACAGTATTCACAGTGAAGTGCTACTGCAATTCCCACAATAATGAGTTCTTTCATTCTGGAACTGAGAGCTCCATCCTTAACAACTTCGGAATGGAGTCCAGAAAACGCATTCATCACTTCTGGAAGTTGCCCAGCCATAATTTTTAGCTTTTCATCGATGTCAACTTTTTCTACCAATGTTTCACTTCCTTGATGAGTTCGATTTTATAGATAATTTCGATAAGCTTCTTAATTTTATCATATGCATATAATTGTATGTAACTGGCTCGTGAAAATCAGAGGTTTATCGAAATCCGATATAAACAATTTAAAGATATCTCATTTTCCGTTTCTACTACTTCACAAGCTCAGAGTGGCTCAGTATTTGTATTATGCAGTTGAACCGAAGAATTAGTACATCGATTGCAAACTAAATCAAAAGCTAAATGTTTAATTCATTCCAAGAAAAATTAATTATCTCACAAATTATGCATCTATTTTAAAATCGATGCACTAGTAAGATTAATTCCAAACAATTTAAACTAAAATATTTATAACTTACTTGAACGTACTTTATTTTGTTCTTCAAGAGTTTAAGTCCTAACCGAATCAGCTTTGATTCTTTCTTCGTCAGTGAGCTGGGAAAGTATGTTTTTAGGTTTCCCAATGTCTACAACTTTTCCGTCGCGCATAAGTGCGACGCGGTCACATATCTCGTTTACAAAATCCATGTCGTGAGAAACTATAACGAAGGTTTCCCCCAGCTCTTCTCTAGCTTTAAGAATGGAAGTTGTCACCGATATTTTGGTAATTGGATCCATTGTCCCAGTTGGTTCATCCATGATGATGATTTTGGGCTCCTTTATAAGGACCTGGGCAAGTGCAATCCTATGCCGCTCCCCTTCACTCATTTCATCAGTCATTTTGGGTAAAATAGCTTTTGCCTTATTCTCTTCAAAGCCTGCAGCCTTAAGAGTCATTAAAGCTTTTCTGACACCAAGTTCGAAAGGTAAATCAAGGCTAATGGATTCAGTGAGGTTATCTATTACAGAGCTATGAGTGTAAAGGCCGTATTCCTGATGCAGGAACCCCATATATTTAGTTGCCCTTCCTTTATTTTCGACTCCCAACTTTGTCATATCAACCCATTCGTCTCCCACGCGAACCTCAACTTCTCCTGAAGTGGGTGGTAGAATTCCCATAAGAATCTTCGAAGTGGTTGTCTTGCCTGCTCCACTGACACCGACTAGCCCGAAGATCTCTCCTTCTCTCACATCAAAAGAGATCCCATCCACAGCTCTTACTACACCACGGTCTACAGAGATATAACGTTTAGTAAGGTCTCTTACCTGCATTATAGACTCCCCGACCAAGGTGTTCTTTTCTTGCTTCAATATACATGCGTTCTTCATAAAGACTGCAGAAACTTCAAATGGATTACCTTCCAGAACTACCTCTCCGTTTTCAAGAAGAATCGCCTTATCAGCTAAATTCTCGATAATTTCAGGCCAGTGAGATGTAAGGATCATACTCATATTATAATTTCTCACTACCCTAATCATAGCATCATGGACCAATTTAGCAGTCATTGGATCAAGGGTACCTGTAGGCTCGTCAGCTAACAGAAGCAAGGGATTTCTTACAAGTTGTCTTGCAAGTACAACCCTCTGTTTTTCTCCACCTGATAGTTCTCGTGCAACATGCATCATACGGTGGTTCAGGTGTACTTCTTCAAGCAATTCAACCGCTTTTCTCACAGAGTCTTGACCAGTGTACCCAATTTCATTCAAGGAATTTATAACATTTACAATAACTCTTTCATCTCCATAAAGAGCAAAGGTACGCTGGAGCATGATTGCAATTCTTTTTGTAATATCTTTCCTTATTGGGTCGTAATGAGAAAGTTTTATGAAATCAGCTTCAAAAGCTTCAAGCAACTCTCCACAGAAAGGACATTTTTGGCCTGTCTTGCTGGGACAATCTATGTATCTGCAATTATTGCAACGAGCCAGATGATAAATAACTTCACCAGATATATTTTCAAAAGACTCAGTACCACGCAATAAATGCATTAGGATTGTTTTCCCTGATCCGCTTTTTCCTAGAACTCCAACAATTTCCCCTTCATTAATGCTTAAATTTACGTCTTTCAGCACTTTGATACCGTTAAGATCCACAGTTAAATTCTTAATTTCAATGAATACAGGCAAGACTTTTCCTCCGTAATTATGAGCTACAATAACATTCTGATGGCTATTTGTTGCCTGAGTAAGCATATGCCAAACATTATAAGAATTATATTTGAGTAGTGACATATTTAAAGAACTACCAAACTCAATATTTTTGAGTAATAACTGCATAAGAACCTTAATTTGACAGAATAGTCTGACGTTCTTTTAACAATCATTAGATATTCAGGTAATATAGTTTGAATTTTTGTAAGATAAATAAAAAATAATATGAAATAATTTGAATATGAAAGATCCTGTATGTAAAGGAAAGACTCAAGTTTTAGATTTCATTTAGGGCATATTTCCTTGAGGCCAGAAACAACATCAGCTAAAAGTTCAACAGGGATCCCCATAATCATCTCTTCGTCGGCGATTTTTGTATAAGATCTACTGCCACTACAACCGACCGTTACTCCTATTTTACCTGCCTTATACACCTGCACAACGCCGTCAGAACATAAGCTCTGCTTTCCTGCGAAACTGGTTTCAAGCCTGCCACCGTTCTTGTACATAAAAGCTTGTGTAAGCAACATAATTTGTCTAGGGTTGCAAATGATCACAACAACATCCGGAGTAAAGGAGGTTTTTTCCAGAGGAGAGTATAAGACAGCTTCTGTTGAATTGGGAAGAAGCTTAGGAACCATATCAATTGTCCGCATTGCTGCACCCTGGGTGCTGAACTGTTTGAGTCCTTTGTAGTAAAATTCCCCACTGGCTACTTTTGCCGGCATTTCCCCTATGCCCATTGCACCAGCTCCACCTTTGCACATTTGATCTTCGCCAAGGGTATAGAACTCCTCACCTGTTCTTCTTACTCTATCAACAAGCTGGCAGTGCCTCATAGCCTCTTCTACCTTCTCGATGCCCTCGGGAACTTCCTCTCCTCTCGGAATTAGTTTGACTGCAACAGGAGATGTTGTGAGTTTAAGACAGTCCACTAGTTCCTGTCCATAGCTGTTTATCTCTTGTATATCCATACTTTTAACTCCGCTTTTTAAATTTTTATTGGGATTTAAATCCAGCATACTCAACTTGACACAAAAGGATCATTTCAATATGTAATAGTGATAGAGCACAGATTTTGATACTAAATTATTGATGCAATAAAGTTAGGATTACACACTTGAACAACAAAATTGGATACATTATAACGCTGTGGTTTGAATTTGGATTATAGACAGTCAAGATTTAATGATACTGATTTTTCAGTTCAACTTCGTAGTCCTAATACTATTAAATATCTCAATTTGGCTTGCCTTAGCTTTTTTTTCCAGAGGTCTTTTAAGCGCTAGACCCTTGCACTTCCAACAATCATGATTCATACAAATTATTACTTATTATCTAATTCTAGTGATGAGAGCAGTTACAAGTACCATTTGTAGATAATTCTTGCAGCATACCATTGTTATAGTCCTGAAGAGCATCAGAAACCTTACCCATTGCTCCAGCAAATACCTTTATTTTATTATCTACCAGGGATAATAATGGCCTTCCTCCGATACCAGAGACAAGTACAGCCTCTACATTGTGCGATTTCAGGATTAGCGAAGGGACGGTACAGTTGTGCTCGCCATCAGGAGACATATTGTTTATTGTCCCAATGTCTGTAATAGCTTGGTCCTGTATATCTACAATAGTAAAATATTCGCATGAGCCAAAGTGAGCACATACATCAGACTCTAGTCCACCGTTATTCATCGAAGGTATTGCAATTTTTGTCATTTTTTATACTTCCTGCTTTAGAATTTACCGCCGTTTTCCCTTTGTTTTTGGGACAGCAATAATTGTTCTTAAAAAATCTTTTTCCTTTTCCATCGCCGCCGATTCGATAAATAATGCCGGAACCGCACTTTGGACAGATTGTGGGGCGGCCCTCCTTGCATTTCGATTCCCAATCATGCTCACATCCTTTGCAGATGAACTCGATCTTGCACTCACCACTATTTATGTACTCTCCACCAGTAATCTCGATTGCTTTGCCATTGACGAGGGCATCAACTACTTTCTCTCTGGCTTTTTGTAAGTCATTCCAGAAGGTTTTCCGGGAAACGCCCATCATTTCAGCGGCCTCGTTCTGTTCGATATTGAGCAGATCACAAAGACGGAGAGCTTCAAGCTTTTCGATGGATAAGTTGATAGTTTCGAGATCACAGAACGGAACTTCCCTTGGTTTATAATAAGTGGCCTTTGGGAAGCAGGATACTCTGCGCTTAACTCTATTTACCATCAACTTATACATATGAGATATAGTATAAATAAGTTACTAATTGATAATGGAATATTTCAATATTTTGACCTTGAAAATGTCATTAATAATTAAGGCAACTGGAAAATACATCTCAACATCAGGTATAAAATCGGCAGCGATCAGTATCAGGCCTGGGATCCTTAAGATCGATATTGTAAAAGTTACGATCATGTCAGCATAATAGCTGTCATGAGTGTTTTGCTGGGAATAGACTCCCAAAATAACCCTTCTCTCTCACAACAAGTATCTTGAACATACCTCCGAAGTTCAGCATGTCAAAGACAAATGTCTGCAGGCCTGTGTTGCTGGTGATCCCAGGTGGCTCATCCAGAGAGTAGTAGCCCGAAAGATTCTGCACCTTTAACAGACCCAGCAATACTGCAACTCTTGCTAACACTGCTATATCCCACGACTCTGGGATCTTGCAGGTCTGACGTTGTCCGCCGCTATAACTATGGTGACGAAATCTATCAAAAAAAGTAGCAGGATTCTCTTAAAAATATTTATGAAATATCCCTAGGTGCTAAGTAACGCAATCCTGATATAAGAAACAGGAAAAACATTGGCAATCAAAAAGAATACTAGAAAGGTCACAAAATCTCTCGACGTTATGGCAAACCACTACCCATCCTGGAGCACCTGTCATCACATTAAAGTTAGTTTCTACTTGAGAAAATCCACAGACCTTGATGATTGATTCTCTGGGAAAAAAAAATCAGTAGATTATTCATGAATAGAGGAAAGTTATGACTATAAAGTCGAGTTATCATTCAAAAACGTAAGAGAAAACTAGGATAATTCCAATCATTCCGAAAATCAGGCCCAATAGCCGCTAAAAAAACTGAACAGATTACGTTGGCTTCTCTTAATACCTCGTTATAGCCTGGTCTGTGAAGTATCTTTAAAAGCGTTTTATGATAATCACATTTTCGAGTAAGTACTTTACAGTTTGATAGTTCCCTCAATGGAGATTCCTATGTACTCTTACAGTAGGAAATTCCGGCCCAACTATACTCTTACCATCCCAAATAATTATGGACAAATAGTATTATAGATATTAAGCATATCAACTGAATTAGGAGTTAAATTTGGATTTCAATACTGTTGTACAATTTCATGGACATGTCTGTCCTGGACTTTCAATTGGCTATAGGGTGGCATTACTAGCTTCCAATCACTTTAAAGACCGTAGCAAAGACGAAGAATTAGTTACAATTGCGGAAAATAGATCATGTGCTATTGATGCTATTCAGGTAATAAACGGTTGTACGTGCGGAAAAGGAAATCTTGCTTTTAAAGATTATGGAAAGCATGTTTACACATATTTCAAAAGAGGCGATAAAAAAGCCATCAGAATTTCCTTGAAACCAGATGTCCTTTCGCAGGACGAAAAACATGTTGCACTCTTCGAAAAAATCAGGATGGACACTGCAAGCCCAGAAGAAACAAAGGAGTTTCGAGCCTTACACAAAGCAAAAAGCCAGATGATCCTAAAAATGCTAGAGGAAAATCTCTTCTGGGTCAGTGAAGTTGAAATAAAGCCTCCAGAAAAAGCCATAATTTACCCTACTCTGATCTGTAACAAATGTGGAGAAGGTTTTATGGAACCTATGGGACGATTGAGAAATGGAAAAGTAGTCTGTATCCCTTACTTTGAGGCAAAAGATGAGTGAAGACCTGGGGATAATTCCCTAAACATGGAAATGATATCTACAAACTATGTAGAAAATGATTACTTTGAACCTGTCTACGATGAAGAAATCTACTCGAAAGTTTAAAAAGTTTTCCTGAAAACTGGTATGAGGTTACTTCATTTGTATTCTGTTAAGACACAAAATGTCTAAGAAGGTCTATAGAGTGTTATTGTTATACTAAAAAATTCACATTAAAGTCGGAAAATCGCTACACTTAGTATTCGAAGTTGTGCATAAAAATCGTTAAGCTAAGAAAAATGAGAACTGCTTAAAAAAGCTGTTTCAGATCCCAAATAGGATGATTACTCTAAGCAATAAACTGAATGCAAAAAACATTTAATGCTTGTTACTAGATAACCTAAGCAACACATAATTATTTTGGAATAATTTCCATGTCAGTTTCCTAATCTTGTGCCAACATCTATGAACAATACACTTCTTGCTTTTATCTTGGGAAGAGCTAATCAACTCAACTTATTTTAGGTAATGGCCTCAATGTGTTTATAAAAATATATAATGCTACAGAGAGTACTGATAATGATGCTACAAAGAGTAATCTAAAAGTAGTTTAATGAAAGCTCAATAAGGAGAACATTGTTATGCCAATAATAAACTACCTCACAAGGGGTCGGAGGTATCCTGAACAATTCTAGAGACCTTGCAGAAGGAGCGGAAAAGATCACTTTTGTGGAAACTCCAAGTTTCTGCACCCCCTTTGCTGAACTTCTAAGTTTTGTAGTCCGGGACAGAAAGCTTGCCTTCGTCCCAGGTCTAGACTTTGAGAAAGCTAGATCAATACTATGACTCCTGGGGTATGCAGCTTGGAGAGCTAATAGATGCAATGCTGACGTGCTCGTCCTACGAGATGAACTTGCAATGCCGAAAACTGGGATAGATCCTGATAAAGCAAACTAAATTGCCAGAAAGGTCCTCGAAAATTCGGGAAAAAAAGAATTATCGGATTATGCTTTCAGTCTATGTTCATGCAACAAAAATGGGATAAAATAATCAACTTTGATTATATCATCAACACTGATCTGGCTGTTGAAGTGACGGATATCTAAAATTTCATGCGATTCCTTACTTTCTACCGATAAATAACACGGATAAAAACAATTTTTTATATTCAAAATCCAATTGATCCTTAATGTCATCATATGGTTTTGATCCTGTATCCGTGGAAATAATTTGCAAATGATGCTAAAAAGTAGTATATGAAAAATGAAACAGATAATCGGAAAATTCCTGTTCATTCTCCGACCTGAAGTTCCATATGCTCAGCTTAAGCCAGCTAGGATCTATTAATCCAGTTATTTTTTTGAGGAACCTGCAGTTTAACAACTATCATAATGTTCATTTATTAGGAGTAGTTCTACATTTTTTGACAGGTACCTTCTTGTCCAAAACTCTATTTTCTGCTTTCTTTGTTTAATTCTCTTTGATCTCTACAAAAGTTAAAATTCTGGCTGTAAAGCCCTATTTAGGTGTATTACAACATAACTTTATTTGGAAAGTTTATTGTTTTCGTTGAGATTCTTAGAACCTATGTACCTGAGAAGAAAAAAACCATGAGTAGAGATTCCTAAATATTTTTATTTTGATTTTCCTAAATTTTATACTATCGATTTCATCATTTCAGCTGCGTATTAATCCTATTTACATTTAAGCTTAATAAAGCAATGTATCAAAAATTTTGTAAAATCTGATTGACTCTGTATCCTTTTTCTTTCACCACAAAAAAGGTCCAAAGTCAATGGCGGATGTATTCAGATTTGCCGATTATTTGTAAAATCACAAATATTATTAAATTATGATGAGGGAATACATCTTAGAGAAACTCACTTGCATAGAGTGTGCAAACATTTAGCCTAAAATTTATAGTAAATTCATGAAACTGGCAAAAATGTAGAGTGAATCTTGTTCAGGCAATTTCGTTGAAAATGAACCGTAAATTGAAGAAAAATGAGCTTCCTCCACATTATCCACAATAAGGATAATTCTTAAGTCCTTAAAATTTATCTCTAATTCTTTTTTGCAGTATTAATCTTAAAGATAGTGTAAGGAGTGCAGTGTCTCATGATCGAACTGAAGAGCCCTGTAAAAGCTATCAGAGTAACAACCCATTTCCAGGAAGAAGTTTTCACAAAACCTGTTGCAAGAGTAATGATTGCAAGCACTCCAAAAATAGCCCGGAACAGAAGATCAAAGCCACCTACATTTTCTTCCAGAAACAATTTTTTGAGATCCGTCGTAAAAACCACCTTATAAACCCTTTTATTATAGATCTCTGCATATATAATATTATCTTGTTTAGATTATGTTTGTGTTCTTTTTGTTACCTTACCAAAAAATAAGGAGGTAAATAAAAGAGAATATTAAGATTATACAAAATAATGAAATCACTCACTTCTCTAATGGTCATCTCATTGTGATTTTTGAGACATCTGTTGCATCAATACCTAAAATACTACCTAAAAACGTAGGTATTCGACAAATCAAGTATTCGAATAACATTATAGAACAAGATCATAGATCTACAAAGCGAATCGTTAATCCAATGTTAGGATTTCAGTCTTTTCGATCTGCTAATAAGACTTTAAAAGGAATTGAAGCTATGAATATGATTAAAAAAGGACAAATCAAGAATCTAAATTACTCTGTTCTTAATGAAGTCAAATACATTAATCAATTGTTTGATATAGTTTTATAATGTTAGTACATTTTCCTTGAATATTTTTATTCATTACTAATAGATTTACATGTTATTTTGAAATTTTTGCAACGGAATCAGCAAAACGATAAGTCCTATTTTTCGTAATGACAAGAAGCAGAGAAAATAGAAGTATATAAATAATAATAATAATAATAATAATAATAATAATAAATATATAAAAAATATCCATGTATCTTGCGAATAATAAACAATTTGAGAGTGTATGCATAGTCCCACCAACATTAAAAGAACTTATGAAAAAAAGACAAGCACTAGAAATGCAAAAAAAGGACAGATTTTGTAAACTTTAGGTGTACTGCCGCAGAAAATGTCTAATTAGTACTATTTTATTCAGTTATCCTAATCAATTTAGTGATGAAGATGATTTTATATAATTTATTTATATTTTTATCAGGGTCTTTCTCATGGTAGAAATGTCACATTTTATCCAAACATGAAAATTTAATCTTGCTTTTCTTCCAGCAAATGTTTATAGAATTATATACTATAATGTAAAATAATGTAGAATAGGAGAAATAAGTATGAACAGTGGTATTTTCAGAAAGATAATGGTTGCAACCGACGGTACTGAAGCATCAGAAAAAGCTGTTAATACAGCAATTGAAATTGCTAAAATGACCGGCGCAAAACTGTATGCTTTACATATGATAGCAATGGCATTCTTTTCGATGACTCTTGATACAAGTGAGGACTGGGAGAAGGCATTTGCTAAGAAGGTCGCAACAGAAGGTAAAGAAGCAATCACATATGTCGAAAATGCTGGAAAAGCTGCAAATGTTGAAGTCGAATCTTTAATTCTTCGAGGAAGCCCTTCAGAAGGCATTATCGAATTTGCAGAAAAAAATGACATTGGCCTTATCATTGTGGCCACTCACGGGATGACCGGGGTTAAAGGATTACTGAATGCAAGCATTGCCGACAATGTGGTCCAACATTCCAAAAAATCAGTACTCGTTGTAAGATGAGCACTCTCTAATAAGACAAAAGAGCGAATTTGAGTATATTTCTATGACATAATTTAATTAGGACTTACGCACTAAGTTATATCATGATTAAATTTAATTAGATAATATAATTTTTTTGTTTTAATTTTCTACCTTAAGTATGTAAGTCTTTATGCCCTTTCATCATAACAATTTATTCTATGTATTTAGAGCCTATCAGAAAGTGATAGTTAGGAAGTCAGGTTTCAAAAAGAAACGGCTTACATAAATATGAAAGACCATAGTCAATGAATCAGAATACATCAAAAGTTGGTTTTTTATATCATAGGAGTATGGGCAAAGTGAAGTAAAAGGTGGACCTTCGATAAGTTCCTATTCTACCCATATATGCTCATCATGCCGCTCTACAATTTTCTTACAAATTGCTAGCCCTATACCTGTTCCAGGATATACTTCCTTTTTATGCAATTGCTTAAAAACTTCAAAGATTTTCTGCGAATATTGTGGGTCGATTCAATTCCATTGTCTTTCACTGAGAATATCCATTCTATTACATTCCTCTCTGCCGGAATGTGAATTTTTGGAATATAGTATGCTTCTCCGCAGTTTTCATATATATAGGCAGAAACATCTTTGATAGCAATAATTTGCTCTCTAACTTTTACCACAAAGTCTGTCTTACCTTCAACAAGTTTGCCTTTACAAAAGCTACACCTGTCAGGTATCATCTTTGATCTCTCCTAACTACGTTGTCTATCCATTTATTATTTTCAATTCAAATTATACTATTTGGGATTGAATTCTATATTTAAGCTTTTTGAAATTCAAATCAATTTGAAAAATGGAGTGTAAAATAAGTCTCATTTGATAACTTATTTGGGACTAAATCCTGGTAATTTTACAAATTATCGAATGTATTAGAGCAGTGTACCGAAAATTATGTAAAATCTGATCAGCTCAGCTTCCTTCATCTCACCACAAAAACAGAGTCCAAAGTCAATGAGTAGGCTAAAAAAAATAGTATTTCAATGTATATGCTTTAAAAATAATTATTAATATTTAATTGCTCTTTGAATGTGAAATATTTAATGCAGCATTTTTTTCGTTTAGAAACTTTTTTTCGTATCATTAATTTAAAATAATAACGGTGACAAAAATAACACACCAGTAAGCATGTACATCATCAGCACATAAAAATTGAGCAAAAATAGGTGTATAATTAATGGGAAAACACGCATTTGAGAAGACAAAAAAGATACTGAATATTTTAACGATAATTTTTTTGTTTTTTGATTTTGGCAACTATTCCAATCGCTTTGTGTTATGCAAAAGCACCAACCGAAGTTACAATGCCAGTTCCAACACTGGCTCCTATACCAATAAATGCAACAACAAACTACCAAGATTCTCAATGGTTGGAAACGTATCTATCAAATTCACTTGTTGTAGCTGATGATATGAAATACCTAGGTACTGCGTTAATGAACAACAATTTTACATCAGATAACAACGATTTCACGTCAGTCTCTACATATGCAAATACTTTAGACAAAGATAGCCAGAAAGCAATAAATGATAGTGATTTATACAGTGTATCGCCTGATTTACAAAATGCAAAAGATGAATATCGATTACAAATGGTACAGGCCAAAAGTGCAGCAGTTTATATTATCATGCAATCGAAGCTTATAAAAAAAGGAGATATTGAAGCCGGAAACTCGTATATGGAACAAGCTGTTCATAGTCTTTATTTAGTCACAAAACATGCTAATAAAACGGAAAAACTATTAAAAGCTTATAAGTCCAAAAATTTATCGACTTACGAGTGTTTGTGATCGCTGACTTGCCTTTTGGAAAAAGGTGCATATGAAGTGTTATATACGGTTCCAAACACGTAGACATACTGGTTATCTGTAACTACGAAGCAATTTACATAAATGAATAATATCAATAGTCATTGATTTTTTTATGTTTCTTCTATTGTAAGGTCTTGAATTACAAGTGAATTCTATTTATATTGCATACGGACCTGAGCTTAGAGAGTAATAAAATGTAGCCATTAATTCAAGCAGTTTATCAGGAGATTATCCATTATGTCTTGAAAAAATGTCTATGATATTTTTTTATTTGGTTCCGTTGCAAAAAATCCTTTCTACTGATACAATAGAATAAAAAGAAAATCAAAGATAGTAATATGCTATCTAATTCCTTTAAATGGAAGCATTATGAAGGAGAAATTATCCTATTGAATGTAAGATGGGGTTCTGTTGCAAAAATAATATTTCTGCAATTTGAAACTATAATTTTCACCGTTATGTGTAATTTTCTTTCTAATTAAAATGATTAAATTTCCTAATTTTGAAGGTTTTTTTCTGATTTTGCAAGAAAGCCAGATTTTTTGCAACGGCCTCTCCTTCGTGTAGTTATATTTGAGCGGATCATATACGACTTCTGAATCGTTTCTCTTGACATGGGGTGCATAAAGCTTCCCGGCATTAGCAGCGGGAAAATATGCAACAACGATGCTAATAATGTTGGAATGATTCTTCATTTCAGCAAGGAGACGCTCTTGGAGCATGGAATCATTTTCCAGTTTTCCGGAACTCAAATACTTTGCAACTCCATCAGCAAGGGAGATAGTAGAATTAGCTACAATATTAACATTTTTTATGGCAAGGTACAAGACTATTTATTTCAAAAACAATTTGCTAATAGTTAATTTAATATAATTAAACTAAATATTTTTTCAATTTGAACTGGATAGATCAAAAATTGATGAATAAAACACTTTAGCTTTTTCAATATTGATAACCAGACAAATTTTTTTTCAATAGACCAATTAACTATTGGAGGAAAAAGATGTGTCAATGAAAGAATATAAACCGGGAACTACTTTTCCAGGTGTAATCGGGCGCACAGTGGACGAGTCGGAGCCAGCTTGGCCAGAACCACAGCGTTCTAAAGAGGGTGCTCTAACGTACTGTTCATTGTACTGGACGACACAGGATTTGGACAACTTGGATGCTATGGTAGCCCTATACATACACCCAACCTTGATAGTTTGGCTGCGGATGGTCTCGCTTACAGCAATATGCATACAACTGCGCTGTGCTCCCTAGCCGTTCGTGCATAATTACCGGCCGAAACCATCATTCAAACAATATGGCATGTATCACTGAAGGCTCAACTGGCTATCCAGGCTATAACGGTAATATACCTTTTGATAACGGTTTTTTGTCTGAGATGCTTCTGCAGCATGGTTACAATACCTATGCAATTGGCAAATGGCATATGACGCCTGCAGAACAGATGTCTGCGGCTGGGCCCTATGACCGATGGCCTTTGGGAAGAGGTTTTGAGCGCTTTTACGGTTTTTTAGGAGGTGATACAAACCAGTATTATCCTGAACTGATCTATGATAATCATTCCATAGCCCCTCCCAAAACTCCAGAAGAGGGCTACACCTTGAATGAGGATATAGTGAATAGGGCTATCCAATTCATTGCTGATTCCAAACAAATCGCACCCAGCAAACCTTTTTTTATGTACTTCTGTCCAGGTGCCACGCATGCTCCTCATCATGTTCCTAAGGAATGGGCAGATAAATATAGCGGTAAGTTCGATAGTTGTTGGGACGCTTATCGAGAGAAGACATTAGCCCGGCAGAAGGAACTGGGTATTGTCCCAAAAGAAACCAAGCTATCTCGCCATGATCCTGATGTTAAACCTTGGGACAAATGCTCCCCTGAGGAGAAGAAACTATATGCCCGTATGATGGAAGTCTTTGCCGGATTCCTAGAACACACAGATTATCACATTGGTCGGTTGTTGCAGTTTCTAAAAGATATTAATGAGTTCAAAAATACGTTGATCATGGTAATTTCTGATAACGGGGCAAGCTCCGAAGGAGGTCCTACGGGATCAATTAATGAGAACAAGTTTTTCAACAATGTGCCTGAGTCTCTAGAGGAAAATCTCGCAGCCTTGGATAAACTTGGGGGACCAGAGACCTTCAACCATTATGCTTGGGGCTGGACCTGGGCCGGAAACACACCATTTAGCCGTTGGAAACGAGAAACCTACCGTGGTGGTATCAGTGATCCCTTTATTGTCCACTGGCCCAAAGGAATTAAAGCCAAAGGCGAAATTCGGACTCAGTATGCTCACACTATTGATATGGTACCTACAGTTCTGGAATGCCTGGGAATTGAGCCTCCGACAATAATCAAAGGTGTAAGCCAATCACCTATCGAAGGGGTAAGTTTTGCACATACATTTGGCGATGCCAACGCACCAACCAAGCACCACACCCAATACTTCGAGATGATGGGGCACCGCTCTCTGTATCATGACGGCTGGCGTGCAGTATGTCCGTGGCCTGGTCCGTCGTTCACTGAAGCAGGAAAACCTTTTGGAGAACCGATTTCAGCAGATACATTGACTGAGCTGGATGCAAAAGGCTGGGAGCTTTATCATGTTGAGAAGGATTGGGCAGAGAACTATAATGTGGCTGCAGAGAATCGATCGAAGTTAATCGAGATGATTGCCACCTGGTATGCAGAAGCCGGAAAATATAATGTGCTACCTATCGATGGTCGTGGAGTTCAGCGTGCTGCCGTTGAGAGGCCAAGTATAGCAATCAATCGAACGCGTTACACATATTATCCGGGAACTCAGGAGATTTCTGCAAATGCAGTAGTCAAAGTTCTCAACCGCTCCCACTGTATCATAGCCGATGTAGAGATCCCCGAAGAAGGTGCTGAAGGAATCTTGCTCTCTCATGGTGGTATAGATGGCGGTTTTTCATTTTATATCAAAGACGGGAAGCTTCATTGGGTGCACAACTATGTGTCTAGAGCCTTTTACTATGTAGAGTCAAATGAGAATGTTCCTGCAGGGAGACATCAACTCGGGTTTAAGTTCGAAGTTACTGATAACCCTGATATTGCTCATGGGAAGGGCTCACCTGGAATTGCTACGCTTTTTATAGATGGAAAGTTGGTTGGTCAAGCTGATGTACCCGTGACTAGTCCGCTTATATTCGGGCTAACCGGCGGGGTAGCATGTGGCTCAGCCCATAGATCACCAGTCACACCGGACTATAAGCCTCCATTTGAGTTCACAGGCAAGATCCACAACGTGACCGTGGATGTAAGCGGCCAGCTGATAGAAGATCAGGAGGCTGAGATGCGTATTCTCATGGCTCGGCAGTGAATAGGTGATGTTTGGCGCTTTGGTTGCTTTCCCCCTTCCAGCAACATCCGCAGAAAACTTTTGTGGGCTTATAAATTGAAGATATAACATAGGCAGATTATTACTCGAATTTGCACATTTTATCTAAACTCTGGCTTAATCTCAGTCCAACTAGTCAGTTTTTTCAATATATCCTTTATAGATATTGCCTCACTAAAGAAAATGTCTTAAATCGTCTCACAATAGTTTATTTTTTACATAGTAGTCGACCCCTGCGCTCATGATAAGAAAAAAAATAAAAAAAATGAAATCTAATCAAGTTTGAGATGAGTTCAATAATTGAAAAAGAGGTTATTGCGATCCATTGTATTTTTTACCTTTTTCTTAAACTACTTTCTGTTCTTGAAATCGTTCCCCTGTCTGGAAATTATCGACTCATTTTTCAAGTCAGTAAAATACATGATAACATACGAAGTCCGTCTTGCCATTGCAATACCTGCAGCTATCAGAGCTTTGTAAATTGTCGTGTTGAGCCGATCCTCGGAAATTTTTGTGTCACATAGTTTTCTATCCAGCATCTGACTTTGAACTGCACTCCAAATTCTTAAACCCTGCTAAAAGTACCTGTATCGGTTTATCATGCGTTATCCAGTCTTCTTTCTCCAGATACTCAAGAATCAGATTTCGCTAGTGCTCTATATCCTGGACATAATATACAATGACAAAGATCTCAACACGAAACATCGTGTCAGGTAGGGAATAATTCGTGATAAGTTCCTTGCATATTACAGAATTGGATATTGCTACCTGACGGTTATCCCTAGTTAAATTCCGAGTTGACCGCCAGGTGATATCTATTACATCTCCCCATGTATCTAGTTTTTCAATCAGTATACGATCTCCAATTCTGAAGGGGCGGTCAATAGAAATTGCAATCCCGGCAATTAGGTCAGCAAGTGTATTTTGGGCTGCAAGTCCAATTATAATGCCTCCTATACCTAGAGCGTAATTGATTCATGAAGTGTAGTCGTTGTGATTTCGAAATGCTCAAGAAGCAATATTATGACAAAGACAAAAAAATCAGCTGAAACATATATTATATAGAGCGAACAGTTCGGTGATCGATTTCTTCCAGATTAATTTCTTTCAGATTGTACAGGTGCACCCTCGATAAATACCAGTCTGAAGTAATGGATATTAAACTAAGAATAATATATGTCCCTATACTCAAATAAATAAGGAAAAAGGAATCATTTATGAGTTTTGTATAGGTACTATAAGACTCACTGAACATCCTTACTGCGGCTTGTATGCCTAGCAGAATGATGAAACTCGGTAGGATGATTTCTAAAAGGTGGAAGATTTTATCGATAGCTCCTGGTTTTGTTCTTTTGACTGCTGGCCAGACCAACTGGTTCAGAATTAATCGAGTTATTATTATGATCCTAATGGTAACTAATAGAATAATGATTAGCTTCAAGAAAGCTGTGCCAAATAGTAGAATATGTTCAGTATCAGCCACTTATACACTTCCTAGTTCCAAATGATTTATTCCTCCCACTCTCCGCTATTTTTTATTTTCTCCATTGTCTGCATCACAAATTAGGATGAATCCCATCTTCGTGTTCCGAAGCTTTGACCATATAAGGTATGGAAATGATATAATTATATTCATGAACAAGTATAAAATAATGGTCGCTATCACGAGATTTTTCTCAGGATAAATAGTGCTGGCAATCGCAATTCCGGGATGCTTGGAAGATGCCGTAAGCGCTAGCACAGTCCGGTGCTCCGGCTTAGGTCCACCTGGCAGATGGCCGACTGTGAGTCCTACGATAATGAATGCTACGATGGAGATCTGCGTGCCATTGCCTATCATCGAACGACAATCGGCATACTGATGAGTAATATAGGTGTGACGCTTATGAGGAGGATTGCAGCGCTAAGAGAAATTGGCTTCGTGATTCTCTCGGCGAAGGAAAAAGATATCTATCGAACTAACATGCCAGCTACCAACGGAGCTAGCGAGGTAATTCCCACGATCAACATGACCTCTGTATGAGATATTTTCGCGGAGATACCAAAAGCTATCCTCAGCAGGTGCACGGCCAACGGTACGAAGATGAGCGCGAACAAAGAAGCTGTGACAAGTAGGCCGATTGTGTAAGAAGCATCTCCCTCCGCCTTTAACACCCTTTTTGGGAGCAGGGGTGGAATGGGAGACACTGCCAGAGCGATCAGTGTTATCTTCACAACCGGATGCAGATGGAAAATTGCAATCACAATTGCCGTGAATAGCGGCATGACAACGTTCATCGACAGGAAAGATCTCAATAACTTTCTCAGGCCTGTGGAAAAGATATGTCGTGTCCTGTGGCTTCGTGCTGAGCCCAAGGGCAAATATTGTGAGTACTACACTAGCCTTTTAACAAGTGTAGTATCAATGTTGCTAGTTCCATAATAATACCTCAATTCCTATGTGAAGATTGGACAATGTCTTCACTATAAATCGAGAGCTAGTGACTCTCAATAGTCACCATGTTCAGAATGTTTTGATCTTCGGGAATAATTAAAATATAGCGAATTTCGATAACCTCCATGCTCTTGAGCATGGTTGACTTTAAATTTGTCAATATTTATCTATATTCATGAAAACTCTTACTGATTTTTCTCTTAAATAAGAGTATAAACGTCTTGAATCTGTTGGAGATAAGCTTGCTGAAATTGCTTCCTTAATTGATTGGAAAGCGTTTCGTATTATTCTTGAGTCTATGTGTATCAACAAAACCGTTTCATGAGGGAGACCTGAAACTGATGTCATTGTGATGTTCAAAATGCTTGTTTTACAACAATGGCATGGGCTCTCTGATTTTGAACTTGAGAAACAGTGTATAGATCGAATTTCTTTTAGGAAATTCCTTGGATTTCCGGAATACATACCTGACAGTACTACTATATGGCTATTTAGGGAGAGAATTATCGAGAATTTCAAAGAAAATATGGGGAAAGTTGCAAAGCCAACTTGATGCTCTGGGTTTACCGATAAAGCAGGGAATGATTCAGGATTCTACTTTTATCCATTCAGATCCAGGACATGCAAAAGCAGAGAGATGAGGCAAAAACAAGAATAAGCAGAGACAGAACATGGACAAAGAAGGGAGGTAAGTCTCACTTTGGATATAAGTTTCATAATATAATAGTCAGAGATTATTAGCTGATCAGAAGATTCAAAACAACAACTGCGTCAGTAAATGATTCGTATGTAGATGTGACAGAGGAAAATGAAGTGGTTTATAGGGACAAAGGATACTTTGGAGCAAAAACGAAAGGGTATAGTGCAACAATGAAAAGAGCAGTCAAAGGACATACGCTGGGAATAAATGATATATTAAGAAATAAGAGAATTAGCTTAAAAAGAGTCACAGGGGAAAGAGTTTATTCAGTAACGAAAGAAATTTTCAAAGCAGGGAGAGTTTTTGTTACTACTGTTAAACTAGTAAATCTAAAAATGTTGTGTACGGCTTTTTGTTATAATCTCCATCAATTGAGGACATTGAAAATAAAAAAAGTATAATGAAGATAGCGGAAGCTATCTTTAAAATCAAAGAATTGAGAATAAGTAAAGCCAAAAAGAGGAATTAAATAGAGAAATTGAGGGGAAGATATGAGAAATCCCTGCTAAGCAATAAAATCCGAAGTTTATCGAAATCCTCTATAATTAATATTTAATTGTTGTTAGACTTTAAAATATTTTATATCGAAATAAATTTCATTCAGAAGCAATTTTTATTATCATTCATTTAAAATAAACTTGAAGATAATTGTGTTTTAAAGCTGAAAACAAACAAATTAAAAAATGATTCACTGTTGTTGATTAATGATAGTCTTAAGGCGCGGTTATAGTATACCATTAATCCATAACTGGTGATAAAGAAATGGCAGAAAAGAAATCATCATGTTCTTTATCACAATCACTACTAAGATCCCTGCTACTTTTACCCAACTATCTACCAAACATTCACCTAAACCACTAACCAACCAGGTACACCCTAATTTTTTGAAAAACCAATGAATTTAGCGATGCTAGGATCGAATTTGTGGTAGCAAGCTTTCTTCCTAATGCCATTGTATGAAAACCTTGTCTTGAGCTTATCAGTGGCCTACCAGGTGTTTATTTTAGTAACTATTACCTATTTGAAATGGTGGCCACAAGTTGGATGGAAAGGCCTAGATACTAAGAGAGTTGCGGTATTATTAGGATTTAAATATTGAAACTTTAATCAATCAAGTCTTATATTAGGAAAAACATAATATTAGATTCTAAAGACTTCGGAAATAATAAAAAATCATTCTTAATATTTAATTGTTTTTTGATTTGAAAAATTTTATACGAAATCATTTTTCGTTTAGAAATTATTTTTCTTGTAATTAATTTAAATAGGTACTGTGACAAAAATTTAGATCCTCCTGCAGGGAATTTTTCTGCAGATTCACGTCTTTTAATCAATATTATTAAACCATTCTAGAAACTTATTAATAGCCATTCTACGATGTGAAACCTCGTTCTTCTCGTCATATCTCAGTTCTCCGAAAGTAATACCCTGATATTCAAAAATAGGGTCGTACCCAAAGCCGCCCGTGCCTCGCTCTTCATGGGCTATCTCACCTTTCACAACGCCTGAAAAAACAAGAGGCTCTTTCCCAGGTTCGCAGTATCCGATTACTGTCTTAAAGTAAGCTGTCCTGTCTTCTTCTTTTTCCATCAGCTTGAGCACTTTCAGGTTTCCGAGTTTATCTTCCACAAAGCGAGAATATGGGCCTGGAAAGCCATTTAAAACTTTTATGAATATTCCGGAATCATCAACCATTACAGGCATGTTCAGTTTATTTGCAGCATGTAGTGCTCCATAGGCTGCAATAGGTTCAAGTTCATCTTCCTGAAGCTCAGGATAGCCATTTTTGTCCTGAATTACTTCGACTCCAAGAGTTTTGAGAATATCCCTTACCTCTGTAAACTTGTCCTTATTTCCCGTAACAAAAACGATCTTATGCATAGCGAGCTCTCTTTTTAATCTCTCCTACTCGCTTGAGTACATCCTCTGAATCTATAAAAGCACTTTGGTACCCTTTTTTGAATGCTTCGATAAGAGCTTTGTGGTTACTGTGTGTGCTCTCAAAAGTCTGAAAAAGCACATGGACGTCGACACCTCTGGCTTCCAGGCCTTTATCGAAATAAGCGAGTCCGAAGTCCAGAAGATAAAGTTTCTTACCTGCAAGCATGAGATTTGAGGTGGTTAGGTCCCCGTGTACTATACCTGAATTATGAAGTTTTCCGACAAGTTTTCCCACGTTTTTAGATATTTCAGGAGTGATAAGATATTTTATGGGAACTCCTTCTATGTATTGCATTTTGAGCTTGAAATCTTCTACATCATAGATGATAGGTGTCGAAATCCCAAAGCTTCGTGCTTCAGACATTAATTTAGCTTCGGTACGGTTTCTTTCTTTCCTGATAATTTCATCTATCTCTTTATGCCTGTAAATTTTCTGAATTCTTTCTTTAACAAGAACTTTTTTTCCTTCAGGTCCTTTTTCCAGATATACAACAGCTTCAGCCCCGCTTTCTAACATTTCTCCTGGAGGAATTCTGAAGAAATCCTCGGGGGAAATTTCAGGGATTTTTTTCATTTCTTTTTCTCTAATCCATGTAACATTTACCTCGTCAGTCCTGAAACTTGGATTTACCCTGGAATTTTCAAGTGTGAGCGTATTTCCTGACTTATACATCAGAAGACCTGTATACGCGATCATGGTTCCATTATCTCCCATGAAACATTTTTCTGGCGCATAAAATTTTGCTCCTCTGGCCTTGCACATTTCGTTTAACATCTCTCGAAGCCTTGTATTTGCTCCGACTCCTCCTGCCAGAAGCACCTCTTTTTTTCCTGTATGAGCAAGAGCACGCTCTACAACTTCCACAACCATTGCAAAAGCAGTTTCCTGATAAGAATAACAGACATCTTCAAGGGGAGTTGTTTTTAGGGCTTCACTGGCAGCCGTTGCGAGCCCTGAAAAGGAAAGGTCCATTCCCTTTACAACATAAGGGAGCGGAATATACTTTTTTGCGTTTTTCGCGTATGCCTCAATCTTTGGTCCTCCGGGATGTTGCAAGCCAGCTCCTCTCACAAATTTATCAAGGGCATTCCCGAGTCCTATATCCAAAGTCTCTCCAAAAATTCTATACCTTCCTCCCATATAGGAGATAACCTGCGAATTGGCTCCGCTTACATAAAGGATAACTGGATCTTTTGTTAGTGTTTTCCAGATGCCTATTTCTATGTGGGCGATGCAGTGGTTAACTCCTATTAAGGGAATGCCTAGGGAAAGGGAAAGCATTCTGGCCGCTGTCGCGACCGTTCTCAAGCATGGTCCCATTCCAGGTCCTTGTGAAAAAGCTATTCCGTTAATACACGAAGACTCGACTCCTTTTTCTTTTGCCTTTATAAGGAGTCTTTTGATTACGCTGGCCGCATATTTTGCATGGTGCTGAGCGGCTTCTCGGGGATGTATTCCTCCGATTTCGGGTTTATACGTTTCTGTAACCTCAACAATAATCTCGGTCTCGTTTACGATTGCTGCACTAAAATTCCAAGCAGTGCCTTCGATTCCAAGAATAAAAATGTTTTTCAAGGCTTATTGTCTCCTTTAAGTCCTTTTCCTCTGTTTTTTTGTCACCGCCTTCGATAATACAGGATAGAACTTATATACATTTGCTTTTCTGGCATCCATGAAATAAATTTTGATTTTTTTTGTCACTGTTTTAGCATTTTCGAACCTTTGCCCACTTCATTCTATGGATTCGAGAAAAAATAGGCTTTTTTCAGCCTTTTTCTTAAATTCATCAAAAAAGATGCAGAAATGTTAAAATTTTTGGATGGAGGATCTGCAACCTCCATTGTGTTTTATTTATATGTGGTAATCGTTTGTTCTTCTGCCTCCCATTATGCTTTTTACACATTAAGAGTTACAGAATCAGTTGTAGATATGGGCTTTGATAAAGTCTATAATATAGGTAGCCTCTATTTTAGTTCGAGAAATTCTAATTTCAACTGCTTCTATGTATATTTTCTTATTTTATACTGATGAATAGACTATTATTTTTGAATCTACATCTAATAGCAAATTCACATGAAATGTGATTTCTCCATGTCAAGAACTTCATAATCAAATTTTTTTGTTTTTCTAAGATAAATTCTTTGAGTCTCATAGTTTCTTGCATTTAAGTAATGATTCTCTGTTTTTGGACGAAAGGTTACATGGTACTGACAACTATACATTAATGCTTATTACTTTTCTATTTCTTGCTTTGATTTTTGACTTCCATATAAGCACAATAAATTATACTAATTCAGATTATATGTCAATTAGTGGCTAAATATTGAAAAATATTTCTATCAAAAACGCTGGATAAAAAAGTGACGGCATTCACTCTACAATTAAAACACTGAGCTTTCTACCTTCATTTTGATAAATCCTAGAATGTTCTGGGATTCTGGATGAGATTACTTTGATTGTTTCATTTTTTCAATTGTGAGCGCACCATTTTTTTTTCCCGGAGAACCCACTTAAGAAGATCCAAAGTTATATATTTTCATGAATTACTCTTAAGCCTGGACATCATTTTCGCTTGGATCTATGATTCAAACATCATTATTTTTCGTGAGCATAGAATAAATCAATATTTTGAAAGATAACTACTTAGTTAATGTTTACATGAGGCGCTTATATCCGTATATGATGAAAATTTTAGACACCAAGAAGCCATAAAATCATTAATCATATTTTTTCAGGTCATCAACCATATTTTATAAGTTCTCAACTTAATCAGAATCACCAAAATATTTAATTTTCGATGAAAAATTCTTAGAATTGGCTTTACCAATTCGAGTTTCTCAAATTTAGTTTAGAGAGATCTATGTTTGCAGCTGTTTTTACGACCTTTAAGATAATCAGCTTCCGCACGACATTCTGTACTTGATTTGAGTAGAGTTTTTTCCCCTTAAAAGGTTAAAAATTACGTAATTAGATGATTAATTTCACTTTCCTGATAAGTAAGATTATTTTTTATAAATTTGACAGCATTTACAATCTACTAGGCATCTTTTTGTGGTGAGATGAAATGGATACAGAGTCTATTATATTTCACAGAGTCTTCGGTACGTTGTATACAGCAAGTTTATTAAGTAGCTGCCGTCACTGTTATATTGTGAGGTTTTGTTATCGTATTATTACCTCCGGCATTTGTTTCTGTAAGTGACACTGTGTAATTTCCTGTTGCTGAATAATTGTGCTTTGGGTTCTGGATTGTTGAGTATGTTCCGTCTCCAAAGTCCCAGTACCATGAAATTGGTGATCCTGTACTTTTGTCAGTAAACACAACATCGAGTGGTACGTTCCCGGATGTAGGGGCTGCAAAAAAATCGGCAACATTCGATATATTTCCAGTATCTGTGAAGGCCTTGATGCACACATTCGTATTTGAGTAACCTGAATCTTTTGTTATATCTGTCCAAGAATTTCCATTCGAACTGACGAAACTTTCTCCTGCATTTGCTTTTGCTTTACCACTATATCCCGAGACCGGTGATTCTACTGCAATTGGGTAATTGTATTTAGAGTTTGTAAGCTTCAAGACTACGGAAAATTTTTGGTTAGCTTTGAGCTGAACTCCCGAATTTAGATTAACTGTGTGGTAGCCTGACATGGGAATTACACCACTCTGGGTAAGAACCGGATCATCTTGACTAATGGGTGTGGAACTTGGATTAGTGTAAATGTATATTTTGTAGTTGCAGTTTGAATCTGTTGCATAGAAACTTACTGCTTCGAGGACTTCGCTAGATTTTGCAGTAAAGATGTTTGCGCACCAACCAGTTTGGCTGCCATATCCAAAGTTACCTGTCCATCCGAGAGGGTCGTACTGATAGATGTGTTTATAATTACCAGTATTTTCAGCTGTAAAAACCCCATTATTAGCACTTCCTATAGACGAATCATAATAAGAAACATAGAAATATCCATCATCACCCCAAAGTGGACCCCAGCTATTTTTCACGATAAATGCTCCATTTCCTGGCGGAACCTGGGAGAAATTGTTCTTATCAAAAGAGTCATTCCAACCCACAATAGCCACTGCATGGTTAGGGCTTGAGGTCCCTTTATAGTAATAATTGTGCTTGGTTGAGGAATAAGAAGTGGGATTATAATACAATGTGGTCCATACAGCTCCATAGTTCTGAACTGCCCGTTTTATTTCCTCATTGTCCAGAGAACCGTGCCTATCTGGAAGGAAAAGTACATTTTGTACATGTTTCTTTAAAGGAAGGCTAAGCTCGCTGGTAGAATAGCTTGATGAATCATTATAAGGATCACTTTTTCCAGCGATAGGTCCGTTCCAGCGAGTCAGGTAAGCAGTTGACATAAACATGTTCCCACCTTCGTTTAAATCAAACCCTTCCGGAGAAGCAGGAGAAAGCAAGTTTTTTAAATTATTTTCCGAGAAATCCCAATTTTCTAGCGGCATTAAGTATGATTCAAGAGACGCATAGGTTGCAAATGCCCAACAATTCCCTGCATTCCCCTGATCTTTCACGTGGGTAATTCTGTTTAGTTCCCGCAAGTCATAGTGAGTTGGTGTAGATATATTTGTCCCAGAAATACTGCTACCAAGCAGGGGACGGCTATGTGTACTTAGATGACGAAGATCCACAGGTGCCGGTATAAAGCCTGTTCTATATTTATCCAGAGAATAAAAATTCACTGGATTATAAACTATATTCCTCTGATATTTTACAAACTCAGGATTTTCTGGTGCAAATTCAAGCTTTGGAGAAAACTCAGTATGATTTACGATATTTTTTTTAATATCAAATGATTTGTTACAATCTAAGAATCCTTTATATGGTATTGCTATAGATGAACCTATAACTAAAAATAAAATGCATATTCCACTAATTATTAACATTCTTGCTTTCATATTTACAATTTTTTTTATCTCGAAATATTTTTTCATTTTGATTTCTCCCTTCTTTTTATAGTTCTTCTTGTCTGTGGATTATAGATCGAATTTAAAAAAAATCATGAAGATTATGTGTAAAAAATTTAATAAAACGTTTTTATCTACTTCTTTAATAAATTAATACGTACCCATAACATTCCTCTAACTTTATTCACTCTCTAATTTCCATATTTTACAAACAGTGCTATTAACTATTATAACTTCAGATATCCTCTTTTAGGAGCCTGACTCCAATAATATTATTAATACATAAGGTAATATAAACAAGTAGATATATTTATATGCATAATAGGTAATATGAAAATTATATATGATTATATTTAGAGTTATTTAATTATTTATTTAGTATATTTAATTATTATTCAGAATATCAGTGTTTTAAAAAAAATGTTTACATTGCTTATTTAATATTCATTAGGAATTATACAGTTGAATCAAATAATGAATAGCATTGAACCTATACTGTCTAAAATCAAAGTTTAAATTGCAACATCCAATTATATTTGATTTCTTTGTTTCCCAAATAATATTAAGAAACTAGGATATTTTTAGGACTTACGCACTTGAGAAATGAATTAAGTACAATGAAAACTGTAGTTTAATTTTAGGATAGTTGAGGGCTTAAGGCTGCTGATTTTCCGTTCTACCGCATCAGTCCTTAAGAGCCTCTGATTTATTAAAACTGTATAGAATCTCAGTATTGATGGTAGAGAAAGGCTGGGAAAACGTATTAAAGTTAAAAAATCCTTTTCAGACTACAATCATCCAGCTTTACATTCATCTATAACTTGATGCTAATCTAAATTGCTAAATATTAAATTAGCTGCTTTCAAAATCTTCAAAGTGCTTTTTGGTACATTTCTGGTAATCCATCGGATAGTAGACTTTCGATCAGAAGTTTATTGAGTGCGTATCATAACTTGGCAGCGGCTAACATTTGCAATTTGATGAATTCACAGTATTATTGGTTCTTGAATCTGGATTTCCATATACTTCCCAATTATAATCTTTGCATGTGGAGCACGCAGAATATACATACATTGATCGCATTCAGTGGGATGCGGAATCCGATTGATTTAGAACCTTCATAGATCTTATTCGTAGAAAACCGGGTGAAACGATGGCAAGATAATTCCAGTCCGTCGGTGTCATAAACCCACAAGAGTAGGTTGCAGATGCTCCTGCGAAGTCATAAAGCAGCTCAAGCACCACACATCACCTATTCACGATTAATTCAATCTTCATGGCTATCATTTCGTGCGGGTTTTACAGACACAGAATATAAATAGATACAATTTTAAAAACTAAATCATGAAAATTAGAAGATTCATCCTAGCCTAGTAATAATTGCTTTAGTTCAAAGCCGATGATTATAAACGGATATTTTCAAGAGAAAAGACTCACAAGAAGCTAACCTTTAAGGAGCTAAATTTTAAGGGAGTGATCTTTATGAACTAATCTTCAAGGAGCTAACCTTCAGGACTTGATCTTTATGGCTGACATTCAAGAGACAAACTTTGATCGAGCTAACTTTGAGAGGGCTAACCTTGAAATAGCTCAGTGTCTATCATTTTATCAGCTTACAAAAGTGAAAACTCTTTATGTTACAAAATTTGACGAAGAGTACTCAACACCACTAAAAAAGAAGCATCCTATCCTTTTTGAAAAATCTGGTAAATAATCCATCAGCTCCAAATAATGAACCGGAAAAATTAACCTCCAGAAAAAAAATGGTTAATTAAAAAAAATCATTATTACATAATATACAATATGTCATCTGTCGTAATCGTGTACTATCCAGATTGAATTTATTGAGTTTATTAGACGTATAAAATAATATGTACGACATCTTGGGCATGAATAACTTTCTGAAGATATAATGATTAAATGCAAAGAAGGAGCGAAAAAAAAGAAAAAACAAATTGAGAACTAAAAATAGTTACGAAATGCCTCTAAAAAAGAATAACATGAAAAGCTAACATCTATGGGGTAAAATATATGAAAAGTATATATCAATATGTAGTAGACGAAGTAAGGACCTTAAAAGGAATTGAAGAAGCTATAGCTCTGGCAATTGAAAGGGAAAGAGAAGCAAGAGAGTTTTATTTATATAACTCTACTCTAATGGAAAATCCGAAGTTTAAGGAGCTTTATGAGTATCTTGCAAATGAAGAATTAAAGCATTTGAGCTACCTCGAAAAATACCGTGACACAAAAGAACTTCCAGTAGTCAGCACAAAAGTAAATAGTGGTCAGTCTTTCACCCCAGAGTTCAATCCAGCTCTAACAAGAAGTGGTGAACTCACTCTTGGCGATACAGGTATTCTTCTCGCCGCTATGAGACATGAGAGAAAAAGCGAATACTTTTATTCGGAACTGGCTAAATGGGCCATAAACGATGTCGAAAGAAATTTTTTCGAAATGCTAGCGGTATATGAGAGCGGTCACTACGAGTTAATTGATGATTACCTTGAAGAAATAACTAGTTTTAGAATGCAGACCTAAAAAATTAATGACTTGTGAAAGTATTCGTGCAGAAGGGAAATAGATGGAGCACTTGAACTTCACAGAGAGTTCACTGGGAGAAACAATAGATTAGAATTCTAATCCTTTTACTACATCTTGTGAAACTTAGAGTCAACGTTTTTGAGCTCTAGTTTATCGTTTTTTCATATCGGGATTCTTTTCTTAGGATCATGATAGTTAACTATCTTTTGTTCCTGATTCCCAAGAATTCTTTCTTAAAGCTAGTGTTTCGTCATATATCCACCTGCAAAGCTCTAGCGAATTATTTAATATGATTTTTTTTGAGCTTTGGCTGGATAGTGGCTATGGCGATAACTTGCATCAGAATATTTTCTTTAACATAATAATTATTTATATAATTATATATGAAATATGCTTATATACACGTATAGTTTGTGATAAATAGGATATACTACTTTGAATTCGGATTGTTATCATTTAATAGATGCAAATATATGGAAAGAGATAGCCGATAGGAAAATACAACCAAACGGGTGTGTATATGGGAAGAAAACTAGTTGATAAATACGAAGTTAAACTATTTATTAAGAAAATAGAATAATGCAGAAGTTGATGGCTACATCCCGCCATTAGAATGACTAACTTAGCGCTCTGAATACAAACGTGATCATTTATTAATTATTGATACTTGTTAGAGTGTTGAAATTTGTTTTCGAAATAGAGATCAGATAGAAATGATCTTATTCACATTCTGTAATCAGTATCACAACTTAGACGCTTTATTTATGTAATAGATTTTTGATTTTAAGAAGTCAATAAGTAATGGATTACAAAGTACCTTTCTCCTGATGTTATACAGTGCGCAAATGATAATTGCATTTGTATACTTAATGGTTCCAACTATCCAGTTTAGATTACATAGTTATATATTTAGAATAATATCTATAAACAAATCCCAAATTTAAAAAAAAATAGAGCCTAAAAGTTGATGGCTTTCATCTCTTACCTGTCTGAGTGATGTCCTTCAAGCGAGGAGACTTCAACTATTTATTATTAAAATGGAAGACAAAAATGAAAAAAAGTGAAATTTGGGTCGCGGACAAAAAAATAAAAAAATGAAGAGGGTAGGAACCGCCTACTTACAATGAAAGCAACTTTTTTTCATTGTACAAGCCTTTAAAATCCGAGCTCATCGTCAGTGTAATAATGTTCCCTGAGTTAGTTACATTATAAGTGACTCCACGTTCACTCGAGTTTTCCTTGAGAGCTGCGATATTTTTGGTTACCTTGGGCTCAGGATTGAGGAACATAAGCGTCTGCATATAACTACCGTTATCCAATTTTTTGAGATCCATATAATACTGTTCTGCCGGAATGTTCGTAACATTGTTTTTTGTAGCTATTTCCTCGATGATTACATCCTCAGGTTCTACCCGGCTCAAAATTTGGTCAAATTCGCGAGTAGATGTTTTGTTATTCTCTATGATATCGATTACATCCTTAACGCTCTGGCGAGAGCCACTGAGCACAGGGTCTCCAACTACACTCAACAGATTGTAGGTGTTGTTTGTCTTCATAAGAAAATTATATCCACGATACGGAACTGCACCCCAGGGCATCAGGATCTTCTGCTCTGGAATCTGGTTCAATTCGAACCCACTTCCGTTAGCGTAATTTGCACGATAGCATCTTGTAACATCTGCACCATAAAAATCATTTAAACCTTTATTATTAAAAATATCCCCTAAAGGAGTTCTTTTTGATTTTTGGAGGTCAATATAAATTGCATTCATTACCCCCTCGGGAGACATATTCAATCCATCAACAATAGAATCAAACTGATGATGTATATGTTTACCTGGGATTTGGGAAAAGGTGACTGTAGGATTTTTATTTTCAACTGCTTGAGTGGAAAGGTCACTTTTGTTACCTGTTTTCAAGCTATTAGCAAAAAATATAACAAAGACTGAGAAAAACATTATAACAACCAAGAGAATAGCTAGATATTTCTTATTTTTTGTTGCAGATTCCTTTCTTTTCATCAATGAAACCTCATACATAATATTGATTTTTCTGAAGTAGAAAACACGCTTTTGATACCTAAATACATAACATTGAAGGTTTTATATCCCGCTTAATCTACTGGATACAAATACCAAACAAGGATAAGCTTTATAAACTGGAGTTTATGATTTTTAATTTAGGCTGCGTTTGATTTTAGTCAAGAGAAAGTATCTTAAGCATGTTTGTACCTCCAGGACTTCCTGAAGAAGGACCCTGGGTAAAAACTACGATATTCCCACTGTTTGCAAATCCCAGTTCTTTAGCTCTATTCGTAGCTTCTACTTCCCAGTTTTCAATTACTTTTTTCACAATAATTGGATAAACGCCATAGGACAAGGAAAGAAAACCACAGGTTTCTGGGAAACGACTGAATGCGAGGATCCAGATTTCAGGCTTGAAGCGGGAAATCCTGCGAGGAGTTGCTCCACTTCTGGTAGGGGTTAAAACGGCTGCAACCGGAAGTTTCTGAAGAGCTTCATGAACCTGAAGAGTTATTACCTCATCCACTGACATTTCCCTGGCTGTAATACCCTTGATCATTGTGTCAAGACCCCATTTTGTCCGAGAGCGCCAGTTTTCGGTGGTTTTCGCAATTTTCCCCATCATTTCAACTGCTTCTACAGGATAGTTGCCAACAGCTGTTTCTTCCGAAAGCATGACAGCATCCGTCCCATCAAGGATTGCATTGGCGACATCAGTCACCTCTGCTCGTGTAGGTCTCACGTTATCACTCATTGAAGCCAGCATTTGAGTGGCTGTAATTACAGGAATTCCAAGAAGCTTAGCACTCTGGATAAGTTCTTTTTGGACTGATGGGATTTCCTGAATGGGAATTTCAACGCCCAAATCTCCTCTGGCAATCATAAGAGCATCGGTTTTCGCAAGAATTTCCTCAATATTATCTACAGCTCGTCTGCGCTCTATTTTAGCAACAATATATACAGATTTACCTCTTTCTGCAGCAAAACTTCGGACTTTATTGATATCTCTGGCATCTTCTATAAAAGAAATACTGAAAGTGTCAATTTCTTCGTTCAAGCCAAACTCAAGAATTTTTAAATCTTTTTCCGTTACAGGATCAAGAAAAATCTTTGCTCCTGGAAGATTCAGCCCTTTATGAGAATAAAGCTGCCCTCCAATTAGAACCTCGCAAAGAACGTCTTTTCCCAAGATTTCAAGACAACGTAGCTGGATAAATCCATCATTTAAGTAAATAAGATTTCCAGGAGCTACACTTTCAGGAAGTTGTTATAGCTTACAGGAATACGCTCCGAATTTACAAAAGACTCGTCAACTGTAAGGGTCACAAAGTTTCCTTTGTGAAGCATGAGCGGTTCTTTTTCCAGTTTGCCTATACGGATCTTTGGGCCGGGTAGATCGGCAAGAATTGCAACTATTCTGTCAAGATCTTTGGCGACTTTACGGACTCTCTGAATTACCTCTTTATGGCTTTCGAAGTCCCCATGAGAAAAATTGATCCTTGCCACATTCATGCCTGCAAGCACAAGTTCCCTGATTATTTTCTCGGAAGATGAAGCTGGGCCTATTGTGCAAACTATCTTTGTCTTATGGTCTGGGATTTGCATATTTACACGGCCTTTAAAGTTTAACCTTTAATCTATGCCATTTTGAATTTCTAAATTAAATTTTTCTTCTTAATAAGGACTCCGGAAATAAGCATCTTAGTTACCATATTACACTTCACCAGTTTGCGCATTGTTTCCATATACTTTGCAGCCTCTCTATTTCTCCTTATAGATCTTAAGGGCTTCTTCGAAGCTTGCGTCTTCAACGGTTATGGCATAGACAGCATTGCACATGCGTACAGCTTCGTCAAGAGTTTTCTGGTGAATGTTTCTTCCTGTTGCATTTCCCATAGCTCCAGATATATGTATTTGATCATGAAGCTTTCTCAGGAAAGTCTCAGGTTCATCGCTGGTACCACCCGCACAAATGACTTTGGTACGTCCAGCTGCCATGATAGCTTCCTTGAAAATTTCGGCAGATCGTGCTCCTTTATTTGTTGGGTAATTGACTTTTACAAAGTCCGTTCCAAGACAGGCTCCAACTCCTGTTGCCCCCGCGATCAGGTGCGGGTCCTTTTCATCTTTTACGGCAGTGCCGCGTGGATAGATCCAGAGTACTGAAACCATCCCAAGCTGGTGAGCATCGTAAATTACCTGGGCAGCCTGCGCAAACATCTCGGCTTCGAACTCACTGCCAAGGTAAATAGTATAACCTACTCCAAGGATATTGAGCTCACTGTTTTCTTTAAATTCAACCAGTTGGTTTACATCGTACCAGAGAGTTGCTAAAAGGATCTGCCTGAGACGTCTCTACAAGATTAGACTTTGAATTTATTTTTACGAGATATGGCACGTCTTTGTAATTCATACCATAGCGTGCAATTAGCCCTAGCTGAGTTGCAAAAACTCCTATTTTCGCCTGGGATGCTATCTTAAAAAGGTGTTCTGGATCAGCATCTTCTTCAGGCACTCCTTCTCCATAAAAGTCATCGTTCAAATGTTCTACTTTCTGATCGCCTGCAAACAGCATGAGCCTACCGCTATTCTTTGTAATCTCTATGTAATTTTTAACGTATATTTCACGCATTGCTTTTGGAATATCTAACGGTACGATTACAGCATCTCTATTATTTGAAAACATATGTAAAAACCACATTTTATTCAATTGAACTTATAACGAATTCACAAATAGATTAAATGTTTATAAAAATAAATACTGTTCTTTTGTGTTTATAAAAATAAATACTGTTTCTTTGATATATATTTTTTCCGGGTGAGCTGTTAAAAGATTGTATGACCGTTTGTGAGTAAAATTTTAAAATTTAATAAAAATATATATCAATGCTTTTTAATAACATTTTTATTTATTATTATTTCTCATTGGAACAGAAGTTAATTAGTTTGTGTGATTGGGTTTTATTAATATATATTATTAAATATTTAACTTTAAAAATATATATGCTAAAAAATCTACTTTTTCTCGTTTTCAGGAGAACAACTATGGACCCAATAAACATACAAATTATTTTTTTAATCGTGGTAGGTGTCATTTCTACAGTTATTGATACTATTACTTTACACGAAAAAGGAATGCTACATAAAGTGTGGAACAACATGCAACGACCGAGAAAGTTGTAGGCGATTTAAAAATAAGTAATGCAGAACTCAATAAAAAAATCTCTGAAATAGACCAAGAAACTAGTCTCACAAAGTCTGACACTGTATCTAAGAAACTAGATATTGAAAATGTGAAACAGATATTCTGAAAGAAGAACAGAAGAACAAAATAGAAATTTTTGAAGCAATAGGAAAAAGATCAGTTGAAATTTCGTATCAAATTTCGCGAAATTTGGTAGATGATACTCCATGGCTGGATAACTTTATGGAGAAAACTGGGGTAATTATGGTGGATCTGTTTTTGGAAATATAATCGGCCAGTTTTACTACTAAACGCAAGAAATTGCTAAAAATTGTTTGGATCATTTAGACAAATTACTGATAGATAACAGTGGAAAGAATATTGCTTTTTGATTGACTCAGACACTTCATTGTACCATTTATCGACTAACTATGCAATAGAATAAAAGATAAAGATTTTAAGGAGCGATGGAAGCATCAGGTTTGTGTAGTAACTAATACTTGCCTGGTATCCAGTATCTAATGAAAAATTGCAGAGATCCGGCCAAAGGTGAGTATTAAGAAATCGAAATCCTGTGCTTTCTCCTCCTGGGGAATCCTCTTTCGGTATATGGGGCAGTCGCTGGAGAAGAAGCTTGCGATTGGCTTCTATCGACTAAGGATGTGACGAATAAAAAAACCATAGCATCTGAATCGTATCTTTCACAATTTGAGCAATATTTGAGTAACCTATGGACTATAGATAGACCGAGCTACTAAATAATAAGCTTGATGTCAGCAAATTATATGATTCGACAACCAATCTCTGGTCGCCTAGATGCTTATTATCCCGTAGCTCGTGGGGACGGAAATAGTAAAATAAAGTGCAAGTTTGCAGAAATATCGGATAAGATATTTATTCTCTCACCATTAATGAAATTTTCATTCGCAACTTTGAAAGAACTAAATGATGAGAACAAATTAGATATTGATGAATTTAAACACGAAATGTTCAAAACATCTGATGAAGAAAGGAAAAGCCTAATAGAGTTATATACAACTTAATTGAAATCAAGGACGATGAGAATAAGTGCACTTTTTCACGACGAAAAGGATGAGTACCAATCGTTTTCAGGTATTTAGTGAAAATTAATAACCAGTTTAATGAATCTTACGACAATAGGGTAATAGAAATTGATCTGTATATAACTAAATTTATTCCCAAGGAAACTATTAACAAAATTGGCTTCGAAATTGAGCTAGAAATCCCTCACGAAACTCTAAGAAAAAATTAGTTCAACAAAAAAAATGAAAGAACATCCAGAAATATACATATGGGATTCTGCCTGGATAACAAAACATTGACTATTAATTGAACGAAATGCTTTAGGTAAAGGAAAATTAAACATAGCTAAAAGCCTATTCAAAATTTATTATCATTTATTTTACTTTTACAATAAGCGGTTCAGTTGCAAAAAATAATGAGGGGGATTCACTGAAACAAGTAGAAATTTAGGAGTATATATTATGCCAGTAAATTCCTTTAAATGGAATCATTATGAAGGAGAAATTGTCTTATTAAACGTAAGATGGTACTTAAAATATACATTAAGCTATAGAAATTTAAAGGAAATGATGGCAGAAAGGGGAATTAAAGTCGACCATACGACAATCATGAGATGGGTACATCAATATCCACCTAAATAGAAAAGAAGATAAGAAAGCACTTAAGACCAACAAATGATTCTTGGAGAGTTGATGAAACTTATATAAAAGTAAAAGGTGAATGAAAATATCTTTACAGAGCAGTTGACTCAGATGGAAACACAATCAATTTCATATAAGTGCGAAACGAAATAGAAAAGCTTCAAAGAGATTCCTTAGGAAGGCATTGAGTTCAAATCACAATCAAATGCCGAGAGTAATAACAGTTGATAAGAACACCAACCATTAATAAACAATGAAACTCATGAGTGAGCAGAAACAAGGCTCAAACCTTCTTTAGGGTTTCAACATTTTTTCGTTAATATGCAAGTCTGCAAATTCTCCAAGCAACTCTTCAATCAGACTTGAATATCCAAGATTATCCTTAAAAACGGAATTTCAACCTTTTCACCCATAGTTAAAAAATTTCATATCTGAGTCAATTTGATTTAATTTTGATGGGAATAAAATCAATTATACGATTTGAAATTCAAAGAATAACAATTAAAATTATTTGATTTGAAACAAAGTTAAGCATTACAAAGAATGCTGTTAATCAGTTTATAAAAATCCAATGTATGCATTAGCATAGAAATTTTCAGGATTCAAAATTGTCTTAAATTAGGCAACAAAATATGTTTAAGAGGATTTAATCTTAAAAATTAGGATTTTCTTTTTGAAAGGATAATCCGAATTTAGTTTTACGTGAAATAATTTCCCCCGTTTTTAGATCGGTTTTCCCGGTGGAATAGGTTCGTACAGTTTTCTCCTTTCAGGAGGCATGGATTGAGGTACTCTTTTGCTTCTTCCGGAGATACGACTCTACGAGTTCCGTTAGGTTCCTGTATAACCACTCCGCTTTCTATTAGCATCTTGTATCTTGCTGTTCGAACTTTTTTGTCAGGGTGACAAACTAAATGACAGTTAGAACAGGGATATTCCCTCTTGGACCCTGACATAATGGGCACAAAAAATCCACCTTTGAACTGTAGCCTTTCAAGGTACGCTTGTGTAACAGAAGGTATTGCAGAAATGCAATCTTCATCTTTTTCGGGGATGTTAAAGCGCCCAGGAGACCAGGTGGACCAATTTCCAGAGGCGCTCAGACCTGTAAGTCCCATACATACAAGTAAACAGCGACTATTGTTTCTTCGTTTTCCATAACTAAACTCCTTTCCACCAAGGGTTACAGTGACTTTCTCAACGGGGTCCACGTATCCAGAAGAACATACTGAAAGGCAAAGCTTACATTCGTCACAATAATTTTCTTCTTCTGCCATGGAGTCTGTTGGGACAAGTTCTGCATCCGTAACTACTGAGACCAATACAATAGCAGATCCGTATTCTCTTGTAATAACATTCCCTGAATATCCAAAATACCCTATCCCAGAGCGTACTGCCAAATACCTGTGGGAAATCGGAGGACGCATCTCCAGCAGCCAATTTTTTGTACCCCTCCGGTAAACAAATTTGCAATTTGAGGAACGGCTTTATATCCAGTCTGCTGCAAGAAATTTGCCATCTCAATGGCTATTCCATCAGCAAGGGTAGTAGTTAGTACCTTATTAGTTTCAAGGGATTCGATATCCATTTTTCTGAAATAAGGATCTATAAGGTTCTAATCAAAAGGTAGGGCGGAACAGACAGCAGATTTTGCTTCTGGCAGCACATAGGTCAAGTCTGCCTAAGGAGGGCCACCTATAAGGTTTTTGGTCGTTGCAATGCCTACTTTGAAGGCCCCAAGGTTCATAGCCATTTCTTTTAGAGCTTCAGTCAGTTCTACTATTTTCGATTCGTCGGTTAATTCTTCCTTTTTCGATTCCCCAAATAAATCAGAGTGGTATATCTGTTGTGGGGAACATTGGAGTGAAGAATACATCTCATTCAAACCCTGCAGAATTTTGAATCCTTTCTCAGTAATCATATAATCTCCTCTATCATGTTGCTGCAGAATCAGCTCGCAGTTCATGAGTTTTTGGAGATGAAAAAATAAATTTCCTGCTATAAGGCCCGTAAGTTTGGAAAGAGTAGAGAAACTTTTCTGTTCGAAGGCGATTGATTTTAGAATTTCCAGACGTTGTTTATTTGAGATCGGCTCAAGAATTTCGCTTATAACCACGCAAGTTTCTAGGGATGAAATATCTGACTTCTGTTCCTGATTAGTTTCATAAATCTTCAGAGAACGTATAAAGTTGATTTGTTTTGTGAAGAGATTCGAAACTTCGGAAAAGTACTGCTCACATTTTCGATAAGGAGCTCCGCATCTAAGTTCATCCAGCTTGTTTTTGTTATCCGAAATAAGGGTTTCTTCTACCTTGTTATATTTGATAAGCCCTGCAGTATGCTGTAGAACGGTTGTAAACGCGGGAGTGCAATTTTCCTTTTCTGGACATCTTTTCATCATGTTTCGTTCAAGTCCAGTCCCTATATCTTCAAAAAAGTAATTTAGAAGAGCTTGTTAATGTTCATGCCTTGAACTTTCAAGAGCAGTTTCAAAATGCAGCCTGTTAGAATATTCCATCACTTTTTTGATATAACCGTGCATTTCGGAAAGTTTTCTCCATATATCTTTTATCTCCTTCATTTCTAGATTTTCACATTTTTTAGGATTATCCTCCTCCTGCTAACCTCGTTCATGCACTTACACCTATTGTCTTTATTTTTATAATTTCTTTATACTTTCCATATTAATCAGATGCATATTTTTTAAGTAACCTCGTTCATGCGCTTACACCTATTGTCTTTATTTTTATAATTTCTTTACACTTTCCATATTATTCAGATGCATATTTTTTAAGGATACAGAAATATATTTAGTTTATTTTGATGCCAATTAAGTATAAATTAATTACTATTATGTTATATTTGGTTAGTGTATCAGAAATTGGAAAACAGATATGAAATAATGTGGTAAAACGTAGAATCTGCCTCCAGTATGGATCCTACACCTTTGTCCACTGTTACTGGAGCTACTTTTACCGTCGCTATAGCTTAGTTTGTACTTACTGCTATAGCAGTCAATGAAGCTACAACGAAGGCTACTACAAAATAGTCATTGTCTTTTTAAACTTCATTTATTTTTACCTTATTTTATTTTTTATATCACTAAATCATATATCTAAAGCCGTGTTTTATGCCGATAAAAGAGCTTTAAAAAGAAAGCTCTATAACATTATTATAGGATTATTTTACCCAATATAGAAAAACATGCAGTCAATGAACAAAGTGAAGTTATTTTTGATGGAATATCCTGTCGCAAATTAGCAGTACTATGTGCATATTTTTCAATTGTTCTGGTGAGCAGTAGTCGAAAAAATTACAATTATATACATCACAACAAAGTATCGATTACTGGATTAAAAACTGAAGTAGTAACAAGAACTACCCCAATAAAAGTAGGGTTTATTTGATCTGCTTTTTAGATCCCCTAAACATTTAACGATTAAAGCACAACAAATTGGAAAAACATAATCAATGGCTTGTAATTAATGACAATTTACCCCAAAAGTTTGCTACACTGACTTAAATTCTAGCAGGCCCAGAAGAGATTAAAAAATTCTAAAAAAACAAAAAAAATTGATTTAGACCTTAAAAATTGATAAGGGCCAAAAAAAATTTAAGAATCCATGTAAAGAGCCATATTTGTGCCCTATTCAATTATATACAAACTATTTTTACAAACAAAGTACATCATCCATAGAATAAATCCCAGGTTTTTGTTCACATATCCATTCTGCTGCACGAACCGCGCCTTTGGCAAAAATCTGAGGGGAGTGAGCAATGTGTCGAATTTCGATCCTTTCTGAGTTACCTGCAAAAAGGACAGTGTGATCTCCTGTAATATCTCCAGCTCGGACAGCATGAATGCCTATTTCCTTGCCTCGAGGAGATATTCCTTCCCTTCCATAGATATACTCCTTTCCACCAATAGCCTCACTGACAACGTCGGCCACCCGAAGTGCGGTCCCGCTTGGAGCATCTTTTTTCTGGTTATGATGAGTTTCTATAATCTCGATATCGTAATCTGCAAGATACTTTGCGGCTTCCCTAATTATCTTAAAAAAAACATTAACACCTATGGAATAATTGGGGGAAATAATCGCACGTACCTGATTTTCCTTGATAGCTTTGTCAATAACTGCTCGCTGTTCCGTGGTCAGGCCTGTAGTTCCTATTATAAGGTTTACTCCGCATCTGGCAGCTATTGGAGCGTTTATTGTAGTCGCCATTGCGGCCGTAAAGTCAATAAGGACATCAACATGGTTTTTTTTCAAAACAGTTTCAAGATCTCTTACGTCCGATATCTTGATTCCCAGATTACCCACACGAGTGAATCCCCCTACATCCTTTCCAATGTTGCTTATATCAAAGGCAGCAACGAGCTTAATATCTGGAAAGTGGGTAATCGTTTCTACAATTAAGGAGCCCATTCTCCCACAAGCTCCGAGTAATGCTGCGTTGATCATTCCATAATCTCCAATTTTCGAAGTTCATCCACAAGCTTTATGATATTTTTCTCGCTAAGGGGTGCGAGTGGGAGCCTCAAATGCCCGCTTGCAAGTCCTACAAGTTCGGCAGCCTTTTTGACAGGAACAGGATTTGTTTCCAGAAAAAGAGCACGAATCAGCGGAGCAATCTCAAAATGAATTTTCCTTGCAGTTTCGTAGTCTCCAGCGAGAGCTGCATTAACCATTGTGGACATCCTGTCAGGAATTATATTTGCAGCAACAGAGATTACTCCTCTGCCTCCTATAGAAAGAATTGGGAGAGTCAAACCATCGTCACCTGATAGAATAACGAAATTTTCATCTGCAGTATATTCCAGGATCTGAGAAACTTTGACGACGTTTCCACTGGCTTCCTTAATCCCAACAATATTTTCGATCTTTGCAAGTTCGGCAATTACTTCTACTGGCACATCTTGCCCTGTCCTAGAGGGAACATTATACAGGATTATAGGAATATCCACTGCTTCTGCAATTTTCTTAAAATGTACCAGCAACCCTGCAGAGTTTGGTTTGTTGTAGTAGGGAGAAATCAAAAGTGCCGCATCAACACCCGCATCTTCAGCATGTTTTGTAAACTGGAGAGCTTCTCCTGTGTTATTCGAGCCCGTTCCTGCAATTACAGGAACATTTGAACATTCCACTGCGATGTCGATCACTTCTTCGTGCTCGAGTGCAGAAAGTGTCGCAGACTCTCCGGTCGTACCACAAGGTACAATCCCTGCAACTCCTCTCTCTTCAACAAATGTAATATTCCTCTGTAAGCCTTCCCTGTCAATCCTATCGTTCTTTTTAAAAGGAGTGATCAGAGCAGACATTGTCCCTTCAAACATGTCAGAAATCCTCCTGTGTCCAAAATAAATTTCTGTTCAGTATATTTTCATGCGTGCTACTTTTCTTGTAACATAACCTGCAACCCTATTTCTTATGATCTTACTTTCAATGGTTGTATACTTTGTCACAAGAGTCTTGTTGGTTTCGAAATCCTTTGTAAGAACATCTCCGTAATTTTCAATCAGTCTAAATGCGATTCTTTTTATGTTCGTCTGTCTTATATTTCCCATACTAGCTTCCTCTTAATATTTTTCTTTGTTTTTATTCCAGTTATTTAAGTTTGTTTCTGTTTCGTCTTACAATATTTTTCTGGAAATTCTACTTAATATGAAAACAGAAGTAAGTCCTTTTAGGTCGTTTGATTCTTTTAGATTGATAAATTTAGTGAAAACTGAAACAAAAATTCAAGTGATAATGATTTTGTCGATTAATAGGTTACTTAGGATTTATAAGTTTTGGGGTATTTATCCAGGATAAGTTGTTAGTTTAGTATCCTTTGTCGCAATTATTAAAGTAGAGTCCAATAAGCAGTTGAAGATTTCTCTTCTCTTTTTTGCATCATTTACAAAGTCGTTTTCGGTACCTTTGTACTACATATTTTTGAATGTGTCATTGTATTATATATCATTAAAATGCTCTTTGATTTTTTTTAATACATATAAATTAGGTTCCGTTGCAAAAAATCTTTTCTAAGGATACAATAGAATGAAAGAAAACCAAAGACAGTAATATGCTATCTAATTCCTTTAAATAAAAGCATTATGAAGGAGAAATTATCCTATTGAATGTAAGATGGTACTTAAAATACCCATTGAGCTAAAGAAATTTAAATGAAATGATGATAGAAAGAGAAATTCAAATTGATCACAGTACTATAAATGAGATGGATACATCAATATTCCCCTGAAATAGAAAAGAAGATAAGAAGACATTTAAGACCAACAAATGATTCGTGGAGAGTTGATGAAACCTATATCAAAGTAAAAGGTAAATGAAAATATCTTTACAGAGCAGTTGACTCAAATGGTGATACAATCAATTTCATGTTAACTGCAAAACGAAACTAAAAGCAGTGAAGAAATTCTTCAAGAAAGCTTTGAGCTCTAATCAGAATCAAATTCCAAGAGCAATAACCTTTGATAAGAATCAAGTTTATCCTATTGTCATACACGAACTGAAAAATGATAAAATACTACCTAAAAACGTAGGCATCAGACAAATCAAGTATTTGAATAAAATTATAGAACAAGATCATAGATCTATAAAGCGAATCGTTAATCCAATGTTAGGATTTCAGTCTTTTCGCTCTGCAAGTAAGATTTTAAAAGGAATTGAAGCTATGAATATGGTTAAAAAAGGACAAATCAAGAATCCAAACTACTCTGGTCTTAATGAAGCTAAATATACCAATCAATTATTTGGAATAGTTCTGTAATATTGATACATTTTCCTTGAATCTTTTGACTTTTATTTATTATTCATAGATTAATATGATTATTTTGAATTTTTTGCAACGGAACCAAAAATCGTATGTATCTGTGTGCGGAGCAGGATGAAATGTTCCAAATGAATTTTTTCTCATAAAGGCAATTAGGCTATCGCAAAACACTAGCAAATTGATTAATTGTTAGAATTATAAATTTTCAATAGGGTATTTACTATACCGTATTGTTGATACTGGAATCAAGACATTGATTATCTAGTTTCAAATCAGAGACCGTGGAACAATTTTTTGTTAGAAACTATTTTTTTGTAAAGTTAAATTTTATGACAAAATTAATTTCATTCGGAAACTATTTTTTTTGTTTAGTTGAATTTTATGACAAAGTGAATTTCATTCAGAAACTATTTTTTTGTTTAGTTGAATTTTATGACAAAGTGAATTTCATTCAGAAACTATTTTTTGTATAGTTGAATCATGACAAAATAAATTTTATTCAGAAATCATTTTTTGTACAATTTATTTAAAATAATTTAGGAAATAATGAAAGATTCACCTAAAATAATTTTGATGGAATTACTTTTTGATCCATCAACAGTAAAACTCTTAAACTAATTAAAGGAGGGGTTAAATATCTGACTATTGAAACAATTATGAGAAAATATGAAAGTTTTTTGAAGTTACTTCCTAATGTGACTGGAGTAGGTATCGGAGAAAAGAATGGAAGCGAAGTAATAATTGTATTTGTAAGAAAGAAAGTACCAGAAACTGAACTGAACCCAGAAGATATCGTGCCGAGAATGTTGGATGGATATTCAACTAATGTTGAAACTGAGATTAAAGTCGGTTGATTTAAATTTACAAAACATAACATTCCCTAATTATAGTAAATTAAAAAGATTTGGAGGAATTAAATGGCTGAAACATCTAATATTAACATTGGCGTTATTAACCCCTATGCTTTGACAGAAGTGGTTTTGAAGAAAAAAATCAATTGGGAAAGGATAGCAAACCCACATAAACTATTAGAGCAAGCATTAAAAATGCCTTATGAAAAAATGTTTGACCCCAAACACGGCTCACCACTGTATGCAGGTATGAAATATGACCCTAAAACTAATAGCGTTTCGTACCCAGTTGACGTATCCACTGGAATAGGTGCCCTTAAAGAACATGTTGAAGCTATGGATAACATGACATGGGTGAATACTGCAGGTGAATTTTTTGTAAATGGTGCAGAGGTTACCGACCCCATTCAAGGAGCAGTAGCGGACTGCTACTTTATTGCAGCGCTTTCATCATTAGCATGGGCTGACACTTACGTGATTGCTGATAAGTCCGCCTATATTGGGGGTAAAGTCTATTATGAGTTTGACTTTTATGATGGAGGAGTTTGTAAAAAAGTCGAAATTACTTCATTACTACCTATGTCCTCCAATTTGTTCATCTATGCTCGTTCTAGCGAAAATGGGGAACTTTGGCCAGCTTTGTATGAAAAGGCATTTGCTAAGTGGTCTACTAAAGATGCGAGTGATGAACCAGATATTACGAAAATTGCTTTTGGTGACCCAGTTAGAGCATTAGCTACACTCACGAATTTACCCCCCAATTACAGAACCAACTCATCTCTTTCAGCCGATGATATATGGAAAACAGTTCGTGAAAACAGTACTGGTTCTAAAACGTTTAATCCGATGGTCGCATGGACTTATGGCACAGCCCCTTCCCCTGATGTAAATTACAACAGTGCACATTTAGTAGCTAACCATTCATATTCGATTTTGGGCTGGGCGTCTGCTAATAATCAGAATTATATTGTTTTACGAAATCCATGGGGAACCTATGAAGCTACTCTAAACACAGCTAATATTACGTGGGTCGCTTGGAATGAGCCTTATTATAATGACCCCAATGGAACTTGGTTATCTATTCCGATGGCGACAAATGATGGAATATTTGCTTTAAGGGCGGATATTTTCCAAAAATACTTTGCAGGTTTTGGTTGGGTTAAAACATCGGGAAGTCCATGATCATTTTTAAGGATCATTTTGCAAAATACAAAGAACAGATAAAGCATGACAAAACTATATAATTACTAATTTACTTGTAGCATTATGAACGGTTCCGTTATAAAAAGATCCGTTCCAACTTATAATAATTATTTACACAAATTTATTTTATTTTATAGAATATTGTAAAATTAGATTATGCATCAGTAAATACCGCTAATTAGATATTTTATAGGAATGTCAGGGAATGGCACAATATATAATCCGGATAATAAAGCTCATTAAAAAGTATCAACGTTCACAGTACTTGTTGCTAATTTCAACACTGCATTCAGTAAAACTCAGAGATGGGGGAATGGAATTGAAATATCTATATTTACTATGGGTTATTTTTATAATTATACTATATTCTACAACAGAACAGCAGCACAAAATAATCACATCGTCATGAGATTTGCGGTAGGTAGCGACCTGCATAATTCGGAGGAACCACGGGAAACTTCATGGGAAGAAGATTTAAATAATTTAATTAGTGGTCAAATAATGAGCACAACTCATCAGGGCTAAATTACACATTTTTCAATGGTGATATATTTGAACCTAAAGATAGAATTGACGCCATTTTATTTATGATTAAGCTGCAAGACAATTATTTCAGTAAATTGTTGAATCCATATTACTATGTGATAGGGAACTGGGAAGGGTTAAACAATTTTATATTTTATAGTGTGTTAAATTATTCAACAGACTCATTGATAACCAATGGCAATTTTACGTTTGTGTTCCTAAACATCAGTGACAACTTATAAATCGCAAATCCAGATTATCTGAAGTGGGCTCTAAATACATATGCTAACAAAAGAGTTTTCGTGCTTACTCACGTATCGCAGGTAATCCAACCATTCGAAGATGGGTATCATGCTGTAAAAAATAAGAAATATATTGACATCATAAATTCGCATCCAAATGTTGTAGCAGTTATCAATGGACATAATCAAGGTATTAACAGCTGTCTCCAAATTAACCCATCAATTAATAACACATCATTTTATAACACATCAATTTTTAACTGTTAAGACGGCTGCCTGAATTCAAATGGTGATACATTCAGAGGTGCTCGAATATTCGAAGTATATGATGATGGTCAGGTTCTCACGTATGAATACTCTTTGAAGACTAATCAGGTTGTCAGCAAGGATGTTATATACCCACCCGATACAAACAAGATCACAGTCGGTCAAAAAAGACATAGATTGAACAAAACAATATTATCAGATGGAATGTCACTTATTCATGATCAGTGTATTTGAACATAAGGATGATCTTACTAAAGCTGGTATTTTATCTGTTACATAACCCTGATCTAAAAAAGAGTGATTATTATGAAGAGTGTGAAGAAAGAAAGACAATTGTTGAGGGGCTAACAGATATCATTTTTCAAATGGACTACAAGGATAAGGAGTATGTCAGGGAAATCGCAGTGGAGCTGACAGAGAGCAATCTATATAACGAGCAAGTTAGTCATGCAGGGTATAAAGAGGAGTTCGAAAAGCCGACTATTCGTTGTTTTCGTCGCTTTGGACCCACAGAAAACTTTACAACCGGGGTACATGTACTACAAAACGACTCTCAATAAAATTTTTTAAAATAAGAGCACATACTATGGAATAGATTATCGTGCCAAAATAGATCCAAGCTTTAAAGTCAACTGTGTGCTTATTATATATATCTTAAAATTTTTAAAATTTAATTCACTCTGTATCACTTTACTCTATCACAAAAAAACAGAATTCAGAGCTAATATTTTTATTGGAAAAGTTTTCGTTTTTAAAATTTCATTATATATTTCTTGTAATAAAATTTATCAATTACCTAAGTTCCATCTAAAATTAGAATCATAGCTGGTCTACGACTCATAGAACGTATGGAGCTCATAAAGCTTATTGAGTTCCTGGAACATTTGAAACTAATTCATATAAAGCACCGTCATCGATAGGGTTCCGTTGCAAAAATCGCAGAATAAGCACGTAAATATATGAATAATAAATAAAAGTCAAAAGATTCAAGGAAAATGTATCAATATTACAGAACTATTCCAAATAATTGATTGGTATATTTAGCTTCATTAAGACCAGAGTAGTTTGGATTCTTGATTTGTCCTTTTTTAACCATATTCATAGCTTCAATTCCTTTTAAAATCTTACTTGCAGAGCGAAAAGACTGAAATCCTAACATTGGATTAACGATTCGCTTTATAGATCTATGATCTTGTTTTATAATTTTATTCAAATACTTGATTTGTCTAATGCCTACGTTTTTAGGTAGTATTTTATCATTTTTCAGTTCGTGTATGACAATAGGATAAACTTGATTCTTATCAAAGGTTATTGCTCTTGGAATTTGATTCTGATTAGAGCTCAAAGCTTTCTTGAAGAATTTCTTCACTGCTTTTAGTTTCGTTTTGCAGTTAACATGAAATTGATTGTATCACCATTTGAGTCAACTGCTCTGTAAAGATATTTTCATTTACCTTTTACTTTGATATAGGTTTCATCAACTCTCCACGAATCATTTGTTGGTCTTAAATGTCTTCTTATCTTCTTTTCTATTTCAGGGGAATATTGATGTATCCATCTCATTTATAGTACTGTGATCAATTTGAATTTCTCTTTCTATCATCATTTCATTTAAATTTCTTTAGCTCAATGGGTATTTTAAGTACCATCTTACATTCAATAGGATAATTTCTCCTTCATAATGCTTTTATTTAAAGGAATTAGATAGCATATTACTGTCTTTGGTTTTCTTTCATTCTATTGTATCCTTAGAAAAGATTTTTTGCAACGGAACCCAACTTGGTATCGCATTCAAATACAGATCCGACAAATAATTAAAAAAATATGAAGAATTAGGTTTGAAGCTCCCCTACACAATCAAGTTTTTTAATAACTTTTGCCGGGTAGCCCAGAGCTAGACTATTTGGAGAAATATCACGGCTAACTACAGACCCTATTCCTATTATTGAATTTTCTCCAATTTTGACTCCCTGAGTAATTATACACCCTGGATTAACAGAAACCCCGCGACCGATTATGATTGGAGCCATACTTCTTGGATATGCCTGTCTTGTGGTTAAGCTGCCCCTTGAATGTGCAGATAATATGCACCTATCACCGATTTCAGCATAATCCCCTACTGTAATCAATTCAGGGTGTAACCTGTCAAAAACTACGTTATAACCGATGTATACGTTCTTCCCAACATTTACACCCCTCATCCTATGCAGTTTTGCTCTCCATGAAGGAACAGGAACATTTGAGGCAAGTAGTTCCAAAATCCAGTTTTTGAAATACTTTATTCCAAATAGTAGTTTATTGCTGTTGTAATGATCAGCAATTTCGCGATAGGTTACTTTATCTCTATTAGATATTAAGGTACTCATATTAGTGACCCCATTTTTCAATTAAATCTTTCACTCTACATTACTTTTGACAAATAATTATATTTTTTATAATTAATTTTTGATTAACAGCACTGAAGAGGACTTAATTTTGGGATAAATTTTTTGTTAGTTTTTATTTCTTGTAACCAGCTTTAGAAGTAGTGATTTCTTTATTCCTACCGCATCTTTGGGGCAAAGTTCGCGGCAACAATAACACTGAATACATTTTCTTTCATTTATTTTGAGAGACCTGCCTACTTCTTCAATGGCATTTGCCGAGCAATTCAAAATGCATGTTTTGCAAAGTGTACAACTTGAGGTGTTGATAAAGGGCTTTACAGTTAACTGCCTTCGAAGGATCCTCATCAGAAAAGATGGTATCATGGCAGTAACACCACCTTCTGGTCTTTTGAACCTAACTTTTACTTCGGCCAAAGGTATTCCAACAATCTCCAGACACTCCGTCCCAAATCCCCTTGAGATTGCAGCTCTGTTTGTGGGAACTTTTAGAGGGTCAATCCCTATTAGCTCAGAGGCCACAATATCCAGGGCTACACAGTCATAACTTGCCATGATTACACCTACAAAGATAGGCGTACCATTCGATGGACCATTCCCCTCCATCCCGACTACACCATCCATGACTGCAAGATGAGGCTTGACAATAGAGTAAATGTCAGCGACTACCTCTCCAAAATGATCACGATCTTCCAGAAAGTGGGCCTGCTTCCTATTTTTTTGAGGTAGGATACCAAAGAAATTTTTTACTGCTCCTGTATACAGCGTGAGCTCATGGGTCTTGAGCTTTGGAAGCGAAATTATTACATCTGCCTCGAGTATCGCTTTTGATATGTATAAATGTGGCAATTGTCTGGGATCTGGACTATCAACCTCAACATAACCGTATGTCTCAAAATTGATCAACTCTACCCCGAACCTGGAAGCCACATCTTCAATTCCAGTTACCTTAAATGCCTGCGAAGTGGTAGTAGATCCGGAGCTTACAATTCCGGACCCATCTCCTATAAGTGGAACACCTCCCACCTCTGAAACCAGTTCACACATTGCAGATACTATTGCTGGATGAGTTGTGACTGCATCCTCTGGAGGCCTTATACCAAGTACATTGGGTTTGAGCAATACGCGGTTTCCGGGAGCTATGATCTTCTCAAGACCACCTATCAGATTTAGCGACTCTTTGATCGCTTCCTTTGCGTTCGAATAATCAATGCAACGGACAATAGAAACCTTTGTATTCATAGATATGTCAGATATAATTAATAGAGGATTTCGATAAACCCTAATATTTCGTCATATACTTATAAAATGGTATATAAATGACCTATAGAAATCAGAGGTTTAATCGAAATCCTCTAAATGCTTGGTTTTCTGCTTCAGGCAAAGTAGCAAAATTTCTTGATTGTTGCTATTACATCTTTGCCTCCGATAATTTATTTGGTCTAAATTTCATTTGCTCAGATAGTAAATAGGGGGGCTAGCCCTTATATATTCAGTGTATTTTTATTTTATTAAGGTGTCTTTGAGCCTTTTCTATCTGATCTCTGGATAATCCTGTGTTCTTTTCAATTATCTCCAAAGGTAAATGCTGTTCTTGGGAATATAGCAACTGATCAATAACGTGCATGGGCATACGCCAGTAGAACTCCTCATCAGTCGTATAATGACTCCATGTATCAGCACTGGGAGGGCGTTTCATAATCTCTTCATTGACATCCAAAAATTTCCCAAGGGCATATATCTGAGTCTTATAACAATCAGCAAGAGGCTCGAGGTCTACACCTCCATCTCCATATTTTACGAACTGACCAAGGACAAGTTCAGTCTTGTTGGTTGTCCCACAAACAACGATAGTTCATCTTTTCAGCATACATGTACTGAATTACCATTCTAGACCGCTGCTTGACACCCTGCAGTCCGATCAGTTCCAGATAGTCACTTGCCTTTAGCCTGTATTTTGCAACCGTCTTACCATCCTTTATCAATCGGATATAAGGGACATTCAAAAGCCCCTGGTTAAGGAAATCAGGCAGTATTAGAGATGTTTTATGAATTCTTGCATCGTATTCTGGGCAGGTTCTCTTAATGATCTGTTCCTTTTTCTCATAAATATCAAGGGACTCCAGGATTGGAGATATAGGAACATCCTCATACGACACACCCAGGCTTTCGCAGATTTCTGCGCCCAAAATTTTACTGGAAGGAGCAGATTCTTTTTCAGGAAGGAGAAGCCCATACACGTTTTCACTCCCAAGCTCCTGTACACAAAGTGTAAGAGCTAACAGCTGAATCAATTCCACCTGAAACTCCTAAAAGCACTCCTTTTTTCTTAAAACTCACTATCTGACTTCTAATAAAACCTCTAATATTTGAAGCTAGATTTTCAATGTCTCTGCTCAGTTCTTCCATTATCTGCACATTCAATTCTTCAACTGCTTGCATAATATCATCCCTCTAATAGCCATTTTATTTATATTAATAAAATATATCATAATTATGGATTAAATCGTAGTTAATAATTTTTTAAAATTATTTGTTTTTAATCTTAAGCTTATTTGCAGCTTCTTCTATCAATTGTTTAGATAGCTCCTGGTTAATTTTTTCAAATCCTTCTTCCCTAGACATTTCCCCACTTCTGACAAGTCCTGCTGTATCAAAGGCATAAGGATGGAACCCATATTTCTCTAGATGGTTATAGCAGGCAAAGGAGTTCAATGTACAATTGGTTGAATTACTGTCTTTAATATCCGGTAGCTCCCAACCAATTTCCAACAATGTCCTCAGTACTTTATCCTCACTATATTCCCATAGACACAATGGATGCAGAATACTTAGAACATTCTCCCCCATATTCTCAATAATCTCACTTTTTATGAGGAATAATTCATCTTTATCATCAACGCCTATTTTTTGAAGCTGCTTTTCAAATAGATTCCTGGACCATTGTATGAAGTTAAGTGATAAGTTAATTATAGGATTAGGAGATTGTCCAGCTGTGAAAGCAAATACAATAAAAGGTGCCTTCTGAATGATGGCCTGTTCTATAAGTTTCTGTTTGATGATAGTGATACAGATATTGCAGATATCACTGGCTCGGTATTTAGCGAATTTAGGAAATGCATCGTAAGATTCGGCCGCTTTTCGAAATGTATCGTAAAGTATATCCTTCTCTATTGTCAGCTGAAAATAATCGCAGCCTGTGACCTTGCACATCTTTTTGGCATTTTTTATTGCATTTTCAGAAATAAATCCATTATCGAACTGAACAGCCAAAACATTCAGGAAAGGATATTCTTTTTTGAGCTTGTAAAGCGTGTATGAAGAATCCTTCCCACCGGAAAGTGCATAAATAACGCTATAATTACCCTTTCCGCTGCAATTTTTAAACAGCTCATCAATTTTACTCAGATATTCACTCTTTTCCTGTGATAAAAGAGGAGTGTAAGTCTCACAAAAATGGCAGAGACCAGTTTCCTTATTAATATCTATACCTGGGATATCCGAATCCAGAACACATTTTTTACATACTAGCTTTGACATGTTTGTATTCCTCTATAATGGATCGATTGGATATTTTTCCGTTCTCGCTTAATGGGAGATTATCTATGAGTAATATTTCTCTTGGGCACAGGTAACCTGGCAGGCTCTTCCGGCAGAATGTAAATAGATGTATTGATTTCTGTCCCCTTCGTAGGTATGACCATGAGGCTGATCGCAGTTCCCAAAAGTTCATGGGATACAGGCACAACAAAAACTTTGGAAACCTTGTTATTCTCCTCTATATGCCTTTCAATTTCTCTTGGGTTCACACGATGATCGCCAATTTTAATGATATCGTCCTTACGACCCAGCAGTTTAATATACCCATTAGGCAATTTTTGTGCAAGGTCTCCTGTATGCAGCCACCCATCTATGATCCTCTCCTTAGTGGAGATTTCATCATCTAGGTAACCTAACAGGATATTGTCCCCCCTAGCAACCAATTCACCTGTTATATTTGGTTCTACTGATCTGTACTCAGAATCAAAGACATCCAGCTCAACCCCTGGAATTGCTTTTCCTATAGTGTCAATGAATTTATTCACATCTTCTGCTGGAAGGTAGGCAAGCCGTGCTGTAGCTTCCGTCTGGCCATACATTGGCAAAATATCGATATTAGGAGTTAGTCCCCATATATCAGTTATAATCTTTCGATCCATGCCGCCACCAGCAGATGCAGCAATTCTGACATTAGCAAAAGCTTTTTTGAATCTATCTGGATACTTGAGAAGTATACGATATGTGCTGGGCACTCCATAGAATATGGATACTTCTGACTCAACCAGATTGAAAACCGAATCCATAAAATTCATGCTTCCAATTCTGATTGATCCGCCAGCCATAATGTGGGAATCTATTATGGAATTCCCAAAAGCATGGTGCATGGATATAACAAGTGCTGCTTTATCTTTTGGAGTTATTCCAAGCACTTCTATTATTGATTTTGCATTTGCTACCAGGTTTTTGTCACTCAACATGACTCCTTTTGGAGTACCTGTTGTGCCTGAGGTGTAAAGGACCAGTCGAAGTTTCGGTTTATTTGTTTCTGATTCGGCCTTCCTACGGAGAATATTTAAAGAATTATCATTGTCAACAATGATCACGGTTCCAAAGCGTTCAAAAAAACTCTCTCCAAATCTAAAATACTGTGTATCTGTTGCAATTATATTATTGACATTGTCAGCATCAAGGATCAATTCAAGACTGAATTTTGGGAATTCGATCGGAAGAGGGATTGCAATGTTGGCTGACCTGTATACAGCCATAAGTATTTTTATATATTGTATACCAGACTCTGCCAGTATTGCAAATCTGCAATGTTCAAAATCCATCAGAGACGAAGCGAGAATATTTATATCCTCATCAAGACAGCCATAGGAAACTGAATTTTTGCCTTCTTCAAGAGCAATATTTTGAGGAGTTATTCTGGCGTATTCTGTGATATACGCATCAATTCGCATTTTTTTCACTTCGCCAGCTTGAGTATCATATTAGTAATTCCCTGCAATGAGTCAAAGTTTTCCGGCGTTAGCATGTCTTCAGGAATTTCAATCGAATATTTCTCACTGATGTAGTCCACGAGTTCAAGCAGACCAATTGAATCTATAATTCCGCTCTGAGTAAGAGAATCATTATCTCCAAATTTGGTATCCTTGTCCATAAAAGAGTTAGCCTTCAAATAATCAATTATACAATTCTTTATCTGTTCCATGTATTGTATCCCCTTTTCTTTCATAAGATGTTCATCAATTGTGAATAACACACCTCTGTCCTTGTACTGAAAGCCCCATTGTTATTATGTAATACAACTATATAAATAATTTGAAGCTATCCCCTATAAATAAAAAGTTGTATACCAGAAAATTAATGATTAGGAGAACACTACTAAAGCATTAGCTGGATAAAATTATAATAAAATATATTTAGTTAGTATATACATGAATGCATCTAATGTAGCTAAAATATTCTCAAATTCTGAATATTTATTTTTTGAAAGAATAAGTTAACATGATAAATTAAAGAGAATTTCTATTAGCCTTTGGTTTTCACTAGTTGTATTATACCCTTTATGAACATATGAAGAAACGTAGTGATTTATCGAAATTCTCTATAATTACGTTTCCAACTATAATTGGTTTTTAAAAATGTAATTAATTTGTAAGTTGACTATGATTGCAACACGCAAAATACGATCTAAGTGATGGTCGAACTCTTCAGACAATACTGGAATATATGCCATTAAAGAAACTAATAATGGATCACAGAAGCAAATAAGCCAATACTTGCATGGTTAAAAAATCCTCAGATAAACTGAAAAATTGAGAAATGATTCAATGTATACCATAGTTTTACAGAGGCAAGTTTGAAATCTTTGAAGAATTCATTCAATGATACGACAGAAAGCTCCACATTACCTTGAAACTTGAATACCTAGGGTCACCAGAAAATATCTTTTAGAACTCTATTGCCAGTAGAATCAATACTTAGAATAATATTTAGTTTTTTGTAGGTTGTGAGAGTATGGAGAAATTATAAAAAATTTGAGGCGAAATTATTCCAAAATAATATAGGAAAAATCACTTGGTAAAACAATAAAAATAATATATCTTCAAAAATAGTATGAAGAGCGGTTTGGCGAGAAGCAAAACCGACTACATAATCTAAAATAGTTATAGTGTTATCGTGTAATCATCATCTCTGCGGTTTCAGGTTTATAGAACCAGTCTCTTGGTAGTACCTTTTCCTGCTGGTAATATTTAACAAGCCTTCGTATCTTTGATTCTGTCAAATTGAGGGAACGTTTGTTGTGGACGTCTTTCTTGTTGACAGAAATATGCTTCCTCAGCTTGAGTGCTTTTACGATCAAGTTGGTAAGGTCTTCCGGGATATTCGAAGCAACGTTGTTTTCCCTAAGGATGGTTGTTATCTTCTTGCTTGTGATAAGCTTGGCATCAGGGACCCCGTGACGATCTCTTAAAATCATCCCTATTTCGGATGTAGAGACTACCCTGTTTCCAGAGATCAAGTATTATTGAAATAACTTCATCTGAGCTGACCTTGGACCACTCAGGCGGTTCTGTTCTTTTGGGTTTGGTGGAAGAGGATTTACCTTTTCTTTTGGTATGCATTTTTGCCATAATAGTTCTCCTGATATCAATTGATCGATGCCCAGAAGGAAAATTTTCTGGGCTGAAGTTATATCTTTACCGACTATAACGGACCAACAAATCGATCGGGAGATTTAAATCCGCCACAAAAAAATTGCTGCGTGGCTTTTCAGGAATTCCTGCAAAAGCGTAGGTTCTTCGGTAAAAACATCACTAGAAAACGCACCATATGATATATACTTTGTGTTGTAATAAAAAAGCATTTTGTCTTCTTTTAGATTGGAAAGATAAGGCGCAAGCACATATCTCCAGAGTTCATAAAGAAGAGTCACAGAGACTCGAAAATATTCATGCTTCTCCTGATTTAACTGCCTTTAAATGACATAGATAAGTGAATCCCAAGGAACCTTTGTCTTCTAAGGGATCTTCAGTTTCAAGAATCGATGAAACAGTTTAGTTAACCTCACATGAAAACTGAGTTTTGAGTTATGTCCTGATTTCATGATATATAGCCCATTAGTAAATTTTGAAGTAAAGGAAGATAAAATGTATGTGCATTTTTAGGGTAAACTCTGGAGTTGGGTAGAAACTTGGCTTCAAGGAGACAAAAAATGAGCTACAAATATTATAGATATAGAAGAAAAATTTAATTCCTACAGATTTTTTAAATCAAATAAAGCAGGGAGCGTAAAAACTCGATAAACTTGCGACGATTTCGATAAACCCCACTTTTTAGTAGATAGTTTATAAAGGGTATATAAGCAATTTGTTGAAATCAGAGGTTTATCGAAATCCTCTTGTACTTAAAACCAAGTTGTAATATCAAATGGGAGAAGTAGTTCTACAGCCATCAACACACCTTCCTAAAGTGTTGCTCCAAGAAAAGCTTCTTTTAGGTATTTTAGTCTGAAGAATTGAGTGAAACCTCACACATGGAATCATTGACCAAGCAAGAGAATTATCCCAGGAGACTGGAACTACCATATAAGGGCATCCAGAGCAATCAGGTTTGGATGAAGTTTTTTCGTGTGAACTATTGAAGAAAAATTTGAAAAGAATAAGTAATAGTTATTGTGACTACATTAAATCGGAACTAATGTTATACAGCTGAACTAAAAATCAGTGCTATTAAAATTTTCAACTATCTATGAGTATAATATTTATGAAAAACTTACTTGTGCTTGAATCTTTATCCTCAAGTGATTAAGCTCTGAAGGAAATAAATATGACCTGATAAAATTCAAAAACAGCCTTAAAAGGACCAATAATAACACATAGTATTTATCAAAAATTCCATTAAAAAGTTTTAAATATATAACGGGAAATACTCGAACAATCCAAAATCCATAAAAATTAGTTCATCATAAAAAAATGACGCTTCATATTGTGTTGTAACCATTTAGCCTACCCAAAATGATTTTTGAGCTTCCAGATTGTTGGCCTCTATTTTGACGCAATAGATATTTTTTATTATAGACTGATAGGTAAAATAAAATCATCATCAATAGCTAACAGTCAAATAAATTAACCCCACCAAAGTTTGCTTATTGAATCTCAGTAAAGGTGACTAATAATATTGTTTTCCCCATGCTGAAAAGTTACACAATATGTATATATTTAGTCTTCTACAAAATGAGCACATATGTTTTGAGAAATAACAGAGGTTATTATATATGTACAGTAATGAAAAGATTATTTCCGGAACAATCATTGCAGGTCCCGAACTGGAAACTATTGAGGGTTATATCTGCATAAATAACGGAATAATTACAGAAATTGGAGAGGAACACACGTGTTCTTCCAATATAATAGCTCCCTGTTTTGTCAATGCCCACACTCACCTTGGAGATTCGGTACTCAAAGATCCTCCTTTAGGGAAAATTTCTGGCTTTCGGATTCAGAAAGATCTCGATTCTCTCGTAAAATATCCAGATGGAATAAAGCATGAAATTCTCAGAGAAACGCCGTATAAAATCCTTATAGAAAGTATGAGAAAGTCTCTATTTGATATGATCGAAACAGGTACCTATGCCTTTGCAGATTTTAGAGAAGGGGGAATTTTAGGAGTTGAAGCCCTAAATAAAGCTCTTGAAGGGCTTGAAATTCATTCCATGATACTCGGTAGACCTGAAAAGCCTGAATTACCCCTCATAGTGATACTTGACGAAGTAAAAAGAGTTCTTCTACATTCCAACGGAATTGGAATGAGCGGGGCAAATGATCTTGATCTTGTAATATTGGAGGAGATCGCAACCTACACACGAGATCTGAAAAAGTTCTTTGCAATTCATGCAGGAGAAAAGAATCGGAGCGATATAGAAAAAGCACTATCACTTGAGCCTGATCTCCTAATTCATCTAACTACTGCCACAAAAAAAGATATTGAATATGTGGCTGATGCGAAAATTCCGGTAGTAGTATGTCCAAGATCAAATTTTGTCACAGGAGCTGGCATGGCACCTATTGCAGAAATGCTGGAGGCTGGACTCAAAGTAGCTGCAGGAACAGATAATGTAATGCTAAATTCAGTAAATATGTTTGCTGAAATGGAATTTATGTCCAAGGTTTTTTCAATTGAGGATAGACAAGTATTTAAAATTTGCACACTTAATGGTTCTTTTATAACTGAGCAGGATTCCACTAGGTTCGATAGAAAAGGGAAATAAAGCTAATTTAATGATCCTGAATGGAAGTTCCAATAATCTTACAGGGATAAAAAACCCTATAAGTGGAATTGTAAGGCGGGCAAGACCCGATGATATACTATCGGTACTTCATTCGTAAGCAAATGGAGAACAAAGACATGAAGAGCGAGTTTTACCGGAATATAGTGATTGCAACAGACGGATCCGAAAATAGCAAGAAAGCTATTTCTTACGGTATTGGAATTGCAAAACTTAGCGGAGCCACGGTTCACACTCTCTACGTGGTGGATACATCTTCTTTTTCCTCGATACCGATGGATGGCGGGTGGGAAGAAATGTATGAGGTCCTAAGAAAAGAAGGAGAGAAGGCGGTATCCGAAGTAAGAGAACTTGGAGAGGCATCAGGAGTAAATGTAAGAGATGTTATCTTGGAAGGACATCCTAGCAGTGAAATTATCAATTTCGCAGAAAATAATAACGCTGACATTATAGTAGTCGGTACCCTCGGAAAAACCGGACTCGATAGGTTTTTAATGGGGAGTGTTGCAGAAAAAGTAATGAGAAGCTCAAAAATCCCGGTTCTAGTAGTCCGGGGTGAAGAACAGTGATGATTCTTTCTATCAAATGAGAAATCTTTTGAGAAAGGGACATAAAAAGTAAATCCGGATTCAGAGGATACAAAGGTGTAAATCGCATGCCAAAAAACATCTTCATTGAAGATATTATGGTCAGGGATGTAGCAAGTGCAACCCTACCAGGCTCAAGGGACGAAATTCTTAAAGTTCTTAAGAACAAACATATATCAGGGGTTCCGGTAATTAAAGACTCCAAAGTTGTAGGAATCGTGACCAGGACGAATCTTCTACAAAACCCTGAAGAAGAACAGCTAGCCCTTCTTATGACAAGGAATCCTATAACCATATCCCCTGGGTCAGCCCTGCAGACTGCAGCACGTCTTCTTTTAGAACACCGCATAAGGAGGCTCCCGGTCGTAGATGAGGGAAAACTCGTAGGACTTGTTACTGTTGCAGATGTTGTGGCAACAATTGCAGATATGAATATCGATATTCCCATCAAGGATTACGTAGAAAAAGAAGTAGTTGCTATTTATAATGAAACACCTTTGCCTGTTGTTGCCAGGATAATGGAGCTTGCAGGAGTCAAGGCTGTCCCTGTGCTTGATGCGAATCTGGAACTCGTAGGAATAATCTCGGATCGTGACGTAATTTCTGCCAGCATAATTGAGGACAGTGTAGAGATGTCAGATATGTCTGCAGGATTGGACGATGATGCTTGGACCTGGGAATCGATGCGTGATACCATGAGCATCTACTATAGTGTTTCAAGGATCAAAGTCCCTAACATGATCGCAAGTGATATTATGATCAGTGAACCGATCACAGCCACTTATATTGCATCTGTCAGCGATTGTGCAAGGAAGATGAAGCGGAATAGGATTGACCAGGTTCCAATCATTAACTCTAACCGCAAACTTCAGGGGCTTTTGAGAGATCATGATCTTCTGAAGCCTTTGGTCGAAATGGAATAATTCAGGTTAAGATCCGCTCGCAAATCAGCAATTAACCTCTTAATACGGAGCAAACAAAAAAATTAAATGAACTATGGAGCTTACTCAATAAATGTTAATAAGATGCGTCTTTTTTTCGAACGAAAATTCCTCCAAAAGAGATCTATTTCAGGAGCCTGAAAATGGACAGGCCTTTCATTTTTATCAATTCTGCTATCTCAGCTGACGGTAAACTCTCAACAAAGGAAAGGAAACAGATTCGGATCTCTGGAAAGCTTGATTTTGAACGAATGGATGATCTAAGATCTCAGGCAGATGCAGTGATGGTAGGGATAGGAACTATCCTTTCAGATGATCCAAGCCTTACTGTGAAATCTCCAGAAAGGAAAGCTGCCAGGAAAGCAGCTGGGAAAAGTGAAAATCCAGCAAGAATTATTGTGGATAGTTCCGCAAGAACCCCTGTGAATGCAGATATTTTCAAAAAAGGGGATGGAATAAGAATAATTGCAGTTTCAAATGCGGCTCCTGCAGAAAATGTAGAAAAACTGGAGAAAATGGCGCTTGTTATTAAAACGGAGACTAATAAAGTTGATCTTTCAGAGCTTGTAGGAAAATTGAAGAAAATGGGAATAAATATTCTTATGGTAGAGGGAGGTTCAACCCTTAACTGGGGCATGCTTTCTGCAGGCCTTGTTGATGAAATATATACCTTTGTAGGAAATCTTATTATCGGAGGAGCTACTTCCCCAACTTTTACTGACGGAGAGGGATTCTCTGAAGCTAAAGTTTTAGAACTTGAACTACTATCCATGGAAAAGATCGAGAATGGGGTACTTCTTAAATGGAAGGTTAAAGGGAACAGAAAATGAAATTATTTCTTATTTTTTTTTTGCCGTCATTAACTAGTAAAATTTTTACATGAGTATTAATTACTTTTACTTTACACTTATTTGGCCATTTAAGTTATTAATTGATCTTGGATTGTGTTTCAAAAATTCACTTCCAGAATATACGAAGACTTCAAGTTCGAAATTATTTATGAGAAATTCCCGAATTTGTGATCATATTATTCTCGGAACATGTTTCAAGTAATTCATTCCAAAATAATTTTGCATAGCTCCTTAAAAATTAATCATCTGTATAAGGTAAGCTTCTTCGTAACCCCGGGTCTCTTGGCAAATCGCTTTACAGTAAGGGTACTCAAGTTGGAATGATAGTTTCTATACCCACTTAAATCGTTTATCTGGCGCAAATTAACTTTGTCTGATTCACCAGTTTCCTTGTTAAGCATGTGAGTATCAATTTTGCGAGTAGAAGTGTCACTCTAATATATTTTACATCGATTTTTATAAAGGAAAATATCAGAACATCAGGTTTTGTTTTTCAGACTATATACTGCGACACAAATTCTCCCTTTCTGATCACAAACCCCATAATAAGGGATCGGGATACAGCTTTAGGATACATCTTTTTAATAATAGTTAGATCTGCATCGAGCAGAAAAACTGATAATTAAACTCTTTAGTGCATCACAGTGCATAGAGTTAACACACGAACCCCAATTATTTGATAATAATAACAGACTCAGATTCATGGAAATCCTTTACTTCCACAAGTTCCTCTATTGAGCCTAGAAGTTTGGGCGAAACGATATCATTTTTTTGCTAATTGATCTTTTTAGAATAAAATTCCTCAGTTCTCAGGTTACACTATTTTAATAATTGGATTTTACATTGTATTCATTTCTCATTTTTCACAGTTTATACCCTATTTTCAGCCAATGTCCGTAACATTTAATTACTAGCATTTCTCTTTATGATAAACCCAAGGCTTAATTATATTTATAATTTCAAACTTCCATATTTTAAAATATTTTGAATATTCCAGATATCATTGGAAATCATCAATTTAAAGCTGCAAAATCAAGAAATATTTATTTGTTGAAAACTGTCTAAGAAGAAATATCCAAGGCAACAGACAGCGTTTATCGACAAATTGATGACTCTAGGAAATGCGGTACGTGATAAAATATTAATAAATTCATAGAAAATTAAGATTGAAAGCTAAAGAGGAATGATAATGGGCAAAACCGGTAGTATCAATTGGGTAAAGGTAAAAGGTAGAAAAGGAAAAGTAATTAAGGTCCAGAAATCACAGGCACTAAAAGCGCATCCAGGGCCTGCGCAGCGCTTCACTTCTTCAGGTCACAAGAGACGCTTCATCAGAAGATCGGCAAAAGCGCTTGTAAAGTGATTTAAAGGGCTTTTCGATTTTTGCTTTGTCTATAATGTTTCAAAGAACTTTGACGACTTATTGTGTCGGGAATTAGAAAGATCAAGAATACCTCATTCTTTATCAGCGGGTAAAGTGAACCCTCACTTTTTGGATCTATTTTTGTCCTCTATATAATCGGTTCTTTGTAAAATGGATATGTTTTTGGCACCATAGTCATAGTTATGCCACCCACATCTTACAAAAATGTTATACAAAAAAGTGGGATTTAACAGCTTTAGCCGTGGCAATTGTCAGACAACCTATCACAAAGTATTAGTACCTAAGTATAGATACAAAATAGAGGATTTTAGCCTACTCCAATTTTTTTTCTTCGAGAGAACATTGTCCAAATCGTTCTCATTAATTTATGTGTTTGACTCTATTCTTTATCTGGCTCATCATTCTTCGAATTTAAAGATAGTTCACCTATACCTAATAATACTTCTTTTATTTTCAATGTCATCAAATGATCGAGATTATAACAAAAAGCTGTACACAACATCTTCAGATTCACTCTGTAAACACTAGTGTCAAGAACTTATCCTACTTTGAATATTATTTAGTTATTGCAGAAATTCATCCCCATAGTTATTTTTGAGCTAATCGTCCTGTTTCTAATATATTACTCCTTAAATACTGATTTTTTACTGTTTTTTTTCATTGTTGCATCATAACCTTTTGGTTTTGCTCCAAGATATATCTGAATCTCTAAACCATTTCATTTTTTTCTAATAAATCTACCTATAAATCATGACGTAATGACGTTGTTGTTTTGGATCTTCTGATCAATCCATAATCCGTGTCTATTATGCTATGAAGCTTATATCCAAAGTGTTGCTTTCTACCTTTTTTGTCCAAGCACCGTCTCTGAAAATTCTTGTTTTTGCTTTTTTTTCGAGGTTTATCTGATTTAGCATGCGAATCCGAATGGATAAAAGTAGATTCCTGAAACATTCCCTTTTATATTTTCAAATCACGGAAATAAAGTTGGCTTTAAAATGCCTCCACATTTTTCTTCTTTTCAGTTATAAATAATTTCTTTCTGAATTACAAAAATGTGTTACTGTCTACGATGTATTCGAGAAAACCAAGTAATTCCCTGAAAGAAATTCGATCAATAAATTTTTTGTTCACTTTCAAAGTATGAAAGACCCCACGTTTGCTACAAAACAAACATCTCAAACATAATTACTATTTCCGTTTCAGATCTACTTTGGGATCCATTTTTTTGAAATATATGGACCCAAAAATGATACGTAAAAAAATTCCAATCAAATAAAGAATCAATTCAGCAAGTTTGTTCCCAACTTACCGGAGACTTTTGGGGTCTTCTTAAGAACAAGATCAGTAAGAGTTTTCATTAGTAAAAATTATCGAAATTGTCTATAATTCCAGACTCCTTTACAAAAGCCCAGAAAACAGCTACTTTTAAATATGGGTTAGGTATTATCAGGATAATCTCTTAAGAATATCCAAGGGATCCTGGAATAATGGATGTAAAGAAATTTATGGAGGATAAATAACTCAAAATAGTGAATTCAAATCTTTATTCAAAAATGAAAACTATAACCTCTCGACTAACGAGCTTGATTCATTTGCAGCACTTGGAATTGCGATTCAAAGTTGCGACGTTGATATAGGAATAACTTTTGATAAAAAATAGATTGACAGGAAAAGGGAAATTGAATATTTTCAAAAAGATGTGGCTATCCGAAATCGAGCATATATCATCAAGTCGCAACGGCTTTCATAAATAAGGCGATCACTCAGATCAATTAGGAGTGCTGAACTTCCTTAGTTATATTTAGAAAATTTGATTAAGTGATCTCTAAATACATCACAGGAGCTTCAGTAAAGTCCTTTTAATTCCCTACCAGAAATGTCTGATGCTCAATATCGCGTGAGCTTTTACCGAAAGCAGCTAATTTGATGACAATATAATTGTTTTAAGGAATATTAGGCCGAAACTTTCACTTGCAAATCCTGGTCCATGCGCAAGCAGTAGATATATCTTTTACTGCCCAAACAGAATAAGTAACTGTACAACCCCCTAATAAAACTTGAAATAACATAATAGTCAAAAATATTCTGGAAGTAAAAATCTCCCTTAAGCACGGCTAGAGTTGCTATTTTGGAAGGGAATTTCCCTACGGAGACTATGAAAGCTGGATGCTCAGCATATGCATTTTAAAATATATGTACAAAGAATTCTTTTAGGAAAAGCTGGGAATATAAAATGGAAGAAAAATTGAAACAAAACGCATTACATCAGAAACTACAAAAAAGCATATGAAGTAAATTTTCTTGCCTAGCAAATTTGACTAGATCTCCATTCACTAAGCTACAATATTCTTAGAGTTTAAAAAACTTTGTTGTAGTATGCAGAGATGCATATAACATAAAAATAGAATATATGATTGACCTTGAAGACGGATGAACAAAGAGTCAATGAATATATGGGTAAGTTTTATCATCGAACAATTTGACTCCATCTATCTGAAGCTGGTTGTGCGCAGCAGCGCATTTTTATCGCCCTTTTATAAAGCTTGTTTGGATTGGAGTACAAACTGCATACTATGGAGATGACAGTTTCATTTTAGGAAAGAACTAGTAGTATCTGTCAGCCAGCACCTATGCAGTTTCCCAGAAGATTCATTAAGAAATTAACTTTTTTCAAGACATCTATGAAAAATATGACAGAAGACCGCATAAGAGGCGATAAAAAAATTTAAAACTTCATATCAGCGGTAGGATGAGTTCAAATCTGTGAGTTGGAGTATATTGAAAAGAATCTTAGGAAATTTAGCAACATGGGAGTTGTATAGGTGTCCACTTCAGACTATAAATTTGCTCCTATAAAGGAGGTCTTCTGCTCTGTACAGGGCGAAGGCCCATATGTAGGCGCAAGGCAGGCTTTCGTCCGCTTTTCAGGTTGCAACCTCAATTGTAACTATTGTGATACAAATTTTGCAAATATAGAGACCTGCGATTACGAGAAGATAGAAGGAAGTGGAAACTTTGAAAAAATTCATAACCCTGTAAGTATCGAAAAACTGGAAACTATGCTGCAGCCTTTCAAAAAGATTCATTCAGTGTCCCTTACAGGAGGAGAACCTCTCTTGAATGCAGATTTCATAGAAAAACTAAATTTGTCATTACCCCTTTACTTGGAATCCAATATGACCCTACCTAAACAGGCCAGAAAAATTAGTGAAAAGGTCACTTATGTTGCCGGGGATTTCAAACTTCCTGAAACCATTCAGAATAGTAACCCAGATAACTGGGAAGTCCATGTTAAAAATTCAATCGAATGCTTCATGCACCTGAAAAAAACTAATTCAAGAGACTGTTTTTGCAAAATAGTTGTAAGCAGAAACACTAAATTCGAAACCGTGATCATGGCCGCAGAGGCTATAGCAACGTATGTATCTTGTTTAATTCTCCAGCCCGAAACCCCAATTGGCAACGTGGCAACAACTCAGCAGTTTACTAAAGCTTCAGTACAAAAAATTCTGGAACTGCAGAAAAACTTGCTTGAACTTACAGACACACGAATCATCCCTCAGACCCACAGGATGTGGGGATGCTTATAGCCGATATTATTAATAAAGATACTTTTAAATCCTGTGGGATGGCCAAAAGTTACCTTTAATTAAACTAGCAATTTACTGCAATCAAGTCAAAACCCAAAAAATAACAAAAAATTTCTTAATGAGGGAAGAATTTGAGAGGGAATAACATAATAGAAAAGCTGCTTGACTGAAATGGAGTATATAGGATGACAAAAATGAGATTGGGAATCATTGACTACATAGACAGTGCCCATTACCTTCCAGGACATGGAAAATGTGGCAAAGTGCATGGCCACACTTATAAAATAGAGGTCTTAATAGAGGGTGAAATACAGGAAAATGGGATGATAATTGATTTTTACGACCTGAAAAGTGGCTTAAAAGAAACTCTTCAGGAGTATGATCATATTTTATTAAACGAATTAATAGAGTTCCCTAGTTCTGAATATGTCTGCCAGAGAATTCACTCAAACCTTCTGGAACGGTTCGGTTTTCCTCTGAAGGTAAAGGTTTGGGAAGGGGAATTCAAATGGTGCGAAATGGATAATTTCTCAAATTGAAGGGACTGGGAGTTATAATCATTTTCCCATCATTTTACCCTGGTATTTTTTTGTTTTAACCAATAATTTGTGTATAAATTTTTAATAGATGTTTATTTTTCTTTTTCGAAGATAAAAAAATTCACATGCGAATTTATTTTAAGCTACCATCGTACCATTAAAAGGAACTGAGGCATGCAAAAAATTGCATCTATGCAATTGGGCACCACAATTTTTTTCATATGAAATATCGGATTTCCATTATTTTGAACTGTATGACCCAATATATTTTTACTTATTTATTTTCAGTCCAATGTAGCTGATTTAGATAGGTTTTCTACGGAGTCGATAAATGTAAATGTCTAAAATCGTTATTTACGTAAGTTTTGTAATTTGTTACCACATGCTTTATACCCCTGCTGATAAGTGGATGTGCACTGTCCGTACATGCCATTTTAAACAAGAGTGTTCATATATTAACTAAAATAGACCTTAAAACTAATGGAGCATCGTAAAGTCATTTGTGAAATTGTTGATAGAAAGGTGAATTATCATATGAGCACTTGCGCAGGCTTCAATCCATCTGATCCTCTTGATTCTGGTATTGTGCTGGAGGATAGCATTCTTACAGCAAGGGAAATAATGAAAATTGGTGCACAGCCTGAACTTTTGACTCTTTCAACGTGTGAAACAGGAATAACGGGGAACTTTGCGAACTTATGAATGTAAAAGATTAGAAAAAGGAGGTGCTGGACTCCTTACTTTTTAGATTTTATTAGGATTTTTACCCCCAATTTAATGGAAGAAATGTACTATACTCCGACTCGCGGTCGAATCCATGCTTTTCTGGGCACTGGTTCACGTTAATATAAACAGTCTTTGACGCGTTAGCATAATTTAAGGCATCAGCAGGTTCGAAATACATAGACAATGGCAGTTGCTGACCTGCATTCAATACAGTGCGTACGTCTGGATTATAGAAAATTCCTGGTACTGCGACTCCAGCTGCATTTAAAGCACTTGCATCTAACTGATCATAGTTAATGGCATTCCTTGACACATGTTAGCAGGATTACTCCAGATATTGCAGGAGTGGCCTTCAGAACATTGATCGCAGCAATTTTTGACGCTGTAGTACAGTTTTTAGTATCAGTTGGCGTGAAAGCAATAGTCAATGTATGCATACCTGCATTGAGTACAATTCCTAAGGATGGCGTATATTCCTAACTTTATGGTGTTTTGAGTGATTTTTTTCTATTTTGTGGTGTTTTGAATGGTTTTTTTGTTTATGTTTCTCCAAAGAAGCCTTCGTTTTGGAACCAATCAAGTCCAACCGTGGTGCTTCTGTTGTGTACGGAGGCCCACTTCCATCTATAGGACTGCCATACATCAGACTGCCATACACAGGAATGCCAGACATCATCGGTGGCGAAAAAGCACCCCCATAGTTAGGTCCAAAATCTCTTTCATTGGTTGGATGTTCTTGATGATGTTCATGTTCATAGAGAACGACCCCACGTCGTTGTTTGAAGTAATTTTCTTACCGTTGAATAAACCCGTTGCAGTAGCTAAATTGGTCACATAACCAGCATCAAGATCATGCTGTGTTGTTATGTAGGTAGCTGTTCCTGTAGTTTGAGCATTTGGGGCAAGACTAGTTGCTGAAAGCTTGATTGAGCCAAACTTGTCGTCTATAATCTGAAGACCTGTGAGATCCACATTTCCTATATTTTTTACAGTGTAAGTGTATGTGATAGTTTGTCCTATAGCGTCGTAACTCATTGGAGATGCTGATTTTATTATTGTCAGACCTGCACCCTGATCGGGTGGTGTTGCAGTGGCAGAATCTACCGTTATCTTAGTAGGTTTTGATTTTGATTGACCAGCACTATTGATTGCTGTCATTCTAACTTGATAGTTTCCAGCTGTCGAGTAAGTATGCACTGGGTTCTGTTGCGTAGCATAAGTTCCATCTCCAAATGACCAGTTCCATGAAGTTGGTGATCCTGTGCTTGTATCAGTGAACTGTACAGTTAGTGGAGCATTACCCGTAGTTGTATTTGCAGTAAATTGTGCTATAGGCAATGTAGCAGGAGTCACATTGGTTGAAACATTTTTTGTTGCTGTAGTATAGTTTGCAGTATCAGTTGGTGTGAAAATAATACTCAAGGTATGTGTACCTATACTTAATACAGTTCCTGATGGTGGATCATAGTTAAATGTCCCATTTACTGAAGCAGTTGCATTTAGCTGGGTACTACTTAATGCTGTTCCATAGGTTATGTTAGAAGGATTACTCCAGAAAATTGTAGGAATATGACTGGATGCATATACTTTTGCATTAGTCAGGTTTGTTGGCCCTGCACTACCATTTAACAAAACACTGGTTACAGTTATGTTATTGGTAATATAACCAGCGTCAAATTGTGTCCGGTTAGTCGCGTAGGGAACTGTTATTCTAGCAGTACCACCATTAGCTCCAAGAGTAGTGCCAATAAACCTGGTAATTGAACCAACGTGGTCATCAGTAACGCCGGTAATTGTCAAATCCAAATTTCCACTGTTAGTTACAGTGTAGGTGTAGTAAACATACCATTTTCATTATAAGTTGGTGAAGATGATACTTTTGTTATGGTTATATTTGGATTCTGACCTGCTGCATATACTGTTGCACTAGTAGAGTTTGATTGTCCTTTGGTACCATTTAACAACTGACTGGTTACTATTACGGTATTGGTAATTTTACCTGCATCAAATTGTGTCTGGTTAGTTAAATAGGGAACATTATTCATGTAAGTGTAACTATTCGATGGAAGAATAATGTTTTTAAAGGGGATTAATGAACCAACAACTTCATCTGTAACGTCAGTAATTTTCAAACCCAAATTTCCACTGTTAATTATATAGTAAGTGTAGTAAACGGTACCATTTTCATTATAAGTTGGTGAAAATGGAAGCTTTATTATGGTTATATTACGTTCCTGACCTGCTGCATATACTGTTGCACTAGTCTGGTTTGTTGGACCTAAGCTACCGTTTAACAACTAACTGGTTGCAGTTACGTTATTTGTAATAGAATCGACGTCAAATTGAGATTGGTTAGTTTTGTATGGAACTGTGCTAATGTAACCACCATCAGCTCCAACAACTTTGCCAACAAAGCCAGGAATTGAACCAATAAGGTTATCGATAACACTGGTAATGTTTAAATCCAAATTTCCTACGTTAGTTACAGTGTATGTGTAGGAAACACTACCATCATCATTATAAGTTGTTGAAGATGGTGACTTGGTGATGATCATATTTGGATTAGTCACTAGAATATTACCTATAAACTGCCCGAAAGCAATGGGCCCATTTCCTACGGTTACAGTGTCATAGGCAGTATTGTTAGATGTGTTATATTACTGTGACATTGCTGCTTTTGTAGTTTGCCACATATACTGTTGATCCATCATGTGTGACTGCAACTCCATAAGGCCAGTTTCCTACAGGTACGCTGGCATAAGCAGTGTTGTTTGTTGTGTTAATTACAGAGACATTGCCACTGCCTCCGTTAGTCATATATACAGTTGATCCCTCAGGTGTGACCGCAACTCCCCGAGGTCCATCTCCTACAGCTACATTGGTATAGACAATGTTGTTCGTTGTGTTAATTACAGAGACATTGTTGCTCCAGTAGTTTGTAATACAGGCATCTTGAAATGCACCTGCTATACTTGTCAGAATTAAAATCATGGTTGTTGAAATCAAGAATAAATATAACTTATGTTTACTTATCATTTATTTTCACCATTCTCCTTATTTTATAAATCTAAAAAATCAGAAGATGTTTGATTATATATAAAGTATTTATCAATCGGCTTCTTGGCATTGCATACTGCTAGTTCTTGATATCGAATCAATTAATCGAGTGGCTATAATCTTTAAATTTGTTATCTTCTGTCTCATTTAGTCATTTTTGATTCAAAATGAGTGTTAGAAACTAACCTAGGATGATTTGTATTAATGAAATAATTATATAAAATAATTTATTTGCCAATATTTAATCCTAAGTGTTCATGTATAATAGCATATATGAAAAATATTAAAAAAGAGTATTTTTCCAATTCAATAAATCTGATTCTATATTTTCAAATAATTTACCAAGTTATAGAGAAAACTGCCAAAAACGGATGCCTCCTATCCAAATTAATATTTGCTAACTGCAAAGAATTTAACATAGTAATTTTTTTGATTTTAAATTAATAGTTTGTTTTTATTAAAAGGGTCTATTTTTATTTTCGATGTGAAGACTTGTTGATAAAAATAAATACTAAAAATGTATTAATTAAATTATATTAATAAGTAACTAAAAGTTATTATAAACAATGCCACAGACTCACTTACAATATACAAATGAATGATGATTGATGACTATAACACTTACCTAGCTTCTCTATATCAGTATCAACAGCATCCTTTACTAATTGTATCAAAATAATATTGGTTTCTTTTATTCTCAACATCAAATGAGATTTCATTTACTTTTTTATTAGTTTGGACTATATTACTAACCTTGTTCCAGATTTCGTTTATAGATCGATATTATCTGACTAATTCTCGGCTCCGTCATTGAGTTTTCTTAATGTTGATAAATAATTTTATTACTTAACTCAAGAGTGTCCCTAAAATCGCCTTATAGTCATTCATGTTTGAATCAGAGCTTGTGGGAAGCATAAATAGTGCCGTTTCATAAAACTTATCATGAGTCTACATCATCCAAGTATATTCCATTTGAGAGTTCAGAGCTTGGTTTCATGGATAAGTAAACTAAATAATATTAAGCACGACACTAAATTATATTTATTAAATGAAATAAAAACTGGAATTTGAATAGATGCTTTTAAAGTGAGAAATCTGCGAGTTTTAGAAAGTATGATTTAACTTATCTTTATATTTTAAAAGTATTACTTAAGTATATCTTTATTTTTCTATATTTATTGAACGAAAGAAATTTCATAAGGACTTTACCACATAATTTATTTCGGCCATATTTAATTTCAAAACTTTTTATTTTTGCTGGGTTTTGATTCGTTTCAGTTGTAGAATGCAAAATATTATGATGAATTTTTACGATCCAGAAAATGTTAAAAAATCTGTTAATTCCTGACATCCAACAAAAACAATTATATCCGATTGGTAATGTCAATTATATTATGGATGATAGTAAAGAATATCAGCTTTACATTGAAGCTCTTGATGATGAAAGATCTTCATGGGGGAGGAGAACTGCCATAAAAAGGCTCAGCGAGTGTAGAACAGAAGAATCTCTATACTACCTGAATGAAATCATAGCTGACAGGAATTGTCTGGTGCCTGATTGGCTAAAAAATATTGCAAGAGAATACTACGTAGATCTTTGTCTTGAATTTCTCTGAATATGTAATTTTTAAATGGTAGTATATTCCACAAATACTCAAATTCGATATTTTGTATATATACACAGATATATAATTTCTTAGCCCATTTACCAGCTATCCTCACTGAAAGTTAGATTAATTTTTAAGCTACTGTCATATTGGGAAAATAAATGGAATTCTTGAGTACATCTTGGAAAGCAGGTTGAATAAACAATCTTGTTTATGGATATCTAACAACCTCATAAATATAACTAACTATCCATGATTTTTTTATTAAGCTTCTGACTTTTCGCAAACTTTAAATCTTAGAAAATTTCATTTAAACCTTCGATTTTAACAAAGTGTTGACACATACGTTTATAAATAAAAAGCCAAAAATTAGAATTTATAGAAATCCTCCGCCATTTGTTGGCAATTATTTTCTGGAGATAATGGGCGATGAGCAAGGATACAGAAAAAATTTTAGGAAGCCAAACATTAATCTTAGTGGGTGTTGGAGCAATTTTAAGTGCTTTTTTATTCCACTTCATGTTTAAATATGCTGACGAGAAAAACCTTCTTATGGTTCTATTAACTGCATTGCTGATAGCAATGGTTTCAATTGGAGTTGTCAAAGGCCTTGTTTACGCATCCAAACATAAATAAAGTAAGTGAACTGCTAGTAAATTAAAGCTTGAAGCCTTGTTAGCTCATTCTTTAAACTTTTGTTCACGAGTTAACGAGCTCACACCCATCCATTTTGCTATATCGACTCTATATTAAAATTAAATTTTGATCTTAAAATGAATTTTTAGATAATGATTATAGAGAATTTCGATAAACTCCATGCTCTTGAGCATGGTTGGCTTTAAATTTGTCAAAACTTATCTATATTCATGGAAACTCTTCTGTTTTGCTCTTAAAGAAGAGTATAAACGTCTTGAATCTGTTGGAGATAAGCTTGCTGAAATTGATTCCTTAATTGATTGGAAAACGTTTCGTATTATTCTTGAGTCTATGTATATTAGCAAAACCGTTTCAGAAGGGAGACCTGAAACTGATGTCATTGTGATGTTCAAAATGCTTGTTTTACAACAATGGCAGGAGCTCTCTGATTTTGAACTTGAGAAACAGTGTATAGATAGAATTTCTTTTAGGAAATTACTTGTATTTCTGGAATACGTACCTTACAGTACTACTGTATGGCTATTTAGGGAGAGAATTAGCGAAAATTTCAAAGAAAATATGGGGAAAGTCGCAAAGCCAACTTTATGCTCTGGGTTTACAGATAAAGCAGGATGATTCAGGATGCTACTTTTATCCATTCAGATCCAGGACATGCAAAAGCAGATAAACCTCGAGGAGATGAGGCAAAAAGAGGAATTAAAGAGAGAAATTGAGGGAAAGATATGAGAAATCCCTGCTAGAAATAAAATCCGAAGTTTATCGAAATCCTCTATAGTTTATTTTTAAATAACGTTTTGCTTTGCTCTTCACTACTGAGTTTGAATTGAAAATCATTACTAATCATGAGTCATCTATACAAAAAATTTATTTTTGATTTATGATCCACACCAAAATATCACGAAGAAAGCAACCGAAGAAACGAGGGGAAAGATCTCCGAAGGGGATTCCGGTAAGACACGAAATTATTGATATATGCATATATAAATTTTTTTTAATACACTAGAATTACAGATGTAGCAACATTTTATTACGCATTAATATTTACAGAACCAACTCACTAAGAGCTATCAGAACATTATATTTATTTACCACTTGCTTAAAGATTTAACACGACCAGATTTTTTAATCATTTCTAAGTATTTTTCCATAATAGCAATAAAACGCTATGTCATTTAATCCGTTTCAAGTTACATATGCATACTGTATTCTAACAGAACCTTCCTGCTTAGAAACCGTGTTTTTTGCCCACACAGAATAGTTTATCAGTTGAGATCTTCCTATCCGAAAAACATAGACTACAATATCATGTTTGAGTCTTTATTTAGCCCAACACTTCAATCCGATAATCACCATTCGGTGCTATCCAACAAGCACATACTAAAAATACGGTTGGATTAATATGTTTTCATTATTTTACATAATTTTACCTCACTTTATTTAAAATTACACCCCGAAGTTATTGTTATTGTAGATTCCTTATTAAATACTTTAATGAACCTTATACCAATATCTTAGTCTAGTACCAAGAATTCGCACAGGAATTTTTGAGGCTTTTTTTCCTTCTGCGGTGATTAATTCGTTCAAAATTGAAGAAAAATTAGAAAATATCAAAAAGATTCCTAATCCGTAGAAATCTACACATAGAGTAGGCAATAATTCATAAAAGTCTACGTTTGTACACTTGAAGGAATAGAAAAGAATTATATCGTTAATTTTAAGGTGTACATTTGGAGAAGCAGATAAAAAGGGCCACAAATAAAAATGGATTTATCCTATAAGATCCCCAACAATCGAGAGAAAGAAAAAATCGGAAAGTACCAACTAAGAATAATGGGGTTTACCTTATGTCAGAAATCAGAAAGCATTATTTTCTTTTTGAATACTGCATAATTGCTGAAGAAAGAACTAAAAGACCTTCGGATTTTGCTGATATAGCTGAAAGTTTAGTGAAATCCAGTACTGTAAGTTGTTCGTTTTGTGGAGGAGCTGAGGCAGATACTCCCCTAGCTACTGCAGTATATAAAGATGGGAAAATTTTTGTAGATACTCCTGAAAAGAGAATAGTTAACTGGGATTTTCGATGTTTTCCGAATCTCTATCCTACCCTTTCTCCTGTCCCTGATATTCTGGAAAATCAAGAAATTGGCTTGCAGTCTGAACCTGGATATGGTTTTCATGAAGTTATTATAGAATCACCTTTGCATTGGAGAAGACTAGAAGATTTTTCTGACCTTGAGATCGCAGGACTCATGAATGTTTATAGAGACCGCACATGTAATTATATAACTCAGGAAAAAATACGCTATATCTCTCTATTCAAAAATTCAGGGAAAGATGCAGGTGCATCCCTAGATCATTCACATAGTCAGCTTATCGCCCTTCCTTTTTGCCCTCCTTCACTTGAAAGGGAAATGAAGGCTATTAAAGAAAGAGAAAATTGTCCTTACTGTGCAATCTTTGCTAAGGAAAAAGCTTCATCTAGACTCATTTATGAAAATAGTGAATGGATCGCCTTTGCTCCTTATTATTCGATGGGATCATTTGAAGTATGGATTCTTCCTAGGAAACATATGAGTTTTCTCGGAGATTGCAATGATAAACTCCTTTTTGCCCTTGGAGACGCTTTAAGATATTCTCTCAGAAGTTACAGAAGAGTCTTAGGAAATGTTCCTTTTAACTATATGTTTTACCAGCTTTTCAAAAATTCTAAATATCACCTAAATCTTCGGCTTCTTCCTAGACTTTCTATTAGTGCAGGATTTGAGCTGAATACAGGAACTTATATCAATACGGTTCCTCCCGAAAAAGCGGCCTCATATTTGAAGGGAGAACTCATGCTTGAAGAATGAACACAAACTGAGAAATTGATTCAAAAAGAGAATTCAAAGGAAGAAGAATAAAGTTCGGAATCTTTTAAATATAATATATATCAAAAATCACAATTATTAAAACCTAAGGAAGATTGGTGAAGTTATCTGTTGATAGAACAAAATCAGACATATAAGATGCGCTTTTTTAGAAGTAAAATTACAACTTATATTCTTTATTTCCAATGGCTCTTCTGTCAAATTAGAATATTGTGCTATCAACCGAGAATTTTATATAGCTGATTTTAATAAAATTTTTCAATTTCGTGCTTCACATCCTCAATAGAAAATTTTTGCCTTACAAGAGGCTTTTCCTGAATCGCTGGGACTCCATCCTCGAGAGTCTCGCGCGCATTTTGATAAAAAATGCCGTTGGGAATCTTATCTCCCCATTCAAGAGACCTTTCAAATGCCTTTAAGCGGTTATTGGGATCATATCCTTCTTCCAATTTATATACCCTGTTTTGATACCACTTGAAAGTATTTATCTTATTAAAGGTAATACAAGGTTGAAGGATGTCAAGGAGGGAAAAACCTTTGTGTGTTATAGCGGCCTTCATAAGATCTTTTAGGTAATCCGGATCCCCTGAAAAACCCCTGGCTACAAAACTGCAGTCCTGGGAAATTGCCAGAGCAAGCGGGTTCAATGGCTCTTCAGGGACACCATATGGCTGTATTTTTGTGCGGGTCCCCTTGGCTGTGGTAGGAGATGCCTGTCCTTTTGTCAGTCCATAAATCTGGTTGTTATGCACGAACAAAGAAATATTCGGGTTGCGACGAATTGTGTGAAGGAAATGATTCCCACCTTCCCCATAACAATCCCCATCTCCTGCAACCGCAATTACTTGCAAAAAGTGATTGGTAAGTTTTGCAGCAGTAGCTACTGGCAGGGTTCTGCCATGTAACCCATTAAAAGTGTGGCATCTAATATAGTGGGGCAATTTTCCAGACTGGCCTATTCCCGAAACTACAAGCACTTCCCATGGCTCGATACCAAGTTCTGCTAGTGCTTGCTTGATAGTCGAAAGGATATTGAAATTTCCACATCCTGGGCACCAGGCCGGAACCTGTCCCTCGTAATCTTCAGAAGTAGGCATGCAATTCCTCCTTCAGGTTTTCGATGGTAAAAGGCCTCCCATCATACTTTGAAATTTGGTTGGAGAATTCAAACCCTGTTTCTGCTAGCATTAGTTTTGCAAATTGTCCGCTTGCATTATTTTCTATATTGACGGTAAGGTCTGCGTTCTTAAGAAGCTCGATATAATCAAACTTACCCCGCTCTGGGAGGGGATATATCTGGCTGAAATGCATCATCGCAACCTTTTGATCCCTAAAATAAGTATCAACAACCTCTTTTAATACCCCATGAGTAGAGCCGTGCCCTATGAGCACCACACTTGGAGAAGCGTCTCCATAAAGAAACGGTGGTTCCATTTCCTTCCTTATAAGGGACAATTTCTTGAACAGCCTTTTTTTAACCATTTTAATACGGGTTTCACTATCTTCTATAATATGTCCTTCTTCGTCATGTTCATCACTATCAGCTACTACCAGGTGCCTTCCAGCTTCTCCGGGGACCGCAAGGGGGGAGATTCCTGTATCAGAATATTTAAAACGTTTATACTCCTCAACATCTTCAAGGTCTTTTTGTCTAAATCGGTAATCTTTGTAAATAAGATGCTCGAGGTCGAACGTTTCATATGTCCATTCAGTATCCACAAGATATTGGTCCGACTGGATGAACACGGGAACCTGATACTTTTCAGCAAGATCAAAAGCCTTATTGGTTAAGTAAAAAGCCTGTTTTGGATTTCCGGGCTCAAAAATTACTCTAGGAAACTCTCCATGTGCTGCATGAAGAATAAAAAGCAAGTCTGCCTGCTCCGTACGTGTCGGCAAACCGGTTGCAGGTCCAGGACGCTGCATTTCTGCAATCACAATAGGAGTTTCGGTCATTCCTGCCAGAGAAAGACCTTCTACCATCAGAGCAAATCCTCCACCCGAAGTTCCGGTCATCGCCCTTACACCTGCAAAAGAGGCTCCTATAGCCATATTAATGGCCGCAATTTCATCTTCAGCCTGCTCAACGACTAAGTTATACTCTTCTGCTCTAGAGGCCATATAATCAAGAATTCCCGTTGAAGGCGTCATAGGGTAACCGGAATAAAACTTACAACCAGAAATAACAGCTCCTATTCCGATTGCATGAACCCCGTCAATGAGCATTAGCTTTTTGTACTCAGGTTCATGGATTCCGAAAGCTCCGCAGTTAGTGCAGTTTGTATGAGCATAATTATACCCAGCTTCTGCACATGCTATATTGCTCTGGATTATTTCACCCCCTTTTTCCTTGAAAGCTTTTCTTAGAACATTCTTGAAGGCATCAAGCCCAATACCAAGCATCCCAAGTGCTGCTCCAGTTGCTACTGTATTTACCATAATGCTTTCCTTTCCGACATCAAGAGCTATTTTTCTGAAAGGAATATCCATAAACTCAGGTTCTTCAAATTTCTTTTTGGTAATTCCAGAATCATAGAGAATAAATCCCTCATCTCTCACACTTTTTCTGTGAATTTCTATAGTATTCAGGTCAAGAGCCAAGAGAATATCGACCATCTCTCTGGAGGCGAATATCTCATGGTCGGAAAGGCGAATCTGGTAAAAATTGTGACCACCACGTACCCTGGACATGTAATCCTGGTGCGTAAATACATAATATCCTATTATGGAAAAGACCTTTGAAAGAGCTCCTCCTACAGTTACCAGCCCCTGCCCAGCTTCTCCTCCGACTCGAAGTGTACAATCCATAAATTTTACCCCATACATTCTTTCCTTTTTATCTAAATTCGCATGAGTTCCACTAACTAATAGAACTCTAATACAAAACTTTTATTTTCAGGCAGTTTTGAAATAATGACACCAAAAAAATTCTTCTGCCCAATTTTCGTCATCTTGTTGTCATTAGCTCGGTTTGCCCATCTCTCCTGTTCTGATTCCCTAAATGGATAATTATTATTAAGCTTTAAATAATTTTGTACCCCACCCATTTCCAAAAAAATACAGACTCTATATAATTTCAAGAATGGACAAGAAAGCCATAGATATAATCTAAGCGAAAGGCTAGTCTCCTTGATCAGTTGAAAGACAGAGAGAAATGAAAATTAGAGTATATAAATTAGTTTTACTCCAAAATCTTTCCAAAATTTTTGGATGTAAAGTATCATTTAATATTATCCTGCGTTACTGTGTAGTAACACCTACATAGATCCCTAACCAATGCCATTATGTATTTTGGCCACACTACGGTCAAATATCCAGGAATCCTCCATTGAACATTCAAGATCAAAGTCGAAAAGATCATGCAATTGCTGTAAAACAAGAATTCTAAATATAATGATTATTTATTCTCAGTTCTGCCTCAAGAAACGGTTGTTTTTAAATATATGGACACATAAATATACTAGAATAAAAACATGAGTAAATAATATTCGTATATAACAAGCATACTATAATGAGTATGAAGGAAAGCAGTTGATCCGACTTAAAAGGATTTACGAACAATCCTCCGATCAAGATGGGGGATGGTACTTGTGGATAAGCTCTGGCCCAGAGGACTCCGTAAAAATGAAGTCCGGTTGACGCCTGGCTAAAGGAAATAGCTCCGGATGACGAGCTTAGAAAATGGTTTTCCCATGATCCTGAAAAATGGGAAGAGTTCAAGATACGCTATCTTAAAGAATTGGAACAAAAAGAAGAGTATGTACAAACACTTATCGAAAAAGCAAACAAAACTGATTTAACCTTGTTATATGCCGCAAAGAATGAACGTTTTAATAACGCCATAGCTTTAAAGGAGAATCTAGAGTCTAGATTAAAAAAACTGTAGTATGAACGATTAAATTGAACACAAAAATTGTATTCGATAGCTTTAGTCTCAACAGGTTTGATTTTTATGCTATAAGTATCGCATGCACAGTGCAATATGCGTATATTACAAACGTTGACAGCAATAATGTGTCTGCAATTAACACAACCACAAACGCTATTACACCCACTGTGAATGTCGGAAACTGTCCTTTTGTAGTTGCAGTCATTGCATATGAATTATCTTCGGTTTTTTTCTGAAATAATTTAAGTCGCGGTTTTGAGCGGTAATTTAAAGTCATTTCTTAAATATACTTGCAAGATATTATACTCTTTGAGAGAAGTTATTGCTGAAAATCAAACTCAAGTACGATATTTCTCTTTAGTATGGTAACTCTTCAACTAGAGAATTATTTTCAACTCACACAAAATTGCAAAGAGCCGATTTTAGCGAAGTGCTGAAACTAAATCAGGGGTTTTTGGAGTTAATTTAAGATTTTAATTAAATATATTTATTCTGAATCAAACTTGCGCTGGTGCATCCCGCACAAGCGAAAGGATATGTTCGCCCAGCGTTCCTGATACATTTTTTACTAAAAATCAATTATATTCATTTACTTATAAGCTTGCTTTTCTACCAGCAAATATTTATTGAGGAATATATTATAATGTTAAATAATGTAAAATAGGGGGAATAGGTGTGAACACTGTATTTTCAAAAAGATAATGGTTGCAACCGATGGTACTGGAGCATCAGAAAAAGCTGTAAATACAGCAATTGAAATTGCTAAAATGACCGGCGCAAAACTGTATGCTTTACATATGATAGCAATGGCATTCTTTTCGATGACTCTTGACACAAGTGAGGACTAGGGAAAGGCATTTGCTAAGAAGGTCGCAACAGAAGGTAAAGAAGCAATCACATATGTTGAGAATGTGGGAAAAGCTGCAAACGTTGAGGTCGAATCTTTAATTCTTCGAGGAAGCCCTTCAGAAGGCATTATCGAATTTGCAGAAAAAAATGATTTGACCTTATCATTGTGGGCGCTCACGGGATGACCGGGGTTAAAGGATTACTGAATGCTAGTATCTCCGACAATGTGGTCCAACATTCTAATAAATCAGTACTCGCTGTAAGATGAGCATTTATAATAAGACAAAAGAGCGAATTTGAGTATATTTATATGCATAATTTAATTCGGACTTACGCATTAAGTTATATCATGATTAAATTTAATTAGATGATATGACTTTTTGCTTTAATCTTCTACCAGGTTCCGTTGCAAAAATTTCAGAATAAGCATGTAAATATATGGATAATAAACAAAAGTCAAATATCCCTTATGATTGCTTAATGGTTGACTTTTATTCCCCTTTCTGCCATCATTTCCTTTAAATTTCTATAGCTTAATGCATATTTTAAGTACCATCTTACGTTTAATAAGATAATTTCTCCTTCATAATGCTTCTATTTAAAGGAATTTACTGGAATAATATATACTCCTAAATTTCTACTTATTTCAGTGAATCCCCCGCATATTTTTTTGCAACGGAACAGATTTTATAGCAAAATCTCTGCATCAATGAAACAATAAACACTGTTTTTTTGTGGTGGAGACAAAGGGTACGGAGCAGATTTTGCAGAAAATTACGCATTCTGCCAAATCAAGCACATTAAAAAAGAATGTATGAAAGCTTGGAAGAGTTGTCTCTACTGTCTGTCCAGTCCCAATCACTTCGAACATAGACCCACACAAGTATAATTTAATTTGAAATACGACCAATGCTTCCAAGCAATTCTACTCCAGTGGTGATTTCCTAATTTTTCAAAGTATTTGTTCGTTTAGGGGTACAATATAAAATTGTCCCCACAATTATCTTAAACTAACTATATAAAAAATCGTTTTTAAACGAAAAATAATCCCGTATCATTTTTCGTAGTTATTTTAAATTAATTATACAAAAAATAGTTTCTAAAAGAAAAATAATCCTTCATAATATTTTTTTATAATTAAAAATCGATTAAACATTAATAATGATTTTTAATTTTTTCCGAAGTCCTCGTTTAATTGGATAATTATTTTCAATCACAAGAAACCACAAAGAACTAGATTTTCGCCTATGTGGCCATAAACTCGATCATACCATAAAACATAGAATACACAAATTTTTATCGATTACGTGCACAGTAAATACAAAAAATGTGTCTTTTGATATATTTTGATTTAAGAAAATAGAAACTCCGATTATATAATTAAAGTAAAGGTACTGCCTTGATCAGAAAAAACTGTTGTAATAAAGCACTTTTAGGCATCTTTATTCAAAAGCTGGATACAGCATTAATTTAAAGCATGTTCGCATTCTATGCAAAAAAAAGTACATAATAAAAATATTGGGATTCCTAATCAAAGAGTTGGGATATCCAGGAGCCTTACCTAAAACTAGAGTTTCTTCCGGATTTTTTTTGATTTATTCTTTGCTTTCTAAAAAAAAGAAATCGATAGCTAACGTTAATTTTGGATAAATAGATTTTCTTAGAATGCTTTTTTCCTATATTCATGTCCTTCACCTATATATTCGGCACTAGATTCCTCATATCTCATGCTCATCGGTGGAGGCATCGCTGGAAAATTCAACCGTCAAGTAGTTCCCTAACTATTTTTTTAAAATTAGAAAAATATATAAATAAGTTTACCAACATCTATAGAATAATTTTATTTTTATATTGGAGTATAAGATAATTACTTCCAATGTATTCAAGAATATGTTTGAAGTTAAATTATTATATGTCAATCCATATATATTAGAAAACATGCTTGCTATATTTAAACCATATTTGCAAACTTTTTGTAAGAAATTTTTAACCACTTTCTTTCAAATGAGCACAAATTTGATTTTTGCTATTTTTAGAATTGGAAGTATTATCTAGTTGAAAGTGAGCACGTTAAAGAGATTAACGTCGAATAGAACTCGATTTCCCAGAATAAATTTTTTGTAAGATGATCCATATTGTACATATATTTAGAAAGCGAATTATAACTCTTCACCTAAAATAGCAACGAGCTTATAATATTAATCGTGTTGCTTCTTTAGGAAAAGCATAATATTGAATTATGAAGACTTTGAAAATAATTAAAAATCATTATTAATATTTAATTGTTTTTTGATCGTGAAAAATATTATGAAGGATTATTTTTCGTTTAGAAACTATTTTTCGCATAATTAATTTAAAATAACTATAGGGATAATTATATATTGTGCTAGAGTAACACCAATGAATAAATCGTAAAAGGGGATCATCAACTGGTAGGGGGAGAATTGCTTGGAAGAGGTTGGTCTTATTTCGAACTAAGTATACTGCCGATGAGATATATTCGAAGATGCATTCGTTGGGCTGGCAGTAGAAACAACTCTTCCAAGCTTTCATCCAATCTTTTTTATGCGCCTGATTTGGGGGAATGCATAATTTCCATAAAATGTGCTCTGTACCCCCTTAATCTCCTATTTTGATTGCTACTCTATTAGTACATTCTTGTTTCCTAGGATCCTGATGGGCGTTAATTTAATATGGGCGTTAATTTAATATGTGCGCTAATTTAATATGTGCGCTAATTTAATATGAACCAACATTTTAGCTTTTCATATTCGGCTCTGTAGAAATCCTTAATTTGATTCAAATTATTTCTGATATTTTTTTATTCATGTTGCAGACTATCAGTTTAAGTTTAATTTCCTTAACTTGATTATGGAACTTTTTTTGCCCGAAATATCTCTCCAAACTTCCTTTTGACAAAGAGAACGCCGTCTCCGTTATATTCCTTTGATTGTATTTGATTTTGTCAAAGATTTCGTACAGCTGTCTTCTGTATTTTCCCCAAATCGCCACCATAAGTTTTTAGCTCCAGGAGCTTCAATTATTTTTTGATGAGACGAGATACTTCAATTGCTTTCATATGTACCAACTCAAGTACCTTTTTTAATCCTTAAATCAATTGGTATAGAGAGGATTTCAAACAAGTTCTTAATTTAATCATATGCCTATAAATTATATATAAACAATTCGTGAAGATACGAGTAATCGGAATCCTCTTATTTTGGAATATTTCGTCGAGGGAGCTAAATGAAAATAATTGGAATCAATGCAAGTCCAAGGGGCAATGCAAGTAACACCTTAAAACTGGTAAATTCTGTACTCAAAGGTGCTGAATCTGCAGGGGCAGAAACTGAGCTTATTGATCTCTATAAACTGAATATCGAATATTGTACTGGATGTGGAGCCTGTTACGCTACGGGTGAATGTTCTTTATTTGATGATTTTATGGAGATATTTGGAAAGATTATGAACGCCGATGGGGTTGTTCTTGGTGCTCCGAACTACATTAACTCTGTTCCGGCTCCAATGAAAGCTCTTTTCGATAGGCTTTCAGATGCTATTCACTGCCAGATGCTAACTGGAAAATTTGGGTGCTCGGTATGTACTGCAGGGGGAAGTGGCGATGACGAAGTCTTGAAATACATGAATGGTGTTCTCATGAATCTTGGCGTTACAGTTGTCGGAAGCATTGGAGTTATACTCGGGAGAGACAACTCAGCACTTGAGAATTATATAGGGCCTGCGCAAGATCTTGGAAAGAAGTTGGTAAAGGCAATTCGAGGAGAAATTGAATATCCCGACCAGGAGGAAATACATCGTCAGCGCACAGAATATTTTTGCCAGCTGGCAAAATTCAATAAGGAACGCTTTGCTCATGATTATGATTGGTATTTCCATAAAGGATTGATAAAATAAAAATCCATCCTTATGGACTCTAGCCCAAAATTTAGTGATTTTTGGATTTATGAACTGAAACACTGAATTTGCAGGAGAAAAGTGTTTTTCAATCAAACAATCCTAACTATTAAACAAAATTTAAACAACATTTTTAGGCAAATCTCGTTTATAAATATCGAAACCAAGGATGAGTTAAGATGTCTTATATCCAGGATCATGTATCTGCATTTTAGGATATATACATTTCAAAAAAGGCATTTGATTACGAGTTTCTTTGTATTTAAGAATATCTACGTTAATGCATAGGTTTTAGAGAAAAACATATTATCATTGTTTTTAGATAGCTATGTTCCTCATTACAACATAGTTTTTTTTACTTGTATAAGAGTGCAAATTAAAAGCTTTTTTCTGCATAGCTGCCTTGAGAGCTAAAATATTATTTAAATATTTGATTTAGAAAATTTTAAAGAGTTCGTTTGTCGACATCTAGGTAAAATATCTGTTAATAAATTTAATAATATAATTTTTAAGTAGAAATGTTTAACTTATAGAATAAATTATTATGTCATGTGTATTTGGTTAGTTATTCTTCATCATTAATATCTGAACGAATATCTGGAGACTGAAAATGAAAAAAGCAATATATGGTAGATCAAGTGGAAAGCATACAATCATAATGGCTTTAGAAATGACTATGCTAGCATTTTTCATCTTAGTAAGTATCGCCGGCGCGGCACAATCTACAAATATTTGGTTCCATAAAGGAAATACTCTGACCAACTCAGGCAAGTACAATGAAGCAATAAAAGCATATGATAAAGCAATTGAAATAAACCCACAGGATTCAAAAGCTTGGTCCTATAAAGGAGTTGCTCTCAGCAAATTAGGCAAGTCCGATGAAGCACAAAAAGCTTGGGCCAAAGCAAACGAAATAGATTCAAAAACTTGGTACAATAAAGGAAATGATCTATACTACTTAAATCAATTCGATGGAGCAATAACAGCATACGAAAAAGCAATTGAAATTAGCCCTCAGAATTCAACGACCTTGTCAGATGCTTGGTACAATAAAGGCATAGCTTTAGGAAAATTAGGCAAGTTAAATGAAGCAATAAAAGCATTTGACAAAGTAATTGATATTAACCCGCAGAATTCAAAAGCTTGGCACTATAAAGGTGTCTCTCTCAGCGAATTAGGCAAGTCAGATGAAGCACAAAAAGCTTGGGCCAAAGCAAACGAAATCGATTCAAAAGCTTGATACAATAAAGGAACTTTATCTAATAGATTAAATAAATCCAATTTGTAGGCTGAATATTTATAAAATTTTTATTTATTTTTATCTTCAGCTAGCTAAATATAGCAACTCTTTGGCTTTTTAACATAACACTCTTTTAATAAAAACTATGTAGTTACGGCATAATCCAATCAAAATGTCCTAAATACAAAATAATCCACGTAGTTATTTTAAATTAATTATGCGGAAAATAGTTTCTAAACAAAAAATGATCCTGCATAAGATTTTTCACGATCAAAAACAATTAAATATTAATAATAATTTTTAATTATTTTCAAAGTCTTCATAATTCAATATTATTTTTTCCTAAAGAAACAACACGATTAATATTATAAGCTCGTTGCTATTTTAGGTGAAGAGTTATAATTCGCTTTCTAAATGGGTGTGCAATATGCAGAATCCTTCAACAAATATGATGTAAAAAAAATCAAGTTTTTATTCTACATTAATCTCTTTGGCGTGAACATTTATTTAAATGTATAATTATTTCGATCTAGACAAAATATCAAAGAACCAGATTTTTGTCGAAATTTTTTTAATACTTTTTGCATTTACCGAATGTAATCGGTCACAAATAGTATTTTATCACATTCCATACTGTTAATTGCTTATTGATCTCACTAATCTAGCTACCGTTAAAGACTAGTCCTTGATGGCGTTACATACTAGTTAAACTGTCACGTCCTTGCCCTAAATATACAGTAGATTTAAGGATACCCGCCTTAATGCACCAACTTTCTATAGTTTCCCTTATGGTCTTTGAAGAGATCCATGAGGATATTAATCCTCCGTTAATGCCCATTTTCTTAAATATTTGTTCCAATTTGTTTCAGCAAGTGGTTTTTGTGCGGAGAATAAGTCCTTCGTTAAGTAACCAAACATACTTGGAAGCGGGATTATTATCCTTTCCGATTGAGTTTTTTGGTGTTATACTAAAAGTTCTGTAAAATACGACTGGTTCTTTATCCTTTCCTTTCACGGCAAAAAGTAGGACGCAGAGCAAATAGTCTTATTGATAAGATTTCTTATTCTATTGTTTTCACTGAGACATAAGTTTCATAACAATAATCTACGTATAAGTATTCTACGAACCAGTATTTTATCAAATGAGAAAACTGGATTATAAAATACTATACTTTGCTTACTAGTCTTAAACTTGTATATTAATTGTCAAAAAGAGTATCAAAAACATTTCTCCCGATTATTTCTCAAATTTTTTTATGGTATTGCAAAATTGAGTTTATTATTCAGTTTACTCGTATTTTTAGTTTTTAAAAGAGTTATACACAATCATTTTTTCTTATTTTTCTATTTACAACAGTAGTTTAAGTTAATTAATTCCAAGTGTTCCAGGAGATTCAGATGTTCTATAAGTCCCATAAGCTCCATGAGTAATAAATCCTAAATAATTTTTATTCTAGATGGAACTTAGGAAATTCAGAGATTTTGATACAAGAAACTGTGCATTAATGAAACAACAGAAACATACCTTTTTAACATACCATTGGTTCAGGACCCGAATTTTTTTGCAGAGAAGGAAAAGGATTAAAGAGCCAATTAGATTTCACAAACTTTAGTTCCATTATCAAAGAAGCCTATCAAAATTAAATGTAAAATTTGAAAAAGAGCGATATTTTATGATAGTGGTTTTTATCTAGTAAAATATGTAATTTGTTAACAACCTTGTGATGTTATATCGAAATAATAAAAAAATAAAATTACTATTAAATTGTTGTCAATTTTAAAATGTTTTATGCCTTGCTTATCAAAATCCTATACAATGACTAAGGGTAACATTATTCACATTGTTTTAATCACATACTTGAAGAAATTATCTATGTGGATGCTTTTTTTGGAAATATAGCTAGTCCCGCATCTGGACCTAGATCCGGAGCCGCAGGAGCTGGAGCTGCAGGTGCTGTAGTTTGAATGGTATATGGCATTCCCGATGTAAAATTGAATCCAGGGCAGAGCCAATTATTACCACCCACCCACATACAACCAGTACCATAACCCCATCCGGGACCCCAGCCATAGCCGCCCCATCCGCGGCCCCAGCCACCATAGTGTGCACTAGCTGCCACTGATGTCACCGATATTACAAAAAGGACTGCTAGCAAAATAGCAAGTACCTTTTTAATTCTACTAGATGTTTGTTTTAACATTTATTTCATCCTTTATATTTTGTTAAAATTAATCGCATGCTAAAATATAGAACATTCGACAAATCTCTGATGTCAACAAACTTTTATATATTATTTATTAAGAACAAGCCGAAGTTGGGCTCTATCGAAATCCTATACGATGACTAAAAGGAATATTATTGATATTGCTTCAATTTGAAAAGCATGAATGGAAGGGATGGAGTGAGTAAACCCTTCCATGACACTTGGTATTTTGTTTTAGAAGCCTGAAACTGCCACCTACTTGCACCTATAGAGAAGGAATTTCACCACCACAGGAAATCCACCGATACAAACTTGATGAATATATTTCAGGCATCCTTAGTTTTTTAGATCTGTTGGATAGACATACGAATGTATGACAACCTAATACATATTATCCATATACTAACGGTAATGTACTAGATACATAATTATATTTAATATTTTCTATTTTGAATGGCGACTATAAGATATTATTTGGGCAGATTACATCAGAAATTAGCTAGTGTACCAAAGTCATTATAAATTCTAAATGATTCAGTATCCTTTTTTTAACTAAAAAAGATACGATTTTCGTCTTATTAGTACACGGTTCTATAGCAAAAACTATGCAATTAGCAATTATATATTGAATAGAACGCACAAGATAGAACTAAGAATTTTAATATTTATATCTAAATCTACATATAATAGTAAATTGTATAACAATAACTCAAAATAAAAATACCTAATGCACTCGATTTTTGATCGCATGTGCTTAAGCTTCAAAATTAAAAGTATAGAAAATTATGGAGGATCTACATCCTTTTACTCTTGTCTTTATTTTTACGGCTAGCATGATATTCTTTTATTTTGAAAGCTGCAGCTGCTAACACTGCTGCCGAAGACGCCACTGTTGTTATAACCACTAACGCCATAGAACCATTAACCCCTTAATTTTAACTTTTTGGAAAACGAAGTTCAAAAAAGTAATGGTCATGTTTTTTTAAATAACGGAGTGGGAGATGCATTAATTTGGCAAACTAAAGTTATCCCTGCTGTCCTATCATTTAATGTCATTAATGATATATAAATTAATGTTAATAAAGATCAATTATTTCGTTTTTTCAGAAGTACTGTGAATAAATGCAAATAATTAACAGTACAGCAATATTCTCTTATCTCACATGGACCTTAAGAAATTCAGAAATTTAGCATAAAAATTGTGCTTTTTCTTCTTCTCCTCTATTTTTTTATGCTTTTGTGGATAACGGTTCCAGGGTCAGGATCGAGAATGAAAGTTATCTCATCAAAAACAATGCATTCAGGCTTCATAGCAAGGATTCCTGCAAGGGCTACACACTTGATCCGTTCACCACTAAGATTTTTTGGATAGCGAGATCTCTTTTCTCAAGCCCATTTCATCAAGAGTCATATTAGCGCATTTTTGGATTTCTAAAGGAGGAAGACAGAGATTTTCGGGGCCAAAAGCCAGATCCCTTCTACGATTCTGCCCACAAACTGAGTCTCAGAATTCTGCGATACGACATCTATGATCCTTCGATACTTTGAAGCTTTGAAGGGTCACAGGTATCCATCATCGTATTATTACCATCCATTTCGGTGTTTAAGGAGCCCATTTATGTGAATGGCAAGTTTCATTTACTACTGCCGTTTTTACATATTATCCTATGAATTCCTTCTTGTATCGTCAAATTCACGTCCTCAAGTGCAGGAGTTCCATCAGATAACTGTAATTTACTTTCTCAAATCTGATCATGCTTAATCAAACTTTATTCTCCTTTGTTTAAGTTCTCCTGAATATTCTAGGACCTTAAATAAATCGAAATTTCGGTATCTTACATCGCTGCAAGGAGCGGAGTATTTTCATTCTATTTTTTTGATATAAATGAATTATTCCAAATCAAATATTTTCAATTACTCAGATGATTCATTTTCTTCCTTTTTTATCTGATTTTCAACAGAACGTCTAGTTAAATCATAAGTCTTACCATCACTAAATTCCAAATAATTTCCATATTACTATCAGTTCATGATCCCATAACTATGTTTTAATTTAAAAGTATTCTCTGAAAGTTTTTCTTGGAATGATACTTTTCATTATCCTCATCACTTTTGAAGGAAAGTATTTTGTTCCGGCATCAACGAAAAAATGTACATGCTCAACATCACCATCAATTGAATCAAATTCAAAAACAGTACCTTTTACCAATTCCATTAAATATTTTTCACTTCGTTGATGATATCATTATTTGGAAAAATTCCCCCTGATACTTAATAAACAAGAAAACACTTGATATTTTATATTATAGACCCAATAGTTTATAGGATGTATTTTCATTTTATAGTGCAAAACTAGCTTAAAATATAAATCAGTTGGTCAGTAAACGGATCTACAAGTAACTCCCATACCCACAGCAAGCTGCTAGATAATTGACTGTAGTAACCCAAAGTATGGACTTTTAGATTCATGAGAGAAATTATATAGGCTGCAATGATGTTTTGATAATATCTCCAGGCAGAAAAGGGATGACACCAAGAAAAAAAAAAATTCCAAGCTCCAAGTCAGTCACCATCATTAACCGGAAAGCTTCAAATGCATAAATAACCAGGATTCCTGCAAACAAATTAAGAACATTAATGAAAAAACTGGATTGAACACCATTGCCAGTCTTCCTAGAAAACCTTCCTATTGGATAGGCAGCTAAAATGAAACAAAATTCACCCACCTGTGAGCCCAAAAAGCATTCCTAACTCTGAACCGCCTCTTGCAAATACTGGAAGCCCTACAATACCAAGAAGTATGTACACAACCGTACTTAGACTGCTCCATTTGTTTCCCAATATACTGCCAGCAAGTAGAACAAAGAAAACCTGCAGTGTTATAGGAGCAGGGGATAAAGGTACAGGAATCATTATGTATGTACCTGGGACTGTAAGGGCTGCAAAAAAAAGATGCAAGAACCATCATTCTGAGTTACGAGTATTTGCTGAATACGCGTGACTGTATTTTATGTGCACGCTTTTCCCTCTTTTCATCTCATTTGTCTAGATCTTCTCATTTTTTGCTTTGTGAAAGTATGTCAAGATTGTATAGTCAAAAAAGATAGATGAGTATAGACTTGATAGAAAGTGAAGTTTTAATAGAACTGAAACTAGTCTATGTTACTTGATCAGTTCCTATAAGTAAATATAAGAACTATAAGACTTATACGATTTAATTGGGAAATAAATATCGTTATGCATATAACGATACGAAAAGGAATTTTGAAACACAGAGTATAAAAAGGCACTCTATTTTGTACTTCGAATAGTACGTTCTAAACTGTTAGTAGTTAACCTCTATGTGACAGAGAATCTATTGAAGTGGTTCCATTATATTGTTTTTTGGTTTTTGGATTGATTGCAACCAATTACTAGTGGAATTAATGGTACTTTTTCAATCCCAGCTCATATTGAAGAGTCTCTTAAATTATAAGAGTATTGCCAACATGATTAAGTTCTATAATTTTGCATTTTGATTATACTTTCCAGGAAATCAGTCTTGTTTTTCAGATGGAATCGATCGTTATCTGAAAGATAACTATATATATCTTATATCGCTATTATGGATACTTCACCTGAAATGCTGATTCAGTAAACAGTCATATGGTTGAATTCTCTCTGGAATTGTATAATGGGCGCGTGGCCTAGCCCGGATATGGCACCAGCCTCCTAAGCTGTGAATCGGGGGTTCAAATCCCTTCGCGCCCGTCAATTTCCTCTAATCTGTTCTCTCCAGCTTCTTCCTAAAATGAGTATTTTTCGATCGGCTATTACACTCGAAATATCGAGTATCTATTCAGTAGGAGAAGTTAAATTTCACTAAATTAGGTGGACATATTCTGTAATCTCTAGGAAAATTTTATATCTGAAAAAAGAATAGTTTCGTAGCTAGTTAAGTGAATTGGCGAAATAAGAAGTCCAGGACAATATCGATCTATTGAAAAATACAGTGCTACTCCAGAGGGAAAAGTAATTGATTAGGAAAGCCAGGATAAATGATGTTTTTGTAATGAGGCAGATTATCAGTATTTATTCCAAGGACGAGCTCATGCTAGCTCGTTCTCTTAGTGAGATATATGAGAATATCAGGGATTATTATGTATGTGAAACCAATGAAGAAATTGTAGGATGTGGAGCTCTCCATGTGGTCTGGGAAGACCTTGCAGAGATACTTGCCCTTGCCGTGAAACCCGAATTTTCAAGAAAAGGAATAGGCACAAAGCTTGTCTCAGCCTGCCTCGATGATGCCAAATACTTTGATATAAAAGAGGTATTTGCTCTTACTTATGTGCCTAATTTTTTTGCGACTCTGGGTTTTAAGGTAGTGGACAAAAATAGCCTTCCCAGAAAAATATGGTCCGGCTGCCAGAGATGCCCAAAGTTTCCAGACTGCAGCGAAATTGCAGTCTTGAAATCAATTAATTCCTAATCTTCTCCATGAATATTATTATACATCTTTCGTTTAATCTGTATCTTCAAGTGTAATTATTTTCAAGTATAATTATTTAAGCTTAAGTCTCTAGAAATGCTATAACCAAGAGAAAAAGGTGGAGACTCACAGAAAAATTGTTTCCTTGTTTCTTTTTGTCCATGTTTGCAGTATTTCTGTGGTTCAACTTTGCACTTAAGTTTAGTAGAAATATGTACATACTTGATTTAACAAGATTGGGTTCTTTTGCTATGAAGTAGTTATTACCTTCTAATTAAATTTCAAATTAAACGAATTTTTGCATTTTCGTTCACTGTAGAATATATGTTATAAATAAACTCGCTAAAAGGCGAAAAAGAATACGGATAAATGGTACTAAGTTCATTTTGGAAATGAACTCTATCAAATAATATAAGAGAACTCAAAGAGGATCGCGATGAACCCTAAATTTTGCCATATGATTATAGATGACATACAAACAACTCGAGAAAATCAGAACTTTATCTAAATTTTCCATATTTTCATAGCATATGCCGACTCGGTAGCAAAATACAGTTAAGACATGTAAAAATCATTTAATTTTGTAACAGAGCATCATATGCCAATGAAGTATGATTTTAAATTGTTTCAGTTGCGTATCACCATTTTATGAATTAAAATTTTGAGAAATGGAACTAATAAATATGAGTTAATTATTACATAACAACATTTAAAATAATTATCCTTTCACATATCATTTGTTATCATGTTAAATCAACTTTTCCCCAGACAGGCTAGTCACAAACAAGCTATTGAAGACATTAAATCGTTGAGAATGACAACGAAAAAGGAGTCTACTCATTGCTTAAATATAATCTATTTACTATCTGTATCGTATGAATTATATAAGATTTATGAACTTAAAGTAAAAATACAAACACAACAAAAATTGTCGTTTAACTTTTTATTTTATACAATGAAATATATAATGTTATTTAATTCTCTTTTCACCGCGTAAGTTCCAGATTTTAGTAGCTTTTGGGGAATGATCATTAAATTTTCTTTAAAAGGTAACACGCATTGTTTCTTCACAAAAACTATGTATAAATATTATATTAATCTTTATTTTATTAAATTGGAAACATTAATTTAGTGAAGTATCAAAAATTTTTCATTGGTCTTAAACGTGGGGATGAAGCATAGAAAATACTAAAAAAGAAATAAATAAAAAATTATTCCATGTCTTTAAAACTTTTTTGTGACGATTTTTGATGCCGTTTGTCTTAATTATCCCGCTAATGAAGGCTTTTTTTGTCTGATTGACCATCAGGGTAGCCTTCATCATAGCCATTCCTGTAGCCTTCGTTATAGCTAGAATTCTGACCTAAACCAACTTTGATATCATAAAAATCACCGTTGAAAGCAGCTCGGTAGCTGATTCTGTAGCCGGCTCCATAGCCTTGCTCGTACTTGGGGCCTTTAACGGCCAATAAGTTTGCTATGGCAACGGTTAATACTACTACAAAAAAAACTACCAGTAAAATTGTCAATATCTTTATTGATCTATCATATGGCTGGTTTTCCATTTATATACTCTCCAAATCTTCAGCCAATTTAATCAAAGTTTTATACTGTTTGTCTTCCAATTAACCTATCTTCGGCAGATTCACTGAGTAAATATCACATTCTAATTAGTCATCGAGATTTGCTTCTTTGAAGATGCAATTATTTGTAACTCTATTGATATTATATACAAATTATTTATATGCTACTATAAAACTCTGTTTTAAAATTGAACGATTTTTGTACTCATATTAACAAATATAATTTCCTTGATCAGTTTGTCGATTTTCTTCCGAGATGTTTGATTATAGAGAAGATGCCATGTATTTTACTCTGCCCTCTCCAATGTGGAGGATGTCTATTTGCTTACTAAAGGGATGTCTATGATAAAAAATATAATCTGAATTATTATTTGAGAATATTCCGAAAATACTAGAAGATAGCTATAAATTGAACTCTTGCTATTTCTGATAATATGCAAAAACTGAAGGAAACCGCAGAAAAAATTAGGACGATGGAACTCCGGGGAGCAAGCCGGATTGCAAAAGCTGCTGCTGAAGCCGTCAGAGATTATGCTGCAGGCCTAAAAGTAGTTTCAATGGAGAAATTTGATACTTGCATTCGAGATGCTTCTAGTTTACTTATAAGTACCCGTCCTACAGCTGTTTCTCTCCCGAATGCCGTAAAACTTGCTACGAAATATTCTTCAGGAAATATAGAAGAAGCAAAGAAGGAAATCATTGGGAACGCAAATCTCTTCATCGATAGAGCTGAAAAAGCTCTCGAAAAAATTGGGAAAATAGGTGCAAGAAGAATCAAAAATGGAGATATCATTATGACCCACTGCAATTCTAGTGCTGCTCTTTCCATTATCACTACGGCTTTTGAGGATGGGAAGGCCATTTCAGTAATTGCCACAGAAAGTCGCCCTAGGCGCCAGGGTCTATCGACGATCCATCATCTTAATAAATTTGGGATTCCTACAACTCTTATTGTGGACTCTGCAGTGCGTTATTACATGAAAGACGTGGACATGGTCATTGTTGGAGCTGATGCTATTTCGACTAATGGTACCCTGGTAAATAAAATTGGGACTTCTCAACTTGCTCTTGCTGCCCATGAGGCGAGAAAGATTTTCATGGTAGCTGCAGAGACCTTCAAGTTTAGCCCAAGTACAATTGTTGGAGATCTCATCGAAATCGAAGAAAGAAGTTCAGAAGAAATTATCGATCCTTTATTAATTGCAGATCTATCTCATTTGCAGGTAAAAAATCCGGCTTTTGATTTCACTCCTGCCAGATACATCGACATGATAGTAACTGATGTCGGGATAATTTCTCCTGCCATAGCATATGTAATTATAAAAGAGTACTTGGGTTGGGAGCTCGGAGAGATTTGAAGCATGTAAGTAATTATTAATTTTTAGTTCGTACTCTCACAAAGTGTGTCATATATCCGATAAAATACTACAATTTTTCACTAGGTTTGCAGAAAAATGATGAAAATATTGATTTTTTTCTTTCACAGTATTGGCCTCAAATGCTATTGATAGAGGAAAAAATATTCAATTTAAATTGGCCTGATAAGCGTTGAATCAGTTTACTTGTAATGTAATTGGGGTAGAATGAGCACTATGCTAAATGATGTCTATTTTATTTTTTATTGTATCGTCTCTCCAGAGTTAAATTAAGCTATTTTTTAACTACCCTGCTTGAAAAATCAATATATTTAACCATCTTTACTAAGATTTATTGAGCAAATTTCGACGGACTTTTTAATAGTCGGTTATTTATCATGTTTTTTCTAATCAATTAGTGATCAAAGTATTCATCGCGTCGAAATTGATATTGGTCAAATTGTTTTCAGTAAGCTGAATATTTATGCTTTGTATTCATCTAGTTTTACTTGATATTGCCTAAAGTGATCACTCTATTTAGAATTTGAAAAATTTTTTTTTAGTAGTCCATATGACTAAGTACTAACAGCAAAAACTACACTTCTAAACTCAGAAAAATATAGAGGATTTCAATGAACTCCTAAATTTTATCATATCTTATAACTAATATAAATAACTCTTGAAAATTCGGGGTTTATTGAAATCCCCTTACAGGCATCAAAGGACATGAAGAATAAGATTAGTCACGTATTTAATCTAAATTAGAATATCAAGAGAAATTGACATTAATACATTCTGGAAATAAGGACAGAAATAGGTAAAAACAGATTAAAGTACCAAAAAACAGACTGAAATCCAAAATTAACTTCAAAATGGAAATAGTTAAAGGTTTGGGTCTCAGTAAGGGGGTCTAAATTTTTTAGGGAGGGTGTTAGTTAATGGATGGAAAGGAATTATTGAAATCGATCAATACATTCTCCCTTGATTGGACTTTGGAGGATGTACAGTTCATTTCCACAGCATTTTCATTAACAATAGAGCCGTGAGTTCCGGTGCTTTCAAGGAAAAACTGGACCTCTTCAAGTTCAGGCTCGTGGAAATGATCCATTTCTAAAATGTCCATAATAACACTCAACACGTTTTTGTGTAAGCGATTAGTAATTCTGGTCATCTCGATAAACACGATATGCTAAGTATTAATAATTTGCGGTAAATGAAAATATGGTATTTCTTCATCAATAATATGATATTTTGAAAAAAAACATAATCTTAGTTTGATAATATGAATTCCATTTGGAATTATTTTGAAAAAAAACATAATCTTAGTTTGATAATATGAATTCCATTTGGAATGAATCGCAGATTCTAATCAAATACCAATTTACGGTCTTCAAAAATATTATTAAAATTATATCAGATCTGTCATTTTCCAACCCTCTGGAGTAGGGTGGAATTAAGTTATAATCTGATTCCATTTTATCGTTTTTTCTGCACAAATTTATACACTTATTAAATATTTGTTTTTTATCAGTATAATCTGTCAAATTCAAAATCAAAATATTCGATAAAAATTTGAAAAAAAATAACAATCTTAGTACATATAATTATCTGTCAAATGAATCATAAATAATTGGACAAAAATTTATTGATCATAATATTACTTCTTCATTCTTCTAAAATATGAAAACATCTCCCAACATAAAAATCAAACTGTCAAACTAGGGTTTCAAGGTATTGTTCTTTCTACCTTGGAAAATGTTGCTATTTGTAACCAGAAGTGAATGTATGCGTAAGAAAATGACAAATTCCATAGCTATAACCACTCTATAAGTAATTTGATACCAAAAATTTGAGATATTGCAATACTAAGGAGCAGATTGATGAATATTTTCCATTGGAGATGATTCTCTTCTGATTTTCTTTAATGAATAGTATTTGGGAAAAAGGACAGATACATGAATAAATAAAAAAATGATTCAATAGTCTCACTTTCATGTAGGAATTTATCATTTTGTGGTGAAGCCAGTCGAATAAAATAAAGATATATGCTGCGAAACCAGACAGGAACACTGTATATGTAATTGAAACTGCAAATCAAAGTTTCGATTCTATCACGCTGTAAGTACGAATTATTTTCGCGCTAATTCTCTGGATTTGGAGGAATTGTTTAACTCAAATATTTTCATTCAATATGTGATTTTATTTATGCCTAATTCTTCATGTTAAGGATATCATTTTCGCTATATCTTGGATGACTTTTGCTCGAACAGATAAGGAGATATCAGAAGATCAAGGAGAAGTTGAGAGAAAATGGCTTAATGACTGGTTTTAGAGCATTTGTAACAGTAAATCGCCATTTTGTCAAATATTTCCTGTAAGGAAGGAGAAGCAAGTTTAAAATCATCAATACATTTAGGTACAGAAGAAAGAGTTTTTGTTTGAAAATTGGATTCAAAGTGCTTTTCAAAATATATTTTTTGCAGAAGTATTGTTTGACTCAATAAAGGATTATGTTATTTGCTTTATTGCCTCATATTCATAATTATAAAAAATATGTATTTATGAAATTGATTCAGTTTGAGAGTTTCTCAAAGCACCAGCGCTATTAAAACGTCAAAAGCTAAATTCTGCTGCATTGAGGCAAACTAATTAAATGTTAAACGTTATTCTTTCTATTCGCTCTTCTGAATTTCAATTTATCTAGCTCTGTTCCATTTTATCATAAAGGCCAATTAAATTATTCCTTGTGATCTTGAAATAAGGATGATCAGGTCCATATTCCTTTTGAATTGTATCGAGAGCTTTTTCGTATAGATCGATTGCGGTTTTGTATTCTCCCATGCTTTCGTGGAGGCCTGCAAGATTGTTGAGGGTAGTACCTACATCGGGATGCACGGTGCCAAAGGTTGCTTTGTAGATGTTGAGAGCACGGGTATACATAAGTAGGGCTTCTTTGTGATGGCCAAGGATTCTGTAGAGCTCACCCAGGTTGTTCAAGGTCTTAGCAACATCCGGATGATCTGGACTTAGGATGTACTCGCGGATTTCAAAAGCTCGCTTATAAAGTTCCAGAGCTTTTTCATAGCGGCCTTTATGTACATAGACGCCCGCAAGGTTGTTCAGGGTTGTGGCAAATCCAGGATGTTCGGTTTTTCCGAGTTTTTCCATGATTTCGAGAGATTTGGCATTCAGGATCAGAGCTTTTTCATACCTTGACGTCTGGAAATATAGTAGAGCAAGGTTGTTCAGGGTCTGGGCTATCTGTGGGTGTACTGGGCCATATACTTTATGTTGGAGATTTAGAGCTTGCCCATATCTGTCCTCAGCTTCCTCAATTTTTCCTGTCTCGGAAAGCAGAATGCCAAAGTTATTCAGGGTGCCGGCTTTATAGGTCATGATCACGCGTTCGTCAGGCTTTAGCTCCTGAAACGTTTCAAGAAATTCTAGTGCTTGGTTGAATAATTCTTCAGCTTTTTCGGGTTTTTTCATTCCCCTATAAAAGAAAGCCATTCTGTTCAGGGTTACAACAGCACCAAGGTTTTCAGGGCTTAAAAATTTTTTTTGGATCTCCAGTGCCTTAGTATAATATGGAAGAGCTTGCTTGTCCATCAGATATTTAAGAATACCCATCTCACTGAGTGTGTCCCCGATCTCAGCTCTTTCAGTTTTAGGGAACATTTCATGAATTTTGAGCGCCCTTGAAAAAAGCTTGAGAGCCTCTTCGTAGTTTCCTATATAACGGTAAATTCTTGCCAGACCATTTAATACAGTGGCAGTTCCAGGATTTTCGGACCCGAGTTTTTTTTCTGCAATATCAAGCAGCTCTTCATACATTGGTAACACCACTTCCCAGGATCCTGGCCTATAGAAAGGTTCGGCTCTGATTGCAAACCATTTTACCAGTTTCTCAGGCCCAAAAACCTCTTTTGCATGGAGAAAAGCTTCCTTTAAGAATATCTCTTCACCTATGGTGATAAGTTCGGGATCAAGATTTTTCAACCTTTGTTCGTAACTCTCGAGCAAAGCTCTGTGATTTTTCACTTTAGTATATTTAGTCTGACCATACTTTTGTTCGGCAGATAGTTCTTTTTCCCCAGAACATTTTGAATTTCTTATATTTGACTCCTCCTTAATTGAATATTAGCTAAATAAGTATCAATCGGGAAATATAATTGCAAATATCCAAAGTACATTCTAAAATATAGAGTGATGTTGTATGTTGATTTGTACTACCTATTAAATTGTTCAGTAGTTTCGAATATCGTAGTTCCAAAACTATTTTCATAAATCGAAACAAGATCTGGAGAAATTATTGAAGGTAATATATCGTTGATTGTAACCAAGAAAGATGACTTTATTTCTGCTGTGTGCACAGTCAGTTTGCTGTAGATATTTTCCCAGAATTATCTAATATATTATTGTTATACTATTCTATCTGACGAAGCAAATCATTACTCTCAAGAAGTTATTAATTTTTTATTCAAGTTATAGCGTCTTTTACCAATTTTCTTGAATCTGTAACTAACGATATCATCTCAAAAATACAAAAAATAAAAATTTCTCCAGATACTATTTTTAATTATAGAGAATTCAGTTATTTTGGAAATTTTTATTCTTTATCCAGATAAATAAATAGCAAAGTTTTCAGGATAGTGGATCTTAAAACTAAGGTTCAATAACTGCTGTTGATTTAACACTATTCAATATTATGGAATCAAAATACTCAGTCTATAATTAAATTAAGATCTAAAAATCAAACTTCAGGGGGATATTGGTTCTGCGCCCTATATATAATTTGGAGATCTAAGACAACACTTGATGTTATTTCAAGGAAGTGATGATGTCACGAATCAGTCCTTTAGATTGTAGATGAAGTGAACTCTGAACTTTCTTTGCTTTCGTTTAACCCTTAAAATATAGATTTTTCTATATATAATGAGTTTGTTTTTAGCACGATATTTAGGGTGACTCCACCAACCGTCCAACCCAGATGCAATATGCATTGGAATTTAATTACTTTAGTCATGGCTTTGATTTGATCACCTCTCATATAGTTTTGTGTATAAATATCGGAAAAAAATATTCTACAATAAGAAATTAAAAATTTTAGAAGCGTTAAAGAACCCCTTCTGCTTTTCATATGCTTATAATTGATACATTAATTATTCGTGAAAATCAGAAGTTTAATTGAAATCCTCTTAGTTTGCTAGCACAAATTTTATTTTCTATGAAACTCCATCTCTTCGTTAAAAAATAATTTGAAATCCTTAAAAAATTTCATCAAACTAGTCTTAGATTAGTCATGTATGATTTAATAATTCAAAAAAGAATATTAAATTTATTGACTTTGTTTAATTTTGACTTATTTGCTCTTCAATTTGCTTAACTCCTCAATTATTTCAGTGTGTATTAATATTATCTATCAAACTCAATCTTAAAAATTCGATCAAAATGAGGAAAATAACGATCAAAAGAGAGAGAATTGTCTTTAAAATATGACTGGTTCTTTATTATTTTCTTGCACTGCAAAAAATAGGACGCAGAGCCAATAATTTTACTGATCCAACTTCTGTTTCTATTGTTTTCACTGATCAATAAGTAGTATAATAAATATATATTCGCAAACTCAACTTTTAATTTAATTTTTTTGTGTTATTATTGTTTAACACTCACAAGTTTAAGATTATGTAAAAACACATAGTAAATTGATTTTAGACAAAATAATTTTTTTGTCCAATTTGCTTTATTTGTCTACATACGTAATTCGATGTGTTGTCTCATTTTAAAGATTATAATGTAGGATGAACACTGCATTATTTATCTTGATAGTAATAAATAAATTCCGCCCAGATTTGTTTTTTATGGAGTATCACAACTTCAATACATTCGATTATATTCCGTTTCAAAATGAGTGAGGGACACAGAAATTATGTAACAGAATAAAGATATATATAAAAACTCACAATTTTATAAAATAATTCCCTCAAATTAATTCAATTTAAAAATCGACAGCAAGTAAGGTTTTTTAATTTGTTATGCTTTTTTAATATTTTTTTTGAATTTTTGACAGTATGAAACCACCAATTACTGTAACAAAAATACCACAAGCTACTGGAAATAATGGGTGTTGAAATATTAGCTCTTTTTTAACAGTTAATGTAAAAGCTGGTGAAGTGCTGGGTTTAAAGTATTAACAATATATTGGGCTGTGATCGAATGTGAGCCAACTGAAAGTACTGAAGTAGTCAAAAGTGCCTGTCCAGAATTTACAGCTTCAGTCCCGATTTGAGTGTTCCCGTCGATGAAAGTAACTGTACCTAAAGGCTTTTCTGTTCCTTGTGACGTCATATCAACTTTGGCAGTAAATGTTATTGGCTAGCCAGATGTATACTCATTAGCCGAAGAAGTTACAGCAGTAATTGTATCTAACACAGGATTCTCTATGTGGATAGGTCGTGGTTCTAAATCTGACTGATTTAAAATTTTTAGAGTTAAAATGGATGATGTGCTGGGTTTGAAGTTATTACCACTGTTGTATTTGGCTGTGATCGAGTGTGAGCCAACTGAAAGTGATGAAATATTCAGAGTTGTCTGCCTAGAAGTAAAATCTGCATTTCCTAAGGATGTAGTCCCATCCAAGAAAGTTACTAGGCCGGAAGGATTTACTGTTTCTCCCGAATTTGTACCAACTTTAGCAACTAGTGTTATTACCTGGCCTAATGTATAACGATTAGATGAAGAAGTTACAGCAGTCATTGTATCTAACATGGGGTTCTCTATGTGAGTAGGCTGTAGTTCTGAACCAGACTGATTTATTGGACTTGTGTTATTAAATTGTTGTTCTTTACCAGGTTGATTTAGAATCGTTAATATTAAAATAGATGATGTACTGGATTTGAATTATTATCACCGCTATATTGGGCTGTGATCGAATGTGAGCCAACTGAAAGTGCTGAAATATTCAAGGTTGCTTGTCCAGAATTTATAGTTCCAATTCCGATGTTTGTGGTCCCGTCTATGAAAGTGACTGTACCTGAAACCTTTTCTGTTTTATCCAATTTCGTACCAACTGTAGCGGTAAGCGTTATTGGCTGGCCTGATGTATATAGATTAGCTGAAGAAGTTAAAGCAGTTATTGTATCGAACATAAGCGTAGGAGATTCTGGTGAATGAAATGTTTCCTTTTCTGGATTATTTTCTAATTTTAATGTGGTAGTGACAGTATTTGTTGCTGTATCAATTACAGATACAGTATTGTCACCAGTGTTTCTTACATATACCTTTGATCCATATTTCCCAATTTCAACTCCTGAGGGTTCGCTTCCCACATTCACTGTGGCTGTAACTTTGTTTGTAGCTGTATCAAGTACGGAGACAGTGTTATCACCACTATTCGCTATGTATACCTCTTTCCCATCCGGTATGACTGCAACTGCTGTAAGTTTACTTCCTACGTTCAACGTAGTGGTGATGGTGTCGGTTATTGTGTCAATTACAGAAACATTGTTATCTTGGCTGTTAACTACATATATCTGCGATCTATACGGGTTGGCTGCAATTCCAGAAGGATTATTTCCTACGTTCACTAATGTTCTGATAGTGTTTGTTGCCGTGTCAATTACAGATACAGTATCTTCCCCAGTGTTTGTTACATATAACTTTGATCCATCTGAGCTGACTGCAACTGCTGAGGGTTTGTTTCCAACGTTAAACGTGGTTTTGATTGTGTCAGTTGTAGTATCAATCACAGAGACGGTATCATCGCCGCTGTTCGCTACATATATCTCGAATCTATATCGATTAAATGTCATTCCTAAAGGACTATTTCCTACCTTCAACGTGGTTGTGACGAGGTTAGTTAGTATGTCAACTACAGAGACAGTATCTTCACCGTAATTTGCTACATAAATCTTTGATCCATGCTGCGAGCCCCCAACTACACATAAAAGGGGGGTTTTTCCTACAGGCACCATGGCTATAACTTTGTTTGTGTTAGCATTAATTACAGAGACATTATTGTCGTGTCCGTTCGCCACATCGGAAGACTGCCCACTGGATAGACGGTTTGTGCAGTGGTTAATAGGCCAGTAGATAAATAGATAAGTATGAATAAAAGAAAGGTTGTTAAAACTAAAGACGTTGGATATAATTTGTCCTTCTTTTTCATGCATCTATCAACCTTCTACAGCATTTTCATTTAATAAATATATAACATAGATAGCTAAATTTTAACAGTAGTTTTAAATTTTTTCAGATATATTTAAGCTTTGTAAAATTCACTAAATTTAGGGTAAATAGACTATCATTGTTTTTCCACCATAAGTTTCAACTTCCTTTTGACAATATCCAGATGTTTGATTGAAATTCAAATATATTATCAGATACTTCTGCGATGATCTTTAGTTCCTGGTGCTCCTATGACCTTCTGATTGATAAGAATTTTGAACTTGAAGTACGTATTTAAAATAGTTACTAATTTTCATTTATTTTTATCCTTCGAGAGATAAGTACAGCAATTTTTTAGCTTTAGAATATAGCATATGTTTTATAAAAATTACTTATTTCTTGCACAATTAGATAAAAAATATCCTATAATTTCGGCTGAAAACTTAAGCAATACATAGGTTTTAATCTAAAAAACATGTACATCAAAGAAACAACAAAGACATAAATATTTTCAGCATAAGCCATTGAATCTGCACCCTGCTTTAGCGAAAGAAAAAGTATATAGAATCAAGCAGATTTTACAGAACTTTCAGTCGATTGCCTAATTAAATAATGAGCTAGGTTTTTTGACTTCTAGAGGTATTTTCTCCAAAAAATTTGGAAATATGAAGCTAATGTAATCAAAATTACAGTAGCAAACCTAGATGCAAGAAGCTTTGTAAGCCACTAAATTGGGATTATTTTCTATATTCTTAATTGATTGCAAACAATTGGAAACGAATTCATGGTAAATAGTGGAGATTTTAGAAATATTAGAAAGTCACATAAATCAAGAGCCTAGCGGATCAATAACAAAACAGTCATTGATAATTTTGTTTGTACATCTAAAAACATAGCTCTCTCGAAATCAATGTTAATCAGCTTGCGCTGAAGTCCAAAAATGTCATATTAAAATTAAATTTTCTAATCCATAAAATCCTAGATATTTAATTTCATTTAAGATATGACTGCAAAATTCATTTGCAGATGCTGAATGAAACGAATATGAAACTAATCTGAAAGATTTGACTTTTTTCAGCACAAAGGGAAGAATTTGGTTTTTATTACTGAATTAAAGGCCAAAAAGATTAAATATGTTCAAATCGAGTTTAATTTTAATTTTAGCTCTATTTCGGCTCATATTTCAGATTGCAGATGGGTGGACCTTCTTGTGCAAAAAAAATATTTACGAGTGCTGCAGAAGGAAAGTTTATTGTTCAAAAAATATAGCATCGTCTTCTAACATGTCATGTGCTCGATGAAAACCATTATTACTTGCCAAACATATTTGTGCACCACCACTCGTGTGCTAAATGGATCTGAGAACGTGATAATTATGAGAGTAGGTGATGAGAGAACAATTATTTTTAATTGCTCTTTTTAAATTGTGGATTTACTTTACAGGTCTGAAATATTTATGAATTCTCATTCTTATTTATTATGGGGGATCCTACCTTCAATAAACATTTTAGAAATAATAATAATATAGTTAATCTTTCGAGGACAAGATTAACGTATCGAAAACTTATTTCATAATGTATGAAAAATATAAAAAATTTATAAATTTTGTAAATAGAAATCTCTTTGCGCGTGATTATAAAATTGATCTATCTTCAAGCATTATTGTCAATTTTCTTATATTTATATCACTTACCTCAAAAGGCGGTAGATGCTATAATCACGAAGTCGTGAGTTTTGCGAAAAGCTCCGCCCAAAACAGGAACTTTTCAGCTATTGCAGAAAGATTATAAATGAATAATAAAATTTTAAATTTTTTCGCTTCCAAAACTTGAAATATCCTTTAGTCCTAGTTCCTTTAAGCATGATAAAAACAGGTTTTCCACCAGTAGTTGATAAAAATACTGAAATCATGATTCTCGGATCCCTTCCGAGTAACATGTCTATCAAAAAGCATCAATACTATGGGAATCCTGGCAATGACTTTTGGAGGTTGCTCGGCAGTGCAATCAGTGAAGATCTTCAGAGCAAGGATTACCGCAGCAGACTTGAGATCCTTAAATATGATGGAATCGGTCTATGGGACGTGTTTAAAGCCGGAAAGAGAGTCTTAAGTGAAAATTCAAAGATTAGGGACGAAGAAATTAATCAATTCTCGACATTAAAAGAGATAGCTCCAAAGCTGAGGTTGATCTGTTTCAATGGTAAAAAATCAGGAAAATGCGAGCCGATTCTAAGGAAAATCGGATATGAGACTAAAATTCTTCCCTTCTCAAGCGGAGCAAACAGAAGGACTTTAGAAAAAAGGGAATTTGAATGGAAATATAGTTTCAAATTCTGAAAAATGACTTTGAGTAGCCCTTGCGTTCTCATTCTAAATTTGATGATTTAGGTTTTGTTTACAGAAAAGCATCAAAAACGCAATTTTGATATTTCCGGTTATTCAACCATTATAGTTCCTACAGAAAAGCTTCTTACATGCCTACAGTCTACACATTAATTTCCCCCATCGTAAAAGGCGCTAATCTCCTCAATTTAGTCAAATTAGCAACTAAGATCTCGAATTCGCACATAAAAGGAGAATTCTTGTCCAAATATCCGTGTAGGAGCGAAAAGAAAAATTGTGACACAACAAAAACACTTATCTTTACTCAAGTTTCAAAGTATGGCTATACAGCTAAATACTCACAAAGAGCAATGAGAAAGTTGATGTAATTAAATTCAGTATATTTGGGTGGATTTACTTCGTTCAACTCAAAGAGTTATAGGATATGTTTATAATATTACGTCACTTTTCGTATTTGGCACAATTTGCAGAAAAATGCTTCAGCTATCAAATCCTACATTCTTTAAAACGGTAAGAGTAGTAAATTTTAATTTTAGTCTTTGTTTTCCCATTAAATATTTCAAGCTCAAATACATTGCACTAACTTTATATTAATGGATAACCGAAAACATCAAGCTTAGGTGATTTCCAAGCCAACATTATAAATAATATAGGTCTACTAAAATCATTCCATGGAACATACAATGAATTTTATTGATTTTTTTTTGCATCTTGATACAAACCTAAAAGCAATAACGAACGAATATGGCTTACTAACATATTTACTGCTGTTTGCAACTGTCTTTTTTGAAACAGGCTTGGTAGCGACTCCTTTTTTACCAGGTGATTCTCTAATCTTCGCGACTGGAGCTTTAGCTGCTAGTGGCTCGCTCAACTTATTAACTCTATTTTTGGTTCTATGTTTTGCAGCTGTTTTAGGAGATACTGTCAATTATCACATAGGTCGTCTACTAAGAGACAAGGTCATAAATCATGAAAATATAAGATTTGTCAAAAAGGAGCATATTGATAGTACGCACATATTTTTTGCAAAATATGGAGTGAAAACAATAATATTAGCCCGCTTTGCTCCGATCATCCGAACTTTTGCACCTTTTGTAGCAGGTGTGGGGATAATGCCCTATTCAAAGTTCATTACCTATAACGTAATCGGTGGGGTTGGATGGGTATCCACATTTCTTTTAGGGGGATATTTTTTCGGAAATTTGTCAGCTGTAAAGGACAACTTCAGCGTGGTGATACTTGGGATAATTTTTGTTTCATTGCTACCCGGCATTATTACGTATGTACAAAGTAAACGTGATTCAAATAAAGACTTAATAAATTAAGAGATTTTTGGCTCTGTCGAAATCCTTAATTTGATGCAAATTATTTCTATAACTTTTTTGTTTATGTTGTATACTATTAATTTAATTTTAATCTCTTTTACTTGATAACGGAATTTCCTTGCCTGTAGTGTTTCTCCCAATTTTCTTTTAACCACAGAAAATATTGTCTCCACAATATTTCTTTGATTATATTTAATTCTGTCAAAGACCAGGTTCAATTATTTTCTATATTTTCCTCTTATTTTCTTTCTTTTTCTTTCTCTTACAGGTATAATTGAATCTGCTTTGATTTCTTCTCTAATTATAGAATGTATTTTTTCTGAATCGTATCCTTTTTTCATTACATAACAATCAGACTTTCTCATCTTGTTTAATCGCCTTATCAGAGCATTTGCATGTTTGATTTCAGGGTCTGTTTTTTGACTAATTTTCCATCCCAATATTATCTTTTTACTTGTGTCTACTGATATTGAAGTTCTCAGGAAGCTTCTTCGAAGCTTCCCTGTTCTTCTAGAATAATAATAACTTGCATATGAACTCGCAAATCCTGTTGCATCAATCGCTGCAACAGAGAAATTTTCTCTATATGAATAATAACAGCCTTATAATCCTTGACAGAAGAAAGTTAAACAGAGAGGAGGAAATCCTGGTTACAAACTTTTGAAGGGTAGTAAAATGTGGAATCTTATCAAGAGCAAGTTTTCTTTTATATCGCTCATAAGGTCAATGAGTTCTACAAAATCTCGATCGTCTGTACTTAATACTCTTTCAATAAAACCAGTACAAGAAACTGATGCAAGGTATAAACAGATTTTGAATACTTGCAGGAATAAAGCTTCAGTCTCGAAAGCTGAACAGTTTCAAGGCTAGTATCAACAAATTTAATGTACTTATTAAATTTCAATGTTGAATATCCTATTTTTTAGCGAAAAAATAAGAAGAATATTATAACTGAATAGTTATAATACCATAATGTAAAAGTTCAATTTAAAGCATTTCTACATAGCCAGTTTATGTAACATTTATATGCGTATGACGAAATTTATGGGTTTTTCGCGATTATCTACAGAATATTAAATGAAATAAGAAATCATAAGGATCTAATCGAACAGTCACAGATGGAATTGAGGCTTTAGAAAATATCTCTGTAAAATTACTCCTGAATTACTTGCAGAAATTTAATTGTAGAACAAATATAGTTCCATCGAAATTTTATTATAAAATATTATTGCTTGGATAGCTCTTCAACAGCATAAAGTGGTTCAAAGTCTATTTGGCGTTAAAGTAATGACGCTACCTTCTTCACGACTCTTTCCATCATCTTCCCTATAATTACGATTATTCCACGAGTTATTTTTTTTACGTTCATTGATCGAAAATGATCATCCAAACTATATTGGTAACAGAAAGTTTAAACCAACAAATAGGAGTAGTGATGAATTGCTATTTTAGTAGCCACTTTATCATCAAGAGATTATTTAATTAATTAGTAATATTAGTTATTTTAAAATTAATATTATATAGGTAGTTAATATATCTATTAAAATATTAAAGAATATAGTTAAGTTATTGATGTAACAAAATATCTAACGAACCTGAATTCAAACATTCTTAATGAGGTGAATTTTTCACGTTTATTCACTCAACCTTGGAGAAAATATGAATGAACGAAAAACTAAGAAAATCTGGCATTGAGATTATTGGAGATGTGCCATGGGGGACGTATATCTGCCAATTCTATGGTTCAAAAGAAGATTTAGCGGAGATTTTGATCCCTTACTTCAAAATAGGGTTGGAAAACAACGAGTTCTGCCTTTGGGTCACGTCACAACCTCTGGAAGTCGAGGACGCAAAGGAAGCTCTAAGAAAGGCTGTTCCTTATTTTGATTCTTATCTGGACAAAGGACAAATAGAAATTATATCTTACACTTGTTTACATGTAACAGGGAAAATTTACGATTCTGAAAGGGTCATAAATTACTGGATTGAAAAAGTCAACAATGTCTTGAAAAGTGGCTATCGCGGGTTGAGGTTGAGTGGAAATACTTCTTGGTTAGAAAAAAAGGATTGGAGTTATTTTGTTGATTATATGGAAAAAATGGATGGTATTATCAGCAAATATCAAATGATAGCTTTGGGTTCATATTTTGTCGACAAGTGTAGCACAACAAATATTGTTGAAGTGGTCTCCAACCATCAATTTTCTTTGAGCAAACAGGATGGAAAATGGAAGAAGACAGGTAATTTAGGGCGAAAGAAAGCTGAAGAAACAGCTTTTCGAGCCGTTAAGTATTGGGAACATACTTTCGACGCTGTGCCAGACCTGATAGCCATAATAGACACTAAATATCGGATAGTGCACGCAAATATAGCCATGGCAGCAAAATTGAGGTTGACAAAAGAAGAGTGCATAGGGTTGACCAGCTACAGTGCTTTCCATGGGACATGCGAGCCTCCTACTTTTTGTCCATACCAACAGTTGCTTAATGATGAACTTGAACACACTGCTGAGATTTATGAGTATAATCTTGGTGGTTATTTCATAGTAACCACCACTCCATTACATGATCCTGAAGGAAAACTCGTTGGGGGTATTTATATTGCCCATGATATCAGTGAACGCAAAGTAGCTGAAGATGAGCTACGTCGAAATGAGCAGCTTACCATCCGGAAATTGGTGTGTTTACCCTCACCGGTTAGGAAGGTAAAGAACCTTGTGCTTGCTGATATCATTGATGTCAAGGTGATTCAATCTCTTATGAATGATTTCTATAAGCTTGCTCACATCCCTATGGGCCTAAATGATCTCAAAGGCAATGTTCTGGTAAGTGTTGGATGGCAGGATATCTGCACAAAATTCCATCGGGTTCATCCCGAAGCCTCCAAGTACTGCGTAGAAAGCGATACAAAGCTAACGTTGGACTCCACCCCTGGAAAACTTAAGATGTACGAGTGCAAGAACAATATGTGGGATATAGTGACGCCTATAATGTTGGATGGCCAGCCTGTCGGCTATGTCTTCTCAGGACAATTCATTTTTGATGATAAGCCTCTGAACTATGAGTTTTTTAGATCACAAGCTAGAAAATACAGCTTCAATGAGGAAGAATACATAGCAGCGCTTGATAAAGTTCCACGGTTGAGTAAAGAGGATGTGAACACAAGCATGACTTTCCTCATGACATTTGCAAATGCGCTTTCGCAACTAAGCTACAGCAATTTCAAGTTGGCCCAGTCGCTGGCGGAACTCGATGTCCTGGTGAATGAGTTGCAGGAGAGTGAAAAACGTTTCCATACGATGGCAAATGCGATCCCACAATTGGCTTGGATCGCGCACCCTGATGGTTACATCTACTGGTATAACGAGCGCTGGTACTCTTATACCGGCACTACACTAGAGCAGATGGAAGGTTGGGGCTGGCAGAGTGTTCACGATCCGGGAATGCTGCCAAAAATACTGGAGCAGTGGAAAGCTTCGATTGCTACGGGGCAGATATTTGATACGGAGTGCCTATTGCGTGGTGTCGATGGCATTTTTCGCCCATTTCTTACGCGTGTTCTACCCCTGCAAGATCCCAAAAGAAACATACTTCAGTGGTTTGGTACTTGTACCGACATCACCGAGCGCAAACAAATGGAAGAAACCCTTAAAGTAGCACGTGACAGTTTAGAAGAAAAAGTCAAAGAGCGCACAGAGGAACTAGATAAAGCTTATAATTTACTAAAAGAAAGTGAAAAACGTCTTTCTGAAGCTCAAAGAATAGCTCATATCGGAAATTGGGATTGGAACATTTTAACTAATAAATTATACTGGTCTGATGAAATTTATCGTATCTTTGGACTTAGCCCACAAGAATTCGGTGCAGATTACGATGCATTTTTAAGAATTATACATCCGGAAGATCGAAAATATGTGAATAATGCTGTCAAAGAAGCGCTAAACAGAAAGAAGTCATATGATATAGATCATCGAGTAATATCAAATGTTGGAAAAGAACGCGTAGTCCACCAACAGGGTGAAGTTACCTTTGATGAGAATAATAATCCTATTCGAATGGTGGGAACGGTTCAGGATATTACCGAGCAAAAAAAAGCAGAAGTAAAAATCCAGAGATTAGCGAATATCGTGGAATCATCAAATGATGCCATCCTTACTTTATCCCTTGATGGTATTATTATCACCTGGAACAAGGGCGCAGAGCAGATTTATGGGTATTTGTCTAAAGAAATTCTGGGAAAAAACGTATCGATACTTGCACCAGATAATCTCAAAGATGAAACAAAAAATTTAATTGAAAAGGTTAAGTTGGGAGAAAACATCCAACACTACACAACTTCAAGGTTAAGAAAAGATGATAAGTTAATATATGCTTCAATAACTCTTTCTCCAGTTTTTGATTCATCTAAAAAGCTTGTGGCGATCTCAGCTATCACTAGAGATATCACTGAGAGCAAAAAAGCAGGGGATGCACTGCGTGAAAGTGAAGCTAGATTCAAGGCATATCTTGAAAACAGTTCTGTTATCGCTTGGATGAAAGACGAGGAGGGTCGTCATACGTTCTTGAGTAGTAACTATGAAAAACGATTTGGAATTAATTTAGAAGATTGGCGGGGGAAAACTGACTTAGATCGCTGGCCACTGAAAAATGAAGAGAGGTTCATTGAGAACGATTTGGCTGTGCTGAAGAGCGGAAAACAAATTGAGTTTACAGAAAAAGCGAGAAATCCAGATGGCAGCACATCATGGTGGTTGACTAGTAAATTCCAGTTTGTTGATTTTTCAGGGAAAAGGTACATTGGTGGCCTAGGTGTGGATATCACCGAGCGAAAAAAAGCAGAAGAAATGTTAAAATATAAATTGGAAGAACTTGCTCGTTCAAATGAAGAATTAGAACGATTTGCTTACGTTTCATCTCACGATCTACAAGAGCCCTTGTGGATGATAACAGGTTATTTGCAGCTTTTACAAAGTAGATATCAAGGCAAACTTGATGATAAAGCTAATAAATATATAAATTTTGCTGTTGACGGGGCTTTCGGTATGCAAAACTTGATTAACGATCTTTTAAAATACTCTCGAGTGACTACAATTACTAGAGAGCTTGAATTTACAAATTGCGAATTTATTTTGAAGCAGGTATTATCGAATTTAAAAATGATGATAAAAGAAAATAAAGCTACAGTTTCTCATGATCCTTTACCTGAAGTAATGGCAGATTCTAGCCAGCTAGTGCAGATATTTCAGAATTTGATCATCAACGGTATAAAATTCCATCGTGAAGAGGCACCAAAAATTCATATTTCTGCAGAAAAAAATGCAAATGGATGGTTATTTTCAGTTCAGGATAACGGAATTGGAATTGATCCGCAACATTTTAAGAAAATCTTTGAAATTTTTAAAAGACTGCATAAAAGGGAAGAATACTCTGGAACAGGAATAGGGCTTGCAATTTGTGAGAAAATTGTAGAAGGGTATGGTGGACGTATATGGGTAGAATCCGAAGTGGGTAAAGGTTCAATTTTTTATTTCACTTTACCAATTAATTCAACCGATATTCAAAAATTAAGTTTTAACACGTAAGGAAAAAAATTCAGATTTTTATTCAAATCGATTTATAAAAAAATTTTACTTAAGAAAATTCTAATAAAATTAATATTTGTTTATTTTTAATAGATCAGATATACGTAATATATTTGAATATACATTTTATTTTTTTATGCCTGGATATATGTGAGAATACAAGGTATTCATTACAATAAGCTGTCATCATAATCATAAGAGTCTGACTACTTACAATTTGGACAAAATATCTAACGTCATTGTTATGTGAAATATATGCAAAAACTTTATATCATATAATGATCAGCTAATATATAATGATACATAAATTACGCTATAGCAAACATACACAAATTAAATGTTTTAGTGTAGTTATGTATCCATGAATGATAAGTTGTCGTAGAGCTCTCCAGCAAATAGTCTACCAAGCTGCAGGTATCTCTTACCGTTTTAATTTAGTTATTTGTCTGGAGTGAAGTGTCACTGAGCTTTCCGACATGATAGTCTACTAGGCTGCAGGTGTCTCTTTCCTGCAGCTTATAAGATATCTTTATTTGATAACGGAATTTTCCTGCCTTTAGTGTTTCTCCTAATTGGCATTTAACTACAGAAAATATTGTCTCCACTATATCTATTTGATTATATTTAATTTTTTCAAAGACCAGGTCCAATTATTTTCCATATTTTCCCCTTATTTTCTTCCTTTTTCTCTCTTACAGGTATGAATGAATCTGCTTTGATTTCTTCTCTAATTATAGAGGATTTCGATAAACTTCGTATTTTATTTCTTAGCAGGAATTTCTCATATCTTTCCCTCAATTTCTCTATTTAATTCCTCTTTTTGCCTCATCTCCTCGAGGTTTATCTGCTTTTGCATGTCCTGGATCTGAATGGATAAAAGTAGCATCCTGAATCATTCCCTGCTTTATCTGTAAACCCAGAGAATCAAGTTGGCTTTGCAACTTTCTCCATATTTCTTCTTCTTTGAAATGCTCGATAATTCTCTCCCTAAATAGACATACAGTAGTACTGTCAGGTACGTATTCAGGAAATACAAGGAATTTCCTAAAAGAAATTCGATCTATACACTGTTTCTCAAGTTCAAAATCAGAGAGACCATGCCATTGTTGTAAAACAAGCATTTTGAATATCACAATGACATCAGTTTCAGGTCTCCCTCATGAAACGGTTTTGTTAATATACATAGACTCAAGAATAATAAGAAAAGTTTTCCAATCAATTAAGGAAGCAATTTCAGCAAGCTTATCTCCAACAGATTCAAGACGTTTATACTCTTATTTAAGAGCAAAATCAGTAAGAGTTTTCATGAATATACATAAATATTAACAAATTTAAAGCCAACCATGCTCAAGAGCATGGAGGTTATCGAAAATCTCTATAGAATGTATTTTTTCTGAATCGTATCCTTTATCCATTATATAACAACCAGACTTTCTCATCTTATTTAATCGCCTTATCAGAGAATTTGCATGTTTCATTTCATGGTCTGTTTTGGACTAATTTTCCCCAATACTTGCTTTTTACTTGTGTCTACTGATATTAAAGAGCTCTAAGTAAAAAATGAGCTACTGTGGAGCAATTTAAGAGATTTTTTTGAGTCAGATAATGTTTAAACTAAGGCACGTTCAAAATAAATTCACTGTACAGCCTGAGATTAAGTCACTTTTTAGATCAAACGAAAAAAAAGGTTAGCATATCACCGAGGTTAATTATATTGAGTTAAAAAAAATCTCATTTTGGAATTTTGAGCATATAATTAATCAAAATTATGTCTTTGGTCCTATATGAGTCGGTGAAAGGTTGCTACGGATACTGCTGCAGGGGTATCAAGCAGTCTGAGAGTTATAACATTACTATTAACTTTCCTAAATTGGAGATAGGCTCATATATTGTTAAAGTAATTTTTAGTCGTATAAGTTTATATTAAATTAACTATGTGAATTAATTTGATTAGATGCGATTCTACATAGAAAACGAAAAGAAGGAATATTACAAAAAACTTGAATGTGAATCCACAGCAGTAGCTACACTGACGAGCTGTTTCATACTAATTAAATTGAAAATGAAAGATTGGGAGGAGATTTAGGGCATTTTCTTCATTCAGAAAGGAAAGTCCTATGGAAAAACAAAAAAATTTATTTTACGTTAACACAATAATATGCATCTTGAAACATATTTTGGGAATCATTTCAGGTTCTGTGTATCTTTGGATGTTAGACTACTCAAAAGATTGGTGTGCAATTTGGACTAAAAATGAGGAGTTTTTTGAAGATATTTGTTGGGATAATTATTACAGAGACCATATGAATATGCTTGTTTCCTTCGACGAGTAACGGGTGAATGCAAAAAAAATAGTAAGAAACATATAGCTAAATTAATTTAGCGTTAATGATTGCGATTTTAAACAAAAAAAACAAAAAAATTTATGAATATAAAATAGTATTTATAAAAATTTGAAGTGGTAAGTAAACTTTTAACTTTTTCGAATCTATTTAATAATAACATTCTTATGAACCCACAACTTCCCAACGCAGCCATCATATTCGATAGTCATACAACTAATATAATAACCAGACTTTGGAAATTTGTGTAACGGATTTTTTAGTGATGGAGTAATTTTTGTTCCTTCGAGAGAGGTTCCATCTCCAAAATCCCATCTTATATATGTCTCATCACCTTTTGAGAGATCCTTAAATCGTACTATTCGTGGATCACTTGAAACGGCTACCGCCGTATAATCAATACGTTCATTCCCGCAGCAGGATAGACGTGCTGTCGCTGGAGGAGTTCCTGCACCAAGAGGAGTTGGGGATACATAACATTTTGCAGAGGCTCCTGCAGACAATAAAGTCAACATCATTAATATGGTGAAAACCGATACTATTATTTTCCATATAGACTTTCCATAATTTCTCATTTATTTTCCCTCCTATTTTTTCTCAGTTTGATCCGGTAATAGGTCGTCCACCATTACAAGATTGATGTTTTAACATTTCTAAATGCGAATATATGTGTGATATTCACAGCATTTAATTTTATAATTTATTTCAGTTGAGTACCTTTTTTATAAAGTTTACATAAACTTCGTTCATGTCTTAATATATATTAAAATAACTTGAAAGTAAATAAGTTATCTGGATAAATTTTCCTTAAGATTATTAATTGTAGAAAATCAGGACAATAGACAGAAGCTTAAAAGTGTTTCTTTTAAGAGCATTTCGATAAACCTCTGGTTTCAACAAGTTACTTATAAACAATTTATATGCATAAGACGAAGTGGGTTTTCGAAATCATCTTTAAGGGATTTTAAAACATCAATCGAGTAATGATGCACGATAGTTGGACCTGGCGTTCATTTTTACGCGTCTATCCGAGCCTTCTAAGAGACTATCCGAAAAGCCAATAATGGCTGTTGTAAAAGTTACAATATGTCTAAATATCCCGGCATCTGTTCCTGTTTTACATATTCCCTACTGTAAATATTACAGTAGATCACAACACTTTTCTGAGAGGTTCTACGTGCGTATATGGATATCCATTATAGGAGTTCTGTAGCCCTCGTAAATACCATTCCAAGGTATTCATGCCTGGGAGCTCTTTGAAGCAAGGTACATCAAAATTTTAAAGCCAGTATTAATTTGGACAAGAAAGGATAAATATATTTTGGATATAAACTTTACAAAAAATATGTTTTGTAAAAAAATATTTTCTTTTTTTCAGATAAAAATTAGAAAATTAATTTTAGACTCCGTAATGTTGGAAAAACAAACTTTTGTACATAGTCTAAGCAAAATTCGGTAAATTGCGTCTACCGAGTTAATTTTGAATTGTCGAATGTAAATACACTGTCAGATGGCCTGGACACTGTGGACATATAGATCTTTTAATATTCGTTAAGGATCAGGAACTTATACTTATCTAAATGTAAACATTTCACTCATATAACTCATATATATTTAGTATACTTCCTTCACGGTAGATGTGAAAACTAACTGTGATAAGTCACGATAGAACCAATAGTCCTAATAATTTTGAGTCCTCTCTACTAATCAATTAAAATTTCAAATAAGAGTACTTATACTTTCACTTGTAACCATACCTATTATGTGGTTTTCGAAGTCTATGACTGGAAGTGCTGAAATTGAGTATTTTTCCATTATTGATGATGCAGTCTCAATTTTATCGTCTCCGTGCACATATCTAACGTCACGTGTGATTATCTCGTTTAATTCAGTTATTTTGCAGGCAACTGCTTTTGTAAGTCTGATACGACAGGTAGATAGTTCACTTTCTTTTTTACCATGAGTATAGATGCGTTTTCTATTGTTTCATCTCTGGAAACTGGGTAAAAATTTTGGTTCATGATGTCATGCACAAAAATCTGCGATAGGAAGCACTTAATGAGGTAATTCATCTGTCCTTCTTCGAGCAAGAAGGCATCATGTCCGTATTGTGACCTGAGTTCGTCGTATTTTGCATCAATCCCATTCGCTGTAAGAGCAGATACGATTTCCTGAGATTGATAAGCAGGATAAAGCCAGTCTGATGTTATTGAAATCACAAGGTACTTTGCAGTAACTCCAGCAAGGCCCTCTATGAGGGATCCATTCTTTGATAGGTCAAAAAAATCAACGCTTTTTGTAATATATAGGTACGAATTCGCGTCAAAACGCTTTGTAAAGGTATTTCCTTGATGATTCAGGTAGCTTTCGACCTGAAAATTCGGTGAGCGATCTATACCTTCTTCGTCCTGTTGAACTCTTCCAACTTTTTTTTGCATTGAAGCGTCGCTGAGGTATGTAATATGCCCTACCATACGTGCAAGTGCAAGTCCTTGTCCAGGTATTTCTTTTCCGTAGTAATTTCCTTCATTCCATTTAGGGTCATCAATTATTGCTTTCCTTTCTATTGCTCCGAATGCGATTTGTTGTGGAGTTGAGGAGGCAGTAGCGGCTATGGCGATAGCCTTTTTTACCATATTAGGATAGCTCACTGTCCATTGGAGCACCAGCATCCCGCCCATTGAGCCACCTGCAACTGCATAAAGTTGTTTTACTCCTAGGTGTTCGATTAATTTCTTCTGGGCATTAACCATATCTGCTATAGTAATAACAGGAAAGGATATCCCGTAGTGCTTTCCTGTGTCAGGATCTATGGAAGAAGGACCTGTGGATCCCTTACAACCCCCGAGTATTTTTGAACAGACTATGCAGTATTTCTCAGTGTTAAATGCTTTGTTTGGGCCTATTATTATATTCCATCGGCCTGGTTTTTTTATCGCCTTTATGAAACCCTGCAGCGTGGGCATCACCTGTTAAGGCATGGCAGATGAGAATGACATTGCTTTTGTCAGCATTCATCCTTCCATAGATTTCATATTCAATCCTGATATCGGAAAGAGTTTTTCCACTCTCAAGGTTAAAAATTCCAGGGATTTTGTAGTTCATTGAACGAACTATTCCTAAATTTTGGCCTTTTTTTTCCAGGGAAAAAATTTTAATAGAGGGGATATTGACCAAAATTTCCATGTTCAGACCTTGAAAAGTGCATGTTTTATATCGAAAATATTCGGACTTCAATTTTTTCCAAGTCACAATTGAGAATCAAATTCGCTTAGTTCCTGGGTACAGCTGGGAGCATAGCCATTCGTCAAATATTCATTTATAAGATATATTCACATATGTGATAGCATTATCGCATTTGTGACGTTAGTATAAATATTTATCTCTTGATCTGAGAAAAAGGGGATAAGAAGTAGATGATTTAGAAAAAAAAATTCACGAAAAAAAGGAAAGGATTATGCACTTTCTTCAACTTCAATTTTAGCTAAATCTCGAGTATCCTATCGGGAGCTTTTTTGGCTCTCACTATTATATGCTCAGAAACATATATTTTGGATTCTATATTTTGAAGACTATTCAAGATTGATTCAAGAGTCGTTTTCCCAATATTATAGCAAAAAGCTTTCTCTGAAGCCAGATAAAATTTTTTATCCAAATAATTTCCTTTCAAATTTTGAACGATTTTCTTTTGGTTCCGATTATAAATTTAGTAGAATCTGATTTCCCAGCTTCCATTACAATTTCGAAGGTACTGAATGCTGTTTACAAGACTTTGGACTTCAGGCATGCATTCAGGATGTGCAAGAAATTCTGCTTTAGGATACATTTTTGCAATTCCTTATACACTCATCACTACCATCATCATGAACATGGAAAAATCCGGGCAGATTTGGATATTTTTGTTAGTATGAAGTGATACAAGTCCTCGCAGATTTTTATCTGGGATGAAAATAATTTCCCTGCTTTCAATATAATTTACTGCACTTATTGCATTTTCCGATTTGCAGGAGTATTTGATTCCACTTTTACTGTGACCGAACTATTTGCATAGCATATGATAACCTATTCATAATTTTTTTCTCATTTTTGAGAGATTTTGAAGTGATCATATCTGCAATTGACAGACTGCATCAGAAACAGATAAAAGGACCAGCTTCTTAGGAGAAATAACTGATGCCGACTCTGCCATGAAAATGAACACCTCAAAAACTTAACCTTAGCTTTTGAATTTACTTCTGCCTTACGAGGAAAGGAAATCCATAATAAAATCCCCAACTTCCTGAATGCCCTTATGTATATAAAAATAAGCAATAAATATTGTATTCTTTTTTCTTTAAGTCTTTTTATCGCTTCCACAATTCCCAATTTTCCGTAACACTCTTGTTCGCAAACTCAGGAATAAATCTGCAGAGAATGTATTTTCCAATTTATTACTTTCTTTCATTAATTCCACATACAGGACAATTTTCTGTCTTATTGACATTCAGTTCACTAAAAGAGCATGAAAGACCATCCCACAACAAGAGGCGGTTCTCCAGAAGCTTTCCTTGTCATGTTATATATTTAATCTCTTCATTTGCCTGAATTGTGCCGATTACTCCTGGGGTTGTTCCGAGTACCGGAAATACTTCTTTTTTAAATGAGCTAGGGAATATACAATAGAGGCAGGGGGTTTTACTAGGAATTATCGTTGTTACCTGGCCTCTATACCCTGAAATTGCTCCGTGAATAAGGGGTATTTTTCTTTCAACTGCAAGCTTATTCAAAGCATGCCTCGTATCAAAATTATCCAGTGCATCTATAATCAGATCACATGGAGGAACTATAGAGACCGAATTCTCATCTGTTATTTTTCCTTTTATTGTTTCGACCCTTATTTCCGGATTCAGAGAAATAAGTTTTTCTTCTGCAGATTTTATCTTCTCTTTCCCGATATCTTTTTCATGATGGAGATATTGTCTGTTCAGATTGCTGGGATCTACTATGTCAAAATCTGCAATTATTATTTGCCCAACACCTGCAACTGCGAGATATGTTAAGATAGGGGATCCTAACCCTCCTGTCCCTGCGATAAATACCCTTGCTTGCCTGAGTTTTTCTTTGCCATTTTCCCCAAAAAGCATTATCTGCCGGATATATTTTTCAGTGGAATTTTTCTCCATTTGTATCCTCCAGGATTTCAATTAGCTGTATATTTAAAAAATATGTGTTATTGTGTCAAATCATTCTGTCCAGGGCTCAAGTCCTTTTTTCTTGAGATAATCGTTAATCGCCTCATGGATTGCTTCCTCCGCCAGCATTGAACAATGCATTTTTATAGGGGGTAATCCATCAAGCGCTTCTGCAACTGCTTTATTTGAAAGCCTCCAGGCTTCTTCCAGTTTTTTCCCTTTAATGAGCTCGGTAGCCATACTGCTTGATGCAATTGCAGCCCCACATCCAAAAGTCTGAAACTTTGCATCTACAATCTGATCTTCCTCTATTTTGAGAAATATCTTCATTATGTCTCCACACTTAGCATTTCCAACTTCTCCAATCCCATCACAGTTCTCAATACTTCCAATATTTCTTGGATTTATACAATGGTCTATCACTTTAGCGCTGTAATCCATGAGTTTTCCTCTAGTTGCTATTTTTCAATTATCTAATTATTCTAATCGGGCTTTTCTGACTCAAGGTTCCTCTGTGATTCCTCTTTTTTTCTCTACACCTATTCACGATTTCAAATGGTACTGTATTCATGTGGAGTCAATGGAGATATATTTCTCAGCTTCTGAACTATTTCTGGAAGAACCTCAAGTACTCTATCCACGTCTTTTTCGGTATTCATCCTTCTGAGGCTCAACCTCAGTGAACCGTGCACTATCTCATGCGGGACTCCACAGGCTGTAAGCACATGCGAAGGTTCAAGAGAAGAAGAGTTACATGCGCTTCCAGTGGATGCTAAAATTCCTTTAGCATTTAAGAAAAGAAGAAGAGATTCTCCTTCTATATATTCAAAAGTTACATTTACGTTGTTTGCAAGCCTTTGTGTGGGATGCCCGTTGAGATGGGTTTGGGGAATCTTAAGAAGGCCTTTAATCAGGCGCTCTCTCATCTCAACCAGGGTTTTATTTGAGTCTTCAATTTCGCCTGTTGCAAGCTCTATAGCCTTCCCAAGGCCTACAATAGCGTGGACATTCTCGGTCCCTGCCCTGCGTTTTCTTTCCTGATTCCCACCATGAATAAGCGTTTCTATTTTTGTTCCTGTTTTTATGTAGAGTACCCCGCATCCTTTAGGTCCTTGAAACTTATGTCCTGAGAGGGATAGGAGGTCAATATTCATTTTTTGAACATCTATAGGGATGTGGCCTATTGCCTGAACAGCATCAGTGTGGAAATATATCCCGTTCTTTCTCGCAATTTTTCCGATTTCTTCGACAGGCTGAATTGTCCCGATTTCATTATTTGCAAGCATTATGGAAATGAGTATAGTATCATTCCTGATTGCATTCTTCAAATACTCAGGTGATAACAGTCCATATTTATCTACAGGAAGGTATGTTACCTCAAATCCCTCTCCTTCCAGCCATTCACAGGCGTGCAGTACTGCATGGTGTTCGATAGAGGAGGTGATTATGTGTTTCCCCTTGTTCCTGTTTGCAAAGGCTATCCCCTTTATCGCCCAGTTATCGGACTCCGTACCTCCTGATGTAAAGTAAATCTCGTTCTCTTCAGCACCTATAGCATCTGCAACCCTCTGTCTTGCTTTTCCTACAGCATTTTTTGAAGTTTTACCCAGATCATATATAGAGGACGGATTTCCAAAATATTCTGTTACGTAGGGGGTCATCTCTTCAGCAACTTCTTTTCTTACAGGAGTCGTAGCAGAATTATCCATGTATATGATCGTATTTTCAACTGTCATATATGTACCTTCACAATTGTGAATAGATATAATGATTGTAAATATTTAAGTTTTATCATAAGATACTTAGATAAAACAACTAACTTTTAAAAACTTGCAGTTCTTAGATGAATCATCAATTCACAGATCAATAGTGTTTTTATTATTTTTTACACTGATAATAATATATACAGATATGCAATATATTCATTCACTATTGTGAAGCTTCAAGTTTGATGGTGATTATGGAAACTCCATGTCAGAAGGTCGTGTGGGATCTCGTCCCCGCAATAAGGGCTAGTCTTTCAATAGAACTTGTAAACAAAGGACAGTCACAGGCAACTTCTGCAAAGTTGCTGGGGATTGCGCCTTCGGCAGTTTCCCAGTATATTTCGGGAAAAAGAGGTTACAGGATCGAATTTCAGGGTGAAACAAAGGAATTGATAGAAAAACTTGCTCAGGATTTGATAGACAATAAAGTCGACGACTTTGTTGTAAGGATATGTGAGATCTGTGTAAATGCAAGAGAAATTGAGAATAACTGCAATAACAATTGCGGTCCCGAAAGGGCAGACAATAAAACAATGAAAGCTAAAAAATAAAAACTTATTTTTTCATGGTTCAATATCGTAGTTTAACTCATTGTAGAAACTTTTTAATATCATCTAGGATCGCCAAAATTTATCATTAATTCCACTGGAAACTGACTTCGATCAATTCAAAATCCAGAAAATAATAAGAAGGTTCTCGTTTTAATTCTCACAGGTACAGAAACTCATCAAGAACTATATACTTAAGATAAGATAACTTCACAATAGTGATTGATTTTAAATTGCTTTATGTTAATGTCCAAGATAGTTCTGAATTGCAAAATTTTAGGCAAATTTAAATGCTGAAGATCAAGTCTGATTAAACATAAGAAAAATTTGAGTGAAAAAAAATGCTTACATGGCAATTTATAATATAGTCTGAAACGAATTAAATTACATGAACATAGAGAAAACTGCAACAAAAAAGTGATATTGTGGGACGAATATACTCCGACATAACAGGGACAATAGGTAACACACCGCTTGTCCGGTTAAACCGCATAACAAAAGGTCTACATGCTGATGTGATAGTTAAAGTAGAGTTTTTTAACCCCCTGGGAAGTGTGAAGGACAGAATTGGATTGGCAATGATCGAAAAAACCGAACGCGAAGGGAAAATCAAAACTGATACTATCATAGTCGAACCAACTAGCGGCAACACTGGTATAGCACTTGCAGGCGTATGCGCTGCCCGTGGCTATAAGCTTATATTGGTCATGCCTGAGACGATGACTATCGAAAGGAGAAAACTGCTGAAGGCCCTGGGAGCAGATATCATCCTGACACCTGGAAGTGAAGGGATGAAAGGAGCGGTCAGTAAAGCAGAACACATGGCTGCAGAAGATCCTAATCTCTACTTCATACCTCAACAATTCCAGAACCCTGCAAATCCGGAAGTCCACCGTAGAACGACTGGCGAGGAAATCTGGACAGATACTGACGGCAAGGTAGATGTGCTTGTAGCAGGTGTGGGAACAGGGGGAACCATTACAGGTGTTGCAAGCGTCATCAAAAAAAGGAAACCTACTTTTAAGGTTGTTGCAGTTGAACCTGCCGAGTCTCCAATTCTTAGCGGCGGAAGTCCGGGGCCCCATAAGATCCAGGGAATCGGTGCAGGGTTCATTCCGGATGTACTCCGGCTTGACTTGGTTGACGAGATCATCAAGGTAACAGGAGACAATGCCGCTGCTACGGCCAAAAAATTAGCAAAGAACGAAGGCATACTTGCAGGCATATCTTCAGGTGCAGCTATGTATGCGGCACTGCAAGTTGCTTCCAGAGAAGAAATGAGTGGAAAAATGATTGTTGTAATCTTACCAGATACGGGAGAACGTTATCTTAGTACCGATCTATTTGATTGATCTGTTTGACAATTGATATTGGGAGGCTCTAAATGGAAATAAGAGAAGATATAAGGACAGTTTTTGAAAAAGATCCTGCAGCAAGGTCTACTCTGGAGGTACTGTGCTGTTATCCAGGACTACATGCCGTCTGGATCCATCGATTATCTCACTTTCTCTGGGAAAAAAACTTTTTTTTTCTTGCTCGTTTGCTCTCACATATTTCCAGAACGCTTACCGGAATTGAGATCCATCCTGGAGCAAAACTAGGAAAACGAGTGTTTATCGATCATGGATCCGGAGTGGTAATTGGAGAAACTGCTGAAGTAGGTGATGATGTTCTCATATACATGGGAGTTGTACTTGGCGGAACAGCTCTTGATAGAATAAAGCGCCATCCTACTGTTGAAAAAGACGTGGTTCTCGGTTCAGGTGCAATAGTACTTGGGCCAATTACGATTGGAAGAGGTGCTAAAGTAGGTGCAGGCTCGGTTGTGATCCGATCAGTTCCGCCTGAAGCTACTGTTGTGGGAGTACCTGCCAGAATTGCAGAGCCACAGCCGTCCATATCTGTAGGTCAACTGGATCACAATAAGTTACCCGATCCCATGCTTTCTTTAGTAAGCCAGATGCTTGATAGGTTAAGCCGCCTAGAAGAACAGGCTCATGCACAAAAATATACACCTTTGCACAGGATACTTTTACAAAAAACAGTTCCAAAAAAAGATGAGCAAATTTATTCCCAGCTGAAACAAGTAATCGACCCTGAGGTCGGAATAGATATTGTCAAGATGGGGATGGTTAAAGAAGTAATTGTGGACGGAGCAAATGTAGACGTAAACCTTGTGTTGACAACAAATATCTGTCCTATGGCAGAATACCTCAAGGACCAAGTCAAGCGAAAAGTTCTAAACGTTGGCGGAATAGAAAAAGTTAGTGTCAATATCCTTGATGAGCCCTGGAACTGGGATCGATTCAAAGAACAAATACAAGATCAACAGTCCACCTGAAAATATCAGTCATAGTTATTTCTACCAGATTAAAATTAATTAAGGATTTCGTTAATTTCTGAATTTCATATATCCTTATAGATGGAATATTGATGATCTGTGAAAATCATTGATTTTTCAAAATTCTTAATATAATGAATACAGCAAATTCACAATACTGACAATCATCAGCAAGGTATTCCAATAGTACGATATTGTCGATTGTGTTCGTTAATCGAATTCATGACTAGTCAGGAATTAAACTTGTTGCAGCATTGCCCACATAATAAGACATTGAAATAGCTGGGAATCAGTGATAGAATCTTCAATTTTCATAGTATTTCATCCATACTACCGCTTCTATATCCTTTCAGGTCGAGAGTAACATAAGAAAAGCCGCATTCTTGCAATAACTCCACGATTCTATGTCTAATGTTTAATGCTTTTTCGAATTCTTCAGGCATCAACTCGATTCGTGCAATTTTACCATACAACCGTATACGCAGATTGGAAAAACCTAGATCTTGAATTATATTTTCGGCTTTTTCCACCATTTGCAACTTCTCAGTCGTTATTTCCTCACCATATGGAATTCTTGATGCTAGACATGAAGATGACGGTTTGTTCCAGAAATCAAAACCGCAGTCATGAGCCATTTGTCTTATTCAGTTTTTTGAATTTTTAATGAAAGAAAAGGATGAATGATCTTCTCCTCATTGCTTGCTTGAAGTCCAGGACGGTATTCATTTAGATCGGAAGCATTAATTCCATCAGCTATATTTGAAATAGCCAGCTTTTCAGCTTGGTCTCGTAGAATTTTGGCAGACTGCTTTTTGCAAATGTAGTAACGGTTGGGGCTATTTTTCCTGAATTCTTCGTTTTCCATTATGGGAAATGGCAGTATGCTATAAGATAAACCGAATTTACGTGCGATTTCCTCCGAATCATTAAATGCTCTTCTTGAGACTATAGGCGCATCAAAAAGTATACATTTGGCTCCCTCATGTAGTGCCTTTTGTGCAAATATTGCGAGTAAAGTGCTGTCTATGCCCCCAGAATATGAAATGAGTAAGCTATCAAATCCTGATAGCTCTTTGAGCAATGCGTCGCATATATTTTCTTTGTCCATGAATGAATACCGACCTTTTGATTTTCACAGTTCTCTTCTGCAAGTTTCAAAAACTTTATATTTTATAACATCATTCACAATTGTGAATATACTGAAAAGACATTATTGGTAAAACACATTTTGTCCCCAAATAAAG
>CAWHXP010000010.1:0-132840 GCA_963833425.1 uncultured Methanosarcinaceae archaeon | reverse complement strand
ACACTTCCTATGGAGAACAAAGGTAGAAGGCTGAAGTTTTATTTAAATTAAACACGTTTGTGTATTACACTTCCTATGGAGAACAAAGGTAGAAGGATGAAGTTTTATTTAAATTAAACACCATAGTGTCATTCTCTAAACACCATGTTGTTATGCTATAAAATTTATGGTATATATTTCTTATGAATAAGGGAAACAGATAAAACTTTTTCAGTTGCCTGGATTGTTGGTTTGTATAAAACCACGTACAGATTAAACGAGATTTTTTAAATATATAGATTCTTATTATCGTTTTCCATTGGAAGTTGGATACATATAATCAAAACCTGATTTTTGAAAGAAGTGCATTATATAGAGCTTTGATATTGGAATCACTAATTGTATTTTATAATTTAATCTCTTTATTCTATGGGGTACATTTTTGTGAAGTATGGGATAGATGGTTTTTTTGGGATAGATTGCTGCTAGATGATCGAAGATGAGAACGCAAATTGTACTAAGTTCTAAACATATTTAATATTTTTAGCATATATGATTATTTTATCTTTACATTCATGCTCAAATTCTGTAAAATATGACTGGTACTATACTCCTTTTCTTCACCGCTAAAAGTAGGATGGAGAGCAATAGTTTTACTGATAAAGCTCTTGTGTCTATTGTTCTCACTGATTCATCGTTTTTAAAGTAAAGCAGATGTATATTCTTAACATCAATGTCCCATCACTATTACTGCATCAATCTGTTTCTTCCGCTTTGTTGACACCCCCTACCTAGTTGATCTCTTACCTGGTTAATAGTTTTTCAGGCTAATTAGGAGTCTACTATGTTGGTTATGTCACAGTTATTGGAACTGTTGATATTTTTGTACTTGTACCAACTACATTGCTAGCTGTCAGTATAGGGGTATAGATCCCTGCTGTATTGTAAATATGCTCTGGATTCTGTTGTGTAGAATTCGTTCCATCTCCAAAGTCCCAGTACCATGATGTTGGTTCTCCTGTAGTTCTATCAGTGAACTGCACATCAAGTGGAACAGGACCTTCGGTTTGATTGATTCTGAAATGTGCATCAGGCATACTCATTGCAGTTATTGAAACTGTTGACACTTTTGTACTTGTACCAACTACATTGCTAGCTGTCAGTATAGGGGTATAGATCCCTGCTGTATTGTAAATATGTTCTGGATTCTGTAGGGTAGAATTAGTTCCATCTCCAAAGTCCCAGTACCAAGACGTTGGTCCTCCTGTAGTTTTATCCGTGAACTGTACAGTAAGTGGAACAGTACCTTGGGTTTGATTGATTCTGAAATGTACATCAAGAATACCCTCTGTAGTTATTGGAACTGTTGATATCATCGTGTTTGTACCAGCTATATTGCCTGCTGTCAGTGTAGGGATATAGATTCCTGCTGTATTGTAACTATGCTCTGGATTCTGTAGGGTAGAATTAGTTCCATCTCCAAAGTCCCAGTACCATGATGTTGGTGATCCTTTAGAGTTATCCGTGAACTGTACATCAAGTGGAACAGGACCTTGGGTTTGATTGATTCCGAAATTTGCAGAAGGCATACCAAGTACATTGATTGAAGCAGTAGCAGATGTTATATTATAGTCTACAAGATCATCTGGTAGGAATAAAACATTCAGCAGTTGTTGACCTACACTCAATACATCCCCTGCTGGCAGAGTGTAAAAAAAGAATCCAGGTACTGAAGCTCCCGATATTGGATCTAAAGCAGTTGCATCTAGCTGAATGTTGCTCAATGCTGTTCCATATGCTATGTTAGCAGGGTTACTCCAGGTAATTGTAGGAGTAGCTTGTGTCACATTTAGTGAAACACTATCTGTTGCTATAGTATAGTTTGCAGAATCAGTTGGCGTTAAAGTAGCATTCAAGGTATGGGTACCTACACCTAATATAGTTCCTGCTACTGGATTATAGCTAATAGGTCCAGGTACAGATCCAGTTGCATCTAGCTGAGTGTTGCCTAGAGCTGTTCCATGGACTATGTCAGCAGGGTTACTCCAGGTAATTGTAGGAGTTACTTGTGTTATATTAATTAAAGCAGTAGCTGATGCGTTAGTATAGTTTGCAGTATCAGTTGGTGTGAAACTGGTATTCAATGTATGCAAACCTGCACTTAATACCGTTCCTGATGTTGGATTATATACAAAGGTTCCATTTACTGAAGCAGTTGCATCTAGCTGAGTGCTGCTTAATGGTGTACCATAGGTTATGTTAGCCGGGTTACTCCACGTAATTGTAGGAGCTACTGGTTCGGGACCAATAAACTTCCCAAAGGCAACAGGATCGTTTCCTACAGGCACTGTAGCTGTAACAGTGTTTGTGGATGTGTTAATTACAGAAACGTTGTTGCTGCCTTGGTTCGCCACATAGACGTTTGATCCATCAGGTGTGATTGCAATTCCTTGTGGATTGATTCCTACAGCCACAGTGGCATGTACAGTGTTGCTGGTTGTGTTAATTACAGAAACATTGCTTGGAGCAATGCCATTGCCACCATTTGTCACATATACCTTTGATCCATCTGGGGTGACTGTAACTCCATTAGGATACACTCCTATATTTACACTGGCATATGCAGTGTTGTTTGTTGTGTTAATTACAGAGATAGTGTTGCTACCATCGTTTGCCACATATACATTTGATCCATTTGGACTACATGCAACTCCATAAGGCATATCTCCTACAGATACATTTGTAACAGCATTATTTGTTGTATTAATTACAGAAACAGTGTCGCTACCCAAGTTAGCTACATATACTTTTGTTCCATCAGGGGTAACTGTAACTTCATAAGGCAGGAATCCTACCGTCACCGTGTTAATAACACTCATTGGGGTGGTTGTTGTGTCAATTACAGAGATGGTACTATCTCTTCGGTTAGTCACATATACCTTTGTTGCATCTGGTGTGACTACAACTCCATTAGGCCATTCTCCTACAGGTACATTTGTAACAACATTATTTGTGGCTGTGTCAATTACAGATACATTGTTACTGCCAAAGTTCGTCACATATACTTTTTTTCCATCTGGGCTGACTGCAGCTCCCCAAGGAGCGGATCCAACTGGCACAGTGGTTATAACAGTATTGGTTGCGGTATCAATTACAGATACATTGTTGCTGCCAGCGTTTGGAATATATGCATATGGCGCTGCGCCTACAATATTTACCAGCATAAAAATCATAGCTGCTGACATTAAGGCTATCGAATACAACTTTTTTTTATTTAACATTCGTTTATCTCCTTTTTCTATAATTAATTATTAAAAAATATTAATATGTTCCCCTGTATAGAATATTTCTCAATTTGCTTCTTGTTAATTATTGAAAGTGCAGTATAAGTTAGATGACTAGAGATACTTCAAAAATCACTAAACATTGTTTAGTTATATAAACAGTTTAAACATTATTATACTTTATGTATAAATTTATTTTGTTAAAAGAAGATCTATATATATTTAATTAACCTGATTTTGCCTTTTCATGTAGAACATAATTGTTTTTGAAATAATAATTAACTGAAAAATCTGCTGTTTTTTATTATTTTGTTGATCTTCATTTTTGTAATGTGAGAATGTATACGGATGGTAGCTTCTACTCGGATTATTATTTGTAAACCATCAAAAATATTGATATAACAGCTTTTCGACTGTCTATCTGCCATATATTTTAATAAAAACAATGTGTTTCCTGCAGACATCAGACAAAATTCCTTATAATTCCAACTTAAAAATAAGAATATACATAGATTTTATACACAAAACTATGCATGTATGAGATAGCTGAGAATGATAGCTAAATTATTGATCCTGAAATTCTACTCAAAGCTAGCTTTGCACCATTTGGAAAAGTTACTCTAGTTTAGCTTTTCAGTTCTCGATGACAAAATATGAAATAATGACAATCTAATCTAAAAGAGACTGATATTTTTAAATTTTTTCTTTGGGGAAAAATAAAAAAATCCTTATTAATATTTAACTGTTTTTTTTGATTGTGAAAAGTTTTATTTGGAAGAATTTTTCATTTCAAAACTATTTTTTGTATACTTAATTTAAAATAATTATTTGGATGATTGTATATTGTAGCTTATAAGAAGTTCTATAGAAGTGAAAATTAGATGTTATCAAAAGAAAATAAAATCGTCGAAAAAATGTGTACAATTCCAGTTACACTTAAAGATATCTCAAAAAGCATATTTGAGGGTATAAGTGCAAAAAACATTCTGATGCATAGGCTTCTCTTTCCTGAGGAAGATGGCTCAAAATTATACTATCTTTGCGAAGGTCTGTGTAAACCTGTATTTTTAGAACCTGAAATAATCTACCCATATGTATCAGGGGCAGTTTCTGAAAAATTTGCAGTTCAAGCCTCACCTTATCGCTTTATGTTACCTTATGAGCTAGCCGATGGGATTAAAAAAGAATATAAAATCATTTCACCCGAAGATCTAAAGTTCAAATTCCCACGGGCTTACAGGAGAATTATGGAATTCAAAAATCAATTTCTCCATGATACCTCCCCACTGAGCTCTGCTGATTACAGTATAAAAGGAACAGAGTTCCTTGAGCATCTTTATGTTCCTAAAATCATTGCAATTGGCGGGTATCATCTCCAGGCTACATACGATGCTGTTGGAAATCATGTATTTAGAAGTGGCTGTGGGATTGTTCTCAAAGACTCTAGTAAGTATCCTTATGTTACCGCCGTGCTTAATAGCCCGATCTCCAGACTATTTCCTGCATTATGTAAGTCTAAAATGATTTTCTCGGATTATGCAGATCCTACAGTTTTGGGACGTTTCCCGATTAAATTTCCGGATAACAGACTAACAGAGGATCTCATAAATGCCATTTTTGGTTACCTTATGTTCCTTAATAAGCAGGTATATATAATGAGTTATAGAGTCCCAGAATGGCTTCAAAAACTTACAGATTTCTACGAACAGATCTCAAGTCTTCTTATTCTGGACACCTATTTTATAAACGACATCGATCCAAAACTTCTAAAAGTTCTTGAAGACAATATTCACCCTTATGCAGGGGAGATAGGATCTGAAAATATTGATAGCTTGCTGAGTTCGTTATATTACATAATGCAGCAAATTCTTGAAACTTCAAGATTTGAGAGATCCAGTTTGAAGATGTGTTTATATTGAATTTTAAATGTTTCGAAGAGTAACAGAGAAAATTAACTGGGTATTCTTTTTTCGTTTCCCGCAAAAATAGAAAAATATAGATTAATAATCATACTCAGAAGAGTTTCACAAGAGTTAGGCCTTATAAGTTTCACTGATACGCAGGTTTTATAGCAAAAACTATTGGAGTTTTTGCAAAAAATAGACGAGCAAATGAGAACAGATGGTTTCAATCCGTCTAGGTTGGGTGAAGATCTCACAACTTTAGGATTCCGTCTTCATGAAAATTTAAATCCAGAATACATTAAAAAATGTTACTTGCAAGGGCGTAAAGATGGGTGTTTTGAGTATGTGTGCTTTGCATGTGCAGTTGTCGAATAATTAGACACATAATATGGTTCTACGCTTCCGTGGTCAATATTTTTTAATAAAGCATTTAAAAGACATATAATTCTTATATTTATACTGTTTTTTAAACCATAATAATTTTCCTTTATCATGAAATTTTAGTTCTGTATCAACTAACTAGGATGAAATTACCATATTAAAAAGATATTTTTTTGCAGCAGTGTACCTAAAGTTCTGCAATATCCGATCGGTTCTATGTACTTTTTCTGTCACTACAAAAAATACAATTTATCGTTTTTAATGATGTGGATGTTTTCATACAAAGATTATATACCAAAAACTGTCACGAGAATATGAATCTCCATCGAATTAAATATTCAAGAATAATTATAATATTTTATGATATTTAAATTGATAGTGCTTTTGTGCATGTTAACTGGAAGCATTATGAAGGGGAAATTATCCTATTGAATGTAAGTGGTACTTAAAATATCCATTGAGCTATAGAAATTTAAAGGAAATGATGGCAGAAAGGGGAGTAAAAGTCGACCATACAACAACCATGAGATGGGTACATCAATATTCCCCTAAAATAGAAAAGAAGATAAGAAGAAATTTAAGACCAACAAACTATTCGTGAAGAGTTGATGAAACCTATATCAAAGTAAAAAGTAAATGGAAATATTTTTACCGAGCAGTTGACTCAAATGGAGATACAATTTATTTCATGTTAAGTTCAAAACGTGATAAAAAAGCTACGAACAGATTCTTTAAGAAAGCTTTGAGTTCCGATCATAATCAAATTCCAAGAGAAATAACAGTTGATAAGAATCCAGCTTATCCACCTGCCATAAATGAACTCAAAAATGAGAAGAACATTTTAAAAAATGTTTAAATTAGACAAATCAAATATTTAAATAACATTATAGAACAAGATCATAGATCCATAAAGCGAATCGTTAATTCAATGTTAGGATTTCAGTCTTTTCGATCTGCTAATAAGACTTTAAAAGGAATTGAAGCTATGAATATGATCAAAAAGGACAAGTAAATGATCTAAATTACTCGGTTCTTAATGAAGTCAAATACATTAATCAATTGGTTGGCATAGTTTTATAATGTTAATACATTTTCCTTTAATATCTTGATTTTTATTAATTAATTATAGATTTACATATTTTTTGAATTTTTTGCAACGGAACCCTTTAAAGAATGTTGTTTTTGTCCTAAAAAGTATGTAACTGTTGTAGCTTTTAGGTTAAATGACAACTTATTTGAGAGCCTTACGAATTTACATATATGATTTCGTTTAAATTTGCAAGATAAGACAATTGATAGGAATGTAGGTAAGATGTTTGAATATGATGTCTTTATTAGCTATAGCTCAAAGGACAAAAAGATTGTGCATCCGCTTGCTCAGCGCCTTAAACAGGACAATCTAAAAGTATGATTGGATGAATGGTCTATCCGTCCTGGAGATTCAATTCCTTTGAAAATCGACCAGGGTATAAAAATTTCTCGTAAGCTTCTAATTTGTATGTCTCCAGCTTATTTTGAGTCAGATTGGGCAATGATAGAACAGTTTGCTATAATCTATCGTGATCCCATAAATATACATCGTCGATTGATCCCACTCCTAATTGATGATTGTACCCGGCCTGATATCATTGCACATCTTGATTATATAGACTGGAGAAAGTGCTCTGGTGAAGATGGTGAAAAATATGATAAGATCTTCGACTCTTGCGCAGAGGGAGGCTCTAGGAGAGAAGACAAAGTACCCATCAGTCTTCCGGAAGAGAGACTCTCCTCATGTACAATTGAGGAAAGCAACTTGAAAGAGACCATTACTTGGCTACACATCTCTGACACTCTCTTTGGGGATAACAGAAACGGATGGGATTATTCTAAAAAACGTGACGAATTTTATAATGATTTGGAAAAAATGATTACAGATCCAGATCATAAGTTATGTCCCGACATACTTTTTTATACGGGTGATATAGTTTACGGCAATGATTTCAAAAGGCTTGATAAAAATTTTGAAGAACAATTTGAAGAAGCAAATAAATTTATAGAAAATATTGTCAAGATTGTCAACTTAGTTTCTCCGAAATTCTCCACAAAAAATATTTTTATTGTACCAGGAAACCATGATCTAGATAAGACAATACCTATTCCAGAAATAAATACATATTTAAAAGATTTTAAAAATGATGATATGGATCTTATGGATCCCTGCAATTGCGTCAATAAACTTATAATAAATGGTGAATTTTTTTGGGAAAAAAGCATAGAACGTTTCAGAGTATATAAACAATTTTTGAAATCCTCTGGTTTTGATCATCTTCTTGAAGATCCAGAAAGATTGATATATTCTCAAATAATGGAGATAGGTACATACAAGATTGGAATCGCAGGATTAAATTCTGCTTGGTCATCGTTGGGAGGACATGTAGACGAAAAATCCAATTTATGGTTAGGAAGTTATCAAATTCAGAGTACTTATGAAAATTTAAAAGGAGTTACATTTTCAATTTCTCTTATTCACCATCCTTTAGATTGGTTTCATCGTCACGAATCTGACTTGATTTCACGTAAAATCAAAGATTATTTTGGTTTTTGTCTACATGGTCATTATTGTAAGGGAAAGCTAGTTGATAAGACTGACACGAATATAGAAATAGCATCCGGAGCCTATTACAAATTTGTTGGGCCACGAGAACACCATTACAACTTTGTAAAAATAGATCCATATCATAGAAAGGCAATTATTTTTTTACGTCGTTTTGATGAAACGAATAAAAAATGGGTGTCCAGTCCTATAAATCCCAATGGCAATGAAATGGGTACTGAAGATTATTATGGACGAGATCTAAACTGGATTGATTTTAATAAATGAGACCTGTAAAGTATTATTATAACACTAATAATATTCTTTAAAATGCTGCCATGCTAATGAGTTAATAACTTAAAAAATACCAGCCATCGAAGACTTCACAAACCTAAATTGATCTAAGTGCAAAAATATCATTCGTGGTCAACATGTTTTAAAAAATCTAGCTAGGTAACTTTTTAGCATATCACTATCCGTTATTTAATTTTTTTGTCGCAGGCACAAGCGCTATCGAAAAAATATAGGAGAAATAATGGACCAGCCCCCAGAAGACTTTTTGTTAAAATTATACGAATCTTGTCTTAATGCTGTTCGAGGCGAAAAAGTAGTTCCAGCGTATCTGCCAGAACCTCCAAAAGGTCGAACTATCGTTGTTGGTGCCGGTAAAGCTGCAGCTGCTATGGCTCAAGCTGTCGAAGCTCACTATACAGGGACAATAGACTCAGGACTCGTCGTTACGCGCCATGGATATGAAATACCATTGAAAAAGATTAAACTTGTAGAAGCTGATCATCCCATGCCTGGGAAAACTGGACAAAAAGCAGCAGAAGAAATTCTCAACATGGCGAACAGACTTGAACCAAATGATCTTCTGTTGTGTCTTTTTTCAGGTGGCGGTTCTGCGTTGCTGACTCTACCGGCTCCAGGTATCGAGCTGAAAGATTTGCAAAAAGTTAACAAGGCTTTATTTAAAAAGGGAGCAACTATTCATGAAATCAACTGCATCCGGAAGCACTTGTCAGCGATCTCAGGAGGGCGTTTGGCACGCGCTACAAACGGAGCACGTGTCGTTTCGCTCATTATTTCAGATGTTCCTGGTGATGACCTCTCCGTGATCGCTTCAGGGCCTACGGTCGGCGACCCTACAACTTTCGCCGATGCGCTTGAGATTTTGGAACGTTATAACATTCTCACACCGCCTTCTATTTTAGATTTTTTAAAGGAGGCTAAAGAGGAAACCGTTAAGCTCGAAGATCCGATTCTTAAGCGAGTCACCAATACTTTAATTGCGACACCCCAAGATGGGCTTGTAGCCGCAGCCAGCTATGCGATACACCAAGGGGTCACTCCACACATTCTCGGCAACGCTATAGAGGGTGAAGCGCGCGATGTGGCTTTGGTCATGGCGGGAATTACAAAACAGATCATCATTTTTAATCAACCTTTTTCCGCTCCTTGCGTGCTTTTATCAGGTGGTGAAACGACTGTAACCGTAAAAGGGAAAGGCAAAGGTGGGCGAAATACAGAATTTCTTCTTTATTTCCTGATGGCAATGAAAGGAAACCCCCATGTGTGCGCGATTTCATGTGACACAGACGGCATCGATGGGACAGGAGATAAAGCTGGCGCAGTTATGCTTCCAGATATGTATGAGAAAGCTAAGACTTTTGACCCGACGCCTATGAAATATGCTAGTGATAACGATTCATATAGTTTTTTTGAGAAATATAAGGGGTTAGTTGGGACAGGCCCCACGCGCACAAATGTTAGTGACTTTCGAGCGATATATATTCGGGGTAAAACTTAGTGATCCATCCAAAAGGATAGAATATTTTGGGTTCCGTTGCAAAAAATCTGGCTTTTTTACAAAATCATTTAAAACCTTCACAATTCGGAAAGTTAAACATTCTACTCACCCGAAAAAATAGTACATAAAGGTACCAATTATAGCCTCAAAGTGCGAGAAGAAAATTTTTGCAACACAACCGTATTTTATTTATTATCAGAAAAGATGTAAAACTTCTTCTTCTGAGGCAAATTCTCCAGGAACAATGTCGATCCGATTTGGGTCTAGGTATAAATTTTCCTTAATTGAACTTTGAAACCAGCACTCTGATGGCAAATCTTTTGTTCCAGGAAATTGTCCATTACATATACCTTTAGCCGGGCATAGTGTGTAAAAAGGCTCAAAAATTGATGGACATAGAAAAGTTTTACCGAATCTAAACCTGTTTAAAGATCTAAAGGATGATATCGGAATAAGATGATTAGCTAGTGCATTCAATAGGTAAGCATCCAGCTTATCCGGTGAAGGAAAATCTCCATCTTTTATTATTTCGATTCCTTGTATCGGATAGTTATTTAGTGGTGATGAAAAAAAATATTTCATCCTCTCCTCTTTTGTTTTAAGGATTTTAATATCTTTAAAGACTATTGAAAAGCACTTGCTGATCGACTCAGATTGATCCTTAATCTTTTCAAGATAAGTAACATCTTCATTAATAATATCATCAACATGAACAATTTTGCCTGAATTCGAATAAAAACGAGGCTCCCACATTTTCGCTAAATCTATTAAAGAATTACCCCGAGCTTCTCTATTCAAATCATCTGTAATTTCTAATAAAAAAGTATAAAACAGGTTATTTGGGTCAACTTCCGTCCATGGGAAGTTCGACTCATTCTTTCTACCAATAATTTCTTTATTTAATGTGAAATGTGGTAGAGGTGAATTTAAAGCCCAGAACGCAGCGATTGGAACGAAGTGAAAAGGAGGGGCATCTTTATTGTGGAAATACTCTTCTAATAAAAAAAAACGGACCAAAATATGTAAGTAAAGGAGTATTTCTCAGAGTTTCGTTACCCATATGTAAGCGGATACTTCTAATTTCCTGAGCGATATATTTATTAACTTCAAAAAAATCACCATACTTATACAATAAATCCGTGTATAGCGCGGTTGCTTCTAATAGCGAAGTAAACCCATATGGCCAAAAACCTTGATCACCAAGTGACCTTTGGAAGCAAAACTGCCAGTTTTCGTCTTTATATAATTCAGACCATGGGAATCTTTCCATCCAATAAAAACAGTCATCTATACTTTTCGATTCAAAGGTTCCGATAGATAATAATAAGCTATCGATCTCACCAATATATCTTTTCAGGCTACTGACATAGTAATATTCCTTTTTTGGATCATACCAATCATCTGGGTTATGGGTAGCAAGATCGTCCAGCCATCCCTTGATGGGTACCCAAAGCCCAGAATTAAATGTTTTATTAAGGTGGTAAATATAGTTTCTAAATACGTTGTTTCTTGCTGATATTAATACAAGATTGATAAGTCCAGCTGTTGTGCTGATTAACTGTTGAGAATGATATATTTCATGTCGGAGAACAATCTCCTGTTGCTTTTTAGATACCTGGCCATCTTTTACCTTGTTTAAAATTATCAACGATGAGCCAGGTTCATAGACACCTTGATAATTCGGGCTTTGGAGACCCAGTGTTTGCCTCAGCGTTGAATATGAACTGTCATGAGTGAATATTGAGGGTATAAAAATCCCGTTTAAATCATTACTCATAATTATAAATCCTCTATAAATATTAGTTATTAATCATCTGCATTCGGTTAAGGAATGTATTAACTACAAATTGACTACATAAATTTTTTGAGCATCGAAATTAATTAAAAAGTTTACATAGAAACATATCAAAAGTAACACATTTATTGCAGATTACATGCTAACAGATGACAAGTGAGTCATTGTTTATTGATAATAAAATTATCATCAGCCAGCCTCTCGACTATTCTCTTTGAAATTTTTTGTGCTTCCGGAGAAGACCAGCCAAATTCTTTTAATGATTTTACCACCAGCTCATAGTTATTGCTTATCATCGGTAAATTATCTATTTTTATATTCAGTAACAGAATATATTTATTAATATCTTCTAATGTTTTAGCATAATTTTCTTTTATCTTCGAATAATTTTCTATTGCGGCAATTTTTTCTTTTGTGGCTGATTGCTCTTTTTTAAGGAGCTCAATCTCATTTTGGAGTCTTTTGACCTCTATTGATTGGTTTTTCAATACTTTAGGTTTATAATTCTCATAAAAATATGAAGAAACAACATTAACCCCAAATGCAACTACGATATTCCAAGCTATAAGCTCAATCGATGCAAAATCGGGAGTAAATTTAAAATTTGTACCGCTGGTAGATGTTGAATAATTATCATCACTTATTATAATTTTTATTACTGTATTAATCGAATTTTCATTGATCATATTTTACAGACACCAACCTATAATGTGCCAATTAACATTTGATAATCTAATACATAATACGGTTCCGTTGCAAAAACTTTAGAATAAGCATGTGAATCTATTAGTAATAAATAAAAATCAAATACATTAATCAATTGTTTGGTATAGTTTTATAATGTTAATACATTTTCCTTGAATATTTTAATTTTTATTAATTACTTATAGATTTACATATTTTTTTGAATTATTTGCAACGGAACCGAATAATAAGTACCACGGAAAACTCAAAAATATTAATCTGTGAATATTCTTATTTTTCAATTTTGGATATTAATTGAACTTGGTAGATGGTAGTTTTGATACAAGCTCATTTGATATAATATACTCATTTATATGTGTATATAGTAAGCACAATAGTCGTTACTTATATTTCGATTAAAACATGTTAACAAACCTGTCATTCCCCGGTCGACAAATTCTGGGTATTATGTTAAATATTTCAAAATAGAGTTGAGGTGTTGAATCTGGTTAAAAATATTATGAAAAGTATGATAGGAGAAGCTCTCATTGGCTCCGGCCCGGAAATTGCTCACATAGACATCGTCATCGGACCTAGAGGAGGACCTGTTGAGATAGCGTTTATGAATTCCCTTGCAATGCCTAGACAGGGGCACACTCCCCTTCTTGCAGTTCTTGAACCCAATGTCCAACCAAAGCCTGTAACTTTGCTCGTAAATAAAGTTACGATAAAAAACGTGGCACAAGCTACCCTTATGTTTGGACCAGCTCAAGCTGCGGTCGCAAAAGCGGTTATGGATTCTGTATCCTCAGGCCTGCTACCTCAAGAACAAGCCGATGATATTTTCATTATAGTTTCAGTTTTTATTGAGTGGGATGCAAAAGATAAGGAAAAAGTTTACGAATACAATTATGAGGCGACAAAGCTAGCTATAGCACGCGCTACTGAGAGCAGGCCAACTGTTGAAGAAGCACTCGCCAAAAAAGACTCGGCAAAACATCCGTTTGCCTGAGCCTTTGATCTCAGTGCAGTTTAGCTTTCAAAAAATTCATGTCAAATAAAATCTTATTAGCTTGTTTAAAATGCAGACAGGTTAGATTCTATGACACTTCAACTCTTCAATAGGATATTGTCTGCATCAAAATTCATAATGAATTGGAGAGGGAGATACTGTTGACGATGCACATATCAACAGTCTCGAATTTACTGCATGAGGTCTTTTTATTTGTTATACAGGAAAAATTGGTTCTCTTAATTTATATATTTTTATTACAATTTTATTGAAACATGTTCTTTTCTATACAAAACCACAAATTGCATTTGCTATCGTTGATACATAGATTTTATAGCAAAAACTGTGTATTAAAAAGTTGCACTTTAGCATTGACCACTGCTTCTTAAATATTGTGAAATATTGACTGCATCCGCTCAGTATTCCACATTACTTATGTGTTTTTTGATTCTTCTATTTTTGATAATAACCCACGGATCATTAATAAATAAGGTTCCAGGTATATGCAAGCAGAGGAGACTAAATCATGTGTTTATTTTAGAACAGTCAAAATAAAACGCAATATATTTATATAAAAGCTATATTATTATATATTAACAGAAGAAAATTTATTTGGATGGATTTAAAAAATGAAGACGGTTTTGTTGTCCTATGCTTTTAATGGGAAAGAAAGCGATTATATACAATCACTAAAAGACGAACTAGAATCACATGGAATACAAATATATGATACCAACGATTTTGAAAAAAAAGACAATAACATAAGTGCATTACATAAATTACAGATATATCCGAAAGTACAAATATATGATACCAACTATGTGGGAATAGAATATGATAACCGAATTGCTCTTCTTGATACTATAAAAATATGTGATATTCTTATTGCTTTCATGAAGGAAAATGATGATAGTGTAATATACAGCATTGGATATGCAATGGCTAAAGATAAGAAAGTTTTAGTTGTCAGAACTGATGATAGCGAAGCACCCTTGTTCTTAGAACTGGTATCTACTATCCCATTACGTGATTATTTTGATATGTCCCGAGATATATTGAATTTTGTTGATAATTGTTGAAGGCAACAAAGCTCCTGAAAATATCACGCCGGTTCCATTGCAAAAATTAAAAGAAGATTCACCGAAATAAGTGGCAGTTTAGGAATATATATGATGAATAGTTAACAAATATATAATTCCTTATCTCTAGGCTTCGTAGAGTTTAGGAGCTTTTTTACTGCTTTCTGAGAAAATATTATGCAGAGATTATAATGTTAAATCTGTGCATCAGCATACGATAATCCTGCTTTCTGTGGCAAAGAAAAGAGGGTTCCGTTGCAAAAAATCTTTTAATCATGGAGAGTCTAGCCGCCTAAATTTGAAGATGACTAATCTTGAAGGAGCTAAACTTAAAGGAGCTAGCAAATTAACAATTGATCAACTTTCAAAAGTTAAAACACTTTCTATTACAAAATTAGATGACTAACTTTATATATCACTAAAAAAGGCAGACCAGACATTTTTAAATAATTTAAGTGAATTTTTTAAGACAACATAATTTATCCGACTAGCATGAATGCACAGTTTTTGTTAGAAAATCTGTGCATACGAGAGCTTTTTATATTCAAAACTTAATCCAGCAAAATGGTACACAAAAGTAAGATTTCTAGTATCAAATTGCAGAAATATTATTTTTGCAACGGAACCCTGTCATTTTATATAATTAATTTAATGTAGATCCAATATTATTTTCATATCGATACAAATGGTGTTAAGAAAACAATTAAATGGTCAATATGCCATTAAGTTGGGACTTATCGAAAATACAACAAAAGAACTATGGGTAAAAGACACCTGGTACGGTACAGATTACACCTTACATGGAATAGAGCATTCCATTGCAGTTATAAATAAACTTGATCAACTAGTAGTGGGATTAGGTCCTAAAGATAAATTAACAGAGATTGAGATATTTTGTTTGCTGTCAGCAGCATATTTACACGATGTGGGTATGCTAATTCCATACCAAGACGACCAGGAAAAAGTAAAAAGCATACAACTATCTATAGATGCATCTTACACACATCAAGATCTCATAAGAGCTGACCATCATCTACGAAGTGGCTCTTATATAAAAGAGCATTATAAAGCTTTAGGAATTGACCACGTAGAATCCGAATGCATTAGATTAATCTCAGAAGGACACCGGAAAGTAGATCTTTTTTCACCTATATATGAAGACACTCCTATAAGTTCCGAAACCATACGTGTGCGTTTACTTTCAGCACTTTTAAGAATCGCGGATGAACTTGATATTGATTATAGACGAGCGCCTGAAAACGTGTACCAAATCTTAACAAAAGACATGCAAATGCCTTCTTTTTCTCGACTTCAGTGGTTAAGGCACCATTACACAAACGGGGTAATAATTGACCCCCATAAAAGCGGGGATAAAAAAGCTCGTCTCATAACAATCCATACTAGATATCCCACTATAAATGAAGGAAAACAATTAACTGAAGATCTTATTATTAAACCGATAAAACCAAAAATAAAGGAACTGGAGAAAATATTTTTAGATCATGGACTAAAATTTGAGCTAAAATATGAATTAAAAGTCGACAAAGACGAGAAAGAAATACCTAAAGAATTATATGATTATGCTATCAATGTGGTGAACTTAGATGAATCATTAAGTAACCAAGACGATTACCATAAAATCCAAGGTAAACTTTTGAGCGATTCATACTGGGGTGATGAATCTGATGAATGGGTCGCGAAGTTTCATCATAACTTGAAGAAATATCGCCATATATATGCTATTAATAGTCATCGTCGTTTATCATTAGATAGTTCTCGATTCAACAGATATCTTCGAGAACAATATATTCAGCGTTTGTCATCCTTGAAATCTAATCAAAACCGGTATCTTAGCTTCTCTGAACCAATCTTAAAAGCTATAAATAAAACTGGTTGGAAACCTAATAAAACGATGTGGAAAGGATATCGGTTCAGAGAATCAAATTGTAATTTATTGGCAGAGCTTGAAGTCGTTAGGATACTTATCTGGCCAATTGATAAACTACATGATCCCCAGAAGCTAATGAATTTGGACTTTGATCACAAAATATTTGCTATACCACTTTTTGTCCTTGATGCGCGGGGGTTAAAACCAAGCGAGAATATTGACTTTGTAATAGGTTTCGATGAGAATGAACATATAAATGAATGTTACGAATTTGAATTAGCAAATTTAAAGGTTAGTTATGTGAATCTTGAAGATAGCAAGAACCTAATAAATATATTTAATGGAATGCTGGGCAATGATTCACTAAAAACGGTCTCTGATTTTGTAGCAGAAAGGATGACTTTGTAATTTGTACTTTAAGATGCACAGTTTTTGTAAGAAAACTTCTGCATCAGTAAATATGATAATTTTATACTAGGTAGTTGATACATAACTAAATTTTCATGATGAAGAGAAGTAGTTATGTCTTTAGGAGTAGAACTAAGACACATGTTATATCTCACTTTTCGCAGATACATACAAAACTGTTATCTATTTTTATCAATAGTACCTATATCACTGTTCAAAATGGAAAATGCAATTTAAATTCTTATTATCGTTTTAGCAAGAGTTGCCATGAAGATTCCAAGAATAAACCAACCAAGGGCCCCTTCAAAAGTTTCCCATTTCTTGAAATTAGCTCTAGGATACCAGTTACCATTGTTCATAAAAGTAAAACAGTCGATACTATAGTAAATTACATCAAATACATGTGCTTTTTGATTCTGATCACGATCATTTACAATACCCGGGTTCTTTAAAGATAATCCAAAAGGTATTATCTTATTATTTCTTTTATACAAATGTACATTTGAAAGTAAATTAATAGGGATCACACTGTGTGTGTTTATTTTTAATGATATCGGGTTTGCATATATACCCGAAAATAAAAATATAATTGCAATCCCAAAAAGAAGGGTGTTTAATGGTTTTATCCCAAAACCACAAATGAGCCAAGATAAAAAATTCCACCAATGTCCAAAAGAACTCCACTTTTCCTGTTTCATATCGTTTTGTCGGTAGTTATAATATACGGCATCTGCTTCGTCGTATCGCCCATGACCATTATAATATTTATAAAATATTTGAAAATTCTTTCCATCCAAAAGAAGTTTGTCAGGTTTTTCCGGCCCTGTAAAGTAGTTGAGATCATTAAATTTAGCTCCATAGAAGTAAACAGAATTACTAAAATTCGCTCCCTCGAAGTAGACAGAACTTTCTATAAATTTTGTTCCATTGAAGGTAGTTAGATTATTAAAATTTGCTCCCTCGAAATCGGCAAATTTTTTAAAAGTAGCTTCCAAGAAGTCGGCAGATTTTTTAAAAGTCGTCCATTCGAAGTCGGCAGCATTATTAAAATGCGCCATATAAAAGTCGGCAGTATTATTAAAATACGCCATATAAAAGTTAGCAGGATTATTAAAATTCGCATTAGAGAATACAGCATATTTAAAACCCGAATAATTGAAGTCGGCAGTATTATTAAAAACCGTCCAAGGGAAGTTGGCTAAATAGTTAAAATTCGTAAAAGTAAAGTTGGCAGTATTATTAAAAGTCGCCCCAACGAAGTACGCATCATTCCAAAATCTCGCATCAGTGAAAATGGCAGAATTATTAAAATGCGCCATATTAAAATCGGCATTATTATCAAAAGTCGTCCATTCGAAGTCGGCATTATTATTAAAAATCGTCCATTCGAAGTCGGCAGTATCATTAAAATGCGCCATATAAAAGTTAGCAGAATTATTGAAATTCGTTCTTTTAAATAAAACAGCATTATTAAATTTCGCATTTGAGAAATTAAGCCCGTTTTCAAAGGTTGAGTTTTGAATTGTGATACTGCTCTTAATAACACTTAAATTTTTATTTAACCATGAAAGAGATGGATTGAAAACAGTTTCAAAGGTTGAGTTTTGAGTTGTGATACTACTCTTAATTAAAATTTTATTTAACCATAAAAAAGATGGATTGAGAGCAGTTTCAAGGTTGATTGTACTTACGTTTAATTCCCCAACTATGTGACAGTTTGTGAGATTAACGTCGTCACCATTCTCGATATGGTTTAAGATATCTTCTGCTTGAACTTCTTTATTAACTTCTCTGTATTCAGTTGCCTGAACTACTGTGGACAGTACAGAAAATACCAGGGTTAGTAACAGGATATAAGAGCCTAAAACTCCCGCTTTCATTTCTACACCTTGGTAGTGTATATACTGCTATTACTATCTCTTTTTCGGTATTATCCTAGATTTCAAGTATCACAGTACTTATGGATAAAGGAGTGAACCTTTTGGAACAACAGAAACGCTAAATTCGGATTCTATCGGCCACAAGGTTAAAGCTCATTTGAGCAAACACAACCTTTTCAAGTATTCCAGTATGAAAGAACAGGGACTGAAAGTTCTGTAGACCCTGATTAATTCTGTACCCTTTTTCTTTACCACAAAAAACAGATTTATCGTTTTTACTGATGCAGAGTTTTTGCTATAAAAGCTATGCATCAATAGAAACAACCGAAGAAGGATAATTGGTATTAAAAAACTAATGGCTATACATCCTACATTTTATAGTGAAAGAAAAGAATAAAAGCCAGTTATATTTCACAGAACTTTAGCTAAACTATCGAAGAAACTCACCAAAATTAAATGTAAAATTTGAAGACTAACAATATTTCATGACGATGGTTGTTATCTTAGTAATGTATGGTATTTGTTGATAATGTTGTGCTGTTACTTAGAACTAATTAAGAAATATAATTAATGTTTAATTGTGGACTAAGCTTTGTTCAGAAACTATTTTAATATTGAATCATTGGTCAAAGATTAAACTATTTTTATCTAATTAGCCTCGGATGCTCTACATCCCTCAAAATCTGCAAATTCTGATTGACCCTATATCTTTTCTCTTTCAACACAAAAAATAATGTGCATAGTTAGTGGTTGTGCTGACAAAATTGTAATTATTCTTTTAAATCTCGTTACTCTTCAACTCAATTATCTACTTTAGTGTGTTATTTTCCGCTTGACTAATTAATATCACATTACTAGAAAGTCTATATGATATTTACAACATTTTTGGGCTTGAAAGACCGAAAAAAGTAAAAAAATAAATCACCATTAAATACAAATTAAAGGAATAAAACAATAAACAAATCTATTCATTTTTTATTTTTTCCCCCAAAACTCCTCGGCTTTTTCCTCCATTTCTTCCAACCTGTCATAGTAATCAGGGAATTCATTCAAATGAGCCAGAGAGATTTTTCCAATCATAATTGGGTCATCATTAGTAACATTGGTTGAGTGGTCTCTGGTTCCGTGTTCCAGCTCTACATCCATGCCTCTGCGGAATTGGTCAACATCGAACTTATCCCATTTAATTCCAATTTTTTCGCCTACTTTTTTTGCTTCTTCTGCCGTAAAGTGTTCTTTTGTCATGCCCATCACTTCGAAGATTAAATTTTAATTAATTTGACACTTATACTATGTTTCCGAAAAATTTTGATTTCGATATAAATTTTTAGAAACTTCTAAAAGTCTTATCTATATTTATTAATCCCTTAAGTTATCGAAAGATTACAGAAATTAATTTAAAAAAATTTAAAGGATTAACTTATTTATCTTCTATAAGAGTCATCTCCTGGCCACAACAAACAAGAGTTCCTCCACCGACTTTTTCTACTATAACCTCATTACCGCAGATCTCACAAAGATACCTTTCTCCTTTTGCAGATACACTCATTTACGTTCACCTTGGTTACTTGATTTTAATGTCTCATCAGTATCTAACTATGTTTATCGGTTTTTAAAGCTAATCCAAAACTCTTAATAGAAGACTAAAGAAGATTTCGATAAACCTCTGATCTCAACAAATTGCTTATATACCCTCTATAAACTATCTACTAAAAAGTGGGGTTTATCGAAATCGTCTAAATTCATTGTGGGGAGAGTTTAAAAATATAGTCAATAAAAGTTATCGATGAACCTATTCATGGCTTGAGATTCTCCGGCGAAGGGCAGCAATAAATTCTTCTCAGTCTTAGTTCCCTTTAAGCTCTTTATTCTTTCACCATGTCTAATTCAAGGCTTATAAATCGAGAGGAACCTGAATGATCTGAGCCGCTTCATATATCAGCCAAGTCTATCAGGCTCCTCTCAACATCTAAGGGCCCAATCCTTTTGCCACAGATGCTGCGAAAGTCTCATCAGCCTGCCGCAAGTTTTCGATTGCACGTCTCTGAATAGCTGGAATGGTGACATGGCTCAGGTCGGCCACAAGGTTACCAATAATAGTATGTTCCTGCCCTGTCTTATCCAGCGACCGATACCTTTTTCCAGTCTGAGCAAAGTCGTTTGTTTTGAAGATCTTCAAGGACTTGAAGACATTTATGCTACGATCAGGCGAGGTCGAAGCGATCAAGGTTCATTACCTTGGTCCAGGCCGCCACGAAGTCCTGGATAAACTTCTTCTGCGCGTCCGCGCTTCCGTAGACCTCGGCAAGAGCCCGGAGCTGGGAGTTCGAACCGAAAATGAGATCTACACGTGTGCCGGTCCACTTTACTTCCCCAGTCTTTCGATCGCACCCTTCAAAAATGTCCTTTGCATACGATACCGTCTTCCACTCCGTGCCCATGTCGAGCAAATTCACGAAGAAGTCGTTGGTTAGCACTTCCGGGTTCTGGGTAAAAACGCCGTGCTGGGTATGTCCGAAGTTGGTGTTCAGCACGCGCATACCACCAACGAGCACCGTCATCTCTGGTGCAGTCAGCGTCAGCAATTGAGCCTTGTCAACCAGCAACGCCTCGGCTGCTACGGTGTATTGACTCTTGAGGTAGTTGCGGAAGCCATCCGCGATCGGTTCGAGTACGGCGAAAGAAACCGCATCGGTCTGCTCCTGCAAGGCATCCATACGCCCCGCATAGAAGGAAACCGTCACATCGTGACCAGCCTTCTTCGCAGCTTGCTCGACGCCTGCACAACCAGCCAAAACAATCAGGTCAGCAAGCGAGACCTTCTTGCCGCCAGAGGCCGCGCTGTTGAACTCGCTCTGGATACCTTCGAGAGTGTTCAGCACTTTCGCCAGTTCGGCCGGTTGGTTGACTTCCCAATCTTTCTGCGGCGCGAGGCGAATTCGTGCGCCGTTCGCACCACCACGCTTGTCAGAGCCACGGAATGTGGATGCCGACTCCCAGGCGGTCGAAACTAGTTGCGTGATAGACAGCCTCGAGGCAAGGATTCTACCCTTTAGGAAGGCAATGTCCTTCTCATCGATCAACTTGTGATTGACTGCCGGGATGGGGTCTTGCCAGATGAGCTCTTCGGCAGGAACCTCCGGGCCGAGATAGCGTGCGCGTGGACCCATGTCACGGTGTGTCAGCTTGAACCAAGCGCGAGCGAATGCGTCAGCTAATTGATCCGGGTTCTCGTAGAAGCGCCTTGAAATCTTTTCGTAGGAGGGGTCGAACCTCAAGGAAAGGTCAGTGGTCAGCATGCTTGGAGCATGACGCTTGGACGGGTCGTGAGCATCCGGAATCGTGCCGGCGCCTGCACCATCCTTCGGTTGCCACTGATGTGCACCGGCCGGGCTCTTCGTCAATTCCCATTCATAACCAAAAAGGTTCCTGAAGAAGTTGTTGCTCCACTTAGTTGGCGTGCTGGTCCAAGTGACCTCCAGCCCGCTGGTAATCGCGTCACCGCCTTTGCCGGTGCCAAAGCTGCTCTTCCAACCGAGGCCTTGTTCCTCGATACTGGCCGCTTCTGGCTCAGGCCCGACATGGGACGCAGGGCCGGCTCCGTGGGTTTTGCCGAAGGCGTGACCGCCAGCGATGAGCGCAACGGTCTCTTCGTCGTTCATGGACATGCGAGCGAAAATCTCTCGGATATCCTTGGCCGCTGCGATCGGATCCGGGTTGCTGTTCGGGCCTTCTGGATTGACGTAGATCAGCCCCATCTGCACGGCAGCGAGCGGATTTTCGAGGTTCCGATCGCCTGAGTAACGTTTATCACCCAGCCACGTGTCCTCAGAGCCCCAATATACATCCTGATCCGGCTCCCAGACGTCCTCTCGACCACCTCCGAAACCGAAAGTTTTGAATCCCATCGTTTCCAGGGAGACGTTGCCCGCAAGAATCATGAGGTCTGCCCATGAAATCTTCCGGCCATACTTCTGCTTGATTGGCCAAAGCAGGCGACGTGCCTTGTCCAGGCTGACGTTGTCCGGCCAACTGTTGAGCGGTGGGAAGCGCTGCTGTCCCCTACCGCCGCCGCCTCGGCCGTCACCGGCGCGGTAGGTGCCGGCGCTATGCCAAGCCATGCGAATGAACAAAGGACTATAGTGGCCGAAGTCCGCCGGCCACCAGTCCTGCGAATCAGTCATCAGCGCCGCGAGATCTTTCTTCACAGCCGCCAAGTCGAGGCTCTTGAACTCTTTCGCGTAGTTGAAGTCCTCGTTCATCGGGTTGGACTTGGAGGAATGCTGGTGCAGGATCTCAATCTTCAACTGGTTCGGCCACCAGTCGCGGTTCGAAATGTCTCTACCGGTTACTTGTTTGTTTGCTATGCCCGTTTCAGGGCACTCTCTGTCGTCAGTCATAACGTTACCTCTCATTGACTAAAAATTCAAAACCAAATCTCTAGTATGCAATCTCTTAATCTTGTCTTCTCTTAGAAGAATTGAGTGCCGATTGCCAGAGAGCCTAATTTCGGTACGCTTCCCATAGCTTGAAATTCTTAAATGCTGTTTTGCCATGTCCAATTTGTTATCTTTTAATGTATGAATGACATAAGCCTCTTAATAGGCTTCATCATAATAAAGCTCATATAAAGTCCATCCGCTATTCTTTCAAACCTTTATCCTCTTGTCTAATTTGCCTTTCCAATCCTGAGAGTTCGTTACTTTAGATCTTAAGACCTCCGATTTTGGCTATATTTCCTCCTTTAATTATTACTATCTTTGGTTTTCTTTTTATTCTAGTGTATCATTAGAAAGAATTTTTTGCAACGGAACCCGAGAATGTCAGAATACTGTTTTTGGATACATGGTAGCATGGTAAACTGCTGGTTTTGTGACTTAGAAAATCAAGAAATTTTATTTGAAAAATTATGTAATTCTCAATGTAAAATCTTCATTACTATTTTTGATGTAAATCTGGTAAGTAATATTTTTTTTAAGTTTGGTATTATGAAATATGAAAAAAAAAAGAAAAATAATAAATATGAGTTTGTTGTACATACATATGTCTATCCAAAAGATCTAGAAAAATGAGTAGATCTGAAATTTATTCATCGAACCTTTGGTAATGGAATTCCTGTGGTTGTGAAACTCCTTATCTATAAGTGCAAGCCGATGGATAGTTTTCAGGTTTCTCAAACAAAATACCACATGTCTTAGAAGGGTTTCCTCATTTTCCCTTCAATATATTCCCTTTCAAATTTGGCGTAATATCAAATCCACTTTCTTAGAATATATTCGATATATATGCCTTTAAAGGTAAATAGAAAATTTCCACTGCAGAACACAAAATAATCAATTTTAGGAAGGGTTTAATCACTCCAGCCTTCTATATACTCTTTTTTAAATTAAAAGACTATCAAATCCACTCTGTCATAGTATATCTATATAGATGCCTGTTGCAAATCCAGGCACTTAATCAAGTGATTAAACCATTCTAGACAAGATGATTCTCATTTCAATCCTAAAAAATAAAATTTAGATCATAATAATCCAAAATAGATATATTTCTTAGTTTTTGGCAGCCTTCTTTCCTATGAAATATAAAAGACTACCACCAACGACTACTCCAATTACTGCGGACAGGATATATCCTGCTGAAGATATGAGCTTTGAATCTTGGAAGGAAGGGGCACCGGGGATATTATACTCATGCATTGGAGCATGCCATAAGTCAAATAGCTCTTCCAATCCATGTGGCACAAATCCAATTTTATCCTTAAGCTCATCGGGCGCCCATTCACCATATGCTGTGCCTGCTGCAAGTAGGCCTAAAGGCGCAAAAACTATCAAAAATATCAGGCCAATAGATAGGTTTCTTACCATTTTATCCATATTCTCACCTTAGGTTGTGACTCCACTCATTATTTCGGTTCTGTTGAATTCCGCTTCAGATTTCTCTCCATAAAATATAGATGCATCTGTTTTCCGGATATACGCAAAAATAATTGCTGTGACCAGTGCTTCAAGAATACTAAATGCAAAAGCGTGCTCAAGTGCCATGGCCGGAATAGTTACATTCCAGGTATATGGGCATATAAAGTGGGACTCCGTCAGCTGTGTGCTCTAAAATTGGCTGTATTCCTAATTCAAATCCCGCACAAAGAGATGCCATGGTCAGAGAAAGCCACCCAGCAATAGCCGCAGCAATAACTCTCATACGGGATGTAATCACTGAATTACCACTAATCAACTTATAAGCGTAGTAAGCGACAAAGGGTATCATCACTCCCATATTGAAGCAATTAGCGGCTATGGCTGTTATTCCACCGTCACCAAAAATCATTGCTTGTAACACCAAAGTTACAGATATAGCTATAATTGATGCCCAGGGGCCTATGACTAAGGCGATAATTCCACCACCGACTGCATGGCCTGTACTGCCGCCTGGAATAGGTACATTGAACATCATTATTACGAATGAAAATGCAGCTGATAGTGCCAGCAGTGGAACCTGTCTGGACTTGAGCTCTGCGGTCAGCTTCTTTCCTGCATAATACCATATCGGGACCATAATAATCCAAAAAGCAATATATGTATGTGGTCCTAATATCCATCTGGAAAGTGCATTTGTCTCTCTTCCCCTAGCTAATTTCTTATGGTTTTAAGATTAAATGGTCATGTTGATTGAGTAATTTTTCATAACATTAAAAATTAGCCTTATGAGAAGAATACGAACATGCTTAGGCAAGTATTTATTAAAGTATCTTCGAAGACAACTCTGCTCCCTGAAATATTTAAATAAATGTGTCATTCATTGTTTCTAAAATATGTAAAACTAAAACACTTTGGAAACAGAATTGAGTTCAATATACTCGGTCTGTTCAATTTTTATTTTAAACAGTTAAATCTTTAATTTTATTTTTAGTTCAACTGCATAAGGCATAGAGTGTTCTTATAAATCCATATTGTTGAGTATTACATATACATAAATTTATATTACTTTTTTGGACAAACTTTAATTTTATTCATAATTAAAGCAAAATCCGTATTCCTACTTTGAATTCTTCCCACAAAGAAGACAGAACCCATAGATACCCATAGATACCAATAGACTGCAATTCTCAAGAGCAACTAATGATGTACTGGCTTAAACTCAATTCATATACGTGTTTTGTGCTGAAGTCCCCGAATTTTCTGACTTCCATATAGAGTAAAAAAGCATTGCAAATATTTCACTTACGGAACATTTGAACTAATTACCATATATCACAGTAAAAAAAATTGATTTAAATTGAGATGAGTATTACAATTTTTTAGTATTATATTATAAAATATAAAAAAGATTAAAGAAAATATTAAATATAAAGTTGTCATAATTTATATGTCAATTCAAAAAAAATACAAAAACATTAGCAGTTGCAGTAAAATCAACCGATCTTTCAAGTTGTATTTTTCTGTATTTCAACATATTATTAATTTGAACAAAATATAAAAGGTGAAGTAAATGTTAAAACAATCATCTAGTAAAATGAAAAAGGTCCTTGCTATTTTGCTAGCAGTCCTTTTTGTAATATCGGTGACATCAGTGGCAGCTAGTGCACACTATGGTGGCTGGGGCCGCGGATGGGGCGGCTATGGCTGGGGTCCCGGATGGGGCTATAGTACTGGTTGTAGATGGGTGGGTGGTGATAATTGGCTCTGCCCTGGATTCAATTTTACATCTGGAATGCCATACACTATTCAAAATTCAACACCTGTAGCTCCAGCTCCTGCGGCTCCGGATCTAGGTCCAGATGCGGGACTAGCTATATTTCCAAAAAAAGCGTCAACATAGATAATTTCTCCCAGTACGTGATTAAAACAGTGTGAATAATGTTACCCTTAGTCATTGTATAGGATTTTGATAAGCAAGGTATAAAACATTTTAAAATTGACAAAAATTTAATATTAATTTTATTTTTTATTATTTCTAGATAACATCACAAGGTTATCAACAAATTACAAATTTTACTAGAAAACAACCATTATCATAAAATATTGCTATTCTTCAAATTTTGCATTTAATTTAGATATGTTTCTTTGATGGTTTAGCTGAAGTTCTGTTATATCTGATGAGCTCTTTATCGTTTTCTTTCACTTCAAAAAAGCAGGATGTTGAAGTAGTAGTTATACTAATTAAATTTTTGTTATTTTATTCTTATTTATACACAGTTTTAGTGTGTAAACCTATGTACATTCTCAATTTAAATTCTTCATTATTATTTTTGATGGAAATTTGGTAAGTAATATTATTATTAAGTTTAATATCATAAAATATGAAAAAAATAAAAAAAAAATAATAAATATGAGTTAGTCATACATTCAAATGTCTATTCAAAAGCTCTAGAAAAATAAGAAGGTCTGAAATCTATTCATCGAACCTATTGTGCTGGAATTCCCTGTGGTGGTGGAATTAGTGAAAATAGGTAGAAAGTTTCAGATTTTTAAAACAAAATACCAAGTGTCATGGAAGGGTTTCACTCCGTTTTCCTTCCAGCTACTCTCTTTCAAATAGGCACAATATCAAACCCAGTTTCTTATAATATATCCAATATGCTTCCCTGCCACAAATCCAGATGCTAAAGCAAGTAATTGAGCCCTTTTGAATATGCTTTCCTATAGCTTGAATCCATTTTTCGTAGTATAAATACAAATGGAAATAAGTGTACATTTTGATATTCTGATCGCTGAACAAGCGCATAAAAAATATGGAAAAATTTGATGTTAATTACCAAAACTTCCACTAGGGCTTTTTTATTTTTGAATTTTCAGGAAGTAACTTAATATTTAACCTTCTGTTATCCTGGGTTAATTTTTGAATGTTAATCTCTGGATTATGCACAGTTTTTGCTATAAAAGCTATATATAAACGAGATCAAGAAGTCCGGTTTTGTGATGTAAGCAAAGGACATAGAACAATTATTTTTACAGAATTTTAAGTACACTGCCAAAAATAAAGGTAGCTTAAAGTATAAACTCAGTTAGTTATAATACTGGTTTTCTGAAAAATTTTAGTCCCGAAACAAGCTATTTGGGGTTCGATTTAAATAAATTGTAATTTCTGCAAAAATGAATTAATTAAGCAATGTTAAGTTATGTGAATCTAGTAATCACCCATTTAGAAAGTACTATAAAATCAAGGTATACAGGAGTATTGCTTGGCTAAATAAATTACCCCCAATACGCTGGAGATCATTTGCAGATACTTCAGCTCGATATTTTTAATTTTACAGGTAAACTAGGGAGAGCATCATTTGCTCTTGATTCAACGAAAATTAGATTATTGTACTTTAGGATCCCACTTGGTTTTGTCCTAATGGTATATTCTTGATAATGAATTAAAAAAAATTAGCATTGGAAAAAATTCAATTAAATAAAAAAATAAAAAAATAAATTAATTTATGATGACAAATACGCTTTGATTATCAACAGCCACCGCATCCGCCGCATCCGCCACAGCCATCCCCGCTGCCGCATCCGCCACAGCCATCCCCGCCACCATGCCCATGACCACTGTGATGTGCACTAGCTGCCACAGCTGCCAAAGACACTACAAAAAAAACTGCCAGCAAAATAGACATTCCTTTCTTCATTCCGCTAGAAGATAGTTTCAACATTTATTTCCACTCCTATTTTATTAAATTTGAACAATGTAAATCAGTTTAGGACTTACGAAGTTTAGCAGCAAAAAATCGTTGTTAAATGTGTAAGTTCTGAAATTTCAATAAATCACCATATTTTATCACAGGCTTAATAACTGGTCTACATACAACTATTGAAAAATCTGAAGTTTATCAAAACTCTCTTTATTTCACAGCACATGTTTACTTAGCACCAAAGCACCGTGATGAAATATAAAAATCACTAGATTTTGGATTGTATCGTCAATATATTATCATTCAATGAGTATATAATACCTAGAAATATATATATACAGGATAAGAGTTCCTTATATTTAATAATTTTTTAAAATATTTATTAACTCATTATACTATTTGTCATATGTTTAAATCAACTTTTCCCAATCAGACTGGATCGTTAAGAATGCTATTTTCCTGGATTAAGCTTTAAATATGGACAACTTTAGTATACACAGTTTTTACGATTAAATCTATGTATTTCTTAGTTTAAGCCAAAATTATAGGGACATTTTTGCATTGATTCAATGAATAATACATCGTTTTTAATAAAAAATATGTAGTAACTAAGAACCAAAATGTTGCTTTTTGTCCCACGAAGGAAAGAAACTTTTAAAATCAAACGTAAAATTTAAAAAATAATAATGTTTTGTCTGAAAACACTGCTATCTAAAAATAAGGAAATTGGTTTTAACTTTAAATCTATTATTTCGTATTTTAGTTACCTTTTAGGTCTATATACTAAAAGTTTATAGTCCTTAACTTCTATTAGATATATACATGACTAAATCTGTTGATGATGTTCATTGTATTGATGCGGATTATTTACGCGCACAACATAAATTGAAAAATGCAGATATTGGGGAAGAAAACAAAGCGTTGATTGAAAATTTTTCAATTGCTCTTCGACGGGAAGGAGCAGCAAAAACAACAATCACGTGGTACTTGTATTATGCAACCAGGATGGTCGAGCAACTTCAAGAACTAGGATTCAATGAGACCTTGGACAAGCTGGACCAGAATACTTTTGATAGGTTGCTTATTTTTTGTGAAGATGAAAAGAAATTCTCTCCAGGCACTATCAGAAATTATAAAAAATTGATCAAAAAATTCTTCAGATGGTCCACAAGTGGTAACCAGCCTAAATGGATTATGGATCTGAAGCTAAAAACAATTGAAAGCCCTGTGCAACCTTCGGACATACTGACCAAAGATGAGTTCACCCGACTCCTTGAAGGCTGTAGACATCCAAGGGATAAAGCTATTATCGCTGTTCTTGCAGATAGCGGAATGAGAGTAGGGGCTATGATGTCCTGCAGGGTTAAAAATGTAGAGTTTAATCAATATGGAGCTATGATTTATCTTTCAAAAACAGGGGCTAACAAGACAACACCTGCAAAGGGGCTACCACTCACTTGGAGCGCGGGGTATTTGAATCAGTGGCTTGCAGTTCATCCTTTTCACGAAGATCCAGAAGCTCCCTTATGGATTACCCTTAACAAAAATAAAGAAGCTGTGAGTTATAAAGCTATCCGAAAAATGATAAAGACTACAGCCGAAAAAGTAGGCATCAAGAAAAGTATACATCCACATTTGCTACGACATATGGCTATAACAAACTGGATTTTAGATGGACTTAATGAGCAAGAAATTAAGCACAGAGCGGGCTGGAGTCGGGGCAGTACTCAAATGTTCAAAATTTATGCAAATTTCACGGATCACGAAATTAACAATAGTATTTTTGAGAAATACGGGCTCAAAACTGAAGACAAAAGACACGTTACACTTAAAAGATGCCCACGGTGTAATAATGTATTAAAATCAGACGACAAATTTTGTAGCCAATGCGCACTGGTTCTCGATCAAGAAACCGCTCTAAAACTTGAAAAAGATAAAGAAAAACTAGATTTATCATTCTTAGAAGTTTCCAGTGTTGACCCAAAGGTTTTGGAAAAAATAGCAATCGAAGTCAAAAAACTCCTGAACAAACAAACTTAAAATATAAGAGTAAAATTGTACTTTTTAGTTCAGGTTATTGCATATATGTATTAATATATAAAACAAAGCTAGCCATATAAGATAAAACATTGCTTATTCAAAACTAACCGCATTTTTGCAATAGAATATTGAATAGTCGGGTAGATGAGATAATATTTAGTAATTTGTTCTGTTAACTGTATTCAAATACTATTGTCTCTTTAAGTTTATAATTTTTAATGAGAATTAATTTAGTCATAAGTTATCAGATGTTGAAAATATGGTGGGAAAATTAAATCCATTTCATACTTTTTTAATTTTTGAGCTTCTGTATCTGATTTTTCGTTTTTTGTATGTATTAAATAGCTCATCATTGCTATTCTTAATTCACGAAGTTCAAAAAGTGATTATGCCAACTGCTGAATTTCTGCATTTGATATTTCTTTTTTGATTTGATTTAAGTATTTTATTATTTCTCTTCTTAATTTCAGAATTTCTGCATCTGATATTTTATTTTGTGCTAGTATGGATTCTGTCCTTTCTTAATTATTTTGTTCTTTAATTATATCTATGCAACCACATTCCCTGAAAATTTTTTCGATATTAAAGGTTGTTCCATACATTGCTACCCAGTTGTCAGGGTCCTGATCATATTTCAGATCCGTTATGTATATCCTATTATCCAAATTGCCAATAAGTTTTATAATATTATTTATTAATTCATTTTTATCAGTGGTCAGGAAAAGTCTGAAAAATTCAGGGGATAACTGTAATTTTTCCTTAAATAATATTTCTATTTTTTCAACAAGTGTAACTTCTTTATGTTCCACCCTATTCTTCATCAATGAATCATAAGTTGGATATGAGCTAAGTAAGGAATTTCTTACAGCCATAATATAATGATTTTTAATTGCACTTTCCAATGCTCCACTTTTCAAAGCTTCCATATCAATTAAACCATAAATTAAATTCAAATGCTCACGAAATATATTTTCAGAAATAGAATCTTTTCTTTGCATTTTTGATGTTAAGTCTGGATATTGTTTCAGTATTTGAGATAAGTTCTGAATACTGGAGACAATCGAATATGATGTTGAGTCTTGTCTACCTTTTCTTAAATTTACCTTCTTACTTTCAATGCACCCATTTTCTTCGAGTGTGTCTAAATCACGTCCAATTATCTTATAACGTGGAGTCCCATCTGGATCAACATAGCCTAGCTCAGTTGCTAATTCTCCAGTCGTTTTAGAAGATTCTAACAAACCATCTAAAATCCGTTCTTTGTTACTTTTTTTCCGCATATTATATGGATAATTTAAATTTATATTGAAAGATATCTGCGAATGAGAGTTAATAGTCTGCAAATTGTTGATATTCTGCTGATTATCAGCAATTTATTAATTGTTGCAGATAAAAATTGTTTTAATGTTTAAGATCTATTAAGCTTTTATTAGGATAGCAATTCGTGAAAGTCCACAAATAAAATCGATACTCTATCCTATTAAGGTGAAATCATGTTTAGATTCGGAAAAAGAACTGTAATTAAACAAGGTGGGAGTTATATGATTTCGCTCCCTATGCCGTGGATGAAATCAATGGATGCAGACGTGAAAACTGTTGTGATAGAGATGGACAGCGAAAATCAACTGAGAATCATAGCAGATGACACTTGCCATGAAAATATCTTCTATTAAACTGCACAAGAGAGTTCGATAGTTGCATGTTCAAAAAAATGTAATGCATCTGGGAGATAAAAGTAAATGAACGATCTAAAACCAGACACGATAGGAATGTTTAAAAAATTCTATACAGAATTCCATGAATTAATTGACTATAGAATTAAGTGCGGAAATGTGTATGAACAGGCGCAAGCTATATTAATTAAAAGTGTTGCTAAAGGCGTTTCGCAAATCCCGCAGCGGCCAAGCAGTCGGAAAGTTTGCAAAACACCCATATAGACGCCTACTTTCATCGCGAGTGACCCACAAGAACAGATCGAACCAGAAATGAGAAGTTACGCATCATGAATAACATAGTCTACATGCTAAATATAATTTCCTTTTTTAGCTCTGTAACTAACGGTTGCATGTACAGCCTAAGGACATCTAATTCAACAAATTCGAAAATATGGATTATTTTGTAAGGTGATTACTATGGATTATAAAAAAGATTTAGCTATTCGGTGTAAAGAAAATTTGAATTCGTTATCTGACGAATATATGCTTGAAATAACTGATGCCAGTTTTAGGCATATAGATGAAGTACTAATATCATTGTATAAAATATTAGACAATTATTTATCTCAAATAAACGTTCTTCGGGAGCCTAAAATGTTTGCAGCACTTAGTTCTAAAACACTAAAAGTGGCTACATTATCAGATTTGGTCACTAAAAGTGCAGAAGAATTTGAATCCTTAGACATTCTCAAAGTGTTACTCGAGGGTAAGACAGTGCATAATATTTTCCAAGAAGGGGATTCTGTGAAAATCGAGATGCTTGGAGATAATGCATTGAAGATTTCCGGTGAACGACCTAGAGAAAATGATTAAGGGTAACAAAAATTGAGAGATTTGAGCCCAGGACAGATTGAGCCCTGTCCTAGGCAATTCAGATCGTCATCTCCAATGACTGAACTATTATTAATTATACTTTCATAGTTAATAATAATATCTTATTCAAATGATGGTTCTGATGCTAAGGGTTCTGTTGTTCTCTTCGAATTCAAGGGGGAATAAAACCCATGAAATATTCTGCGTATAAACAAAACGATATTAGTGTTTTTTATCACAATTTTGATAGTACCAAATTTCAAATTACTTACAATTCTCTCGTCACATCCACAGATGGACACAGAGACAAGGTGCTTAGTCAAATTAATAATTTGTTTTATTATTGGCATAGACAGAGTTGTTCTATACATACCGATACTTATAACCCGTGGCGGATTCCAGAAGAGCCTGATGATTGCTCAAGAGCAGATATTGTAAGAACTTATCGTTTGGGAGAGGGGTTCTGATGTTAAGTCTCACCACTACTGAATGTGGAAGGCAGAGACCTACGACTCGTCATCTCTATGGACTCCACAAAGAGCCTAAATATCTGGAAGAGCAGCAGGATAGGGGAGTATAGAATGAATTTTGATTCTCTTGATACGGTTTATTCTGAGCGCAGGAGACAAAGACCTAGATATCTCATAGATTTAAAACGAGCGTTTGACCAGTCCTTTTCGATTTCATCGGTTACGAATCTACAGCTTGAAGAAAGTCTGAAAAGATGAGTTATGAAACTGCAATTCTTAAAGCTGCATTAAATTACACGAGATTAGGATTCATAGTGCATCCTTTGTTAAATCCTAATGTACCTGAGACAAATCCTAAAACAGGGAAAGAACAGAGCCCAGGTAAAGGAGTTTTGATAAAAGCCTGGCAGGAAAGAGAAAGTGTCCTAACGGAAGCAGAAATAAAAAAATATTGGGGACCTGGTAGGAGCTCTTACTTTGATAACGCGAACATTGGCTTGCAATGCGGGAAAAGATCCGGTATTACCATAATCGATGTGGACGACTGGAACCCTGCCATATGGAGTGAACTCACAGCCGGATTGGCCATGGATAATTGACTTATGTCTAAGAGGACAGAGAATCGGGGACATATCTTCTTTAAATACACAGAAGCTCTGAAGGCTCAAAAGCATCACGATTTAGGCATAGAGATTTTAACGGATGGTAACAATGCGGTCCTACCACCAAGCAAGCATAAAAACGGGCAGATTTACTCCTTTAACAGGGAAATCAGGACACTTGAAAGATATACCAAAAATGCCTGAAAAACTCATTAACAGGCTTACAGCCCTATTTGGAACCAATAATAAGTTAAAAGTGATTTTGCAAAAATGCAAGCCATGTCTACGTGAAAAATTCAAGACCCATCAAGCAAGCCCTGATATCACAGAATTGCATACCAGCACAGGCAGACAGTTAACTCTGGCGCTGATGGCAGATCTGAAAGCGAATGGTGCAGACTATGAAGTTTTGCACCTTGCCTGTAAATACCTTTTTAGAGATGATTACAGCCGGTCACAATGTGATTCTGAACTGGGGCCAGACGGAGGCAAAATAAAAGAGCCTTGGAAATGTGAAACTATCCAGAGAGAGTTAGGAAGCGTCATACTTGATAATGCCCTTAACTCAAAATGTGATAATTGCACTTTCAGGGGGCAGACACACCATATAGGTAGCCAGAAAAAATCTGAGCCAGAAGCTCAAAAAGAGAATCCCCTAAATATAGACTATGATGAAATAGACCTTAGACCAGAACTTGTTCAGCAGGCAGAGGAAGAAGCAGACAGGATCTTAAGGGAAGGTGACCCTATAGATTATATACTGAACACAATAGCAAAAAAGCATGTAGGGGACCGGGATACACAAGAAGCAATATGCGTATCAATAGCCTGTCAGTGTTGCCTTAATACAGCAGGTTTACAAATATCCGTAAATGGCACTTCGGGCTCAGGGAAGTCACATGGAATAAAAACACATTTGCATTTAATTCCTAAAAAATGGAAACGGGTAACCAGATTAAGTGCGAAGGCTGCTTACTACATGAATTTAGCTCCTGGAGTCATCATTTTTTCGGACGATAAGGATCCTGATCCTGCATTTGAAGAAGTCATAAAACAGGCTACAACGAACTTTCAGGAAGAAACTTGCTATACAACTGTGAAAGATCAAAAACAAATATCCTTGGTAATCCCACCCCGGATAAATTGGTACTTAACAAGTGTTGAAAGCTTCGTATCTGATCAATTACTCAATCGTCAACTCACCTTTGATGCAGATAACAGTCCCGAGCAGAAAAAAAGGATATTTGATGCGCAGAAACACGAAGCTGCAAGGGGTGGGAACGGGCAGGAAATAAACATTGAAGTACTTATCTGCAGAAGAATGTATGGAGAACTTAAACAGAATTTATTCAAGATTAAAATACCCTTTGTGGACAAGATAGACCTGCAGGATACCAGTAATTCACGTATATTCCCAATGTTCCTTGATATGGTCCGGGGTTTTGCTGTCTTTAAATGGAAGCAGAGAACTTTGGACGACGACGGATATCTACTAGCTGAGATTGAAGACTTAAAAAGAGCAAAAAGGTTATTCGAAGCTCAAAAAGAGAACACTGTAACAAAAATGAACGAAAACGAAAGGCAGATAATCCAATATATAGCGAGTAAAGCGAAATGCACAATTAATGATATATCAAGCCACACAGGCATTAATTATCAAGCTGTTAAACGTGCCCTATTTGGAAGGAAAGAACGGGAAGCAGGTGGGCTTCTTGACAAGATCAAAGAGTTAAAAATGGAAGAAGAAACTGATACAGACTACAAGAGGGAAGGAGATATCTTGATAAGCAGTAGTGGAAGAAGGGCTTTCAAATTCAGTATAGATAATTCAAAGTTTAATTTCTGGTCATTATTTGATAAAGAGTTTATTTTCTTGAAGGATGCCTGATCAGGGTACAAAGGCAATTGATTCGTTTATTCCCCAAATATTCCCATTTATTTTCACAATATTCCCATTTTATTCCCATCGAAACGCAATCATCTGACATTTTGTTCCCAAAAACCCGAAAATGCAAGAAAAAAATAGAAAATTACACTTTTTGACATTCTAATATTTCGGGTATTACTTTAAAAAATCATATATCATTTTTTAATTTTGGGAACATAACTCCCTTTTTTTATGAATTTTAATTACCTTGTTATTGTTTTTATATTATTTTTAATGGGAATATAATGGGAAAATAACGGGAATAATTGGGAATAAATGGGAATATAATAGCTGAAGACATACTTATAATATGAAATATACATAACGAACGGGGTTAGCCTTAATATCACATTTTTGTCTGTTCTATTTTTAAAATTCCCCCGTTTAAATTTCTTCCGTCAAAATTTTCTACATAACCAGCTATTCAAGCATCAAAAGGTTATCAATAACCATTACCATTACTAAGTGATAATAAAGTATAAATACTAATAAATAGTATATAGTAGCGTAGTTTTTTGAAAATTGACTGGCTGGTAGATTGGATAATATGAAAGGTGGTAAAACAAGATTCCAACAGAAGTTTACAGAAGATATGTTCCTAAGTGCTCTATCAATTGATAGCATCAAGTCTACTGCAACTGTTATGAGTTTAGTAGGATGCAGCCGGTCCACAGCTAAAAACATGCTTTATAAGCTTGTAAATGAAGGTAAAGTAAAGAAAATAGAAATTGAAGGCGACAGTTACGGTTGGCAGAAAGTGAAAGGTGATTAAAATGAGTTTCATTGATAGCTACAGACAAGAAATTAGTCCAGAATTTGCATTGCAAATAATGCCGGAATTAAACGAAGACTATCTCAAAGATCGTCCGTGTAAATGGGAAGAAGATACGATACAGCTTTGGAAAGTCGCAAGTGCACTTATTGAAGATTGTGACCCATCAATCGAGAAACGTTCTTTTTTGTGTACTCCGGTATTTTTTGACAAAACAGGTAAACATAGATATTTCACATCACACGAAAAAACAATGCAAGAGCAAATAGCTGAGTTTGATCAACAACTTGGTGTTATTCATGAATTGGGTTGCACTATAACCGATAAGGATGGTAATACAGAAGCAAAAGTTTGGCTTCTGCAGATTGAGACCGAAATTAATCATGGGTAATTCGTAGATATTTGACTGGAAAGTTGACTAATTGACAATCACTTCTAACATTCAATTTTTTTGTTTAATTACAGCCATAAGTCTTTCCACACTAGTAAATAAATTATTTAGTTTTTATTATTTTAAAGTAATAAAAATATATGAAAAATCTCGAGAACCTATCCCAAGTTCTCAGTGCATAGATTTATGGGGGCTTGGTTCTGTCGAAAAAATGGCTTAATCTGGGGCCACTAGAGTGACGTTTATTAGGAGTCCCTTAGAAGATGATTAGTCTAGTCAAAAAACGTCTGAGAATGGCCCATTGTTGATTAATCGAGTCAAAACCCCGCCTTAATGCATAAAAGAACTAAAGAAACATTTAATACAAGATTCACTAATATTATTACTAAAAAATAAAAAACTGTGTTATCATGCCACGTCCTACAAAGCTCACTCCCGAAGTACAACAGAAAATCGGTGATGGTGTATCTCTCGGATTAACTTATGCTCTCGCTGCTAATTCAGCAGGTCTGACTTATCAGGCGTTCAATGATTGGATGAAACTGGGAAGAGATTCAACATCAGGAAAGTACTTTGAATTCTATCAACATATTGAAAAATGTAATGCTGATGCCGCAAAGGTTCTTCTTGAACGGTTAAATAATGCAGCTGCAGTTGGAAATTGCCAGGTTTCCATGTGGATTTTGGAGAGAAGGTTCCCTGAAGAATTTGGACGGAGAGTATATAGCAAAACTAATGTTGTTGCAGAAAACCTGAATCAAAATGTCGAGATAAGCGTCAAGGACGCAGACAAAATTAGAAAACAAATTCTAGAGAAATTTGATCTGGTTGCAGAAAGTAATGAGTTATCAGTTGATTAATATTTTCAGTTTAACTTAACATATTTTGGTTCCGTTGCAAAAACTTCAAAATAAGCATGTAAATCTATAAGTAATAAATAAAAATCAAAATATTCAAGGAAAATGTACTAACATTATAAAACTATACCAAACAATTGATTAATGTATTTGACTTCATTAAGAACAGAGTAATTTAGATCATTTACTTGTCTTTTTTTAATCATATTCATAGCTTCAATTCCTTTTAAGGTCTTATTAGCAGATCGAAAAGACTGAAATCCTAACATTGAATTAACGATTCGCTTTATAGATCTATGATCTTGTTCTATAATGTTATTCAAATACTTGATTTGTCTAATTCCTACGTTTTTATGTAATATTTTATCATTTTTCAGTTCATCTATAGCAGGTGGATAAGCTGGATTCTTATCAACGGTTGTTTCTCTTGGAATTTGATTATGATTAGAACTTAAAGCTTTCTTAAAGAATCTCTTTGCTGCTTTTCTATCTCGTTTTGAACTTAACATGAAATCAATTGTATCCCCATTTGAGTCAACTGCTCGGTAAAAATAGTCCCATTTACCTTTTACTTTGATATAGGTTTCATCAACTCTCCACGAATAGTTTGTTAGCCTTAAATGTCTTCTTATCTTCTTTTCTATTTCAGGGGAATATTGATGTACCCATCTCATGATTGTTGTATGGTCTACTTTTACTCCCCTTTCTGCCATCATTTCTTTTAAATTTCTATAACTTAATGCATATTTTAAGTACCATCTTACATTTAATAGGATGATTTCCCCTTCATAATGTTTCCATTTAAAGGAATTAAATAGCATATTACTATCTTTGATTTTCTTTTTATTCTATTGTATCATTAGAAAGGATTTTTTGCAACGGAACCGCTAAAAGCAAGATAGTTGTATTTCGAAGATATATCTGCTGATATAAGTTTACTTGTTCTAATCTACAATTTATTTTACATTGAGTATAGCGGTTGCATTAAACTACTTTTATAAATTTTTATGCACTTTGTTTTTTTAATAACAAACTTTATTTAGGTTTAGTACAACTAAATTTGATTTAACTTAACTAATCTTTACTTGATATAATATTAGAACTCGCGCAATAAACGTTTTATTTTGTACTTCAATTGCATGAGTTTTAAGTATATTTTACTTGATTTGACATTTAATGGTGATCTTTATGCATATAATGGAAGGCTTTTTACCGGTGTTTTGGTGTATAGTATGGTTTGCAGTATCAATACCAGTGATCGCATATGGTGTTTACAAAATGAATAAATTAGTGAACAAAAAACGCGAGATATTACCTATCCTTGCGGTCGCAGGTGCATTTATATTCGTGCTTTCCTCCCTAAAAATGCCCTCGGTTACAGGAAGCTGTTCTCACCCTACAGGAACAGGGGTAGGAGCAATCATTTTTGGGCCTGCGATTACTGCAGTTCTTGGGACTATTGTACTAATCTTCCAAGCTCTCTTCCTAGCCCATGGAGGGCTTACGACCCTTGGAGCAAATGTATTCTCCATGGGCATCGTGGGTCCGGTGGTGTCATACCTAATTTATAAGGCCGGAATGAAAGCCAAAATCAACTTTTATTTTATTGTCTTTCTGGCTGCAGCTTTCGGCGACTGGGCTACTTATATTACAACTTCTACACAACTTGCTTTGGCATTTCCTGCAGGAGGAATCTTAAATTATGTGGGTTTCTTCAGTTCATTCAGCAAATTTCTTGAAGTCTTCGCAATTACTCAGATACCCCTAGCAATCATCGAAGGCGCAGTTAGTGCCCTACTCTTCAAGTACGTGATTGAGGTCAAGAGTGATATCCTTGTTGAAATGAACGTATTGACCGAATCTTTAGTTCGCAAAATCAGGGGGCTTGCTGCATGAGCAGGAAACTTGAATTTATCGTGATTGCTATAATTCTGATTTTTGCAGCTCAGTTCTTTTATATGTCTTCTACTACACATGCCGAATATGGTGGAGCTGATGACAAACCCGAAGGTGTTATTGATCAAATTACAGATGGGGCTTACAAACCCATTGCAAAACCTATCTGGAAACCTCCGAGTGATGAAATAGAAAGCCTGCTTTTTGGCCTTCAGGCAGCTACCGGTGCAATAATTATCGGTTACTTCCTCGGGTATTACAGAGCAAAAAACAGTTTTGAAAGCGATTTCGGTATTCAAAAGGATAAAAAACTGCAAAGGGACGAAAAAATCCAAACATGATAGGTAATCCTTAATTTTTAACCTTTAGAGGGTTCTAAAAAACCCTCAAATTTGCTTGATTGTTTGTAAAGAGCATATAATTAATTCATTGAAATCAGAGATTTATCGAAATCCTCTTTAATTTTTAGTTGGCGAGAACTCACTTGAAATAACGAAGAATTCTTTAGTTTCGATCTACTTATCTAGCAGGTGCCCCAATGACCAATATTCTTGACGATCATGCTCTTATGAGTCCTCTAAGGCACCGAAACAACTGGTTGAAACTAGCAATAGCTTTCTTTGGATTAATTATAGGAGTTTCATGTACATCCCCTATCACTCCTGTATTCATAGCCCTCTGTATGAGTTTTACGATAATTGTTTTTGGGAGGGTGTCTCCTATACTCTATTTCAAACTTTTGCTAGCTCCTATGAGCTTTGCTGCCGTTGGTGTTCTTATAATTGCTTTTTTTTCAGGCTCGGGACAGGACCTATTATCCTTCAAACTTATAGGATATCCTCTTTCAATAAAGGCAGATGGACTTGAGCTTGCACTTCTGGTCTTGTCAAGGGCTATAAGTGGGATGTGTTGCCTTTACTTCCTTGCACTGACAACCCCTATGATCGAACTCTTTGCTGTTTTCAAAACTTCCGGACTACCAGATACTCTGATAGAACTTACCATGCTAATTTATCGTTATATCTTCGTCTTTCTCGAAATTGCCATTTCCATAATGTATGCTCAGACAATAAGATTAGGATACTCGAATTTCAGGCGTTCCATTAATTCTATTGGCATGCTTACAAGCACACTTTTTATAAGATCGTGGGAACAGGGAGAGAAGCTCTTCATTGCCATGAATTCCAGATGTTATAACGGGAAAATGACGATTTTCGAAGTTCACAAGCCTATAAAGTCGATAGAATTGCTTTTAACTTCTGTTTATTTCATTTCGACTCTTTCACTCTTTTATTTTACAAAAAATATATCCATTTTTTGAGGTAACAGGTTATGATCATTCTTGAGACTAAGAACCTTAAATACACCTATCCGGACGGGACTGTAGCTTGCCAGGGTCTGAATATTGAAATCAAAAAAGGGAAAAAGGTCGCTTTTGTAGGGCCAAATGGTTCAGGAAAGTCCACACTGTTTCTACTTCTGAATGGAACCTTCAAACCTGATGAAGGTGAGGTTCATTTTCATGGATTTTCAGTTAAATATGATTCAAAATCCCTCAGAGAAATCCGAAAATCCATAGGAATACTTTTCCAAAATTCTGATGACCAGATATTTGCTCCAACTGTGTACCAGGATGTAGCTTTTGGGCCTGCAAACTTGGGTTATTCAAAAGAAAGGGTCGATGTCTGCGTACAGGAGTTCTCTTGAGCAAGTTGGGCTTTCCCACTTGCAGGACAAGCCTCCACATCATCTCAGCGGAGGCCAGAAAAAAAGAGTTGCAATTGCTGGGATTATGGCAATGGAACCCGAAGTAATCATTTTGGATGAACCTCTCTCGAATCTTGATCCGATGGGTGCGGACGAAATAATGGATCTGATTGACGAATTTAACCAATTCGGAACCACTATCATCATCTCCACTCATGATGTGGATCTGGCGTACCGCTGATCTGACTATGTGTACATCATGTCCAGCAGCAAACTTATAGGCCAGGGAACACCTGCTGTAGAGGTCTTCAAAAAGCAGGAGTTTCTTCAAAAAGTAGACATCTGCCAACCAACTACTCTTGAAATGTATCATGAACTCGAAAGAAGAGGGCTTGCATACGGCAAACACTCCCCAAAAACTATACCAGAAATAGTAAGTACCCTAAAAATTCTGGACCTGATGTGGGTAGATGTTCCTCCGAAAGTCAAAGAAGGAGATAGTCTAAACCTTGGAATTATGTATGGAGAATATGCAACTCAATCTCCTTACGAAGCCATTAACGCTACAGTTCTCCATTTCCATCCCGATGGAAAAGCCATTGTTGGAGTAAAGCGTAAAGGGATTAAAGCCGGAGGAATTTTGGTTTATGATACTGTTAATTATTCTCTGGGAGAGGTACGACAACTTTTGGAAGAAGGGAAAATGGTTTTTGTAGGTAGAATGGGCAATAAAAGTAAAAATCTCGCAGAGCAGGATGGAATCCACCTGGATGTCACCTCAGGAGTTATAGACAAATCTATACTAATGGCTCTTTGTGGAAAGCGTTGCCTTATCCTTACAGCTGGTGGTATGGTAGATCATGCGCTGAACAAAATCCGGGAATACGTGAAAATGAGCGGAATAGAGTTCGCTGTTGGAGTGTTCAACTGGGAAGATAGCTGCAAGTGGGTTGAGGATACCGATGACAGCTCTGAAATTCTTAAGCTACAATTATAACTATAATTTGATCGAAGCATATTTTGCAATATAAAAATGGGCTTCAACTTCTTTTTTCCCCATATAATTTAAAGTTTTACAGTATGTGCTTTGATTTGTAACATTATTAACTTTTTATAAATATGTCGTGCCGCTAAAATATGCTTTGTGTAATAAACGATTGTATTAATCAGTAGGATCTGTAAACTTAGGGTTATAGAGGAGTCCAATAAAGTCCTTAATTTTATCATATGCTTATAATTGATATCCAAATTACTCGTGAAAGTCAGAGGTTTATCGAAATTTTACCTTTTTAATCTTCCATGCATAGTTTTGGTGCGAAAATCTCTGAATTTTCTAAGCTCCTTCCAGAATAAGAAAACATTGAAGATCCATTACACATGGAGCTCTTGGAACACTTGGAACTAATTAAACTAAATCACAAGCATAAATAAGAATAAAATAACAAAAATTTAGTTAGTATAACTACTACTTCAGCATCCTGCTTTTTTGAAGTGAAAGAAAATGATAAAGAGCTCATCAGATATAACAGAACTTCAGCTAAACCATCAAAGAAACCTATCTAAATCAAATGCAAAATTTTAATATATTAATATTTTATGACAATGTTTGAACTCCACAAATTACGTTATTTGTTGATAAGCTTGTGATGTTATCCAGGAATGATTAAAAATGTAATAAGCTCAAACTATTGTCAATTTTAAAATGTTTTATGCCTTGCTTATCAAAATCCTATACAATGACTAAGGGTAACATCATTTACATTGTTTTAATCACATACTTGAAGAAATTATCTATGTGGATGCTTTTTTTGGAAATATAGCTAGTCCTGCATCTGGACCTAGATCCGGAGCCGCAGGAGCTGGAGCTGCAGGTGTTGAATTTTGAATAGTGTATGGCATTCCCGATGTAAAATTGAATCCAGGGCAAAGCCAATTATCACCACCCACCCACCTACAACCAGTACCATAGCCCCATCCGGGACCCCAGCCATAGCCGCCCCAGCCACCATAGTGTGCACTAGCTGCCACTGATGTCACCGATATTACAAAAAGAACTGCTAAAGAAATAGACAGTACCTTTTTCATTCTACTAGATGTTTGTTTTAACATTTGTTTCACCTTTTATATTTATTCTAATAAATATTAAGAATTATATGCTATATCTATTATAGATAAATTTTTGGTTATATTCTAAATATTTTGATAATATCCAAATTTTATTACCAAATCTAATAAATTAGCAAAATAAATAGGCGTAAAAGATTGATTATAAGAAATGCTTTGAATCAATTTTAACGAAGGATTAAATAATAAGTACTACTGACGACTCAAAAAAGAAATAGGGCAATATTTGTTACCTTACGGAATATCATTATCTTCCAGGGCTTATAAACAATAAATTAGTAATTATACATATATATTTATATATCTATAAATGTTATCAGTATTCAGTGTTAAGTTAAACAATATAAAAGGAGCGTAATAAAATATTGAAACAATCATCCAGTAAAATGAAAAAGGTACTGTCTATTTATTTAGCAGCTCTGTTTTTAGTATCATTGACAGGTATGTCAGTTAGTGCACGTGCAGGTTGGTACCGTGGTGGAGCTTGGGGCTTTGGAGGAAGCTGGGGTGACGGCTTTGGCTGGGGATGGAACTGGTCTGGTCCTTGTCAGTATGTTTATAATGGCGCAGGATCCTGGGTTGTATCTTGTCCTTCTCCTGCAACCAGTTTCCCCTACTTGGGTGAGGTACCTGCTGGTACAGAGTCAGGACACTTTAATCCAATTGTCGAACCCTAGTTCCAGAAAATGATATAAACAACTGGAAAAAATATATGGAATATAAATAATGGTCTAAATTATTTTGCGATCCTTATGCAAAACTACCCCAAAAAGGTCTACCGGCAATAGGTCGTAAAAATAAATTTAAAACCCTTAATTTCTTTCTTTTTAGGACTAAATCGACTTCTTTTTATGATTATATAATTTTGAATAAATCCTGCTTTAGTGAATGCATATTAACAAACCTTTGTTGGCTTAGGATTGTAAATATTTCGGATAACTAGTTAAAAAAACATGGCCATCGATAAATTTCAATATTTCCAAAGTCTTTTCTGGCATATCATCTGTAAAATACCAAAATTTTTAGGTTTTTCATGCATCAAGACGTTCTACGCTCTCCATCCAAAAGGCGAAACAAAAAAACTGAGAGATGGTATTGAAGACGTTTTGAACTATAAATAACTGCTAAATATTGAAGTTTTCAAAACTTTAACAGATTAAAAATATCTTTCGGGGCTTATGAAGTACTGATTTCTAGTATGGAATCATAACTAATTATTTTATGTGGTTATTAAGTGGATAAAACATATATAGTAATACTTATGTTATAATAAAGTATTATTAAATGGATAAATCCAAATAATTTGGTGATACGATGGAAACAGAACTTATGAGGATAGGGGTTTCTCTTCCTGACAACCTTTTGAGTAAATTTGATGAGATTACCAAAAAAAGAGGCTATTCTTCCCGTTCAGAAGGCATAAGAGATGCCATCAGGAGTTATATTTCCTATTACGAGTGGATGGGTGGCATTAAAGGCCATCGTATCGGAACCATTGCTGTTGTTTATGACCACAATAAAAGAGGTCTCTCAAACGCCCTTGCAGATATCCAGCATCAATACTCTCACCTAATAAAGTCATCCGTGCATATACACATCGATCATGAAAACTGTTTTGAAGTAATTGTTTTGGATGGAGATGGTGAAAGAATTAAAGAGGTTGACGAATCTATAATGGCCCTAAAAGGGGTAAAATTCTCAAAACTCACAACTGTACCATCAAACGAAAATGTGTGATTCTTTAGTGGAATGATATAAATTAGTATCTGGTATCAAAGGAAGTCAAACTTGATAGGTGGATGAAGTTTCTCTTGATTTTTTCAATTTAATTTTTGGGTGTAGTAGATTCAAACATAGCTTCAATATAGTAGACAGAATTTTTTAATTCAATAATAACCTTTTAGAAATCTTTACATATATACTAAAGTAGTTTTGAATCTCTTTAGTTCAGAAAGCTATTTTTTATAGATTAAGTTGCAATTATAAAAATGATTGAAGATAATAGAATTGTTTAATGTGATATCCAAAATGGCTCCATGTCCAATGTGAATACAAATATCTTTCTTGTAGTGTCTTCTGAACTATTTAGTCTCATTACTATAATTGATCATTAGAAATTACAGCAGGTTGGAACGGTTGAAACAAACTGAACATTTTTAATTAAATTTACAATGGCAAGTTTCTAGATTCAAATTTAACCTAAGAATGTTACTTTAGAGAAAGTTTCTACAACGCCAAATTACTGCATAAGTTAATGCAAGTAAAGCCAAAATTTTATCTAAACTTGGGACTATCAACTGAAACATTTTGGCACTCCTTTATTCAATTTAAGACTTAAGTGTTTATAGTAAGAAATCAATAAAATTAGGTAGCTATTGATTTAAATGATAATATTTATGGCATCTCTGCTTATGCTTTATTTTTCCGCTTATGAGCACTATTTCCAAATTATTTGAAAACTAAGACTAGTAAGCGAATGGATCCCAAGAATAAAGATCGAGAAAATTATATTCATCTAGGTTGTAGATGAAATGAAATTTTCTCGATTGGTCAAAATTTTTGTCTCTGCTCTATCGACATCCTGAAAAATGATTATTTCTTTGCCAGTACATCAATTACTCATAACTAGCTAGATTGTTATCTTGATCCATCCTTATTTTTTGTACTCATGCTCGTGTCCGTGCTCATGCTCGTGTTCATGTTCGATTTTATGCGGATGCTCTTGTGTGTGAGTCTCTTCTTCGTGCTCATGCTCATGTTCATGTTTATATTCGTGGACATGTAAGTGTATATGTACTTGTGCTTCCTCAAGCTTTTTTTCATCGGGCTTATGTACGTGGATGTGCATTTCTTTTTCTTCCATATCTTTCACCATCTGTCATATTTTTCAGCCAAAAGTTTAGAACCTTAAATTCATTTGGCTATATATAAATGTATAATTGCTATTTGTTAAATACTTTTTGTAAAATATGTAGTATAGAGTAATACTAATGTATAGATATTTATTATTTTTTTAAATAATTACCTGCTAAAGGAGATTAATTTCCCATCTCCTATACTCTACAGATGTATACGATGTATAATTTGTTCGTCTATTTGGTTACTATTATTTATTAAAAGTTAGATTATTTTTTAAGTTACTGTCATATCTGAAAAATATATGGTATTCTTGCGCACATCTGCAGAGGGTTGGCTCAATGAAATCTTTCACCTCATTTATTCTGAAAACTGCTAATGTTTTAGGATATTTTATAGAATCAACAAACTTGACCAGATAATCGGTTCTGAAAAACATAGACATATGGCTAGCTCTAAACCGGGACAAACGAGAAGAAATTACATCAAATTGTTTCATTTTCTGTAAAAGCACAAATCTCAATAAGTTCTTGAACAAAAAAGTTCCATTTCAGAAAACCTAATTACACGCAGCAAACAAAATCTAACTTTGAGTTTACATCAAATTTGCAATAGTGCCTACCTATTGAGTAATTCTGTTGTAACATGCAGCATTGTAATATTTGTGTGGGGAAATCACATGATAATACCGAAAAATCAAGGAGCTTAACTATAACATCGATTTCAATTGTCCAAGATCTGTATTCTCGGTTACTTTTTTAATCTTATATTACTACTCTATCTTTGAGAATTTTTTTAATCCAATATCTGTAAAATTCTCTTTTTTATGGGCTCACGTGTCGTTATAATTTACATTTCGATTCCAAATACAAAGCGTTTCTAGGATCTCTGTAAGGTGGAATACTTAATAATAAAATTAAAATTTATCCAACAAAGTAATATAAAATGATGCCTATGTAATACTTAACAATCTGGTATTATAAGAATATTCTAGAACTTATGCAGTTGAACTGAAAAATCAATATCATTTAACCTTAAATTGTCTAAAATAGATGTTTAGACAACAGCTTCGGTAATATTTTATTTCGTTTCTCAAGTGCACAATTCCCATATTCTTCAAGAATAATTCATAAGAACCGTATTAGATGTTTGAAGAAGCTGAATTATTTGTGGAAATCTCTCTCAACAAGCTTGTTTTGAGAGTGTTATTATTCTTCACATAAGACGCATTTTCCATAACATGAAGAATTATTCAATCAAAATAAAGATTTCAGTTTTTAGGGTCACATATATCTATCGTATTCTGGAGAATCATAATCTCAATTTGGACTTATGCAAAAAGGAAAATGGGAACTCTCTAGTCTGAAAGGCTTCAGTTACTTGCTCTAGTGCCTGCTGCAAATGCAGGCACTACAGATAAAAAATCTGCACAATAGGAGCTTAATGATAAAATAGGCTTTGTGTCAGAGAGGCTTCAACGATTAACCAAACTAATAGCTCATTTTATTTTTACTGGAGGCAAATGATCCCGAACTGGATGAAAGAAGTGAAGGTAGAACCTTGTAGGTGCTCTGCTGTATATCATGGTAAAAAGAGCTTCATAGGTAGAACAATTGAGGAAGTTGTCGAGTTCATGGAGACCACTTTTTTTCAGAAGTATATTCAAGGCGAAAAGGCCTGCTTCAAAGCTTGGATTCCAGGATTAAGCTAGTTTCTATCCTGATTTTGATATTCGCAACGAGTTTGATCAGAGATCTGAAATTACTGATCTTTGTTTATATGCTTACGCTGTTGTTTTCGTATCTCAGTAAAATAGATGCCCTGTTTTTCATCAAGCGGGTCTGGCTTTTCATCCCCATCTTTTCAGGCATCATCGCTATACCCATGATCTTCAATATCTTCTTACCAGGCGATTCTCTAATTAGGTTAGCATACCTTGGTCCTGACTCTCACTTGGGGCCATTTTCACTGCCGGAGAGTATATCTATATCACCAGACAGGGCGTCAATGCCGCTGTAATATTTACAATGCGTGTTGCAACATGTGTTTCTGCCACAGTTCTACTTTTTCTGACTACACCTCAGCAAATGCTCTTTAAGTCCTTTCGTAGTATTGGCGTTCCAAAAATCTATGTTTTCACGTTGGGTATGACCTACAGGTATATTTTCGTTCTAACTAATCTGGTTCGCGATATGTACATTGCAAAGAAAGCTAGGACAATAAAATATAGAAGCATGTTTGAGGAGCAAAAGTGGGTAGGGGGACGAATAGGATACGTGCTGATAAGATCTCTGGGAATGAGTGAAGAGGTATATAAAGCCATGAAATCCAGGAGCTACAATGGGGATGTTAAAACAATGCAAGAATTTAAAATGCGTATCCGAGATTATGTTTCAGGGGCAATAGTAATATCTCTGAGCATAGCCTTGGTGTTGATTTCTCAGAACATTATCAGATGACATGGATATGGAAACGATCTTTGACTTAAGGAATGTTTCATATTCATATGTAGGAAAAATAAATGCCTTAAATGATATTAACTTCAAAGTGGAGCCTGGTGAGCGGATTTCTATAATTGGCGCAAATGGTTGTGGCAAATCTACTTTGTTGGCTATGTTAGACGGGCTTATATATCCTACTTTGGGAGAATTCTATGCCTTTGACAATAAGATAGTAGAAGAGGTTTTCGATACTATTAAAGATAATGAATTCAGGTCCTATTTCCGAAAAAAAATAGGATTTGTCTTTCAGAACTCTGATGTGCAGCTCTTCTCGCCCACAGTCTTTGATGAGATTGCATTTGGACCCCTTCAGCTCGACATGAATCCTGAGGATGTCAGGACCAGAGTTTTGGAAGTAATGGAGATGATAGAAATCACTAAGCTTAAAGATCGATCTCCTCACACTCTAAGCGGGGGGGAGAAGAAAAAAGTCTGCATAGCTTCCGTTCTGGCTAATAACCCCGATGTCCTTTTGTTGGATGAACCTACTGCAGGATTGGACCCGAGAACCCAGCTATGGCTTATAGAGCTATTACAAGATCTTGGGACTGCGGGAAAGACAATAATTACTGCAACTCATGACCTTGAAACAGTCGAGCAGATTAGCAAAAGAGTCATAGTCATGGGCGAAGACCATAGGATTGTGGTGGATGATAGAGCAGAAAAGATACTTGATAACCGGGAGCTTCTTCTTTCCGCAAATTTGATCCATGAGCACATGCACATTCACGGCATGCTTGTGCATGAGCATCTGCACCCTGCCCTTGATGAGGAGCACATTCATGAGCATGAGAATTAAGGTTGTAACTGACCGGGCAATATCCAAAATTACAGAAAATCTAGATGCTGCACGTTGTCGTGCGACCTATCAACTGCTCGATCTTAGCTATTGTTGGCAAGAGGAGTGGAATAAATTCCCAGCTAAACTAAAAGGTAAATAGAGGTTGCTGGGCTACTAATTTTTTTCTAAAAACACAACTGTATTATTAACCGGAGGTTCTGGCTGAACTCTAAGATATTCTTCAAATTCTGCCGGTAGTTCGAAGAGAATACCGCCATCCAGTATTCTTCTAAGGCCTTTTTCATATAGACGATAGGAGATTTTACTTCCTTTGGGCAGAACTTTTGCTAGGTGCTCGAATATCTCTTTTTTGGGTTCGGCTTGGGCAGCGATCATGTAAAGTTCACATCTATCCTTGAGAGGAAGACAGATGTGATTTCCTTCAATTATTCTAATTTTTTCTGAAAGCTTGAGTTTGGAAATTATTTCCCGTGAGAGACTTGCTCTTTGTCCATCTTGCTCAATTCCAATTCCTTGAACACCATGCTCGTGACAGAGCATTATCAAACTCAGTGGTAGAGGACCACTGCCAAGAAACACAACGCAGTCTTCTGGTTTTAGTTTGGAACCTATGTATTCAGTCCTAGCGAGCTGCAGATAGTTTGTATAAAACGTAAAATTCTTGAGGGTTTTCCACGGGTCCTGGCTTTCAAGGATGCTTTTTGCTTTTTCGATTTCAACCTTCAGATTATATGAGAACCGAAAGTTAGAAATTGAAATAAGCAAAGGTTCAAGCTCCAGCCTTTTGAGGATCATCTCTGTGGATTCTTCATCCAGTTCAAGAGCAGCTAGTTCATCCAACCTCTTAAAAGCTACCTGCAGTTCTACCGAGGAGCTCTCCAAAACTTCTTCTTCTCCAATATCCTTTATCAGAGCATGAATCTGTCGAAGTTCTGAAATTAAGTACGAAGCTTCGACTTGTAAGATATTATTCACACTCCAGGAAGACTAGAGTGTTGTTTACTCCACCTGTGGGATAAATTTCATTTATTTTCCGAAAACCTCGGGTCCACTTCGGCTGGATGGGCCAGTAGAGCAACTGCCTCATGCCGGTATAGTTACGATAGCATACAGAAATAGGTTTTTTTGACTCGGATTTTTTTTTAATTATTTTATGGAGGTTCTGGAAAATTCGTAGTTTTGGTTCAGCAAGCCCTGCTATGAGTACAGAATTCCATTCAATTTTTGAAAGTGATGTTTCATCCCCCCAAATAATACTGATTTTTTTTTCGAGGCCAAAGTGCTTTACACACCTTTTGGCCAGTGCTGCTGCTCCGGGATCTTGATCTATGCCGATGCAGAGGATGCCATATAATTTACTGAAAAGTAACAGAGTAACAGGAATGGGACCACAACCTACAAAGGCCAGCACTTCAATTTTTGGGGAATTATGGAAATGTACACTGATCAGATTTTCGTATTTCGGATATAGGGGGAAAGATTGCAACATTTTCCAGGGGTTCTCATAGTTAAGTATTTTTTGTGCAAGATGTGTCTCATGCAAGCTGAAAAAGCTGCTGTAGCTGGAATGGATTGTAGGAAGTAAGGACTGAATCACTGGGTCTTGAAGAATACACTCACACATTTCGTTGTCAACATCCAGATTTCCTAGTGCATCCAATTCTGCAAAAACCTTGTAGAGTCCAGCCAGATTTGAATCTGTCATTTTGGTCAAATCAAACTCTGCAATTTTACTACAAAAAAGTAACAACTTGGATCTTATATCATATAGCTGCAGTTGCTTCTCTGAAGCTTGAAATAAGGCTGGGAAATTAATATTTTCAGTTATCTGTGCAGTGCTCATGCCGTTTAATCCCCTATTCCCCACAGTTAAATATAATATATATTATATTATATTCATTTCCTGCAGATGTACACAAAAATGCTATCCCTTTTCTCAATATGGCGGTAGTTTAAAATTTAATCTAACTTTTAACGAATGATAGTGGCCAACTAGGCAAACAAATTATACATTTGTGTACATCTGCAAAATCTTGAATTCATAATAGCCTAGTTTTAATAATTCTTTTTTGTAGGGAACCCGTATTTAAAGTTTGTGAGTTTTATAGAAAAGTATGTATAAATATAATATTAGTATCTGACAAATCAAAAATATGATAACAAACGTAAGAAGGATTAGCAATAACTTTCAGAATGGTATGAAAATGGGAAAAAGACATTTGTTAAAAGCGTGAATTAAGGTATGTTGCGGCATTTTCAGGGAGGATCCAACCCAAAAAAATATAGGTACTAAATAGTTTTTTTACCTTTTTTCTCCAGATATCAGAAAAATAGAATTATTCCCAATAAACCTCTGCGTGAATGATTGCCTATTTTTTTTAAATTTTTGTACCTCCAGAAGAGGATTGACTGCAGTGTTTACAAGTCCGTTTTGCGAAAAAAGAAATGAACCATTTTCCGGACTTATTTTCTCATAGAGAGGCAAAAAATCTCGGATTGATCCATAATAATTTTTGAAAACCAAAGAATTATGGTTCTTTTTCACAATTCTTCCTATCCACTCGGAAATCTTTCTTTTTATCCGTCTATTTGGTCTGGGATCAAACCAATCTCCATCTATGGCAAAAACCCTGCCGTTCGGTTTCAGGACTCTCTTCCATTCCCTAACCGCACAAGAAGGTTTTGGGAGAGTCCAGAGCAAGAATTTGCTTACAACCAAGTCGAAGGAATTATCCTCAAATGAAAGATTTTCAGCGTCACCATGAAAAAAATCAATTTTAAGTTCCATATTCTCTGCATTATCCTTTGCTTTCTCGAGCATGCCTGCAGAAAGATCTATACCTGTTACCTCATGTCCCATCTCAGCAAAAAGAAGGGCTAGAAAACCAGCGCCTGTCCCAACGTCCAGTATTTTCAAATGCTCATTGGCAGGCAGAGAATTTTCAAAGGTTTGTTTCCAAACATGGCGTTCTTCTTCATCAAAACCATTTACTCCGTTTGTGTATGTTGAAGACCTTATATTCCAGTAGTTGGCAATAACTTTCTTGCAGTCTATGCAAATTCCTCCAAGAAATCTTAAAAAGAGAGGTATTACCGGCTCCTTTCCTTGCAAAACTTTTTCCTGCTTTCTTAGTTTGGTTTTCAGAATGTTTTTGTATCCAGGTTTTTCTTTTGGGTGGGTAAGCTCACTATTTTCCAAAGGTTAGAGTTTTAGAGCCTTTTTTGGTAGTATTGCAAATTTGATGTAAATTTAGAATCAATTTTTATTTATTGTTATGATTTGATTCTATAGAAGGTAACTTCCTTTCGCGCAAGGTTTTTTATGATGAATGGTTTTGGCGTTATATCTTTTATTTTCAAACTTTGTATACGCGTATTTTTTAAGCCAAAGATTTTTGTTTTCGCAACTTCCTTAGGCATATTTTGTTCCTTTCCTTGCTAAACATTGTTTTCTTAGCTTTTGATTCATATTAATGTTAGTTTTTTTAAGATAAATTATTTCCTATTTGATATTTATTACACACAAAACTGATAAATAATTTTATATAAATAATACCAAAATATAGCTTTAATGTATTCAAAAAGGTAACTGATTGATATTCTGAAAAAACAAATATTTCAAGAACGCCTTTGAAAAGTCGGCTTTGGAATTAACTTACTAGATTTTTGTTTTGAGTTCAGAGTACTGTAAAAAAGTTATAGCAGTTTGTATGATTAAAGAGAATAGAATATGTAACAATAACTGCAAAAAAGTATTGGGAAATATCTCTGGAAAAAACGTAATTGAAGGAAGCCGCCGAAAAATTTTTGTGATTTTAGTTGAACAAATGGATTAGATTCTAGTTCTCACACTAATTATTTGCATTTATTTTCTATTTTTTTCAAAAAATTTCAGTTCCTTTTTATCATCGAAGCTGTTAATACTAATTTTTATATTTTTATGAATAAGTATAAATATTGTAAAATATTTTATCATAATTCAATACAAAAATAAAATTTAGTAATACTAACCTCCATAATATAAGAAAATAAGATGAATTGCAAAGGATGGGTTCTTGTTGCAAGAAATTAGAACAAAAAAGGCTTTGCTGGAGCAAAATAACAGTTTGCAGGTACATGTGGAACATGGTAAGTCGTTACCAGCATCATTGGGAACTTCCCCTATTACTAAATTCTTCTTTCCTGTTTCTTATCCTGGTCTAAACTGCTCAGTTTCTTATCCAGGGTTTTTCTTTCTTGACCTAAACATTTATCGAGAGGCCATGATAAAAATTCTTATTAAAGAACAAAATGATGATATATACCAGTTAATAAAAAAAGTTCACTTTGATGGGAAATATTATAGAGTAAAATGTGTAAGTTCCAGAAAATGGGAATACTTCTGGGATCTAGCTATTCAAGCACAATTTTTTGGTAATATGCCGGGTTTGGCCTTCGAACCACAGAAGATCGTTTCCAGAAAAAATAACAAAATAATCTACAGGTCCCTTATCCTGATAAATCCCTATGAATTATGGGGAAAAGAACTGGTCGAAATGTTCTGGAACCTTCAGGAGAGAATCGAGTTCCTGATTGCAAAAATTCTCTTTCACGAATGCATCCATATCTTAATTTTCTTCGGAAAAACTCTACCATCCAGTTTCGAGCAAACTGATATTTTTCTTGAATTCAAAGAGATGCTCAAGTTCGCAAACTCGGAGAAACTGTGTCCTGAAAGCTGTGGTGTCCAGTCTAGTCTCCGAAATCTGGCTTACCTTACCACAAACTTTTCCGTAAATTTCGAAAAAAAGCTAGATTGTGTTCCTGAACTTTATGAATTCCTGATCCACGAAAAATACAGTATCAAAAAAACAGATATGGCTTTCGGCTTTTCCTGGAACAATCAAAAAGTTTCCCAAAACTATGCAAAGCTCGTAGCTTTGAAGCTGAGCGAATCTCTGAAATCCAATAAAATGCTCTGGAAACAGGGAATTGACAGGCTTCAGAAAAATTTGGAAGCGTTGTATAACAGGATTGATAGTAATCAGGCTCTGAGAGTGTGATACAGTAAAAGAATTTCCTTGAAAGACTTTAAAAATCAGAAACACGGAAAAATATCAAAACTATGACTAAAGAAATTGGGAGCTGTTAAAGTTGTCAGAACATTTTTCCATGTTTTATAGTATTGAAAGTAAATTTATTTTTTTATTTTATCTGCACACCCTCTATTTTTAAAGCTCTAACCGAAATCAGAAATTTTAGTCCTCGGAGGATTCAGATTTACCTTTGTTTTTTTTCTTCGTGAGAATCCTGTTTAAATCATTTCCGCGAATTTCTGTAATTTTTGTCATTAATTGATGGAAATTATAACAAAAAATTTTACATAACATCTTCAGATTCGCTCTTTGGATAGTAGTTACAAGAACCTTTCCTGCTTTGAATATTTTTTTACTCACTGCATAAACTCGCTCACCTAGTACTTTCTTGGAGCCGATCCTCTTTTTCTTAATATAACCCTTCTTTTCAGGATGTTCTTTTACTTCTCTTTTTATTGTTGAATTATAACCTTTTGATTTTGCTCAAAAGCATCCTCGATCCCTTTACAAATTTACCGTGGATGTAACGTTGTTTTTAGCAGTGTCAATTACAGAGACCTTGTTGCTGTCAAACACCTCATTTTTTCTGATAAATCTACATACGAATCATGAAGTGATGCAGTTTTTGTTTTAAACCTTCTGATCAGCTCATAATCCCTATCGAGTATGCTATGAAGTATTAATCTTCATGCAATGAAAACTTACATTTTCATTCATTGAGACAAGTCTGCTCCCATATAACTGAAATGCGAAACAAAACAGACTTAAAAACAGCATTAAGAGTATTATGGAATAACATCAACCAAATAAATAGAATAATCAATAAACGAGATATAATAAAATTCAGACACTTGGAAAATGTCCTTAAAAAATATAAAATATTATGGCCATTAAAGTAGCTCGACGAGCTTTAAAACAATGCTAGCAACAAAGATAAATAACAGTGGAATAATTCCCATATACAAAGAGACTTTTGTAATATTTCAACACTGTTTTGACAATGGAAGGAAATCTCTGAGCAAAAGGAGCAGAAGCAAAGTTAATACAGCCATAGGAGCCCCTTCAGGAATCCCTGGTGTGGATATCTTTTGTAGTGCACCTGAAGGGACTGAACTTGATGAAATGAAACATATAAGCGTATTTAGAACTCCTTGAGTTGATTCTCAGACTTAAGAGCCATATGCGCAATATGATATACAAATCCACTTATATTATCAGTATTTCCAAATCTACTCATTCTGAAAACCATTTGTACAAATCAGAAAAATCTCAAAAAATATTTAAAAGGATTCCAATAAACTCCTACATTCCGTCATAGGATTCTAAAATGGTACATAAATGATTTGTGAAGCTAGTGGATTTATCAAGATTTCCTTCCACCTATCAACTAAGAAAATCGGATTCTCCGTTGTTTTATGTGGGTTGTAAATAATTATCCAGTTAAAAATGGCGACATCAAAGATATAAAAATCCATTATGCCTATAATTTTTCATAAACTACTTTTCAAAATTGATGACATCTATACTTAAATGTTGTATTTATTTTCGATATATATCATAAGTTTTAAAAATAGTAATATTAAATATGATAAATGTTACAAAAAATATAAAATATAATTTTACCATATATATGTTCTATGCGAACAAACACAGGAACAAAAAACATCCTCAATTCATTACTTGACCTTTCAGCACTATCATATTCCTCATTTGTTAAAACAAGCTGACAGGGAATTTCAGCTGTAAGTACACAATGACACATCTTTTAATGTTAGTTTTTTCATCTTACTCAATAGAAATTCATGTCCTGAGGTTTAAAAATGAATAAAATGAAATGGAATAAAATACACAAAGGAAATACATTCATAAAGATTTTAGGGATATCAGTAATGGTGTTTTCAATGGTGATGAGTATCTCAGGCGCGGTCCCATTTGCATATATTACGAACGCTGGCAGCAACAATATCTCTGTAATTGACACTGCTACAAACAAAATTACAGCCAATGTAAATTTAGAAACTACTCATTTTGCTCTTGAAGTTGCAATCAACCCTGGCGGAACAAAGGTATATTTTACAAATCCCCTCGACAACGTCATCTCTGTAATTAACACATTTACAAACACCATTATAGCCAATGTGCCTGTAGGATCCCATCCTAGAGGAATTGCAGTCACTCCTGATGGAGAAAAGGTATATGTAACGAACACCGGCGACAAAAATGTATCTGTGATCGATGCAAACACAAACAAGGTTACAGCTACTGTGAATGTAGGAGTAGGGCCTCGTGGAGTTTCAGTCAACCCAGCAGGAACAAAGGTATATGTGGTAAACTATGGTAGCAACAATGTATCTATAATTGACACAGGCACAAATAAAATTACAGCTACTGTAAATGTAGGACAAAAACCCTCGGGAGTTGTAGTCACTCCGGATGGGGGTACAGTATACGTCACGAATTCAGGCAGCCACAACATTCCAGGAACTGTTTCTGTAATTGATGCAAAAACAAACGAAGTTATATCCACTATTGAGGTAGGGAATGGCCCTGAGGGAATTGCAGTTGATCCAGATGGAACGAAGGTATTTGTTACTAACTTCTTTAGCCAAAATGTTTCTGTAATTGACACTGCTACAAACAAAGTTACATCCACGGTGAAGATAGGAACTTATCCTCTTGGAGTTGCAGTGGATTCAAATGAAAAACAGTTATATGTGACGAACTTGGGGAGTAGCGATGTTTCTGTAATTGATACGGGTACTAATACTGTTAAATCCACGGTGCGTATAGAAAACAGACCTTGTGGAGTTGCAATCACCCAAAACAAAAAAATGCACAAGTGGAAACTAGTACTATGACAACGACAATATTTTCTGTCTAAATCTTATAAAATATCTTAATTGTGAAATCGAAACTTTAGGGGGAAAAATTTTTAATTATGCTTAGAGAAAAAATAAAAGTTATATGAAATTTTAGTATCTGTTCCTAGTATTGAAGAGATTGGTGCAGCAACTTTAATTGCGAAATAGGCAATTTTAATGTTTTTTTCTTAAGGAAATCAGCTTGATTCATGGTTTGAATAGTTCCAAATATGTATCAAGATGCTTTAGAATCTACCTTGCTATCTTTGACATTTTCGGTGTAATTTTGTCATTATAGATATTTATTTCCGGGATCTGTGTAAAAGCATGTTTTTTTCTTCATGAACACACTTATCGTTATAATTTACAATTTGACTCTAAAATATAAAGCGTTTCTGTACCTCTGTAAAATGGAGTACTTAATACTAAAATTAAAATTTATCCAATAAAGTAATATAAAATGATACATATGTACTACTTATCAATTTGATATTATAAAATCATTCAAAGACTTACGCAGGCGAATTGAAAAATCAATAAAATTAGATTTTCAACTAGCTTAAATTCATATTTAAATCTACAGCCAATTGAATCTGATTTTGTTCTTTGAGTACGTCAGTCCTACAATTGATGATCCTGCAATAGTTATTCAGCTAAAGAATATAACTCAATACAAAAGACGTTGTGGCTCAAATTTAGATTTTGTATCATCAATGAATTGATGGTATTGATTTTTCAGTTAGACTGCGTAAGTCTTAGTCCAGTCATTCTGAAACACAGATTTTATTTTTTTAGATATACTTGGTACTATTTAACGCTCATTAGAAAATATATATTAAGATATATATTATTCGGCTGGCTTTCAGAATCCAATGCTAGATATGAAATTAAAAAAATCACTGAATTTTGTAATTGAGCCTATAATTCACTAAAATTATCTGAATAATACTTAAAAGATTGGATGTTATGGAAATGAAATCTAAAATCTTCTTTTTATTAATCAGCATGACTTTATTGCCCGCAATTGCGCTTGCGGTATCTTCGACTTTGGAATCTTCTTCACTGCCATATTATATTGATCCACAACATAATTTGTGGCTCAACGTCAACATAAATGGCATCACACAAAACTTCAATGTGTACAATACCCCTGGCTATTCTCCCAATGGAGATTTAGTCATGTGGGCATACGATAACTTTAGCTCAGGCAGTTTAAATACCTCAAAGTGGACAGCTTACAAAGAAGGAAGCAATAACTCAACAATAGACGTACAGAATGGGCATCTAGTGTTGTCAGGCTCTGGTAACACATCTTCTGCAAATGTTGTGCTGAATAAACCATTCACGAACGACATTGAATTGGCGATCAATGAAACACTAACAGATGGTACACATAACTTAGGTACATTTTCGGATGTTTCTTTTGGTTCCGGTGCACTCGTAGGTGGGATTCGAGGAGCAGATTGGTGGCATACAAACTTTAAAGCTGGTGGGGGATCATTCCAAAATCAAGGAATATACATAGCAATAATTTGGGCAAACTCAAACAGTTTGGATATTCAGATACCAACTCCTGGAATCACGCTAAGTGATTACATCGAAGAGAATATTTCACATACTGTAGCATACAGTTATGATACTTCTGGTAATGCAAACATGTATATGCTAAATGTAACTCAAAATCGTCTTCCTTTATCTATCCCCGATCCATATGGGTATAACCAGTTCAATCATCCGTCTATCTATTTCAATGAGACTGGCGTATTTGGTCATAAATGGTGGATGCTTATTACACCATATGCATATTCGAACGATACATATGAAAATGCATGTTTGTATTATTCTGATGATGGCCTAGTTTGGCATGTACCACCAGGAGTAAGAAATCCTATTGGAACGCAAATAGAATCCGAATATAACTCAAATACTTATGGTTCTGACCCTTATGGTTCTGATCCATATGGTTCTGATCCATATGGTTCTGATCCTGATCTCGTATATAATCCTAATACCGGAAAATTCATATGCTACTATGTAACTGGGGATACCATTGGTAATGCAACCATAGAAAGCCTTAAAGTTAAAACGTATGATGGTATCACTGTTTCCCCAGAAATAAATGTCAATGGTCATGGTGTATCACCGGCTGTATTGTATGATGAAGCTACGAAAACATATTACATGTGGATTGTAGATATCGATCCTGAGCCGCATGTAATAAACAGATACGCGTCCACAGATGGGATTCATTTTGGTAATAAGCAAGTTGTGGGTCTATCAAGTCAATATCACCCCTGGCATATGAATATGATGAATTACCCAGGAAAATCAACAATATATGCATTATTTACACTGACAAGCAATGAAGAATTCAGCGATGATCTACATATTGCAACTGCAAACAGTTACACAGATAATTTTACAGTTCAAAGCTCACCACTTCTAAAAGTCGAGGATTCATCATCTGCAACACATGAAGATGTTCAATTATATCGTAGTGCAGGTATATTTAACGATGATGGAAACATATTAAAACTTTGGATTCCTTCTAAAGATACTCTCGGAGTTTGGACTGTGTTTTACACTCAAGCAACTAAGGAAAATGGTGTCTGGAAGGTTGGAAATTTCACAATTCAGCGTTCTCCTCTTATGACGATCCAAAACACACAATATCTCTACACTCCAAAACAATGGATGATATCACAAGGTGATGCCCCTGAAAGCCATGGAGTTAAAAGAGTAATCAATGAAGTGTGGGGGTATAAAATAGGACACACACCAAAAATAGCCGTGAAAAATATGGGAACCTACACTCAAATTCAGGTTGCTCCAACAGATTTACAAAAAGTTTCTGATTATCAGGTAATGATTCCCGCTAGTATGCTTAACATATCATCTCAGAATGATTCTCTGTATGTTGAGCGTGCAAATGAAACAAATAAACGTGGTAGACAGGACAGCTTGGGAAATCCCACTGCTAGTAATTTCATTCGGGCCTATGAGTCTGAACTGAAGAATCAATTGTTACACCTATGACTATCTAAGATGCAAATTACTCGCCGGCAATAAAATTATGATGATTAATACAAAGAATATTTTATAGAAGGTATCAATAAATATCCGAATTTCGTCCGATATTTCGAAATGTATATAAATGATTCTGAAAATCAGAAGTTTATCTGTAATCCTCTATAGTTCATTTCCATAATATCCAATCTTTTAAGTATTATTATGATAGTTTTACTGAATTATAGGTCAGTTCTAAAATTCAGTGATTTGTTTAATTTCATATTTATTACTCGATTTTTTAAAAATATATTTAATGATAATTATGATAATATATACCTTAGAAAGTGCTCAAATAGAATAATTTCATACGAAAAAGAATCGGTGTATATTCCAAAAATAACTCGAAGAGAACTGAACCAGTTGAATTGATAAATCGATAGCATTAAACCTTCAACTGTCTATGACAAATTAATTAACAGCTTGCATCACTTCCTCCCTTGGAACATTACACAATAAAGCTGTCCATTTTTCTAAATTTCTTAAAAAAATTATTTTGGGCAACTATTAAATTTACAAAAAAAACCAGTGCATTGTAATCTATTATAGTTTTATATTTTTCTGATCACTAAATGGTGAGCAAATGGAAAAGGACCAATAACCGACAGTTACAAAAAACAGACAAATTTTATTCATTGAAGCTTGGTAAAGATGGTTATATAACTGATTATTCTAATTACGTTGGTATCCATGTAAGAAATCTGGATACCAACAAAATCGGAGATTGTTTTTCTGTCTAATTTAAGTCTTTTATTTTAGCATTTCCTGAACCTTTCTAATGTCTGATATAGCTTTCTTCTTCAGCTCAATCATCTTTTCCATATCATTGATTTTTACTTCCATCCATTGTATTATCATATCCATTCTCATTACTGCAACTTTCTTTCTCTCTTCTACAGTCAGAAGTTCCCACATTTCAGCCATTACAGTCTCCATTATTGGATGTGTTTCACACATTTCGGCATGCATGTTCAAAAATCTCCTTCTAAATATATTTTAATAGTAAAATTTTAGATCGTTTCTTTGAATCATTGGTCAAATCTGCAAACTGAGTCTATCGCTCATTTTGGGGAAAATGTCGATAGAATATTGTGTTTACGATTTTCAACAACACATAGACATGACCAATTACATCTCAGGTACGATTTGGTTTTTTTTTAATTAATAAGATCTTTTCGAGGATTTCGATAAATTTCAATTTTTGAATGGTTGTTTCTAAAGCGCTTATACACATTTTGTTAAGATTGGAGGTTTATCGAAATTCTCATATGGATGTATGACAAGCTCGTATTTAATATTTTTCTTTAATTAAATTATATTTTATGATATTAAAGTAAAAATTTGTGTTATCAATAACCGAAAAAATAATTTATATATGTTAATTGTTAACAGTCACCCGGCCAAACAGATTGGACTTAATAATCTAAGAATTTTGGGATTTTATAGATGATACGCAATAAAGGATTTTGGAAAAAATTCAATGCCGAACAGAACGCCATAATTTTCCCCTTCCGTACTTGAGCTTGAAACTTCCCACCTTCCTTTACCGAAAAGTGAGTAATTTCAGACCTCTGAAAAGGTTATAATTTTTACATTAATTATTTACTTTTAACAAAGAAATGAACTTCTTCAGCCAGGGAAAATAATATCAATAAACATCTTTATTAAGGTCCACTAAGCAAATTTCGGTGGCATTATTTTCTATAACTATGGGCTATTGATCATGTTAGATCTTCCCAAAACAAACAATATTCACGGTCTGTTAATTTTGCTCCAAGGATCTCACGGTAATCATCAATCCTTATTCCAGTAACTACAAAGAGAATTTTGTTTCATAGTGAAGCCCATCTTTTACTTTATAGTAATTAGCATCAATAAGCAAGTAAGGGATTTCTTGTTCTATTCGTTTTGAAAGGTATTTTTTGACCTTTACATCCAGTTCTTTAATAATTCTGGGAACAGAAGAAGCTGAGATTTCATCTAACTACTAAAGAAATCGTGATTTTTTTTTCCATCTTTGGGAGCAAAGATTTACACAATCTGCCCTTAAATTATGTATTTCTTTAGATTATGTGTTATAATTTTAAAATATAATAACATGAAATATAACAAATATTACAAAAAATATTAAATATAAGTTTATCCTACATACATATGTTTATACGAACAGACACAAAAATAAAAAAACCTCCTAAATTTGGTACTTGATCTTGCAGCACTGGATATTCTTCACCTGTAAAAGCAGGCAGGTAGGGAATTTCAGCTGCAAGGGAAGGGTACTAAAAATTATGGTTCGCTACTCAATGAAATCTTTTTTGGCATTTTTTCTGAAAACTACCAGTGTTCTTTAGATATTTCATGGAGTCAACAGACTTGATCGGAAGAATCTGTTCTGAAGAACATAGACTCAGGAGGATTTCGATAAACCTCGTATTTTCACGAGTCATTTATATACTATTTATAAGCATATGACAAGATTTTGGAATTTATTGAAATCCTTTCATGAGTGCCTCTAAACAAGGATAAACGAGACAAATTTATAGCAGATTGTCTAATTTTCTGTAAAATCACAAATATCAATAAGTTATTAAACAAAAGTTCCACATCAGAAGACTCAAGTACATGCAGTAAACAAAAATTTTACTTTGAATTTACAGTAAAATTATAGTACTTCCTACCTTTTGAGGTAATTCTACTGTAACATGTCTGAATTACAATGTTTGTGTGGAAAACTCAAATGACAATCGAGAGATCAAAAAGTTTGACTACTATATTAATTTCAATCAACCTAAATCTGTATTCTCAGCTACTTTCCTTTTTATCTTGCATTACTACTCTATCTATACGAGAATTACTTTATTCCCATATATGTAAAAGCTTCTCATCCTTCTTCATGGATCCAATTATTATTATAATTCAAATTTTGATTCCAAATACAGAGCATCTATTGGATGTCTATAAGATGAAAATAAAGCATTACTTAATAATAAAATTAAAATTTGTCCAAAAAAGTAATATAAAAAGATACATATGTAACACACGACAATCTGTTATTCTAAAAGCATTCTAAGACTTACAAAATTGAACTAAAAAACCAACCGCATTAAACATTCAACTATCAAAAATCCAAGTTTCTAAGTTAAGGCCATAAAGCCTATTGAATTTGGTTTTGCTTTTTCAAGTGCGTGAGTCTGATATTTTTTAGAAATAATCAATAATCACATTATTAAATATCTGAAAAATACCGGTCTTTTCAAAAAACACACTCAAAAGACTCGTTTTATGCTTGTGATTATTCTTCGCATAAGGAGAATTTTCAATATCATGACTAATTACTGAGTCTATGAAACAATTTTAGTTTAGAAGCATAGGAAATGAGTAGGAGGCATATCAAAAATGCACATTCCAGACGGATATTTAGGGCCGCATACATATATTGCGTTTTGGATCATCATGATTCCTATATGGTATCATGCAGGAACGAAGCTGACCGCAGAACTTAAGTCCAGACAAGTTCCTCTGTTGGCGCTAGCAGCTGCATTTTCATTTGTCATAATGATGTTCAACGTACCTATTCCAGGAGGGAGCACAGGTCATGCCGTAGGAGGTGGAATTATCTCCATAGTCATTGGCCCATGGGCATCACTTATAGCTATTTCTGTAACTTTGGTGTTGCAAGCACTGATTTTTGGCGACGGAGGAATAACGGCTATTGCCACTAACTGTTTTAACATGGGAGTGGTGGTATCCTTTGTTGCTTATTACACTTATAAGTTGATTAGTGGAAATTCAGCAATTACATCCTCTACGAGAATTATTGCTGCAGGTGTTGCTGGCTGGCTTTCTCTTACCTTGGCATCGTTGTGTGCTGGCTTTGAATTAGGTATACAGCCAATTTTGGAGCACACATCTGAAGGAGTCCCACTTTATATGCCATATTCTTTGAGCGTAACTATTCCTGCCATGGTACTTGAACATGCTTTAGCATTTAGCATTCTTGAGGCAGTGATTACAGCAATTATTTTTGCTTATATCCAAAGAACAGACACATCTGTATTTTATGGAGAGAAATCTGAAGTTGAGATGAACAAAATTAAACGGGAAGTCATAGCCTGAGGTGAGAACATGGATAAACTGACAAGAAACTTAGCGATTGGTTTGGCATTACTGATAATTGTTGCGCCTTTAGGTCTGATTGCAGCAGGCACTGCATATGGTGAATGGGAATCAGATGAACTTAAAGATAAAATTGGATATATACCACAAGGATTTGAAGAGCTCTCTGAATTATGGCATGCACCACTGAAGGATTATAACATCCCAAACGGTCCTTCTTTCCAAGATTCGAAGCTTGTAGCTTCAGCGGGATACATTCTGTCCGCGGTAATAGGCGTGATAGTTGGGGGTAGTCTCTTGTATTTCATAGGAAAGAGGGTGGCTAAGGACTAAAACATCTATCAAATTTTGGATCATCATGATCCAGATTTGAATTTTTCCAGGAAAGAAAATGAGGCTATATAGTATAAACTGGCTTCATACTTGCTCTAGTGTCTACATTTGCAGAAGGAACAGCATATGATGGATACACACTCCTGATGAGCTTAAGGATCAGATAGGCTTTGTGTGGTTCCGTTGCAAAAACTTCAAAAAAATATGTAAATTTATAAGTAATGAATAAAAATCAAAATATTCAAGGAAAATGTACTAACATTATAAAACTATACCTAACAATTGATTAATGTATTTGACTTCATTAAGAACAGAGTAATTTAAATTATTGACTTGTCTTTTTTTAACCGTATCCATAGCTTCAATTCCTTTTAAAGTCTTATTAGCAGATCGAAAAGATTGAAATCCTAACATTGGATTAACGATTCGCTTTAATAGATCTAAGATCTTGTTCTATAATGTTATTCAAATATCTGGGTTGTCTCATTTCAATATTTTTGAACAAGTTCTTCTTATTTTCAGGGTTATGTGCAAAAATAATATTTCCGTAATGTGATGCTATAATTCTTACCTTTTGTATTATTTTTCCCTTGATGTTATTAATTAAATTTCCTAATTATGAAGTTTTCATTGATTTTGCAACAAAGCCAGATTTTTTGCACCAGAACCGCTTTTGACTTAGAAAGTATGCAACAAAGAAAAGAAAAATAAAGAATTAATTTAAAAATAAAAATGCATTTAATTAGCGAAGATGACAAGGCTAATCTAAAATGTCAAAAAGTTGATCTTGTAGCTGCAGGGGATTAGAATCCTGCAGCTTGATACAATGCCCAAGTAAAGGTTCCAGAAAACCTTTGAATTAAAACTAGATTTAATTTTATATATATTTTTTGTATATATCCTAAATATTACTAACCTAAACTAATTAGTAATTGAAATTACGTATTCCATATCTCGTAAGTGTAACATAAGATAGATGTTCAATGTTAGTCAATAAATGACTTAATCTCAGGTCCTAGAACAGACTGATAATTAATTCTAAGTTAATAGCCCTAACTCGCTCGAGAAAGTGCCATAAATCGCCCCACAATCGCTCTTCTCCTGCTCTATATATTACCAGAATTCACGTTTTATTATATTTTTTTTCAATTATAAGTATCTTGATTTATATTATTTTAAAGTAATAAAAGTATATGGAAAATATCTCGTGGGTACTTACCGTGCAAAGCCGGCAAAATATGGGGGTTCAGTTTTGTCGGGAAACGACTTATTCTCAGGCTACTTGTGAGACTTTTATTGAGAGTTTCATGTAAATTCATTGCCCTGCTTAGAAAATGTCTCTAACGACCTTATAATGGCTCATATTTGATTTGATTCGACGCATATACATCCCGCTTGCATGCAGAACAAAAATAACTTAATATTAAATACAAGCTTAGCTAATATTAATCATAAAAAATAAAAAACGGTGTTCACAATGGCACGTCCATCATTACTATTATAAGGGGTGATTTTAATATGGCAGAGGAAAAAGATCAAAGTGAACAGGAAGAACTTAATAAGGATTCTCTGGAATCATTGCTTAAAGAAAAGCAAAGAAAACAGGTTCGTTCAGATTATCGGCGTAGTCTGGGCAGCGAAGCTGGCAGAAGATATAAGGAATGAGTTAATAAAAAAAAAATATTAAAGTATAATGATTTAATACATTATATAGAAAAGATCGATAAGCTTTCAAAAATAAGTTAAATACTGTTGGTATGTTCAACTTCAACAGTATTTCTCTACCCAATTCATGATGAACTTTGATTTCCATAATAGTCAATTTTCACAACACTCATACCCATATACCAAGTTCTATCATATTGCAATTGAGCATTCTTTGGATGTGCGTTTAATAGATTTACTATTTTTTTGTCTTAATGTCCCTACCTTTAACAATTTCTATATCCTGATAGACCAACGAATTATTAAATATCGTTGAACTATACTCGTACTTAAGCCCATTAGAAATCAAATTCTAATCACTTGGATTTGTAGTTATCTTTTGATCATCATTAAATAGATATATAGTTACAGATGAATATGCATAACCCGATGAAACTACTTTTAGGCAATTTATTAGTACTCGTTCATCAACTCCTACTCCCGCCCCAATGTCAAAGCAAAAAGATCCATAAAACTTTGAGAAATAATATTTACTTAGGACTATTAAAAATATTTTGATAGTCCTTATAGGTCATTATACAAATTATTTTTTTTATACAAATTCATTATCAACAAAACTAAAATAATGTATTTAGCTTTTTGGTTTGTATGTAAATCTAAATAGAAGAACTTGTTATTAATATAGATTTTAAAAACGGTATCATATAGAAAACTTGTCGTCGAAAAATTTGAGAGCTTGTGGTGTATCCCCACCCCCCTATCACAAGTTCTACAGTGATATCTGCTAGAGTAAGGAAAGTTTGTTTTTATTGAGCCTAAAAATATATGCTAATATAATTTGCATATATCTAATAAAAATGCAATTTTGTAGAATTTTAGAATTAATAGTATAAGTAATTACTTAATTAATTTAAATCTCACACAAATCGCTAAGTTTCTAATCGAATTGTTCTGCAATTAGATATTACTGCTATACAACTTGTGATAAGGGGGAGGGATTGTACACAAGTTCTTAAATATCAAGTTCTCTTGTATATGCGTCTACTACCAACGAAAAAGAACTTGTTATTAAATATTTTTAAAAATCACAAGTTCCGATATGTATATATCGCATCTTCTTGTATATAATCGAAAAAAGGTGAACTACATGGTTGATGTATCCGATGATGTTTTTTCTGATTTATTCCCCCAACAAGGAAACATCTTTAGGTGTGAAAATCTTTTGAGTAACACTTTTGTCCCGAAATCATTAATCGCTAGAGATAAAGAGGTGAGAGAGGTTGCGTTTAATCTTTCGGCAGTTCTTCGCCAGGGCAATCCAGGCAATATGTATATTTGGGGAGATACCGGAGCGGGAAAAACAATTACTGTGCGATATGTGCTAAATATTCTTGCTGATGGCATAAAAAAGCAGGGAAAGAATATTCTCGTCGATGTTGTAACACTAGACTGCACATCTGTGAAAAATGAAATCATGGCATGTACTGAAATATTAGAGCAATTATCCGGTGTTGTCATAAGGCAAGGATTGCAGTTTAATCAATACCTGCGCGAAATTTGGGATCTTATCGACAAGACAGCAGAAAGATACTCTTTTTATACTGTTGTAGTTTTCTTCGACGAAATTGATAAATTTAACGAGCCTGACAATATCCTATACCAGCTAAGTCGAGCATTATCACACCAAAAAATTAAAGGTAAGAATGTTGCAATAGAAATAATTCTCGCGTCAAATCAGAAAGATTATCTACAAAAACTTGATGGGAAAGTATTGTCTTCAGCTGCATTTCATTATTGCAATTTCCCAGATAATACAGATGCGAAGAGAAGCATTCTTGGACGATGCTGTGACGGATGAAATTTTCAGATACTGCGCAAAGAAAATTGCCGATAAATATCACGGTGATGCTCGCAGAGCAATTGACACAATTTACGAAGCAGGAAAAATAGCATTGTTTGAAAATTCCATATGCGTTACCAAAGACCATATAGATGCAGCAGAAAATGCCGTAAATACCAGAGCAACAACTGAAATGCTCCAAAAAATATCAGCACATAGATAGATATCTCATATTATCTATTCACTTGGCTAGTATGGCTTTAACTACAGTGAAAGGCAAATTACCACCGCACTCCGGAATAGTGAATCAAGTATACAAGAAAATATGTAAATTAATTGGCGATTCTCCAAATTGCGATACCCATGTTTCACATAGATTAGGCGAACTCGGAGAAAAGCAACTAATTCATAAATACGAAATACGTGGACACGGCAATACTCGGTTTTTCTCCGTGACTGGTGATATTATTGATGTCATGGACATATTATATACGCCACTTTTGAAAGCAGCAATTGTGAAAAATTACGCTGATATCGAATCTATTGTACTTTCCAACGCAAAGGTAGTACATAAAAACACAGGATTTATTAACTCCAAGTGAATTTTTCTCTCGATGATGAATTAATGCAAATGAATAATACAACTATTTTAAATGAATTTTTATATTTTATTTTAGTGTACTCATATTAAGGTTCCGTTGCAAAAAATATGGCTATTTTACAAAATCGTTGAAAACATTCACAAATAGGATCTATATATGCCATCAACAGGTCAATAATGACACAAAAGGCAACCATTATAGCCTAAAAAGGCAGTAAAATTATTTTTGCAACGGAACCAATTAATTATATGCTCTTTACAAACAATCAAGCAAATTTGAGGGTTTTTTAGAACCCTCTAAAGGTTAAAAATTAAGGATTACCTATCATGTTTGGATTTTTTCGTCCCTTTGCAGTTTTTTATCTTTTTGAATACCGAAATCGCTTTCAAAACTGTTTTTTGCTCTGTAATACCCGAGGAAGTAACCGATAATTATTGCACCGGTAGCTGCCTGAAGGCCAAAAAGCAGGCTTTCTATTTCATCACTCGGAGGTTTCCAGATAGGTTTTGCAATGGGCTTGTAAGTCCCATCTGTAATTTGATCAATAACACCTTCGGGTTTGTCATCAGCTCCACCATATTCGGCATGTGTAGTAGAAGACATATAAAAGAACTGAGCTGCAAAAATCAGAATTATAGCAATCACGATAAATTCAAGTTTCCTGCTCATGCAACAAGCCCCCTGATTTTGCGAACTAAAGATTCGGTCAATACGTTCATTTCAACAAGGATATCACTCTTGACCTCAATCACATACTTGAAGAGTAGGGCACTAACAGCGCCTTCGATGATTGCTAGGGGTATCTGAGTAATTGCGAAGACTTCAAGAAATTTGCTGAATGAACTGAAGAAACCCACATAATTTAAGATTCCTCCTGCAGGAAATGCCAAAGCAAGTTGTGTAGAAGTTGTAATATAAGTAGCCCAGTCGCCGAAAGCTGCAGCCAGAAAGACAATAAAATAAAAGTTGATTTTGGCTTTCATTCCGGCCTTATAAATTAGGTATGACACCACCGGACCCACGATGCCCATGGAGAATACATTTGCTCCAAGGGTCGTAAGCCCTCCATGGGCTAGGAAGAGAGCTTGGAAGATTAGTACAATAGACCCAAGAACTGCAGTAATCGCAAGCCCAAAAATGATTGCTCCTACCCCTGTTCCTGTAGGATGAGAACAGCTTCCTGTAACCGAGGGCATTTTTAGGGAGGAAAGCACGAAGATAAATGCACCTGCGACCGCAAGGATAGGTAATATCTCGCGTTTTTTGCTCACTAATTTATTCATTTTGTAAACACCAAATGCGACCATTGGTATTGATACTGCAAACCATACTAGACACCAAAAAACCGGTAAAAAGCCTTCCATTATATGCATAAGATCACCATTAAATATCAAGTCAAGTAAATATGCTTAAGACTCACGCATTTGAAGTACAAAATCAAGCGTAACAGACGATGTGGTCTAAACTTGAATTTCAGAGTGATTTTTCAGTTAAACTGTGCGAGTCTCAATATTATATCAAGTAAAGATTAGTTAAGTTAAATCAAATTTAGTTGTGCTAAATATAAATAAATATTGTTATTTAAAAAAACTCAGATGCATAAAAATCTATAACAGTTTAATGCTATTGAAGTCTCAGTTCAATTGTGTAAGTCTTAAATCCAGTGAAAACAAAAACAACATTTTTATAAATATAATATGGCATTTAATTACAGAGGTTGAGATGTACGAGGATGAAAACAGGGTATAAATAGAGAGAAATTTAAAAACGGATAGAAATAATGAGTTAAATAATCGTAATTATGGGAAAATAAGAAAGAAGTACGTGTGGAACCTTTTTAATCACGTACTTTCAGGCCTTCCTGCTGTAAGTGTGTAAAGCATCCTCCAAAAATTAGGAAGCTCTACTCTAAACAGGTTCGTTATTCCATATTTGGTTTTTTATTCAACAGGAATCAATTTTTTGGTAATTGGCTGTCCATAATGAACGTTCTCTTTTATCAATTCCACTTTCTGAAGAAATGCATTAAGGATAACTTCTTCTTGTTTTGAGTCTGATGCTTTGTTTATAACATTATAATATGCTTCTGCAGCCTCTGAGGCAAGAATTACCCTGACATGTTTCATAGTTCAAGTCCTTGAACCACGGCCTTTTTCAAATTTTCATTTCTGCTGTGAATCCATGTTATTCCCTTGAGCCCCAGAACAATTTTATTTCCTTGTTCCAGATAATTCAGAATAACCATCAGAGTGTTGTGGTTTACTTGTCTTGGCAGCATTTTTTTTAGTTCTGCTATCGTTACAACACTATTCATGTTATTCTTGAGGGCGTCTTCGACCATAAGAATAGTGTTAAGGGTGGGGGAAGGTCTCGATTTATTGGAACTTAATGCTTCTGTCATTTAGTTATCTCCAGTAGATTTAGAATAGTCGTTAATTTTTTAATTTTCAGAAGCTTTTACATGTATAAAGTTATTAATTAATATCAATTAATTATTACTTCATAACTAACTTATATCTACAAATATTTATGTTTTTCGACATAAGGTTTTTCGGATCGTCATGATTTATCAATTGTCTGGATAGCAACGAGAGTAAAACGTTACTGTTACGACGTAGATTTCTTAGATCTGTGTTATATGATCATAAAAAGAAATAGATTTATTTCTAAAAAAAAGAAATTAAAGGTCTCAAACTTATTTTTATGACCAATTGCTAGTGGACTTTTTTGGGGTCATTTTGCGCAGGATGTAAAAGCATTTAGACCTTATTTCCATTTTACATATAATTTTATTTTACCCAGTTGTTGTTTTCATTTAACGGAGTTAAGACTGGACAGTGGGCTGAAAATGGTTGTTAACGGTACCGGCAGGTACCTCACACAAGTAGGGAAAACTGGTTGCTGGGGAAGGGCAAGACACAACCCAGGATCCTGCACCATTAAAAACATACTGACAAGGGTCAGACCAGTTCCAGCCCCAGCCAAGGCCGTCACGCCAGCTTCCACCCCAGCCCCAATTTCCACCACGTACCAACCAGGACGTGCACTAGCTGACATAGCTGTCAACGATGCTACAAAAAGGACTGCAAACAAAATGGACAGTACCTTTTTCATTCTAGTAGATGATTTTTTTCCAATATTTTATTATGGTCATTTTATATATTTCAACTTAATACTAAATGAAAATAATATTTTTAGATATATAAATATGTACATATAATTAATGGTTTATTATTTATAATCCCATTGTGATATTTGATGACATTTAAGCATGTTAGTTTTGTAAGTCATCAATACGGATATCCATAAACATACCAAGTTTTATTACAAAAACTGTGTATCTCCGGCAAGCCTAGGTGGTCGAAGGGAATTTCAGGCCAAGAAGGAAGATATCTGGATCATTGAAATGGTAACAAAGGTTATAAGGAGCGAGGAAAGGATCGCTTCATGGATAGTTCCCATGCTGCGAGCCAGGCCGGTCAATGCAAAAATTCCTGGGCCTATGAACATGCAGATTGCAAGCACGATGCGCCTCTTTAAGGTTTAGGAACAGCGACGGACCGTAAATATTACAGTAGGTTACAACACTTTTTGGATAAGCTCTAAGGGCAACATTAATAAGTGTCTTCTCTTTAAACCAGCTGAAAATGAAGATCGGCCTGGTAATTCACGGACCCGAAGTGATTGATTCGGGAGAGGCGAAAAGAGTCCTTGAAAAACTTTCTCGCATGGGCACAGTAGAGGCCATGCTTGGAGGGACCATGGGAAAAACAGCTGTCCTTGATGCCGGACTTGAAAATGTTATAGACATCAGTCGACACTTGAAGCCGAGTGCCTGTATCGAAGCCTTTTTTGAGACCTCAAACCTTGTGTGCCTCCTGAACAGAGGAAAAACAGTTGAAACCGGGGGGGTATTCGGAGCGATGGTTGTCGCTCGTCTCAGAGAGCCGGAGATGAAGCCTCTTATCCAGATAGAAAGCCCAAAATGCACCGATGGGAAATTGATACTTTTTAACAAAAAAGCAGGAGAATACCTCGAGACACTTTCCGAGACTTTAGGGCTTCCTATGAAAAGCCCTCTACCTCTTCAAAATAAGGTATTTGTAGAAAAATGCCAGATCACAGGTAAAATCCGGGTTATCCGCAAGCTTTCAGGCATCTTTCCCGGTGAAAATATCCTGGTAAACGGGATCGTGATTGGGAAAGCCCTATCTTCCAAAATAAGCATAGTTTCCGAAAATGGCTTTATTGTTGCAATCGAAGGGGGAGTATTAAAGAAGCACGGGTTAGAAAAGCTTCATAATTATGAAAAAATGGACTCACTTGACCTTGCAAAAGCCTGGGCAAAGAGTGGGAACCTGAGAAGAAGCGATTTCTTACTCCCTAATACCCAAAAACAAAATCCCTGTGACAGAAGTTCAGGTTTCTCTTCCAGGCTCAGAACAGGAAAAGTTGTACTTATAGATCATAAAGCAGAATACACCTTCGAACTAGCTGCTGGAGCTGAACTTGCAGTTACCGTGGGGGATGACACCACAGCCATAGCAGGCGACATCCTCTCCAGGCTTGAGATTCCTATTATCGGGATCATTGACGGGGACTGCGACAACCTTGCGCGTCGAACAGAAATTTATCCGGGGTCTTTAGTGCTCAGGCTGGAAGCGGGAAACGACGACATTCTGGGGAAAAAACTGAAACAGAAACTATTAAAGGGAAGAAATTCTGCTGTTTTAGATGATATATACTCTTTTAAAAAAGATGTGATAAAACTTGCAGAGCCCGTAATTGAAGCTATTTTTGAATATTGAATAGGCAAAGTATCGCAGAAAGGCAATATGATACTCTTTAGCTTGCCCTAAATAATCTCAACCAATTAACCAATGATTCTTTTATTGGATCTTCATTTTTTAAGATATTCAGTTCCCAATCAGGTTCTGTTGCAAAAATAATTTTTCTGTACTTTGAGGCTATTATTAATTCCTTTAAATGCTATTTTAACTCAACTTTGATAACTAAAATCTCCTTATTGTGAATGTTTTCAACGATTTTGTAAAATGTTCAGATTTTTTGCAACGGAACCAGATTTTACTTCTCACATGAATAGACTTAGTAGCCTGAATCCAATACCTCCTATCATTATTGCCGTGCCTATTTCTGCTATTGTTACAACTGTCGCTTTTCTCCATCCGAACTCCGATGCTAGGGCAAGTATATTAGCTAGGCATGGGATGTATATCATGCTGACAAGCGCTAATACTATTAATTGAACCGGAGTCATGATCGAGCCAAAGTTCGTTGTATGAAAAAGTACTGCAAGTGTTAATAGAGTCATTTCTTTCCTAACGATTCCGAATATCAACAATATACCAGAGACGGCTGGCAATCCAAGCCACCAAACAGTTATTGGTATTAGTGCATTGTTAATTGGAGTCAGTATCCCAAATGCATATAATGCTTGTACTACTGCACTGCCGATGATATAAGCCGGAAATACAATCATAATTAATGATTTGGTGCGTGCCCACGTCTGTTTAAGTATGACTTTGAGAGAAGGGACATGATAGTCTGCCATCTCTATAATCAGACCAACAGATTCTCCAGGCATTACTTTGAACGCTATACGGCCTACCACGATAATTAGTAATATATCAAATACATATAGCGCCAGACCCCACCAAATACTTACAAATGTAGCTACTAATCCTAAAATGACTACAGTCCTTGCTGTGCATGGTATTAGTGTAACCAGGTAGGCTAGAAGTGTTTTTTGCTTAGGGGTTTCCATTATCCGACAAGAGTAAACCGCTGGCACATTGCACCCATACCCAAGTATTAAGGGAATGACTGCTTTGCCATGTAACCCAAGCTTATGCATACCGCGATCGAGCATGAATGATATTCTAGTCAAGTATCCAGAATCCTCAATAAATGCAAGTATTAAGTAAAATGGTAGTACATACGGGATTATGAGAGTTACTCCGGCCACAAATCCGGTGAAAGCGCCATTCCATAAAATGTTTTCTATGGAGCCTGTAATGACTGGCTCGTATTGCTCTATAGCAGTTAAAGAATCTTGTATAAAGTCCGAAACACGGGTACCTATGAGAAATGTCCAGACCAACAGCCCCCCAATGACCATGATAGCAGTCACATATCCCAATACTGGGTGCAGAGCGATATTATCCAAAGTTTCTGTCAACGTTCTTTTTTTCATACCTGGCATGATATCTCTGAAGACTTCGTGAGCAATCATGTCAGCTACATGATAGCGCTCCCCTGTGATCACTATTCCAGATGGCTCACCGTGTATCTTCTCGATCTCGTCAGCCAGCGAATCAGCTAATATGGGAACATTCGGATCAGCCTTCTCGAAGAGTTTTTGAATATCAGCGTCTTTCTCGATGAGTTTGATAGCCGTCCAACGTGAAGGATATCCAGTGTTTACATTGCCCATAGCTGCTATAAGCTTCTCTAAGCGGTGCTCTATTTCTTGACCGTATTTTATTTTGGTTGGAAGTTTTTTATTTTCGATTGCATCGATGATTATTTCTGTCAATTTATCGATGCCAGTTCCCTTGATTGCTACAGTGGTGACTACAGACACTCCCAGGATTTCCTCAAGTTTTTTAGCATCGATGGATAATCCTTTCTTTTCCATAAGGTCCACTTGGTTGAGTGCTATGACCATCGGTACGCCTAATTCTATCAGTTGTAGTGTGAAAAACAAATTTCGTTCCAGTGCCGATGCGTCTATGACATTTACGACTATGTCCGGCTTTTCAAGAGCGATGAAATCTCTAGATACGATCTCTTCCATTGAGTATGTGGAGAACGAGTATATTCCTGGCAGATCGATTATCTTGATCCTCAGACCTTTATAATGCAATAATCCCTCGGCATGCTCTACAGTCTTCCCCGGCCAGTTGCCTATTATCTGATCCACGCCAGTTAATTGGTTAAATATGGCACTCTTACCCACGTTAGAATTCCCTGCAAGAGCAACCACCCTTTTGAAATCTTTCATCCTTTTAGATGCTGGATCACATTGCCCACAATTTTTACATCCTGCCATTAAATACTCCGTTTTATCTTGACACGTTTACAAAAATATTATCTGCTATTTCCCTTGCTATCGCTAGATTCGTCCTTCTGACACATATTTCTATGGGACCATTCATTGGTGCTTTTCGCAGTAGTTCGACTTTTGTATTCAATGTTAATCCAAGATCAGATAACCGCTGTACGATTTTCTTATCTCCCCTAAGGAATTTGATGAGGCCTTTTTCACACGGTTCAAGGTCAGTAATCGGAACAATACTACCATCATTTGTTCTACGCTTCCGTGAACTAGTAGCTCCGTTGCATTCATCGCACGTACCTACAAACATGGTACAGGAACTGATATGGCTTCCATGTGGACACCTAGCAGGAGCATTAAGAATCTTACATAAAGCGTTTTCCGTCTCGTCAGAAATATCGTGCTCCATCTTACAGGCTTCAGCATGCGCCTTTTTTTCATCTATGTGGAGGGCATCAGTGAGAAATACTTCCAGAAGTCTATGCTTTCGTTTAATTTTAATAGCTATTATCAATCCTTCCTTTGTGAGAGTAGCACCTTTATAAGGAGCATAAACTACAAGGCCTTTTTTCGCCATATGCTGAACCGCTTCTGTAACACTTGCTGGCGATATTTTTAGGCATTTCGCTATCTCAGTAGTCCGCACAGCGCCGTTTTTGCCTGCTATATCATAGATCGTTTTCAGATACTCTTCCACTTGTGCTGATGGCATCGAATCACTACCACGGTTAAAAACAATCCACGTATATATATAAATTTTGGCTAACCTAAATTACCAAACATGGAATTTTTAGCTGATCAAGTTTTATGTTTTTATATTTGTCAGAAAGAATCAAAGGCTACAGGAAGCAATTTTTATGTAGACAACAATAATAAAAAAACCAGAGTTCTCTTCAGAATTTCCAAAAATCTTGAATCCGGTATGAAAACATGGAATCAGAGGAAAGGAGTTACTGAACTATTACTACAGTTCGATCATAAGAACAATATTGAAGATAAGCCACTCCACAACTCAACCCAATTTAACCTGGCTTTATCACATTTCCTGTTCATATTATTGATTATCATAATAACTTAATTTATCTTTCAATACTGGGAAAATACTAGAATAATGGAAAATGTTGTGCTGTTGATATATTTTATAATCAACTTATGAGGATTTATAAACTTATGTGGATTTATCTAAATATTTTACTTTCAAGATTAATTTTGATATTATTTCTAAGCATGTAATGAAATTCGGGAGTTATAGAATATTTTTTATAATTTAACTGCACCAATTATATGTAACAGTTAAGGAAGACTAATGATTGACGGTAAAGGATGACTAATGAATAATACTAGCGCAAGCAAATTTTTGGATAGACTAATCAATAATTACGCGTTTCATATCATATGTATATTTTTTGTAATATTGGTAATTGTAAAAATTATATTATCATCTCGTTTTTGTGGTCCATTTATTTTTCCAGATGAAACTTTGTACAATAGCCTTGCCCAAAGTATTGTGCACGGTAATTTGTATGGAAAGTTAGGTTCTTTTTCTCCAGGGTATCCATTTTTATTGTCATTAGCATATCATATTTCCAATAACCAAAATATTATCTATCACATAATGTTGGTGATAAGCGCTTTCGTATCTAGCACAATCATTTTTCCTTCATTTTTTATTATGGAAAAATACTGTTCAAAGGCAGTATCAGTCCTGGGCTCTATTACCGTGTCAACATTGCCAGCTTTAAATTTTTATAGCTTTACGCTAATGACTGAGACATTATTTATACCCTTATTTTTATTTTCCATATGGTTTATCCTTAAAAGCTATGAAACTGACAATAAAAAATGGGAATTATTAGCTTCATTGTCAACTGTATATTTATATATCACCAGATCAACTGGATTGGCAATGCTAATAGCATTTGTATTGGCATTTATATATTATATTATTTCAAATTTGAGTCCTGATCATATGCTTGTTTTAATCAAAAAAAAGTTCATTTTAATGGTTAGTATCATCATATTTTTATTGGGTTGGCTTACATATTCAACATATTTCGTGGACATAAATCAACCCTTTAGTGATAAATTAACGAAAACTTATGATTTTGGATCAGCTCATAATATCAAAGGAGTGGCAGGACATGGAATAGACATTTTCGCAAATATGAAAAATATGATGATATTTATTAAATTCTTTACTAATTTGATAAGTTACCTGTCGGTTGGTTCATCTTTTCTGTTATTCATCATTATTTATTATTTTATCTTGTTACTGATCAATCAGAAACCATTGAAAAATCATACATTATCAGTGCCAATTTTCTATGCTTCTATAAGTTCAATCTTACTGATAATCGCTACTATCAGCTTTCTGTTTAAGGATAAAAATACGAACTTGATACTTGGGAGGTACATCGAGCCAATCATACCAATAATAGTGATAATCGGAATTATATGTATAAGTAATTTTGATCAAAGAATAATGAACCAGAGGAATATTATTTATTTTTTAGTTAGCTGCATTCCTTTCATACTTGTTATAGCATCTATTTTCGCCTGGGATAATATTATTATAAATGTATTCAATGACATACAAAATAATCCGACACTATATGTATATAATATATTTTATGGGTATCCTACATTTAATGCATTCGCAAGATTTTATGACCCTAGTTTTACAACTCTAACACAAACAATCTCATCATCTTTACATCCATCATTAGTTATTTACATCTATTTTTCGGCGATGGTAGTATTAATAACACTATCAATGAAAAAAAAGCATTATATTAATCTACTATTGATTTTTATTATCACTTCATCCCTAATTTTTTCTACAACATTATACCAGGTTTCAGTAGCAAAATCAAATGATGAAATGAATAATAGTATAGCAAAATTTTTAACAAATAGCACAAATAACGGGACTGTCTATCTCATCGATCAAGCTACTACTCCTACAAATATAAACAAAGAAAAGTACGTGTATGGATTTTGGAATAAAGGAGATATTAATTATGTCAATGCCGGAAAGATTTCTCTAAAAGCCGTGGAATTAAACAAAACAACATATCTAATATCGACAAAATCTTTGCCATACAATAAAATGGCTAAAGATGGTAATTTTGCTCTTTATTTAGTAAATAATGCTTCTCCATTAATTAGTTGATATTTTAAGAGTTATATAATTTAATAGCTCTTTTAAAAAATAGTTCCTTAAAGTCCAACTGGTCTATAACTAATGAATTTGTTGATATTAGTAATTTAAACGATTGTTCTCCCCATCTAATAGATTATTGCAACATTCATTTTGATATTAATACATTTTTAACCAAATAAATGAAAGTGTTAGATAATTAATGATTTTATCTTGCTGATTTTTTTGATTTTCAACCACATAAGTGCTATTATATTTATTTTATGACGCCAGACAGGTGTTTTTTTTAACATATGTAATTTTATTTAGAGATGTATAAGTATAAATACACAAGCACTCTTACTTTTAAGTAGGCTTTCTAATTATACTGACTTTTATTAAATTAAAAAACTGTATACTTTGAAATTTAGCCCATCCTTCAGTAAAACTATCACAATAACACTTAAAAGATGGAAACATCCTGGAAATGAAATATAAAGTATTCTTTTTATTAATCAGCATAATCTTATCGTCTGCTCCTGCACTTGCAGCAACTCAGACTGTAAAATCTACGGCACAGTCATATTACATCGACCCCCACCATAATTTGTGGCTCAAAGTCAACATGAATGGCAGCACACAACATTTTAATGTGTACAATACACCTGGTTATTCTCCTGATGGAGATATAGTTATGTGGGCATACGATAATTTCAGCTCCGGCAGCTTAAATACATTAAAATGGACGGTACCGTTGCAAAAAATCTGAACATTTTACAAAATCATTGAAAACATTCACAATAAGGAGATTTTAGTTATCAAAGTTGAGTTAAATTAGCATTTAAAGGAAATAATAATAGACTCAAAGTACAGAAAAATTATTTTTGCAACAGAACCTAAAATCTTAATTGGGTTTTGACGAGAATTTCTATAAACCTATATTTAATTGAAGAGTTCTTTTGTTTACCTATCTTTTCAAATTTGAAACGAATTATCGGAAAAGAAAATTAAAATCCATCATTACTGTTAAAGGATTTTGTATTTGAAGTATAAAAGTAATAAATTCGCTTGTTTAATTTTAAAGAGATGAAGTCTGCTATAGTCCGATTTGCTTTGGTTTTTGATGAGTAATACTTATATTGCGTCCTTGTTACTGTTTATTTTGTTAGCAAACAAGATCGTTGCTGAAAAACTTCTTTTTTTGGTTGTATTTCTAGCCCAGCTATTCAAAGCAAACTGTCTTAATTTCTAAAGTGGTGTTTATAATTTTTTAGCGAATCATATTTTTTAAACATACTAAAATATTTATAGATTAACATGCGTATTATTTACCATGTTATGACATAAATTACTTATTATTACTGAAAATCGCCTATCTCTAAAATTAAATATACAAGTCAGTAAAACTATCAAGATATTTTAAAAAATTTTGTGATAATATGGAACTGAAATATAAAATATTCTTTATATTAATAAGCATGATTTTATTGTTGTCAACTTCACTTGCAACATCTACGCCCTTGAAATCTTCTGTACAGCCTTATTACATTGATCCCCAGCATAACTTGTGGCTCAAAGTCAATATGAATGGCAGCACACAACATTTCAATGTGTACGATACTCCTGGCTATTCTCCCAATGGAGATCTAGTCATGTGGACATACGATAACTTTAGCTCAGACAGCTTAAATACATCAAAGTGGACGGCTTACAAAGAAGGAAGCAATAATTCAACAGTAGACATACAAAATGGACATTTGGTTTTGTCAGGTTCTGGAAACACATCTTCTGCGAATGTTGTGCTGAATAAGCCATTCACTAACGGCATTGAATTGGCTATCAATGAAACACTAACAGGGGGCACTCATAACCTAGGCACATTCTCTGACGTTTCTTTTGGTTCCGGCGCACCCGTAGGTGGGATTAGGGGAACAGATTGGTGGCATACATATTTCAAAGCCGGTGGTGGTTCATTCCAAAGTCAAGGAATAGACAAAGCAATGATTTGGGTAAACTCAGAAAGTTCGGATATTCAGATGCCAACCCCTGGGATCAGGCTAAATGACTTCATCGAAGACAATGTTTCACATACAGTGGTATACAGTTATGATTCTGCTGGTAGTGCAAATATGTGCATGCTAAATGCAACTCAAAATCGTCTACCGTTATCAATACCTGACCCATACGGATATAATCAGTTCAATCATCCATCTATCTATTTCAATAAGACTGGCGTCTTTGGTCACAAATGGTGGATGTTTATTACACCATATGCATACTCGAGAGGTGAGCTTGAAAATGCATGTTTGTACTATTCTGATGATGGACTGGTTTGGTATGTACCGCCAGGAGTGAAAAATCCTATTGGAACACCAATAGAATCTGAGTATGAAGCAAATGTCTATGGTCTTGATCCATATGGTTCTGATCCATATGGTTCTGATTCACGTGGTTCTGATCCATATGGTTCTGATTCGCATATAATATACAATCCTAATACTGGGAAATTCATGTGCTACTATGTCATAGGGGATGTCGTTGGTGATGAAATCGTAGAAGATCCGAAGGTTAAAACGTATGATGGTATTACTGTTTCACCAGAAATAAATGTCAATGGTCATGGCGTATCACCAGCTGTATTGTATGATGAAGCTACAAGAACATATTACATGTGGATTGTTGATATCGATCCTGTCCCGCATGTAATAAACAGATACACGTCCACTGATGGGATTCATTTTGGTAATAAACAAGCTGTGGATCAATCGAGCAACTACCAGCCCTGGCACATGAATACAATGAATTATCCAGGAAATTCAACAATATATGCATTATTTACATTGATGAGTAAAGGCGGTAAATTCACCCACGATCTACATATTGCAACTGCAAATAACTACACCGATAATTTTACAGTTCAAAACACATCACTTCTAAACCTCAAGGATTCATCATCTGCAACACACCAGGATGTTCTATTATATCGTAGTGCAGGTGTATTTAGTGATGACGGAAACATCTTGAAACTCTGGATTCCTGCGCAAGATAATAATGGAGTTTGGACTGTTTTTTACACGCAAGCAACTAAGGAAAAAGGTGTCTGGAAAGTGGGAACATTCACAACTCCGCGTGCACCGCTTATGACAACCAAAAATACACAATATCTCTACACACCAAAACAATGGATGATATCACAAGGCGATTCCCCAAAAAGCCATGGAGTCAAAAGAGTAATCAATGAAGTTTGGGGGTATAAAATGGGGCACACACCAAAAATAAATGTAAAAAATATGGGCACTTATACTCGAATTCAAGTTGCTCCAACCGATTTACAAAAAGTGTCTGATTACCAGGTGATGATCCCTGCTAGTATGCTTAACATATCATCCCAGATAGCTTCTCTGGATGTTGAGCGGGTATAAGTTCACCAAATAAACAATGTTGTAGACGGGGCAGCTTGGTAAATCTCAATGTGGACAACGTCATTAGAGCTTACGATGCTGTCTTTCTATGTGCCTAACTTGTACAGACTTCATAGAAACAATAATTTATGCATACGTTTTAAAAAAGCTCACTGTTCAAGGGCTCATAAAACTAAATGAAGAGTCTAAGCCACGTCGCTATTAGAGCAATAAATATGGAGATTATTATGTCTTGTTTGGGTCGTTTTGCAAATAGATGAGCGATCGCTGCAGGCGTAATCATTAATGAAAAAATATGAAGGACACCAACTACTTGAACTTACATGCTTGGAAAATCTGATGTTCTATAGTTTATAAGAATGTAGAATATTTGGTCGATTTCCTTCCTATTACATGCAAAGCCAATACTTTTACTGAATAAACTTCTGTTTCTGCTGTGTCCACTAATGCATAGGTTTTATATCAAAAACGATGTATTATTATTTTAAGAAAGTTGTACTAGACTTTACAGTTTAGAAGAAGACTATAAAAATTAAATCTAAAATAATAACTATTCAGCCTGGTTAAAACAAGATAAATAACTTTTTTTGCATAAATTTGCAGCAAATTTCGATTTTTTTATGTATTAACTGTTAGTTAATAATCCATTTTATCCTTCCATCAGTTAGCAATTAAAAATATACATTACGTAGAATAGATATCTGTTAACTTATTTTAGATGGACTAAATAGTTATTTGGTTCTGTTGCAAAAATAATTTTTCTGTACTTTGAGGCTATTATTATTTCCATTAAATACTATTTTAACTCAACTTTGATAACTAAAATCTCCTTATTGTGAATGTTTTCAACGATTTTGTAAAATGTTCAGATTTTTTGCAACGGAACCCCCAATCAAGTAGAGAAGGTAGTGTACTGAAAGTTCTGTAAGAACTACGGTTTACCCTTTTTTTCATTACTAAATAATATTTTTTGATTACACTTATGCATAGGTTTTATAGCAAAACCTGTGCGTTAATGAAAATAATATTTTACAGAACTTCCGGTACACTGTAGCTCTAAGGCACAGTGTTCTACTTATATGGAAAGAAAATAATCATTACTAAGCTCCTAACGCATTAGTTAAAAACAAACTGGAGAAAATGACAAATAGATATTATGCGTATTCTCGTTAGCAACAAATTCACTTTTTCACCATATTTGTGTGGGGATACTTGGAGGACTCCATATACAATGCTTTCTCAAGAGTTAAAAGATTCAGAATATTTTATCAAGATATTAAGGAAACATCTACCTGAGTTAAAAGAAAAATATAGTGTAAGCTATCTGGGAATTTTTGGGTCTTATATTCGTGGGGAGCAGACTAAGGATAGTGATCTTGATATTCTGGTAGAATTTGATAAAATACCTGGTCTCCTGAAATACATTGAACTTGAATACTATCTTAGTGATCTCCTGGGAGTAAAAGTAGACCTAGTGACAAGAACTGGGCTCAAACAGAATGTTGAAAAACATATCCTTAATGAGGTTATATCTTTATGACTTACAGTCGGGATTCCACTCAATTTTTGCTGGATATTCTAGGTTCTATTGATGATATAGAGGAATTCGTCAAAGGAATTGAATTTAATGAATTTTCCGGCGATAAGAAAACAATATATGCCGTGACGAAATCCCTGGAAATCATTGGAGAAGCAGCAAAGAATATTCCTGATACCCTGAAAAATGAATATTCAGAAGTTCCATGGAAGTTTATGGCAGGAATCCGTGACAAAGTAGTTCACGGATACTTTGTGGTAGATCTTCCCATTATTTGGAGCACTATAAAGAAAGATGTTCCTTCTATAAAGGAGCCAATTGAACGGATACTGGAAGATATCAAGAATAAGTAATTTTCAACCCGAGTTTTGCCATTTTCCTTCGTCTTTACGGCGCACTATCTGCTTTATGCGCTTCGCTTACTCAAGCAAACTAATTTTTGGTTGAAACTTTCTCAATTTTCGCTAAATGGAAAAAAAGCATAGGTTCAACCACAAAAACTGTGCATATATGAGATGGAAGAAAATACAATCGCAGTCATTGATACTGCAACCGAAATTAAAGATACGTACACCCAAATAAGTAAAGTGATTGGAGAAAACTGCAGGGCTAGGACAACGGTAGCAAACTCTATCGCTGAATTAATTATGATTGGTATGATTAAAGAAGTCGCTCTCCGAAAAGGACAGGGTGCTTCAGGAAGAGAGATCGAATTAGACACTCCTTCTAAAGAAAAATTAGAAGAGTTGATGTATCAAGGCTATAGATTGGAAGACGCTAGGAACGTGTGAACTATACCGTTTATGTGATTACATTACTAGTTAAGGTCAATTAATGAAAGCTCAAAAAGAAAATAGAGCAATATTGATTATCTTAAGGAATTTCATCATTGACCTGAAAAATTGGGAACCAATCCTTTTAAATTATGCATGGAGATCACATCTATCAACGTGAAATTAACAACAATAAAATGTTGTTTGTGCAGTTAGTAAGATCATCAATCCGATACTTTTAAGCTTATTTTTCCCGAACTGTTTAACTTGTTCTGCTAATAGACTGAGCAATTTCTGTTTTTCATTGGGAAGAAAAAAAACAAGATCAACCCATTTAGGATTTGTACACGACCAGAATTTGGTATGAGATTTAACTTAGTTATTTTTTTAGAAGGAAATCTATGCTAAATTTAGGAATTTATTTGGAAATAATAAAGACATAATTAATATTAAATTGTTGTTCAAAATTAAAATTTCTTATGTAGAGGTAACTTTTATTCAGAAACTATTTTTTGTACAATTAATTAATAATAATAGTGGGGATTTTGTATATTTTAACTGAAATTAGTCGATCAAGAAAAAAGGGCGAATCGCTTTTTCAAAAAAATGAGGCACAAAGTTATGAAGTTTCACAAGCAGATATTTACAATCTTAATTTTGGCTATTTTAGTGGCCACCGTCGCGAGCACAAGTGCCCAACATTACAATGGAGCAAAGGATAAACAATTAACATCGTTGAATTTTTCGAATATTATGAGCAATCCCGTAACACCATGGAATCCGAAGCCCATCTATCCTGTAATTGATCCCACAGCTTATATCCATCCCCAGGCTTCGGTCATTGGAGACGTGATAATCGGTGCTAATGTGATGGTTTCTCCCATGGCATCCATCCGTGGAGATGAGGGGATGCCTGTTTTCATAGGTACGGATAGCAATGTCCAGGATGGAGTTGTAATTCATGGCCTTGAGACAACTGACGAACAAGGTAAACCGGTCGAAAAGCATCTTGTTTATGTCAATGGTGAAAAATACTCTGTCTATGTGGGAGAAAATGTTACTCTTGCTCACCAGTCCATGGTGCATGGTCCGGCTTATGTAGGTAATGATACATTTATTGGCTTTCAAACTCTTGTTTTCAAGGCAAAAGTAGGAAACAATTGTGTACTTGAGCCAAAATCAGCAGCTATTGGCGTAACCATTTCTGACAATAAGTACATTCCAGCAGGTATGGTCGTCACTTCTCAGACAGACGCTGATAAGCTGCCAATAATTACCGAAGACTTTGCATATAAGCATACAAATGAAGCTGTAGTACACGTAAATACAAACTTGGCTAAAGGATACAATAGAGCAGCTGAACCTGCTTAATTATTATGGAAAATCAAAATTCATTATGAATAGGAAAGGAGATACTGTTGATGATGCACACATCAACAGTATCTAGTATACTGTATGAGATTTTTTATTTGTTCTACAAGACAGTAATTGTTGGTTTACTTTATAAATATTTTTAATATATTCTGTCTTAAAATATGATGCAGAGATTTTTACACAAAATCTCTGGATTTCCTAAGTCACAAAAACCAGCAGTTTACCATGCTACCTTGTATCCGAAAACATATTCTGACATTCTTGACACAGCCCCTAAATATCGACTTCTGGCAAAAGCATTCGTAATAGTGAAGAAGGAGAAAAATTATCAAAAATGTATATGATACTAATAGTAATATCATAGCCTAGGGATAAAAATCTATTTGGCTTTTAAATAGTTACTTAGTAATTTTAAAAGTTATGAAGTAAATCAAAAAATTTATATTGAGTGTATAGCAACTAATTTCTGTTTTGGATGGATTATTCAGTCTATCTGAAGATCCCATATAAAACAGGAGAGATCAAAATTCAGCTGAATAGACTAAGAGCCAAAGACCTATATGATAATTATTCACTATCAGACACATATTACACTAAAACGGTAATGATACCTGCAGCTTGGTAAACTATGTGTCAAATAGCTCAATTCCAATCTCTCCTAATGACACATAAATACTCTAATAATTTTATATCATAAAGTTGTGATTTATGCGTCAAACTCTAAAATATAAACATTATATAATTTATACTTTTTTAAGATTTTCTATATTTTAGCAAGTTTTACTAATTTATATCATATATAAATAATCCTGATCCCAGGAACCAGATCAACAACTTGTTGGGATTTTCTTATTTATTATGGTGGTCTAGATTAACTAGTTCTAAGTGTTCCATAAGCCCCATACGTTCTATGAGTTCCATGAGCTCCACGAATAGCAAATCAGCAATTTTTTTATTATGATGAACCAAGGAAATCCATGGATTTTAACATAAAAACTATGCATAAATAAAACTCTAAAACAGATCTTTTGTTAGTGGCTGTTATTGCAGCTTCATTGGTAGCAATAAAGGTTAGTGCAATCCACAACAATGGTAAAAGTAGCGCCAGTAATGACTTTGTGACAGGTGGTAATACAAGTCCTGGCGCTGGCTTTTTATATTTATATCATTTCAGACACATTATCCCATTTCTGACAAACCAACCAGACTTCATAAACGAGTTAATCAATTATATAGTTAAATGGTACCAAAATATACTAAATACATTTCTGTATCCCATAATTCTTTTTTAGTATTTACTGAGCATGCAATTCATATCTGATTAGTTAATTCATTTTTCTAGTTTTGAATAGGCTCTTATCCAGTACGTTGACTATAATCTCCCATAATTTTTATGGCACAATATTCACCACACATAGAACAGGGACCAATTGTGGGACACATCTCCTTAGGTTTGTCAGGATCAAGTGCAAGATCTATTTGACCTTTCCAGTCAAGTTGTGCACGTTTCTTTGCAAGCAGCAGATCCCTGCAATTAACTCCATACTTCACAGAATCACCTATATGGGCAGCTATCTTAAAAGCAATTAAACCTTCTCTTACTTGCTGAGAACTCGGCAGAGAAAGATGCTCTGCAGGTGTAATATAACACAAATAATCTGCCCCTGCACCGCTTGCAATACTAGCTCCTATTGCTCCTGCGATATGATCATATCCAAGGGCGATGTCTGTGGGCAGGGGACCTGCAACGAAGAGAGGGAAACTTGATCTTGATTTATACAGCTCAACTTGAGTAGGAATATCCGCTGCCTGTATATGCCCACCCATGCCTTCTATTATGACCTGAACACCTTCTTCGTTAACTCTATTTGCAAGCCTGACATTTGTCTCAATTTCCATCATCTGGGCACTGTCCCTAAAATCATGAACGCATCCACTTCGCATAGTATTTCCTAGGGAAAGAACAACATCCTTTTTTCTAAGTATCTCGATAATCTCTTCAAAGTTCTTTATGAATGGATTTTCACAACCATTTGTTAGCATATAAACACTTGTAAGAGAACCACCCTTAGAAACCATACCCATTATCCTACCCACTCCCTTCAATTTGTCTAGTGTCTTCTTATCCACACAATGCAGCACCACAGAACTCATACCTTCATCTACGTGAGCCCTTAGATACGATAAAAGATCATCTTCAGTGATATCTTTCATACCACACTCCACAATGGCCTGATAAATTGGCACCGTGGTAATAGGTAGATTACAATTTTTTAATATACTTGCACGGATTGACTTAATATCTCCACCCATGGAAAGATCAGTGATTGTATCTGCTCCATACTTCTCTGCAACCTTGACCTTTTCTATCTCAGCGTCAGGATCAATTTTTGCAGCAGACGTACCAAGATTAACATTTACCTTAGTGCTGCTGCCTTTACCTATGGCTATGGGAGAGTAACTTTTCCTTGTCATTATAACTAGGCTTCCTTCAGCTACTCTCGAAAGCAGTATATCTTCATCAATATTTTCGTTTTCCATGATTTGTTTCATTTCATGAGTAAGTATCCCATCACGGGCATAATCAATCTGTGTGGTCTTCATTAAATCTTTCATCTCTTCATAAGATTTATTCTGTTGAAGTAGAAGACAATAACTTGATACTTTAAGCTATCCAAACTTAGGATCTATGCACTTGAGGTTCAGAATCAAGCGAATTAAACGTTACAGTTAACGGTATACTTTAGACGATTACAGGCAGAATAAAGTACTTTTAGAAAACTACTGCATTTCTCTGGGGTAGCTTCTAACCTTTTTTCTGTGGGAATTAACTTCATTTGGGATTGTAATGTAAAAATCTGGCTTTGTTACAAAATCAATATAGGCATTCACAATTAGGAAGTTAATCAATCTCATTTCCTGGAAAATTAGTAAACAAAGGTAAGAATTATAGTATCAAATTACGTAAATATTATTTTTTACACCAGAACTGTTTTTTATTATCAGTAACAGCAGCAGTAGCAAATGCTAAAGAAAAAAATTCAATCTTAGGAGAAGAAAGCGATATAACGCTTGATATTATAATACTGTCATTAATTTGGAAGCCCCGGAAATAAAGCCAGATAAAATTTTCAGGTGGGTATGTACGCATGAAGGATATAGAAGATTTAATTCAGAAAGCTGTAGAACTGCAGAGTAACGGGCTTATTACCGGTCAGATCGCAGATGAATTCAACGTTTCAAGAGAAACTGTTACTTGGCTTTTAAACCGTTCAAAAAAAGAAGTATTATCCCTAGCTCCGAAAGATATTTCCGTAAACTGGAGCAATATAGGAAAAAGTGCTAAACGTCTCCACAACATCTCACTTGTGCTCTGCGACATAGTGCTTGAGACCTTGGAAAAAATAAATACTGAAGTCGACGTTGTTGTTGGTGTTGCTGCCAATGGTATTCCCCTGGCAAGCATGGTGGCATATGAACTGGGTGCAGATTTAGCGATTTATCATTGTAAAGGTCATGATATCGTCAAGCTATGTCATAGCGGGACCATAAGCAGAAATTTTGGATCCGTTGCCGGTAAAAACTGCGTTATTGTAGATGATGTGATTACCACCGGTTCAACTATTATAGAAGTGATTGAGCAGCTTAGAGAAATGGATGCAAAACCAAGAGTTGTAGTTGCGCTGGTCGACAAAAAAGGTGCAGATACAATTTATAATGTTCCGATTCAGTTTCTTGTAAGAATTGCACGTTTGGACTGAAAGTACGTAGGGATCATTATGAGATAACTTAGGCAACAAAGAATTATTGTTTCGAAAAATATTTAAATACAAATTCTCTATTTTTATATAAAACACTCTGAGGTGATATAAAATGAATTGCAGTGAGCTAATGCAAGGTCAGCGTCTTTTTTGTGAAGTCTGCGGGTTTGAACTTGAAGTAGCAAATGCATGCGAAGAGAATTGCTGCTCTACAGACGTATGCTGTAATGGCGATGTACAATGCTGCGGAGCGCCGATGGAATTGCGATGAACTAAAAGAAGTTAACACCTATTTATTTACTATTAATATCCACGCCTGAGGATATCTATCAGTTCATCTGCATGAGGCATTCTGTCTTTAATTTTTGTGCAGACAGCATCGATATCGTAATCAAGTCTAAGAAATTCGGCTTTGTCGTATTCTGTATCAAACAATACGCAACTTGCCCTGGGATTTCCGTCTCTTGGTTGTCCTACTGAACCAGGGTTTATAATTGTAAGATTTCCTAGCTTTTTATCCATAGGAATATGTGAATGTCCAATTACCAGGAAATCTGCATCCATAGTCTCCATTGCTTCATCTACCATATCCCTAATTACTTCATCCGGAGTGTCTGGTTTAATATATTCAAACATAGACCTCGGACTTCCATGGGTCAGATAAAACCTTTTACCATCGATTAGCTCTTCAATCAGGAGAGGGAGTTTTTGCAAATATTCTATTCTAGATTTGTTAAGAATTTTCCATGTGTATTCCCTGGTCGCAATTGATAGATGCTTATACTTGTATCCACATTGACAGTCTACCCCAAAAGCAACAGCATTATCATGGTTTCCCCTTATTGTTGGGATTGCTTTTTCTCGCAAGAGATCAATACATTTGTCAGGATCCGGTCCGTAGTCCACGATATCTCCAAGGCAGATAGCACTATCGTGAGGGACTTCAAGAACAGTTTGGAGAGCTTCATAATTTGCGTGAATGTCAGCAATCAGTAAAAGTTTCATTTTATTTTCTCCATTCGAAGGCATATTTATTTCTCTATTAATTTATTACAAACTAAGAAATGGCATTCAGATTATTATTGGAGATAGCATCAATCAAATGATATAAAACTAACTAGCTGCCATTGACACGACTAAATGAGATATGTTTCTGCTTGAAATTTGATAATATATCTTGATTTTTATCTATTTTTCCGAGAAATAAATGATTCCACAACCTAAGAGAGTAATATACAAGTTTTAATTGATTAGATTCCTAGTTAATACAAAAATAGTGGACTGCCACAAAAAAATAGAATCGTATCTTTTTTTACTAATGCAGAGATTTTATAGCAAAAACTGTGTATTAAAAAGTTGCACTTTAGCATTGACCACTGCTTCTTAAATATTGTGAAATATTGACTGCATTCGCTCAGTATTCCACATTACTTATGTGTTTTTTGATTCTTCTATTTTTGATAATAACCCACGGATCATTAATAAATAAGGTTCCAGGTATATGCAAGCAGAGGAGACTAAATCATGTGTTTATTTTAGAACAGTCAAAATAAAACGCAATATGTTTATATAAAAGCTATATTATTATATATTAACAGAAGAAAATTTATTTGGATGGATTTTAAAAATGAAGACGGTTTTTTTGTCCTATGCTTTTAATGGGAAAGAAAGCGATTATATACAGTCACTAAAAGACGAACTAGAATCACATGGAATACAAATATATGATGCCAACGATTTTGAAAAAAAAGACAATAACATAAGTGCATTACATAAATTACAGATATATCCTAAAGTACAAATATATGACACCAACTATGTGGGAATAGAATATGATAACCGAATTGCTCTTCTTGATACTATAAAAATATGTGATATTCTTATTGCTTTCATGAAGGAAAATGATGATAGTGTAATATACAGCATTGGATATGCAATGGCTAAAGATAAGAAAGTTTTAGTTGTCAGAACTGATGATAGCGAAGCACCCTCGTTCTTAGAGCTGGTATCTACTATCCCATTACGTGATTATTTTGATATGTCCCGAGATATATTGAATTTTGTTGATAATTGTTGGAGGCAACAAAGCTCCTGAAAATATCACGCCGGTTCCATTGCAAAAAATTGCCAGAACCTGGGAAATGGCAAAGTTTTATCACAAAAAGTTGCTACTTTGGTGAGGTTCTGTAATAAACAAACAATATTTATATATAACTAAAGTACCTTTTAATTTTGATGCTTATTTTTGGACATATTGGCGTCACGTTGGGAGTATTTTTCGGACTTGGAATTTTTATACCTCGACTAAGAACTACTATAGATTCAAAGTACCTGGCTATTGGAGCCCTTTTACCTGATCTGATAGACAAACCTCTAGGAAGAGTTATCTTTGCTTCTACCTTCGAAAACGGACGCATTATAGGTCATACTCTATTTTTCTCTCTTATTCTCTTCCTGATAGGTTTATACTTGTACAAAAAAAAGGAGATATCAGGATTATTTCTCTTACCACAGGCTCTTTCTTCCATCTTATGGAAGATCAAATGTGGGCAACTCCTAAAACTTTATTCTGGCCTTTTTTCGGATTGAATTTCCCCAGAGATCATGTGGATTCCACTGGAATGGAATATTTAATAAGACTGGTAGAAAATTCATTTACACTAAATTTCTCGCTCTCTTCTATTCCTGAAGTATTCGGGATAGGGATAATAGCTATTTTGACTTTACATTGGTTAATAAAAAGATCTGGACAAAACAAATTCTAACTTATAGATGCATAGTTTTTGCGTAAAAATCTCTTCATTTCCGAAGTTCCACAAAAAATAAAAAATATATGAATTTATTTCTCATGGAGCTTATGAGACTCCTAGAACATATGGAGCTCATGTAACATCTGGAACTAATTAACCTACTTGTTTCCTGTTATCAATTTTGGTCCAAATATTTTAATTATCTTAACCCTAAGATGCACATGCATTGTATGAAACTTTCCATATCAGCAAAACTATAAGTCCTATTTTTTGTAGTGACAAAAAGCAGATAAAATAGGCATATACAAATAATTATAAACATATAAAAAAAGCCCATGTATATTGCGGATAATAAAAAACCTGAGAGTAGGTTTATAGTCCCACCAACATTAAAAGAACTAGTGAAAAAACAAAAAGCACTCGAAATGCAACAAAAGGAACGATTTTTCAAACTTTAGGTATACTGCCACGGAAAATATTTTCAAATATGGTAATTTCATCCTAGTTAGTTGGTAGAGAACTAAATGTTCGTGAAAAGGAAATAGATTATGGGTTCTGTTGCAAAAAATCTGGTTCTGTTGCAAAAATAACTTTACTGCCTTTTTAGATTATAATTATTGCTTTTTGTATAATTATCGATCTGTTTATAGTATATAAGTATCCCATTTGTGATATTTTCATTGTTTTTGTAAAATAGCCAGATTTTTTGCAACGGAACCGTTTATATCAACACTCTAAAAAACAATCAAAGTTTGAATTAATTCTATCCATTCGTCTCTTGAAATTTCAGCATCTTTTAAAATTTTGTTTATTAAGTTAACTTTTAGATCCTTACTTGAATGTATAGGTAATACTGTCGTTCTTCCGTCGGGGTGTTCTAAGAATAAATGACTGCCTTTTTGCCGAATAGATTGAAAACCTACCTTTTCAAGCGCTTTAATAATTTTTTTAGCAGGAAGAGGCACTATTCTACTTATTAAACCTCAACTTTAACTTTCTCTACTCCAATAAAATTTACAGGCTCACAGTCTATCATTTCTGGTTTAACTTCAAGATAAAGTTCAATTGCCTCTTTGATGTTATCTTTCACTTCTTCAATTGTATCTCCTTGAGTATGACATCCCGGAAGATCAGGTACTGAAGCAATATAAGTTCCATCTTCATCTTGTTCTAAGATAACAAGAAATTCTTTTACTTTCATCATTTATCACCTTCTTTGTTATCTGATTATATGGTCTTGGACATAATTATCACTATAATGCGTATAGTATTTATAAATGAAGTAAAAGGATGGTTCCGTTGCAAAAAATATTTTTTAAGGATATCATAAAACAAAAAGGAAATCAAAAGTAGTAATATGTTATCTAATTCCTTTAAATGGAAGCACTTTGTAGGTGAGATTATCTTATTGAATGTCAGATGGTACTTAAGATATCCATTGAGCTATAGAAATTTAAAGGAAATGATGATAGAAAGAGGAATTCAAGTTGATCACAGTACTATAATGAAATGGGTGCATCAATATTTTCCTGAGATCGAAAAGAAGGTGCGTAGGTATTTAAGGCCAACTAATGATTCTTGGAGAGTGGACGAAACTTACGTCAAGGTAAAAGGAGAATGGAAATATCTGTATCTTGCAGTTGATTCAACTGGAAACACAGTTGATTTTATGCTAAGTGAAAAACGTGATAGAAAAGCTGCAAAGAGATTCCTTAAGAAAGCTTTGAGTTCTAACCATAATCAAATTCCAAAGGTAATAGCTGTTGATAAAAATCCAGCTTATCCACCTGCGGTAAATGAACTCAAAAATGATAAAATATTACCTAAAAACATAAATCTTCAGCAAATCAAGTATTTGAATAATGTTGTTGAACAGGATCATAGATTTATAAAGCGGATAATTCGCCCAATGTTAGGCTTTCGGTCTTTTTGTACAGCCATCAAGACTTTAAAAGGAATTGAAATAATGCATATGATAAGAAAAGGACAGATTGCTACTCTAAATCGATGTGTTCTTGATGAAGTTAATTTTATAAACAAGTTATTCGGAATAGCTATCTAAATCTGAATGTTCTCTGAGGAACATTCTGTTTTTATGTACTTTGCTGTAAAACTAAATTATTACTTATTAATATGATTTTTTGCAACAGAACCCCATTTAACATGAGATAAAAGATGGCATACTAATGATTGTTACCGTGAGACTTGACACTCCATCCCGGATACAAAAGGATACAACTATATCCTACTAAAAAATAACATGGATACATGCCCGAGGATAAGAGGAAAATAAATTGTTGGATACCTGTGAGCTTGTATGATAAGATAGGATCTGCAGGGTACGAACATACCACACAAGCCATAATAACAGCCCTTCAAAGACTCCTAGAGGATCCAGGAAAAAATATCGTAGGATACAAACAGGATATTGAGAGATATTTGCAGGATATTGAAGCTCTCAAATCTGAAAATACTCAATTGAAAGATGACCTTTTAGGATATCAGAAGGATATAATCGGATACAAACAGGATATTGAGGGATGTTTACAGAATATTGAAGCTCTCAAATCTGAAAATACTCAATTGAAAGATGACCTTTTAGGATATCGAAAGGATATAGTTGGATACAAGCAGGATACAGAAGGATACAAAAAGGATATAGAAAGGATCAAAAAGGATCTAAATCAGGATATCACAGGATATACACAGAATATAGAGGTACTACAGGCCGAAAACTTTAAACTTAAAGATTCTCTGCAGGAAGCCCGGGAACCTGGGGAACTTCTCCAGCTGCGAGCCAGATTCGAAGAGTTAGAACGGCATAATACCACCTTAAAGGCAGAGCTTGATAAGGCAGAAAGGGATAAGGAAGATCTCAAAACAACGCATAACAATTACTTCCTGCAGGTTCAAACGTTAATTAATCAGAAGGCTATTGAAGCACCAGGAGAAAAGAAACCTTGGTGGCAATTTTGGTAATTCCGACTACAATTATACCAACGAATAAAAATGAATAAAAGGATATTTTGTATTAAAAATAGATCAAGTTAGGATGAAAAATATTAATTAGTTAAAGACTCATTACCTTCTCCAATCCGATAAAATTTTGCTAAAATTTGTTTTCTCAGTATATCTGCGTCCGTGACTCTTATCTCGACATTTTGATTCAGGTTTTCTGCAACAACATTCGTTTTTCTATATACCCGCCGTCCAAATTCTGCAGGGAACCTTCTCTCCAAAATCCACATGGAAACCTGGCAATTTCCAGCTGTAGCTGCGTTATTTAACCGTTCAAGAAGAACCTTTGCGGCATCAGCATTACATTTTTCAATATGTTGATAGAATTCAAAGTACTTTCCTGATGTAGAATCTCTTCCCAGTTTCATCCATTGATTAAAAGTCTGATACGATAGACCTGCTGAATTAGCAGCTAGAGCATAAGTTAATCCAAGAGATACACTATCACCAATTTTTTGTTGTACTTCATGAGTGAGCTTTGTAGGACGTGGCATGATAACACCGTTTTTTATTTTCAATAGTTAATATTAGTGAATCTTGTATTAAATGTTTATTTAGTTCTTTTATGCACTAAGGCGGGGTTTTGACTAGATTAATCAACAATGAGCCATTCTCAGACGTTTTAAGACGTTTTTTGACTAGGCTAGTCTTTATTTTATGGGACTGCTTATAAAAGTCTCTCCAGTGGCCCCAGATTAAGTCATTTTTTTGACAGAACCAAGTCCCCATAAATTTGCAGCCATAGACCGGTAAGTGTCTTCGAGATATTTTTCATATATTTTTATTACTTTAAAATAATAAAAACTAAATAATTTATTTACTAGTGTGGAAAGACTTATGGCTGTAATTAAACAAAAAAATTGAATGTTAGAAGTGATTGTCAATTAGTCAACTTTCCAGTCAAATATATACTAATTACCCATGATTAATTTCGGTCTCAATCTGCAGAAGCCAAACTTTTGCTTCTGTATTACCATCCTTATCGGTTATAGTGCAACCCAATTCATGAATAACACCAACTTGTTGATCAAACTCAGCTATTTGCTCTTGCATTGTTTTTTTCGTGTGATGTGAAATATCTATGTTTACCTGTTTTGTCAAAAAATACCGGAGTACACAAAAAAGAACGTTTCTCGATTGATGGGTCACAATCTTCAATAAATGCACTTGCGACTTTCCAAAGCTGTATCGTATCTTCTTCCCATTTACACGGACGATCTTGGAGATAATCTTCTTTTAATTCAGGCATGAGTTGCAATGCAAATTCTGGACTGATTTCTTTTCTGTAGCTATCAATGAAACTCATTTAAATCACCTTTCACTTTTTGCCAACCGTATCCGTCGCCTTCGATTTCTATTTTATTTACTTTACCTTCATTTACAAGCTTATAAAGCATGATTTTGGCAGTGGACCTGCTGCATCCTACTAAACTCATAATAGTTGTAGTGGACTTAATACTGTCAATTGATAGCGCATTCAGGAACATATCTTCTGTAAATTTTTTTTGAAATTTTGTTTTACCGCCTTTCATATTACCCAGTCTATCCACCCGTAAATTTTCAAGAAACTACGCTACTATATACGATTTATTAACATTCATAGTTTATTGTTAGTGGTTGATGGTAATTGTAATGGATAATATTTTTTCATTTTTCACAGTTCCTTTACAAAATTAAAAGATCCACTTATATTTTGCTTTTCCCTTTATCGCTCTTTTTTCCGGTCTTGGTTTTTCTAGTAGTGAGTGAGTAATCTGTTTCTGTTTCCTTCCTTGTAGGTGTAATAATAAGGAGAAGGCACATTCGTGCATCGTATATCAGGCTTACAAAACAGGTATCCTAATGCAGAGATTTTGCTATATAAATCTATGCATAAGAAAACTGTTTATATTCAAAACTTAATCCAGGAAAACGGCAGTCATAACAATTCAGCTTGGACAAAAAAGCATGACAAAAATTACCTTTAATCAATTTGCATTGAAAACTGTTTTAATTCTTATCCTTACACTACTAAGTGCTTCTGCTACATCAGACAACCTTCGAGATTTAGACGCTTGATATAATAAAGGAATTAGTCGAGTGAAACTAAGCAAATTAGATGAAGCAATAAAAGCATATGACAAAGCAATTGAAATTAAGCTGCTGTTTTAAAAAAGTCAAGGTAACTAAACACTGACGTATGAAATTTAATATAAAATGGCTTCAAAGAACAGATTAAAAAGAAAGAGTTAAATAAGATCTCTACAAAAAATAAATCAAAGATATAATCCTCTGTGAATATATTAATTATTATATATCTTTAATATATCACTTTCAGCGTTTTTTGTTGAGTTTTTATTTGGTTGGAGCTCCAGGTGGTGAAGCTCGCGTTTGAGTTCCAGTTTGATTTTAATTTTGGTCTTGGGTTAAAGTTGTGGGGGCTTAGTATTGTCCATCATGCATAGAGCTCCATATATTTCTAGAATAATATGGATAGCATAACCCTATTTAGTAGTAGGGATAATCATAACCTAGATAAGGCCAGCCCCAGCCTTAGCCGCCGAAGCCACCATGACCGCCGCCGTGTGCTTCAACCGCTACTCCTGTCAACGATACAACAAAAAGTACTGCCATAAAAATAGCCAATACTTTTTTAATTCTACTAGATAATTGGTTTAGCATTTGTCTCACCTAATTTATTTTTTCATCAATATCAAAATCGATATTATTCAACTGATTTTTTGTAGGTTTAATTGTTACATCTGCTATTTTCTGTTTAAGTATAATATTTATCTAATAAAATCACATTCCTTCCAATTTGTGTTTTATTCATGGCAACATTTTATGGGCATTTAACTTTTTTATATTCTTTTTACTGATATCGGCAAATTTGCAACAAAGCTGGCATCTTTCATCCCCTTCCTGACAGATTGCACTACAGCCGGTTTCACTCCTGCTCTTCTGGCAATATCGTCATCACTTAAGCCGCTCTTCCTGATGCCAACGAGGATGTCATCCAACTTTAGATAAGATAATCCAATTAACTTTTCGTTGGGCATGCTGTCCCCAAAAAGGTCCGCAGAGGATGTCTTGTTTACGATGTGATCCGGTACCCCAATGTGCTTTGCCAGTTGTTTTATCTGCGTTTTGTATAGATGCGACATGATAGAAATGTCACAGGCACCATCGCCATACCGGTCGTACACACCCATAGTTAACTCGGAATTGTCATCGGTGCCCACAAGCAGGTAATTCTTGAGAGTGGCATAGAAATACAATACTGTCATCCTTGTGTGTAATTTTGCTCCCCCCACAGCCATAAAATCCCTTAGAGACGCGGATGATGCACCGACAGTTGCTGTTGGGCTGAAGTTCTCGGTTGAAGGCAACTCCTTATCATTAATTATTGTAAAGCTTTCCCCGGCCTTCTCTATGGCCTTCCTGTCAGATGCCTTTTCGTGGGAAATGATGTCGTATGCACCCAGCTCTTTTAGAAACGGCGAAATAACGATCTTCTGGTGAGGTATTCCGAGGCTCTTAGCCAAGTTCATACCATCATCTGTGTTCTGTGGCTTAGTGTCACGATCGGGCAGTATAAGACCGTAAACCTTATCCTTGCCTAGTGCTTCAGCACACAGGTATGCAACCGTCGATGAATCCAGTCCGCCAGAAAGGCCGACCACTACACCATCTTTCCTAAAATTGGTTACCTGATTCCTAACAAATTCAACTATTTCTTTCCGGGCTTGTTCCGCGTCAAATTCCAGATATTCCGGAAAGCCTAATTTTTCTGTTTCTGTCATAAAACAATCTCCATATAGTTTCAATTTTCTCACACATCGTATCTACAGCAGGACTTACGCACTTGGATATAAAATCAACATCAAAAGGCCAATAACTTTCTAATCCTGCTATAGATAAAAATAATAAACAGAGAGTATTTAAATCTGTTGTTACTATAGTAGTAACATGTGTTCTCAGATAAATCTTCAGTTAATTAGTAATCTTGAAAAGCTTGGGCTAACCGAAAATGAAGCAAAGGCATATGTAGGACTTGTTAGTTTGAGAGAAGCTACAGCTCGCGAAATTCATGAATTTACAAATGTGCCAAGAGCTAAAATCTATGAGATTCTTAACACGCTTGCGAAGAAAGGCTATCTGGAAGTGAAGCAGGGATCTCCAACATATTTCCGAGCAGTTGATCCTAAGGAGGTAATCGAAGAAATAAGAGACGATTTTTTAAACTGTTCAATTGATACACTTAACCAGCTCAATGAACTAAGTTATGAACTCCCAAAAAAATCTCCTGTTTGGTATATTCAGAGTGACCGTGTAATGAAAGTCCGTATACGTGAAATTATGAACGGAATTAGAGAAGAAGTGATTATCTATTCTACAAATCCCGAATTTCTACAGGAGTTTGAGCCAGAGATAAAAAATTTGGGAAAAATTTGTAGTGTAAATCTTATCGTTGATAAACTGGACAAGTTCACATCAATGTCTCTTGATTTCAGAGAAACTTCAAAAAAGTTTACAAGTTTTATGAATAAAATTGCAATTGACGGCGTTCAGTATAAAGAAGAATTTTTTATGATTGCCGATGGAAAGATATCAATAACAGTTTACAGAGCAGGAAACAGAAGAGAAGGCTTGATAATTAACTTGCCGATTGTTGCTTATTTGCAAAAAGCCATCTATGAACGACTAATTGTGCCAAGTGATATCATAGAAGACAAGTAACAACTATTTTCAGAATTAACCAAAGTTCTCAAATCTCTTAACTCTTCTGCAAAGGTTCAGTTACGAAAAATTATGAGAGGAATACATTTAATAAGAATATTCAAGTAAGCTAAAATCTCCTCACACGAATTCTGCCAACAGATTTTGTTCATAATATTAACATCTAAACCGCTACATTTTTTTGCTTCATTTTCGGTTAAATGGAAGAAACAATTTCAGAATTTAAGCTTTTTCGAAATTATCTGAAATAATAATTCCCATGACTATTTAACTAGGGCAGCGTGCATAATTTTCTTTACAATTTGCCCTATAAGCTTTAATTTTCTATTTTGTTTACTGTTTCATTATATTTATAGCACCTTAAAAAAATATTTTTTTGTAAGTGTTCATATTCAATGTGTAATTCTTAAATACACAGTTTTTTTGTGAAAACCTATGCATCATATTTTAAAACCGATAGTATTAAAAATATTTCTAAAGTAAAAGAATAATTAATATTTTGTAGAACAAATAAATAAAATTTTTTAAGTAAAATAAATACTGTTGGTATGTGAATAATCAACAGTACTTCTTAAACTAATCAGCAGACTAAGAATTCACATAACCTTAAAGGCCTAATATTTCTTTTTTCTTTGCTTCATATTCTTCCTTGGTAATTATGCCATCATCACATAATTGTTTATATTTCCTTATTGTATCCGGCCCATTTGAATTAGAATTTATTACTTGTTGAGAATAATTTAAAATTCTGTTTTCGATTTCCAATTTTATTTGGTTGGCAAGATTGTTGTATTTACCACGATTGAAAGGACATAATCCAAATGTAACGGTGTTTTCGTCATTTTGTATCCCATTAATAGATTCACGTGTAATTTCGATATTTCCTGGAAGTATGAACTGTATATACCCCATCCAAAGTCCACATTCTTTCAGTTTTATTCCGGAAATCCGGTTCAAATAAATTGTTTTGTCTCCTTTAACGAATCCAAAATATAATTTTGCGAAAAAGCCCTTCCGTTTGATAATAACTTTATCTTTGTAAAGTTCGAGCTGACCATTGTGACCTTTTAGCTCCATTAGCAAATTTTCCATATATTAACCAATTCGTCCAATTTTATAAAATATATTTCATTTAATAGAAATCAATGTTGTTACAAAAATCGTGAAATCAAGAAATAAATAAATTATACAACTCAAAAGTACTATGAAATATTGAGCAAATGCAGCGCGTGGTTTTATATTAAAAAAAATAGATGATCACATGTTTTGAGCTTACTATATATGTAAGAGGTCTATTTATTTATCGAGATGATATACAATACATAGATTATAATATTAAACCTGTGTATCTAAAAGGCTAACTACTTATAGAAAAAGTTTTTAATGTATTAGAACAAATATTGTTTTGTCGAACAGACAAACAAATCCTCATACAGTAAATTAGATACTGTTGGTGTGTGCATCGCCAATAGTATCAACCTCTCCAATTCACGATGAAGTTTGATTTCCATAATAGTTCATCTTTGTAACATTCAGACCCTTAACCCAAATTCCATCGTATTGTAATTGAGCATGTGTTGGGTGACCTTTTTAGCTTGTTATTATCTTTTTATCAACATTATTGTAGGCATAATAATCGCCAAAGAAGAATGATTAAGTTCTACAGAAGCCTATCCTGTCAGATCTCTCATCTCTTTAAAAGAAAGCTTTATTCAAAGGTTCTGTCTTCAAGTATCTTTTCAATAGCCATTTTTAGTTCAGGTAATCTTTCATTTGCAGTATTCCAGACAACATTCAAATTTACACCAAAGTAAGCATGAATTATAACATCCCTAATTCCAGCCATTCTTCTCCAGGGAACAAGTGGATACGCCTTTCTAATTTCTTCAGGAATATGTTTCGTTGCTTCCCCAATAATTTCAAGTGCATGGTTTACGGCAAAAATTGTTTTTTCATCGGAAGCAAACTGATCGAAATCCATTCCTGCAATAAAACGTTCACAACTTTTAATTGTCTCAAGGATATCCTGCAAATAATCTACGACGTTACGCTTGATCATACCTGCATGACCTCTTCAAGAATCCTTTTCCCAATTCTCGATTTTAACGCATTTTTCATGACAAGATCCACTTCTACGCCAAGTATTTCTGAAAGCTCCTGCTTGAGCCCTATGAATTCTAAGAGATTAGGTTCTTTAGAGAATTCCACAAGAATATCAAGATCACTATCCTCTTGTTGTTCACCGCGAATGTAAGAACCAAAAATACCCAGATAGCTAATATTATACTCTTGTACAAGTTTCTGAAGATGCTGCCGTAAAATTTTTGAGAAATATGCTGCATCTTTTGTTTTTTTATCGCTTGATTTAATGGCGGTATTTACTGTCATGTAGCCTCATGATCCTGAATTTAAGCTATAAATCGCGGAATTAGTAATGTAATATATTTTGTATTCCATATTTAAAATTAAGGCTCGATTAACCTGTGAAATTTAATAGTAAAACGCAATGGAAAGCAGTGTGCATAATTTTCTGTAGAATTAAAAGCTATAGCGATTATAGCCAGGAAAAAAAATTACATACTAGAGTTCCACGCTAAAATAATGCGTTTTAAGCATTCATGCTGCAGGCCCTAGTAAACATAAGGCACCAGAACTAAATATAGAATTGTATGCATGCGGTCGCTAAATTGGAAAATGCAGATGTTTTGCTATAAAACCTATGTATACATGAAACAGAGAAATCCTGTTTTGTAAGGAAAGAGAAAAATGGAAAACATTCGCTTTTACAGGACTTTCAGTACATTGTCTAACTATATCAGGGTTGATAGTTCAATTTGCAAAAAAAGAAGATTTTAATTCATAAATCATCTTAAAAGCGTGTATATTTATGCACTAAACCCATACATTTTCTTATAAAAACAATCCTGTTAAATTATTTAAAATCAAATCTGACAAAAAAGAAGAGAGAATAACGCAACCTAAATGTATGGTATTATCAAAATAGTGAGTCACTAACTATTTTTCATAATGCATAGATCTTCTGGATAAAAAGAACACACATTTTCAATAATATCCTGGATAGCATCAAGCATTCTAATTTGAAAGCCTCGCATAAGTATACTAAAAATTAAAAAAATATAAAAAGAGAGATCATTTTGGGTACATCTGCTGGATGAACGCCTTGTCCATGTCCGAAAGATCCGTATTATTGTTCGTCCCCTTGTGATCCAGGAATAGCTCTGGCGGGAACATGTACAACATGATCGAGTTCGGGTCGAAAAGGGTCGCCGATATTCCCTCAGCCGAATATTTCTCGAGGATATTGTGGTCTATCGTGTCCTTGTCCCAGCTATTCGGAGGCTTCGAGAAGTAATTGTATACCGCCGCCGTATCCCAGTCGAGTTGCTCGTTGGGCTGTTGGTGCTCGTGAATGCAACCCAGCGCGTGCCCAAATTCGTGGACGACCACGCGCCTCCATTCAGTATCATCGGTCGTCTCATCGAGCCAGCCAAAATTCATGGTCGGCTGATCTTTGGGGAAACCCGACGCCGACGTATCCAGCGCGTCCACGCCTATGGCCGACCACGAGCCCTGCCCCGGTATAAAAGCAATCCGAACAGCTGCATCCTGGGTATCTACGAAGGCGATGTTGATGTTCGCGTAGTCCATCCATTCGTTGGCCATCTTGATGGCCTTGTCCTGCTGGGCTTCCGAGCCGCCGAGGAAACGGCACTTGAGCGTAGAGCCGACTGGCCACTGTTTAAAAGTGATCAGTGCCAATCGCTCTGCCGGAATGATCTGCCTCGGGTCGAGGTTGTGGAAGAGCGCACGCGGCGATTTTAAATCCGTGCCATGTAGTGCAGCTGCGATGTCTGCTTGGTGTATCATGTTGCTGATCGGGTGCAGATGTTCCGGAAGAATACGATCGTAACAGATTTTTGGATTGCTTGCTTGTTCATTCATAATAATCCCTACTTTTGAAAGGTCATCTCTTAAGACGACCGCGTTTACTATACAATCGTTTTTATTCCAATCGCTTATGATTTTCAAATTTGAGTATTTATTTATATAGTTCCTTTTATATATCCTAATTTTAATGAATTTATTTTGTGGGCTCTCAAATTTTTGCCTGATTGCTCATATAAGCCAATATAAGCAATTTATTGAAATAGAAAATTTATCTAAATTAACTATAATTATCTCATATACTAACATTTACAATTGAGCATTCCATCTCTTTTGCTCTTGATTCATTCACTTTAAGCTACAATGTAAAGAATTGCATTTTACTTTATTTCAAATAATCGATATGAAAAATAGTTTCTGAATTAAAATTATCTCCACATAAAATGTTTAAGAATAAAAATCACTTCCACATAAAATGTTTAAGAACAAAAATTACTTTCACATAAAATGTTTTAGAATAAAAATAATTTCCATATAAATTGCTTTGACGTCGTACAATAATTTTATATTAATTGTGTTTTTAGTCTTTTTGAAACTCTCTAAAAATTAAGAGAATTTAGACAAACTCTATTTTTTATTCGGGTACTTATATAAGCTTATATCAACAGTTTGTTGAACTCGGAGTTTTACAGAAATTGTGTTCATTGTAGATTTACTATACACATTTTTTGTGCTAAAATCTCTTCAGTCCCTAAGTTCCATAAGAAATAAGAAAAAGGTATTGATTTATTGCTAATGGAGCTTCTGGGACTTATAGAGCCTATAGAGCACTTGGAATTAATTTATCTACTTGTTTCCTGTTATCTAGTTTTCATTTATACTTATGAATATTGAGACTGTTAATCTTAATACTGGTTTCTATTTTGGTCCAAATATTTGAATTATTTTAACCCTAGGATGCACATGCTTTGTATGAAAATTTCCATATCAACAAAACTATAAGTCCTATTTTTTTGTAGTGATAAAACGCAGAGAAAATAGGCACATATAAATAACAATAATATATATATGTATATATAAAAAAGACCAATGTACATTGCGGATAATAAAAAACTTGAGAGTATGTGCGTAGTCCCACCAACATTAAAAGAACTTATGAAAAAACGAAAAGCACTAGAAATGCAAAAAAAGGAAAGATTTTGCAAAATTTAGGTATACAGTCACAGAAAATATCTTTCAAATATGGTAATTTCATCCTAGTTAGTTGATACAGAACTAAATTTTCATGATAAAAAAAGATCATGTCTTTAGGAACAGAAATAAGACAATTGCGTTAGAATATAAAACAATGCACAAAAGAACTTTATGATAAATATAAAAATTTAAAATTTCTTCTTTACCAATAATCCCCGAAAAGGTAAGTCAATATTCAAAAACATGTTTATCTCTTTTTGTTATTCTTTTTTAATTTTTAATAGAATCAAACTTCATAATATGTTTTGCCCTACATTCTATGTTTTAATATCTAGTTAGCAGTGGAATAGTAATATTCATCCCAAAAAGTTGTTTATTGTGGTATCCATGGTGACATAAGCAGATATGCTTTGTAAGTCTTCTTATAGATATCACCGAATACCACCAAAAACACTTTAGAGACTTTTGATTAATTTTTAAGCAATGGTATTAGAATGATAGCTTTTTGAACTTTCATGAATTCACGAAAGCTTTCATGGCTTTTACGGCTTTTGTTAATTTGTGGTGGTGATGTAACTTGTGGTGGCGATGTAACTTGTGGTGGTGATGCCCGAAAATTTTAGTCTTCACATGTTGAAATATTAAAACAGCCGTTTTCTTGTCCTTAACCACAACGGGTCCTGCGCCTATTCCTGCAGTGGTTTTCTTCTCCTTAACCACACTGGGTACTGCACTTACTGCTGCAGCAGTCACGGACATTAAAAAACAAACTGCTAGCAAAATACCAATCGTCTTTTTCATTTGTTTTATCATCTTTTTATCTCCTTCTTTTTTATTTATTGTTTTTATATATATATATATATCATTTCAAAATCCACAAAGGTATTTTTAATGATTTCCAATCCCAAATTAACTACCTTTAATAAATAATTACTTTTAAAAATAAGAGAAATTAAATAAAAATAAGCTTTAAGAAACAAAGCTAATTGAGCTGTTAATATTATAATAAAACTTATATAAAGTGATTAAAAGTGCTTTTGATTGCTATCAAGTTGTTTTGTTAAAAATGCGAGTAATAATTACTTATATCGGGAGAAAAAAAGAAATAAACGTCAATTTTAATAAATATAGTCATTTGCACTTTCATTTTCAAAATAAGACATAAATAGCTTGATTAAGACTTTTTATGACATTTATCAAGTGATTTTTCAGCAAGTGCGAACAAAGTATGAGAAACATTTTCTATGCCTTTTGTAGTCTGGTATTTTTCCAGCTCTGTCATAATTTCAGACGTTACTTTTTCGTGTGCTGATACCGGAATATTACCCAGGAAATTCCCAAAGGAGCTAGCTTCGATGAATTCTAAACATTTAGCAGGAGTCTCGAAATACCATGGGTCTCTTTTTAGCTTTATTTTTATTACCCTAAAACCCGATTTTTTTAACAGTGAATCTAGCTCTACTGTATTTACTGGAGCACTGAAATCTGCGCCTTCATCAGTGATTTCAGCTTTCCTTAGCACTTCATTTAATATAATCTTTACCGTGAACGGATGGTCCTTATCACCGGTGCATATACCAAGCCTTCCACCGGGCTTTAATACCCTGTAAATATTATTCAGGGCTTCTTCTTTATCATTTATCCAGTGAAAAACTGCATTCAGGTATACAACGTCGAATACGTCTTCACCGTAGCGACAGATGTCATCACTGCTTCCCAGCTCAAAAGTTACGTTCCCGGGATTCATTTGAGTGAGTTTCCTATGAGCTATTTCAATTCTTTGGAGAGAAGGATCAATACCCGTAATATGGTCAACCTTATCTATCAGTTTCAATGTGAGACGCCCTGTACCACAGCCTACGTCCAACACCTTATGTCTGGCTGAGATATTTAACTTCTCTACTAAAGCCAGCCCATTGATGTATTGATATTTGCTTACTTTGTCATATTTTTCGGCTAACAATTCAGTATCATGCTTCACGTTGATCATTAATATCATTCTCTGATATTTGATTTAGGCCATAGGCCTATCAAAAAAGACATATAATATTAAAAATTTAAAAAATGCTTTGTTCATCCAAAAAAAGAGCCTTTCAAGGCTGTGAATAATTATAGAAATTTAGTATTTGAGAAAATTCATATAGAACTCAATTCTTTATTATATTCTATTGAATTTATTTTACTATTTGAACATTTCCTGGGCTTTTTTAATATCAGCGATAGTTTCTTTCTTCATTTCAATCATTTTTTCCATACCAGATATTTTCATTTCCAAAATTTTTATTATTTTATCCATTCTCATTACTGTAATTTTCTTTTTCTGTTCTTCAGTCAGAAGCTCCCATGTCTGAGTCATTATAGTCTGTATTATTGGTCCTTTTCCTGCTAAATCATGCATGTGGATATGTCTCCTTTAATCTATAAGATTTTTTGAATATACAATTTAAAGTTGAATAAAATATTTTTAAAATATGTTGATATTATGTTTTTAACAATTTCAATACTAACTGAACCTTTCTCATTCTACTGCTAATCGTTTACTTCAAAATCAAATCTACCTTCAAATTTTTATGAACTTTAAGATGGTTGTTTTTTTAGGTAGTCGAGATAGATGAGTTCTATATAATAAGTATTCTTTGCTTATAATTGTTGCAGTATATTTACAACTCAAAGAAGGTTGCATCCATCTTTGGTTTGTTTAAGCATTGTGCATATTTTCAGGTTCCGTTGCAAAAATCTCAGATGAACATGCAAATAAGTGTATGAGAGCAGTTAAAAAATCTGAAAAAAATTTGCAACATTATAGAATTATCCCAAATAATTGATAATATATTTGACTTCATCAAAACCATAGTAGTTTAGATTCTTAATTTATCATTGTAACTAATTTGAATTTATTATTTTATCGATGCACAGTTTTTCGCACAAAAACTATGTATCGTATAGAACCGATAAATGGACGAATTTGGCTCTTTAGCTTTTCTTTGCTTTATAAGAATGATAAGCTTCTTTAGACCAAATTTTTACTCTACCTTATGACACTATAACACTGGACCAAGTTATTGATTGATTATGGCAAACGATATGTACTAAACTTCTGTTGCAAACTACCCATGAAAATATTGAAACAAGATTCTAAGTTATGGTACATCTGTGAAGTTTCACCCCCATATTCTTTAAGTGGGTCAAAAGAACCTGTGGCTATTGCTGTGATTAATAAACCTAAGGTATACTTCCCAATATCTTTTTCAGCTGCTGCTAGACGATGTGCTTCTTTCAACAATGAAGGTTCATACAATTTTATTAATAAGAGAAAATAGTCGATATCTACTCCGATATTTGATTCTATAATTTTTTGAGCACCGAATTCTTTAGATTCTTTGTCCATAGTATCTAACATCATTTGTGCTATTCCGGCACGATAACTGTATCCACTTTTCAGTATTTGGTTTGCTAAACTCCCAGCTTCTTCCAATTTGTTTGCAGTTCTTACTTTATTCTCAACTGAATTTTGCTTATTATTTATTACTAACTGGGACATTAATCCACCAGTAACTGCCAACATACCACCTGAAATTGAAGCTATCAAGGGAATCCATGAGTTATCCATTATATCACCCATTTAGTCTTTAATATTGTATTCTTTCCCAACGGTTATGTTGCAAAAATTCATAATAAATATGTAACTTTGCATTTTTGTAAAGTAGTGTCAGCCTATTGCTTAAAGCATGATCCCTTCTTTTATCATGAAAATTTAGTTCTGTATCAACTGCCTAGTATAAAATTACCATATTTACTGATTCAGAAGTTTTCATAAAAAAACTGTGCATTGAAAAGTTGCACCTTAGCATAGGGACCACCAATTTTTGAATGTTTTAAAGTATTGACAATATCAGACCTATGACTTTTTTAATTTTACAAAATATTAAGTAGACTGCCGTTTTGTGAATAGGTTACCGAAGAAAGATTAGTACACATATTTCTCGATATATTATATTATTTAAAATTAAATTGTAATTGTTTTTAAGAACTTTAACTAGATTTCCAAATTTGATGACCATATTCACGTAGTTCATCTATCGGTGGCAAACGAATTAGAACATTAATAATCTTTGAAGCAAAAATGAATGGAAAAATTGAAAGATAACAAATTGTGGTTAAAACCAATACAAATTTGATCTGATATCAAAAGTTGTGGGTGCTACAATTTAAGGAGTGGAATAACATTAGAATTCGAAGTTTCGTAGTTGCAAGTTACCTTTGCTTTTTTTTGGCTGGATGCGTCTTAGCATCATTAAATGTTCTGCCAGGGGAAAATACAAATATAGCGATTGTGACGAATAACTCTTTATCGCCGACACCCACAGGGCAAATAAATATATCAGTACCAAATTTTTCTTACATAGTGAACAATGTATCCGTCCAAACAAACATGTATGGAAAAACATTAGTTACAGGAACCGCAAACCTAGGAAATACTGAAAAAAAGGATACACAAATTGTTTACCTAGATCATAATGCGGCGATTAGACAAACTGGACAAATTACATCAGTTGAATTTAACATAGTTGATAAATCTGCAATTGCTTCATATAAAATAAATATATGGCGACAAAACGGTACATTTTATAATCTTGTGTATCAGAGTCCAGATTTATCATCACAGTTAATAAATGGAAACAATTCAATAAATTTAACAAACGCATATGCACAAGAAGGCGATTTTGTCGGCGAGTCGATCGATGGAACTGGTGCATTCACGTATGCAATATATGGTGCAACAATAGGAAATTGTAGGTATAATTATGGGACAGATCCGGTTTCAAATGGCAATAATGGAACTGCTTATAATTGGACTGCAAGCAATACATTAGTCATGGTTCACCCAATTTTAGTAAAAATGCAAGCTCCGGAATCAGTATTCATCGGAGATTCTATTTGCGCAGGGCACCCTGGACACTATTCATTCCTTGAAGCAAACAACACAACAAATCTCAATTCTTCATGCGAATATTACTTTGGCAAATTTACAGGACTTTCATATCAGAATATGGGTGTCGGGGGCCAGACAACTTCACAAATCAGAGCACGTTTCCAGAAAGATGTAATAAACCAACATCCTAAATATGCAGTACTTGAAGGTGGAGTCAATGATGTGGAACTGGGATTGGCGTCAAATGAAACAATTCTCGAAAACTGGAAGTTCATGCTCTCTGAGTGCATAAATAACAGTATACAGCCGGTTGTAATTCTTATTCTTCCATGGACATATGGAAATGTCACTAAAACAGCTAAGGTAAATTATATCAATGAGCAACTTATAATTTTGTCAATTAAATATAATGCAACTATTGTAGATGCTCGAGACAAACTTGGTATTTATAACCAGGTGACAGATAAATGGAGCATAAAACCAGAATACAATATTGATAATACTCACTTCAACGCTGCAGGATATTCAATTCTGGGCCTAGAAATTGCTAATACTATGTTGCTGACACAACTAAAAGTTGGTGAAAATTTACCTGTATATAGGACTTATGCACTTGACGTACAAGACAATCTAACAAAAGGCAATATACCGGAAAGCAATAACAATAATTTTAAAATTGAACCTTCAATTAATGCATAGATTTTATAGCAATAAACTATGTATATTCAAGGGCTCAACATTCAAACATCAATCCGGAAGGATAGAAGGTTAAACATTAAACTGCTTCCTGAACGTCTAAAAATAAAACAAATATAATGGAAGTTCTGATAATTACTATCAGATTCTTCCGCATTTTTTATATGTTTGTTCAGCGGTCAGAATATCAAAAATGTATAATAAAATTATATTTTGGACATACTATCTAAACTTTTACAGAATGATTTTTCAATTAAAATCACATGCTTAGTCTGATTGACCTAATTTTCTCATTAATTCACGTCTATGCTGAACAAGAAAATCTGATGTCTTTGAATTTGGATCTGCTACAATAGATACATTATAAAATTTCAGTGAATTATTATAATCTCCAGCCTGCTCAGATAATATTCCAAGATTATAAGTTAATCGTTGCAAGTTTTGTCCAGTTGGATTCATTTTCGCTGCATCTCTGTAATATTTGAGTGCAGAAATACTATCTCCTGCTTGAACTGAAAACTGTCCTTCCTGAAGTAACTGCTCAAATTTGCTTTGATCAAATTTGATATTATTATTTTGTTTGTCGTTGTTATTGCTCCATGGCCAAGCATTGACTACTGAACCACAAATAACTAGCATTAGTAGTGCTACTATTCCAATCTTGATTATTTTTTTGCTCATATTATCTAGTATCCAACAAATGTTCATTTGCAATATAATGGGTTACTTGGTATGTGTCCGAACTTTAAATAAACTAACCATTATGGAAATCAAATTTCATCATGAATTGGGTAGGGAGATACTCCTGCAAAGCAATAATTCGTTCAATACTTTATACAGTTTTTTAATATTACTTGTCTAAAATAAGATGCTTAGGTTTAGACACGAAAACTATTCAGATGTGAGATGGGAGAGAATGCAATCAAAGTCATTGATTCTGCAATTATACTCAACCTGGCTATGCATCATGTGAAAAAGTCATTCAAGCTGAACTTGTTAGTTTTCTATATGAGTAAAGTAGAATCCATCAGCTATTTCAGGGGATCTGTTTGATGCGTTCAGTATTTTTCCTGTAGTGGGTTGGGTTGTAATGGGTTATAATTGTTCTAGTATATGTTGTATTACGACAGGTTGTTATTCCACTACGGGTACGTAGGTCCAGTCTACGCGAGAATAACAGGGTTATGTGCCCCTTCTTAGTCAGGATAGTACACATCATTGTAGTAGTTGTCATGGTAGTGATGATGACGAATATCATGCCCATTACGAAAATGATATTGCCGGGATTTCCGCCTTAGTATTATAAATAGGCGATATTCTTCTTGGTATTGTGCAAAATTCACTCTATATTACTTTTAAGAAGAATTATCACAGGTCTAGAAGTTTTAATTTAATTTTTAAAGCATAATATTAATTATTTTATCTGGAAAATATTTTTATGAATAAGAAAGCTTTCAGCAAGTAAGCTTATAGACTAATCATAATATGGTATGTATGTCTACCCATAGGCAAGTGTCATTATGATTAAAACAATTTTAGAGATACATATCGAACTCTGGTTCTTTATTACACCTGCCAATGAAAAGTAGATTGGTGAATAATTTTCTTAAAAATAACTAAAATAGGAGATAAAAAGATGCTTAAACAAATGAAAAAGACACTTGGTATTTTGCTAGCAGTTTGTTTTTTAATGTCCGTGACAGCTGCAGCAGTAAGCGCAGGACCCGTCGTGGTTAAGGATAAGAAAACAGCCATTGTAATCATGAAAGATGTGAAGACTAAAATCTTCAAGCATCACCACCATGGCAAGTTCTTTAAACACCATCACAAAAACTCAACTATGAATGGCAGAAATGGTAAAAAAATGCCTATGAAAATAGAAACTAACAAAAATATGCCTATGAAAACCGGAGCTAGCAGTAATATACCCATGAATAGCTGAGCAGGCAAAGATCTAACATATATAATGGAGAGCTGAAGCAAAAGAACTGCTTAAAAATTAAACAAAAAGCAATGAAGAAAATATTCGTATTCGTAAAACAAGGAAAAAAATTATTTAGAAAATATTTCAACAAATCTCCATTTTGGACTGGGTGCTTATAATGTCCATGATAAGCGACTTGTTAAAATCAGAGATTTATTGAAATTCTCATACTTTAACATGTTATTAATTTGAACACTATGAATGGAGTGAAATAAATGTTGAAACAATCATTTGATAGAATGAAAAAGGGACTGGCTGTTATACTAGTCGTCCTTTTTGTAGTATCGTTGACAGCTGTAGCAGCTAGTGCAGAGCGTGGAGATCGTGGTGACCATGGTAATCATGGTAGCCTTGGTGATCATGGTAACCGTGGTGATCATGGGGTGGGCCGCAATGGCTACCACGATGGGGGAAATAGTCATTGGCGTCACCACTACAACAATGGCCGTTACTACGCTAACTGTGACTGGGTGTGGAATCCTTATACTAACCAGTATGTATGGACCTGTTAACCAGTGAGTATAGACACCTGTAATAGATTCAAGTTTAAAGTCAACTCTGCTCTTAGGACAATGTATCCAAAAATCTATGAATCCTTATTGGCTCTGTATCACTCTACTTCATCACAAAAAATAGAATCCAGAGCCAATATTTTGATTGACAAAGCTTCTATTTTTAGAGTTTTAATTTATACATAGCTTTTATTACAAAATCTCTGCATTAAATATACCGTTGAAAAAACAGTACCATTATCAATACTTGTATTGAATGAGCTTATTACAGTAAAAGCTAAAGCTTGTTCAATGGATGTCAGAGATACAAATTTAAACTACTTTGCTAATTGTACTCGATTTTATACCTAGAAAGTATAAATCTTAAAATGCTAAAAAGAAAAAGCAGATTCAAATCCATCTTTTCTTTTTAAAATAAATAAGCATACTGATTCCTAGTGATGCCATAAACAGCATGACCGCAGGATAGCCCCAGCGCCAATGGAGTTCAGGCATGTATTCGAAATTCATTCCATAAATCCCTACTATAAAGGTTAGAGGGATGAAGATAGTGGCTACGACTGTCAAAACTTTCATGATTTCATTCATTCTATTGCTGACGCTTGAGAGGTGAATATCCACCATTGAGGACAAGATATCCCTAAAATCTTCGATTGTCTCGATCACCCGGACGGTGTGATCATAGATATCCCTAAGGTAAATTCGAGTAGTCGCCTTAATAATTTTCGATTCGATTTGCTGCATACCACTGATTAGCTCCCTAAGAGGCCAAACAGATTTACGAAGGATAATCATGTCCCTTTTATATTTATGAATAGTTTTGAGAGTTTCAGGAACTGGATGTATTATCAATTCTTCCTCGAGGTCTTCAATTTCCTCCCCCAATTGCTCGAGAATCAAGAAATAGTTATCAATTGCAGAATCTATAAGGCTATAAGCGAGATAATCTACTCCATTTTTTCGAAGGCGAGAAAACGAATTTTTTAGTCTATTTCTTAAGGGATCGAAAATGCTAATTTCTCTTTCCTGAAAAGAAAGAATGTAATTGTAACCTAAGATGATACTTACCTGATCAATTACGATCTCCTTCTTCAGTATGTCAAAGAACATTACTTTAAAAACCATATAGGCATAAGATTCATAATCTTCCATCTTGGGCCTCTGCTCGGTATTGAGTATGTCTTCAAGGATAAGGGGATGAATATCAAAATAATTCCCAAGTTTTGCTATAATCTCTATTTGATCGAGCCCGTCCACATTTATCCATAAGTTGGTACCTGGTTGATTCTTAAAGGCCAAGCACTCATCAACACTATTTAATTCCTTTTCTATAATTTTTTCGCTATTATACTCCACAATCTTTACTTTTTTTTCACCAATATGGATCAGAGTTCCAGGCTCATGTCCTACCTTTAATTTCCCTTTTTCAAGTCTTTTCCGTTTCACGGCCCTGCCTCATCTTTTTATAAAAATGAACATTAAAATAATCGGAATCACATTGTTTCGCTACACAAAACGACCATTTACTAGCCATAGCTGATTTAACTTCCAGCACGTTAGTAATGGCTTCTATTGACATGTTTAGTATTAACTTGTTTTGAGAAAAAATTAAAAAAGTTTATTTGTAGATGAAATATTGTTAACAGCATCAAATCCTTTGAAGATTTTTTTAGGGCAGTACTCAGCTAGATGCGACTGCTAAAGATTCCGTATCTTAATGCACAGTACCTGGAATCTTTAAATATAATCCACTATCAGGGAATGTATTAAGGGTCCCGTTGCAAAAAATCCTTTTTAATGATACAATAGAATAAAACGGAAACCAAAGATAGTAATATGCTATTTAATTCCTTTAAATGGAAGCATTATGAAGGAGAAATTATCCTATTGAATGTAAGATGGTACTTAAAATACCCATTGAGCTATAGAAATTTAAAGAAAATGATGATAGAAAGAGGAATTCAAGTTGATCACAGGATTCCGTTGCAAAAATATTATTTCTGCAATTTGACGCTACAATTTTCACCTTTAGGTATCATTTTCGCTCGAATTAAAATAATTAAATTTCAGAATTGTGATGATTTTTAATGATTTTGCAAGAAAGCCAAATTTTTTGCAACGGAGCCTTTATGCTTATACTTATTTAGATTCGATTCTTGTCAACGGTCAAATAGGACTTTTGCAGTTGAAACGAAAAATTAAACTTATTAAAGTTTGAAGATATAATACCCCACTTAAACTATAAAGCTTATTGTACTTGATTCTTATATAATGCTAAGTCATATTATCTATAAAAACGTGATAATTCGGTTATGTGAGATTTTATTAAGAGTATAAATTAGCAGATACAGTAGAGTAGCAATGGAAAAAGATAAATATTTGGAGAGAAAACCATGAATCCGAAGATAAACTCAACCAGTTTCGGTTCGATTACGGTCAATGAAAATAATTTTGAAAAGGATATACTTATCCGCATTAGTGGGCAGATAGAAAAGCGTAAGAAAAAGCTTTCTAAAGAAGTCTACGGTACATCCCATAAAATATCGCTTGCAGAGGCGAAATTCATCTATGAAAAAGGAGCAGATGAAATAATAATAGGAACTGGTCAGACTGGTTACGTTGAGCTCTCAAAAGAAGCAAAGGAGTTTTTCGAGGAGAAAGGGCTTGAGGCAAAACTCCTTCGCACCCCGGAAGCGATAAAACTGTGGAACGAAAGCGAGGGAAAGATAATAGCAATGTTTCATGTGACCTGTTGAAAATTAGAAGCACTCCTGTTTTTAAGTGCCTGGAAGGCCTCTTGATAACAGTCTTTTCGAAATTTATCATGATCTCCACCGTTTTTTTTGGCTCCTGGCACTTTTTATCTTTCTCATAAAAATATGATTTGTCGTTTTTACCTGTGGATTGGTTTTATAGCAAAACATATGCATAGATGAATATTTGTAATAAGTAGTTCACTTTTTGTAGATCAAATCATGATGGTCGAAATCTTCTAACAACACGGTTTTTGATTCATCATCTATCGAAAATGTTAAAACTAAAGGGTCTATATGCACTCTGCTTAATCCGCTTTTTTCGTGCTTGAGATTTTTATATCGATGTGGCTTAACACTTATTTCGCTTGCTTTTCTCAAAATAGCTTCGTATAGTTGTCGATTTTTCTTCTTTAGTTTTTTCAAAATTTTTAATATGTTTGCATTAACAGCTACTTTGTACTCAGTCATCATCTTCATCCGGCAAGTCATCTATGAATTTGTCCAACTCGGCAACAGTACCAATAAAAACCGGTTTTTCCTGATGAATCCTTTCCATTTTTTCGATATATTCAGGCTTTAATTCAGGTTCGAGCACTTCGCTTTCATATCTAGCTACTACTAATTCGATAGCTGCGCTCTTATCTTTAAGGTTATACTTTGCTTTAACAATGTTCAGAACTTGATTGGTTCGGTCAGACATTTTAATTCTAGCTTGTTTCATATGCATACCAAATACACAAGTGTGTATATCGGATAAATAATTATCTTGGCTATCAGCTAGGATATTGAACAAAAGGTTTCGTTGCAAAAAGTTCAAAATAAGCATGTAAATTTATAGATGACGAACTAATCATAATTGCTGGTAATATCCAAGGCAATACATATGTTCTATCACAAAAACTGTGCATCAATGGGACATTGAAAAAAAATAAGAAAAAAGCTTTGTTATAACCATCGATTAATCTCCGGTTATATTTTACAGAATTTTTATACGCTTCAGAATAAAATTTTTCTGGCAAAAAATTAATTTGAGTCTTTCACTCTGATTACTCTTATCACCAAAATTCCTGGTTTGTCAAGATATCTAGCAAGAGATATCCGAATACTGTGCCAGAGAAGAAAGCGTCTCTGCTCTTTTGCGAAGAACAGCGGCTCTATCGTAAAGATACGTACATCTACCCATACGTTTAAGATAAAATATTTTCTCACTAATTTCCTTTTTCTTGGATTTATCAAGACCCGGTATAATAGCTGAGATAGCTTGTGCCATCATGCTCTTACCTTTGAGATTAAAAGCTAATTCAAGGGCTTGTTCTAGAATTTCTTCTTTTCTTTGCTTATCCATATATGGAAGAAGAAGAGAAAACGACTCTATTTTTTTATATTCAGATATAAACCCGGATACTAGCTCAAGGGCTTTATCCATAATTGCTTCATTTTTTGATCCAGCAAAGTGCGGAATAAGAGAAGATAGAATCTGAAACTTTGCATCATCATATTGAATTTTTGAAGAAAAATCCAAAATATGTTCAATAATTTCTTCTTTGTCATGCCCATTGAGATGATAGACAAGTGAAGATAGAACAAGGGCCCTTTCGTTTTCATCTTGAATATTTGAAGTAAAATAAAGGACCTTTTCTATAAATTCGACTTTTTTTGACCCATCCAGAATAGGAACAAGAATGGAAAGTGCCTGGGCCCTTAAATCTCCATATTGAATATTGCAAGCAAAGTTAAGGGCACTTTCTATAAATTCTTCGTTTCCTGGTTCCTTCAGTTGAGAGAAGATTTTAACTCTTTTATCAAGTTGATTGTGAGTATATAGTCCTTGTAGCTTTCCGTTATAGGTACCACTTTTTGCAGTAACTGTGTTATTGAAAGCAATTTTTCCAGTTCCAAGGATTTCAAAATTCTCTAAATCCCGTACGTTACCACTTCTTTCAATGAAATTTTCAAACAACTTATTAAATTCTTTAATTGCTTTATCTCTACCATTTGAATTTTGTTTTATGTCAATAGAATGACGTTCTACCATTAATTTCTCACTTCTAGTTTAATTTAATTATTTCTTACGTTTTTTCATAAAGTCAGATTCTAAAAACCACGAGTTTTAAATCAATATTATAAAACTATAAAATACTGATCTAAAATCTATAGAATTTTAGTAATCTAACAAGCAATAGAAAAACAACATGCTATATTAATCTATTCGAACTGAAAATAAATTATGATTATAAACAATTACAAATAGGGGTTCGTATGCAAAACTTTCAATTTATGAAAAAAAACAGTAAAAGAAGATATTTGAATGAAAGATACAAAGCTATCCTTACTGCACTGTCGGTATCCTGCCATAGAGTTAAGTAGTTGCCTGTAAGTAGGCAACTTTTAAGTTCCATAATTTTTGGAGTTAATCACTCAGCGACATTTTATCTTCAAATGGGAAATTAAGGAAATGTATTCTCAACTTATTAAAGAATAGAATAAATTTTCGTAATTCAAAGGCTGTAGAAACTTTATCTTTGATTATTGCATAAGTTTTATATCAAAAACTGTGCATCACTAAAAACAAGAAATTATGTTATTTGTGGCAAATTTAAAGGGATTCTACAGAGCTGAAATATATTATTTTAATGAAAAAAAGCCAAGATGAAAAAATTATACAGGATATCTCGGTTATTCGATCAGTACAAGGCAAAAGATGTTCATCATATCGGATACATCCGTCAATACTTCGATAGGATAGCCGTTATTCTTCACCGTGCTGTAAACGTCTATACCGCAACTTTCCATCGATGGTCTGGCAATCTTTGGATTCCTGCAATCCTTCAGCGTGCATTCAGGGCAAAGCTGACAGTGACCACCGCTTAGTGCAAAAGCCTTATAGTACCCAGCAAGGAAGATATCTCTCTCAAGCGTGTTGATGACCGTTGTGCTGTCCCTTGTGATGACCTTTATCCTATTTAGCAGGTCTTCCGTCGCTTTGTCAATATTTGGCGAAAAATGTACTAAAAGCGCGTATTCATAGCAATCTACCAGTTCCCGAGTCTCTTGATGTGTAGGTGAATTAGGCGGACAGCAAAGGCTTTTGTTATACTCCGGACATCCATACCTGCACTTCCATCTGGTCCACGCCGCTGTGACTATACTATCTGTCTTAATAATCTTAGCATCGTGGGCGCCCAGCTTGACAGCCATCTCAACGAATTTTTGGTATTTTTCCAGATTACTCACTCCTGAAAATTAATCCTTTTTGTAAGAGTTATAATTCTTAATTTTTTAAAAAACTTATTATCAAATATTGAAATGGGAGTAATATCACTGAGCTAAAGACTCAAAAAAGAAATAGAGCAATAGAGATTACCTTAAGGAATATCATTATTGCCCTGGAAAATTAGGTGACCAACCCTTTTAAATTATGCATGGAGAATACATCTATCAACATGAAATTAACAATAATAATAAATTGTTTGTGTAGTTAGTGAGATAATCAACCCGATGCGCTTAAGCTTTTTTCCGTAACTGCTTAACTCATTTTGCTAACAAACTGAGAATCCCTATTTTTGTCATTGGGAAGAAAAAGATATAGAATCAACCACACTTTACAGAACTTTTGGTACAATGCCAAATTTATATAATTATTATTTCTTATTTTCTATTTATGGTGGGTGTTTGGGTTAATTAGTTCCAAGTGTTCCATGAGCTCTAGATGTTCTATGAGTCACATAAGCTCCATGAGTAATTAGATCAGCGATATTTTTTTTATTTCAGGTAGAACTTAGGAAATTCAGAGATTTTGGCACAAAAACTATGTATTCTAAGATGGTAGAGAATGCAATTTACATAATTGATCCTGCAATTCTACTCAAAGCTGTCCCTACATCCTATGAGAAAGTTACTCAAACTTAACTAGCTAGTTAGTTCTCTCTATAAGCAAGGTAGACTACTTGATTTATTTCATTTCTAAGCGAGAAAAATTGTATTTTATACATCATCGATTTGTGACTCAATTAGTATTATATTATTATTTTTTAAGTCAATAAATGTGTTATTCTCATCATTGTAAATTTTAACACCATCATCACTTTTCATTACCAAATAACCGTTAATCTGAGACTTGTTCTCTGCAGACAAATAAACGGTAACTTTTGCATAGTCATTAAGATATAAAGGAAGCACAAAAGCAATAACAGAAAGTACTAAAAATGTCATTGACATTAACTCTAAATCAAATAGATAGAAGAGACTTACAAAAATCGTGAACATCGAAAATAGGAATAGTAAAAATATTGTAAATAAATGTTTTATTGGTTTCTTTTTTATATAAGTAAAATGACCAGTTACTTCCTTATCAGTTTTTGCTGTAATTGTCTCCTTAATTCTCTTTGCTTCTGGAGATAATTGTCCAAATTCATAAATATATAGCATAATCACCAATATATATTGAATAAACCAATATACAAGTTGATTAGAATCATGGGGAGTTTAAATAAAATCAAAACACGTGACTCTCATGAAAATATGAAATCCAATACATGGAGTAGTAACAAATGTTAATACAAAAAAAAATCCTTTAAATAGTCGTCTTTTTCCATATCTATCCACATTTTTTAATTCCAAAAGATAACCAAAATAATAAAGTATTCCTGTGACTATTGCAATAGTAAAAGTACCATCTAGGATTTTTAGATTATCACTACTAAGTGACTCAAAAAAATGTGGGAATAACATAATTAATGTCTCCGAGTCATCAATGAGCAAAATTATTGATGACATCAAAAAATAAATAATTATGCTTACATATAGAGTACCTTGGTGTAGAAATGACAGCTGGAGTTTTAGGTTCTTATATCCTATTACTAACTCTGGTATTTTCTGTGCTGTCTACAGTAGTTCAGGTAACTGGATACACCGAAGTTGATCCAAAGGATCCAAATACTTGGATCCATAAAGGCAATGCTTTAGATGAATCAGATAAGCATGACGAAGCACTAAAGGCATATGACAAAGCAATTGAAATTAACCCAAACCATTCAGATGCTTGGTACAATCGTGCATGTTTGTATTCTCATATTGATAACAAAGAACAAGTAATATTTAACTTAAAAAGAGTCATAGAGCTTAACTCATTGTGTAAAGAAGAAGCAAAGAAAGATCCCGACTTTAAAAAACTATGGATGGATGACCAGTTTATCTTATTAGTGTCTACAGTAGTTCACGCAGAAGATATCTTAAAACATATAGCTGATGGTGACGACATAAATCTTGTGAACTGCAGCATAGTTGGGAAATTAAACATAAGTAATATAAAACTTGAAACTGTTCCCAGTCCATATTTTAATAAATATTTGGGACGCGGAAACACAAAAGAATTACTTATTTCCCTTGGATTAAAAAAACATTTAAGTGTTGTTAAAAGCGATATCATAATAACAAACTAAAATTTTAAAGACATTTTTAATTTGTCAAATGTATTTTTTAAAAATTCAGTCTCCTTCTCAGGGGCGACTTTTAATAATTCTTCCGACTTTAGTTGGGCGATTTTTAATAATTCTGCCGACTTCACTTTGGCGAAATTTAATGATGCTGCCGAGTTCATAGGGCCGGAAACATCTGAAAAACTTATTTTGGATGGGAAGAATTTTCAAAAATTCTATAAATATTATAATGATCGGGGGCGATACGCAGATGCAGATGTCGTATATTATAACTACCGACAAAGTAAACTGAGAAAGGAAAAATGGAATGATTCTGAATTTTGGTGGGATTTTCTTTCTTGGCTCACCTGTGGTTTCGGGGTAAAACCATTATATACTATTTTTTTTGGTATTGCGGTTATATTTTTATTTTCGGGTATATATGTAAATCCCATATGTTTGAAAAGCTTAACAGCAAATGTATATTGGGATATAAAAAGTAATAAAATACTACCTTTTGCTTTGAAGAACCCTGGTATTGTAAGGGATCGTGATCAGGATCAAAAGATATACTTAACGGATATAATTTACTATAGCTTCGGCTGTTTTACTTTTATGAGCCATGATAACTGGTATCCTAGAGATAGTTTCAAGAAATTGGTCGCACTTGAAGGGGCTCTTGGTTGGTTAATTCTTGGAATTTTCATGGCGACTCTTTCCAAAGTTATCATAAGGATATAGGCCGCACTTCCAATTCTAAACAGTGAGAATAGGACTATTGAAAAAAATAGGTAGCATTTTTGTGTGCATCTGCGAAAAGTGAGAGATATGCAGAGATTTACACACAAAAACTATACATAAATGAAACTTTAAAACAGACCTTATGTAAGTGGCTTTCGTTGTAGCTTCTTTGGCATCTACAACAGTTAATGTAATCCACAGCAATGGTAAAAGTAGCGCCAGTAACAGTGTTATGGCAGGTAATAGTACAGTGCTGGCGCCGGCTTTTATATTTTATCACACTATTTCAAATACATTATCCAATTTCTGACAAACCAATCAGACTTAATAGATTAATTAATTAATTATATACCTAATTGGTATCAAAATATACTAAATATATTTCTGTATTTTACAATTCTTTTTTGGTATTTACTGAGTATGGAATTAGTCTCTGATTTAGTTTATTCATATTTCTAGTTTTGACTACTATCTAATTATTATTTATCTTATTTTATAATTTTTGATTGGGGTTTAGTTACATTATTTTCAGATGTTCCATGAGCTCCATAAGTTCCATGAGTAATAGATCAACAGTGATTTCTATTTCAGATGGAACTTAGGAAATTCAGAGATTTTAGCACAAAATATATACATCAAATATCAGACAACAAATAAAAATAATAAACCAAGTTAGAAAGTTATTAATATCCGTTCATTCGTTAATTTTAAAAAATAGTGGGGTAATTGCGTTCTCACCTGAAAAATTATTGAAGTTCCTAAAGGCACAATCTTACATGGAAGGGATTCTATAATGGACCCACTAGTTACATTTTTTTGATTTTATTTTTTTACCATATATAATAAATTTTTATACAGCGTTTGATGGATAATTTTTGTGGAATAGATCGTTGCTATGTAGTAGCAGATGAGAACGTAAGTTATACTAAGTTCCTAAAATATTTAATATTTTTAGCGTATAATGTTCTTCTACCTTTATGGTTATGCTATACATCTCTAATCTTTCTGGCTTTAATCCAAAACGACCATGGAATTTCCAAAGTTATCTTTTCTTTCACCGCAAAAAGTAGGATGCAGAGTCAATAGTTTTACTGACAAAGCTTATGTTTCTATTGATTTCATTTATGCATAGATTTAATTACAAAAACTATGTATGGAACTTTTCCAATTTAATTTTAAAAGAAGGATTGTAGCACAATTGTATAGATGTCTATAATTTATCAACCTTATTTTTCGTAATTCAACACATCGTCAATTGTATCTACGTATTCGACTCTGATGCCTCATTTTTCTCTATATATTCTTTAGCATCCACAATTTCCGATGCTCTCTCAACAATAGTAAGACCACCGAAATTACTTTTTAAGTATGTGTGTATAACAAGCTCGCTGTCGTTTCTGGGAATTAAGAATAGTGTTTTCCCCCCAGCTTTTGCTACCTTGGCTTTTCCGAGAATTCCGCCTACCTTACCAATGTTGCCATTGCTATCAATAGTGCCTGTAAGAGTGATGCTGTCATTAAGTTTTGTATTGCTATTGATTGCTGAAATCGCAAGAAGAGTCAGGGGAACACCTGCACTGGGACCTTCAACACGCGAAATTTGATCGTTAGCGTCGATGCTGAATATAATGTCACTTCTTGACAGTGATTTCCCGGTTATGGTCTCAGCTAATAAGACTGCAGTGTTCTCTGCTTCCTGGAAACCTATACCTGTTAGTGGAGTTGTCTGGACGAGCACACGGCCCTTTCCTGGCTGGATTTCAACAGAGATATTATATAGAGCACCTTCTCCAGGAACTGTTGAATCTGATTTTTCGGCCTTGAAGACGGTAGGTCCCTGGAGAGTAGCTAATCCCTTTATGCCTGTGGGATTTTCTTGGCCATGTCTTTTTTCAATGGAAGGCTGTTCTTCAAACAAGACAAAATAAGCATTCTCAGCAAGCTAAATGATCAATAAAAAGATAAGAAATTTTGATTTCATATATTAACCATCATTGGCTACTGTAGTGGTCTCTGTGGTTACAGATGAAGCTGTTACTTATACTGTTAATTTGGATTAACCACAGCCTGGCTCGGTAAAAAACTCTGCAGTTGTATTGTTCCCTACTTTAACGGTTGTAGTTGCAGTAGTGTTGCTACTTCCCATAATGGTCTTCGTTGCAGTACCTTCCATAACGGCCTTAATTACAGCTTGGATTGTCACAAAACTCTGCAGTATTGTTGTTACTTCCCATAATTGTCTTAGTTGTAGTAGTATTGTTACCTAATGTAGTTGTTTCTGCATTCACTGCCGTGGATGTTACTGATATTAAAAATAGGACTACCAATAAAATAGCAAGCGTCTTTTTTATTCGGTCAAATGTTTGTTTTCCCATAGTTTACTCTCCAAATTTGCTGAATTTGATACAAGATACTGTTTTGCAGTAGTGTTGTCATTTCTGTAGTAGTCACTGTGTTTATTGCTGTAGATATTCCTGCTATTAAAAAACACAATCCACGCTGGTAATGAATGCGTTTACTGTTGCTAATGTCATTGATATTATGAAAAAGACTGATAAGAGAATACCTATTATCTTTTTTGTTCCGTTATCTATTTGTTTTCCCATTAAACATACACTTCCTGTTTATTTTTATAAATATATGATTTTGTAAATTCTATTCTCTTTTTATGTACTGATGATGTACATACTTAGAGATGGTTATTTTTATAAGCCTGGTTATTTAAAATTACTGATACGAAAAATAGTTTATAAACGAAAAATAACATCACATAAAATATTTCACAGTCAAAAACAAATGAATATTAACAATGACTTTATGTTGTTTCAACTAATGCAAATATATTGTTTTTACTAATGCATAAGTTTTATAGAAAAACGATGCAGTGGAAGGTTGCATTTTAGCATAGGGACCACTAATTTTCGAATGTTTTAGGTATTGACTGCATTTAACCTATGTCTTTTTTAATTTTACAGAACTTTCAATAAACTACCTTTTTGTCAATAAGCTACTGAATAACGATTAGTATATATATTTCTATATATATTATATTATTTAATATTCAATTGACTAATATTTATTTTAAATGCTAATTATCCAAATATAGAACATAGCTTCTGAGTTTATAATCGCAATTTTCTTTAAGAACTTTAGCTAGATTTCCAAATTTGATGATCGCATTTATGTATTTCATCTACTACTGGCAAGCGAATTAAAATATCAACAATCTTAAGATCGTATTCGCCAACAGTCTAATTAATTTTATAAATGTTTACTTTATGCACTTTTGTGGAGTCTTTAAGTGGGAAAACAGATATTAAACAGAACAAAAAGGACACTGAGTATTTTATTGGTAGTCGTTTTTATAGCATTCGTGACGATTACAGTAAGTGTAGTCAATTGCTGGGATGGAACATCAATGCCATCAAGCATTAAAAATAAATTCACTGATATTGCTTATGCTACTAAATCAGAGACACAAAAACTTGATATATATCTGCCAAATGAAGGGCAAGGTCCTTTACCTGTGATTATAGCATTTCATGGTGGGGGATTTACTGCAGGCAATAATAATAGAAAATATATAGCCCAGATGCTTCAGGGCTTAAATCATGGTTATGCAGTGGTACCTGTTGATTACCGTTTGAGTGGTGAAGCTAAATTCCCAGCAGCGATAAATGATGCAAAAGCAGCTATTCGTTTTATTAAAGTTAATGCTGTTCAATATAATTTAAATCCCAACAAGATTGCTTTGTGGGGCATTTCAGCAGGTGGAAATCTTGCTGCCCTTGCAGGCACAACAGGCGGCACAAACAATTGCTATGATACATCACTCGGCAACGCAAACGTTTCGGATAATGTGACAGCAGTAGTCGATTGGTGTGGTTTTACAAATTTCTCTATTATGGATAAACAATTCAAGGAAAGCGGAATTCAGGATATAATACAGGGGGTTCCAATTTATAATACCGAAGCTTCTCCTCCGTCACAATATTTAGGGCAAAATATTTCAAAGGTACCGGACCTATGCAAACAGGCAGACCCCACAACTTATATAACTTCAGAGTGCCCCCCATTTTTAATTCAGCACGGCACGTTGGATCCACTAGTTCCAACGCAGCAATCTGTTGACCTTGCAGCTGCAATCGCAAAAAAAATAGGACAGGATAAAGTAATCCTTACATTACTTGACGGAGCAGGTCACTGGGACCCAGAATCATTCGACAATGCTGAAAATATGTGTGAAGTGTTCGCATTCCTAGATGAGTATATGAAAGAAGGATTCTACTTTGAAGATCCCTGAATAGGCTTACACAAATTTATACAAAAATTGTTGAAGAGCCCAAAGTAAAAATCAAAATAATAGTGACTTTCAAGCACACAACTAATTGAGCCGATCTCTAAATTAATATTTAATATGGATATTTGGTCAATTGGCGCCCAGTAAATACAAAAATGTGTCATAAACATACAGATAAAATCAATATATTTGCTTGATATCCATTCTTTTTGATCATAAAAAATAGGATTTATTGGTTTTACTACTGTATAGGTTCATATAGCAAAACCGCTGCATTTTTACAGGTCTGCCTTGATTTTAAGGTAAATATGGATTCAAAACTGAGGAAATACTAACTTTTTATAATAATGTATGTATAAAAATAGTGCTAACATTTTGGAACAATTTCTAGCAAATTAGAATTATTTTTTACAAGTGCCTTATTATTGCTGGTATACGCCAGAAGACAAGCGTAAATTGTGCGTATAGGCGCCGATTGATTTGTATATCAATGTAGTAAATATCGGATAAACAAGCCCCAAATCTGGCATGGCCCAAGGTTTTGAGCGGTTATTAGATGATAGTGAATGCCAGAATGAAACTAGCACTATTATGGCAAACTACACAAATTTGCTAGCAGAAAATGGCAGCCTGAAAAATGAATTAGAGCGATTTAATAGTGCCTTACAAGATGCACCTAAACCAGTGGAACTAGTAGATTTGAGAGCAAATATTTAATCATACAGAGATTATTGGAAGAGAAAGATGAACCAATTGGGAGCCTTCAGAGCCAATTGGCTGACATACAAGAGCAAATGAGAGTAAAGAATCATCAGCTTGAAGCTCAAGCACTTCACTTACAAACTGTTTTGAATCAAAAGGCTATCGAAGTATCTGGAGCTAAAACCCATGTGGCGATTTTGATAACTTCGGCTACAATTATACTTAGAGAGCCAATACATCATTTACTACAGATTAAGTGAAAAATCATTGTTTATGTGGATATTTAGTAGCTAGAGCCTTGGTTATCCCCAATATCAGCAGCAATATCGAGAGACCTATAATAACTTGAAAATCAGATCTTTGAGCATATACCGTAGCCGCAATTTCACGCAAGACTATTAAAATTGTAGCATCGGTTACATATATAATTCTTATTTCCTCATGTTTGCGAAAATCAGTAAAAATTTTGAAAAGGTCGATAAGAACAAAAACCGTTAGGATACTTGATACTATTTGACTAAAGCCGCCCCCTTGGGTCACAAATAAAAGTAATTTGAGATTCATAAGAATGTGTATCACCCCAACAAGTAGCGCTAGGAGCAGCATATAAAGAATAACAATGGTAACTATTGGGACTCCAACATCATAACTTATCTATCCAAAGAAAAAATCATTATTAGGCCTATCAAATTTCATTTTAGACACAATCCATACACAATTGAAAGAAATGAAAGCCTATCAAGTAGAAATGCAATGATAAAGCCTTATATGTGGCTCTCATGCGAAAGATGGTTTACAGAATTACCTAAGACCAGTGGAAACTTTTTCATTATACAAAGCCAGTTCCAAAAAGAAGAAAATGAGAATTTTGTGCATAAAAATCCGCCAAAAAAAATACTTGAATTTAGAAATTATAAAATTTATGTGTATGATATTCCAAAAATGAAATAAGTGATGGATTTTAACAATAAATACTGAAACATTTCAAAACTCCGGGATCATTTATTTAATTAGTTTTCTGTTGGATCAAGTGATAAATCAATATTTTCTGCTTAACTTGAAGGCAACAGGTTTAATATAACTATCCAGGCATCCAATGAGCACTACAATTTTTCTCTTTTTGAGAATAAATGGATATCTCTTTAATTTTATTTTTTTTTGGTTAAGACTTACACAATAACAGGCATATAATATTTTTACTTATTTTTAATGTTGCAATATCTTTAGGTGGTCTATTGGCCTGTCCAAAGATATCATTGATACTATTACGTGAATTATTTATAATATATAAAAACAAATATTAAAAATATTGAATTATATTCTGGAAAATATACACAGGTTTTATAGCAAAATCTATGCACAATAAACATAATAAAAAATATAACTCATTAAGAGTATTTTAGTTTTCGAATCTCAAAACATCGAGTATAGCTAAAATATCATCTTTAAAATCTGGGATATCGATTTTTACAGTGCTCCAGACGGCCTGAAGGTCAACTCCAAAATAGTGGTGAATTAACCTGTCTCTCATACCTGCAATATCGCTCCAAGGAATTTGAGAATATTTCTCCCTGAAATCTTTAGATAAATTCTTAGTAGCTTCCCCTATGATCTCAATTTGTCTGATCGTTCCATCTTGAACCAGGTGATTGGACAGAAAATCTCTTTTATCCATATTTTGAGTATATTCCTCAATTCTTTTGATAGAGTTGAGAATGTGATTGAGGTAAACCAAATCATTTTTTCTCATGTCGAGATCACTTTTGCATCGTTTTTAATTTCATCAATAAGGTACGAGCTAATTGAAGCTTCAGTGAGTAAATCGACTTTTACTCCAAGAAAGTCTGACAGCTCTCTTTCGATTCTAACCATGGTGAGCAGACTTTTTGTACTGGAAAATTCCACAAGAATATCTACGTCGCTCTCCGTTTTTTCTTCTCCTCTTGCATAAGAGCCAAAAATCCATATTTTTGTCGCTCCTTCTTTTTTCAGGAATGCAGTAATTTTTTCAAATAACTCTTTATGCTCGGAAGCGATTTCCATACTGGTATAATTTAATTGTTATAATTTAAACATATCCTGAAACAACTTACATAATTTGGTTCCGTTGCAAAAATAATATTTCTGCAGTTTACTATTACAATTCTTATCTTTATGTACCATTGTTTCGGATATGAGTTGATTAATTTTTCTAATTTTAAAAGTTTAGACTGGTTTTTACGAAGCAGGATTTTTTGCAATAGCATCTAAATATGTATAACTTTATTGATGCACAGGTTTTAACATTATAATTTCTGCATAATATTTTCTCAGAAAGCAGTAAAAAAGCTCCTAAACTCTACGAAGCCTAGAGATAAGGAATTATATATTTGTTAAATATTCATCATATATATTTCTAAACTGCCACTTATTTCGACGAATATTCTTTTAATTTTTCGCAACGGAACCCTTATTTTTAGGAACGCTGCCGGAGAAATTTTTGCATTTCTGGAGACGATTTCTCAGGAATAAATGCATCAGTATCGAGATAATCGAAGACAATAGTGCCATTTGCAGGAGCAATTTCCCTGATAGAACGAAATGTTGTGAATACTTCATCTCGGGTCAAGAAGTAAGTGACACCAAGCCAATTAAAGAATGTTTTAACTTTTGGGTCATAAGACGATGAGCTAGTTAGTGCTGTTATCAGGCTTTCCTTCGTGAAATCTATGGAAATAAAATGTAATTTTGCTGGATGTTTCCATCCCAAATCAGCAAGACGATGAAGTTTAAATTTTTGTGTAGCTGGGTGATCAACCTCAAACACTTCCAAATGTTCCATCATTTCAGGTTGTCTGAATGCAAATGTATCCATTCCTGCTCCAAGAATCACGTACTGCTTTACTCCTTTTTTGATTTCATTTTTTAAGGCGTCTTCAGCATACCGTGCATAGCTATTGAAAAAGCCTTCCAATCTACTGGTTGCTTGTCTTAATAACTCTGGAGTAATTGTTTGCTCAGATTGCAATGCAGTATAAGTAAAATCATTCAACGGTTGATCATAGATCATATTTTGTTCAATTAAATGTTGTTCAATTAGTGCCCTTTTTTCCTCGGGTATCAACTCATAGGCCAGAAAGTCGTCAAAGATTTTTTGAGTTGCATGTATGGAATGATAGGCACGCATGTAGGCTACCGTCATTGCAGTAAAGCTTGCTTGATTATCTTTCACTTTTATTGTCTCCTTCATCTAACCATCTATTTTTAATGTAACCTATCCAAAAAAAATATTAATAATAAATTTATAAATTTATGAAACTATTTATGCACTGTACAAAATATTTATATTTTGTATATAGTAAGTTCGATACTGTTGATTCGTATACTGTCAACAGTATCTACTTCTAATTTTTTTATTTTTACTCCTCTTTCATCCTATTAATATGTATTACACTTCTCATGGAGAACATAATTAGAAGAACTTGAATTCCCATTGGAACAAATCGAAAGCTTAAAGTATTCTCATGCAAATTGTAGATAGATTTTCGGAGTGTATATTTTGTCAGGATCTGTCTCGCTATCTGATGTACTCGACTTTGAGAACAGTCTTTTCGTCAATAAGCATGTTTTGAAGCCCAATTACCCTCTTCGTGGCATTTCCGATATTAAGCAAAGAGATAACGAAATAAAAATGTATTATGAATTCTTAAAGGACCTTTTTAGAGAAATATCCCCTCATAACATATTCATCTATGGTAAGCCAGGAACCGGAAAAACAATTCTTTCAAAATGGGTATTAGAAGAAGTAATTAAAGAAGCGGCTAACAGAGACATAGAACTTTGTGTGATCAACGTTAATTGCGAAAAATCGAAGACTGAAAATGCAATATGGCAAAAAATTAACGATGACCTGCCCATTCCAGAAGGGGAAACTAAGCAAAAAATAGGGAACTCGAGATCAAAACATAGCATTTACTTTGAGCATCTCATTAACTGTTATTCTGGGATTGTTATCATATTATTAGACGAGATCGATAAAGCCGATAACCCACAAATAATCAATAGTATCATCAGAACAGAATCAGAAGCTTCGGGCAATACACCTTGCATTATTGGAATAACTAACGATTTAAAACTCCGTGAGCGGTTTCCAGCCCATCTCATTAGTGTCCTTTCTGAGAACGAGTTAATTGTACCTCCTTATGACGCTGAACAGTTAAGTGAGATACTTAAAGCCAGGTCAGAAATTTCTTTTAAAGAAGGAGTCCTTGAAGAAACAGTAATCCCTCTTTGTGCTGCCTACGGAGCTCAAGAACATGGAGATGCAAGGAAAGCCATCGATGTTTTGCGTGTAGCTGGAGAAATTGCCGAGATGCGAAAAAGCCCTATTATAAATGAAGCAGATGTTAAAAAAGCAAAGGATAAGATAGAAATCGATAGAGTAATAGAAACTGTAAAAACATTGCCTACACAATCCAAGACGGTATTGATATCCTGTATTTACACTTTGAATTCAGGACAAAAGTGTACCATATCAACGATATATCAAGTCTATCAGCTTCTATGTTCTGCCCTTGATATTAATATTTTAACACAAAGATGGGTAACAGATCTTATAAATGAATTGGACCAGCTAGGAATAATCGATTCGACTCTCGAATATAATGGGAGATATGGTAGAAATAGGAAAATTTCAAGTGTTTCTTCAAAAGAACATGCTTTAGAGAAGATTCTTGAAGACTTTCGGATGCAATCGATATCAAATATTCCTTTTAAAGAGTTTATTCCTAACTTCAAAAAATGAGATTTTTCGGTTTGTGTAT